>NZ_BPHD01000001.1:0-930046 GCF_026003375.1 Thermonema sp.
GCCCCTCTGTGTCTCTCTGTGGTAAAGAAAAGATAACACTCACCACAGAGGTCACGGAGTAGCACAGAGAAAAGAATTATAAAGAATTATACTCAGTGCCTCTCTGTGTCTCTCTGTGGTAAAGAAAAAGGAACACTCACCACGGAGGACACGGAGCGCCACAGAGGAAAGAATTATACTCTGTGCCTCTCTGTGCCCCTCTGTGGTAAAAAAAGAAACACTCATAAAACTATTTCCGTTTGGTGAGCCCACGCAAGATGCTGACCACCGGGCTGTGGCTTGCCGTGGTGGGAAAGATGCCTTCCTGTGCGGCGCGCACCTGTTCTACCGTATAGAAGGCTTTGGGGTGGTAGTGGCACAGCCGGTTAATGAAACGGGGCAGGCGTTTGCGTTCTACCACTGAAAAAAGGATTTTTACATTGCCGCGGCTGCCGCGGGCATCCACCAGCGTATAACCGAACCCTTCGCTGCTGAGTGCTGCCAACAGCTCGGCGCTCAGTTCCGGCAAAATAGCCCGCACAATGAGCTTGCCCACTGCCAGCTTGCCTTCGATGAGCATGCCCACAAAGGTGCCGGTGGCATAGCCCCCCGCATAGGCTACATAAGAAATGGGGTTGTCTATGTATTGAAAAATTTGCCCTATGGCCAGCAGCCATATGAGCGACTCGAAGAAGCCCAAAAAAGTGGCGGTGCCCCGCTTACCGTTCATCACAAACATAATGCGCACGGTGGCAATGGACACATCGCTGACCCGCGCCAAAAAAATCATGGCAGGCAACACAAACCAACGAAACTGTTCGGAGGTGATGCCAAAGTGTTCAATGAAAAAAGATTCCATGCCCCGTTTCTTTTTAGTTGTTTGCTGCTGCAAAGAAAGGGTTTTCGTTTGGGCGGCACAAATTTTTTGCCCCATAACCAATAAAAGCTGCCACTTACCGGGGGCAGCTTCCGGGGTGCCATTTCTTGCCTGCACTCAAATAATTTCGCCTTTTTCCATGCCTATCTTGATGTTACTGAGCATGACTTCGGTCATACGGTCCAGGTCGTAGGCCGGTTGCCAGCCCCAGTCTTGGCGCGCGGCGCTGTCGTCGATGCTTTGTGGCCACGAGTCGGCAATGGCTTGGCGGAAGTCGGGTTGGTATTCTATGGTGAAGTCGGGAATGTGTTTTTGAATGGAAGCGGCAATTTCGCGCGGGCAGAAACTCATGCCGTGCAGGTTGTAGCTGGTGCGCACTTTGATTTTATCCGTATCGGCATGCATCAGTTCGAGGGTGGCACGCACGGCATCTTCCATATACATCATGGGCAGGTAGGTGTCTTCCTTCAAAAAGCAAACGTAATGTTTTTGGAAGAGGGCTTTGTGGTAAATTTCCACGGCATAGTCGGTAGTGCCGCCCCCGGGCATGGACTTATAGCCGATGAGCCCCGGGTAGCGCAGGCTGCGCACGTCCACGCCCCAGCGCTGAAAATAATATTGGCACCAGTTTTCGCCGGCTTGCTTGCTGATGCCATACACGGTGGTAGGTTCCATGGAGCAGTGCTGCGGTGTGTTTTGGCGGGGGGTAGTAGGACCAAAAACGGCAATGGAGCTGGGCCAATACACTTTGGCAATATTGAACTCTATGGCGGCATCCAGCACATTGAGCAAGCCTTGCATGTTCAGCTGCCAGGCATGCTTGGGGTGTTTTTCCCCCGTTGCCGACAGCATGGCGGCCAGATGGTAAATCTGCGTAATCTTATACTTTTGAATCACCTCGGCAAGGGCTTTGGTGTTGAGCACGTCCAGCTTTTCGAAGAGCGGGAACAACTGCTTGCGTCTTTCGTCGGGGTCGCGCACGTCGGAAGCCACCACGTGGGCTTCGCCGTAGATGTCCTGTAAGCCGGCCACCAGTTCGGTGCCCAATTGCCCGGCTGCGCCAATGACGAGTATATTATCTTGTGCCATAGGAGATAGGTTGTCTTAAAAATTTCTTTAAGTTTGTGCAAAGTTAGCATTTTATAAAGTAAAAATTGAGTAATTTCATGGCAGAGGCGCAGCAGCTAAGCTTGGAAGAGTTTCTGCAAAAGAAGAAAATAGACGTGGCGGCTTTGAAGCAGCACATGCCGGAGCTCTGGAACGAGTGGCAGGCGCTGTGGCAGGAGATGAGCCCGCAGAGCTTCGATGCCCAAAAGAAGTTTCTTTTCAACCGTCTGCGCCGCCGTTTCCCGCTTGTTGCATCTTCAACATAAACCGAACCATAAACCATGTACGGAAAAATACAAGAACATCTGCAAAAAGAACTGCAATCGATTCGCGAGGCAGGCCTCTTCAAAGAAGAGCGCATCATCAGCTCGCCCCAAGGAGCCGAAATCACCCTGAAAGACGGGCGCAAGGTGCTGAACTTCTGTGCCAACAACTACCTGGGGCTTTCGTCGCATCCCAAGGTGATAGAAGCCGCCAAGCGCGCCATCGACACCCATGGCTTCGGCATGTCTTCGGTGCGGTTTATTTGTGGCACGCAAGACATACACAAAGAGTTGGAAGAAAAAATATCGACTTTCTTGGGCACCGAAGACACCATACTCTATGCCGCCGCTTTCGATGCCAACGGTGGGGTGTTCGAGCCGCTCTTTGGTCCCGAAGATGCCATCATTTCCGACGAGCTGAACCACGCCTCCATCATCGATGGCGTGCGCTTGTGCAAGGCGCAGCGTTTCCGCTACAAACACAATGACATGGCCGACCTCGAAGCCAAGCTGCAGGAAGCCCAAAGCGCCCGCTTCCGTATCATCGTTACCGACGGCGTTTTCTCTATGGATGGCACCATCGCTCAATTGGATAAAATATGTGACCTGGCAGAAAAATACGATGCCCTGGTGATGATAGACGAATGCCATGCCACCGGTTTCATGGGCAAGACCGGACGCGGCACCCATGAGTACCGCAACGTAATGGGGCGTATCGATATCATCACCGGCACCCTGGGCAAAGCCTTGGGCGGGGCTTCCGGCGGCTTTACTTCCGGACGCAAAGAAATCATCGAAATGCTGCGGCAGCGTTCGCGCCCCTATCTGTTTTCCAATGCTTTGGCGCCGGCCATCGTGGGTGCTTCCATTGCCGTGTTCGATTTGCTGAGCGAGACCACCGAGCTGCGCGACAAGCTGGAGCGCAACACCCGCTACTTCCGTCAAAAGATGACCGAAGCCGGCTTCGACATCAAGCCGGGCGAACACCCCATCGTGCCTATCATGCTCTACGATGCCGTGTTGGCGCAAAAGTTTGCTGACCGCCTGCTGGATAAAGGCATTTATGTGATAGGCTTCTTCTATCCGGTGGTGCCCAAAGGGCAGGCGCGCATCCGCGTGCAGTTGTCGGCAGCCCACGAGCAAGAGCACCTCGACAAAGCTATTCGCGCTTTTGTGGAAGTGGGGCAGGAGCTGGGCGTATTGAAGGCGTCGGTATAAGTGCCGCTTGCATAAAAAGATAAAAGGAAGAGCCGCTGTGGTTCTTCCTTTTTATTTTTTGTCCTTTCGGGCTCTTCTTTCCTTTGTCATTTCGAGCGCAAGCGAGAAATCTTTTTCGCTTTTTGTGGTTTGGCGGGATTGAGATCGCTCACTCACTTCGCTTGTTCGAGATGACAAGCTGTGCTTATGTGTTGCCGTCCTTTCTTTGTTATGCCGCTTTTCTTCTACCAAGCCTCTTTGTGTCTTTCGCTTGTTGTTTTCTCTTTTGTTATTTCGAGCATCCCCCTTTGTCATTTCGAGCGTAAGCGAGAAATCTCTTTTGCTTCTTGTGGTTTGGCGGGATTGAGCTCTTTCACTCGTTGCGCTCGTTCAAGATGACAAGCTTACGTGAGGTTCGAGATGACAGGTTGCGCTTTGCTTTGTTTCGTTTGAGCCGGATGCTTGTGTGTGCGCTAAGGGCAGTGCCCATAGTCTGCTTATAGGTGCGGTCTCAGGGCATCCACTCGAACAGGCGGTAGTGCCCGTCGTCCATGCCCAACGAACGGTAGGTGGCTATGGCTGCTTCGTTGTTTTGTTCTACATAGAGGCGTATGCCGCAGAACTGGCTACTTTCGGCCACTTGCTTTTGGGTGAAGGCATAGAACTGGCGGAACACCCCGCGCCGGCGGTATTCGGGCTTTACATACACCGATTGAATCCATATAACGTAGGCATTGCGCCAGTCGCTCCATTCATAGGTGTGCATCATGCAGCCCACGACCTCGTCGCCGTGCAGGGCAATGTAGTATTTGCCTTTGGCAGGGTTCTCCAAAACGGCTTTGATGCCTTCATACAGTGTTTTTTGCAAAAGCTCCATGCCTTCGCTTTCCTTTGCCATTGCCTGCTGAAAGGCAACGAGCAGGTCCAAATGCTCGGGCAAAGCCGTTTGAATGCGGCATTTAATCGCCGGTGGGGGCTCCTTTCTCATCGGTTGGTTTGGAGTCATTCGTCTGTGGTTTTTTGGCGGTTTGAAAAATGCCTATAAGAACTTCTTGCAGGGTATTTTGCAGTTCTTCCTGCAGCTGACGCAGCTCTTCTACCGGGTGGGTAGGTCTTGTTTGTTTGTGCCCGGGCCGGCGGAAGGCTTCTTCTATAAAGTCTTTTAAGTGAGGCAGCTTTTTGGCTATCAGCTCTTCCAGGTCGAAGGTGATTTCCATATTGATTTCCTGTGCTTCCGTATCTTCTTTTACTTTTTGCCGGGCCTGCTCATACAGCTTCTCTTTGGCTTCGCGTATGGCTTCTTCTTGCAGCGCCGTAAGTTTTTCATGCTCTTTGGCATAGTGCTTGGTCAGCCGTTTGGCAGCGGCTTTTACTTCTTCTTTCAACTGCCCGGCTATGTAGTCGTTTTCTTGGGCAAGCACTTCCAACATGGCCTCTTCGAGCTTCTTGCGCAGGGCTTTCTTTTTTTCCTTCATTGAGTTGTCCATGATACAGTTGTTTTTTAGGTTTCAGGTGGTGGGGGCGTAGTGTCCCGGATACCGAAACGGGCGGCACGCTGCTCCCAGCTTTTGCGTGCCCACTGCTGAAGGTCTTCTATGTTGTCCAGCTCGTCCATGATTTCGGTGCCCAGGAGGGTCTCTACGCAATCCTCCATGGTAACAAGGCCGGCCACACCGCCGTACTCGTCCACTACGATGGCGATGTGTTCCCGCTCTTGCATAAATTTGTTAAATATCTCCGGTAAGGTTAGCGTATCATGGATGAAAATGATCTCCCTTTTCAGCGAAGCCAAAGGTTCATTGCCTTTTTGCCGGATGAGGTGTTCGAGCATTTCGGTTTTCAATACATAACCGGTGATGTTGTCTATGTTTTCATGAAAGACGGGAATGCGCGAGAAGCGCAGCTTGGGGTGTTTGTTGTAAAAGTCTTGAATGGAAGTGCTTTCGTCGGCAGCCACCATCACCGTGCGTGGGGTCATGATGTCGGACACGCGAATGCTGTTGAGATGTAGCAGGTTTTTGATAATTTGAAATTCTTCCTTACGGAAAATGCCTTCTTTGGCGCCCACCTGTGTCATGGCAAAAAACTCTGCCCGGCTAAATACACTTTGTTGTTTGTTGCGTTTGAGCAGGCGGGTAATGAAACCGCTCATCCAGACCAGCGGCGACATGAGCAAGGTAATGACACGGATGGCTCCCACGGCAAAAGCGGCTATGTGCTGTGCATAGCTGGCGCCGATGGTTTTGGGTATGATTTCCGAAAACACGAGGATGGCGATGGTGAGGCCGCCCGAAAAAATAAGGGGCGACACCTCGGGAAAGAGCACATTGGCTTGCACGCCCACACCGGATGCCCCAATGGTGTTGGCAATGGTGTTGAGCGAAAGAATGGCAGCCAAGGGGCGGTCTATGTCCGTTTTCATGGCTTTCAGATGACGGGCATAGGCTTTGCCTTCTTGCAGCTTCATTTCTACGAATGATTCGGGAACGCTCAAAAGAGAAGCTTCCAGCAAAGAGCAAAGGAATGAAGTGAGCAAGGTGAATAAGGCGTAAAATATCAACAGTTCCATAGTGTATATTGGTATCCGCTTTTAAGCATTTTGGTTATTGAGGCTGTCTTCATAGGCTTGGTCTATATGGAGGCTGCTGTTGCGGGCAGCCTGCACGGCCAGGTGGTCGCAGCGCTCGTTTTCGGGGTGGCCTGCATGCCCTTTGACCCACACAAAGCGCACCCGGTGCTTTTGCAAGAGGGGCAGCAGCTGCTTCCACAGGTCGGCATTGGCGGTATTTTTGAACCCGCGCTGTTGCCATTTCTTTAACCACCCTTTTTCTATGGCATTGACTATATATTGCGAGTCGGAGTAAACAACCACTTGCCAGCCGCTGCCTTTGATTTGCTTGAGGGCATCGATGACAGCCAGCAGTTCCATGCGGTTGTTGGTGGTAAGACGGAAGCCCTTGGCCAGCTCCTTCTCGTGCTGCTTATAGCGCATCACGATGCCGTAGCCCCCGGGACCCGGGTTGCCCAAAGACGCCCCGTCGGTGTAAATTTCTATGATTCCTTGTGGTGACATGTGTTTTAAGAGGCTTGTGCGGGAATAAAGTAATGTATGTTGCTTTTGAATATTTTGATGGCAATGGCTAAGAGCAATATACCAAATACTTTCCGGAGAATGTTGGCACCGGCTATGCCCAGGCGCTTTTCGAGCCATCCCGAGGCTTTCAGCACGATATATACCAACACAAGGTTCACAACAATACCTATGAGAATGACTACCCGTTCATATTCGGCACGTAAGGAGATGAGGGTGGTCATGGTGCCGGCTCCGGCAATCAGCGGAAAAGCCAAAGGCACTATAGCCGACGTCTTGGCATCGCCGGTGTCTTTGAAGAAATGCGCCCCCAGCACCATCTCCATGCCTATTAAAAAGATGATGATGGAACCGGCAATGGAGAACGACTGAATGTCCACGCCCAGGAAGTGCAACAAAATATCGCCGTAATAGAGGAATACGACCATAATCAAGCCGGCTACGAGGGTGGCTTTGGCGGCATGCAGCTCGCCGGCTTTTTTGCGCAGGTCAATGATGATGGGAATTGAACCTAAGATGTCAATGACAGAGAACAGAA
Source organism: Thermonema sp. (assembly GCF_026003375.1). Taxonomy (NCBI): domain Bacteria; kingdom Pseudomonadati; phylum Bacteroidota; class Cytophagia; order Cytophagales; family Thermonemataceae; genus Thermonema; species Thermonema sp. The sequence goes on from NZ_BPHD01000001.1 coordinate 7,053, forward strand.
CCAAAGAGACGGTGACTACATCTTTCCAGTGAATGTGTTCCATAGCTGTTGTATTCGTGTTTTGAGGATGAAAGGTTGGTTTAAGCTGTTTGAAAGGTAGAAAAAACTTCTGATAGCTGCTGAAAATGGGCGTCGGGAATAGCCGGAAAATTGGCAATACGGAAGCTGCCGGCTTTCCATGGTCCGTATCCGTTGCCTATGTGTATGCCCTGTGCAAGTGCATGTTGTTTGAAGGCTTGTATTTGCTGCGGCGAGCCCTGCACGCCCAACACACTTACCGAACGGTTGTCTGCCCGTTGCACCAGCGGTTGCCATTGGGGGTGCTCTTCCAAAAATCGGTACCACTCTTTAGCCCGTTGGCGCAGCCGCAGGTCAATTTCCACAATATGCGGAATGTACTCGAGCACACGCATCAGCAAGTATATATTCAGCACATTGGGGGTGTAGGTGGTTTGGTTGTTTTCCATTTTCTCAAGCAGGTAGGAGAGGCTGTTATAGCGCCCCCGCTCGCCAATTTGCCGCACGCGCTCGACCGCTTGGGGCGACAAACACATTACGCCCAGGCCGGCGGGCAGGCCAAAGCATTTTTGCACCGAGGCATACCATATGTCTGCCTGCTGCCAGGGGAGCAACACGCCCCCCATCGAAGAGGTGGCATCGACCGAAATGAGCGCTTCGGGGAAAGTGCGGCGCACTTTTTCCAAAAAAGATGTGGGCAGGGCGGTTGTGTTCGATGTTTCGTTGTGGGTCAGCGCAATCAGTTCGCTTTCGGCAGGGATGGCATCCAGCAGGGTGCCCGGGTCTTGGTCAATGCCGAAAGACAGGCCCGTTGCTTGGGGGTGCAGATGCCGGGTGTAGGTAAAACAACGCTCGCCAAAAGCGCCGCTGAACAGGTGGGTGCTGTGTGCTCGTATGAGCGACTGCGCGATGACTTCCCACGCTTCTGTAGCCGACGACAGAAACAACAGACGGTAGCCGGACGGCAGGTCAAGTTTTTGTTGCATCAGTTGCCGGCAACGAACCACTATGGCTTCGAAGTCTTTGCTGCGGTGAGGCAAGCTCAAAATGCCCTGCCTGTAGGCATCTTGTAGTGCCTCGTGCAGAAAACCATAGACTTGTGCGGGTCCCGGGTTGAAAGTAATGGGGGGCGTCATAGGGAGTGCTGTTTCAATGTTTTTTGGGGCTTAATCTAAAATTTTGCACGAATGATGGCAATATCGTCCGTAGGAACACAGTGATATTCATCGGCCAGTTGGGCAAATTTACGCTGAAGCATGGTAGGCATGTAATCATAGGTGTTGTCTATGAACAAATAGTGAATGATGTCGAAGGCATCGCTTTCGAAGCCCAGTTGAGGCGATGAAATGGTTTCTATGCCATTGGTAGAAATGGTAATGTCTTGCGGTTTGTCTATCTTTAAGCGGTAGGTGTGGCGGTCATACCACTTGTCAAAAGAGAAGCGGGACAAGTGATAAGCCAGGTAGTCCATCTCTGACTGCGCTTCTATTTCAGTGATTTCGCCATCTATACACAGCACGCCATTGCCGGAAACCAGCAAAAAAGCTTCGTGGAGCTCTTCGCTGTAAAACATCAATACAAAAGTGGCCAGCAGTTCGTTTATTTCCAGTTGAAGCCGTTTTTGTATCGACTTCAGTTCCTTTACAAACTGTGTCATCACTTCGCGCACGTACTGCTCTGTTTGCCGGTGCTCTGCCTGGCCGAAGGGGATGGCTTTTACCACCTTTCGCAGCAGTTTGCCATAAAGGGCAGCACTGAACTGGCTGTCATAGCCCGAAGAGCAGCCGTCGATGACGGCGCCAAAATAAAAGGAGCGCCCCAGGGGGAGGTCCAACAAAAAGTCTTCGCAATAGTTGGGGTGTTCACTGCCTTTCTGTATGAACTTGTATATTTTCATGGAGTCGTTTGCACTTGTTCAAGAATAATGTACACGGGGAAATGGTCGCTGTATCCGCCCAAATACTTATCGCCGGCATAGGTGCGTAGCGGGTAGCCCTGATATTCCCCGTTTTTTTCACGCATATAATCAGGGTTGAAGATGCGGGCGCTGCCTATCTTGTAATGCAGGCGGTTGCCCGGGTTCACCAAGGGGGGCGACAATATGATTTGGTCGAGCATTTGCCAGTTGCCCCGGTAGCAATAGCTGCCTTCTTGCAGGTAATCGAGCACGCCCATGGCGTTGTAGAGCTCATCGCTTGCCAGGTCGAAAGAGTGGGGGCGTGCCTTCAGGCCGTCCCATATGCTGGCGTCGGTGGGCTCATCGTTGAAGTCGCCCATCACTACTATGTTGGCATCGGGGTCACCGGCACGAATCGCCTCTATGATTAAGCGCACGGTGCGGGCGGCTTCCATGCGTTTGGGGGCACTTGCTTCCAAACCACCACTGCGGGATGGAAAATGACACACCAAAACATGCAGGGTGTCTTTGCCGCCCAATATGCCGGAAACCAGCAGTATGTCGCGTGTCTTGTCGCCGGCTATATTGACCGGATAAGCCTTGGTGACCAAGGGCTTGAAAGCATAGCGCTTGTATAAGAGTGCCACGTCGATGCCCCGCTCATCGGGCGAGTCATAATGGGCAATGCCATAGTCTTTGAACCGCAGGTAGTCGGTGTTTAGCAGGTCTTCGAGCACCTGTTTGTTTTCTATCTCACAAAGCCCCAGTATGTCGGGAGCATAGCTTTCTATACGGGAAATAATGGTCGATATATTTTTCAGTTTGGTTTGATAACGCTCTTTTGTCCACTGCAAGCGTCCGCCGGGAGTGAAGTCATCGTCTTGGGTGGCGGGGTCGTTATAAATGTCAAACAGGTTCTCTACATTGTAAAAAGCCAGTACGTACTGCTTCCCCGCAGCTGCTTTTCCTTTGCCAAAAGGCAGTTGTTGGGCAATGCTTGTATTTGCAAAAAAGAAGAATGACAAAAGCCAATGAGTGAGAATAAAACAGAGCGATGCTTGTATGCGTCGTTTCATGTCCAGAAGATTTGATTTCTATGAGCGTCTAATTTAAGCAAGATAAACAATAACGTACTAAAAGCCCACAAGGAAGAGCCACCATAAGAAATAAATGGCAGGGGAATGCCTACTACCGGGAATAAGCCCATGGTCATGGCGAGGTTGAGGGTAAAGTGCATAAACAGAATAGAAGCCACACAATAGCCATAGATGCGGGCAAAACGCAGCTTTTGGCGTTCGGCTATGTACACGATGCGCGACATGAGTGCCACAAAAAGGGTGATGAGGGTCATGCTGCCCAGCCATCCAAACTCTTCGCCAATGGTACAAAATATGAAGTCGGTTTGTTGTTCCGGCACGAAGTTGAACTTGGTTTGGGTACCTTGCAGGTAGCCTTTGCCGGCAAAACCCCCGGATCCAATGGCTATTTTCGACTGCTGCAGGTTGTAACGTGAGCGCCGCGCCTCTTTGTCAATGTTTTCGTCAATCAATACCAAAATACGTTCTTTTTGGTGCGGCTTCAATATCTTGTCTGACTGAAAGATGGTGTCAACACTGGTGGCAAAGCCCATAAGAATAAGCGTGGGAATGCCAACCACCAAAAGCAGCTTAAAAGAAAAGCCTTTGTTGAGGTAGCTCAACAGGGCGATGAGTAGTGCGGCCAAAACCAAAAAAGCAAACAAAAGGTAACTGATGGGCTGTATGACCAGTGCCAATACAAAAGTGAGCCCAAACAAAGCGGGAATAATGAGAAAGAGCGGCGAAAGCCCCTCGCGAAACATAACCAACACAAAGGCAGCAAAGACGAGTGTGGAGCCGGCATCCGGCTGCAACAAGATGAGCAGCGCCGGCAATCCTATGATGCCGAAGGCAATCAACAGGTCGCGCCAGCGGTTAAGCCTCACCTCTTTGTTGCTCAGATATTTGGCTAAAGCCAAGGAGGTGAACACTTTCGCAAACTCAGCCGGCTGCAGGCGAATGCCCCCGAAGTCGAACCATGCCCTTGCCCCGCCAATTTTGACACCAAAGACCAATACCAGTGCCAGCAGCAGCACCCCCACGCCATAGGCTATGTACCCCAAAGACTCGAACAAACGGTAATCCATAAAAAAAATAACCGTGATAATGAGCAAAGTGCCCCCAATCCATAGCAGCTGCTTGCCGGCTGCATGCGTGAGTGAGTAAATAGGTTTGGGGTCCTGTGGGGCATATACCGCCGAGTAGATACTCAACAAGCCTATGAGTACCAAGGCCGCATATAAAAATACGGTGAGCCAGTCAATATATCGCAGCGTTTGGTTTCTCACGGTTATGGATGCTTTTTGGGTGAAAAGGTTTTTTGAATCGTTGTTTTTTCCAGCTCTTTACGGCTTACTTCGCCGGTCAGATATTTTTCTATCATCAAGCTGGCGATGGTTGCCGCCCATACGCCACCGAAACCTGCATTTTCTACATACACTGCAATGGCTATTTGGGGCTTTTCTTTGGGGGCAAAGGCTATGAAGGTGGCGTGGTCTTCGCCGTGGGGGTTTTGCACGGTGCCCGTCTTGCCGCAAATGACTATGTGCTGCTTGTCCGGGGGCAAGTGCGCCTGCCATGATACGGTCCCTGCTTTGAATGCCATTTCCATGCCCTCGATAATGGGGGTAAAGTAAGACGTATCGACGGGAATGGTTTGTTTTTGCCTGTAGGCAGGCAAGGGGCCGCCCAGCTCGCGCACTTCTTTTATTAGGTGCGGCGGGTAGTAGTAGCCCCGGTTGGCAATAATGGCGGCCAAGTTGGCCATTTGGAGCGGAGTAACGCCTATTTCGCCTTGCCCTATACTCAAAGAATAAATGTTGGAGAAGCCCCAGCGCCCTTCGCCATACATGCGGTTGAAGTAGCCTACATCAGGGATGTAGCCTTTGCCTTCGTTGGCAATGTCTATGCCCAGGCGCCTGCCAAAGCCGAAGCGTTCCACGTATTGCCGCCATTGATTGTAGTTTTTAACAATGGTTTCAAAGTCATCGCCGCCTTGAAGTATCACGCGGCGGAAAGCCAAGTAGTAAAAGGGGTTGCAGGAGTGGCGAATAGAGCTCACTACATTGGTGGGCGAGGGGTGCCCGTGGCAGCCCACCAAGCTTTGGTTGCAAGGCAGGTAATCGTAAAGGTGCAAGGCACCGGTTTGAAGCCCTATGAGTGCCTGCACGGTTTTAAAAGTGGAGCCCGGCGGATAGCGTGACTGTATGGCCCGGTTGTAGAGGGGCTTGCGCGGGTCGCGCAGCAGCTCGGCGAAGTGGGTCGACAGCTTGGGACCACTGAGCAGGTTAGGGTCGTAAGAAGGGGCTGAAATCAAAGCCAGCACTTCGCCCGTGGCCGGTTCAATAGCCACAATGGCGCCCGTTTTGTTGCTCATAAGCAACTCGCCATAGGCTTGCAAATCCAAGTCTATGGAAGCTACCAGCTCGCTGCCGGCACGAGGGGCCTTGTCCAATGCCCCTTCTTTATAAGAGCCGACAATTTGGTTGAAGTTGTTTTTTACTACATAGCGTATGCCTTTCTCGCCTCGTAAGTACGGCTCATAAAAAGCCTCTATGCCGCTTTTGCCCACGTAGTCCCCTTGTTGATAGTAACCGGCGGTGTCTTTTTCCAGCTCCCGCGGGCTGATTTCGGCAATATACCCCAACGCATTGGCAAGGCTTTGATGAGGGTACACACGCACCGAGCGCGCCTGCACATATATTCCTTTGTATTCGGATAAAAGCTCTTGCAGGCGTGCATATTCCCGGCGGCTCAGCTGAGGGATGATTACGCCCCCTTTGCGTGGGTTGGGTATTTTGCGAATACGCTTGATCAACTCCGCCTTCGATAAGCCGGTAAGCCGGCAAAAAGAGGCGGTATCCACCCCCTTGAAGTCATAAGGAATCAGCATGAGGTCATAGACCGGCTCGTTGTACACAATCAGCTTGCCGTTGCGGTCGTAGATGAGTCCCCGGTGGGGCTGTTCAATCAAACGTTCCACCACATTGCGGTTGGCCGCTTCTTTGTAAGAATCATCGACCAGTTGCAGAAAAAAAAGCCGCACGGCAAACACCAAGCCTGTCAAAACAAAAAGCGTATAAAACAAATATTTCCGTCCCTCTAATTGCATACGTCAGCCTGTTTTAGAAGCAGCCATGCGCCCAAATAAGTAAACAACCGTTGCGGTAAAGAAAGTGCTTGCCGCAGCACGCAACAGAATGAACCACCACGACAACTCACTGCCTGCCCCTTCCAGCATAAACAACACCAGATGATGGATAAACAGCAGCAGAAGAGCATATGCCAAGAATGGGAGCGTGCCGGTAAGTTGCGGACTCAGGCGTTCGATACTTTCCGTTTCATTACCGCTACTCGATGCCAGCAGCCGGAGCGCCTGCGGTTGAATAAATGCCAGCAGGGTAGTAGCTGCTGTGTGAATGCCATTGGTTTCATAGTGCCAGTCCATGAGTACACCCATCAAAAAACCGGTCAATAGGGTATCGATTGGGCGGCGGTGCCCCAGCAATATCCAATAGCCGGCATAAGCAAAACAGGCGGCCTGTTCGAACAACAGCAGGCGGCTGCCTATGAACCATTGAAAAAAAAGGAAGCCTGTAAACAGCAGTATATCTTTGATGGTATTGTTTCCCATAAATGCCTAAAAGTTGATACCTTCGGTGAGGCTGTCTATTTCTTCTTTGTCTGTTTCTTTGAGTACATACACATAGCGCAACTGCCGGAAATCGGTGCTTAGCTTCACCATCACATCGCGGTAGGTGCTGCCCGGAATGTCCTTCACTTCCGTGACGATGCCTATCAAGAGACCTTCCGGAAAAAGGCGGCTGAAGTTGGACGTGAACACGCTGTCGCCCCGGACCACCTTCACCGGCTTGGGCACGTCTTTAAGAGCGGCATAGCGTGCATTTTTACCATCCCAGCGCACATAGCTTTCATGCCCCAAACGAGGCAGATAGGCAGAAACACCAAAGTTGGTACTCAAGAGGGAAAGTACCACCGAATAATGAGGGCTGCATTTTACCACTTTCCCTGCCACGCCCTGTGGGCCGATAACGCCCATGCCCGGTGCAATGCCGGCTTGGCTGCCCTTGTTTATAAGAAAATAGTTGTTGCTTAAATGGGTTTGATTGCCTACTACTTGGGCATCGACCAGCTCGTAACGATCGCGCAACAAACTATCGGCAGGGGTGTGACGGAGGGCTTTTAGGTGGTTGAGTTGGGCATAGGCATGCCATAAGTCTTGACGCAGCCGGCTGTTCTCCTGCAGAAGTACTTGGTGGTCTTCCCGTAAATGAAAGTAGGCATACACACCGGCGACCTGTGTTTGCACAAAGCCGCTGAATTCACGCGCCCACTGTCTCAATACATAAGAATGATAGCTATTGCCTTGACTCATCCAGACAATAGCTATCGCTTCTAAAAGTAGGAACAATAAAAAGACACGAATACGATACAAAAAAGCAAACAATGCTTGCATAGCAACACAAGAGCTTGATGAGGGGCAGCGGGCCCCCCGCTGTTATTTAAGAGGTCATCAATACAGGACGGTAGTGCTCAAGATTCTTAAGCGCAATGCCGGTGCCGCGCACCACGGCACGCAAGGGATCTTCTGCCACATGAATCGGCAGCTTGGTTTTCATGTGCAGGCGCTTATCAAGGCCACGCAACAGCGCCCCGCCACCGGTCAAATGAATACCGTTTTTGTAAATATCGGAAGACAACTCCGGCGGCGACATTTCCAGCGCCTTCAGCACGGCATCTTCGATTTTGATAATGGATTTATCCAGGCAGAAAGCAATTTCCGAATAACTCACTTTGATGACTTTTGGAATGCCGGTCATCAGGTCACGCCCACGCACTTCATAGTCATCGGGTGGGTTGTCCAGTTCAGCCAAGGCCGAACCTACCTCTATTTTGATTTGCTCGGCGGTGCGCTCACCAATGAGCAGGTTGTGTTGGCGGCGCATGTAGTCCAGAATGTCGCGGGTGAATACGTCACCTGCCGTACGTATGGACTGCTCGCACACAATGCCGGACAAGGCAATGACTGCAATTTCGGTGGTTCCGCCGCCTATATCCACAATCATGGAGCCTTCGGGCTGCTCTATGTCAATGCCAATGCCAATGGCGGCGGCAATGGGCTCATGAATCATATAAACCTCTTTGGCACCGGCATGCTCGCAGGAGTCCTTTACTGCACGCTTTTCTACTTCCGTTACACCGGAGGGAATGCAAACCACCATGCGATAAGAAGGCTGAAACAAACGCCGCCCCGTGTCTATCATCTTAATCATGCCGCGAATCATCAGCTCGGCAGCCGTAAAGTCGGCAATCACGCCGTCTTTTAGGGGGCGTATGGTCTTGATGTTGCTGTGTGCCTTTTCGTGCATCTGCATGGCTGTGCGTCCTACAGCCAGCACTTTATTGGTAGGGCGGTCGATGGCAATGATAGAAGGCTCATCTACAACAATTTTGTCTTTGTAAATAATCAGGGTGTTGGCGGTGCCCAGGTCAATGGCGATATCGGCAATAAACAGGTCTCTTAATCCCATAGTTAAATGCGTGATTTTAGGCGTCAAAGATATAAAAAAAAGCAATGGTAATAGCACTTTTACGAGAAAGTGCCAAAAAAGTAGGGCTAAATTTAGTAAAAAAATAAGAGTGCCGCAGAGGGCACTCTCACTTTGGCGAAAAAAAGCGCCTCGCGGCCGCTTTTTAGTGTTTGAAATGCCGGTATCCCGTAAAGACCATGCTCATGTTGTGGGCATCACAGAAGTCAATGGATTCTTGATCGCGGACAGAACCGCCGGGCTGAATAACGGCACGGATGCCTGCCTGCCAGGCTATCTCCACGCAGTCGGGGAAGGGGAAGAAGGCATCCGAAGCCATCACTGCCCCCTGCAAGTCGAAGCCAAAGTGGTTGGCTTTGGCGATGGCTTGCTTGAGGGCATCTACCCGTGAGGTTTGCCCTACGCCGCTTGCCAACAGCTGCTCGTCTTTTGCAAGCACGATGGCGTTGGATTTGGTGTGTTTTACCAGCTTATTGGCGAAAAGCAGGTCTTTGATTTCAGCCTCGGAGGGTTGGAGCCGGGTGACTGTTTTCAAGTCAGCGGCGGTTTCTACTTGTGCGTCGCGCTCTTGGCGTATGATGCCGTTCAGTACGGTGCGCACTTGCCATTGTGGCAGCTCTTGATGCTTTTGACGGAGCAAAATACGGTTTTTCTTGCTTTTAAGCAGTTGCAGCGCCTCTTCTTCGAAAGCCGGCGCTATGAGCACCTCCACAAACAGCTCGTTGATTTTTTCGGCTGCCGCTAAGTCGATAGGGTGGGTGCAGATAAGCACACCACCGAATGCCGACACAGGGTCGCCGGCCAGGGCGCGCTCATAGGCTTCGGCAACCGAGCGCCCGTAAGCAGCGCCGCAGGCATTGTTGTGTTTCAAGATGGCAAAGAAAGGGCGCGGGTCTTGGGCAAAATCGGCAGCCAGCTGGACGGCAGCGTCTATGTCAATCAAGTTGTTGTAGCTGAGCTCTTTGCCATGCAGCTGCTCGAGCATGTCTTGCAGCTTGCCGTGGAAGAAGCCTTTTTGATGAGGGTTTTCGCCATAGCGCAATGCCTTGCTTTCGCGTATGCTTATCTTCAGGCTGTCGCTGTTTTGTGTAGAACGGTTGAAGTAATGGAAAATGGCGGTGTCGTAGTGCGAGCTGATGTCGAAGGCTATGGTAGCCAGTTGTTTGCGCTGCTCCAGGGTGGTGTGCCCCTCTTGTTCAAGCAATAGGCGATACACGGTCTCGTATTGTGCTTGTGAGGGCACGATGACCACGTCGCGAAAGTTTTTGGCAGCTGCCCGAATCAGCGAGATACCGCCGATGTCTATTTTTTCAATGATATCGGCTTCACTTGCCCCGGAGGCAACCGTTGCTTCAAAGGGATACAAGTCCACCACCACCATATCGAAGGTGGGGATGTCATGCTTGTTCAGGTCTTGGCGGTCTGCTTCCAGATGGGTGCGGGCCAAAATACCACCAAACACCTTGGGATGCAGAGTTTTGACGCGCCCCCCCAAAATAGAAGGATAGCCCGTAAGGTCTTCTACCTTCTGCACAGGCAAGCCCAGTGATTCGATGTAAGCGCAGGTGCCACCGGTGGAATAAAGCTGTACGCCTTGCCGGTGCAGCAGCCGCAGCAGGTCTTCCAAGCCTTCTTTGTGATAAACGGAAATAAGGGCGGTTTGAACTTTCTTTTTGAGTTCCATGGCGTTCAATCTATCTTTTTTTCGTTGAGAGTTAGAAATACGTGCGATACTAAGCATGAGCAGCAGGAAGGCGGCGCAACAACGCTTCTACCACTTGGGGGTAGTGCCGGTGCTCCAAAGCATGAATTTGCTCGGCCAGCTGCTCCGGGGTGGTGCCTTCGGCAATGGGCAGGCGTGCTTGAAAGATGTGCTGCCCTTCGTCGTAGTGCTCGTTTACATAGTGAATGGTAATGCCCGACTCTTTCTCACGGTTGGCTATGACTGCACGGTGCACATGCATGCCATACATGCCCTTGCCGCCATAGCGCGGCAGCAGGGCAGGGTGTATATTTACGATGCGCTGCGGATAGGCTTCGATGAGTGCCGGCGGAATGAGCCATAAAAAGCCTGCCAATACGATAAAGTCTATTTCGTGTTGTTTGAGCATGGCGATCAGCTCGTCGGTTCGCTCATAAAGCAATTCACGGTCAATAAGCAAAAAAGGAACGTTCCACTTTTTGGCACGTTCCAGCACAGAAGCATCCGGTTTGTTGCAAACGATGAGCGCTACTTCGCCTACGTCGGCGGCTTGCTCTTTGAAATGGCGAATCAACTGCTCGGCATTGCTTCCACTGCCCGATGCAAAAACAGCTATTCGATGCGTCATGATGAATGGGGCTTTTGAGTCTGTAGAATTTTGTTTTGCAAAAGTATCAAAAAAATGTCAGCTCCATGACTTTCCGTCAATATATTTTGCGTGATATTGAACCAAAAAAACGATGAAACACACACGGATACTCATCTTGATGGTTTTGGCTTTGCTGTGGACACATGGCAGCTACGGGCAGTACTTGAACAAGCAACTGTGGGGGAGTGCTTCCCTTGCGGCAGGGGCGCAGCAATGGAGCGCGGATGCGGCAATTTTCAAAATGCATCCATTGTTTGGCACCTCTTGGCTGGAGGCAGGCTATGGTTTGCGTGCCACTTTCTTTTCAGGGAAAGAACGCTACTTTGAAACAGCGGATGCCTCCCTGCGTCAGGACGCCGCCAATATTGATTCCTTGTATATCGAAAGCGCTTCGGTGGGTGCACTCAATGCTTTTGTGCTCATAGAAGCCCGCCCGCTTGAGAAATGGCGCGTAGGCTTCAATATAGACCTTGGCGGGTTCAGCGTGGGCGGCCGGCGCAATGCTGCTTACCGCGCACAAGGAAGCAACCAAACGGTGCCTGTCAGTGCAAGCCCTACGGCATTCAATATTTTATTGGTGGGCGACAGGGATATAGGCACCTTAAATTCAAACTTTTACGTAACTTATGATATTGCCGGGCGGTGGCGTCTGAGGGCTGCTTATCAATATCTGTTTGTGGAATACACCACCGAAGCCCCACTCCGCAATGACAACGACCGTTTCCGTTACAAGGCTTCCATGGTAAGTGTGGCTGTCATCAAGCGGCTGTCTAAAAACTGAAAACTATGAAACCACTATTCAAAAAATATGGACTGTACTGCCTGTTGTTGTGCCTGCCTGCTTGGGCATGGGCACAGCCGGGTTGGAAGGTAGAAGACTACAGCATACACTTCAAGATAAAAAACGCCGGTTTTTATGTGGACGGCACGCTGAACGATTTGGAGGCATCCATTGCTTTCGACCCCGCCACACTGAAGGGAAAAATAGAAGCGAGTGTGGGGGTGGCCACCATCAATACCGACAACCGGACCAGAGACAAGCATTTGCTTTCTGCCGACTACTTCGATGCGGCGCGTTTTCCGCGCATCTATATGAAGTCCTACGATTTCAAGCGTGCCAAGAGTGGCAACTACATCGGCTATTTCTACCTGACCATCAAAGACGTGACGCGTCAGGTAACCGTGCCTTTTAAATTTGACGGAAAGACCTTCGACGGTTACCTGGAAATCAACCGCCGGGATTTTGGCGTAGGCGATAAAAGTTGGATATTAAGCGACATGGTAAAAGTATTTATCCGGGTCAATGTTTCAAGATTAAAAAATTAAATGCTTAATTTAATGAAGAAATAAAATTTTGTTCACTGAAACGAATGTTTTGATCTATGGTAAAATCGCCTTTACCGCAGCATTTGCCTTTGTTGATTGCCGAAACACTGCAGGAATTGTCGGCGGTGTTGAAACAACTGCCTTCCGGGTTTTACGGGCAGTCACTTCCGCTCTTGGAAGGCAACAGCGTGGGCATGCATGTGCGTCATATGATTGAGTTCTTTGAATGTCTGATAAAACAAGTCTCTGAAGGAAATATAGACTACGACTTGCGCGAAAGACAAAAGCATATAGAAGAGGACCGGCAGATGGCTCTGGCAGCCATCGAAAACATACGCACCCATCTGATGGGCATCACGGAAGACAAGCCCTTGCAGCTGAAAGCGCTGGTGCTGCCGGATGTGGAGAAAATAACGGTGCCAAGCACACTATTCCGGGAGCTTGTTTACAATCTGGAGCATGTCATTCACCATGCGGCTTTGATAAGGGTGGCTATTCTGCACTACTGCCCCGAAGTCAGCCTGCCTGCACATTTTGGCTTGGCGCCTTCCACTCTCAAGTCCCGGCAATATTCGTAAATTGCCGGAAAAACAGCTATGCGTTTAGATGTACGTTTATTGAACACCTTTGAAGGGCACAAAAGCAGTATTTATGCGCTGGCAGAAGAGGCCGATGGCGTCTTTTTTTCTGCCGGCGGCGATGGCATCGTGGCACAGTGGAATGTGCATGATCATGAGCGGGCAGTGATGCTGGCACGTGTGCAAAACCCCGTCTTTGCCATGTATGTACATCCACAAGCCCGCCAACTGGTGGTAGCCGAAAATCATGAAGGCTTGCACTGGATTGACCTGGCTCAAAAAAAGGAAATTGCATCACTGGCGTTAAGCAAAAAGCGTTTCTTCGATATACAACCGCTCGATGAACACCATCTGTTGGTGGCAGGCGAAGAAGGCGTGCTTTTTGTGGTGAACAGTGAAACCTTCCGTTGCGTTGAAAAAATACGACTTTCGCAAGACCGTCTGCGCAGCATCGCCGTGCACCCCCAACAGTCAGTCGTTGCCGTAGGGGGCAGCGAAGGCGTGATGTTTTTACTCGATAAAGCAAGCCTACAGCTAAAACAACGCTTTGAAGCCCACAGCGCTTCTATCTTTACCCTGCGCTTTCATCCTGCCGGCACTTATCTGCTCAGCGGTGGGCGTGATGCCCGTTTGAAAGTATGGGATGCAACCGCAGATTTTGCTTTAAAGCAGGAAATACCGGCTCATTATTACACACTGAATACGTTGGCTTTCCATCATCAAGGGGGCGATTTTGTAACCGGCAGCATGGACAAAACCATTAAGTGGTGGGACGGCGACACCCTGCGCCTCTTGAAAGTCATTGACAGGCAACGTTATCAAGGGCACAATTCCTCGGTGAATACCCTGATTTGGATGAAATACAAAAACTTGATTCTTTCTGCCGGCGACGACAGAACCGTGAAAGCATGGAAGATAAAAAGCCACGAATGAGGAATGTTTTCAAACAAAAAGCATCTACACTTGATTAGCTATCCGATTTATTGATATATTTGCGCAGTATTGAAACCATCCTAAAAAGAAACAATAATGTCTATAGCTGTTATTGTCGCTTCCGTTGCAGCATTTACAGTGGTTATTTTGCTACTGGTATTTTTGCTGCTGTTTGCCCAGTCCAAACTGGTGCCTCAAGGAAAAGTGAAAATCATCATCAACGGGGACAAAGAGCATCCCTTGGAAGTATCGCCCGGACAGTCGTTGCTGACCGCCCTGGCCACTTCGGAGAAAAAAATCTTCTTGCCTTCTGCCTGTGGCGGCGGGGGAACGTGTGCCATGTGTAAGTGCCAAGTATTGAGTGGAGGCGGGGATCTGCTGCCTACCGAAGAGCCTCATATCAACCGCAAACAGCGCGAAGAGCACTACCGCCTGGCTTGTCAGGTAAAAGTGCGCCAAGACATGGAAATACGCATTCCCGAAGAAATTTTCGGTATCAAGAAGTGGGAGTGCGAAGTGGTGTCGAACTACAACGTGGCTACCTTCATTAAAGAATTTGTGGTGAAGCTGCCCGAAGGTGAAACCCTCGACTTCAAACCCGGCGGCTATGTGCAGATAGACGTGCCCCCGATTGTGGTAGATTTCAAAGATATTGATATTCGTCCGCACCCGGATGACCCTGCCGGACCCGATAAGTTCCGCCCCGAGTGGGACAAATACAACATGTGGTCGCTCAAAATGGTCAACAAAGAGCCGCAATTCCGTGCTTATTCCATGGCGAACCACCCGGCAGAAGGTAACATCATCATGCTGAACGTGCGTATTGCCACCCCACCATGGGATAGAAAGAAAGGGGCTTTCATGGATGTGAACCCCGGTGTATGCTCTTCTTACATCTTCTCGCGCAAACCCGGCGATAAGGTAACCGTATCCGGTCCTTATGGTGAGTTCTTCATCAACCCCACTGACCGCGAAATGATTTACATCGGTGGTGGTGCCGGTATGGCGCCCTTGCGCTCGCATATCTTCCACTTGTTCCATACCGAGCGCACCAAACGCAAAGTATCTTACTGGTATGGTGGGCGTTCGCGTCGCGAGCTCTTCTATATTGACCACTTCCGTAAGATAGAAAAAGAGTTTCCCAACTTCCGCTTCTATGTGGCGCTTTCCGAACCGCTGCCCGAAGACAACTGGAAGGTGAAGAAAAACATAGATGACCCGGAAGGCGAAGGTTTTGTGGGCTTCATCCATCAGGTGTTGTATGAGCAATACTTGAAAGACCACCCTGAGCCGGACGAAGTGGAATACTACCTCTGCGGTCCGCCCCCCATGCTGGCAGCCGTTACCAACATGTTGCGTGACTTGGGTGTGCCCGAAGAGAACGTACGCTACGACGACTTCGGAAGCTGATAAAATACAAGCTGTTGCCTCTTGTTGCATCCCTTGTGCCTTGGGTACAAGGGATGTTTTTTATATATTCAGAAAGGAAAACCAACCAAGTCCGTTATGCAACCTATCAACTTCGAACCTTCTTTGTGGTGCACGCCCGTGCCCGGGGTACTGCTGCAGCACACCTATGAATTCGACGACCTCTTTCATAAGTTACATATTCATGGACGGGAGCACCCGGACCACCACCAAGTAGAACAAAGCGACATAGCGATTATAGGCGTGGGAGAGTACAGAGGTGGCTGCGCCGGCAGTGAAGGCATACAACAGGCAGCAGACACATGGCGTAAGTACTTTTATCGCTTGAAAGCCCATCGTAGCGAGTACCGCATAGTGGATTTGGGCAATTTGATTCCCGGCGACACACTCGATGACACCTATACCCACCTGCAGATGGTCTGCGAGCAGCTGCTGCGCATGAATACACTGCCGTTGATAGTGGGCGGCACCCACGATTTGCTGTATGGTCAGTTCCGTGCTTTCGAAAGGGTCGAGCAAATGATTACCCTTGCCAACATAGATGCCGTGGTAGATTTGGGCGAAGAAAAAGAAGCACCCTGCAAACAGCACCTTTATAAAGTGTTGATGCATCAACCCAATTACATTTTCGATTTTGTACAATTGGGGCATCAGGCCTATTTGAATGGCGCCAAAACACTGGAAGCACTCGAAAAACTGAATTTTTCGCTATTGAGCCTCGGACAAATGCGTAACGACTGGCTGGAAGTAGAACCATTTATTCGTGCTGCCCATCTGGTAGCCTTCGACTTGAAAGCCATGAGTACTCTGGCAGCGCCGGGGCACGGAGCGGGACATCTGTTCGGTCTTAGCGGTGAAGAAGCTTGCCACTTGGCTTGGTTTGCCGGCTTAAGCCCGCTCAACCGTTCGGTGGGCTTCTATGAGTTCAATCCGCAAAAAGACCCCTCGGGACAAACAGCCTTTTTGTTGGCAACCATGACTTGGTATTTTATTGACGGCTTCTATCGCCGGCGCCCTGTGGACTTCCAAAACGATGACTTTTTGCACTATCGTGTGCCTATTGGCAAAGGCAAGCATGCCTATGAGCTGCACTTCTACAAACAGCAAACCACAGATATGTGGTGGGTGGAAGTGCCCTATAGCCGGAATGATATATTTACCGAGCCACACTATTTGCCTTGCTCTTATAAAGATTATTTGCGCGCTTTGGAAGGCGAAGTGCCCGAGCGTTGGATTCAGGCTTCGGCAAAATTGCTATAGTCACTTTTAAGCGGGGTCCACATCAACTACTACCACCACCCGCCGGTAGTCTTTTTGAAGTGTCAGCTGCTGTATGCAGTAGGCTATGTACTTCTTGACGGCAGAAAGGTTGATACCCTGCCGTTCTATCTTTACCAATATGTTGCGCAGGTAGTAGTTTCTGACTTTATCGACCAATGGGACGTCGGGACCCAATACACGGGCTTTGCCCAGCTTTTTCTGCAGCAGTTCTACCAAGTCATGAGCGGCCGCATGGGCGAGCTCTTCTTTGGTATGTTTTACTTGCAGCCCGATAAGGCGCACAAAAGGGGGGTAGTTGTAGGTACGCCGTTCTTGCAGCTCTCTGTTTACCAACTGCTCATAGGCTTGTTGCTGCACGTCCAGCAGCACGGGGTGTTCGGGGTGGCGGCTTTGAATAATTACCTCACCGGCTGCTTCTTTCCTGCCGGCGCGTCCACTCACTTGTGTAAGCAATTGATAGGCGCGCTCATGAGCCCGGAAATCAGGAAAGTAAAGCAGTTGGTCGGCATCTACGATGCCCACAAGTGTTACTTTTTCAAAGTCCAGCCCTTTAGTAAGCATTTGCGTGCCTACCAGTATATCGATGTCGTGGGCTTCGAAACGGTCAATCAGTTTTTGGTAGGCGTCTTTGCCCCGTGTGGTGTCTAAGTCCATGCGCGCCACCCGGGCTTCGGGAAACAGCAGTTTGAGCTCGTCTTCTATCTTTTCAGTGCCGATGCCCACATTCTTCACCCGGCTGGAGCCACAAGCCCGGCAGGTGCCTTTTGCTCCTTGTTGGTGCCCGCAATAATGGCAGCGCAACAGACGCTCATGCATATGGTAGGTAAGGCTTACATTGCAGAAGCGGCATTTGGGAATCCAACCGCAATCTTCACAGCACAAATAGGGAGCATAGCCCCTCCGGTTTTGAAATAAGATGACTTGCTCCTGCCGTTCGAGCCGCCGGTGAATGGCTTCATACAATTCGGGGGCGAAGGAATACCGCAACCGGTTTTTCTTTTGTGCGGCGCGTAAGTCGCTGATGATGACGCGGGGCAGGCGGGCATTGCCGTAGCGTTGTTGCAAAGACACATAACCATAGCGCCCTTGTTGAGCATGGTAAAAAGTCTCTAAGGCAGGGGTAGCCGACCCCAAAAGCACCTTGGCGTAATGCAGCTTGCCCAGCATCATGGCTACGTCGCGGGCATGATAGCGCGGTGCGGGCTCGTGTTGCTTGTAGGAGGCTTCGTGCTCTTCGTCAACGATGATGAGCGACAGATTGTCGAAGGGCAGGAAAACGGCCGAGCGCACACCCACCACAAAGCTAAAACGCCCCGACTGCACCCCCCGCCATACTTCCACGCGCTCATTGTCGGAGAAGCGCGAATGATAAACGCCCATCTTGTCGCCAAAGATCTTGCGCAGGCGCTGCACAATTTGCGTGGTCAAAGCTATTTCCGGCAGCAAATACAAGACCTGTGAGCCACTGTCCAGTGCCTGTTGAATGAAATGAATATAAATTTCTGTTTTGCCACTGCCGGTAACGCCATGTAAGAGGGCAATGTCTTTCTTTTCTTCAAAAAAAGCATGCATGATTTGCCGGAAGGCTTCTTGTTGAGCCGGGCTTAGGGCAGGGAGGGGCTGTAGCTTGTGAGGGTCTATGGCAGCAAAGCGGGAAACTTCTACTTCAAACTCTTCAAATACCCCTTTTTTTACCAGCGCCTGAATGGCTGCCGGCTTGATGCGGGCATCGTTGGCATGCAGCGCCTGTTTTTCTACACCGGCTTGGTTGCGTGTCCAGTCGCGTAAAATACCGGAGGTCTCGATGTATTTGAGCAAGGCGTACCACTGCTGTGGGGCTTTCTTTTCTAAAGAAACCAGCAAATCGTTGAGCGCTTCTTTGTCGTTCAGCCAGCGCTCGGCCAGCCGCACTTTGCGTTGCCGTTTGGGCGTATAGCGTTCTTTGGCTTTTTCGAAAATATCTATCAGTCCTTTGTCTTGCAGCTCTTTTAAGAGTGAATAGAGCCGGCCGTTGCGTACTTTGCGGCTTAGCTCTTCATACTGCAGGGTGCCGTGCTCTTGAACAAGCTTTACAATACGGTGCTCTTCTTCGCTGAGCGAATGCGATTCAGGGCGAACGCCCGGCACAAGACTGATAAAAGACTGCGTGCTGATTTTAAGGGCAGAAGGAAGGGCGGCTTGTATGACCTCGCCCGGGGTGCACATGTAATAATCTGCCATCCAAGAAAAAAGAGACAGCTGCAGCTCATTGACAGTGGGGGTGTCGTCCAGTACTTCCAAGATAGGCTTGGGCGTATAGTGTTCCGGTGCTTTGTGGTGCAGATGGTGCACAATGGCCGTAAGCGTTTTTTGCTTGCCGAAAGACACAACCACCCGGCAGCCTGCCTGCAAGCGCGCCCGCTGCTCTTCGGGTACTTGGTAGGTATAAAGCTGCGGAAGAGGCAGAGGAATAATGACATCTGCATACAAAGCTTGTGTGTGGTTGCCCATAGCCTCTTCCGTGCTTTTGTTTTTTTTAGTTTTCCAACTCTATTTCGAACTGCACCAAATCTATAAACTCCTGTACACGTTCCTGTACTTCTTGTGGCGTGAGTTGCTCGAGGCGTTCGGTGCCAAATTTCTCTACACACAAAGAAGCCATGGCAGAACCATAGATAACAGCCCGCTTCATGTTATCGAAAGAAATATCATCACTTTCGGCCAGATAGCCGATGAAACCGCCGGCAAAAGTATCGCCGGCACCCGTGGGGTCAAACACTTCTTCGAGTGGAAGTGCCGGTGCAAAGAATACTTGGTTTTCGCGGAAGAGCAAGGCGCCATGTTCGCCTTTTTTGATAATAAGCGTATGAGGACCCATGGAGAGAATTTTTTTCGCTGCCTTCACCAATGAGTATTCTTGAGTCATTTGGCGGGCTTCTTCATCGTTGATGGACAGCACGTCCACCAGCTTAAGCGTTTTTTGCAATTCATCCCAGGCGGTTTCCATCCAGAAATTCATGGTGTCCATAACAATAAGCTTGGGGCGCTTTTTCAACTGCTCTATGACTTGCCGCTGAACCACCGGCGACAGGTTGCCCAGCATCACATACTCGCAGTCTTGATAACTGTCAGGCACAACAGGCTGAAAGTCGGCCAGCACATTCAGCTCGGTGGTGAGTGTGTCGCGCGAGTTCATGTCGATATGGTAGCGCCCTGCCCAGAAAAACGACTTTTCATTTTCTTTGACTTGCAAGCCTTCGGTTGCTACGCCGCGCTGCTGAAGCATGGCTATTTTGTCTTTGGGAAAATCGCCGCCTACCACCGATACCAACTTGATGGGACGATGAAAGAAAGAAGCTGAAAGAGAGATATAAGTAGCTGCCCCACCGATGATTTTATCGGTCTTGCCAAAAGGGGTTTCTATGGCATCGAAAGCAACAGAACCAACAACTAATAAAGACATAATTTCGCTTTTTATTTTTTGTTTGAGGAATTTCGACGTTCAAAAGTACGAATTGGATGGCGTTCGAATGGAATATTGGGGTCAAAAATTTTACGATAGGTGATGTGTTTTTTATGCACCTTGAAGTCCATGTCTTCCACAATACGACGCATGGGTGGGTTGAAATCGCCAATCCAGTTCAATTCTACCCACTCATAAGGAAAAGTTGGTTTTAAGGCTTCTGATTCAATGCAGGAGATGAGTGCCGCATCGATGCCCCGTCCTTGAAAGCGGGGCACTATGCCGAATACCAGGCCGGTCATGCGCTTACAATAGCGGCGCATATTCATTTTGTAATACATAAACTTGAGTTTTGCCCAGAAGTTGAACTTGCCATGTAAGTGCTTGAACAGCTCATTCACTTCGGGCAGCATCACCATCATGCCAATGGGGGTATCCCGGTAAAAAGCAAACCACACCAGGCGCTCGTCTATGATGGGCATGATGCTGCGCATCAGGGTGTAGGTCTCTGCCTCGCTAAGGGGGGGTACGTCTTCAATCACGGCAAAAGATTGATTATACACTTGCGTAAACGCGTGTACATAACTGTCGAGTTTCTTTTTGTTGAGCTTTTCGAAGCGGTAGGCTTCGTTGGAAAAAATGCGGTTGGCACGCGCATGCAAGGCGTCGTTTACGCTGCCTACCGGGCGGCCATAGGTGTACTGTTCAAAATAATTCTGAAAGCCGTAAGCTTCAAACAATCGTCGGTAGTAGGGGGGATTGTAGTTTTGCTGATAATTGG
This sequence comes from Thermonema sp., assembly GCF_026003375.1. Lineage (NCBI taxonomy): Bacteria > Pseudomonadati > Bacteroidota > Cytophagia > Cytophagales > Thermonemataceae > Thermonema > Thermonema sp. The sequence goes on from NZ_BPHD01000001.1 coordinate 27,734, forward strand.
GCGGATGAAAGCCTTCTACCAAAAGTCCCCACCAGCGGTCCCGTTCGCCGAAGTTAATAGGCCCATCCATGGCCTGTATGCCCCGGGCTTCGAGCCACCGGCGGCAGGTGTCGAACAGACAATTGGCAGCCTCTTGGTTGTCAATGCAGTCAAAAAAGCCTAAACCGCCCGTGGCTTGTTTGTTGCTTAGCCATTTGGTGTGTTCATTGACAAAAGCAGCGACCCGCCCTATGGGCTTGCCCGTGTCATCTAAAAGCACCCAGCGTGTGCACTCTCCGTGGATATGTGCCGGGTTTTGCTTGGGGTCGAATACTGCTTCTATGTCCTTGTCCAAAGGACAAATCCAGTTGGGGTCTTGTTGATTGATGAGCTTGTGCGCGTCTAAAAATAATTTGACCGGCCGCTTGTCTTGAGGCTTTACCTCTAAAATTGTCATAAAAAAATACTTATTTAATTTTGCTTCGATAATATACGAAATAACTCTTGCATAAACTAAGTAAATAACAACAAAAACTGCAAGAGCGCCTGATATGTGTTGATTGATGGGGTGGGGGTAAAAGCAGCGTTTTGTTTTTTTTCGTGAAAGAATATGAAATTTATCGAAAATATTGGCAATAAATTGCTTGTGGTTTGTACGACGCCTGTGAGCTGCTGCTAACAAAGGCAACAGATAATGACACAAACAAGTGCCTGCCGTAAAAATATAATACCTTTGTTCTACGGGCAGATATTCCCTAACTTCTTGTTCCAATAAGACATCTACACCATAACTTGCATAGTCTGTGAATACACTTACCGGTAAAAACCACACGATGATAGAGTGGACCTCTGCCGAGGTACACAAAGTATTTGAACCGCTTTTGGTATCACCGGCCAAGCTTGGCTTGCCCGGCGCAGCTGTCCAACAGCTGCTTACCGATACCCGTAGTATTCAAAAAGCAGCCAATACAGTTTTTTTTGCCATTCCCGGTAAACATTATGACGGGCACCGTTTCATCCCGGAAGCCTATGCGAAAGGCGTGCGCCATTTTGTTGTGCAAAAAGAGTGGACGTATGACTATGCCGATGTGAATGTGTGGCAGGTGCGTGATACCGTGGCTGCTCTGCAGGCGCTGGCAGCGGCGCACCGTAGCCGCTTTGCCATTCCGGTCGTAGGCATTACGGGCAGCAACGGCAAGACCATAGTAAAAGAGTGGTTGTTTGCTTTGTTGGCACAAGAGTACTCCATTGTGCGCAGTCCTAAAAGTTTTAACTCGCAAATAGGCGTGCCTTTGTCTGTTTGGCAAATGCAGCCCTATCATCAGCTGGCTTTGTTTGAAGCCGGCATTTCGCAAAGTGGCGAAATGGAGCGCCTTGCGGCTGTCATTCGTCCTACAATTGGCATTTTAACCAACCTGGGGGCGGCTCATGACCGTGGCTTTCCCAACCGGCCGGCGAAATTGCGGGAAAAGTTGAAGTTATTTACTCATGCCCGTTGCCTTATCTACCCCAAAAAGCTGGAAGAGCTGTACCCCAAAGCATGGGAAAGCCTGCCGCAAGAGGTGTACCGGCTGTCGTGGGGAACACAAGCTACTGCAAATGTGCGCTACAAGCTATTGGAAGAGCGGAGCCAAGGGGTGCTGTTGTCTGTTTGCTATCAAGACTACGGCTTTCGCTTGTTCCTTCCTTTTATAGACGAGGCTTCCATAGAAAATGCTCTTTCGGCTGTTGCCTTTATGCTTTACATGGGATATAGCCCGCAGGTTATTGAAGCGCGGGTGCAGCGCCTGCGCCCCCTTTCCATGCGCATGGAAATGAAACAAGGCATACGCCACAACATCCTGATAGACGATTCCTACAGCAATGACATCGAAAGCTTGCATGTGGCTTTGTCGGTCTTGCAACAGCAGGCACAAGAGCGCCGCAAAGTGGTGATTCTTTCCGATATGCTGGAAACGGGCTTGCCCCATGCCGTGCTCTACCACCGGATTGCAGAGATGCTCGAAAGTGCCGGCGTACACACTTTTATTGGGGTGGGTGAGGGCATGTGTTTGCACACTTCCTTTTTCTCGAGCCTGCCGGAGGTGCACTGTTTGCCTTCTACACAGGCTTTGTTGAACAGCGACTTGCTGGAACAGCTGCACCACAGTCATATCCTGATAAAGGGGGCACGGAAATTTGCTTTTGAACAGCTGGTGCAACGGTTAGAACAACACCTGCACCGCACCGTGTTGGAAGTGAATCTCGACAAGCTCATGCACAACTATCATTGTGTGCGCCGCCGCCTGCACCCTGCCACACGCTTGATGGTGATGGTCAAAGCCTTTGCTTATGGTAGTGGCATAGAAGAAGTAGCCCGTATGCTTTCTTTTTTGCGTGCCGATTATCTGGCCGTGGCTTACACCGATGAAGGCATCCGTTTGCGGCAGCAGGGCATCACCTTGCCTATCATGGTCATGAATCCTGAACCCGGTGCCTTTGAGGCTTTGCTAGAATACCGCCTGGAACCTGAATTGTACAATTACCACGTATTGGAGAGCTTTCAGCGCCTCATAGAAGCCCGGGGCGAAAACAACTATCCGGTGCATATTAAAATAGATACCGGCATGCGGCGTTTGGGATTTGAACAAGACGAATGGAAGGCACTGGCTCAGTACTTGGCAGGGCAACAGATATTGAAGGTGCGTTCGGTTTTCAGTCATCTGGCAGCTGCCGACGAAGCCGGACAAGATGCCTTTACCCGCCGTCAGTTGCAACTCTTCGAAGAGGCCTGCAGCTATTTTCAACAAGCGCTGAACTACCCCTTCCTTCGTCATATCTTGAATTCGGCGGGCATAGCCCGCTTCCCGGAGGCGCAGTACGACATGGTGCGCTTGGGAATTGCTTTGTATGGCATAGACCCTTCCGGCACATTGCAGGAAGAGTTAGAGTTGGCTGCTCGCTTAAGTACCAATATTGCACAGGTCAAGCACATTCAGCCGGGCGAGAGCGTGGGGTATGGGCGTCGTTTTGTAGCCCGAAAAGCCATGCGCATTGCTACCATCAATATCGGCTATGCCGATGGCTTCCGCAGGGCATTGTCCAATGGCAAGGGGGTAGTGTATGTGCATGGAAAAGCCGCTCCGGTTGTAGGCAACATATGTATGGACATGTGCATGATTGATATAAGTGATATTCCGGAAGCCAAAGAAGGGGACAGGGTGGTGGTTTTCGAAAACCTAAGCCAACTGAATGAGCTGAGCAGACGCTTGGAAACCATCCCTTACGAAGTGTTGACGGGCATAGGAAGCCGTGTCAAAAGAATCTTCTACACAGATGCCTGAATAAGGGCACGCTTCGTTTTGAGGCACAATAAAAAAACAAGCCTGCTTGTTTGCCTGCAGGCTTGGTGATGGATACAAGAGCGCGAGACGGGATTCGAACCCGCGGCCCTCAGCTTGGGAAGCTGATGCTCTACCAACTGAGCTACTCGCGCTTGAACTAAACGCGACTTAATCAAAAAACCCACTTAGTAAACATACTAAGCAGGTTACTTTTACTTGGAGCGCGAGACGGGATTCGAACCCGCGACCTCAACCTTGGCAAGGTTGCGCTCTACCAACTGAGCTACTCGCGCTTGCCTTTTGTCCTTGATTGACGATGCAAATATAGCACAAGCTTTATGAATCGTGCAAATATTTTTTAAAAAATTTTTTACCGTTCAGTTGTTACTACTTGTTAGTCAAGTGGTTTTGTGTTAAAAAAATGATTGCTTTTTTTGAAGGTTGAGGGAGGAAGGGGTGGTAGAGATATGGCGGCTTATAAGCTAAGCGTTCAAATGGGGCAATGCAAGGCAAGAAGGATGAAAAAATAAAAGGGAAGCTTCGCGAAGCTTCCCTTTTGAGCGGAACGGACGGGACTCGAACCCGCGGCCTCCGGCGTGACAGGCCGGCGTTCTAACCAACTGAACTACCGCTCCGGCTTGTCGTTGATTGACGATGCAAATATAGAAAGCCTTTTCATACCGTGCAAGCCTTGAATTGTTTTTTTATCGGGGTAAATGTGTAATGATTTGAAACATAGAATACTACCATTGATAGTTACAAAAAAGTGAGAAAAAAGTTTTGATTTTTTATTTCCACTCGCTATGTTTGCAGTCGCAAAGGCAAGCAATGGTGGCGTGGCCGAGCGGTTAGGCAGGGGTCTGCAAAACCCCGTACGGCGGTTCGAATCCGCCCGCTACCTCGAGAGATACTTGTTAGGTGTCTTCAATCTATTTCGTGCATTCGTGTCTTACAGGCATGGATGCACTATTTTTTTCTTGCCATTGCATACTTTGTTTTGCCTTTTGCTTTGCATGGCTTTCGCTTAGTTTGCAGTGCAGGGCACACCCCCCCCCCCGAAGGGTTTTTCAGAAAACTCAGGCAAATAGAAATGAAAAAAGCGGGCATAATTGCCCGCTGCCGTGTGAAAAGTATAGGAGTTGTACTTAGCCCTGCTCCATGTACCGGGGCAGCGCTCCTTCGTATAATTCTTGCGCTTCGTGCACTTCCATCCACTTGTCTTTATCCACGATGAAGTGCTCCTTGATTACCTCACCTATAAGTCTGTATTCAACCCCTTTGCCCTCCATAAATTTTTCAAATTTCTTTTGATGAGTTGGCTTCACGCTAACTACCACGCGGCTTTGGCTTTCGCCGAAGAGATAAGCATCGCGGCGGAAGCGTTTGTCGGTGCGAATGCGGAAGCCCAAGCCTCGCGGCATAGCCGACTCAGCCAAGGTAACGAACAAGCCACCGTCGGAAACATCATGGGCAGAGCGCAGCAAGCCGGCGCGAATCAATTGTTTGATTACCTGCTGCACTGCCCACTCTTCATCTAAATGGAAGAAGGGGGCAGGCGAGGCCTCTACGCCATGATAAGCATAGAGGTATTCCGAAGAGGAAATACAGTTTTTGGGCGAGCCTATGAGATAAATCAAGTCACCGGCTTTTTTGAAGTCTAAGGTCATTTGCCACGCGCGGTTTTCAAGCAGCCCCAGCATGCCGATGGTCGGTGTGGGGAATACAGGTCCCTCTTCCGATTGGTTATAGAAGCTGACGTTGCCACCCGTGACGGGGGTTTCAAAGCGCTCACAGGCTTTTTTCATGCCCAAGATAGCATGCACAAACTGCCAGTACACTTCCGGGTTATAAGGGTTGCCAAAGTTGAGGCAGTTGGTAATGGCAATGGGCTCGCCGCCTGAACAAACAATGTTGCGTGCGGCTTCGGCTACGGCAATGGCTGTGCCTTGCTCGGGGTCGGCATGCACATAGCGGCTGTTGCAATCGACCGTAATGACAATAGACTTGTCGGTTTCTTTGACAGCCACTACCGCTGCATCCGAAGGAGCATTGGTCGATTGGTTGGCAGTGCCTACCATCGAATCGTACTGCTCATATACCCAGCGCTTCGAGGCAATATTGGGTTGCTGCAGTAAGAAACGCGCTACTTTTTTCAGGTTACGCGGCTCTTTGACTTGCGATATATGAAACTTCTTGTACTCTTGAAAATAAGCGGGCTCTTTGTATTCGCGATAATAAACCGGGGCGCCGCCACCCAACACCAGACTTTCAGCGGGCATTTTAGCGACCACATCGCCTTTCATGAAGAAGCGCAGCTCTTTGCTGTCGGTTACTTCGCCTATTTTGGCATAGGCCACGTCCCACTTGTCAAATATTTTTTCTATTTCTTTCTCTTTGCCCTTTTTTACCACCATGAGCATACGCTCTTGCGATTCGGAAATCAGGATTTCGAAGGGCTGCATGCCTTCTTGTCGGGTGGGCACTTTGTCCAAGTGAATATCCATGCCACTCTCGCCGCGGGCACTCATTTCGGCCGTGGAGCAAATCACGCCGGCCGCCCCCATATCTTGCACCCCTATCACATGACCGGTGGCAATGGCTTCCAGCGTGGCTTCCAGTAATAGTTTTTCCATGAAAGGGTCGCCTACCTGCACAGCAGGCAGGTCCTTTTCCGAGTCTTTGGTAATTTCTTTGGAGGCAAAAGAAGCCCCATGAATGCCGTCACGCCCTGTGGCAGAGCCAAAAATGTAAACGGGGTTGCCTTTGCCCTTGGCAATGGCTTTGGCTACACGGTCGGTGCGCACGACGCCGGCCGAGAAGGCATTGACCAACGGATTGGTTTGATAGCATTTGTCGAAAAAGATTTCGCCTCCTACCGTAGGTATGCCGAAAGCGTTGCCGTAGTCGCCAATGCCCTTGACCACACCACGCAACAGACGTTGGGTTTTGGGGGTGCTGATATCGCCAAAACGTAATGAGTTGAGCTGTGCTATGGGGCGTGCCCCCATAGAGAACACATCACGGTTGATGCCGCCCACACCGGTGGCAGCGCCTTGGTAAGGCTCAATGGCAGAGGGGTGGTTGTGCGATTCTATTTTGAAGCTGACCGCCCAGCCGCCGCCAATATCTACCAAGCCGGCATTTTCCTCACCGGCTTTTGCCAGCATGCGGGGCGAGTCTTTGGGAAGTTTCTTCAGCCACACAATAGAGTTCTTGTAGGAGCAGTGCTCCGACCACATGGCAGCATAGCAGCTCAGTTCCGTGAAGTTGGGCTTGCGTCCTAATATCTCTACAATGCGGTGATACTCTTCCTCGAGCAAACCTAATTGAAGGGCTATGTTGAGTAACTTATCTTCGGTTTGGGTGGCCATGGTGTCTTTCTGATTTTGTTTTGGCAAAAATAGGGAAAGCCTTTTGACCAAACAGCATTTTTCCCTAAAAACTTACCATTGCTTTAGAGCGTTGGCAGGTGAATCTCTGTGAGCATGGAACGGACGCTGCCTTTGCCATACTGCTCTATGGTGTCAAGCGGTGTGTGCAAAATCTTGGCGTAGCGCTCCAAGCGGTGTTTTTGTTCGTCAGTCAAGGTTTTATATGCCCGGGACGACATGATCAGGTAGTGAATGCCGGTGTTGCTCATAACTTCCAGCACATTGCAGCAATAGCTGCCTACTTGCTCATGGCTCACCTCTATTACTTCTTTTTGAGATTTCTTGAATTCTTGGCGCAATACTTCCCGGTCGAAATCCAAAGTGACGGCATCCATGCAAAAAATGACGTATTTGGTGCCGATGCTCATGATGGCGTCGGTGTGCCGTACCGGTTTTTTGTGGGCATCTACCGCTTGGAACGTGACCGTGCGGTATTGTAGCAGGCTGCCGAAGTTGCTCAATACCTGCGGGTGGGTACAAGGTGAAAGGCAGGCATACGCTACTTTTTGGGTGCGGTCGAGCGCCATGCTGCCGGTGCCCTCAAGGAAGCGCCCTTTGGCTTCGTGATGGGTGAGGTCTATAATATTTCGCAAAATAAATTGCTTCTTGAGATGCTCCAGAATGTCTTTTCGACGCTCTTTGCGCCGGTTGGGGGCTTCCAGCGGGTAAAGCACCGCGCTGCCATTGCTGTGGAACGACACCCAGTCGCTTGGAAATAAGGCGTCGGGCGAAGGGTCTTCTTTTACGTCTTCAAACACAAGTACGTTGATATCATGTTCACGAAGCAGTTGCACCAGGCCGTCGAATTCTTTCAATGCTTGCTCATGGATGGCATCTAAGTTCAGGGCATCCATGTCAAGCATTTCCTGCTCGATGGTCTGTGGGTTGGGACCGAATCGGGCAGGGCGAATCATCATCACATAAGAGGTTGCTTGCATAGGTGTTTTCCATTTTTTATCAACCTTTAAGTAAGCTTTTTTTTGACAATGATTCAACCCCGCCCGCTGATTTCCTCTTTCTTTTTTACTCTTCTAATGCCTGCACGGCTTCCTGATAGAGACGGTAATTTTCATCGTCGAAGCAGCAGAATATAACCTTTTCAGGTAGTGTATGCTGTCTTAGGTAGTCTGTGACTGCCTGAAGTGCCACCTGTGCAGCTTCGCGCTTGGGGTAGCCGTAAACACCTGTACTGATATTGGGAAAAGCCACGGTGCGCAAGTGGTGTTCGGAAGCCAGCTGCAAGCTGTTGGTGTAGGCTTGCGCCAACAGTTGTGCCTCGTCTTGGGTGCCTCCATGCCATACCGGACCTACCGTGTGAATGACATATGAGGCAGGCAGGTTGCCGCCGGTGGTAATGACCGCCTTCCCTGTGTCGAGCTGTCCGATCTTTTTTATAATTTCTTTGCACTCCTCCAAAATTTGAGGACCGCCGGCGCGGTGAATGGCCCCATCCACGCCACCACCGCCCATCAAAGAAGGGTTGGCTGCATTGACAATGGCATCTGCTTTCAGGCGTGTAATATCGCCTTGTATCACTTCCATTCTGTCTTTCAACTTCATAGCTTTACCGTTTTTTTAAAAAAACTACTTGTGCGTTTTTAGTTTCTGTTGGGTGCGACGTAACCACATGGGCAAAATAAAGATGCCTATGAGCAGATAAGGATAGTAGGTAAGCAGGCGCCAGAGGATGCCTACCGTGCCACTGAAGCTGCCCAAAAATTCGGAGTATAGTTCTGTGAAGAAATACTCGGCAGTGCCGGTGCTGCCGGGCGTGGGTGATATGAGCATGCTGATCCAGAGCACAACCTGTCTGCCGAAAACAAGCAAATGGTCTTGAAACGACAAGTCAATGAACGTTTCCATTAAAAAGTTGAGAGTGGCATAGCGGGCAATCCAGATGAACAGGGTGAAGCCGGCTGCTTGTAGCCAGTAACGCCAGGGTTTTCCTTTGATTTCCCGTGAAGCAAGGATAATGTCATTGCCTGTTTGATAGGCTGCCTTGCGCCAGCGCTTGAACCACCGGAAGGTGGTAGCTTTCATGAGCAGCCATTTCACCAAACGTGGACGCGCCAATAGCCCGAATGCCATGAAGAAAGTGTATAGGGCTATGAGCGCATAGCTTAGCAGAAAAGTCCAGCGCATGGTTTCGTTGAAGCTGCCTACAAACACTTCACCCTTGGAAAACCAGATAGAAAGCGGAGCCGCAAGAATAAAAAAGGCATTGTCGAGCACTGCTGTAAGCAATACATAGGCAAGGGCTTTGCCGAAGCGAATGCCTTCGCGGTTGAGTATAAAAATGGCAACGGCTGTTCCGCCCACTACCGAGGGCGTGACCGCCGAAGCAAATTCCCAAAGCAAGATGCTGTAAAGGCTTCCTTGCCAACTAAGTTCTTTCTGAGACAAATAACGAATGCGGGCAGTGTAACCGCCATCGCGTATGAGCAACACCATGATGGCGCCCAACAGGGCCGGCAAGGAAGCCTCGCGAAAATATTGCCACTGCGAAGGCTCATACGTCCAGTAAAAAATAGCCACTGCTGCAAGTAAACCAATCAATAAAGGAATGAAGGTGCGCTTGGGGCTTAGTTTGTGCAGAATATCTTTTTCCTGAATATTCATAAAGCAAAGGCTTGACAGCTCGGCTGCAAAGGTACGAAGTTTCACAGAAAGCAGCCGCCGGGCAATGTCTCTCTTAACAAATGCTTAAGTTTGCCTTTAAAAACAGATGAACAAACAAGTGCTTGTTGTCGGGGGAGGCGCCGCCGGTTTCTTTGCGGCTATCCATATTGCAGAGTCCGGCTTGCCCGTGACCATTCTTGAAAAAAGCCCCAAACTGTTAAGCAAGGTGCGTATTTCGGGAGGCGGGCGCTGCAATGTGCTGCCTGCCTGCTATGACATAGAGCAGCTGTACCGGCACTATCCCCGGGGTGGGCGTTTTTTGCGCAAGCTGTTCTACGAATTTGGCGCACGGGAAGCCTATGATTGGTTTTCGCATCGTGGAGTGGCGCTCAAAACAGAAGCCGACGGGCGGGTTTTCCCTGTTTCCGATAGCTCTGAAACCATTGTGCAATGCCTGATGCAGGCGGCACAAAAAGCAGGCGTGCAGATACGCACGCGTGCCGAAGTGGTGGCGCTCGAGCCGCAAAACGACGGACAGTGGGCGGTTGCGCTTGCTTCCGGGGAAGTGCTGCAGGCGGCAGCGGTGGTAGTGACTACGGGGGGCGGCAACAAGCCCAAGCATTATGCATGGCTCGAAACACTTGGCTTGTCCATTGTACCGCCGGTTCCGTCTTTGTTTTCTTTCAACATAGGAGATGAGTCCTTGAGGGCGCTGCAGGGCATTAGTGTGCCGGTAGCCATGGTAAGCCTGCCCCGGTGGAAGATGACGGAAACAGGACCACTCTTGATTACGCACTGGGGGGTGAGTGGTCCCGCCGTATTGCGCTTGTCTGCGTGGGGAGCACGGCTGTTGCATGAGGTCAATTATCGAACGAAAGTGCGAATCAATTGGACCGGTGCCTCGCATCCTGCTACCGAAGCCCGGTTGCAGGAGTTAACTACATCTTTTCCCGGGAAAAAACTGAAAAACACACCGGTGCAACTGCCCAAACGCCTTTGGGAGTATTTGTGTCAAAGGGCAAAGTTATCACAAGATGTTACATGGAAAGAGTTGTCGGGCAGGCAGTTAAATGCCTTGCTGCATGTGCTTTGTGCCGATGAGTACGAAATAGTTGGAAAAACGACTTTTAAAGAAGAGTTTGTGACTTGTGGAGGAGTGGATTTGCGCGAAATATCTGCCAAGAGCATGATGAGTAAGAAGCTGCCGGGGCTGTTTTTTGCCGGCGAAGTACTCGACATAGATGGCATCACCGGTGGTTTTAACTTTCAAGCGGCATGGACGACCGCCTACACGGCTGCACAAGGGGTTAAAGACTTTTTACTTTAATTTTTTGTATAAAGGTTATAATATATTGTGTGTTTTTGTGGTTTTGTAAAATTTTTGTAAAAAAATATTGCTTGATAGCGAAACTTTTTATAAGATTGCAGCGTACTACGGTACATCATGCTTATTAAAAGTTTAACCAAAAATTACGTTCTTATGAACAAGCGTAACCTTTTCACCGCGGCCGGCTTGGCTGCATTTTTGGCAGCTTCTTGCTTAACAGGCTGCAAACAGCAGGAGGAAACCATGACGCCTGCTGCCACCCCCGATGTTCAACAAGTAGTGGAGAGTGGCGATGCCTACGAAGGGCGCTACATTGTAGTCTTTAAAGACGAGGCAGCTGCCACTTTCCGTAGCCGCATTCCGGCAGCGCCCGCCCGTCGTGAAGGCAAGCTGGAGTATGCTCGCCGCGTAGAAGAGTTGGCGCGTGAAGAAGTAAGCCGCTTGCTGGCAGAGGTGGGCATTCAACGCGACAAATCGACCCTCGACAACGTGTATGGACATGTGTTCTTGGGCTTTGCCGACCAGCTTTCTGCCGAGGAGTTGCGCATCTTGCGCCAAGACAGCCGCGTGGCTATCGTAGAGCCTGACCGTCCGGTTTTCTTGGAGCCCGTAGAGGTAAAAGAAAGCACGAATGCGGCACAAAGCACACCTTGGGGAATCACCCGTGTAGGTGGTGCGGTAGAGTCTACCGGGCTGTCTCGTTGGGCTTTCGTCATTGACTCGGGCATTGATTTGGACCACCCCGACTTGAACGTGAACACTCAATACAGCCGCTCTTTTGTAGGTGGCTCTGCCGATGATGCCAACGGACACGGCACCCACGTGGCAGGTACCATCGCCGCCAAAAACAACTCTTATGGTGTAGTAGGGGTGGCTGCCGGTGCTACCGTGGTGTCAGTGCGTGTGTTTGGTGCCAGTGGACAAAGCTCTAATGCAACTATCATCAACGGTGTGGACTATACTGCCGGGGTAGTATTGCAAGGCGATGTAGTGAACATGAGCTTGGGCGGTGGTGCTTCTACCTCCATTGACAATGCCGTGAAAAACTTGGCTTCCAAAGGGGTGTATGTAGCAGTGGCAGCCGGCAACGATGCCGCTAACTCTAACTACTATTCACCTGCCCGCGTGAACTATTACAACTCCTCGAATGGCGGTAAGGTATTGACCGTATCGGCAATGGACAGCCGGGATCGTTATGCCAGCTTCTCGAACTATGCCAATCCGCCTATTGATGTATGTGCGCCCGGCGTATCTATCTATTCGACTTACAAAGGTGGTGGATACGCTACCTTAAGCGGAACTTCTATGGCTACGCCTCATATTGCCGGCATCATGTTGGTGAACAACGGGAAAGTGTATATCGACGGCTACGTGAAGAATGACCCTGACGGCAAAGCCGATCCTATTGGACGCCGTTAATAAAAAGATTATTTCAGAACAGAAACGGGGCACCCATAGGGGGCCCCGTTCTTTATTTTGCATGTAAGTACTGTCTTTCATACTATCCATGATTTAGCGGGAAAAAAGCTGTGAATACACTGCCTTTCGGCGAGCTTTCAACCAGTTCAACATCGCCACCTATTTCATTGAGCATTTTTTTACAAAGTGCCAGGCCAATCCCCGTGCCTTTTTCGTTTTTGGTACCATAAGTACTTTTCTTGATACTTAAATCAAAAAGCGTAGGAAGCACTTCTTCTGAAATGCCGCTGCCTTCATCCTTAACACTAACTGCCGCCTTGCCGGGCGTTGCCAAACCGCTTTGCACATATACCTTCCCACCTTCCGGTGTGAACTTGATGGCGTTATGCAGCAAGTTTCTGATGACAAATTTAGTAATGTGTATATCGGAGCGCAGCTCTATGTCTTCCGGGCTTGCCCGGTACTCTATTTGAATACTTTTGTGCTCAGCCATTGCGCTTAATAGCTGAATGCTGTGTGTAATGGCTTCGTGGAGTGAAAAAACGCTTTCTATACTCTCTTCCTTCACCATTTTGGTGAGCCAGTCATTGAGTGCATTCCACAGCTCTACCAGGTACTGTATGTTGTGCTGCATTTCATGCAGCATGCTTGGGGGAACCAAAGCTTTGATTTCGTCGAGATGCTCCACAAGTTGAATGAATGCCGCAAATGAATTGAGCGGCGACTTCATGTCGTGATTGATGGCTCGAAGCAACGTATAAATGTTGTCGAGCTTTTCCTCGGCAGTTTTGGGGTGTTTGGCAGCTCCATTCATAGCATAACTCAGTTGCAGAGAACGGCGCGTCAATATGCGCTCTATGATTTCTCTTTTTTCTTTCAATATAAGATCCAGCCTCTGTAAAATCAAATTCTCTGCCTCCTCTATAATGCGGATGGCATTGGTGCTACGAATAGGCTTGTTTCTGTTTCCCCCAAGCACCTGCTTTACGTAAACGTACTGTAGGCCAAGCCTGTCTGCAATATCTTTTTGGTCACCGCTTTCCAGCAGTGCGCGTACCCATAAGGCATAGCCGGGATCTACTTCGTAACGTTTGGGAGGTATGTTATCAAGACGTTTTTGCATAAGGTGAATAAGTTTCGTAATGGTGCGCTTTCAGCACTATTTTTAATTGACAAATATTTTTTTACATTTGCATACTAAATAAACCATAAAATATGCAGTATTAATAATGATTTCTTTTAACCTCATAAAGTAATAACTGGCATCCAAATTTATTGGAAAATAAGTAAAAAAACAATCTTTTAAAACTACTCGGCAATTTTTGGGAGTAACATCACTGTTAAAATGGGAAAACGTATGTTTTATTTAGGCAAAAACATTCGCTTTTTGAGAAAAAGAAAAGGTTGGACACAAGAAGAGCTCGCCAACCGAATCGGAAAAAAGAAAAGCATCATCGGCAATTATGAAAAAGGTGTCACTGAGCCCAACTTGGCCATTTTGATGCGCTTAGGCGAACTGTTTGGGGTGTATTGGGCACACTTGGTTGATTGCGATCTGACAGGGGAGCAAGACTCGCCTTTTGTGTCTGACGAAATTCAGCAGCAAATAGGAGTATATCGCCGGCAGATTGAAAAACTGGAGCAAGAAAAACGTCATTTGGAAGAACAGCTACGTCAATTGAAGTAGCTGCCGCACCGGCTCAACAGGGGAGGTGCCAAGCCAGCGTATTTCGAGCGGGAGGTAATAGCAGCCGGTGCCCTGCAGTTCTTGTTTCCATAAAGGTAGATTCTTGATTTTGGCAAAATCTTTTTCTGTGGTAAGCAACGAGGTCGTCCCATGCTTTTTTAAGCTGTGAAGCACTTTCCGGAGTGCCGCTTCATCGTAATGATGATGGTCGGGGAAGGCGATATGCTCTTTTACCAAGAAGCCACAATCTATTGCTGCTTTCTCGAAAAGCCCGGGCGTGGCAATGCCCGAGAGAAGGACTACCGGGGGACCACACGGAAGGTCTGTTTGCCAGATAGCCCTTGCCGGACCATAAGCATAGGTAGAAAAAAACACCGGCTTACCGGGGGCATAGCGTCCTATCTGTTGTTTTATGTATGTTTGTTCTTGCACTGAAAGCTGAGCCGGACACTTGCTGACAACCACGAGGTGAGCCCTTTCGGCTTGACTGCGCAAGTCGCGCAGATTGCCAGCCGGAAGTAAATAATCTTTGTAAAAGGGACGATAATAATCACACAAAAGTACATACACATCGGCTTTAAGGGCGCGATGTTGAAAGGCATCGTCAAGTATGACGAGCCCGGTTTCCGGATGTGCCCGGAGCAGTGCCCGGATGGCTTGCACCCGCCGGCTGCCCACACTCAATCCGCTTATTTTTTTTTGATATTTCATCCAAATTTGATAAGGCTCGTCACCTATCTCTTCGGCCGTGGTGGCGGCATGGGCTACTACTATCCCCCGGCTTTGGCGCTTATATCCCCGGCTTACCACCCCTACCCGGTACTGCCGGCTGAATGTTTCTATAAAGTATTCTGTATGAGGTGTTTTTCCTGTACCACCCACCGTAAGGTTGCCAATACACAAAGTAGGAACCGGTGCTTTTTTGCTTTTCAATAAATGCCGGTCATATAATTGATGGCGTAGCCATACTGCGAGGCCATACAAAGGCACAAATAACCAGCCAACGGTGCGGCGTAACCAATAAACAAGCGGGTGTGTCATCTTATGAACCAATTACTTCTATTTGGAAAGGGGCGGGCAAAAAACACAATACCAGAATCAGCAGGCTAAGCCAGCCCAGCAGCTGCCTTCCTGTGCCTATGGGGGCTTCTACGCGTGCCGTGGGGTGGTAAATCCCCAAAAAGCGCCCTAAAATAAAAATGAAAACCAACCATCCGTTATAGCCTTGGGCTTTTGGAAAAAGCCAAAGAGTAGCAAATTGCAGAAATACCACCGACAGAGCCAGTGTGAGCCTGTGACTTGGCAAGGGTGCAGCTGAGTAGAAGCATAAATACAGGAAATAAACGTACAAGCCCAAGTGAACAAATAAACGAGGAAAGGGAGTATAAGGGCTGACCAGCCCCAGACCTGCATAATACAAAAAGCCATAAAACAGAATGAGTGCTATGCGGTTGAATACTTTGGGTCCTAGCAGCCCATACAGGATATGGCCGCCGTCGAGTTGGCCGATGGGTACCAAATTAAGTGCCGTGAAGAGCATGACGATGTAGGCAGCCAGAAGGTAAGGATAATGCATCATTTCTCTTGGATCCGGAATGCGGCTATTGTCTTCTACCCAATAGTGCTCTGCCAACATGAACAACAAAGGCTTCTGTAAGCTCACCAGCAACTTGGGCGTTCCGCTGCTGTCGGCTTGGTAGGCATACTTGCTGTAGTCGTCACCATACACTTGGTAGCCCGGCATGGTCTTATATTCCGGGTGTATTTCCAGCACATAAGAGCGGGGGGGGAGGTGCGTGTAGCCATAGTACAAAATGCCCAAGCCCACGACAAAACCGGCCAATGGACCGGCAATGCCCACATCGAAGAACTGCTTGCGGCTTCGCATGCGCTCTTTTATCCGGATAAAAGCACCCATGGTGCCAATACTGCTGCTGAAGTCGAAAAACCAAAAAGGGAGATAGTAAGGGAGTGTAACCCGGATATGATAATGCCGGGCGGTGAAATAATGCCCGAACTCATGAAAGCTAAGCGCCAGCAACAGAGGAAGCGAATAATGCAAGCCGCTGCCAATGGTGCGGCTATTGACCCATTCGGCCAGACTGCCTTTGCTCCAGTCGATGAGCGGCTTGCCATGTATCCATTCAGCGCCGGCAATGGTGGTAGTAATAAATGTCAGTACAAACAAAAGCAAATGTATGCTTCCTTTTGTCTTACGATTTCTGTATTTCATAGGCTGAAAACTTGGCTATATCCAATTGGTTTTGTGGTACAAGATAAGTATGCATGCCCACTTGGGCTGCCGCTTCTGTATTGGCTGCGCTATCATCAATAAAAAGGATGTCATTTGCTTGCGCCTTGCTTTTATCGAGCACATATTGAAATGCCCGGCTGTCCGGCTTGGTGTAGCCTATTTCATAGGAGAAAAACAAGTCGTCGAACAGCTTGTAAAAAGAAGTGGCATGAAGCCGGTTGAACATCGCTTCTATACGTTCGATATGCGCAGGATTGGTGTTGCTCAACAGCATCAGGCGGTAGCCGGCGGTGCGCAATCTTTGCAACAACCGTACACGCCCGGCAGGGATGTCGAGCAGCAGAGCCATCCAGGCATTTTCTATTTCTTCAATAGAAACCCCCGGACGCATATACTGTTTTAGATGCGAATAAAAAGTAGGCGTATCTATTTGGCCACATTCGTAATCATGAAAGAAAGGGCGTTGCGCCAAATCATTCCACGATTGCAGCTGTGGTTGGTATTCGGGCAGCAGGAGGGGATAAAAAGCTTGCATGCTGCGTTCAAAATCGATATTGATAATCACCCCGCCCAAGTCAAAAAGTAAATACGAAGGTAGTTGCACGTCCGTTTTCTTTTATTTGTGTCTTGCAAATATCTAAAACAATGCTTGTATTTGCTAATATATAGCCATGCCGGCTTATATCTATTTTTTCGCGCTTTAAACGCTTGATATACCGCTTTTTAAATGCATAGGGCATTATTTTTTTGCTGCTATTGTTGCAAGTTCAGACAGGAATGCGTAAAATTGCAATCGAAATCGCGCAACGAAGTGCGATGCGGACCCTTAGCTCAGCTGGTTAGAGCACCTGACTCATAATCAGGGGGTCGCTGGTTCGAGCCCAGCAGGGTCCACAAAAAGCCACCTTTCATGGGGTGGCTTTTGTTTTTTTGTCTATTTAGCACCTTGTAGAATGAAAAAAAGAGAAGCTGCCGGTGAGCTTCTCTTCTGCATAAGCCGAAAGGAATAAGTAAATGCTCACTGCCGTTTGAGGAAAGCACGCAGCATCCACAAGTCTTTTTCTTTGGCTTTGATGTCGCCGGCCAACATGTCGATGGTCCCTTCGTCTTCGGCTTCTTCAGCTGCTTTAAGTGTTTCCCGTTCAAGAGCTACCAAAGCCTGTATGTTTTCAATGAGCGTAGATACAGACTCTTTGTCACTGCGCACATTTTTAGCTGCTTGAATGGTAGCATGTTCCATATAATCGGCAAAAGTGTGGAGCGGAGTGCCGCCCAATGTCAAAATGCGCTCGGCAATGGTATCAATCATCGCCTGTGCGCCGGTGTAAAGCTCTTCAAACTTGGCATGTAAAGTGAAGAAGTTTTCGCCTTCTATGTTCCAATGAAAGCCACGCAGGTTTTGGTAATAAACTTGATAAGTGGCAAGTAGTGTGTTCAGTTTTTCAATAACAGCCGTAGTTGCTTCGTTTGCCAGTCCGATATTGTTTTCCAATACTTTTTCCATAGTGATAATTGATTTTTAGGGTGAAACATGTAAACTGTTTGCTTATATGGCAAATATAGTAAGAATTTCTTGATAAGAAAAGTTCCTTGTTGCTTTGCCTTTTTACATAAACTGAAAAAAGATGTAAAGGTAAAGCCAAATTCCCCCTATAAAATGCCAATAGACCACCAATAAGCGCAGAAAAAGGCGGTTGGGGGGATTCATGGCGTAAATAAAGGCGTCCACGTAGTTGAGTTTAAGCAGTGAAATGCCAAAAAAATAAAGCAAGACCAAGCCACCTATGCCCACATGTGCCAAATGCAGCAACACCATCACAAAGAACAGGCTATGCAGGGGCGTGCTGCGCATGAGTTCAAGGTTTTGTTGGTAAAGACTTTCCCAGCCCATCCATTGACAGACGCCAAAAGCCATTGCCAGCAAAAAGGTGGTGCCCAGCAGATAGCGATAGGCAAAATAAGCATCTTGTAAAAAGGCCTTGTATGCCTGTTGCAGTGTAAGGCTGCTGCAAAGAATAACGAAGGTGCTTATGCCCAACAGGCGTGGTACTTCAAAAGGAAGCGTCGGCAGGGCAAGGCGGTATTTCAAAAAAATGGCGCTAAGAAATACGAACATGATGGAAATGCCAATGAGTCCCAACCATAGCATGAAACTGAGTGGTTCGCGCCTTTGGCTTATTTTTTCTACAAAAGAGCGTTTGTTTTCCATTGAATCCGGCACTTTTGTGCGTTTTTTTGCTTTCTCTTTTTAGAGAACAAAAAAATAGCCATTGGGTTCGAAATAAACTAAAAAGAAAAGGGCAAGCCGGAGGAAGGTTGCCCTTTAAAGAAATGAAAATACTGAAAAGGCATTTTAATCGCCGTCGCCACTGTCGTAGGTGATATACAGCCCCAACAAGGAACTCATGTCACTTTTGAAATAGCGCGTATGCTTGAGCATTTCGTTGTGGAGCGCTTCTACAGCTTGATACTGTGTGTCGATGAGTGTGGAGAGTCTTGTTTGCCTGTCCAGTGCATCCAGCTTTTGATAAATAATTGACAGTTGCGCTTCGGTATTGTCCGACAACTCTTTGCCGCCCGGTACAGCCAGCAGGTAGTCCTGAAAGCCCAAGCCGTCTTGCCCGTCAGCGCCTACGCCCCGCCAAATATTCTCTATGGCTTTCATGTTGGCACGAATCATATCCAGCGATATGCCGCTGTAGTATGCCTCTACGTACATAGGTGCGGGTGAGGTTTGTGGGGCTCTTTTTCCCAATGGAATGCCCAGTTTGAAGTTTTTGATGCGTTCATAGCCCAGGTTGAATTGATTGAACAGGAGAGTAAGAGAACTGCCGGCATCCGTGCCGTCGTTGGCAATGAACGAGGCTTTGGCTTCGAGCCATCGGTTACGGCTCTGCTCTATCTTAGCCAGCAGGTGGTCTGCTACTGCTTTTAAGTACAAGCCACGCTTGTTGTCATTGGTAAAAGCATCAACAATGGCTTGTTGGTTGCCGTCGGTGCGAAAGAGCAGGTAGTCCATTGCCAAAAAGCCACGTGTATCCCGGTTGAAGTTGGCAAAGCTGTAATCCCCTTGACTGATGTATTGCTCAATCAGTGCACTATCTACCGGAAATGCGCCTATCTCTTCGAATAAACTTTTATCGAGTGTATTGGGCTCAATCAGAAATTCGAAGTTATACATGTTGGCAGACTGCCACGTGGTGTAGGTTTGTATCCATTGCGTTTGCAAGGCTTCGAGTGTGCCAAGCGAGGGCGCATTCACAAAGTTTTGTGTAGCGGCTTGCAACGCTGTGGCTTCGCTATGCAGGCTGTCAAAAGCAGGGCTTATCAAATTGTTGGCTACATTTTCCAGCAAGCCCCGCCGGTCAAAATTCTGCGGACTGTTCTCTTTTTTCGAATTGCAGGCAGTAAGTCCAAGCAAGCAGGCAAGCACTATGATTGCGAGGCTTATTTGTTGGGGAAACTTTTTCATGAGCAGGTCGTTTTATTTGTCTTTAAAGCAAAGAAAAGATATGTAAAATCAAAATGCACCAAAGGCATGCTATAAAGCACGCCTTTGGCAAGCGGTGAAAAAGAGCGGAGAAAACTATCTGCCTTGCTCTGCCACCCAGTCTTTTTTGAAGTCTTCCAAGTCTGCATCGGTGAAGCCATATACTTCTTTTACTTTGTTGATGGCTTCGGTCAGCTTGCCTACCTGGTTAAAGGTGTCGGTTACAAAGAGGTAAGCCGAAGCTTCGCCCTGTGCAGGTGCTTTCAATATGTTCAATATTTCATCAATTTGCGCGTCGGTAATGGTGCGTGCATCTTGAGGCAATTGGCGCCATCCGTGCAAGAAACCAACTGCTTCGGCATAAGAGTGAAGGGCACTTGCCAAGTCACTGTCCGAAGGATTGGTGGCAGTCAGCTTGCTTTGCGCGCTGTACAGGTAGTTGATGACAGTGGCTGCACAAGATTTTTCCCAGTTGGTCAAATAAATTTTCAGGGCTGCACGCAACTCTGCATCATACGCTTTGCCTGCTTTTACGGCCGCTTGGGCAGTTAACAAAGCATTTTTAATGTTGGTATAGAAACCATTGCCGTCGTTTTTGTCACGCTTGGCAGCGTACTTGGCAGCATAGCTGTCAGGATGCTCGTGTTTGCTTCCGTCACTGCTATTGGGGAAAGAAGGATGGGCGCCAAAAATGGCTACCAGACGGTCAATATCGGCAGCAGTCAGTTCGGTTTTTTGGGTGATGCTGTAGGCATGATTGTAGAGTGCTGCTTCAAACAGACCTTTTTCAATCAGCTCTATCAATTCCAAACCACCTTCTTCAAACAGACGTCCACCGAAGAAGCCGCCTTTGCCGTTTTGGGCTTTGCCCTCTGTTTTCATGTCGTAGGCGCCCCCCGTGCTGGCATCTGCCACTTCTTTCAAGTAGCTGAGCACCTGTGTGTTGTAGTAAGCAGAGGTAGCCGCCTGTAAATCACTTCCTTCATAAATAGCTTTTAAGCTTGCTTCATCTAAGGGGTTGCTTTCCGAAGCAGCTTTGATGGCTGCTTTCAGGGCAGCCAAGTCTTCCAAGATGGCTTTTTCGGCAGCCACATTGGCGTCGTAATTGGCCGACTCATAAGTGGAGGGAACTTGCAAAGGAGACTTCTCATCGTCTTTTTTGCAGGCGCTCAACCCCAAAAATGCGATGCTTGCAGCAAGGAGAATCTTTCTCATAGATATTGTTGTTTTAATTTAGACTTGTTTTAGATAACGCCACAAAGTAAATGTTTATTTAGAATAAATACAAATAACTTGAAGCTAAATTTGCAAGGTAGCCTCAAAAAGAAGAAATTTGCCTTTGTAAATCAGATGATTGTGCCTTTATGAAAAGAGTCCTTATTGAACCGCATTATTTTCCGTCCGTTGCGTTTTGGGTGTTGTACATGCAGGCAGAAGAGGTGCTGCTGGATATTCATGCTCATTATGAAAAACAATCTTACCGTAACCGCTGTGAGATACTGACCGATAAAGGTGTGTGGAGCTTGTCGGTGCCGGTGTGTAAACCGTGGAAGCGCCCTTTGCATACTATAGAAATAGACAACCGCCACGCATGGCAAAAAGACCATATACGTGCCATAGAGGCAGCCTATAGAAAAGCCCCTTTCTTTGAATACTTTGCCCCCGAAATACTGACAATTTTGGAGAAACCCATGACAACTTTGCTGCAGCTGCAGCAGGAAATTCTGACAACTTGTCTCAAACTTTTACAGCTGCCCAATCGTTTTACATACAGCACAGCCTATTATGATGGGCAGCAAGTTACTGATTTAGAACTCGTTGATATGAGAAATGTGTTGCATCCCAAGAAAAAACAGCATTTAAACATCACTTGTGAGCCTTATACGCAAAACTTTGGTGCTAAATTTGTACCAAATTTAAGTATATTAGATGTACTCTTTTGTATGGGACCCGCCGCCAGGTTGTACCTGCGGCAAGGGGTGCAGCTACCGCTCAGCGAAAGAGTAGCTTTTTAATTTGATAAATTGGACGTGAAAACGTATATTACAACATTAAATTGTTCCGGAGGACAAGCACATGGAAGCAAAATTTTCAAATCGAGTAAAAGAGGTCATTTCCCTAAGCCGCGAAGAAGCATTGCGCTTGGGGCACGACTATATAGGCACGGAACACCTGTTGCTGGGTTTGATTCGTGAAGGCGAAGGCGTAGCCATTAGCATATTGAAAAAACTGGGTGTTCCGTTGGACGAGCTGCGTGCTACCATCGAACGGGCTACCCGTGGTACCGCAGTAAACAACGTGAAGAATATTGCCAATATTCCCTTTACCCGTGCTTCGGAGAAGGTGTTGAAAATCACTTATCTCGAAGCCAAAATTTTTAAAACCAACATTATAGGCACCGAGCATCTGCTGTTGTCTATTTTGCGCGATGAAGACACCTTGGCAAGCCAGGTGCTGCATCAGTTCAACGTCACTTATGAGATAGTAAGAGAAATGCTTGAATACCAAAATCAACCCAAGGCATCCTTGGAATCGGATGATCCTGATGAAGAAAGCCGCATGTTTGGCGGAGGGCGCGAGTCCAAAGGCGGGGAAAAATCCAAAACCCCCGTATTGGATAACTTTGGGCGCGACCTGACCAAAATGGCCGAACAAGGCAAGCTGGACCCCATCATTGGGCGGGAAAAGGAAATAGAGCGTGTGGCACAAATACTCAGCCGCCGCAAAAAGAACAACCCCTTGCTTATTGGTGAGCCCGGGGTAGGTAAGACAGCCATTGCCGAAGGCTTGGCTTTGCGCATCGTGCAGCGCAAAGTGTCGCGTGTGCTTTTCAATAAGCGTATCGTAACACTGGACCTGGCTTCGCTGGTGGCAGGCACCAAATACCGTGGCCAGTTCGAAGAGCGCATGAAAGCCGTCATGAACGAACTGGAAAAATCGCCCGATGTGATTTTGTTCATCGACGAATTGCATACCATTGTTGGTGCCGGTGGTGCCTCAGGTTCGCTCGACGCTTCGAACATGTTCAAGCCCGCGCTGGCACGGGGCGACATCCAATGCATCGGCGCAACTACCTTGGATGAATACCGCCAATACATTGAAAAAGACGGTGCCTTGGCGCGTCGTTTCCAAGTGGTAATGGTTGACCCGCCCACGCCGGAAGAGACCTTGCAGATATTGAACAATATCAAAGAGCACTACGAAGAGCATCACAACGTGATTTATACGCCCGAGGCAATAGAGGCATGTGTGAAGTTGTCGGATCGCTACATTACCGACCGCTTCCTGCCTGACAAAGCCATTGACGTGCTCGATGAGGTAGGTGCACGGGTGCATATCACCAACATTCACGTGCCCGAGCACATTTTGAAGTTGGAAGAAGAGATAGAAAAGGTAAAAGAAGAGAAAAACCGCGTGGTGAAAAGCCAAAAATATGAAGAGGCGGCTCAACTGCGCGACAAAGAGAAAAAGCTGATTCAGCAGCTTGAAAAAGCCAAGATTGCTTGGGAAGAAGAAGCCAAGCGCAAGCGCTACACCGTAACCGAAGAGCATGTGGCCGAGGTGGTAGCGATGATGACGGGCATCCCGGTGACCCGTGTGGCACAAGCCGAAAGCCAGAAGTTGTTGCATATGGCTGATGAATTGAAAAAACGAGTCGTAGGGCAAGATGCGGCTATAGACAAGCTGGTGCGTGCCATCCGCCGTACGCGTGTAGGCTTGAAAGACCCCAAACGTCCTATCGGTTCGTTCATCTTCTTGGGTCCTACCGGGGTAGGTAAAACCGAATTAGCCAAGGCTTTGGCCGAATATCTCTTCGACCGTGAAGATGCGCTCATCCGCATCGACATGAGCGAATACATGGAGAAATTCTCGGTAAGCCGTTTGATTGGTGCGCCTCCCGGCTATGTGGGCTATGAAGAAGGTGGTCAGTTGACCGAACAGGTACGCCGCAAGCCCTATTCGGTAGTGCTGCTCGATGAAATCGAAAAAGCACACCCCGATGTATTTAACATCTTGTTGCAAGTACTCGATGACGGGGTGCTCACCGACGGCTTGGGACGCCGTGTGGATTTCAAAAACACCATCATCATCATGACTTCCAACATTGGGGTGCGTGACCTGAAAGATTTCGGTACAGGCATTGGCTTTACTACCAAGGCAAAAGCCGAAAGCATGGACGAAATCATGAAGTCCACCATTCAAAGTGCCTTGAAGAAAGCCTTCTCGCCTGAGTTCTTGAACCGCCTGGATGATGTGATTGTGTTCAACTCTTTGGAAAGAGAGCACATCCATCAAATCATCGATATTGTATTGAAGGATGTCTTCAAGCGTATCGAAGAGCTGGGATACCACATAGAGCTTACCGAAGCTGCCAAAGACTTCCTCAGCGAAAAAGGCTACGACCCGCAATATGGGGCACGCCCGTTGAAACGAGCCATTCAGAAATACCTGGAAGATCCTATTGCTGAGGAAATACTGAAAGGCGAAATAGAAGAAGGCGATACCTTAGTGGCAGACTATAAAGGAGAAGGAGACGAATTGGAGCTCTCTATCCGCAAACAAGAAAAAGCCGATTCATAAGGTATTGATTAAGTATGAACCATAGGGCTGCTTCCAAGAGGCAGCCCTATTTTTTTTTCTGCCCGGCTAAGCAACGGGAACAGTTATTTTATACAGGACGTTTTAAAATGGTATTTTTGCATTGTAGAACCACCATAAACCATCATCAGAAAGAACTATGGCAAGAATCGTAGTGGGCATGTCGGGCGGTGTAGATTCCAGTGTGGCGGCTTACTTGCTTGCGCAAGAAGGGCATGAAGTCATTGGTATGTTCATGCGCAACTGGCATGACGAGAGCGTAACCCTGCACGACGAGTGCCCTTGGGTAGAAGACAGCAACGACGCTTTGTTGGTTGCCGAAGCTTTGGGCATTCCTTTCCATGTGATAGACCTGAGTGCCGAGTATAAAAAGCGCATCGTGGATTATATGTTTGCCGAGTATGAGCGGGGGCGCACGCCCAATCCCGATGTGTTGTGTAACCGGGAAATCAAGTTCGATGTTTTTCTTCAAGCTGCCATGCGGCTGGGCGCCGATTTTGTGGCAACAGGGCACTATTGTCAAAAAGATAGCATCGAAAAAGACGGAAAAACCATCTATCGCCTGCTGGCGGGGGCCGATCCCAACAAGGACCAAAGCTACTTCTTGTGTCAGCTCAATCAGGAACAGCTAAGTAAGGCTTTGTTTCCCATTGGGCATCTGCAAAAGAAAGAAGTGCGCGCCATTGCCGAACGGGAAGGGTTCGTAACTGCCAAGAAAAAAGACTCGCAGGGCTTGTGCTTTGTCGGAAAAATAAAACTGCCGGAGTTCCTTCAGCAAAAACTTCAACCTAAAAAAGGCAAGGTGATAGAAATTCCGGCCGGTGCCCCTGCGTTTGCCACCAACGGACAAGCAACTGCGCTTGATGTCCTTTGTGCCCCTTATGTCTTCTCAGAAGAGATGGGCGAGCCTGTAGGTGAGCACATAGGCGCCCACTACTTCACCGTAGGGCAGCGCAAGGGTTTGGGTATAGGCGGAAAGGAAAAGCCTTTGTTTGTACTCTCTGTTGATACGGAAAAGAACATCGTATATGTAGGGCAAGGCGACGACCATCCGGGTTTGCACCGCAAAGGCTTATTTGTACGCGCCGATGAGGTGCATTGGCTGCGTGAAGACTTGCGCATGCAGCCGGGCGAGTCGCGAAGCTATATGGCGCGCATTCGCTATCGCCAGCCTTTGATGCCCGCACAGCTGCACATGCGCGAAGAGGGCTTGTATGTTACTTTCGAAAAACCGGTGCGTGGTATCACGCCCGGGCAGTTTGTGGCATGGTATGAAGGCAATGAGCTGCTGGGGTCCGGAGTCATCCATGCGTAAAACCTGCCTGAATGAACTTTGTTTTTAGGATGCTGCCGCTCCTCCTGAATGAGTGAGGAAGCGGCAGCAAATCCCTCTTTGCTTTTAGTTTTGAGAGGCGCTCGACAGGCGCCGGTTGGTGCCCATCGCTTCTTCTATTTTTCGTTGCAACTCATGAATATCTTTGACATTTAACTGCTTTGTGAGCTTTTTTGCCTTTTGCAAAAACTCTTCTGATTTGCGGTATTCGCCCTTTGCTTGGTGCCACAAGCCCATATGATAACAGTAGTTCGCATAGTCGTAGCTGCCGGTTCCTATTTCTTCTTCAATGATTTGATAGGCGGAAGCATAACAGCGTCCGGCTTCGTCGGGCTTGCCCCATGCCAGAAAATTTTCGCCTGCTTTCAACAGCACTTCCACATATTTCGATTCCGGAGTGTTGAGCGAGTCTAAAAGTGTAATTGCCTTTTGATAGCACCGGAAGCTTGCTTCATAGTCCTGCTCTTGAGTGTGTATGTTGCCCAACAGAAGGTATGGGGTGACATAGTAATAGTCCGGGGTGGGGGTGTCTTCACCTTTTAAAGGGTGTTTATTGAGGTATTCTATGACATTCAGGGCGTACTTTTTGGCGGCTGGCAGCTCGCCGTTTTCGAGGTAAACCTTTGCCAATTCCAAGTAGCTTTCCGGTATTGCTATATTGTTGTTCCAGCCGCTTTGCTCTTGGTGTTGCTCATAAAAGTCCAAAATACGTTTCCGGTATTCTATCATTGCCTGTTGCCGCTCTTCATTATGCATGTAAATGGCAAGCTGTCTCAATACGTTCAAGTAGTCATTATCGGAAACAAACCTTGGTGCCTCCGGGCTGAGGTTGTAGGCTCTTTCATAGACCTTGAGTGCTTGTTTGGCAAGCCGGATGGCTTTTTTCTTCTGCTGATTCAGAAGGAAGTAAAGCAAGACACTTTGCTCATATAAGCAGTCGGCGTATTTGGGATGTTGTTTGCCATAATATTTTGCAGTGAAACGAGTCGCTTCTTTTATGCTGTGCAGGGCTATATCATTATTTCCCGCTTCTATGCCGGTATGGTAAAGTTCCATGAGTATGTCGAGGTGCGTTTTATAATAGAAGCCCTCGTAGGAGCTGAAGTTTTCTTTTTTCCGAAGAAAGTATCTGGCGTTTTTGCCCATCAATGGAATCCCCGTTTCCAGCACTTTCATTTCGGCTTTTTGGATTTCTTTTGGGTTGGGGCGGTCCAAGGGCATGCTTGCTTCGGATACCTTTAAAGCTTGTTGCGTGTATTTTAGTGCAAGTTCATAGTTCCCTTGTTTCCGGTAATTGGAGCCTTTGCGGGCAAGAAAGTAAGCGTAAGAGTGACTGGGTGGGTTGGCGCGAAAAACAACAACTGCTTTTTCTTCGTACAAGGCGGCTTGTGTTGCGTTGTTGATATCTTCACTGGCATACCACTCACTCAGGTTTAAGTACACCTCGCCCAGGGCGACGGGGGGATTGGCGGGGAAATCTTGTTGTATCAGCGCAGCCATTAAATGCCAAGAGACAAGATTGGCAGGCGCCACCGCCGGCGAGGCTATGTAGCGCCCCGTCCGGTCCCTGGCAAGGGTATAGTCTGTTTTAATAGACAAAGCATATTCATAGGGGGATTGATACAAATTATACACCCGGCTTGCCAATTTAGGATATATTTCCTGTGCCCGCTCATACTGCCCTTCTGCTTCATACAATATGGCCTGCGCTATCTGTTGGTTAATTTGCAGTTTATAGAGCACTTCGGGCTCGCTATTCCATGACTCCATGGTAATGCCTTGCAGTAGAGAATCTGCTTCTTGCACCAGAGTCTTCGCCAAGTCGAAATTGCCGGACTTCAGCGCGCCTTGTATGGTATAGAGGCTTGTGCTCAGGTACTCATAATTGCTTTTGCCATAGAGCCGTGCATATGATTCAAGGCTGTGCAGCAATGGGGGCAATGCCGACTCATACAACAAAAGGTTGCAATACAAATAGCCGGTATTTTCACTCAGTACGGCGCAATCGATTGTGTACTCCCCGAGGTGTTGATGGCATGCTTGCAAGCCTTCCTCTAAGACCTCAATGGCTTTTTCGTACTCTTTTAGCAGGTAGTAAAATTCCCCGAGTTTGTGGTAGGCTTCAATGAGCACCTCCGGCGAGGCATCGGTATCTTGTTTGAGCAGGGGCAGTGCCCGTTCCATGTAAAAAATGGCAGAATCGTAGCGCTCTTCTGTTGCATGGGCATATGCTTTATCGATAAATTCCTCATATGCCTTTTGGGCAAAGACTTGGGGGCTGCAAATCACGAGCAGCCACATATACAGCAGGCTTTTTTTCATGGCGTAAAGAGTTTTAATGCTTTGATTATCAGCGGCAACTTAACTAAAGTTAAACTTGGGTGGTGGTTTTTACAAGCTTGCAGCAGGCAAATGCCCGTACTTTTCTCTGTTTGTAGCTAAACCATTGTATCTTTACAGCTGTTTTGAATGTTGAATAAAGGAGTGGTTTTCATGGCAAAGCAAAAGAAAAAAACAGAAGGGGAGGAGTTTGTCAATCCCATCAATCCCGACCATATCACAGACAGACCGGGTACCTTGCCTTATGCCCATACACGGGGTGGGGTGGTCATCAAGCCCGAAGACAAAGGCAAGCTGAAAGGGCGTGCCTTGGCGGCTATGTATGACCAAACCGAACGGCAGATGCAGCAAATCTATGAGCAGGTAGAAGTGCTGTTGCGCCAAGCCAAAGCCTTGCAAGTGCGCAAACGTATATCGGAATTGATTTATACTGCAGAAATGGGCTTCGAGCCCATCGTAGGCAAGGAATATCATCTGTACCGTCGCAGCGGTGAGCAATATGTTTTATCCTTGATTGCGCCGGAAGAGTGGGGCAAAAGCATCCCTTACGAAGCCTACTGCGCCACGGCACGCTTGCTTTCAGATCACACTTGGGAAGTCCTGAAGGCAACCGATGACTTCGAAGAGGTAATAAAAGACATTGAAGCGGATGAAGAATAGCCGGGGGCAGTTCTATTATTTTGTGGTGTACAAGCCATACGGGGTGCTTAGCCAATTCACAGTCGAGCAGGAGGGAGATCTCACCTTGGCATGCCTGTATGACTTTCCGCCGGATGTTTACCCGGTCGGACGCCTGGATAAAGACAGCGAAGGGCTGCTGTTGCTTACCAACGACAACTTTTTGAAGAGCCGTTTGCTCTCGCCCCGCTTCAAGGTAGAGAAAACGTATTGGGTACAGGTGGAAGGCATCGTAACGGACGAAGCTATTGAGCAGTTAAAACAGGGGGTAAGCATTCGCTTGAAAGGCAAGCCTTATCAAACGCTGCCTGCCCGTGTGGCGCGCATCGAAGCACCGGACTTGCCCGAACGTGTGCCCCCCATACGCTTTCGCAAGTCGGTGCCTACTTCGTGGTTGTCTATTGGCTTGCATGAAGGCAAAAACCGGCAGGTGCGCCGTATGACCGCCGCCGTGGGCTTCCCTACGCTTCGCTTGGTGCGGGCAGCCGTCGGCAGTTTGTCTTTGTCCCGTCTGCAAATGAAGGAAGCCGGCGAGGTGCGCCTGCTAAGCAGGCAGGAGATATACCGGGCGGTGGGTGTGCCGTTGCCCGGCAAGCATAAAACAACAAACAAAGGCTTCCGCTCTTAGCCTCATCTCTTTCATGATAGACGTTTATTTTTCTTAACTTTTCGAAAAAACAAATTAATCAAGCATGAAAGCCATTTTTTTATCTTCCGAAAAGAAAGACATTGTTTTTACCGAGCGCCCCAAGCCTATGCCCAAAGCAGGTGAAGCTTTGGTAAAAGTAGCGGCTGCCGCGCTCAACCACCGCGACCAATGGATTCGTGTGGCGCTTTATCCGGGCATGACCTATGATTGCATTTTGGGCTCGGATGCTTGTGGTACGGTGGAAGCAGTGGGCAGCCCACAGGATGAAGCATGGATAGGAAAAGAGGTGGTGATTAACCCTAATCAAAATTGGGGCGACCATCCTGAATATCAATCGGAGCGATATACCATTTTGGGCATGCCTTCCGATGGCACTTTGGCTGAATATGTGTGTGTGCCCGTTGACCGTTTGCACCCCAAGCCTGCACACCTCAACCACGAAGAAGCTGCTGCTTTGCCCTTAGCCGGATTGACAGCCTACAGGGCGGTGCGTCGCAAAGGAGGAGTGCAAAAAGGGCATCGCGTGTTGGTAACGGGCATTGGCGGGGGCGTGGCACAGTTTGCCTGCCAGTTTGCCCTTGCCTTGGGTGCAGAGGTGTATGTTACTTCGGGTAGCGATGCCAAAATTGAAAAGATGAAAAGCTTGGGCGTAGCCGGCGGGGTGAACTACAAACAAGAAGGATGGCACAAAGCGCTTTTAAAGATGTCCGGCGGCTTCGACGTGATTATTGACAGCGCCGGGGGCGATGGTTTTAACCTGCTGTTAAAAACAATGAAGCCGGCTGCTACGCTGGTGTTCTACGGGGCTACCTTGGGCAGCCCTTCCAAGCCGGATATGCCGCGTATCTTCTTCGGGCAATATACCATCAAAGGCACCACCATGGGCAACGATGAAGAGTTTAAAGAAATGCTTCAATTCGTAGAGCAACATGGCATTCATCCCATCATTGACTCGGTGCGCCCTCTTGCCGAAGGCATTGCCGCTTTCAATGATATGCGCGACGGAAAAATATTCGGAAAAGTTGTGTTAAAGCCCTAAAGCTATGATAATGAAACGTACAACCTCTTGGTGGCTCGGCTGTGTTTTCGTGTGGATTACCCTGTGGACACAGGTAGCACAGGCACAAGTATTTTGGAAAATTACGGGCAAAGGACTGCAGCAGCCTTCTTACTTATTGGGCTCAATGCATGTATATGACGGCAGCCGTCTGCTTGAGCAGGCAGCCGTGAAACAGGCTTTTGACAACAGTAGCGTGTTTGTAGGTGAGCTGGAAATGAACTCGTCTGCCATGTTTGAGTTGTTTGCCGAGATGGTCATGCCCGGCGATACTACTTTACAAGACTTGCTGTCGCCGGAAGAGTATCAACGCGTTGACCGCTACATGCAGGAAAAAATGGGCGTTGGCTTGGGCTTTTTTGGACGCATGCGCCCCATCTTTCTTTATTTCCTGTTTACTACCATAGACGAAGCCGAACGCATGCAAGCACAAGGCGATTCTTCTTTTTCAAGCATGAATGTGGATGGGCTCATGGATGTGTACTTGCAACGGACAGCCCGTGAGGCAGGCAAAGAAGTGCGGGCACTGGAGACCGTCAGAGAGCAGATACAAGCGCTTACCGGCAGCATGTCGTTGCAAGAGCAAGCCCGCACACTGGCCGATTACGTGAAGAATGGCAGCGCACAAAAGAGCGACAAGCAAAAAGCGCTTCAACTCGTAGAAGCCTACAAAAAACAAGATCTTAAACGCATGGCAAAGCTTTTACGTGAAAACTTCGATGAACAACAATACCGTTTGTTGATAGTGGAGCGCAACCGCCGCTGGCTGCCGAAAATGGAAGCCATCATGCAGAAAGCGCCTGCTTTTTTTGTGGTAGGTGCCGGACATTTGGTCGGCGAAGAAGGGCTTTTGGTGCAATTGCAGCGTTTGGGGTACCGTTTGGAACCACTGCCACTGAAGCTGGAATAAAAAACGAAAAGCCATTCCCTGCTTTTGCTTACGCTGCGATATACCTATATTTGGCATTTCATTGAAACTGTAACAACACAACCTCAAAGCCTCATGCAAACCATGGCATACGAAAATATAGAAGCACTAAAAAAAGAAGTAGAAGCCTTCGAAATCACCAATGAAACGACACTGGAGCAGTTTCGTCAACAATATCTTAGCAAAAAAGGAGCGATTCCTGCCCTCATGGGCAAGATTAAAGACATTGCCCCTGAGGAGCGCCGCAATTATGGGGCAGCCGTCAATGCACTGAAGCAGCTGGCAGAAGAGAAATGGCGCAGCCATAAGGAACGCCTCGAGCAAGTGCCCGAAGTGGTAGAGCCCCCCATTGACCTTACCTTGCCTCCGCTCACCGAACCGATGGGCGGCGTGCACCCGCTCACCATCGTGCGGCGTCAGATAGTGCAGGTTCTTGAGCGTATGGGCTTTTGCCAGGCGGACGGACCCGAAATAGAAGACGATTTTCATAACTTCACCGGACTGAACTTCCCGGCTGACCACCCGGCACGGGAGATGCAAGACACTTTCTTTATTGAGCGTGACCCCGATATTTTGCTGCGCACCCACACCTCGTCGGTGCAAATACGCGTGATGGAAAACACACAACCGCCCATGCGTATGTTTTCCATTGGCAGGGTGTACCGCAATGAAGCCATTTCGGCACGCGCCCATTGTATTTTTCATCAAGTTGAAGGCTTCTTTATAGACAAGGCGGTAAGCTTCGTTGATTTAAAACAAACGCTTTATCATTTTGCCAAAGAGTTGTTTGGTAAAGACACCCAAATACGCCTGCGCCCTTCTTACTTCCCATTTACGGAACCAAGTGCCGAGCTGGATATCTCATGCAATATATGCAAAGGCAAAGGATGTAACATATGTAAATATACCGGCTGGGTAGAAATCGGCGGGGCAGGCATGATTCACCCCAACGTGCTGAAGAATTGCGGAATAGATCCGGAGCAATACACCGGCTTTGCCTTTGGAATGGGCTTGGAGCGCATTACCATGCTCAAATATCAAATCAAAGACTTGCGCTTATTCACTGAAAACGACTGGCGTTTTCTCGAGCAGTTTGAGGGCTTGTCTTAACACCCCGCAGTTTTGCAGGAGCGTGCAGTTGTCAGGCAGCTGCGCGCTCTTGTGTGTTTTTTAAAAAAACAGCTCAAACACCACCGTATCGCTTCGATGCTTTTTCTGCCACCCTTTCAATAATACACCAACTATGGTTTAAATAAGCATCTCTGCTTTTCAAAAAGCAACACTTTCTTTGCATTGTAGTAATATTTTTTTGATTTTTGAGTTAAAAGAAATAAAAACGAATTCTTTTATGAGAAGACTCACCGCATTGTTTGTGCTTATGGCTTTGCATTTGGCAGCTTGGGCGCAAATCAAAAACCAACAGCCTAAGTTCGACAAACTGTTCGACTTTAGAGCCACGCCTTATCGCTCGGCGTCGGGATTTCCCGGACCGGAATACTGGCAGAACCGTGCCGATTACCGCATTGAAGCTGAGCTGCTTACCGACAAGCACCGTCTGGAAGGCAAGGTAACCATCGATTACACCAACAACAGCCCCGATGCTCTGCCTTTCGTGTGGCTGCAATTAGACCAAAATAAATTCAAAGCCGACTCACGTGGCACTGCCACCATGCCCGTAGAAGGGGGGCGTCATATAGGAAGCATCACCAATGGCTATGAGTTGAAGTCAGTGAAAGTAAATGGCAAAGAGGCACAATACATAGTGTCTGACACGCGCATGCGTATTGACTTGGCTGCCCCGCTTGCCCCTAAGGGAGGAAAAACCACCATTACCATAGAGTATGCTTTCGACATACCCGAGTATGGTGCCGACCGTATGGGACGCAAGCAGTTTGAACACGGATGGGTGTATGAAATGGCGCAGTGGTATCCGCGTATGTGTGTGTATGATGACATTAGCGGGTGGAATGTGGAGCCTTACTTGGGTGCCGGCGAGTTTTACCTCGAATACGGCGACTTCGATTATAAAATCACGGTACCTGCCGGCGTGGTGGTGATTGGTTCAGGCGAACTGCAAAACCCCAAAGAGGTATATTCTGCCGAAGAGCTGAAAGCTTGGGAGAAAGCCCAAAACAGCGACAAAACGGTAACCATCATTTCTGCCAAAGATGTAGAGAAGAAAATCAAAATGCTGGAGCGTGCACGTCGTGGTAAGGTTACCTGGCATTATGTAATGAAAAATGCGCGCGATGTGGCTTTTGGCGCTTCGCAGGCGTTCATTGTGGATGCTGCCCGCATCAACTTGCCCAGTGGGCGCAAAGCCTTGGCTATTTCATGCTATCCGCACGAAAGCATGAAGGGCTGGCAACGCTCTACTGAATACACCAAGGCATCCATTGAGCACTACTCTACGATGTGGTATGAATACCCTTACCCTACGGCGGTGAATGTGGCCGGTATTGTTGCCGGCATGGAATACCCGGGGGTGAGCTTCTGTAAGTGGTCGGATGAAGGCGATGATTTATGGGGCGTAACAGACCACGAATTTGGGCACAACTGGTTCCCTATGATTGTGGGCAACAACGAGCGTCTCTATCCTTGGATGGACGAAGGCTTCAATACCTTTATCAATCATTACAGCACCATAGCTTTCAACAACGGGGAATATAAACAATCGGACTACTTGCAATATGCCTCGCGCTTGGCAGGATACATTTTCCTTTCGCCTAACCGTGAGCCCATAGCCACCTATCCTGATGTGGTAGATGACAGCAACTTGGGCATTACAGCTTACTTCAAACCCGGCTATGGTTTGTTTTTGCTGCGTGAAGTGATTTTGGGTCCCGAGCGCTTCGACCGTGCTTTCCGTGCCTACATAAACGCTTGGGCTTATAAGCATCCTACGCCCATTGACTTTTTCAATACCATAGAAAATGTGGCCGGCGAAGAGCTGGATTGGTTTTGGCGGGGCTGGTTCTATGAAACTTGGGCACTGGACCAGGCAGTAAGTAAAGTAAAATATGTGGACGACGACCCTGCCAAAGGGGCTATTGTGGCGCTTGAAAACAAAGGCGAACTGCTGATGCCGGTGGTGATGGAAGTAAAAGAGGAAAACGGCAAGGTGCACCGCCTGCAGTTCTCTGTGGAAATATGGATGAAAGGGAATACCAAGGAATTGCGTTTGCCTACAACCTCGCGTATTAGTGCCATCACCTTGGATCCGGACAAACTGATGATGGATATAAATTATGGCAATAATACTTGGACGCCGTAATTGTAAGGCTGCATAAAGATAACTAAGGGCGTTGAAGGTTTGCTTCAGCGCCCTTGCTGTTTCTTTTTGGCAGGATATTTGCCTGCATTACATTGAAATTTGTTTTTTCAATAGGACCACTGCCTGTTTTATTGCTTTTTTACCTTTAAAAAACTATCTTGTAATAAGAAGCGTCGGTTTCGATGTGAATGAACACCTTGTCAAGCAAGCTTGTGGCTTATTAGGCTTATTAAGAATAGTAAAGGGGATGAGTATAAAAAGAAGTTTTATAGATGAAGGCTTAACAACTGTCCTTTTTCAACTCTTTACGTGCGTAGCGTTTTTTTGTCCCGCATGGGGACAGGCCCAACACTATGCCTTTCGTAGCTATGGCGTGGAAGAGGGCTTGCCACAGTCACAAATAGAAGATTTGCTGGAAGACCGTTATGGCCGTCTGTGGGCGGCTACTTTAGGGGGCTTGGTGCGTTGGAACGGCCATCAGTTTGAAGTGTGGGATGAGCGCAAAGGATTGGTCAATAACCGCGTGCACCGGCTGCTGCTCACCACCGACAATTACCTTTGGTGCATTACAGAGCGGGGCGTGTCCCGCTTCGATGGGCAACGCTTTACTTCCTTTTCGCAAAAGGAAGGGTTCCCTCATGGCGTTGCCTTCAAAGTGTGGTTGGGCAAAAGTGGAAAAGACTGGTGGGCGTGGGTGCGCACCGAGTACGGCGAAGTGAAATTGATTCACTATGAAAACGGACGTTTTCAAGAGAAAAAGTTGCCCTTGGGCTTGTACTCTGTTTCCGGCTACTTGCCTGACTTGCTCATGGATGCCCGGCAACATCTATGGGTAAGCAATGTTCACGGTTTATTTTATAGTGCTCCGGAGAGTGGGCGGTCAGATACCGTGTGGCTGGCGCCCAAGCCAAAAGACGGTAAAGAAGTTTTTCCGCTTGTGAAGCGTTTATTATGGGCAGGTGATGCCGGTTCGGTCATTCTTTCGATGGAGGTGGCCACTGACTCTTTTGTTGTTTACCGGGCGCATACCGATGGCACCATGGAAGTGCTGCCCGAAAGTGATGAAGTATCTACCGCGGTTAAGTTATTTCGTGATAAAAAAGGGTTTTATTGGTGGATCCTACGCGATGGCTCTTTGATATGCACACACGAAGGACGGGTGAAGTGCCGCTGGGATGAAGCACACGGGCTTCCGGCCAATAGCATCAATTTTATTTATCAAGACTCGCGGGGCGACTTTTGGATAGGCACAAACAACAACCAACTGCTTTTTTATCAAGAAGACTCTTTCTTGCATTACGGCGAGCCGGAAGGCTTGGTGCGGGGTGAAGTCTGGAGCATTGCCGAAGACAAACAAAACAACATCTGGATTGGTACTTCCGGCAGCTTGGGTTTGTACCACTACGATGAAGAAGCGGAGCGCATGGTACGGGCAGAAAGCAAGCAAGTGCTGCCTTTCTTGGGAAGAGTTACTGCCATTATTCCACTCAATGACGACACTTTGTTGCTGGGCACGCATTATGGCTTGTGGGAATACAATGTGCGTACCGGGCAATTCATAAATGCCGGTGGCAAATACGGATTGGAAGGTGCCAAGCAAATAGCACATATATTGTATGAACCGGAAGCATCTACTTTCTGGATTGCTACTTTGGGGAATGGACTCTACGAAAAAACACCCGACACGCTGCGCCATTATGACGCGCAATCGGTTGGCTTGCCCAGCAACTTCGTGCGCTATACGCTGAAAGACAGTAAAGGCACTTTATGGGTCTGCACTACCTATGGCATTTCGGCTTTATCGCCCGGTGGTGAGTGGACACACTACACACGTGAAACAGTGCATTTGCCAAACGACTATGTATTGCAAGCTGCCGAAGATGCTTGGGGCAATGTGTGGTTTGCCTGCCTGGGGGGGCTTCTTCGCTTCGATGGCAAGCAGTTCCGGACCTACGGCACGGAGCAGGGGCTCAATAGCCATATTGTGTACTCGGTTCTTTGTGTGGACGACAAGCTATGGATTGGTACTCAACAAGGCGCCAACTGCTGGCAGGTCAATGAGCGGGGCGAAGTGGTGAAGCGCCGCTCTTTTCAAGCAGAGGAGGGATTTTCTGCAAGAGAAAGCAATGCGGCTGCCATTTATCGTGACAGCCGTGGCCGCATTTGGATGGGTACCATTCAGGGCGTGCACCGCTTCGACCATCCACAGCCTTTTCGAAAGCCTAAGGCCGCTTGGGTAGGAATTTCTAAAATTTATCTCTTTTTGCAACCGGTAAGCTGGACCGCCGAAGAATGGCAAGGGCACTACACCGCCATAGATAGTGTTTTTGCGCAGCCCGTGGGGCTCAGGCTTCCTCATGACCAAAACAATTTGACTTTTGTATTTGAAGCCTTGGATTATGCCTATGCCCATAAAATAGAATTCAGCTGGTGGATGGAAGGGCTTGACAAGCAGTGGGTACCGTGGAGCAAACGCCGGGAAATCACCTATGCCGGGCTTAGTCCGGGTACTTATACATTTTGGTTGAATGCACGCACTTCTGATGGCGAGCTTTTGCTGGACAAGCCCCTGCGCTACTCCTTTACCATCCGGCCGCCTTTTTATAGCTCTACATGGTTTTATGTGTTGATGTCGTTGGCACTTATTGGCGTGGTTTTCGCCATTATGTGGTGGCGTTCCGAGCGCATACGAAGGCAAAAACAGCGCTTGGAAATCATGATAAAAGAGGCAAAAAGAGATTTGGAAGAAAAAAACAAAGAGCTGGAAGAGAAGAAAAAAGAGCTGGAAGAGCAGGCGCGCTATCTCGAGCAGCTCAACGCCACCAAAGACCGTTTCTTCTCTATTTTGGCACATGATATCAAGGGACCTTTAAACTCTTTGACTGCTTTTCTGGATATTATGTCCAATCATTTGGACGAAATGAGTAAAGAAGACATACAGTTCATGAGCAGCAGCCTGAACCGCTCTGTGAAAAACCTGTATCAGTTATTGGAAAATGTGCTTTCCTGGTCGCGCTCACAGATGGGCGTTATAGAATACAACTTCGAGGAGCTGCCATTGAAGAACATAGTAAAAGAGAATTTACAGCTGCTGCACATGAGTGCTTCCAATAAAGGTATAGAGCTGCGGGATGAAGTGCCTTCCGACCTGATTGTATACGCCGATCGTCCGTCATTGAATACCATCATCCGTAATTTGCTTTCAAACGCCATTAAATTCACCGGTGAGGGGGGGGAAGTAACTGTGGGGGCGTCTGTCAACGGACATAAAGCCGTGGTATTTGTGCGTGATACGGGGGTAGGTATGCCCAAAGAAATACAAGAACGGCTATTTAAAGTAGATAAACGGGTGAGTACCAAAGGCACTGCCAATGAAACAGGCACCGGCTTAGGTTTGATTCTGGTGAAAGAGTTTGTAGAACGCAATGGCGGTGAAATATGGGTAGAAAGCCAAGTGGATGTGGGGACAACCTTCTACTTTACGCTGCCTTTGACAGACCATACGCCTAACCGGCAAGACAACTACTCGCAGACACAGGGTGAGCAGGCAATGCAGTAGAATTTCATATCTTTGCAGCTTCGAAACTAAAAAGTAAAACTGTGTCGGTGAAAAAGCCTGCCGGATGGGTTGTGCATGCCGCCTTGTTGCTGGTTGCCCTTATTTATGGCTTCAACTACAGCATTGCCAAGCTTGTCATCCCGCATTATTTGGAACCTTCATCCGTGATTTTGCTGCGTGTAGCAGCCGTGTCCTTGCTTTTAGGTTTGTGGCACATAGGGCGTGGCACGCCCTTAAGCATAGAACCGGCGCACCGCCTACGCTTGGTCGTTTGTGCGCTGCTGGGGGTTGTGCTCAATCAACTGTTGTTTTTCGAAGGCTTGGCGCGTACCACGGCAACCAATGCGTCGGTTATTATGACCATGAGTCCCATTTTTGTGCTGCTCTTCTCTTTGTTGATGGGCTTGGAAAAGCCTACTTTTCGCCGCATGACAGGCATTTTTTTAGGTGGATTGGGCGGATATGTGCTCATCACACAGGGGCAATGGGCATTGCAGCAGGCAAACGTATGGGGCGATTTGATGGTGCTGGGCAATGCCCTGTCGTATAGTGCTTATCTGGTGCTGGTCAAGCCATTGATGCGGCGTTACCATCCCTTGGTTGTCATGTTTTACCTTTTTACCATAGGAATCATAGGCGTGTTTCCTTTTGGTTACAAGGGTTTGTATGCCGCCGAATGGCAACAGCTGCCCTGGTTTGTCTTTGCTTCGGTGGCTTATGTGGTGTTGGCAACGACGCTAACGGCCTATTCGCTCAATGCGTGGGCGCTGCAATACACGCACGCTTCGGTGGTAGGCTTCTATATTTACTTTCAACCCCTGGTAGCCGCCACACTCGATTTGTGGCAGGGCAAGGCATCGCTTACGGTATATACCGTTATGGCTGCCCTTTTGATATTTACAGGCGTTTTTTTAGTAAGCATACAAAAGAGCACAAAGAATGCTCCGCTTGTGAAAAAGGGTTAAAAAAAGAGGGGGGAAGCCCCCACATGCACTTTTTTGCTTTAGTTGCCAAATAGCATGCGCACGTCTTCGGTTGTGTTTGCACTACCGGTGGCAATGTATGATTCGGACTGCACCCCAAATCTATGTTTTACAGAAAACCGGATGCTTTCAATACGATGCCGCTTTAAACGCTCTATTTCGGCAGGAGAGAGTAAATAAACACCTATGATTTTGTTGTTTACATAGTCGCCCATGTTTCTGTCGTAGCACTTAATTACGGATCCGTCACTTAAGTACAGAAATACATTGCCTGAAAATTGGTTGAAATGAAAAGTGTAAAGAGAAAGCACCAGATAGCCACCGTTGCTTCGTTTGGCTATGCTTACATTGATGAAGGGGGTGGTCCCTTGGTAATCCATTGAAAGTTCATGCCCTCCCGGAAAAGAGAAACTCCGGGAAGGTGTAGTTTTGTATCGCTGTTCGCCTATATAAAAGTAGTTTTGAGCAAAAGTAGCCCGGCTGAGGGTACACAGCAACAGAACAAACAATAATCTACCTACG
Source organism: Thermonema sp. (assembly GCF_026003375.1). Lineage (NCBI taxonomy): Bacteria > Pseudomonadati > Bacteroidota > Cytophagia > Cytophagales > Thermonemataceae > Thermonema > Thermonema sp. The sequence continues at coordinate 67,185 of NZ_BPHD01000001.1, forward strand.
TTTTGCATGGCTCGTTTGTGTTTGGGTGACATGCCAAAAGTATGTGTTTTGGGCATGTGGCAAGTGCTTTTTGCAAGCTTGCAAAGCGGCTGACTGGTGGGCGAAGACTAATTTCCCCGCTCTTTCAATATTTCGGGCAGAAGCGTATCGCGCAAGCCCGACGCCAGCCCTTGCCATAAAATACGCAAGAAGCCGTCTGAGGGGAGGCGCTCATACTGTATGGTGCCCGTTTTCCGGCGGTTGGTGTTGCGTATCAATAAATTGGCTAATTTTGAAACAATACGGCGTTTGCGTTTGGCTTGCGTATCTAACACGCTGACCTTGAAGTTGCGATAGATAGCCAGCATTTGCCCACGGTGGTGGCGGTCTTCTATGCTGCCTTTGAATGTGATTTTTTTGATAATGCCTGTTTGAAGACGTACTTGCGCAGTGGGTTCCAGCATGCGATTCAGATAAATAGCCGACATCTGCCCCAAAGTGCCTGCATAAGAAGCTTGCAACACCGGACCATGGCGCGCCATTTCCATGTTGATAGCCAGCACGCCTTGCTTCATGAACAGCGAAGCCATCTCCAGGCGCAGGGGCAAGGAGTCCGGCCGGTCCCCCAGATGATACATCTGCAGGCGGGCATCATGAAAACCAATTTTGCCACTGCCTACGTTGTTCCACTGCTTTTGCTCGTAAGTAATGGTACCCGTTTCAAAAACGACGGTATCGATAAGCCATGTACCGGGGCTTCTCTGCAAAAGCTCATGTGGCATGGGCGGACGACGCAATGGGTTCTTAGCCAAACGCAGGTCATCGGTAGCGGCCAGTTCCCACTTTTTTACCTGAAGGTGCGGAATATATACCTCCTTGCCGTTGAGCAGGGCAGCCCACGGCAGCCGGGGAATACGCAGCGCTTCTATTCTTGCTTGTAAAATGGTTTTGGTATAAAGGCGCTGTTTCCATAAATCATCGACATTGACAGTCGAAAAGACACTTATTTCACCTACTTGCACTGCGGGTTGCGATGCCTGCAAATGAATATGACGAAAGTCAAGGTGGTAAAGCGGATCCGGAAAGTCTATCTCGTAGTGTTTGACGGCCAGCGAAAAGTCGTTGCTTATGTCCGTTTGTCCCTTGGTATGCGTGAAACGTTGAATATAAGCATCGATGCCCCGGACACTATGCCGGGTGATGCCTTGCCGGCTCATCATTTCAAGTTGTAAACGGCTATTTTTGACTTGCAGAGAGTCGATTTGCAAGTAGGCAAAAGGAAAAGCCCTTGTGCTGTCAGCAGGCTGTACAGGCTCTGCCCAATTGTCTTTTTCTATGCTTGCAGACACATTGCCCACTTGTATGCGGCTCACCAACAGACTGTCGCCATGCAGCAAGGCCGGTAAGTCGATGCGCTGCACATACAAATAGGGGAAATAAACATGTGCATATGGGGCACGCCACTGCAAATCGCGCAGCCGCAAGCCACTCCCCTTCGCGTCCCACTGCATGTGGGCAAAGCTTAGTGTATCGTGGGGGCTAAGACGGAAAAAAGAACGTGCCGTAGAACGCAAAAAATGCAGGGAGTCAAGCAGCGGATAGCGCCCGTCAATAGCGCCAACAAGCAGGTTGGCATGCTGCATACGATACTGTATTTGACCGTCTTGCCACAATACATCTGCGTTCGATACCAGTACGGTATCAAGATGCAGTAACCGGAGCGAAAGGGTGGGAGCGGCTTGTACTTGCTGCTTGCCTTTTAGCTCTATTTGTGGTCTGATGAAAGCAAGACTATGTGCATGCAAGCGCCCCTGCTGCCATAGTGAATCCCATGCGATGCCATGAAGGCGTCCTTGCACCATGCGCAAGCGCTGCGAAGGGGTTTGCCGGCTGAAGCGGTGCAGCTGTACAGCTGCCTTTTGCTTGTCTATCGTAAGCGAGTCGAAGCGCAGCTTCGTTTGGTTTTGGAAGGAAAAAAGTCCCTGTTTGGTCTTTATGTAAAAATGCCTACTTAAAAAACTGTTGTGCAGCACATCCAAAGAATCCTGTGCAGACAGGCTGTCTGCCTGAATCAGCAGCTCTTTTATTTCCCCTTCAAGAGGAAATGAAGCTGAAGGCAGCCAATACAACACAGGTACGGAGACATGCAAATGATGAATCAACAAGCGCCATTGGCTTTTTTGTATCCATTGAGCGAGGCGTTGCCCGGGAGGCAGAAAGTGCGTGCTGTCGTTGTCTTTTGCTGCAAGCGCCGGAGACAAATACAGCTCCAGCCCGCTTAGGTGTAAGGTATCGATGTGTAAGCGCTTTTCTTTCCACAAAGCAGACCAGCGCAGCCCGGGAACATAGAGCACAGGCAAAGAGGCCGCCAGGGCAGGGCTGGCAAGGTACAGCTTACGGGCTTCTATGCCCATGGTGTCGGACAGTATATGCAGGTTTTGCATGCCCCATTGCAAGCTGTCGCTTTGGAACTGCAGGCGGCGGGCATGAAAATCTTCTACACATTGTCCCAATGCCTGCCAGGCGGGCAGACTATCTTTTCGCGGGAATTGCAAGGTGCGCAGGCGCAGGCTATAGTCCTGTATTGTCAATTGTGCGTGGGAAGAAGGGAAGCCCAGCAGCAGGTCTCCTTTGTTCACATGAAGCCGCTGTATGCTTAACTGACGAAACCACGCCTGCCATGAAAAAGCCTTTGAGGTATTGCCATTACTTTGGGCTTCAATGTTTGCTTCCCGGGCACCGAGGTAACCTATCGGCAAGCGGCTGTCGTTCCAATAAGTTTGAAAGTCGGGCGTAAGTCGCACATTGTGCAAATAAAGGCTTTGCCCGGTGCCGCGATGGGCTATTTGCCCGATGGACAAATGTTGCCGCAGGGTGTGTAGCTGTATGTCTTTGAGTTGGGTTCGTTTGTTTTGCAGCTGCACTTTCTTCACAAACAGCTGAATGTCTTCGCAGAAAAAAGGCTTTGTGTTGTCAGTGGGCGAAAAGGCATTGGCTTGCAGGTAGATGCCTTCCACGCTGCCTTTAGGAAGTTGTATGTTGCCATCCGACAAGTGCAGACTGTCGATACGCACTTCGTCGAACCATTGCCCGGTGAGTGCCGGAAGCCGGCGTTTCCAGTTTTCTTTTTGAGATAAGAAGGAGGTATTTCCTGCCAATTTCCCATTAAGTTGCAAGCGGGGGGCTTGTAGGAGAATATAATGCAGGTGCAGGCGGCGATCGAAGAAAAGCGCCGTCCACTGAATGCCCTTGACATGAAGACGCTCTGCCTGCAGCTTGCCTTTGGTCCATTGGAGCGAAGGCGACAGAATGTAAAGGTCAGGGTGGCGTGTATCTATATGCAAAGCTGCAAGCTGCATATAGCTCTTGGATGAGCGGATTTGGTAGCGATGCAGCCAAAAGGTGGCATAGCGTGCAAAAAATGGACGCCGGGGCGAGTGAAGAGTATTCTTTTCAACAACAATATCATAGATGTTACTCGAAAGGCTGCCGAGCCGGTGGCTTTGGCTGCCGTTTTCGTAGTCTATCTTTAACCATAAAGACAAGCTGTCTATTTCCACTTCTCCGATGCGTAGCGAGGGCGTAACAGCCTGCACACTTTCCAAAAATGCACGGGTGATGCGATAGTAGTTCAGTTTGCGTTCACCGGATGAACGGCTGCCTTGCTGCTGCCAATGGAGCTGTCCGTTTCGAATGCTTATTTTCCGGATAAAAAGGCTGTCGTGGTGCCAATAATGCCACCAGTCAATATCTTCTATGCGCAACAGTGCCAATTGACTTTGAACAACAGGCTGTGTGCGGTATGTTTGAACTGCCGCCTGCCACCGGCTGCTGTCAGTTTGCAAGACTATGTTTTTGAGTAACAGGCTGCCGTCCTGCCAATCAATGAAGACGTTTTCAATTTCCAGGCTGTAAACACCTTCACTCTGATAATATATCCATTCGGAAATGGCACGTTTTAAAGTGGGAATAAAAAGCCTGTAAAGGATATTGATGGCAAGAAGTCCCACAAAGAGGAATTGACTCACACGCACCAAACGGCGTGCTGCTTTCTGTTGGCGCTTGTGCAGCGGCTGCCTATCCTCTTTGTTTTGTTGCATGGACGCGTGTCGCTTATTCTGTTGTTTCAATGCCAAGTAAGATAAACAACAGAAACGAATGCTGCCAACTTTGGTTGCCCGGTCATTGCTTTAAGACTTAGGTGGCAGGGCAGGGGAACAAGCTGCTCTTTTGTGTCATGAAAGGGCAATACGGCGGTTTAAAATGCTTTTTACCGCTTCAAACAACTGCAGGGGTTCCAGCGTGCGCCATGCCAGCATGTTCAGGCTTTCGCCATAATGTATGTAATAATCAATGCCATATTTTTCCCACTCTTGATAGACATGTGGGCGGAAATTGAGCGCACAAATCCAGCCTTCGTCCAGGTCATCGAACCATTCTTCATAATAAGCGTCGTCGGAGCCGTGAAAATTAAGCACATTTTCACCAATGAGAATAAAGAAACGGATGCCTTGGCGCAGCAGGCGGTCAATGATGTTGCGCTTCAAGTGCATGATGTCGTTGTAAAGCGTATCGTTCCATTCGCCCATCAACTCAATGATGGCAAGCTGCTCGTGATAGTTGCAGTAAAGCAACTTCATATAAAGTGTTTCCGAGCCGAAAAAGTCCCATGCCGGGTCTATATAGTAGTTGTAAATGGCTTGGTTATAGTGCGAAAAGTCATATTGCTTGCCGTAAAAAGGGGAGCGCTCGTCTTCCGATGCATCATAGAAGACGAGCCATCCCTCATATGGCAGAATGGTATGCATAAAAATTACAGCTTAAGCTTGTCCGATTTCACCAAAAAACGCTTGCGCCTGCGCTGTAAGTTCCTCATACAAACGCTCAATGGTTTGCAGGTCGCGATGCAAAAAGCGGTCTTCGCTTACAAAAGGAACATGGTGGCGCAGCTTTTCATGTAGCCAAGCGCTGCCCTTGCCCGTCTGCACAGGCAACAGGTCGCCCAGTTGCCGGATGCGCAAATCAAGTGCCTGCGTGCTGCACAGCAGGTGAATGCACACAATCTTTTTCACATTCTGCAGTATTTCGGCTGCTTGCCGGGCAGCTATGGTGCCCATGCTTACGTGGTCTTCCTGATTGGCACAGGTCGGAATAGAGTCCACCGATGCCGGATGGGCCAGTACTTTGTTTTCAGAAACCAAGGCGGCAGCAGCATATTGCGGAATCATAAGCCCGGAGTGTAGCCCCGAGGTGTCTTCCACCAAGAATGCCGGCAGTCCGTCGTTGGTATGCTCATCTACCAACTTGTTGATTTGCCGTTCCAGCAGATTGCCTATTTCACAAAGCGCTATCTTCAGATAGTCAAGTGCCAGTGCCAAAGGCTGCCCATGGAAGTTGCCCCCGGAGAGTGCGTCGCCTTCATCTACAAACAAAAGAGGGTTGTCCACCACTGCATTCAACTCTTGTTCCACCACAGTACGCACATGTTGAATGGCTTCTATGCTGGCGCCCAGCACCTGTGGGGTGCAGCGCACCGAATAGGCGTCTTGGGGCGATATTTTTTTCTCTATGATAGAAAAGATATTTCGCCACTGTTTCCATGAAGGTTGTTGTTCGCGCAAAGGCAGCAGGCGGTACACATCCTGCGGAAAGGGTTCTATCTTGCCTTCCATCAATCGTTTCAGCTGCCCGGCTACTGCCGGTGCTTGTTCTATGTGTTGCCATAACTCGGCAGGAAGTGCCTTCAGTAAATCGCCGGGTTGCAAGCCCATGAGGCGGCTGCCTTCGGTGGCTGCCCGTATCAAAGCGGCCGTATATTGCTGCCCTTGGTGGCGGCGCAGATGATGAATGCGCGGGTCAAAGGCTTGGGTGCGGGCACATAATGCTTCGAAACAAACAGCGGCTGTCAGGCAAGCAAGTAAAAACAGACGTTCGGCTTCCATGACAGTCAAAGCCCCGATGGCATTCATGACAGTGGTACCGTTGAGCAGGGCAATGCCTTCTTTATGCCATAGTTCCAAAGGGGCGAGCCCTTGCATGCTTAGCCATTCCTTTGCCTGCATGCGTTGCTCTTTCCATATCACTTCGCCTTCGCCAATTAAGGGCAGTGCCATGTGAGCCAGAGGGCAAAGGTCACCACTGGCACCTACCGAGCCTTGCGAGGGAATGACAGGGTATGCCCCTGCGTTCAACATGAAAGCCAGGCGTTCCAGTACCAAAGGGCGGATGCCTGAATGGCCGGCCATGAGCGTATTGAGGCGGATAAGCATGATGGCGCGGCTGGTGGCTTCGTCGAAGGGCGCACCTATGCCCGTGGCATGTGACAGCAACAAATTACGCTGAAGGGCTTGTGCTTGCTCGTAATCGTTGATGACTTTGGCGGCATTGGCACCAAAACCCGTAGTAACACCGTAAATCACATGTTTTTCTTTGACTTGAGCTTGCACGAAGTCGCTGCTGCGCTTGACCGCCTGCATGGCTGTGGGGCACAGACGCACAGTGGCTTGGCGGTGGGCTATTTTATATACCGATTCTATGTCGAGCGATTGACCGTTTAAAACAATTGTTTCCATTATGCTTTTGATTTGCCTGCAAAGTTCAACCTTTTCTTCGAAAAATCTATCATGCTTGCCCTTTCTTTTCTTTTGAAAAGTAGTTTGCCGGCTCACCAATGCTCTACTTTTTTATAAAGCCTGCTTGTTTGTCAATTTGTCTTTTGTGATTGCTTTTTCCTGACAAGGTGTCTTGAATAGCGGCAGCGGTCTGTGTTTTGTTTATACTAAGGGAAAGGAAACATCCGTTTTTTATACGAAACAAAACCGGAAACATCCGTTAATAAAAAAACAGAAAGGAGGAACCATGATGAAAGTGCAAAAAAATTGGATAGTAAGTGGCATCGCTGCTTTGCTGGCGAGTGTGCTTACCGTTCTGGCTGCTTATTACTGGTTGCCTGCCAAGGTGGTCAAGGTAGAAGCTGTAAACAACATGCCGGTCAAAGGGGCTTTGTTTACCCAAAATGAGAATGGCGAGTTTGTACCCATTGATTTCACGGCTACTGCCGAAAAAGTAATGGATGCCGTGGTGCATATCAAATCTACCATGCTGGTGAGCAATCGCTCTATACAGCCCTTCTTCGATGATGATTTGTTCCGTGAGTTTTTTGGACCTGATTTTCGTATAGAGCGCTTCGACGACGGACGGCCGCAGTTACAAATGGGGTCCGGCTCAGGCGTGATTATTTCAGAAGATGGCTACATAGTAACCAACTACCACGTCATCCGCGACGCACAGGAAATAGAGGTAACGCTGCACGACAACCGCACCTTTAAAGCAACAGTGGTGGGCACTGACCCTTCGACCGACTTGGCTGTCTTGAAAATCGATGCCAAAGGCTTGAAGACCATCCCCTTTGGAAATTCCGATGCCGTAAAAGTAGGTGAATGGGTATTGGCAGTAGGCAACCCCTTCAACCTGAACTCAACGGTAACAGCCGGTATTGTAAGTGCCAAGGCGCGCAACATACGCATCTTGCGCGATCAATATGCGGTAGAGTCTTTTATTCAAACCGATGCAGCCATCAACCCCGGTAACAGTGGTGGTGCTTTGGTAAACCTGCAAGGCGACCTGATAGGCATCAATACTGCCATTGCCAGTCCCACCGGCGCTTATGCCGGCTATGGCTTTGCCGTGCCGTCTAAAATCGTTCAGAAGGTGGTGGAAGATATTCTGAAATATGGCTCTGTGCAGCGTGCTTATCTGGGCGTGCTGATTCGCGATGTGGATGGAGTTTTGGCAGAAGAAAAAGGATTGAGCACTACAACCGGGGTGTATGTAGATAGCTTGGTAGAAAATGGCGCAGCCAAAGCAGCCGGTATCAAAGCAGGCGACGTGATTGTAGCCGTAGATGGCAAAAGTGTGAACAACAGCGCCGAATTGCAGGAGTTGATTGCACGCCACCGCCCGGGCGATAAGGTGAGCATTAAAGTATTGCGTGGCAGCAAAGAGAAGGAGCTACAAGTGGTATTGAAAAGCCGGGAAGGTGAAACCCGTATCGCCAAGATAAGCGAAAATCCCGAAGTGGTGGCTCGTTTAGGGGCTGAACTGGCAGACCTGAGCAAGGAAGAAGCCAAGAAGTTCAAGATAAAAGGCGGTGTGAAGGTGCAAAAGGTGTATCCGGGTAAGCTGCGTACGGCCGGTGTAAAAGAAGGCTTCATTATCACACACATTGATAAAGAAGAGGTGCATTCGGTGAAGGAGTTGACCGAAAAATTAGCCAAGAAAGAAGGTGGGGTGATGATTGAAGGTTTTTATGAAGATATGCCCCGTGCTAAATTCTATTACGCCTTTGGCTTGTAATTCAATGTGTTGACTATTCAAGCTTTTATTAGGTAAAGCGGGCTGTATGGCCCGCTTTTTTTGTTTGTTTTAATAAATTGTTAATAAAAAATTTGGATAATTTGAGTGCGGGCCATATATTTGAAGCTGTTTTTAACAAAATGTTACATGTCTTATTAAAATCGATGTCTTATGAAAAAGTTCTTTACTCTTTCTTTATTGATGCTTTTAACCACTTGGGGGTGGGCACAACACCGCGTGTGCTATACCGACCAGGTGCATGAGCGTTTGCTCAAAGAGCATCCCGAAATGGCACAGCGCATGGCTGAAATCGAGCGCCAGACACAGCGCTATGTGGCTTCTTTCAACCAAGCCGAAGCAGCCACCACGGTAATCACCATTCCCGTAGTGGTGCATGTCATTTACAGCAATTCAAATGAAAACATCAGCGATGCGCAAATTCAGTCACAAATCGATGTGCTGAATGAAGACTTTCGCCGCTTGAATGCCGACAAGGTGAATACGCCGGCCGAGTTTGCGCCTTATGCCGCCGATGTGGAAATTCAATTCGTGCTGGCCTCGACCGACCCCAATGGCAACCCTACCAACGGCATTACCCGCAAGGCTTCAAGCCGTACGCAATGGGGCACCAACGACGATATGAAGTATTCCTCAAAAGGTGGGGTGGATGCTTGGCCTACCGACAAATATCTGAACATTTGGGTATGTAATATCGGTGGGGGCATTTTGGGATACGCGCAGTTCCCGGGCGGTCCTGCTGCTACCGATGGGGTGGTTATTAGCCCGCAGTATTTCGGACGTACCGGTTATGTTCAAGCGCCTTTTAATAAAGGACGTACAACCACCCATGAAGTAGGACACTGGTTGAACCTGCGTCATATTTGGGGTGATGGCAATTGTAGTGTGGACGACTTCGTATCGGACACGCCCACTGCCGGTGGTCCTAACTATGGCTGCCCTTCGTACCCCTCCAAATCTTGCCAAAACAATGGCGGATGGACCAGCGACCAGTTCATGAACTACATGGACTATGTAGATGATGCCTGTATGAACATGTTCTCTGCCGGACAGAAAGCCCGTATGCGTGCTTTGTTTGCACCCGGTGGTGCTCGCGAGAGCTTCGCAAACGGAGGTGGCTCTACACCGCCCCCCGCTTCTTACTGTGCTTCCAAAGGCAATGATGCTTCTTACGAGTGGATTCAAACTGTGAAAGTAGGCTCTTTCTCCTATAATTCCGGACAAAATGGAGGTTATGCCGACTTCACCACTCAAACGGTGAATGTAGCACAAGGGGGCAGCTATGCCGTTACCTTAACACCCGGCTTCTCCGGCTCTACCTACAACGAATATTGGAGAATATGGATTGACTTCAACGATGACAAAGATTTTGACGATGCCGGTGAGCTCGTATTTAGCGCCGGACCTTCTACCTCTGCCGTAAGCGGCACTTTGAACATACCTTCTTCGGCAGCTACCGGCGCCAAGCGCATGCGTGTGTCTATGAAATACAACGCAGCGCCTACCGCTTGCGAAACCTTCTCTTATGGCGAAGTGGAAGACTACACCATCAATATAAGCACAGGGGGCACAACTACCTGCAATACACCTGCCGGCTTGAGCGCAAGCAATGTGACGGCTTCTTCTTTCACCCTGAACTGGGGAGCTGTCAGCGGTGCCGTTTCTTACGATGTGCGCGTGCGTGCACAAGGTACTACCTCTTGGACCAACTTCAATGGACAATCATCCACCAGCCTGAATGTAACCGGTGCTGCAGCTTCTACCACCTATGAGTGGCAAGTGCGTACCAACTGCAGTGGCGGCAGCAGTGCTTGGTCTGCAACCCAAACAGTCACCACCTCTGCGGGTACCGTTACTTACTGCAGCTCGGCAGGACAAAACACCTCTGATGAGTGGATTCAGCGCGTGCGTTTAGGTTCTATCGACAACAATTCCGGCAACAACGGCGGTTATGCCGACTTCACTTCGCTTTCTACCAACTTAGCCAAAGGAAGCAGCTACACCATCTATATTACTCCGGCATGGTCCGGTACCAAGTACCGTGAGGCTTACCGCGTGTGGATTGACTTCAACCAAGATGGTGACTTCGACGACGCAGGCGAATTGGTATATTCCCGCGCCCGTACTACCTCTACGAGCATATCGGGCAGCTTTACAGTGCCTTCTTCTGCACTGACCGGTGCTACCCGCATGCGTGTGTCTATGAAGTACAACGCCTATCCGTCGCCTTGCGAAACCTTTACTTATGGCGAAGTGGAAGATTATACGGTGAATATAGTGGCAGCACGTGAGGCTGTGGCAGCACATACTGTATCCGGTATGGAAGTAAACATCTATCCGAATCCTGCCATGCATTTTGCAACACTGTCTATTGCGGGTGGCATCAGCGGCGAAGCTTACACTGTGCGCCTGATGGACATGCAAGGCAAAGTGATTGAGGAGCGCACCGTAACTACTGCCGAAACTACTTTCGACTTATCGAAAACAAAAGCAGGTATTTACCTGTTACAGGTAATTGATAACCAAGGCAATCAAACCATTAAGCGTTTGTCAGTGCAAAACTGATGACGTTGCATAGGACAAGACAAATTAAGCGAAAGCGTCCTGCCGCCTGGCAGGGCGTTTTTTGTTTGCAAGCTGCCTTCGTGCAGCAAAGAAATTCTGTTGTTTATATTTGTAAAAAAGAATCAGCTATGAATACATACGGTACTTTATTCCGTCTGACCACCTTCGGCGAATCCCATGGACCGGGCATTGGCGGCGTGATAGACGGCTGTCCGCCCAATATTGAACTGGACCAAGAGGAGATTCAAAGGGAACTGGAGCGGCGGCGTCCCGGGCAGTCCAAAATAGTGACGCAGCGCAAGGAAAGCGACCGGGTAGAGTTCCTTTCCGGCATCTTCGAAGGAAAAACCACCGGCACGCCCATTGCTTTTTTTATTCGTAATCACGATGCCAAAAGCAAGGATTATGGACATCTGGCACACGCTTTTCGCCCTTCACATGCCGACTATACTTATGCTGTCAAATATGGCATTCGTGACTACCGGGGCGGGGGGCGAAGCTCTGCCCGGGAGACCGCTGCCCGCGTGGTAGCCGGTGCCATTGCCAAGCAGGTATTGCGTCGTGAGGGCATTAAAATATGGGCTTATGTGTCGCAGGTAGGCGAAATAGCCTTGCAAAAGGCTTGGCATGAGCTAAATTCCGAAGCCGTGGAAAGCAATGAGGTGCGCTGCCCGGATGCTCACACAGCCGATGCCATGATTTCGCTGATCCGGCAGGTACGCAAAGAGGGCGATACAATAGGTGGTGTGGTCAGTGGAGTCATCGAGGGCGTACCGCCCGGCTTGGGAGAGCCCGTTTTCGACAAGCTGCATGCCGAACTGGCTAAAGCCATGATGAGCATCAATGCTGCCAAAGGGTTTGAATATGGCAGCGGTTTCGAGGGGGTGAAGATGCGGGGCTCGCAGCACAACGACCTGTTTTACACAGACGAACACGGGCGCGTGCGCACCTGCACCAACTATTCCGGTGGCATACAAGGTGGCATCAGCAATGGCGAAACCATTTACTTCCGGGTTGCCTTCAAGCCGGTAGCTACCCTTATGCGTCCCCAAGAAAGCATAAATGAGCAGGGGGGGAAAACAATCATAGAAGGAAAAGGAAGGCACGACCCCTGCGTGGTACCGCGTGCCGTGCCCATTGTAGAAGCCATGGCAGCCATGGTGATAATGGACTTCCTGCTTCGGCGCAAAGCCTATGCCGCTTTTTAGCCGATTTTAGGCAGCGGTGCCGGCTCTGCCGCGTCACTGTCTTTTTTATCATTGGGGCAGTCATCTACGGGCTTTCCACAGAAACCACAAACGGCGCCTTCTTCACGCAGGAAGGGACTTTGAGAAGCACAGGTGCCGCGCACACTTTCGTCTTTGCCCAGCAGCAGACGTAAGCCCAAGAAAACAAAAAAGATAGCGAAAATGCCTATGGTAAAAAGAAAAGTTGTCATGGCGTGATGAAGAGTTGTTTTGTTACGATAACAACAAAGCGCTGCAAAAGATTGCGTTTTTATAAAACAGCTTCCAACGGGAAGGTTTCTTTCAGGCGGATGCCTTTTTCGGTGCGATGCACGCGTGCGCATTGATGGCGGGCATCATGTTCGAAGAAAAACACATAATCGTTTTGTACGGCTTCTTCGAGCATGCGGGCTTTCTCTTCGAAGGTAAGCAAGGGGCGCACGTCGTAGCCCATGACATAATGCACCGGTATATGGGCATGAGAAGGAATGAGGTCGGCAGCGTACACAATCCGCTGTTTACCATAATGGATGATGGGAATCAGCTGTTTTTCCGTGTGACCGTCGGCAAAAAAGAAATCGATGTGCTCGAAAGGCGAAGGCTGCCCTTCTTCTATAAAGTGCAAATGCCCGCTTTCCTTAATGGGCATGAAGTTTTCCTGCAAGAAAGAGTGTACTTCCCGGGCGTTGGGGTGCGTAGCCCATTCCCAATGGCGCGTGTTAGACCAGTAGCGTGCATTGGGAAAAGTCAGGCTATACCGCTCTCCTTGTTTCTGCACGGCACCGCCCACGTGGTCAAAGTGCAAGTGGGTGAGGATGACATCCGTTACTTCGGTAGGCGAGAAGCCCGCTTTTTGAATAGAGCCGAGCAGGCTGGCGTCGCCATGCAGGTAGTAGTGCTTAAAGAAGCTTTCAGGCTGCTTGTTGCCAATGCCCGTGTCTACGAGTATGAGACGGTCGCCGTCTTCGATGAGCAAACAGCGCATGGCCCAGGTGCACATGTTGTTTTCGTCGGCAGGCACATAGCGTTGCCATATAGACTTAGGGACGATGCCAAACATCGCCCCACCGTCTAATTTAAAAAAGCCGGTTTCTATAACGTGTAATTGCATTGGTTCTCTTCTGTTTTTAAGCCGGGTTTTCAATGAATACGCCCATGCGTGAAAATTTGTCGATACGGGCAGCCAGCAACTGCGTCGTATCTTCTTTTTTCAACGTTTCGATATCACGCAAAATGAACTCCTTTACTGTTTGGAAGGTCGTTTCCGGGTCTTGATGGGCGCCGCCCAACGGTTCGGGAATAATGCCGTCAATCAGTTTATTGTTGAGCATGTCTTCGGCTGTGAGCTTGAGCGCTTCGGCAGCCTGCTCTTTGTAATCCCAGCTGCGCCACAGAATAGAAGAGCAGGACTCGGGCGATATGACCGAATACCAGGTGTTTTCAAGCATATATACGCGGTCGCCGATGGCTATGCCCAAGGCACCACCTGAAGCCCCTTCACCAATGACAATGCAGATGATGGGCACTTTAATACGAAACATTTCGCGCAGGTTGCGGGCGATGGCTTCCCCTTGACCGCGCTCTTCGGCTTCCATGCCGGGAAAGGCACCGGGCGTATCTATGAGCGTGACAATCGGCTTGCCAAATTTTTCAGCCAGTCGCATCAGGCGCAAGGCTTTGCGGTAGCCTTCGGGGTTGGCCATGCCAAAGTTGCGGTATTGGCGCTCTTTGGTGTTGCGCCCTTTCTGATGCCCTATGAACATGATGGTTTGCTCGCCGATGCGCCCGAAGCCGCCCACGATGGCTTTGTCGTCGCGCACTTGGCGGTCGCCGTGCAGCTCAATGAACTCTTCACAGAGCGCGCGGATATAGTCCATGGTGTAGGGACGTTCGGGATGGCGCGACAGCTGCACACGTTGCCAGGGGGTCAGGTTGCTGTAGGTTTCCTTTTTCAATTTCTGAATGCTTTCTTTCAGACTGTTGATAGCTTCATCAAAGCTATGTGTATTTTTTTCTTTTGCCATCTGAATCATTTCTTCAAGCCTCGCCTCCAGTTCGGCGATGGGTTTTTCAAAGTCGAGATACACTTTGTTGTTTGCCATAATTAAGTGTTTTGTTTTTCAAATGCACTTCTGATGGATGCAGCCACGGCAGCCAATTCTTCGGGGGTGGCTTTCATCCGGTGTGCAAAGTTAATATCATGAATTGAATTGAGCGGTATCAAGTGGACATGGGCATGAGGCACTTCCAAACCGACTACCGCCACGCCAATACGTTGGCAGGGTACCACCGCCTCGATGGCTTTGGCTACTTTTTTTGAAAAGACGTGCAAGCCGGCCAGCAGGTCGTCGGGCAGGTCAAAGATATAGTCTATTTCTTCTTTGGGAATGACCAGCGTGTGCCCTTTGGCTACGGGCATGATGTCGAGGAAAGCCAGATAACGCTCATCTTCAGCAATTTTATGGCAGGGTATTTCGCCACGCACGATTTTGGTAAATATAGAAGCCATAGCGTTTTGCGGATTTGGTGTTAGGGTAAATATCATGAAAAAAGCCGGTAAGCACAAGCTTTACCGGCGTGGGTATGTTGGAATACTTTCATCTTTCGAAAGCTTACAGTTGCGCCAACGAGATTTCGAGTATCTCGAAAGTGATGGTGCCTGCCGGCACGGAAATATCTACCTTTTCGCCTACTTTTTTGCCCAGTAAGCCTTTGCCTATGGGCGACTGCACCGATATCTTGTTTTCTTTTAAATTGGCTTCTTCTTCGGGCACGAGTGTGTAGGTCATCTCCATGCCGTTTTTGGTGTTGCGTATTTTAACGGTGGTTAAAATAGACACCTTCGACAAGTCTATATTGCTCTCATCAATGATGCGCGCATTGCTGATAAGCTCTTCCAGCTGCGATATCTTCAGCTCCAGCAAGCCCTGTGCATCTTTTGCCGCATCATATTCTGCGTTTTCGCTGAGGTCACCTTTATCGCGGGCTTCGGCTATTTGGCGGGCTATTTCGGCGCGTCCTTTGGTTTTCAGCTCCTGCAATTCGGCTTTCAATCGCTCCAATCCTTCTTTGGTATAATAATTTATCTTTGCCATAGAAATCTTTCTTTTGAATTACCCATAAATAAAAAAGAGAACGGTCATATGTTTTACCATAGACCGCTCTTGTTTTGTTCTTGATTACAAAGGTAAAAAATCATTCTAAAAAAAGCAAGTGTTGCCACTTTCTCAACTTTCATCCTGAAAAAAACGTATATTTGAGCGTTACTTGTTTGTTCATCTAAAAAACGATAAGGTTATGAAACAGTTCGTGGTATTGGTGTTTACTTTGGCATTGATGGTTTTTGCACAGAACGCTTCTGCACAAGTGCAGGCCGTATCGCCGGCAGCGCATCAAGTGAAGCAGGTGGAGAAGGTAGAAAAGAAAAAGTGTGACAAGTGTAAAGAAGGCAAGAAGTGTGAAAAGTGCAAAGCTAAAGCCAAAGCACATGCTAAAGCAGAAGAAAAAAGCTGCTGCAAGAAAGGCAAAAAAGACGCTTGCGACAAGCGCAAAGAAGAATCGGAAGAACATGACGACTAACACACCGGAAGTTTAAGCAAAAAAGAAAGCGGGCAAAAGAAGTCCGCTTTTTTCTTTTATCATAAAGTTATCGTTAAATTTTAACCACAAAGCCGATAACTTTACACTACCTTATGCGCTCTTTATTGCAACGTTCTTTTTGGCGGAAGCTCTTTTTTGCTTCCTTTATCGCACTTTTGTTGCTGCAGTTGCTTTTGTTTATTCAGCTTGTCCCCCCTTTGCCTTTGGGGCGAAGTCTGCTTTTTCTTTTCCTTTGGCTGTTCCAGGCTGCCATTGTGTGGGCGCTTTTTCGCTGCTTGCAAGACCTGCATCACGAGCTGGAAACACAGACAGCCGGGCAGCAGGTAGCCCAGCAGTTGCTTGAGAGGCACCAGGCAGAGCTCGAAAAGGCATTACAAGACATTCAGGTGGTCAGTGAAATAGGTAAAAAAATTACGGCAAGCCTTTCCTTGGAAAAAACCCTGCATGTCATTGCCGGCTATTTGGACGGGCGCTTGCCTTATGAGGTGTTGGCCATTGTGCAGTATGATATGTTTCGTACTACCTTCGACACGGCATGCCACTTGCTGCGCACAGACAAGGAACTGCCGCTTTCTGCATGGATTATAGAGGATGTTTGTGCTTACAGTCTTCGCCGCAGGCGTACTGTACATACCCGCGACTTTCAGGAGGAAGGGGGCGAGTACATCGAATCGGCGGTTGAAACGCCTATCCGCTCACTCGTTTGCGTGCCGCTCATCAGTTCGTCTATTAAGCTGGGCTGCTTGTATGTGGCTTCTTGTCAAGCCGGTGTGTACACAGCCGAAGAGGTAGACTTCCTTGAAAGTATTGCCGTTTATTTGGCTATTGCCATGGAGAATGCACAAGTGTATGCCCGTGTGGAAAAGCAAACCGAGCAAATCAAACTCAAAAACAAACGCATTACCGACAGCATCAACTATGCCAGTCATATCCAACAGTCCATCTTGCCCAAGATGGAAGACATACGGCGCGCTTTTCCGGAATCGTTTGTGATTTATGAGCCCAAAGATGTGGTGAGTGGCGACTTCTATTGGTTTCAAGAGGTAGGTAGCAAACAAATACTGGCCGCCGTTGATTGCACGGGGCATGGTGTGCCGGGGGCTTTCATGAGCCTGATTGGCGCTAACCTGCTCAATGAGATTGTATTGGGGCGGGGCATTGTGGATCCGGACAGCATCTTGGCAGAATTGCACAAAGGCATTCAGCGCCTGCTCAAGCAAGACGAAACCAAAATGCAAGACGGCATGGATGCCGGTATTTGCACCATCGACCGTCGTACGAAAATTATGAAGTTTGCCGGGGCTAAGATGCCTTTAATTTATATTCAACAAGGACAAATGCACGAAATCAAAGGAGGAAAGAAGCCGGTAGGGGGCATATGGACCGTGGGCGAGGACCCCAAGGCGTTCCATCGCCGCTTTGTGAATTTGACTATCCCCACCACCTTCTATCTCTTTTCAGATGGCTACCCCGATCAATTTGGTGGACCCGAAGGGCGCAAGTTCATGCGTAAGCGCCTGCGGCGTTTGCTAATGGACATCCACCGCCTGTCCATGGAGCAGCAAAAAGAAATCCTTATTGAAACACTGAACAGTTGGCGCTATGGGGAGAATTACTTCCACAAACAGGTGGATGATATTTTGCTATTGGGGGTGAAACTGCATTTATTATAGCAAGGCAACAAACAAAAAAAGCGGGCTTTTGCCCGCTTTTCGTGACCTCGGGAGGATTCGAACCCCCAACCTTCTGATCCGTAGTCAGATGCTCTATCCAATTGAGCTACGAGGCCTTTTGCTTTTTTCGACTTCGTTTTTCCGTCGAATTGCAATGCAAAGGTAGTAGCTTCGAAAAAACTGTGCAAGCATTTTTTGAAAATTTTTTTTGAAAAAAATGTACGTACTTGTTTATCAGCAGGTTTTTTTGTAAAAAAATGCCGGTGGTTGTTGTGTTTCTTTTGATTTCAAGGTTTCGGAAGATAGCGCGCCCGGAGGTGCCGTGCCAGCGGTTTTAATTTAGGCGCTTCGCTGACTTCAAAAAAAATATACGGACTTGCTTGTGTAGGCTTCGGTTGCATGAGCCACCGGTGCAACGCTTCCGGTTTACCGGCTTCGTTGATTTCTTCAAGCACCAAGCCGTAGTAGAGCCCATCGGCATATTGACTGGCAACACTTTGCCAAAACGGATGCGCTGTGCCTACTATGGGCATGTGCCACGATAAATATTCATACAATTTGGTGGGTACGCGACGGGCAATGCTTTTTTTAGGATGATACAGCATGAGGCCCACACCGCCTGCCCGCAAAGTTCCTTCTATGATATCGTACGCCACAGGCTGGAAGGAAACATGGCGGCTGTCAATGAAAGGGGCTTCCAACAAACGAAGCGCTTCGCTTGTAAGAGCAGGCGAAAGCTGTCCTGCCAATACCAAATGATAGCGGCTATCGAGGGCGTGTAACCGGCGACAAAGCGCCACCGCTTCGAGCAAACCAAAAAGGCTGCTAAGTGTGCCGGTTAGTACCAGGCGGAAAGGGTTGTGCACCGGAGCAGGTTGCGCATGCCGCCGCACCTTGTTGGCTATGTATAAGGCATGAGGATGTTTGCGCAAAGAGGGGATTTCCTCGGCATAGCAGGCTTCGGCATAAAGTATGCATTGCACGCGGGGCAAAAGAAGGCGGTAACATGCACGAACCATCCATGCCCAAAGGAAGCGAAACCGGTAACCTTCGTGTGCTTTTACGTTGGCTTCATAATTTTCTTGCAGGTCCAATATCAAATAAGCCCCTGAAAGCAAACGGTAAAGCAAGGCGAAAGGGAGCAACTCAAGTGCGCAAACCATCACTACCCGGGGGCGCAGGCGCCAAAGCAAGCGCAAAAAGCGCATGACTGCCCCCAAGCGTGCAAAGGACAGGCGCCGCCCTCTGAATAAAGAAAACTCATTGGCAGCTTGTGGCAGTCCGTATCCTGCAAAATAAAAACGTGCTTCGGGCAAATGGCGCCCCAATGCCCAACTTAGTTTGTGGTAATGTCGTATATCTCGAATGGGCTTCAACACCGAAGCAACTAAAATCACAATACCGTTGGGTTTCTTGCCTGCTGAAGCCGGAAGCCTGCTCATTGTGCAGTTTTTTATTATATTTTCGCAACATACAAATTTTTTCAGCGAATGCGGAAGCTACTGACAACCGTCTTATGCTTGCTTGTCTTTCAAGGGGTTGCCCAGCAAGATATTTCACACATCAATGCCCGTAAATTCATACGGCAGGTGTTGATGATTTATGCGCCGGAAGAGTATGCCATGCTGGAGACCTACTATCGCACACCTTCCGAGTTTACCCTTTCCAATGCCACTTTTAAAGTAGGGCGCCATATAGATTTTTTGCACTATATCATTGACACGACACGCAAAGACCTGGCAGTAAACTCGGTGCCGGTGATGGTGCACGAAATGACACACCTTTATGCTCACCGTCGTGCTTATGCGCTCATTCAAAAACGGGGGATGCCCTTTTCGCCGGGGAATGAATACTTGTGTTTCTCTCTGGACACCACGCGTGAGGTGCTTGTGAAGCTGAAACCTACCCCGCCGGCACGCTTGATGGCAGCTTCGGTACCCGAAGCACTGCGTGAAAATAAATTTTATGAGTTTATAGAGACCGATGACGAAAGCATGATGCCACAGCAGGAAGGCATCTATGGGCTGTTGGACGAGTGGCATGCTTATTTGCATAGCGCCCGGGTGGCTTTTGCCCTTCATCGTTTTTATGAACGTGAAGCATTTTATGGCGCCCTGACCACCGATTATAACGAGCGCCCCTTGCATGATGATAAGCCGTGGAAAGACTTTTTTACGAACTTCTACGAAATGTACCTGCCCTATATTGAGTTTAAGTATTACATCCTGCAGTACCTGGCTTATTGTAAGCAGCACCGGCCCGAAGTGTATGATTATATCATTTTTGAAGACGAAGCTTTTCGAAAGGCATATAAAATGATAGACGAGGCTTACAGGCAGGTGATTGCGCAGTTTATAGACTACAAACCACGGGTGATGGATTTGCTCGCCAAGTTGAGCATAGACGTGTCGGAAGAAAACATGGGCGGGCAGTATTTCATGTTTATCAATGAATCGGGAATTGCTACTTATCAAAGCCTGTATGAAGCTTTTGAAAAAGAAATACAAAAAGAAGAACTTAGCGAAATAGATTTCTACTTAAAACAGTGAGCTATGCAAGGATTGCACTACAACGTGGATATAGTCATGTGCATTGATGCCACAGGCAGCATGTCGCCTATCATTGACCGTGTCAAAGAAAACGCGCTGCGCTTTTATGACGACCTTATGGAAGTCATGCAGCAAAAAGCCAAAACCATAGACACGCTGCGTGTAAAGGTGATTGCTTTCCGTGACTTCTATTTCGACAAAGACAAAGCACTTGAAATGTCGCCTTTCTTTGTGTTGCCCGATGAGCAAAGCCGTTTCAAAAGTTTTGTAGATGGTATTGTGGCAGATGGCGGAGGCGATGAGCCGGAAAATGGACTGGAAGCATTGGCACTGGCCATCCGCTCGGAATGGAACAAAGAGGGCGACAAGCGCCGTCAAATCATCATCGTTTGGACCGACGCCAGCACACACCCCTTGGAACTGCATGCCGGCGCCAAGCCACAGTGGTATCCGGCCGATATGCCGGCCGACTTCGATGAACTGACCGACTGGTGGGAAGGGCAGTACATGAGCCACACCGCCAAACGCTTGATTATTTACTCACCCGATGCTTATGCATGGACCGATATTGCCAATCATTGGGAAAACACCATACAATATCCGTCGAAGGCAGGTGAGGGGCTGAGCGAGGTGGATTATCAGACTATTTTGGATGCGATTGCCAATAGCGTATGACAGAAATACCCGGTTTCGATTTTGTGTTGGATAAAATCCCGGGCTTGGGCGAGGATGCACCGCCTTTGCGTTTGTGGAATGCACGTAACCGGCGAGGCTTAATTGCTGTATTCGATGGCATGGGCGGGGCAGGCTCGGCTCCTTGCTTATGGCAGGGCGAAGAGCGCCCGGGGGCTTATGTGGCAGCCCGCCTGGCAGCCCAAGTGCTGCGCGACTATTTCGAGACCTACGAAGGAAGTATAGAAGGTTTTGCCGAAGGCTTGGAACAACAGCTGAAAACTGTTTTTGCACAGGAAGCCGCCCGGCTGTATCCTTCGGGGCAATCGAAGCTGCGTAGCCGCTTGGTGCGCCAATTGCCTACCACCATGTGTGCTTTGCTATGGGAGCCCCTGCCCGGACAGGTGGACCGCTTCCGCTTGTGTGTGCTTTGGGCCGGCGACTCACGCGCCTATGCTTTGTTGCCCATGCAAATGGTACTCTTGACCAAAGATGATGTGCGGCAAGACCATGACGACTTGCTCGAACAGCTCATCAATGATGCCCCTTTGAACAATTGTATCCATGCCGGCGGTGACTTCGTCATCAATCAGGCCGTTTACAACATAGAAGCCCCTTTGTGTTTGCTGGTGGCTACCGATGGTTGCTTTGCCTATTTGCCTTCGCCACCCCATTTTGAGTATTTGTTGCGCCATACTCTTGAGCTAAGCAGGGGCGGGGGCATGTCTTTATGGGCAGAGCTGCTGCAGCAGGAGCTGCACCGCATGGCTGCCGATGATGTGAGCATGGCATTGGTGGCTTTGGGCGAGGCTGCTACCGACACCGCTTTGCTGCAGTGGGTTTTCACACGAGACAATCCGCAGTTCTATCGTCGCTTCATTGCTCCATTGAATGAGCTGGTGGTTCAAATAGAAAAACTAAGAGAACACAAGCAGCAAATAGAAGAGGCGCTGGACGCTTTGGAGCAGGAAAAACAGCGCCTGCGCAAACAGCTGTGGCACGATTATGTAACATCGGGAAGGATAAGACAACCGTAGGGCTATGCAAAAAGGCGACATCATCAATGGTTATCGCATCTTACGCGACTTCTCTACCGCCGGTGGGGGGCTAAGCAAATGGTCTTTTGCTGAAAAAGGCGGAAAAGAATACTTCATCAAGGAGTTTCTTTCGCCAAAATACCCCACCGAAGACGCCCCGGGAAGTGCCAAGTCCAAGGAACGAAAGCGCCGGGCATGTGAGCGCTTCGAAAACCACCACCGCGCCTTGATGGACCGCATCAACGAGCGCTGTGGCAAAGGGGGCAATTTGGTTTTTACTATTGACTTTTTCCGTGTAGGAACCACCTACTACAAAGTAACGGAAAAAATAGACACCGCTTCGCTGAGCCCCGAAGACATTAGCCGCTTGCCTTTGAGCAACCGCCTGTTGATTCTCAAAACCATTGCCCACTCCTTGCAGATTTTGCACCGTGCAGGCATTGTGCATGGCGACCTCAAGCCCGGAAACATCCTCATCAAACAGACCAAAACCAACCTGTACACAACCAAGCTCATTGATTTCGACAACAGCTATCTGATAGGGCAACCACCCGAGTTTTCCGAAGACCTGGTGGGCGATATGGTGTTTTATTCGCCCGAAGTGGCCGCCTATGTGCAAGGCAGCGAAGCAGTAACGCCGGAAATGTTGACCGACAAAGCCGATATTTTTTCTTTGGGACTCGTTTTTTGCCTGTACCTGACCGGTGAGCTGCCCAAATACCCGGCAAAGTACGGTTATCCGGCCTTGGCTGCCTGGGCAGGGCATACGCTGCGTTTGCCGGTGGCAGACTTGCCTTATAAGCTCAAGCGCCTGGTAAATGATATGCTGCGCTTGCACCCGCACGAACGCCCCGACATAGCCACCGTTTTTGACACCCTCAAAAGTATTAAGTCGGATGAGCCCTACGAGCGTGCGCCTTTACCGGAGCACGAAACAGCAGAAGACAAACACCCGGCAGAGGAGACACCGCCCGCTTCCCCGCTAAAAGGAACTTTGCTTCGTAAAGTCCCTGCCTTATCTGCCGGGGCAGCAGAGCCGGACCCCGCAGAAAGCACAGATGAAAAAAAGCTGCCTGAATCGCCTGAAAAGCCTACATTGCGGGGAAAAGGACTTCGGCTCGGCTTAGGCGGCAAAGATGAAAAAGATATACCATGAACGTAGCCATAGACATCGGTAATACGCGTATAAAAGTGGGCGTTTTCGAAAAAAAGCGCTTGTGGCGGTACTTTGATTTCGATGCACTTTGGCAGCTGCAAGATTGGCTGAAGGCGCAAGCGCATATACAGCATCTCATAGTGGCCTCGGTGGGGAAGTACGGCTTGGAAAACCTTTATACCGCCCATGTAGAAGGTTTAAAAATGCAGCTTTCCCATGAAAGCGATTTGCCCATTCATATTACTTATCGTACCCCCCACACGCTGGGCGTCGATCGCATTGCGGCAGCGGCAGCGGCACATACACTTTTCCCCGCTCGTCCTGTGTTGGTCGTTGACATTGGCACCTGCATTACCTACGACTTGGTAAAGCCAACGGGCGAATACCCCGGTGGCATCATTTCGCCGGGCGTGCGCATGCGCTTGCAGGCAATGCATACTTTTACGGCACGTTTGCCGCGCCTTGAATGGAGCCCGGCAGAAGAACTTCCGGCTCTGATAGGACGCAGCACAACCGAAGCCATGAAAACAGGGGCAGTACAAGGCGTGCTTGGTGAAATCTCTTTCTTTGCAGAATCTTTTGCAAAGGAATATCCAAACTTACAAATAATTTTATGCGGGGGCGACGCTCTATTCTTTAAAAAACAACTAAAATTTCATACCTTTGCAGAGCCAAAATTGGTCTTAATTGGGCTAAACCGAATTTTAGATTATAATGCGGAAAAACATACTTAGCACCCTCTTATTTGCTTTGTTACCACTGACTTGCCTTTGGGCACAAAGCTCCCCTTACTCACTGATTGGTATAGGCAATTTTGCGCCTGAAACCTTTGCGCCTCAGCAAGCCATGGGAGGCTTGGGCGTAGCTTATGGTGAGTTTCTCACCGGCAATATCAAAAACCCGGCGCTTTTGGCTAAAAACAAAAACACGATTTTCGACGCAGCAGCACATGCCCGCTATGTGTGGATGCAGGACAACAGCCAAGCGCAAGAGGACTTCGGAGCAAACGTAGATTACTTCTCACTGACTTTATCTATTTCCAAGCGCTGGTCCACTGCTTTCGGTTTGATGCCTTACACGCAAAGCAATTTTCGCACCCGCAGTGTGGAATTCGTGGAAGGCACTCCCTTTGAAGTGGAGTATAAATACCAATCGACCGGTGGCATCAATACGCTCTTCTGGGCACATGGAGTGCAGCTGACCAAGTCGCTGTCTGTGGGCGTACGTGCCAACTACATGTTTGGTGCTCTTGAAAGCGAGACTCAGAGTATGCTCTACACGGCAGACCGCGATTATCAGGTGGTTTATTATAACCGTCTGAATACCAAGGGATGGGCTGTGACGCCCGGCGTCTTTTGGAAGAAGGATCTGGGGGCAAAAAAAAGATTGAACATTGGCGCTACTTATACGTATAGAAATGAGCTAAAAACCAAACGCTTTGAATCTATTGAAAAGCGCTCGGAAGTAGGGGCTACCATCACCGTGGATACCCTGTATGAAGGGCAGGTGGGCACCATCACACTTCCCAACCAATGGGCGCTGGGAATGAGTATAGAAGAACCCAACAAATGGATGATAGGTGTCGAACTAAGCATGGAACAGTGGAGCGACTACCGCTTTTTGGACGAAAACAGCAACTTTAACAACACCATGCAACTGACCGTAGGGGGCGTTTATACCCCCAACTTCCGTTCGGTAGATAGCTTCTTTGAGCGTGTTTCTTATCGTGTAGGTTTGAATTACCGGCAGCTTCCCTATCAGTTGGGCGGAAATGCTGTAGAAGAGTTTGGCATCAATTTTGGCATGTCTATGCCTGTAGGAGTAAACCCGGTGCGCTTTACCTACCTGCATTGGAACATTGGCCTGGGGCAGCGTGGCACCGTAGAGAAGAACGGCTTGCAGGAACGCTTCGTGCAGCTTGGAATAGGTGTTTCCATGAACGATTTGATGTGGTTTAAGCGTCCTAAATACGATTAAGTAAAAGCGGAAATTGCTATATCGATTAAAATTTTAAAAGTCAAAACTATGTGTGTTATGAAAAAGTGGTTCGTTACTCTCGTCTTGGTATTTACCTATGTGCTGGGGATGGCACAGGCTCAGCAGCCCAATTGGCCCGAAGATACGGTGCTGCGTAAGATAGCCATGGAGAAGGTTGTCTTTTACCGCGATGAAATGAATGTGTTCAAAAGACCGGAAGGGGCAGTGGATGCCATCAGCTGGCTGTTGAAAAACACCCCCGACTTGGGCGCTTTCCTTTATACGGATGCTGTTCGTGCCTATTATGCAAAAATTCAAAAGACCGAAGAGCCGGCTATAAAAGAAGCTTATCAAGATACTTTGATGAGCATCTTCGACCAATCTATCAAGTACTTCGACAACGAAGCTACTACTTTGAACTATAAGGGCTACTATGCTTACAACTTCTACTATCAGAAGCCCGAAAAAATGGAAGAGCTGCGCAAACTCTATGAGCGCATTATCGAACTGAACGGCCCGAACACCTACTTTGCCAATGTGCAATACTACTTGCTGGTAGGTATTAACTTGCTCAATCAGAAAAAAATCGACAACGCAGAAGTAGTAAAAATATACCTTACCTGTAAGGACATTATAGCCAAGGCTTTGGCAGCCGCCAAAGACGAAACAACCAAAAAGCAGTGGCAAGACACCGAAAAGAATGTGGATGCCTACTTCATGCAGTACGTGAAACTGGACTGCGCACAAATAGAAAGCATTTTTGGGGATAAATTCCGTCAGTCGCCCAACAAAGAAATGGCCGCACAGATTCGCGACATCATGAAGTCGGCACAGTGCTACAACAGCGACTTGTTTGTTGAAACCATGGACTACCTCTTCCGTGAAGAGCCTACTTACAACAATGCGCTTGTGGTGGCTACACTTTACGAATCGAAAAATCAGGTATCGAAAGCCATGGATATGTACCAAAAAGCCTTAAACTTGGCTTCTACCAACGAAGAAAAAGCAAAAGTATATAAAGAGCTGATGGGCTTGACCCTGCGCACAGGTGCCAAGCAGGCTTGCCGCAACTATGCGCTCAAGCTGGCAGAGCTTGACCCCAACGAAGCTGCTTTGGCTTATACCACCATTGGCGATTTGTATCTGAAAAGCGGGTCGGAGTGCAGCAACGGCGAAAATCCCGTAGAACAAAAAGCCTATGCCATTGCAGCATATAACATGTATAAGCGTGCCGGAAACAGCCAAAAAATGGCGTTGGCGCGCAAGTACTTCCCCACTAAAGAGGAAGTATTTACCGAGGGCATGGCGGGCAAGACCGTAACCGTCAACTGCTGGATAGGTGAAACCGTGACCATTCCGCAATTGAGCGATTTATAATGCCTGTTTTTGATATGAAGCACACATTTTCCGGCATCGGATGGGGGCAAGCCCTTATCCGATGCTTCTTTTTAGCTTGTTGCTTGCTTGTGAGCACTGCCTGCGACGAAGAGCGCAAAAAAGGCATAAAAGAGATGCAGGTGTATAGTGGACCACTGGTAGAAAGTGAAAACATTGTGTCTTTATACAGCGACTCTGCCAAAGTAAAAATAAAGCTCGAGGGCAAAAAGCAAGCACAGTACGAAAACGGCAACATCGAGTACCCCGAGGGCGTAAAGGTTACTTTCTTCGATGATTTCATGAAACCTAAAGCCGTGCTGTCGGCAAGGCAGGGATTCTATTACAAAGAAAAACAGTTGTATCGAGTAGTAGGAGAGGTGCTGGTGGAAGACCTGAAAGAGAAGAAAACCCTGCAAACCGAAGAGCTGTTTTGGGCACCCAAGGACAAGAAAATATATACCGATAAGTTTGTGATTATTACCACGCCTACGGAAATTATCAAAGGCGAAGGCTTGGTGGCAAACGAGGATTTCTCTTATTACGAAATACAAAAGCCCACGGGCATCATCACACTTGAAGAAGGTATGGACTAATGCCCCGGAAGCAGGACGTCCTGCTTCCGTTATTTTACAAACGATGCCTGCATGCGCTGTTCTATCCGGTCTATTTGCCGTATATGGTGGCGCAAATGCTCTTCCCAAAAATCAAGGATTCCTTCTATGCCCATGCGTCCGGCAACAGGATGCTTGAAGAGTGCCTTGTGCTCATATTCTGCGGGCATATTCCGGATAAAATCTTCCATTTCTTTTCTTGTGGCGCGCCACTGCTCTATGATGGCAGGTACGTCGGGGCGCTCCGGCACTTGACTCACTACAGCAGGTGCTTTGAACTTCAAAGGCAGTGAAAGCATCAATTTTAACAAGCGCCCGCGCAGACGATGCCACCGGGTGAGGGCAGGCGGTGGACCGTAGGACAGCTTTTTGCGAATATAATGCATGGTGCCGGCTTCGCCTATGAACAGATGGTGTAAAACCTGCGCAATAGACCAGGCATCGGCGGCCGGTTTAAAATGCAGTTCCTGCTCGTTGTATGCCTCTATTCTGCTTAGCAGTGCATTCAGCTCGGTATTCATGTGCTGCAGGCGCTGAAGCCAACGTTCCTTTTGCTTGCTCATGTTTTTTGTTTTCAAGATACGCAATTGCAGGCAAGAAATAAACATCTGTCATTTTTTTGAAACCCACCTTTCAGCAATAACAGCAGAAAAATAAGCCAAAAGGCTGCTGCCCAAGCCTATCATAAGTGGTGCAATGCTGCTTTCCAAATAAGAAGCCACCGCCCACGCCAGCAGCCCCGTCCACATAGAGAGATGGGCGCCCCGGCTCGAACGCAGCTGCTTTTTGCCCAATGCAAAACACAGGGGCACAAACAAAGAAACCAAGCTGAATGCCGATGACATTCCCACCAGCTCGTAAATGCTTTGTCCCGAAAAGCCCAACCATGCAGCCAACAGCCCCATAAGAACAACCGACAAACGGCTCATCAGCAAAAAGAAACCTTCCTTTTTGGCATGACGCTTAAACAGCGGGCGCAAAATGTTTTCACTCAGCACACTTGCCGGTGCCAAAATTGCGCCGCTGGTGGTACTCAAAATGGCAGACAGCAAAGCACCCACAAAAAGCACCTGCAAGAAGGTCTGTTCTTTTTGTTGCATCAACCACTGTAAAATAAAATCTTCGCCACTGACATCGGACTGCATACGGATGCCTGCTGCCAAAAGCAAAGGCAGCAAGCCCACCGTAAGATATAGAAGAGCGCTCACATAAGCAGAGCGGCGGGCTGTGGCTTCATCGCGGGCAGCCATAATGCGCTGAAAGATATCTTGTGAAGGAATGGAGCCCAGCCCTATGGTGAACCATGCGGCAAAATAATGCGAGATGGCAACGGCATTGCCGTCCGGCAGCAGGCGCCAGTGCCCGGCAGGCAGTCGCTGCAGCGCCGTCATAATGCTGTGCCAGTCAGGAAACACATAAAAAAGCATCAGCAATAAGCCCGCAATAATGAAAAAACTTTGCATAAAGTCAGTAATGCTTACCGACCACATGCCGCCACTGCCTGTGTAAGACAAACTAACCAAGAGTGCAATCCACAGCCCGGTGGTGCTGTCTATGCCCAATACATGCTGCAAAATCAAGCCTACGGCAAGCAATTGTGCGGCAATCCACCCCAAATAAGACGGAATCATAAGCAGTGCAGAGCCCACCGCGACGCTTTCGTTGAAGCGCTTGCCCATATAGTCATTGATAGTAAGGCAGTTGGAACGATAAAAAGCACCCGCAAAAAAACGGCCGACCAAGAAAAAACAAAGGACTGCCCCAAAAGGGTCTTCAATGACGCCCGGCAGGCCCGATTCAACAAACACAGCCGATGCGCCCAAAATGGTTTCGGCACCAAACCAGGTGGCAAAGAGGGCAGCCGCATTGACCGGCAACGACAAGCGGCGCCCTGCCTGAAAAAAATCGCGACTATTACGAACCCGGCGGGCATAAACAAGACCTATGAGCGTGTTGATAAGCACGAACGCTATGATATACAAGCCGGTAGCGTCGTATTGCATACTTGAAAAATAATTTATCTGTTTATTTCATGCGTGCAGGCAAAAATAAATGAGCACATACAATTTTCCTTTTATGCTTGAAGGGAATGTTATATTTGACATGGTTTTTTATATTTGACAAGGCAGCCGGTTTGCCTGACTTCTTTCAATCAGAAGAAAAGCGCGTGTGATTATGTTTTGGGGCGCCTGTTCGGCAAAGGGATTGATTTGGACGGCAGTGTGGCATTATATGCTGCCGACAAACGCCTGCTGGATTTGATATATTTTGGCAAATTGCGTTCCGATGACGGGGCTATCCGCCACAGTGGCGATGACTTGAAAGGGCATACTTTCACTTCTGACAGAGACAACGAAGTGATAGACATCGCTCTTGATAAACTGTCCCCGGAAGTGCAGACGCTGGTATTTTATATCAACTCTTATCGTGGCGATACATTCGAAAAGCTTTCTTTTTCGAGAATACGTATTCTCGAAAAGACGCCCGATGGTTCCAAGCCTTTGGCTTCTTTCTTTCTGGAAAAGGAAGAACGCTTTGCAGGTTTTACCACTATGGTGATGGCTAAGCTGTTCCGGAGCGTAGATGGTGCTTGGGAGTTTGAAGCCATAGGGGAGCCTTTAAAAGACCAGAAAAACAGCGAAATTGTGCTTAGTCTGCGCAACTTTATTTAAAACATAGCCGGAACAAGAAGCCTTGAATACCGGGCTGCCTGTGGACAGTCCGGATTTTTTTTGTAAAATAATCCGAATTTTAAAACGTTGTATGCTTAAACCAAAACAATCTTTCAGTACTATGAAACAATGGTATTATGCGCTGGCACTGACCGCCGCCCTGGGCGCTTGTCAGCAAAAAAACGAAGACAAACAGCAAACAGACTCTACGGCCGTAGCAGTAGCGCCGCCTATTGACCTGTCCAATTTCGACACCACCGTGTCGCCTTGCGAGGACTTCTTTCAGTATGTAAACGGCGGCTGGATAAAGAAAAACCCCATTCCCGAAACCGAAAGCCGCTGGGGCAGCTTCAATGAAGTGTATGAGCGCAATCAGAAGATTTTGAAAGAGATAGCCGAAAAAGCCGCCGAAGCCAATGCCCCCAAAGGTAGCAACGAACAGCTCGTAGGCGACTTCTATGCTTCGGGCATGGATTCCCTGACCATAGAAAAGGCGGCGCCCGAGTGGGTGCAAGCCGAGCTGCAAGCCATTGAGGCAGCTACCGGTAAAGAAGAACTGCTGCAGCAGTGGATAGAGCAGAAAAAAAATGGCAGCCGCGCCGTGCTTTCTCTCTTCGTAATGCCCGATGAGAAAAATAGTGAGCAATATGCCATCTACATTTACCAAGGCGGGCTGGGTATGCCCGACCGCGATTACTACTTAAAAGAAGATGAAGACAAACAAAAGATACGCGAAGCTTACAAAGCCTATTTGACCAAGCTCTTTCGGCTGTCGGGCAGCGATGAGACAGCTGCCAAGCAAGCAGCCGAGACCGTATTTGGCATAGAAAAAGCTTTGGCGGAAGCATCCAAGTCGCGTGTTGAGCTGCGTGACCCTATTGCAAACTACAACAAAATGAGTGTAGAAGAAGCCGAAGCACTTGCTAAACCGTTCTCTATTAAAAATGCACTGACTTTGGCAGGAGCAGCACAAGCCAAGGAGGTGATTGTGGGGCAGCCCAACTTCCTGAAAGCCGTTGCCCGCCTTTGGCAGCAGACCCCCGTTGAAGACTTGAAGCTCTACTTAAAAGCCCATGCACTCAACAACGGCGCCCCTTATTGGCATCATGAGTTTGTGCAGGCGCATTTCGAGTTCTACAACAAAACACTGCGTGGACAAAAACAAAACAAAGAGCGTTGGAAGCGTGTGCTGGCAACCGTAGATGACGGCGTGGGCGAAGCCTTAGGGCAGCTTTACGTACAAAAGGCTTTTCCGCCCGAAGCCAAAGCCAAGGTGATGGAAATGATAGACAACCTGCAGTATGCCTATGAGCAGCACATCAAGGATCTGGACTGGATGAGCGAAAAAACCAAAGAAGAAGCACTGAAAAAACTGGCAGCCTTCAAGCGCAAGATCGGCTATCCGGATAAGTGGAAGGACTACAGCGGCTTGGAAATCGTGCGTAACAATTATTGGCAAAATGTGAAGAATGCACACCGTTTTGAATTTGAGCGCCAAGTGAAGCGCTTGGGGCAGCCCGTCGATAAAACCGAATGGTTCATGACGCCGCCCACCGTCAATGCCTATTACAATCCGCCCATGAACGAAATTGTGTTCCCCGCAGGTATTTTACAACCACCTTTCTTTGACCCCAATGCCGATGACGCGGTGAACTATGGAGGCATGGGCGCCGTGATCGGGCATGAGTTGAGCCACGGCTTCGACGACCAGGGGCGTCAATACGATGCGGAGGGCAACCTGCGTGACTGGTGGATGCCCGAAGATGCCGAGCGCTTCAAAGAGCGTGCACAAGCCTTGTCGGCACAGTTCTCTTCTTATGAAGTGCTGCCCGGTGTGAAAGTCAACGGCGACCTGACTCTTGGCGAAAATATTGCCGATTTGGGTGGTTTGGCTATTGCCTATACAGCGCTGCAGAAAGCCCTTGAAGGCAAGGAACGCCCCCTTATTGACGGCTTCACGCCCGAGCAACGTTTCTTTATTTCTTGGGCACAAGTATGGCGCACCAATGCCCGTGAAGAATACCTCAAGCAACAGGTGTTGGTTGATCCCCACTCACCGGCCCGTTTCCGTGTAAATGGTCCGTTGTCGAATCTGCCTGAATTCCACGAGGCTTTCGGGTGCAAAGAAGGCGACAAGATGTATCGTAAGCCGGAAGAAAGGGTGAAAATCTGGTAAGTATGTCGTTCCGGTAGTTTTTAAAGGGGGCGTCCCGGTAGGGGGCGCCCCTTTTGCATTTGAGCTTCGCGTGGGTGTGTAAGTTATGTTGTATTGCCCCCTTTTGTCATTTCGAGCGTTAGCGAGAAATCTATTTTGCTTCTTGTGGCTTGGTGCGATGAGATTGAGATTTCTCACTACGCTACGCTTCGTTCGAAATGACAAACTATACTGTTATCGCCTTTGGGAAAGGGTAAGAATATTCTTAACTTTTATTGTAGTACGACTTCTCTCTTCTGATAGCTTGACTTTCCTTATCTTTTCGCATGCTTCTCCTTTTGTCATCTCGAGCGCAAGCGAGAAATCCCTTTACTGCTTGTTACTTGAGGAGTTTGATATTTCTTACCTCACTCGTTCGGTTCGAAATGACAGGCTTCTTTATTTTTGTGCCTTTGTATGCAAGTAAAAGAAAAATATACCGTTCAACAATGAAAAGGCTGCCGGTAACTCTTGTTGCATTTTGTGTAGTGTTTTTGTGCTCGTGTAATGTGTTTGCCCAAACCGTTTTCTTTAAAAAGAGAACCTTCAATGCGCCGCTCTATGCCGACCACTATGCCCCCCTGACGCGCATAGGGTTTAGCCTTATGCCTGCCAAAGACGATTACGATATACGTACTGAAAAAAGTCGCTTTGTACTTTACAATGAGCCTGTTTTGGGCGTGGCATTACCCCTTGCGGTGCACCGGAGCCCACGCTGGCAGTGGGCTTTGTCTATCCCTATTTCTTTCTCTGTTTGGTTCGACTTCTTGGAAGCGCGCACGTCGCCCATTCTAAATACCGATTACCGGGTGGGCGTGTTGGAGTGGAATGCCTTTTTTGAGCTTTCCGGCGTGCCTTTCCGGAACATAGGCATTCGCTGGGTGCCTTTGTTCCACGAAAGCACCCATTTGGGCGACGAATTGACCATAGAACGCCTGCGCAATGCGCTGCCCATTACCCGCATCAATGTGAGTTATGAGGTGATGGATTTGGCTTTTCTGCTTAATCAGCCGCGGGCAGATGAGCAAAACCATATGTTTGTGCTGGGGGCGCGCATTCTGTGGGATGCACGCAAAGGGTGGTATCGTGCCGACCCGCTCGAAAGCGACACTTCGAAGGTGCCCCCTTCACGGCGCAGTGCCGAACCTTACTTCCAATATCAGTGGCAGAAGCCATCGTCTTTTTGGGGCTATGGTGGCTTGTGGGTGTTGTCTGTGGACATGAGTTTACGTGTGCGTTATGGTTACCCGTGGTATGAAAAGCGCGGCAGTCTTTGGATAGAGCACGCCCGGCAAGAAGCTTATGAGCCTTGCATGAATCTGTTGGCCGGCTACCGTTGGCGCAGCAACGACGGCTCTTTGAGCAATACTTTTACCTACATGCGGTTGTATTGGGGAATCAACTATCACGGGCAATTTCGCAATCTTGGTAATTTCCCCGTTCTGGGTGTAGGTGTTATTTATCGCCCATAGAGTATGAAAAAAAGCAGTCCTCCGGCGGAGAACTGCTTTTTGGCACATCCATGAGAAGTGTTCTTATCTGTTGAGTACAAGGCGTTGAGTACGGCTTTGCCCGTCTTGTTCAACCTCGATTAAATAAATGCCGTTTTGCAGATGGGCAGGCGCTTGCCATTGGGTTTGTAGTGTGGTGGTGCTCCATGCGGCAATGCGGCGTCCGGCAATATCATAAACACGTATGTTGGCAGGGGCTTCGGCTTTGTCCAGCACGATATTAAAGTAACCGGTGGTGCTGGGGTTCGGATACACTGCAAAGCCTGTCTGCTCATCTTGGGTGTCTTGGTTGTAACCATTGGCTTGGCGTTCTACAACGGCAATGGTGTGTACAATATTTTTCTGCATTTGATTGCCGCGCGCTTCCAGATTGATGGCATAGATGCCCGGCTTCAGGTCTTCTGTGAAGGTAGTGTTGAACTGTCCGTTCCCGGCATGTTTGAAGCTTAAACGGTAGGCGGCACCACCTTCAGCGGGCTTGCCTTCCAAGTCGCCTACATACAGCAGGGTGCCGCTTACTTCTGCATTGTTTGGCAGATAACCATTCACCTGCACTTGCAAATGCATGGGCTCACCGCGCTCATAAGTGAGTTTTTGCGCATTGAGGTCGGAAGAGAAACGCAGGATGCTGCCTCCCTCGGTGGCAGCAATCACCACCATGCGGCTTTTACTTGCATTGAGAATAATATACTCGGTAGCTCCGACACGCTCGACTTCGGCAGTATGTACAAAATCACCCAAGAAGTCATTGCGCAAATTGGCTTCGGTTTGCAGTAAGATACGCTCCTGTGTTTGCGGGTTAAGCAACCATACCTCATCCGGTGATTCGGTGAATACTTCTATTTTAAGAGCACGTGCACCGGGCTCCACCAAAACGGTGGATTGTCCGTTTTCACTGGCTATGATTTGAGCTTGGCTCTCTACTACGGCATTGGGGTTATAGGCACCGGCTATCATTTCGGCCGCTTGTTCACGGCTGAGTGTGCCCGGCAGCTGC
This sequence comes from Thermonema sp., assembly GCF_026003375.1. Taxonomy (NCBI): domain Bacteria; kingdom Pseudomonadati; phylum Bacteroidota; class Cytophagia; order Cytophagales; family Thermonemataceae; genus Thermonema; species Thermonema sp. The sequence continues at coordinate 101,354 of NZ_BPHD01000001.1, forward strand.
CCTTTGATATGGTTCCACATTTTGCTGCCTTCGGCTATTTCAAAGTGGTTGACATTGCCACGGCTGTCCAGCTTGCCGAAGATAACCGCCGAATTGGGACGTTTGGTGCTGTTGTAGTTTACCACGCCGTCGTTGCCACCGTTGCTTTTGCTGCCACCGTTCAGGTTCAAATACCAACCCGATACGGTCAATATGCCGCTATATCCCCATGCACCAAAAGTGCGGAAATTGGTTTTCGGACGATTTACATGGGGATCGGTAACACTGCGGAAATAGTCCATGTAACCGGTTTGCAGCACATAGGTTGCTTCGTTTTTTTGCCCAAATACGTAAGACAACCACGATACCCAACCGCTTTGGGCAAGGTTCGCCAAAGGCGTGCCGAAGTGCGGGGTGCCTAAGGTGATGACCCGCTCCACACGGTTGTAAGCCCCATAATGCACCAGTGCCGCGTCGCTATCTACGCCTCCTTTGCTATGTGCAATCACTACCACACGGTTTACCCCGTAATGATTGGCAATGGTATTGAGCATGCCGGCAAACATCTGCCCGTTAGCCCACATCGATTTGTCGGGGTGCACCGAAACAAAGGCTGTACGGTAGCCGTCGTTGTAGGCTTTGCTGTACATGTCGTTGTCTTCCCACCAAACGCGCGCATTGCTGGTGTATCCGTGAATGAAAACCAGCACGGGTTTGCTGCTGCTGTTGGGGGGCACGGCACCGTAATAGATGGCACCCACGTCGCCGGCACCGCCGATAAGCCCGCCGGCAGTTTGAAATCTGTCGGGTTCAACAAGCTGTACTTCGCGTATTTTTTGCGCGTAAGCTGAAATGGAAAAGGCAATCATCAATAAGATGCCTGCCAACAAGTGTACTGTTCTTTTCATAGTTTTTAAGGTTTAAAATTGTACAATAAGCATATTGTATGTAATCATACTAATATTTTTTGTTTTCACAAAAAGTATGACTATAAAATTTTATAAGTAATTTTTATTTCCACTTTTGTTAGAAAAAAGATTGCTTTTTAGAGGAATGAAAAACAGGAGTGCAGGGCAAAGCATGTAGGAAACACCAATCCCGGAAGCTGTTCTTTTTTCTTGCACTTCAGAATGAAGAGTGCCTTGTTATCTCTCATCTCACGCAGTGAGGTGAGAAATCTCAAACTCATCAAGCTACGCTACAAAACGTAAAAGAGACTCCCCGCTCTGCTCGAAATGACAAAGAAGGGAAACAGGAAAGACAGGGCGGGGCTCAAAAGAGTGAAAAAGCCCCGGGTGGCAACAAAAGCACACGATAAAAAGGCAAAGCGCTTTTATCTTATGAAGCCGGTCCGCAAGCATTCCCGGCTTTAAGCCTGCAGGTAAGGTAAAATAGCCGATTCAGAAATTTGATTCCACCGGTTCATCTTTTGCTTGAACGCCTGTACATGTTCCCATACTTTTTTGGTAGGGGCATCCTGAGCGGCCAGCTCTTCCAACAGCTGCGCGGTGGTGTTTTGCAAGGCGCGCAAAACTTCGGCAGGATAGGGACGCACTTCCACCTTGCCTTCCGAAATGATTTTTTCTAAATACTCGGCATTTTTGGCTTCAAACTCTGACAGCATCCACAGGTTGGCACGCAGAGCAGCAGTGCGTATGATTTCCTGTAAGCTGGGCGGCAGCGATTCAAAAGCTTGTTTGTTGACCAGCAGCTCCAGCGTAGCCCCCGGTTCGTGCCAGCCGGGATAGTAATAATAGCGTGCTATTTTGTGAAAGCCCAAGGTATAGTCATGGTAGGGACCGATCCACTCGGCGGCATCGATCACCCCGCGCTCGAGGCTGGTGTATATTTCACTGCCCGCTATTTGCACGGCAGCGCCTCCCATACGGTCCAGCACTTTGCCCCCCAAGCCCGGAATGCGCATCTTTAAGCCTTTCAGGTCGGCCGGTGTGTTGATTTCACGGTTGAACCAGCCGCCCATCTGCACGCCCGTGTTACCGGCAGGGAAGGGAATCACATTGTAAGGGGCATAAATCTCTTGCCAGAGTTGCCAGCCGCCCCCGCTGATGAGCCATGCATTCATTTGTTGTGCGTTGAAGCCAAAGGGGACAGCCGCGAAGAAGTTGGCAGCCGGTATTTTGCCGCTCCAGTAATAGGCAGCGCCATGCCCTATTTGAATGCTGCCGTTGCTTACGGCATCGAACACTTCGAGTGGGGGAATCAGCTCACCGCCGCCATACACTTTTATTTTCAGGCGCCCTGCCGACATGATTTCCACTTGCTTGGCAAACAACTGCACGCCTTCGCCCAGAATAGGGAAATTGGGGGGCCAAGTGGTAGCTGCCATCCATTCGATGCTTTCACCGTTGTATGTTTCCGTTGCTTGTGCGAGCCCGGCGGCTTGCTTAAGGTCGTCGCGGCAAGCCGAAAGCCCCAGCAGGCTGCCGGCAGCCAAGGTTTGCAGGCTCTTTTTAAGAAAGTCTCTACGGGGCGGTATATGCTTGTTTGTATCTTGCTGCATTATTTTTTTGGTTTATTTATTCAACACATCAGGCAACCACAAGACCAATCCGGGGAAGAGGTAAATTAGCAATAGCACCACTACTTGCACCAGAAGGAAAGGAACAACACCCCGGTAAATATCGCTTGTGCGCACCTCTTTGGGGGCCACGCCTTTCAGGTAAAAAAGCGAAAAACCAAAGGGCGGCGTGAGAAACGAACTCTGCAGGTTCATGGCTATGAGAATACCCACCCACAGCAAGTCGAAACCAAACTTTTGAAAAAGGGGCGTAAGAATGGGCACAAAAATAAAAGTGATTTCGATAAAGTCGATGAAAAAGCCTGCTATGAATATGCCCAGCATGGTCAACCAGAAGAAGGCGGCAGGCGAAAGCTCGCTTTGCGTGATGGCTTCTATGATGAGGCGTTCGCCCTGCAATGCCCGGAAGGTAAGGCTGAAAGCTGCAGCACCTACCAGTATCATGAAGACCATTGAGGTCAGGAAGGTGGTCTCACTCATCACTTCTTTCAATACCTTCATAGAGAGCTTACCTTGCGCCGCAGTCATCAATGAGGCAGCCAAGGCACCAATGCCGGCGGCTTCGGTGGGGGTGGCTATGCCGGCAAAGATGGAGCCCAATACCGCCAATATAAGCAGGAAAGGGAGTAAGAAACTAAGCAATATATCTTTCGTCATAGAGCCACTGCGAAAGGCAGCCAGTTCTTCTTTGCTTGCGGCAGGCGCCTGCTGAGGATGAAGCCGGGCATACACCAACACATACACCACATAACCAAGTGAGAGCAGCAAACCCGGTATGACTGCCCCCATGAACATGTCGCCTACGGGCACATTCATGACACTACCTAAAAGAATCAATACAATGCTGGGCGGGATAATTTGTCCCAAGGTACCTGCCGATACAATCACGCCCGTAGCCAAACGCTTGGAGTATTGGCGTTTGAGCATGGTGGGAAGGCTCAGCAAGCCCATGGTTACTACCGTAGCCCCCACAATACCTGTGGAAGCCGCCAGAAGAATACCCACAATAATGACCGCCAGGGCAAGACCACCCCGCAGGCGGCCCATCAACAGCGTAAGCGTTTGCAGCATGCGTTCGGCAATGCCCGACTTCTCGAGCATCAAACCCATAAAGATGAAAAGGGGCACTGCCAGTAGAACGATATTTTGCATGTTGCCATAGATGCGCAGAGGCAACAAATCGAAAAACTTAATGCCCATCACCATGCTGCCCACCCAGATGGACACGCCCCCTAAGGCAAAAGCCACCGGATAGCCCAGAAACAAAACCACCAGTATGGCAACAAATAAAATCAGCGCAAATATTTCCAAACTCATAGTTTAATCGTTTGAATGCTTGGCAGAATAACTACCATAGCGAATCACATATACGCACTTGGCTATTTCTACAATCCCTTGCAGCCCCAGCAAAACAGCGGCTGCCGGAATTGCCGATTTGATAATGAAGCGGTAGGGCAACCCGCCCGGATCGGGCGACTGCTCTTGCATGACGAAAGCACGGTACACAAAAGGCTCGGAGGCATAGAAGAGCACAAAGCAGAAAGGAAGCAGCAAAAGCAGATGCCCCAACAGGTTGAGCCATGCTTTTTGTTTGCCGGACAGGCGGGCATAAATCACGTCCACCCGCACGTGCTTGTCGTGGCGCAGGGCGTAGCCGCTGCCCAGTAAAAACATAAGAGAAAAAAGATGCCATTCAAGCTCGGGGAAAAGGGCACTGCCTTCCTTGAGCAAATAACGGAAAGTAACATCGACACAGACGACCAGCACCATGAGCAGGGCAGTCCATCGGATGCCCCTGCCTATGTACTCATTGAACCGGTCGAGGTGGTCAACCCATATCCGGAAGTAGTCCTTTGACATAAAGTGCTTTTTTCGGCAAAAAATACAACGAATGCTTTGAAAAGTCAAAAAACAACTTCTTCTTTCGAAAAAAGCATTCGAAGCCTGCCTTCAAACGAGCACATCATTGCTTTTACTTTTGAGGCTCACACAGCATGTCATCTCGAACGGAGCGAAGCGTAGAGTGTCATTTCGAACCGAACGTAGTGAGGTGAGAAATCTCATCAAGAAACCACGCCACAAAACGTAAAATAGATTTCTCGCTAACGCTCGAAATGACAAGAGGGGATACTCGAAAGGGGGAAGGATGTGCTCGAAACGACAACCAAAAAGAAAGGCAAACAAAAAAGGGCTTTCAGCTGAAAGCCCTTCGTATGCTAAAGCCCCGGGGCGCTTATTTAGCCAATGCCATCAACAAATCGGCTTGGGTGATGATGTGCACTTGGTTGTTTTCATCGCGCACCAGCAGAGCCTTGTTTTCTTTGTCGAGCAAAGAAGAGAGCACGTCGAGGGTGTTGTCCATGCCCACGAACTTAAACGGCGGGTCCATCACTTCACGGATGGCAGTTTGCCGCAGGTCGGGGTTTTCTATGAGCTTATGCAGCAGTTTCGACTCGCTGAGGCTGCCGGTAAAGTGCCCTGCTTCATCGACCACAGGCAATTGCGAAATGCCTTCTTTCAACATGAGGGCTACGGCTTCGCCTACGGTTTGTTTTTCGTTTATGGTTATCAAGCGGCTGTTCCCTTTGCTGCGGATAATGTCGCGTGCGGTGGCAAAGTCGCGGCGTTCGAGGAAACCGTGGTCACGCATCCAATCATCATTGTATATCTTATTGAGGTAGCGGGTGCCGTGGTCGGGCAGTATAATCACCATCACATCGTCTTCTTTCATATGGTCGCGGGCATATTCCAAAGCACCATGCACGGCAGCCCCGCACGACCAGCCCACAAACAAGCCTTCTTCGCGTGCCAAGCGGCGGGTCATCAGTGCCGCATCTTTGTCGGTTACTTTCACGAAGCGGTCTATCAGCGAAAAATCGACGTTTTTGGGCAGAATGTCTTCGCCTATGCCTTCGGTGAGGTAGGGATAAATTTCGTTTTCGTCGAAGATGCCCGTTTCATGGTATTTTTTAAACACCGAACCATAGGTGTCAATACCCAGCACAAACACATTGGGGTTTTGCTCTTTGAGGTACTGCGCCGTGCCCGAGATGGTGCCGCCTGTGCCCACGCCGGCAGCAAAGTGTGTGATTTTGCCTTCGGTTTGTTGCCATATCTCGGGACCGGTGGTCTCGTAGTGTGCCTGCTTGTTCGACAGGTTGTCGTATTGGTTCGGGTAGAAAGAGTTCGGAATCTCGCGGTTCAGCTTCTTGGCTACCGAGTAGTAAGAGCGCGGATCATCGGGCGGCACGTTGGTGGGGCACACCACCACTTCGGCGCCCAGTGCCCGCAGCACATTGATTTTTTCCTGCGACTGCTTGTCGGCTACGGTGAAAATACATTTATATCCTTTGGCAATGGCCACCAATGCCAAGCCCATGCCGGTGTTGCCCGAAGTACCTTCGATGATGGTGCCGCCCGGTTTCAAAATGCCGGCTTTTTCGGCGTCTTCTATCATCTTCAGGGCTATGCGGTCTTTGATGGAGTTGCCCGGGTTGAAGTATTCCACCTTTGCCAGGATGGTGCCGGGAATGCCTTGGCTCACTTTGTTGAGCTTCACCAGTGGCGTGTTGCCAATGGCTTTTATAAGATGCTGATAGTATTGCATAAGTATCTCTTCTGATTTGCCCGCAAAGTTACAAAAAATAGGCAGACATGGGGGAGGTGTGTTTTTTTATTGGAATCAAAAAAAATTACACAAAAAACTTGACATGCTTTTTTTTTAGCATTGTGTAGTGTCGACATAGCACCGGTGCAATCACTAAAAAGCGTATCCCTTTGCCTGCCCGCTACCACAGGCATTGGCTGCAAAACAAAATGGTTGAACTCTTAAAATTGTATTTGTTATGAAGAAGTTAGTTGTATTCTTAATGCCATTGGTTTTGCTTACTTCTTGTAAGAAAGAGCAGGGCGTGAGTCCTACTGCTAATTTTGAAAAGGAAATAGAATTTCTAAAAGAAATGAATATAAGTAGTTTAAATTTGGTTGTTTCAAGCTTAGGAGATGCTATAAGTCGTATTGATAAAGATAAAGTTAATTTAAGTCAAAGACGTCTAATAAAAGAAACGGCTTTAGGGCTTAATGGTAGATATTTTAATGCAGATGAAAAAACTATAGTAAATTTCTTAAATAATTACGGCGAACTGATACTGCCTGGTTCTTTTAATAAAAAATATAAGGATGAATACTTTATTGATCTTTCAACGTTTGATGTCTATAATGAAAGGCAGCTGGTCTTGCTACAACCGTTTATAGACAATATTATGAATGAAAGCGATATGAATAAAGTTAAATCAGAAGCTATCGCTTTTCAACTGTCAGTTATAAATTCAACATTGTCTAATAATGAAAAAGTGCAAATATTATCATTAACTACCTGCATCATATCTTTTGTAGAGTTTATTGAGGGTGGTGGTATTGAGAAAGTTCAGGAGATTTTAGCGGAAGAAATGGAGGCAAAGCCTTTCTCTAATGGAAGAAATATGGGATGCTCGGTAAATACTCGGAGTGTATTGGCAGGAGCTGTCGTTGGATTTATGCAGGGAGCAATCGGCGGATGTTATGCAGGGGCGGCAGGTGGTACAGTAACCTTCCCCATTGTTGGAACTGTGACAGGATGTGTAAGTGCAGGTATGGTTGGCGGAGCTATTGGTTTTGCAACAGGAGCTGTAACTGGGATAATTACAGAGCTAATCACATCTTGTGGGCGATAATCAAGGTATGAATTATGAATAAGAATAAAAAAAAGCTGAGAGTAGTCTTGCTTATTTCAAGTATAGGTGCATCACTACTTCATATGATGCTGTTGGGGGCATGGGATATAAGAGAGGTCGAATTCTATAAATCGTTATTCCTTGGTATTGTTTTATACTTTTGTTTTCGCTTGGTTTTCAAAGACTCAGTAAGTGAAAAGTAGAAGCCTACATGCACCCTGTTAGAAGTACAGTAGAGGGGGGCTTCTGCAAAAATAATATAGTTGATAGTGATAGCTGGCAGGAAAGGTGAAATACCGCCAACCTGACTGTCGATTGATACTTTAAGGAAGCTTGACAAAGGGACAAGCTTCCTTTTTATTTAGCTGATTTGTTATATTTTAGTAACTAAAAATAAAATTATTATGCGACATTACATATTTGTAGCTTTCTTACTACTTATGACAACAAGCGTCCCCCAGATTTCCTGGGCGCAGGTCAATGTGCCAGAGGAAGGGACAGCTTTCTTGCGCGTAGCATACCGTGCTTGGGGCGAAGTAGATTCCGTAAAAAAGAGGACGATGCTGATAGATACCCTGCATTTACTGATTGGTGACCAAGGCGGTTTTTATTTTGATCCTGCGATTTTTAAGGAAGACTCTATCATTCATAATATGGATTTGCAAAGGCAGCGGGGCGATATCATTGTAATAGATGTGACCCAGCCGCCGGATTATACAGCTACGCCCTTGAATTGGGAGCGCATATGGCAACGCCCCAATTGGTTGGTAGTTTATACGGAGTTGAAGTACGGCAAGATGAAATATGTTGAACAAGGGATACTTGATTGGCAGATTTTTGAAGAAACGGAAGAAGTCAATGGCTTGGTGTTGCAAAAGGCAAAAACGACCTATGGTGGACGGGAGTGGACAGCTTGGTTTGCCAAAGATATTCCTTTGCCTTACGGACCATGGAAGCTTCGTGGTTTGCCCGGCTTGATTGTGAAAGCCAAAAGTAGCGGCACATCGCCGTACTACTTCTTGATGGTGGGTATAGAGAAGGTACAAATGCCCATGAAGTTGTTTTACGCCCCCTCTTTGGAAAAAGAGTATGTGGAAGCAAGCCATGAAGAGGCAATAGAATATTTGCACTTTTATTATACCAATCCGGCGCAGGCAACCCTCATAGGTATGCAGAAAGGCGGTTTGACGTTGCCCGGCATAGAACGGAGTATAGCAAAAATGAAAGGCTTTGAACACTTTAACCCCATGGAATTCTTAGCGGAGAAGCGGCAGGCAAAAAAGTAGTGGTGCAACAGGCAAGTGCCGGCATGTGAGTTTTTGTCAATCCAAGTATATTGTTTTATGAAGTCAAAAGTGAGTTTCTTGTTTGTTGAGCTATTGACACTGATGTGCTTAACAGCTTCGATTCATGCACAAACAGCAGAAGAGCGCGCCTTGCTTAGGGCAGCCTACCGTGTAACAGGGCAGTTGGATTCCCTAAATAAGGAAACTGTACTGGTCGATACGCTTTGGCTGACTGTTTGTGAGGGAAAAGCGTACTATCATCACCCTCTATTTTACCGGCAAGACTCGCTGAACTATGCAATGGAAAACATGACCATTGAAGAATACAGCCGGGTGTATGGCGGGGTATTCAAGGGGGGGAGTGTGTACAAGAAAAATTACTTGAATAACGACGTATGTGTTCAGCTGCGGCAATAAAAGCATAGTATATACTTCATGGGGTGTGAATAATGTGTATTATACCGAGGCGCAACTACCCCAATGGTCCATTGAGCAAGAAGAAGAGAACGTGGCCGGTTTTCGATGTCAAAGAGCAACTACCACATGGCGGAGGCGTCGCTGGGTGGCTTGGTTTACAAGAGAAGTGCCTTTGCCTTTTGGACCGTGGAAGTTGCGCGGTTTGCCCGGTTTGATTGTGAAGGCAGAAAGCAGCGGTACCGCCCCTTATCGTTTCGAGCTGGTCGGCATTGAAAAAATAGACGTACCGGCAAAAATATTTTATAGCGATGCTTCATTGGAACGCTATATGCCAAGCACCTTTGAAGAATACACAGAACTTGTATATCAGAAGTACATGGAACCGGAGAAGTTCTATAAGATGGTTTTAATATCTATCGGCATGAGGAACGTTTCCTTCGCAGGTAGTTATGAAGCCATCGAGCACTTCAACCCCATGGAGTTCTTGCCGGAGAGGAACGGGAAGAAGCAATAATGTAGCACGCACATATCATTTGCATGGAATGAAGCGGTTTTGCCCCTACTTTTTTGCTTTGATTTTGACAAGCTGTTTGCCGGGAGCATTGCATGCCCAACGGTCTCTTGGAGGGCGTGGTGCAAGACACGGCGGCGCAGCCTCTTGCCCTATGCCAATGTGTTGCTGACCGATTCTACCGGGCAGCGAATCTATGCCCACTCAATCACCGACGAAGCAGGGCGCTTCATGCTTTCCATAGCCGACAGCCTGAAGCACGCATGGCTGGAATTCTCTTTTTACGGCTATGCTACCCGCCGCCTGTCGCTCGCTGCTTTTGAGCAGTTGCCGCCACCCCGCACGGTCCGGCTCAGCGAAGCCCCCCTGCAAATTCGAGAGGTGAAGATAGAAGACCGCCCCGTGGAAATCCGTTCCGATACGGTAGTGTATGACCTGAACCAATTCCTTGAAAAGCAGGACATCAGTCTGGAGGAGGTGCTGCGACGCATGCCCGGCATAGAAGTGCTTGACAACGGTACCATTCGCTACAAAGGCAAAGCCATCAACCGTTTCTATGTGGAAGGCTTGAACTTATTGGATGCCAACTATACACTGGCAAGCCGCAACATGCGCCCACAGACTGTGGAGCGCATCGAGGTGTACGAGAATCATCAACCGGTGAAAATGCTCGACAGCATGGGCGTCAGGAGCGACGCGCCGGCGATGAATGTGATTCTCAAAGAGGAGTTCAAGGGCAAAGCCGATGTGGTCAATACCGTTGCCGCAGGCATCGACCACCGTCAACGCATTCTGGGTGCCTACCACGGGCAGTGGATGCGCTTCGGAAGCAGCAGGCAAAGCCTGCACTTGCTGAAAGCCAACAACACAGGCGAGCAGCTTGCCGGTGAGCTGCAAAGAGTGGTGATAGGGGGCAGTGCCACCTGGGATAATGTCTTCTCTCTCTTGCAAGAGCGCTCTGTTTACGGTGTGGTGAAAGACAGCCCCCCTTTCAGACCGCAACTTTTTTTATACAACCAATCGGCGAGTGTGGCACTCAACGGCATGCTCAAAAACGAGCGGGATGTGGAATGGAAGAGCAAGCTGCATTACAGCTTCGACCAAAACGACTGGCAGCCCGAAGCGCGGCAGCGCTTTTTTCTACCTGCCGACACCATCGATTTTGTAGAACCACAGCGCTGGCAAGAGCAGCGGCATCAGTGGCGTGCAGAAATACAGGCGGAAAAGAACCTCGCTACCGCTTTTGTGCGGCATTATATTGAAGTGAAGGGGCATGCGAACATGGCACAGGTGGCTTTTCCTGCTCAAGCCATAGAGCAACAGCTGGAACAACTCAACCTTCAGCTTGCCTATGCTTTTAGCCGTATGCGCCCTACTGCTGCCGGCGGGGCTGTCTTTCAGCAATGGCAAAGCCGTTTGCAGATAGGGCAGGAGCAATTGGCACTGCGGCCGGGGCTGTTCCCGCAGGTGTGGAACGGAGGAGAAGCCTACGAGGGATTGGATGCCCGCCTGCAGCCCTTGCGGTGGATGGGCGCAGGGCTGTATGCACTTCGCATAGAGGCTTGGGATATGGAAGGTAGTCTGCAGGCAGGCTATGCCGCTTTGAACCCGGCTTTTGAGCGCCTTGTGCCCGAAGCAAGCCCGGTGGATTCCATGAGCTGGCAGGCGGCACAGGCATACATACAGCCGGGCGTGAGTCTAAAGCGCACTTTCCGTTGGGGTAAACGCAACGAGCTGGTGCAGGCTTTTCAGGCAAAGCCCTATTGGTTGCACCTGCCCACAGAAGAAGCACGATGGTTGTTTGCCGGCGAAACCCGGAGCCAGTGGCATAAAAAAATAGACCTTCGCAACGAATTGTATGCCACCTTTCGTTTGGCGCGTGAAGTCGATGCCGAAACCTTTTACAGCCCCCGCCCTTTGTTGCACGACTACCGGACTGTTTATGTGCAAGGCAACCGCCCTTTTGTTTCCGACTTGGCTTCTGTTTATGTTACCTATGCTTATTCGGACCTGCTGAAAGGCATTCACTGGCGCCTGATGGCGAGCGGGCAAGGCGCTTTTCAAAACTATCAAGCCCAAAGCCGTTACATCGAGCGGCTGGCTATTACAGAAATGTTGCCGGAGCGCGTGCCGGTGCAGCAGGGGCAAGTAGAAATGCAAGGCGGGAAATACCTGAGCCGCTTTAATGCTTCCGTAGGTTTGCACTACCGACGGTCGTGGCAGGCAATCTTGCGTCGCTTCAATGGCATTGAAACGCGGCTCAGCAACCAAGTGCACGATTGGGGCGTAAAGCTTGACTTCCCCCTAACTACCGCATGGCGTTATGAGGGGCAATTTCAGTACACATACAGCCTGTTGCGTTTAAATGAAGAGGCACAACCCGGCGTGTATCAATGGGAGTGGTATTCAAAGTTGCACTATGTAGCCGGCAGCTTCAAAGGCGCTTTCTCTGTAAGGTGGCAACATAATGAAAGTGATGGCAGTGCAGCCACTTTGTTGCTGGGCGATTTGAGTGCTTCCTGGCGTGTGAAACGTATGGAAATGGGCATCAAGGCAACCAACCTGTGGAATGTGGAGGCTTACCGTGCTTTCCGTTTGTCCGAAAATACCTTGTCAGAGCTTTATTATCCAATGCGTCCCTTGTCCGTGCTTCTTTCTGCCCGCTGGGTGTGGTGAGTGGCGTTGATTCTGTGGTTTTTGAATAATTGCGAGAAAATATTGACTTAATCCGCTTTTTTGAGGATATTGATACGAAAGATGCTGAGCTAAAAATAAAATTGACCATGATGAATTTTCGTATCAAATCCTTCGAAGAGTATCAAAGCACTTACCGCCGCAGCGTAGAAGACCCGGAGGGCTTCTGGAATGAGATTGCTGGCGAATATCATTGGTTTGCCCCCTGGCAGAAAACACTTGAATGGGAGTTTGACACCCCGTCTGTGAAGTGGTTTTTGGGCGGAAAGACCAACATCACTTACAACTGTCTGGACCGCCACTTGGAAAGCCATGCCGGCAAAACAGCCATCATTTGGGAACCCAATGACCCGGACGAAGCGCCCCTTCGCCTGACCTACCGGGAGCTTTATGAGCAGGTGTGCCGCTTTGCCAACGTACTCAAGCGCAATGGCATTCAAAAAGGCGACCGCGTGGCCATCTATATGCCCATGATTCCCGAGCTGGCCATCGCTGTGTTGGCATGTGCCCGCATCGGGGCGGTGCATTCGGTCGTTTTTGCCGGCTTTTCGGCTTCGGCGCTGGCCGACCGCATCAAAGATGCCCGCGCAGTGGCAGTTATTACCGCCGACGGCATGAAGCGGGGTGCCAAAGAAATGCCTGTGAAAACGGTGGTTGATGAAGCCATTGCCATGGGGTGCGACTCGGTGAAGCGGGTAATTGTAGCAAATCGACTGGGGCAGGAGGTGAACATGCAGGAAGGGCGCGATGTGTGGTTGCACGAAGAACTAAAACAGGTATCTGACGAATGCCCCGCAGTGCCCATGGACAGCGAGGACATGCTGTTTATTCTTTACACTTCCGGCTCTACAGGCAAGCCCAAAGGTGTGGTGCACACAGTGGGTGGTTATATGGTTTATGCAGGCTACACTTTCTTGAATGTGTTTCAGTACAAAGAAGGGGAGGTGTATTGGTGTACTGCCGACATAGGCTGGATTACCGGGCATACTTACCTGGTGTATGGTCCTTTGTTGAACGGTGCCACTACCCTCATGTTTGAAGGGGTGCCTACTTATCCGGACGCGGGGCGTTTCTGGCAGGTAGTAGACAAGCACCAAGTGAATATCTTCTATACTGCACCCACCGCCATACGGGCGCTTATGGGGGCCGGCTTGGATTATGTAAGACCCTATTCGCTTGACTCATTGCGTGTGCTGGGCACCGTAGGGGAGCCCATCAACGAAGAGGCATGGCACTGGTACCACACCCATATAGGTAAGGGACGCTGCCCCATTGTGGATACATGGTGGCAAACCGAAACCGGCGGTATTATGATTTCTTCATTAGCCGGCATCTACGACTCGAAGCCCGCCCATGCAGGCTTGCCTTTGCCCGGCGTGCAGCCTGTGTTGTTAGATGCCGATGGGAAAGAAATTGAAGAAAACAACAAAGAGGGGCTGCTCTGTATTAAATTCCCTTGGCCTTCTATGCTGCGCACCACCTATGGCGACCACGAGCGTTGCCGCCAGACCTATTTTTCTGCTTTTAAAGGCTATTACTTCACCGGCGATGGTGCACGCCGCGACGAAAAGGGACTTTACCGTATCATTGGGCGTGTTGATGATGTTATTAATGTGTCGGGGCACCGCTTGGGTACTGCCGAAATAGAAAATGCCATCAACCAGTCCAAAATGGTCGTAGAATCAGCAGTGGTAGGGTATCCGCATCCGGTCAAAGGGCAGGGCATTTATGCCTATGTAATTCCGGCAGGACCGGTGAGCGACCCCGAAGCCTTAAAAGCCGACGTGATAGAGCAGGTAGTGAGTGCCATAGGCAAAATAGCACGCCCCGATAAGATTCAGATTGTCAGTGGTTTACCCAAAACCCGATCCGGTAAAATCATGCGGCGCATCTTGCGCAAAATAGCCGAAGGCGATACTTCCAACCTGGGCGATACTACCACGCTCTTAGATCCGAAAGTAGTCGATGAAATCATAGAGGGCGCACGCAATGTAAGCGAAATTTGTTAGTACCCCTTGCTATAAACGCCCCTGCCGGCAGAGGTGTTGCCCGGAAGCGCCTTTGCCGGCTTGCTGTTTTTTCTGTGCGCTTGTATGAAAACACCGGCAAGCTTACAATCAATTGCACAAGCGCCCCAAATAGCGTAACTTTGTGGTTACAATTATCTTTTCCGGAGACGGCAACCGCCAAGAAGAGCAGGTGCATTACGGGAGTGTTGTGTCTCTTTCTTTTTTTAAGAAAACACTTGATAATCAATAGATTACTTTAAAACTAAAAGCAAATGAAACTTACATTCTGGGGCGCTGCCGGTCAAGTGACGGGCAGCATGTTTTTACTTGAGACCGACGACGACTATCGTATTTTGGTCGATTGCGGTTTTGATATGGAGCGGGAGCGTTCACCCGAAGACCCCATCGATGCCCATCCGTCCCGCTTGTTTCCTTTCGAAGCCTCGATGGTCAATACTGTCATTCTGACCCATGCACACATTGACCACTCGGGCAACATTCCCAACCTGATTCGCGAAGGTTTTGAAGGGCAAATTGTTTGCACTTCGCCCACTATGACACTCACGGAGCTGCTGCTCGAAGACTCGGCTTCTATCCACGAGCGTAAGTGGAAGAAGTATCGCCGCCAAAAGGACCGTCAGCCTTTCTCTAAAAATGGTATCACACTGCCCAAAGAATGGTTTGTGAAGAAGCATGTAAACTGGGCAAAAGAGCAGTTTTTCCCTATTCAATTCAACCGCCGTTTTCAACTTGCCGAGGGCGTGCATGTTACCCTGCTGCCGGCCGGTCATTTATTGGGGGCTGCGCATGTGCTGCTGGAAGTGGTAGAACGGGGCGAAAAGAAAACAATCCTGTTTTCCGGTGATTTGGGACGCTACAACTATCCGCTCTTGCCCGACCCGGCTATTCCGCCGCAGGTCGATTATCTGATTTGCGAAAGCACTTATGGCGACAAACAACGCAGCACCGTAGGCGAGCCCGAAGAAGTGCTGCTCGATATTGTGAAGGAAGCCTGTGTGTCGAAAGCCGGCAAGCTGATTATTCCGGCGTTTAGCGTAGGGCGTACCCAGGCGCTGTTGTTTACACTCAATAAGTTGTATTTGAAGAAGAAACTACCGCCCATTAAAGTCTTTTCCGACAGCCCCTTGGCGCACAGCAGCACCCGCGCCTATATGAAATATGTGAACATGTTGAACGATGAGGCGCAAGCTTTTTATGAAGAGCACCGCGTGCTGTTTGACTTCGAAAACTTGGTGTACGTAGAAAAACTGAAGCAGAGCAAAGCTTTGGCTTATTTGAACGAGCCTTGCATTATCATCTCTTCTTCGGGCATGGTGCAAGGGGGGCGCATCGAGCACCACGTGCGTGCCAATATTCAAAACCCACAATCTACGATTTTGATGGTAGGATATGCCGCAGAGGGCACTCTGGGGCATGAACTGCTGAGTGGCGCCAAGACCATCACGGCACACAAAGAAAAAGAAGAGGTGGAGGTGCTTGCCAATATCGAAAGCATTGATGTATTCAGCGGGCATGGCGACCAAGCCGACCTTTTGCGCTTTGTGTCGCACCAAGACCCGGAGCGTTTGAAAAAAATATTTCTGGTGCATGGCGAGTTGTCTTCCATGCAGACCTTCAAACAACTACTGCACGAACGCCGCTTCCGCGATGTGGAAATTCCTATGCGGGGGCAAACTTTTGAATTGTAACGATATCAATAGACAAAGGGCAGCTACAGTAGCTGCCCTTTCTTATTTTGCTGTTGTCTTGGCCATACCTGCTTTTGTCCTTTTACCAATTTTTGAGCAAAGGCTCTTTTGTTGTTAGGGCATCCTTTCCGGTATTTTCTGTTCTCTTTTCTTTGTACTTTTTCTTCTTAGCCATATCGAGCACTTCTCTTTGCCATTTCAAGTACCCCTCTTGTCATTTCGAGCGTTAGCGAGAAATCTCTTTGCTTCTTGCAACTTGGTTTGACGAGATTAAGATTTCTCACCTCACTGCGTGAGGTTCGAAATGACAGATTACAGTTGTGTAACTGCTTTCTCTGCTTTGTTATCGAGTGCTTCTTTTTGTCATTTCGAACGCATGTGAGAAATCCATTTTGCTGCTTGTGGCTTGGTGCAATGAGAACTCTCACTCGCTGCACTCATTCGAGATGACAGGTTGCGCTTCGTGCTGTATAGCAATGGGCGCCAGCAACTCCTGCCCGAATGGTATGGAAGTTCTTGTTTGCACTACTCTATTACCAAGCGTTGGGTTAGTACCGGGTGTCCCGTTATGCTTACTTTTACCAAGTAAGTACCCGCCGGCAGGGGGCGCTCTTTCCTTTCAAATGTTATGCTTCCGAAATGAGCTATCCGGCTGAAGCTTCGCTCCAGCATCAGCTTGCCATCGCTGCTGATAATCTGCAGCCGGGCATTTTTACCGCGCAGTTCCTTGCCCCATTCAATGAAAAGCACATCTTGGCGTTGGTCATAAGGGTTGGGATAGATACGAAATTCGCTCTCGGCAATATCGTATTCTTTGGAGCGTAGAATATCTTTTTCTATGACTTCGGCAGCACGCTGTGCATGTGGGAGACCATAGCCGTAGGTGAGGTCAGGCGAGGAGCTGCGGTCGCCCGACAAGCGCACGGCCGTGCGCAATTGTTCGGGCGTAAGTTGCGGATAGGCTTCATAAAGGCAAGCTATCATGCCGCAAACAGTAGGTGAGGAGAAGGAGGTGCCGTTGGAACTGCCCACAAAGCCATTTTTTACGACGGTGGTGTTATAGCCTACGCCCACCACGTCGGGTTTAATGCCGGGATAAAATTCCGGTCCTCTCGAGCTGAAGTAGGCGATATGCCCTTTGTCGTCGATGGCACCTATAGCCAATGTGGTGGGGCTGTCGGCAGGGGCTGTGATGTACTTCCATGGGTCACTGCCTTCATTGCCCGCACTGTTGACAACCAGCATGCCTACTTCGGCAGCTATGTTGGCGGCACGCGTGATGACGGTCGTCTTGCCGTTGAGGTCCTCTTGCGAGTAGCTCATGTTGGGGTCATCGAAGAGGCTGTAGCCCAAGGAAGAGTTGATGAGGTCGGCGCCCAGGCTGTCGGCATATTCGGCTGCTCGCAGCCAGTTGTATTCTTCGATGCGGTATTCGCCGGATACGTCTTCTGTGCGCAGCAAGGCAAAGGACGCTTTAGGGGCAGAGCCTATCATCCATCCGGGCTTGTAGGCTGCCATACAGGACAGCACCATGCGCCCGTGAGAGTCATCTTCATATACCATGGTTTCGCCCACCACGAAGTCATAGGTGGCCACGATGCGCCCTTCCTGAAAAAGATGCTCGAAGAAGTCAATCTCATCGACATTATGGAAGCCGGTATCGAAGATGGCAATCAATATGCCGCTGCCCATTTTGCCCTGCATATGCAAGAAAGGCACACCAAGCATTTGGTTTTGCGTGAGGGCTTTGCCATACTCGGCAAGGTCTTGCGGTGGCACGACCGCTTCGACGGAGGCAGAGGCGCTATGCTGTTTTTTCTTGCGCACTTTGGATAGTCCCGGTGGGTCAACGATTTCGCCGGGGCGCAAATAGTCGATACCTTCGATATCGACAAAGGTAAGCTTTTCTATTTCGGTGAGTTGATCGCTGGTGCAGCCTACTACTACACCATTGAACCATTTGCTTGCATAGCGCACTTGGGCGCCGGTACCGGCTACTTGCTCTATGTAAGCAGGTGAAACGGGCAAGTCACGCTCGGTGATGGGAATGCCCAGTTTTTTTCGCCGGTTGATGGCTCTTTCCGAAAGGAAGGCTTCCGGTTGTGTTACGCTGTAAGGGGTATTGCTTTTGTCGGTAAAGGGAATGAAGTAATAATTGATGTTCGAGTTGCTTTGGGCATAAGCGGCACTGCTGCCGGCAAGCAGCCAGCAAAGTCCCCAAAAGAGGCTAAGGAACGGCAGCCCTCGTTTGATTATCCATCGCTTGCTTTCCATAATCCACTAATTTAAAATGAACGATAAAGCCGAAATCTATCACGCCTTGCCCGGTATAAGGCGGGTCTGTTTTATAACGCAGATTTTCTTCATAACTTTCTATCATACCAATATCCTTGCCATAGTAGCGGTAGCTGTATTCTTTAGTGACGAGGTTGGAGTCGGCTGCTTCCAGCACACGCAAGGCAGGACTGTATTGGACGCCTTCTACCAACCGGCTGACATTGAAAGAGTCAATACGGGCAAGGCGTTCGGGCAAGCTGTTATACACATTCATATTCCAACTTCTGCCTTGTTCCAAAGGGAAAGCAAGACGCACAAAAGGGCGGTTGTTTTCAACCGATACCACATGCTGCGGAAGACGGTAGGCCGCCCATACGGAGTCTATTTGCCAGCTGCCGTTGGGGTATTGGTTCGATAAATAACGCTCTATTTCAAAGATGGTATCTTGTTGTTCTGAAAGATAGGTGCGGGCAATCAACTCTTTCAAATAGTAAGTGCTTTGGGTTGTACCGCCATTGGAGGCATAGTCTGTGCGTTCTACCAAATAAATGCGATAGAAGCCCGTTTCCAGGGGGTAATAATCATAGCCCAGCAAAGCGGGGACGGGTTCCACCGTCCGCTCGCATGCTGAGCACCAAAGCAAAACAATGGCTGTCAAAAGAAAAAAACGCTTTTGTCTCATTCAATGAAAATATTGAACCGTGTTAAGCCATAATATACAAAATTTTACCGATTGCTGCGAAATGCCAAGACAGGAATGGGCGAGTGCATCACGACTTCTTTGGTCAAACTGGGTAAAAACAGTTTTTCCAGGAAGCTGCGTTTGTGTGTCAGCATGGACAAGAGGTCAATGTTTTCTTTTTCGGTAAATTCATTAAGCCCTTTGTCAAAGTCTTCGGTTGTTACTTTATGTACATAAAGATGCGGGTAAGCAATGCGTTCTTTTAGAATTATCTCAAATCCACGATAACGAATGAGCTCTTCAAAATCATCGAATTCGGGCTCTACAAAATGCACAACGTGAATCTCGGCGCCAAATATGAGTGCAAACTCGCGCAGGCGGTCAATGATTTCTATGTCGTGAGATTCGTAATTGCTGGCATAAGCCAGGCGTTGAATCTGCGAGATGCGTGCTTGCGCGGGCACAGCCAGCACAGGGCAGGCAGCATGGTTAAGCACGGCCGCGGTGGTGCTTCCAAAGACTACATTTTCAAAATCCGAAGTGCCTTTGGTGCCCATGACAATCAAATCGAAATCCCGGGATTGATGAGTAATGTAGTTTTTTACATCGCCCCGGTGCGACACGGTTTCTACGGTCAATTGAGGGTGGGCTTGCTTGATTTTAGCTTGCAAGTCCGCCAAGTTCTTTTCTGAATCTTCTTTCAGTACTTCATAGATTTTATTCGATGCCATCATAGACTCACTGGTGCGGTAGGGAATGTGGTAGGCATGAAGCAAGATAAGGGAAGCACCGGAGCGTTGAGCTATGAAAACGGCAAAGTCCAATGCTTTTTGTGCGTGCTCTGAAAAATCGGTGGGTACCAATATTTTTTTCATGGTTTGTACTATATTTAGTTTTTCTTTAAAGATAATGAATTGATCGGTATGTAAGCAATGACCAAGCTCAAAAAACGTTTTTTAAACAAAAAGTGCATCTATGACTTTATTGCAAGCAGAACACATCAAAAAAGCATATGAGGGGCATGTAGCCCTTGACGACGTGTCGCTAACGGTGCCCCATGCTTCTATTGTAGGCTTGTTGGGACCGAATGGCGCCGGCAAAACTTCTTTGATTCGCATCATCAATCAAATTATTCTGCCCGATGCCGGCCGGGTGCTTTTTGATGGGCAGCCTATGGAAAGGCAGCATTTGGAACAAATGGGGTATTTGCCCGAAGAGCGGGGGCTGTATAAAAAAATGCAGGTGGAAGAGCATTTGTTGTATTTGGCTCGTTTAAAAGGGCTGCCGGCCAAAGAGGCAAAGCAAAGAATCAGGCATTGGCTGGAGCGCTTCGAACTGATGAAGTGGCGCAATAAGAAAGTGGAAGAGCTGTCGAAGGGAATGCAGCAAAAGGTGCAATTTATTGCTACGGTGCTGCACCGCCCGCGCTTGGTGATTTTAGATGAGCCCTTTTCGGGCTTCGACCCCGTGAACGCCGAAATAGTCAAAGATGAAATCTTAGAGCTGAACCGGCAGGGCACAACCATTATGCTTTCCACACACCGCATGGAGTCAGTTGAAGAGCTCTGTAAGCATGTGGTGATGCTGCATGCTTCGCGAAAAGTGTTGGATGGTTCGACGCGCGAAATTCGCCGGCGTTTTAAGGAACACGTGTTCGAAGTACACATGGCTGCCGACATAGAAGCCTTGCCGGAAGGCTTTAGCCTGTTGGATAAAAAAACGGTAGAAGATGGCTTGTGGGCGTACCGCATTCAGGGAGCGGAGCATTTGCCCCCCAATGACCTTTTGCGCTTTCTTATCGATAAGGGGCAAGTGGTTCACTTCGAAGAAGTGCTGCCTTCCATGAAGGACATCTTCATTAAGTTGGTTTCTTAGTTTACGACTCAAACAAATACAAAGATATGTTAGGAAAAACAGGCATAGTTATTCATCGCGAATTTAGCACACGTGTGCGCACCAAAGCTTTTTGGATATCCACCTTTTTGACCCCTTTGCTCATTGTGGCTTTGATGGTTCTGCCGCCGGTGTTGTCCATGATGTATGCCGACTCGGAGGGGGAAGCATTGCGCGTGATGGTGCTCGATGAAAGCAACTTGCTGCAAGGGCAAATCGATACCTCCAAAAGCCTTGTTTTCAATATCATAGAAGGTGATTATAAAGAACGTGTCGCGCAATTCAAGGAATACGATAAAGCCGACGTGTTTGTGTATCTGTCTGTCCGGCCCGCAGAACCGGCACAGCCGGAGGTGAAAATCATTTCTAAAAAAGCACTTTCGTTAGCCGAAGAAAGCAGCATTGTGAAAGCCATTCAGCAGCGTATAGAAGAAATCAGACTGTTGGAGGCGGGTATTCGCGAAGAGGTGCTTGCGCAAAGCAAGGTGAAATTGCGGGCTCATACGCTGGTGCTTTCCAAAGAAGGGGAGGAAAAGGCAGCCAATTCCGGTGTGCTTTTTGGCATAGGTATGTTTCTTTCATTTGTGATTTACCTTTCTATTTTCATCTATGGCGCTCAGGTGATGCGGGGGGTTATCGAAGAAAAGACCAACCGCATTGTAGAAGTGATTATTTCCACTTTGCGCCCCATAGAGCTGATGATGGGCAAAGTATTGGGCATTGGCTTGGTAGGCTTGCTTCAGTTTGCTTTGTGGATAGTGCTCACCATTGTGCTGGTGCAGGTGGCCACGTTCCTGATGCCTGCCGAATGGACAACCGCCATGCAGAACAATGCACAGGGTGGGGGCGCAGCCATGCCCGAAGCTTCGCAAGTAGCTGCCGGGAGCATGGGGGCTGTATTCCAAACCATCATGGATTTGAACATAGCACAGGTGGTATTCGGCTTCTTGTTTTACTTTCTGGGCGGCTACTTTTTGTACAGCTCTCTGTTTGCCGCAGTGGGGGCTGCCGTAGATAGCGAATCTGACGCGCAGCAGTTTACTTTGCCGGTTACCATACCTTTGATTTTGGCTTTTATCATGGCTCAAATCGTGTTGAACCATCCCGACGGGCAGTTGGCTTTTTGGTTGTCCATGATTCCGCTTACTTCGCCCATTATTATGGTGGTGCGCTTGCCCTATGGAGTGCCGGGCTGGGAGCTGATTACGTCCATGGCTTGCATGGTCGTAGGCTTTTTGCTGGTTACGTGGCTGGCAGCCCGCATCTATCGCATCGGGATTCTTTCTTATGGTAAAAAGCCGTCTTATAAAGACTTGTGGAAGTGGATGATAAGAGGGTAGGCAAAGCCCGCGGCTTTCTTTTGTCGCCTTTTGCCGGGAACCCTTGCCGTGAATGCTACGTATGTAGTCGAAAACAGAAGAGTATCATTTGCAATAAAAACAATACGCTATGCTTAAAGAATTCAAAAAATTCATCATGCGCGGCAACGTGCTTGACCTGGCTGTTGCCGTCATTATTGGGTCTGCTTTCAATAAAATAGTGAGCTCACTGGTCAATGACCTGTTGATGCCGCCCATTGGCTTGTTGCTGGGCAATACCAATTTTGCCGATTTGAAGTGGACGCTCAAGGAGGCTGCCGGTGAGCAGGCTGCCGTTACGCTTAACTATGGGGCTTTTATACAAACCGTTGTGGACTTTCTTATCATTGGTTTTTCGGTGTTTGTGATAGTAAAGGTTTACAATCGCTTTCAGAAAAAAGAAGAGAAGGCAGCCCCACCGCCCAAACCTTCCGAAGAGGTGTTGCTGTTGCGTGAAATACGGGATGCTTTGAAAAATAAGGCATAAAAAAGGGGATGGTTAACCATCCCCTTTTTTTATGAAAAGCAGTTGCATGACTTAATGCACATCTGCGCCCGTAAGCTCTTTTTCAAGTGCATCTGCTTTCTGGGCTATTTCAATGATGATATCCTTAATGATGTCGCGTGTAGCATGCTCTACAAGCAGAGAGGCTGCCAACTGAATGTAACCGTCTTGAATAATGACCTTGGAATAAACCAGTTCACGGTTTACTTCCAAGCAATGCCGGTAGTCTATGCCGGGCGCATCTGCATCACACACGCGGGAAGCAAATTCAATGGTTTTACTTCCATTCCCATTGTCGAGCAGGTAGGTCGTAATGTTTTGATAACGCCCTTCGTCTAAGGGAATGGTCGCAATAATGTTGTTGTCTGAATAATCGAGCGTGTTTCCGTTCAACTCTTCGGTGATGCTGCGTATGGTTCTTTCTAATGTTGCCTTGTCCATAGTTCTTTAAAATTTTAGGTTTAGGGAGAATGAGCGAATCTCTTTTTTTAATTTTTCTACGTATTCTAATGTAATAAAAATTAAGGAATTGTGCAAATGGATAATTGACTGAAAATTTATTTCTTTTTCTTATCCGGTTAAGAAGAGTTTCTCTTCTTTTTATTAAATTCCAAAGAAAGCCAAAAGGTAAATGCTTATGTTGAAAAAAATACTGGTTCCGACCGACTTTTCAGATTATGCCACACATGCCCTGAGGGGGGCATTTCGCTTGGCAGAAAACACCGGTGCCGAGGTCATTATTTTGCATGTGCTGGAGGTAGTGCCTACTACTTTTTACGCCCCCTCCGTTTTTACCACCGAGAACAATTTGATTGAGCAGGAGCTGCATCAGCACATGGTAGAGCGGGCGCATGATGAACTCACGCGTATCTTGGCAAAGATGGGCGAGGAGAAACAAAAAGTAGCCCACCGGATAGTAGTGGAGGTGGGGCGTGCCTACCCCATCATTATGGAGTATGAGAAAGAAGAACAGCCCGACTGTATCATGATAGGCGGGCGAGGCGCCGATGCTTTGGAAGGCACTTTGATTGGCTCTACCACCGACAAGGTAGTGCGCCATGCTTCTTGTCCTGTGTTTGTGATTAAGAGCGACTTTGACCCGCAGCGCGTGCGTAAAATGGTTTTTGCTACCGGCTTCGATGAGGAATCGGAGGTGGCCGTGAAAGAGTTGAAGTACTGGCAGGAAGTGTTGAAGGCAGAACTGCTGTTGTTGCGCGTGAATACGCCTACCGACTTCATGACCAGCCGGGAGATAGAGCAAGCCTACCGCCGCTTTGTAGAGCACTATGGCTTGCACGCCGGCCTTCACGTGTATTGTGATGTGAGTCAGGACGAAGGCATTGTGAACTTTGCAGATGATGTGCAGGCAGATTTGATAGTGGTGCCTACACATCAACGCCGTGGTATCTCGCATCTTTTCCTGGGAAGTATTGCCGAAGATGTGGTAGAGCATGCCCACCGCTCGGTGCTTACCTTTAACTTGAAAAAACGGAAGGGGCACCATTAGTCATACAGCAAAGCGTTGTCGCTGCCAAGGTTGATTTGCATAGCTCGGCTTTTTTTGTTACCCAATAAAGAGAAACCAAAAACAACCTTGGCATGCATTGGATTGATATCACTATTTTTTGCTTGTATCTTTTGGCTATGTTGGGCGTGGGCATTTACTTTTCCATGCGCAACCACTCACAAGAAGATTATTATGTGGGCGGGCGAAAGATTGCTTCCTGGCATATCGGTCTGTCGGTGGTGGCTACCGATGTGGGCGGTGGCTTTTCCATAGGACTGGGCGGGCTGGGTTTTCTCATGGGCTTGGCCGGCAGCTGGATGCTTTTTACCGGCTTGTTGGGCGCATGGCTCAGCGCCGTTTTTTTGATTCCCAAAGTGTATCCGGTAGCTAAAAAACACCGTTTTTTGAGCTTTCCCGAGGTGTTAAAGCACTACTACACCCCTGCGGTGGCATTGGTGGCGGCAGCCATTTCTTTGATAGGCTATATAGGGTTCACCAGCTCGCAGATATTGGCGGGCGCCAAGCTGGCCGCAGCTACTTTCCCTTCTATAGACATGCAACAGGCCGTATGGCTCATGGGCAGTGTTGTGGTGGTTTATACCGTCTTGGGTGGGCTGAAAGCAGTCATTTATACCGACACGGTGCAGTGGATTATTTTGATGGCCGGCCTGCTGCTGTTCGGTATTCCTTTGGGCATCTATCATCTGGGCGGCTGGCAGCAGGTAGTCAAAACACTGCCCCCACACTTTATGGATTTGTCGAATCTGCAGTTTATCGATTTTTTTAACTGGCTGATTACCATCGTGCCCATTTGGTTTGTGGGCATGACACTCTATCAACGTATTTATGCGGCTCGCAGCAGGCAGTCAGCTCAAAAGGCATGGTTTATTGCCGGTTTGTTTGAATGGCCCTTGATGGCTTTCATGGGCGTGATGCTGGGATTGTTGGCACGGGCAGCCTATGAGCAAAATTGGTTTGCTGATTATGGATTTGCTGCCGGCATGCCTATCGACGAAGAAATAGGGTTGCCCTTGTTGCTTGTACACGTTTTCCCGGTGGGCTTTATGGGCTTGCTGATGGCTTCTTATTTTTCTGCCATTATGTCCACGGCTGACAGCTGCCTGATGGCTGCTTCGGGCAACTTCGTCACCGATGTGATGGGGAGCACCCAAGCCAAAGAGCATAAACACAGCATCCGTTATTCGCAGTTGGCTACCTTGCTGATAGGGGCGTTGGCTGTTTTTTTAGCCACCCAAATGCAAAATGTGCTCAGCTTGATGCTGCATTCCTACAGTTTCATGGTTTCGGGCTTGCTGGTGCCTGTTTTGGGCGCCTTGTTCTTGAAGCGTCCGTCTTCTTTGGCGGCCATGGTGTCTATGATTCTGGGCGGTTCAACCACGCTGCTGCTGTCCTATTTTTCTGAAGCCGGCATGTTATTACTACCTTGGGGGTTGGATGCCAACTTTTGGGGAATTGGCGTGGCAGCACTTGCCTTTACTCTTTTACATTTCATTCACCTTTCAAAGCACAAAACACCACATGAACAGTATCGACACCACTAAGCTCATCCGTATGCGGCGCATGCTGCATGCACACCCCGAACTGTCGGGGCATGAGCGGGAAACACAAGGACGCATCAAGCAGTTTTTAAATACAGAGACACACGCACAATGCATAGACGTAGCCGGTACCGGCCTGTTGGCTGTTTTTGATAGCGGCAAAGAAGGGCCTGTCGTGCTTATTCGCGGCGATATAGATGCCTTGCCTATCGAGGAAATCAATGACTTTGAGCACCGCTCTGTCTATGAGGGCGTATCGCATAAGTGTGGACACGACGGGCACACAACCATCTTGTTGGGCTTGGCTATGCAGTTGAGCGCCCGGCCCTTGCCTAAGGGAAAGGCACTGCTGCTCTTTCAGCCGGCAGAAGAGAACGGAATGGGGGCAGAGGCAGTATTGCGTGACCCGGCTTTTCCTGCCGGTGAAATAGATTACGTCTTTGCATTACACAACCTGCCCGGCTTCGAAAAGCAAATGGTAGTTGTCAAAGAAGGGGCTTTTACTGCCCATGTGCAAAGTGCCATCATTTGTTTGAAGGGAAAAACTTCGCATGCGGCAGAACCGGAGCATGGCATCAATCCTGCCCCCGCCATAGCTGCCCTGTTACAGTATGCACAGCAGCACACCCATAACGAACCCGCCGCCGATGACTTTTTTTTACTTACCCCCGTCTATGCCACCTTGGGGGAAAAAGCCTACGGTATTTCGGCAGGTTATGGTGAAGTGCATTTGACTTTAAGAAGCTGGTCTTCGGAGCTCATGAAGGAAAAAAGCGATGCTTTGCATGCTTTTGTAAAGCAACTGGCTGCTGCCTATGGTTTGAAATATGAGCTGTCCTGGACACAGGTGTTTCATGCCAACCATAACCATCCCGGCGCAGTGGCAAAGGTGCGGCAGGCAGCGCAAACAGCCGGGCTTCAGCTCATGCAAGCGGCGGTGCCCTTCAAATGGGGCGAAGACTTCGGTTTGTTTACCCGTTGCTACAAAGGTGCTATGTTTGGCTTGGGCGCCGGCAAGGAAACGCCGGCTTTGCACAATCCGGATTATGACTTTCCCGATGAGTTGATACCTGCCGGCGTGGCTGTTTTTGAGCAGATCGTCCGTCAAACAGTGGGCTTATGATGCCGGAAGCCACTTCTTATATAGAGATTTCGCGCTCTGCCATAGCCAACAACATGGCATTTATACGGAACATGATAGGCGAGCAGGTACAGCTTTCTTTGGTGGTGAAGGGCAATGCCTATGGGCACGGCATTGAAACCTATTGCCCCTTGGCTTACGAGGCGGGCGCCAGACATTTTAGTACCTTCGACGCCCGGGAGGCTTGGCAGGTGCAACAGTCTTTGCCGGCAGGGCATCAGGCTGTCATTATGATTATGGGGATGATAGAGCACCACGACCTGCCTTGGGCCGTAGAAGAAGGTATAGAGTTCTTTGTTTTTGAATGGGGACGGCTGGAAGCAGCCCTTGCCGCAGCTAAAAAGACGGGACGGGCTGCCAAAATACACGTAGAGGTAGAAACGGGCATGCACAGGACAGGATTCGAACAAGAGGAGCTCAAGCGCGTTTTTCGTTTTATCAAGGCGCATGCCGTGTATTTACACCTGCGGGGCGTATGCACGCACCTGGCAGGCGCCGAGAGTATTGCCAACTATAAGCGCATAACCGACCAACAAAAGCGGTTCAAAAAAATAAAAGCCTGGGTAGAGTCTTTGGGTTTTTCGCCTTCTCCTGCATTTCATATGGCAAGCTCGGCGGCTACTATCCGTTATCCCCGGACGAGGCTCGATATGGTGCGCGTGGGCATCATGCAATATGGCTTTTTTCCCACGGAGGAAATATGGGTGCACTATTTGAGCAAACAAAAGAGCTACGAAAACCCTTTGCAGCGGGTCATCAGCTGGAAAAGCCGCGTGATGGACATCAAAGATGTGAAGACCGGCGAGTTTATCGGATACGGCAATTCTTTCTTTACCAATAAACCCACACGCATAGCCATTGTGCCGGTAGGCTACGGCTATGGCTACAGCCGCTCGCTCAGCAACCGGGGAAAGGTGTTGATTGGGCAAACCCGCTTGAATGTGGTGGGTACCGTGAACATGAACATGATAGCCGTGGATGTAACTCCTTTGGATAAGGTGCAAAAAGGGCAGGAGGTCGTGCTCATAGGCAAGCAGGGCACGCAAGAAATTACCGTTGCTTCCTTAGGCGATTATAGCCGCCTGCTTAATTATGAACTATTGGTACGCTTGCCCCACAGCATTCCCCGCCGGGTTGTGGACTAAAAGCCTTAAGTCTTTTTCTTCTTTTTCTTGGCAGCAGGAAAGAGCACATTGTTCAAGATGAGACGGTAACCGGGTGAATTGGGATACAGGCTCAGGTCGGTAGGCTCTTCATACACAAAGTGTTGATAATCTTCGGGGTCATGCCCACCGTAAAAGGTCCAGAAGCCTTTGCCATATACGCCGTGAATGTAACGGGCTTCGCCAATGGCTTTGTTTTCGCCCATGATGACTACATCCGGTTTAATGAGCTGCTTTTTGTAAGCGGTGGTTTGTCCCATAAAACCTTTGATGACATGCACGTGATTTTGTGTAAGCATGGTAGGCACAGGGTCCCATTTGGCAGAGAATTGAAAGAGCGTAAAGTAATCGTTTTCTTCGGTTACGCCACGCTCGTAGCTTTGATTGTCTATGTTCGAATACTCATACTGATAAGGGTTCATCACCAGGGTAAAGTTGTGGAACGCAAAGCAGTTTTCGAAATGGAGCTTCGATTGGGCATTCGGGTCGGCCGGGTCCCCGTCATACATCGACTCGCAGATATCGACCCCTTCGGCTGCCAGTGCAATGTCGTAAGTATCGGTAGCCGAGCACATGGCAAACAGAAAGCCACCGCCGGCCACATACTCTCGAATGCGCTTGACCACTGCCAACTTGAGCTGCGACACCTTCTTAAAGCCATAGCGGCGGGCAGTAGCTTCAAATTCTTTCTGTTGCTGAATGTACCACGGTTGGTTACGGTAAGCCGCGTAGAATTTGCCGTATTGCCCGGTGAAGTCTTCATGATGCAGGTGCAGCCAATCGTATTCCACCAGCTTGTCTTGCATGACTTCGTCGTCGAAGATGACGTCATACGGAATTTCGGCATACGTCAAAACCAAGGTGACGGCATCGTCCCATGGTTGTTTGCTTTTGGGTGAATAGACGGCAATTTTAGGGGCTTTTTCCAGCTTCATCACATCCATATTGACATCGGGCCGGCTAATCAACGCAACGATTTCGTTGTATTCGGCTTCCGATATGATGCGGTAGCTTACATTGCGCGACAGCAGGCGGTTCTCCACGGCGGTGGCAGCCGGCAATACGAAACTGCCGCCTTTGTAGTTGAGCAACCACTCGATTTCAAACCCTTGTGCCAGCACCCAGTACGCAACGCCGTAGGCTTTCAGGTGGTTCTTCTGTGTTTCGTCCATGGGCACAAAAATGCGGTTGGCGTAAGCAGTGGTTTGAAGCAACAGCAGACATACCCACAAAAGCCGGCGCACCATACGATGATTGTATAAAGAAGACAAGCGTATTATCATTGCTTTTTATTTTTTACAAAAGAATATATCATTCCTTTAAATTAGAGCGTTCTGTTTGTAAAAACAAGGCATACGGTTCGAAAGTTTATTTTTAAAGCGGTCATTGTAAAGCATACATGATTTTATGGAAAAGATTGAATACATCCGGGAAGCCATTCGTTCTGTGTTGAGCAACCGCCTGCGGGCTGTGCTTACGGCATTGATTATAGCCATTGGCATTACTGCCCTGGTCGGAATACTGACGGCCATCAGCGCCATCGACAACTCGGTAAACAGCAATTTGGCTTCTTTGGGCGCCAACTCTTTCACCATCAATACAGAGAACAACCGGCGGGGGCGTGTCAGAAAAGTAGCTGAACCCCTGCGTTATCATGAAGTGGTGCAGTTCGAGGAAATGATGAAAGATGAAGGCACGGTGGCTATTTCCACGGTGGTGTCTTTTTCAGCCGAGGCAAAGTACCGCTCTCAAAAGACCAATCCGAACATACAGGTGATAGGCGCCAATGCCGCTTATCTGAAACAGCAGGACCTGCGCACAAGCAAAGGGCGCTTGTTTACCGGGCAAGAAATGGAAAGTGGGCGCTATGTGGCTTTGATTGGCAGCGAAATAGCCAAAACCCTTTTTGGCAAGGAAGACCCCGTCAATAAAAATATACGCGTATTGGGGCGCAGCTACAAGGTAGTGGGGGTGCTCGAATCAAGAGGCAGCGATATGGGGGGCGGGTCGCTCGACCGCGGCATCGTCATTCCGCTTACCAACGCACGCATTCTTTTTACCTCCGAGCCTACTTTTACCGTAACCGTGCAGGTCTATCACCCCGAACGCTTCGAGTCGGTGATGGCGGAAGCCGAAATGCTGATGCGGCGTATTCGTAACGACCGCGTGGGTGCGCCTTCTTCCTTCCAAATAGAGCGTAACGAAACCCTGGCAGAAGAGCTTTCTGAAATTACGGGCTATTTAAGCATTGGCGGGGGCGTGATTAGCTTCATCACCCTTTTGGGCGCGGCAGTGGGCTTGATGAACATTATGCTGGTATCTGTGACCGAGCGCACGCGCGAAATAGGAACACGCAAAGCCATTGGGGCTACCCCGCGCCAAATACAATGGCAATTCTTGCTGGAGGCCATTGCCATTTGCCAGCTGGGTGGACTTGCCGGCATCGTGATGGGCTTGCTGATAGGCAATGGTGTAGCACGCCTGCTGGAAATCGACACCTTTGTAGTGCCTTGGGGGGCTATGTTGTTGGGGGTAACCGTTTGTGTGATTGTGGGAGTCGCGGCCGGCTTTTATCCTTCCTATAAGGCTTCGCGCCTGGACCCCATAGAAGCCCTACGTTACGAATAAGTTGGATGTAAGTATATAGCCTTGTATTTCAATACTTCCCCAAAGCATAAGAAAAACAATAAAGAATAATTTAATGTAGGTACAGTTTTTGTAGCCATTCCCGGAGGGCATTGCTAAATTTGTACAATGAAGAAGTGTAAGATACTTGCTTGAGAATAATTTTTTTTTCTTATTTGTACAAATGCAATAAATGCTTAAAAAGTAAAGCTTTATATTTTGATTCTATAGGATGAATGGCTGATATCGTGTTACACTGCCGGTTTTTAATAGGGGGATTGCTACTTTGGATAGCCACATTTCCCTTTGCCCATGCACAGGAAAATGTATCATTTACCGTAAGTGGAACTTACAAAGGGCGCAACATATATGTGCAGAACCCTTTCACCCCCGACCGCAGCCGCTATTGTACCCGGGCGGTTTATGTAAACGACCAACAAGTGTTGGTAGAGCCGCGCGCTTCTTCTTTTGAAGTGGACTTGTCTTCGGTGCCTATGAACAGCCCCGTTATCATCAAGATAGTGCACACACAGGGCTGCAAGCCCAAAATCATCAATCCCGATGCCATCCGGGGCGATGCCGACTTCCAGTTTGTAAGCTACTCGGTCGATGAAAACACTTTGCATTGGACTACCGCCGGCGAGACAGAAAACAGTACCTATTATATTCAAAAGCTTGTAAACAACAACTGGCTGACGGTGCGCATCATTACGGCGCGCGGTAGCAATGGTGAAGGTAGTTATACCGTGCCGGTGCAACACCATACAGGCGTGAACCGTTACCGCATCCGCCATCAGGAGCGCGACGGGCGCGTATATTACTCACCGGAGTTGATCTATCGCAAAAGTGCCGAAGAGGTGCGTTTTTACCCGAAAAATGCCAGCACCAAAATATACTTTACCCAGTCGGTTCCTTATAAAATCACCGACGTAAAAGGAAATGTGCTACTGCAGGGGAATGGCAAATTTGTGGATATAAGCAAGCTGCCACGCGGGGTATATGTGGTACATTTCGGTAATAAAACCGACCGTTTTTTAAAGAAATAAACTTATCAAGTGTATATGAAAGAAGGGGCAAGAGAACAAGGCTTTTGCCCCTTCCTTTTTTGTTTTAGGGCAATTGCTCGTAGTATTTCCACCGGTGGGCAGGTAAGAGGTAGGGGTGCAGTGCCTTGACCATGTCGGCAAGAATGATATGAGGCTCTACCACGCCCTGTTCCCAGTAATCATTGCCGCCGGCAGGCGAAAGGCGACGTGTCCGGTTATATACACGCCCTGTTTGCCATGCTTTGAAATCTTGCAAGCGTGGGTCGGCAGCAGCTATTTCTTCGCGGCTGCGTGCTTGTCCGGGATGCAACCACACATCGGCTTCCATGCCGGCGCGGTATGCTTCTTCAAAGGCTACCGGCAGGCTACCTGCTTGGGGAGTCGACTGCCAGTAATACTTGCCGCCGGCATCCTGTATGAATTGAGCCATGAAACTTTGCCCGCCGGCTACATACCATTGCCCACGGAAAGGCAAGCCGGTAATGACCAAAGGGCGCTCGTTGGGGGCGAGGTGCCGCGCTACCGAATCGCGTAAATGCTGATAGGCTTGGGCGGTTTGTTCAAAGTATTGTTGCGCTTTGGATAGCTTACCGCTAAGCACCCCGAATAGCTTGATCCATTCGGCTTGTGCCAGCGGATGGGTTTCCATCCATTCGAGAATTGGGATTGAGTGCACCCCCAAGCGGGCAAGTTTTTCTTTTTCGGCTGCTTTAAGCGGTGCGGACACCAGCAACAGTTGACAATGTTGGGCGACGGCTTCGAGCGGAAGGGCTTCGTCCTGCAAGATGAACAACTTGCCTTCTGCTGCCATTTGGCGCAAGGAGGCATCAAACACATAGGCAGTGTCCGGAATGGCGCTTAAAAACGGGGGCTGAGCTACACCCAAGGCACGTAAAAAACCTATATGAGTGGTAGAGCGCACCCCTATGTGCTGCAGGGGCAATTGTATGAATGGCAGCTCGCGGTATGCCGCCGGCACTTGGGTGCGGTAAGAGAGCACGTAACGCAGGCGTTCTTGCCCGGCACTGCTGTCGCCAATGCTAAGCAAGTAGGTTTGAGAATCCACGCTTTCGATTTGAAAGTGTGCGTAGCGTATGTCCACGGACGGAAGAGAATCCCCGCCGGCCTGCTGCTCTGTGGGCTTCTCTGCGGGCGTGCACTGCCACAGTCCCAATAAGCTCAGGAAGCAAAGTGCAAAATGATAAAGGTGATGTTTCATGTTTTTACGGGTTTTGGTGCAGGGCGTATAATAAAAAGCCACCCTTGAAAAGACAAGGGTGGCGCTTGATAAAGACCAAACAGCCTTATTTTTTCTTGCTTTGCTGGGCTTTACGCATGGCTTCTTCCAGGCGCTTCTGGAAAGAAGACTGCTTGCCGTTGCCCTTTTGCTTTTTCTTGTTTTCTTCCAAGATGGCACGAATTTTTTCATCATCCACAAAGCGGCGAATAACCAGCTGCTGCCCAATGGTGATGACGTTGGAGCAGAAGTAGTAGAAGCTCAGGCCGGCGGGGTAGGAGTTCAGCACAAACATAAACACGATGGGCATGAAATAACCCATGTACTTCATGGGACCGGCTTGGCTGCCGGCTGTGTTTTGGCTGCTATAATAGGCATAAGCGATGCTTGAAAGGGTCATCAGCAGGGTGAACAAGCTGACATGGTCGCCATAGAAAGGTATGCTGAAAGGCAAATCAAGCACAGAGTCATAAGTAGAAAGGTCGTCTGCCCATAAAAATGCTTCTTGGCGCAGTTCTATGGCATTGGGGAAGAACATGAACATGGCAAACAATATAGGCATCTGAAGCAGCATGGGCAGGCAGCCACTCAGCGGATTCACGCCCACTTGCCGGAACAGTTCCATCTGCGCCATTTGCAGCTCTTGCGGGTCGCTGTATTTTTCTTTGAGTGCCTGTATTTCGGGCTGCAATACTTTCATCTTGCCCATCCCTATGTATGAGCGATAGGTGAGCGGGAAGAGTGCCGTTTTGATGATCAGCACCAACAAGATGATGATGAGGCCGTAGTTATCTATGAACTGTTCGAAGAAGTTGAAAATAGGGATAATCACGTAACGGTTGATCCAGCGGAACAGCGCCCAGCCCAAATAAACGTTCTTTTCGAAGTCATAGCCCACTTTGGACAGAATAGGCACCTTGTTGGGACCAAAGAACAGTTGAAAATCAAGTGTGCTTAGCTTGTGGGGGCTTTCCCAGCGCATGCCGTAATGCTTGACGATGGGGCTATTTTCGTCGGCGGGTGGCGCCACAAACAGCGCTGCTTTTTGAAAGCTTGCAGCAGGATGAATGACCGCCGCACTGAAGAACTGCTGTTTGAAGCTGGTCCACACAACAGGCGCTTCCACGGTCTCTTCTTCCGGCTCTGAACTGATTTCATTCAGGCCGTCGAAGCCGTCTTCGGTCGTATAGTAGTTGACAGTTGCTTTGTTGCGGCTGAGTGTTACGTCTTTTTCCGTATTGAGCATGCTGGCTTGCCAATCGAAGGTCATACCTGCCAACAGCTCGTTTTCAAGCCCTTCGGCTCGTAAGGTGTAATCTATGAGATAAGGCACATCTTGGCGGAAGCGGTAGGTCTGTATGATACGCTTGCCTTCGCCCAAAGCTGCTTCTAATACAAGCTCTTGAGCGTCTTGTTTTTTCACGGTATAGGTGAGCTGTGCCAAGTCGAGTGCGCCATGACGTGTATTTACAATCAAGTGGCGTTTTTGATGCTCGGGGCGCAGCAAATAAAGCGGTTCGCCGGCATAAGTTTTGAATCTCTTCAGCTCCACAAGCTGCGGATAACCGCCCTGCGTGCTCATTTGAATACGCAGCACCTCGTTTTCAAATACGATTTCTTGCGGCTCCGCATCGGTGGTTTGTGCACTGCGGAAGGCTTCGGGAACGAGGGTTGATGCCTGTCCGGTGGGAGCAATGGAGTCGGCGGCAGGCAATTGTTCGTTGTTTTCTACCCGGATGGTATCAGCCGGGGGCATTTCCTCCGGTGGAGGGGCTATGTACTGAAAATACACAAAGGTGAGTACAAAAATCAGTACCAAGCCGATAAACTGGTTTCTATCCATAATGATTTTTTCTTGTTACTAAAAACTCGCTGCAAAGATAGGGAATTCGCTGTAATAAGCTATGAAATGAAGGCAGTGTATGCGTGTGCGGGCAAAAGAGAAAGGCAGGGAAGCATTTATCCCTGCCTTTGCTTGATATTACTGTAATGACTAAGTCAAGCGATTTTTTAGAAGCCGGCAAAGCTCAAGAAGCCGAGTGCCATCAAGCCCACCAAGATGAAGGTGATACCCAAGCCACGCAAGGGGGCAGGCACATTAGAGTATTTCAGGCGCTCGCGGATGGCAGCCAAGGCTACTACTGCCAAGAACCAGCCAAAGCCGGAGCTGATGCCGTACACGCTGGCTTCGGCAAAGTTGAACTCTTTGCTAATCATGAACAGGCCACCGCCCAAAATAGAGCAGTTTACGGCAATCAAAGGCAAGAAAATACCCAGAGCCGCATACAATGAAGGCGACACCTTTTCAATAATCATTTCGAGCAGCTGCACAAAGGCGGCAATCACCGCAATGAAAACAATGAAGGTAAGGAACGAAAGGTCAACAGAAGCCAGCGCTTCGATACCGGTCCATTTAAGTGCCCCTTCTTTCAAAATAAACTCATAAATAAGCCAGTTGAGCGGAGCCGTGATGCCCAACACGAAGGTAACGGCCAAGCCCAAGCCCACGGCGGTTTTCACCTTCTTCGATACAGCCAAGTAGGAACACATGCCCAGGAAGTAGGCAAATATCATGTTCTCTACAAAAACAGAGCGTATTGCTAATCCGAATAAATCCATAGTTGTTGCGTGTTTTTTAAGCTTCTTCTACATAACCATTGCGCCATCTTTGCACCCAAATCACGATGCCCAAGGTAATGGCAGCCCCGGCAGGTATCATCATCAAGCCGTTGCCAGGATAAGACAAGCCGATGGCTTCGAATACCTTGTAGCCGAACAAGGAGCCGGAGCCCAGCAGTTCGCGGAAGAAAGCCACTATCACCAAAATGACCCCGTAGCCCAAGCCGTTGCCGATGGCATCGAGCACAGAGGGCCAAGGTTTGTTAGCCAGGGCGAAGGCTTCCAGGCGTCCCATCACAATACAGTTGGTGATGATGAGCCCCACGAATACCGAAAGCTGCTTCGATACATCGTAAGCGTAGGCTTTCAGCACTTCGTTTACCAGGGTTACGGCCGTAGCCACCACAGCCAACTGCACGATGATGCGGATACGTGCCGGAATGGTATTGCGAAGCAAAGAGATAAACAAGCTTGAAAAAGCCATAACGGCAATCACCGAGATGGCCATTACCAGAGCCGGTTTTAGCTGCACGGTCACCGCCAGTGCCGAGCAAATCCCCAATACTTGCACCGTAATAGGGTTTTTGGCATCCAAGGGGTCGGTGATGAGCTTGCGGTTTTTGGCAGAAAACAGCGGCTCTTTCTCTTGTATTGCTACTTCTTTTTCTTTTACGTCGGTGCTCATAGTTTTAAGCGTTTTGGGTTGTACGTTTGCTACGCAAGAAGCGCTCGTAGGCTTTCATGTAATCGTAAATCATTTGATTGACGCCCTTGCCGGTGAGCGTAGCCCCCGACATGCCGTCCACCTTGTGGGGGTCGTTGGCGTAGGCTTCGTTGCCTACTTCGCCTTTTTGCATTTCTACCCCTACGATTTCGTCTTTTTCATTGAAGATTTTCTTTCCTACGAAACGCTTTTGCACTTCTTCGGTGGTGATGCGGGCACCCAAACCGGGTGTTTCGCTTTTGTGGTCGAAGTTCACCCCTACAATGGTGTTCATGTCGGGTGCCAAGGCTATATAGCCCCAGATGGCATCCCACAGTCCGTTGCCATACATGGGCAGCACATAAGCCACCACTTCACCCTGCTCGTTGCTTACCTCATAAACGGGCAACAAGCGCTCTTCCACGGGCTTTTTGAACTCCTTGGCTATCTCTACGGCTTCGGCATCGACGCCGTCCACCACTTCGCCGTTATGGTTGACTACGTAGCTTTTTACTCTCTCTTCGTAGAGTTTCTGCACGTCAGACCATTGGGCAAGGTCAAGCCCGGCGGTCTTCAGTATGATGGTCTTGCGTTCTATCTCCTGATTGGCTTTTTGCTTGGGCTTCAAGCTCTCGGAGGTGAAAGCCAGCAGGGCGCCGCAAATGGCTGTCAGAGCAGCGGCATAAATGACGAGGTATAAGTTAGACTGTCGCACGGCTTAATCTTCTTTTTTTGTTTGCTTCTACTACATAAAAATCAATCAGCGGAGCCATTACGTTCATAAACAGAATGGCCAACATGATGCCTTCGGGATAGGCGGGGTTCAATACCCGGATGAGGATGGTGATGACCCCAATCAGAAAGCCATAAATCCACTTGCCTGTTTCGGTGTGGGCTGCCGACACGGGATCGGTAGCCATGTAAACGATACCGAAAGCCAGCCCACCCATCACCAGGTGATAGTGCGCAGGCATGGCCATGTAGGCATTCGAAGCAATGGCATTGAAGAAAAGACCGGTCAGGTAGGCACCGCCAAAAGCACTCACTATGATTTTCCAGCTTCCTACGCCGGTAGCTATCAAGATGAGGGCACCAATCAAGCACATCAGCGTAGAGGTTTCACCTATGGAACCGGGAATGGTGCCCAAAAACATGTTTTTGAAAGTGAACATGCCACCCATGTAGTCATTCAGGGCATTCACCACGCTTTCGGCAGAAAAGCCTTGTCCTGCCTCTTGCAGTTTGTTGGCGGTATTGGCGGCAACAGCCAAAGCCGTTTCGCCGGTGTAGCCGTCAACGGTGGCTTGGTTGCCGGTGGCTACCCAAATGCCCGAACCGGCGATGTCGGAGGGGTGGGCAAAGTAAAGATAGGCGCGTGCCGTCAGGGCTACGTTCAGCACGTTCATGCCGGTACCGCCAAATACTTCCTTACCCAACACCACGGCAAAGGCGGTAGCTACTGCCACTTGCCACAGAGGAATGGTGGGGGGCACCACCAAAGGAATCAACATGCCGGTTACCAGGAAGCCCTCGTTTACCGAGTGCTTGCGGAGGCCGGCAAAAGTGAACTCTATACCAAGCCCTACCACATACGATACGATGATGATGGGAAGAGTTTTTTCCAAACCGAAGAGGAACTTCTCCCATCCGCTCATGGCTATGCCGGTAGCCAGTGCTTGCTGATGCCCTACGTTCCACATGCCGAAGAGCAAGCAGGGTATCAAGGCTACGATGACCGTGACCATCATGCGTTTGAGGTCCATGGCATCGCGCACATGCACCTCATGGCGCGGGTCGGTCGTGTGGTTAGGCACAAACAGGAAGGTCTCGAAGGCGTCAAAGACGGGATGCAAAGAGGCAAACTTACCGTCTTTCTCAAAGAGAGGCTTGATTTGATCAAGCTTTTTTCTTAGCCACATCATAGTTTATTAGCTATTTAATAAGGTTTCAATTCCGTCACGTAAAGTCTTCTGCATTTTTTGTTTCGAGGGGTCGATGAACTCACACAAGGCAATGTCTTCCTCTATGACTTCATAAATCCCCAGTGCTTCCATGTTGTCCAGGTCATTGGCGAGGCAAGCTTTCAGCAGGAATTCCACGTAAATATCCATGGGCAACACCTGCTCATAGATGCCCGTTTGTACAAAGGGGCGCTCCTCGCCGTGATAGTTGGTGTCCAGCACATACTCTTTTTTGGGGAAGAGGGCAGACAACATGCCCAAGCCGCGGTGGAAGCTCAACGAGCGGGAGGTTTTGGAGGTGGGCAGTATCCAGCCCATGAAATCATAGTAGTTGCCTTCGGGAATGACGGTCACTTGATGATGATAAAAGCCCAAGAAACCGTCGAGGCTTACCTTCTCACCGGTGAGCACATTGCCCGAAATGATACGCACTTCGTGCTCGTCACGGGTGAGATTGCCTTGCAGGAAAGGACGCAGTTGCGCGCCGCGATACGTCTTATAATATTGGGGGGCGGCTACTTCCGAGCCCGTCAAAGCAAAGATGGTAGTAGCGTCGTAAATACCTTTTAAGAAAAGCTTTCCGATTTGCGCTACCCCGTGCGGATGCACCGTCCATACATATTCGCCTTTGGCTATGGGCGCCAAATGATGGATATGCACTCCTACATTGCCGGCCGGGTGTT
This sequence comes from Thermonema sp., assembly GCF_026003375.1. Taxonomy (NCBI): domain Bacteria; kingdom Pseudomonadati; phylum Bacteroidota; class Cytophagia; order Cytophagales; family Thermonemataceae; genus Thermonema; species Thermonema sp. The sequence continues at coordinate 140,169 of NZ_BPHD01000001.1, forward strand.
TGCCTTCGAAGTAGTTGATTTCCACCCCTTGCAAGCCGCTCAATACTTTCGAAGGATTCTTTGCCGGCAGGCTCAGATATACCTTGCCGTCGGTGAGTTTGCGCAGGGCTTCGATGCCGGCTTGCAAGGCAGCCTCTTCGCCTTGCAGCAGCATGTCGTAATCAGGCGCCAGCGGTGCCGTGTCGAAGCCGGAAATAAAGATGGCTTTGGGCGTATGCTCGGGATGGGCAATCAAGCCGAAGGGGCGCTCTATGATATTGGCCCACACCCCGCTCTTGGCCATGAGGTCAATCACCTCCCGGCGGTTGAGCTTGCCTATTTCATCGAGCTTGTAGGTGGGATACTGCTCGTACTCGAGCGTCTTATCGGCAAGAATCTTGATTTCGAGCGGGAAACGGCGTTCACCGCGCTTCACTTCAATGACCTCACCGCTTACGGGGGCTGCCAGCATCACCGTGGGGTTCTTCTTATCGAAGAAAATGGGTGTGCCCGCTTTTACACGCTCGCCTTCTTTTACCAGCACTTTGGGTCTGGTGATGTGATGGAAGTCGGTGGGCTTCAGAGCATACACATCGGCCGAAATGTCTTGCACGAGCTTATCGCCCGCCTTCCCTTTCAGCCGTATATCAAACCCTTGTTTGAGCTTAATTGTCTTGGACATAGTCGCTATTTATCAAGGTTACAGTTTGAATTCAAAGCATCGCAAAATTAAGCCTTTTTTTATTAAATAAAACCCATACGGCATTTTATTCAGCCCCATATCCAACACTTTGCTTTATTTTGTGCTTTTAAAATAAAAATTGCGAAAATATGCATGGAAACCTTCGCTTGCTCTCTGTCATAAAAATACTGTGCATGCTTTTTGTTTGGGCAGGAAGTGTAGCCTGCCGCATGGAGCTGCCCCACCTTGAGGGCTTCGACCGCACCGCCTGGGTGCAGGACCCCAAAGGCTGCCAAAACCGGCGCCTCGCTTTCGAGACAGCCCTCGCCAAACAAGTCGATAAGCTCGAGGGCTTGCGCCCCGAACAGGTCAAGCGTTTGTTGGGCAAGCCCGACGGCGTGCGCCTCTACCGGCGGGGGCAGTATTTTTACATTTATTACCTTGAAAAAGGCGGGCAGTGTGACGAAACGACCACCAAGCAGGGCAGACGTCTCGAGCTGCGCTTCTCTTCGCTCGACAAAGTCAACGAAGCGGTCATCTTGCATTGAGGCGGGCGCCGCCGTTTTCGAAGTGCTGCCCGGCAAGCCCTTTTTTCTTATCTTTGCATCAAAAACAAGGCTTTATGTTGGGATTGAAACTACCGACCGACCCCCGTTGGGTGAACATCGCCGAAAAAAGCATAGAAGAAATTCTGATTGACCACGCCTATTGCGAGCAAAAGGCAGCTTCTTCTTGCATCAGCTTGATTGTGAACTACCCGGACAAGGAGAAGATAGTGGAGGTGCTCACGCCCGTGGTGGCCGAAGAGTGGGCACATTTCGAGCGTGTGTTGGAAGAGATGCGCAAGCGTGGCATCAAGCTGGGACCCCAGCGCCGCGACGAGTACGTGGTGCGCCTGCATGAGCTTATCCGCAAGGGCGGGGGGCGTGAACGCCGTCTGATGGACCAGCTTCTGGTGAATGCCCTCATTGAAGCACGCAGCTGCGAGCGCTTCCGTTTGCTTTCGGAAAAGCTCTCTGACCCCGGGCTGCGTAAGTTCTACTATGAACTGATGGTGTCGGAAGCCAACCACTATGTGAATTTTGTGAATCTGGCAAAGGAATACAACCCGGAAGCAGAGGTGAAGCAGCGCCTGCAGGAGATGCTGGAAGCCGAAGCCGAAATAATGAAAAGCCTGGAACTGCGTGGCGACCGTGTGCATTGATGCCTCGCACAAGGGCAATACCATATTTTTTTTTAAAAGGCAGTATTCCGGCTGCCTTTTTCTTTTTTTACTCGAAAAGTACTGCTTTGCATCTCTTGAAAAAAGACTATCCTATGCGTAAGCCGTTTTTTACCGGGAAGTCGGGACGCAAAAGCACTACGTCACCTTCTTCGCCCATGACACCCAAAACCAAGCACTCGCTCATGAAACGGGCAATTTGCTTAGGCGGAAAATTGACCACTGCAATGACCTGTCGCCCTATCAGTTCTTCCGGGCGGTAGCGTCGCGTGATTTGCGCAGAAGAGCGGCGCTCGCCCAGCTCCCCGAAATCTATCCATAATTTATAGGCAGGCTTGCGGGCTTCTGCGTTCACTTCGGCACGTGTGATGGTGCCTACGCGCAAGTCCAGCTTGGCAAAGTCTTCGAAAGAAATTGTATCCATTGTTGCGAAGGTTTGGGTGCTACGTTTTGAAAAGCCTACGTCGAAAGGAACAGTGTGCATGGTTTGGGTGTGAAGCAGGCAAAAGCTACACAACTCAAAAAAATAAAACAAGGCGGGCACTGCTTTTTCAGGCAAGCAGGGGCTTCAGGCAGTGCAGAATGCGGGCGGTAGCCCCTTGGTGTCGGTGCACGTAGGCATGGGCAGCTTGTGCGGCTTGGCGGTAGGCAGCTTCGTCGCCAAACAAGCGTTCCATGCAGGCTTCAAAGGCGCGGGCATCGGGCACGGCAAAAGCACCGCCTGCTGCTATGAGCTCTTGCGCTTCGCGGAACTTGCGGTAATGGGGTGCGCCAAACAGCACGGGAATACCATACACGGCGGACTCCAGTATGTTGTGGAGCCCTTGCTTGAAAGCCCCACCTACAAAAGCCACCTTACCATAAGCATACAAAGAAGCCAGCATGCCTATACAGTCGATGAGCAGCACGGTCGCCTGCGGCGCTGCCTGTGGCTGTGCCTTCCATTGGCTGTAGCGTATTGAAGGTACGGGCAACAACTGCTCTATTTCTTTGAGCATGGTTTCGCCGGTGTCATGGGGCGCAATGATGACCTTTTGTTTGCCGGCTTGGCAGCGCAGCCAAGGCAACATAACCTGTATATCTTCTTTCCATGCGCTGCCTGCCACCCAGCAGGGTTGCCCGTCGATGAAGCGCTCTATCTCGGGGAAGCGGCGGCGTTGGCGGGCAATGGCACATACGCGGTCGAAGCGGGTGTCGCCTGCCACTTGTGCTTCTATTCCCAAATGCTGTTTCAGCAGTTGTTTTGACCGGCTGTCTTGTACAAAAATATGGGTAAAGGCGTGCAGCATTGCTTTGTGAAGTGCGCCCCAAGGTTTGAAGAAGATTTGTCCGGGGCGGAAAAGTGCAGAAAATAAAATAAGAGGTAACTTGCGGCGGCTTGCTTCGGTGATGAAGTGATACCAATAATCATATTTAGCCCAAAACACGATAGAGGGGCGGTAGGTATCATACCACAGGCGGCTGTTTTTGGGGGTATCGTAGGGCAGGTAAGCCACATGGTCTGCCCCTTCGTAGTCTTTCCTTACCTCGTATCCTGAAGGCGAAAAGAAAGTGAGGAGTATTTGATAATGTGGGTAGTGTGCGCGCAGGGCTTCCATCAGGGGGCGGGCTTGTTCGAACTCGCCCAGCGAAGACACATGAAACCAGGCGAGGGGGCGGCTGTAGTCGCGCCAATGCTTTGCCCATTTTCCCCGTCGCCCTTCTACAAAACGCCGTATTTTTTCATGAAAAAGCGCAAGCAAGGGCAAAAGCAGCCCGGCAAGGCGCCAGACCGCATTATACAATAGGATGTAAATATGTTTCATGCAACGCTTGTTGTGGGTTCACAAGCGCCAAAAATACATATTTTACTGCGATGCTTGGGTTTTTTTGCCTGCTTCGGGATCGTATTGAATGCCCGAAAAGAAATAAAGATACAGCGTGCGCGCATAGCGGAAGAAGTGGGGGAAGAGCACAAACAGCGGCACCAGCACCCCGGCAAAGTAAGCCCATACGGGCGGCTCGTCCATCAATATGTTGAGCGCCACCAGTACCGTCACGAACAGTGCTACTTGAAAAGCATAGGACACATACATGGCGCCATAGAAAAAGCCGGGTTCACGCTCATAAGGGATGCCGCAGTGAGGGCATTCTTTATACATTTCGGTGAACTTCAAAGAGTAGGGCGGGTATTTGAACAACTTCCCTTCGCGGCAGCGGGGGCAGCGCTGCTGCGCAATGCCCTGCCAGTAACTTCTATGCTTTTGATTGTCCATGGTGCTTTTCTTTAAACTTCTTGTAGTTTTTGTACCAAATAAATCCCAGCACGCCCAGCATCAAATAAGGAATCACCATCATGTAAAGAATGCCGGCATTGATGCCCGACGTGAGCGAGCCGTTGCTTTCAACCGTAGCCTTGCACATGGCACATTGTGCCTGCACCAAAGCCGGTGAAAAAAGGCTTGCTGTTACAAATATAAGTAAGCGCTTCATGATATGAAAGTATTTTTATATTTAAACACTTTGTTTTTTGTTGCGGTTCAGGAGGCAAGTTACGAATTTATACACTTTACTTTTGCCAAATTGTATTAGTTTTGCAATCCGGAACAATTAAACAACAAAGCAATGGTAGAATTGGTTATCAAAAACTTGAAAGAGGTAGAAGAGCAACACCATGACCGCATTGAGCGGGTGTGTAAAAAGAAAGTTACCTTTTTTGAACGCCTGTTCAAGCGCTACGACAAAGACTTGGTTTTGGAAGTTATCTTCGACCACTCGGCTTCCACTTACAAAGTGAGCGCTTCGCTTGATATGAAAAGCAAAAAGGTATTGCTGGCAAAAGAAGACAAAGATCCTTTGAAAGCTGTCATCCATTTGTTGGATGAATTCAAAAAGGTAGTGAAGCGCCAATATGACCACGAGCGCAAGTTGTACCTGTTCAAGCGCAAGCGTAAGTAAGCGCGCCCGGACAGTCTGTGGAGGGGGCACCTTGGCTTGCTCCACAGACTTTTTCGAAAGGGCTTGACAAAAAGACAAAGGCATTATAAATTTGCCCTGCAAACAAGCCACTTTAGCTCAGGTGGTCAGAGCGACTGATTCGTAATCAGTAGGTCGGCGGTTCGAATCCGCCAAGTGGCTCATTAGGATATGCCCTTGTGCGGTGCTTGCCCACAAAACAGAAGAAAGTACAGAAGCGGAAGACCATAGCCTTCCGCTTTTTTATTGCTCGAGAAGCCGGGCGGGCAATCCTACATACAATTGCCCCTCTTGCCATTGCAGTGGGAACACCCGGGCATCGGAACAGCCAAAATAATGGGCAGCCGGTTTGCCGCTGCGCAGGTCGAAGCGGTAATCGTGCAAGGGGCAAATAATTTCGTCATAGTCGTTCAGCCTGCCTTGGTGCAAGGGCGCTCCCCGGTGGGGGCAGGCATCCTGAATGGCATACAATTTGCCTTGGGGGGTGTGTGCCAGGCAAAGGAAGAAACGCCCGATGCGCAGACGGCACAGCTTGCCCGGGGGCAGTTGCTCGTGCAGTTGCCCGCTTTCAAAAGGCAGGGCTACCCATTGTATGCTGCTATCCATAGAGTGGCAGTAGTACTAAAACAACAAAACCAAAAGTGTTGTATTTTTAGTTAATTTGCAAAAACTTTTTTTACTTAGCACTCTTCCGGAAGCAGGATAATGCTTGTGCCGGGTTTTGCCACAAAATAACAAAGATTTATGTTTGGAAACGAGTCTCTCTTTTTCGGTGCTTTCACGGTTTTTATTTTATTGATGCTCTTGTTGGACTTGGGTGTCTTTTCGCGTAAATCGCATGAAGTGAGCTTCAAGGAAGCTGCCATCTGGAGTGCGGTGTGGGTGTCTTTTGCCGTGGGCTTTTATTTCTTTCTGCTTTACCACGGCGACATGATTCACGGCATACAAAGCATGGAAGACATCAAGCGGGTGATTGAGCAGTATGCTTCCAATACGGTGACTGTTTATGAAGGAGATTTTGAAAAAACGGTGGCGTCTTACCGCAAAAACATGGCGCTCGAATACATTACCGGCTATTTGTTGGAATATTCCCTGTCGGCAGACAATATTTTTGTGATAATCTTGATATTTAAATCCTTCCGTGTGAAAGAGCGTTATTATAAAAAGGTGCTTTTCTGGGGCATCTTGGGGGCGTTGGTCATGCGTTTCATTTTCATCTTCGTAGGGGCGGCGCTCATAGCCAAAGCGCATTGGGTGCTCTATTTGTTTGGGGCTTTCCTGTTGTTTACGGGCATCAAAATGTTCTTTAATAAGGAAGAAAAGGAAGAAATAGACCCGCAGAAGCACCCGGTCGTGCGCTTCGCTTCTAAATACTTTTCGGTATATCCGCGCTATGAGCGCGACAGGTTCTTTGTGAAGAAAGAGGGCAAGTTTTTTATCACGCCTTTGTTTTTGGTGGTGTTGATTATAGAGTTCACCGACCTGATATTTGCCGTGGACTCCATTCCTGCCATCTTTGGGGTGACCCGCGACCCTTATGTGGTTTTCTTTTCGAACATATTTGCCATTTTGGGCTTGCGTTCCATGTTTTTCTTTTTAGCCAACATCATGAACCTGTTTCACTATCTGAAATACGGTTTGGCTGTTCTGCTCTCGTTTATTGGTGCCAAATTGCTGGCAGAACCCTGGCTCGATGCCATCGGCTTTGAGCGCATCTACTCTTTTTATGCCATTTTGATTATCTTGGGAACATCCATTGCGGCTTCTTTGCTCTTCCCGCCTAAGAAAGAAGAAGCGGCCGGCACCGTTCCGGAAAAAGTAAAGGAAAAAGAATAAGGCTATGCGTATTGTGGCAGTTATTTTTGGCATCGTGGCTTTGATTGGGGCTTACCTGCTGTTTGGTAATTACAGCGTAGGCACACGCTCCGGCATTTTGGTAAAAATCAGCCACAAGGGCTATGTGTTTAAAACCTACGAAGGCGAGCTGAACCTGGGCGGGTACAATACCGACGGCAGCGTGTCGAACTACGTATCCGGCATATGGCGTTTTTCGGTAAGCCCGCATGACAAGCGCTTGGTGAAAGACCTGCAGGCACTGCAGGGTTATCCGGTGAAGCTCTATTACCGGGAAAAATATTTTCGTTTGCCTTGGCGTGGCGATACGAAGTACATGGTTTATAAGGTAGAGAAAGTAGGCGATAAGCCGCGCACCGAACGTATTTTTATGAAAAAAGAAGAGCGCGAAGCACTCGAGAAACAACGGCAGGTGCTATCCCGGCAATAATGAGGAAACTCCAATCCCCCTGCTTTTATGCAAAATAGTTTGGCAAGTATAATGAGGCGATGGTGGCAGCGGTGGGTGGTTTCGCGTTTGTTTTACTCCATGCCGGTGCAGTTGTTTTTGTTGCAGCTGCGCAGCAGGATAGCACTGGTGGCCATTTGGGGCTTTTTAACAGCTATTGTCACCCGCAGCATCGGTATGGACATAGGCTTGCCTTATTTGCTTCTGGAGCCCGAATACCTCAACAGAGTCGATTTCTTTAGCATGTTTATTGTGGGCATCGCCTTGGGCGGCTTTATCATGTCCTATCATATTGCCTGCTACATTCTCGATGGCCTGAAGTTCTCTTTCATAGCCCACAGCCGGCGCCCCTTTTTCAAGTTTACGCTCAACAACAGCCTGCTGCCTCTGGCTTTTCTGATGGTTTACACTTTCTCTTTCGTACGCTTTCAGCAGAGCAGCGCTTTTGCTTCGCAAGAGTTTATCGGCTTGCGGCTGGCCGGTTTATTGTTGGGTGTGGGGCTGATGTGTGCACTCTTCTTCCTTTATTTCTTCCTTACCAACAAGGATATTTTTAAGATATCGGAACGCTTGGGGGAGCGCCTGCGGCGCTTTCAGCTGGTGCGTATGAACTTGATGGGGCGCTACAAAGAGATTCGCAAGCAAAAAATCAGGGTAGATTATTACTGGGACGGCCGGCGCTGGCAGCCCGTGCCCGAGGGGGCGCCGGTGTCGCGCCGGGAGGTGTTGATGGTCTTTGATCAAAACCACTTCAATTCCATTGTCATTCAATCGACGGTTTTTCTTTTCATTCTTTTGCTGGGCAATTATAGCGACAGCGCTTATTTTCAAATTCCGGCGGGCGCCAGCCTTTTTTTGCTGCTCACCATCCTTACCATGTTTTTGGGGGCTTTTACTTTTTGGATACGCCGCTGGGCTACCGTGGCTTTTGTTTTGCTGCTGGTGGGAGCCGAAATGCTGGTGCGTCAGGGCGTGTTCAGCCTGCCTTTTCAGGCTTATGGGCTGAATTACAACACAGTGGCGGCACCGTATAATTTGGGGCGCCTGCGCGAAATCAACAGCGATTCGGCTTATGTGGATGATTACCGCTATACCTTGATTGCTTTGGAAAACTGGCGCAAGAAATTCCCAAAGGGAAGCAAGCCTAAGTTGGTGGTGGTATGCATGAGCGGGGGCGGCCTGCGGGCAGCACTGTGGTCTTTTCGCTGCCTGCAATATATAGACAGCACCTTGAACGGCTCATTGATGGACCATACTGTTTTGATGACCGGTGCTTCGGGGGGCATGGTGGGAGGCGCCTATTTCCGTGAGCTTTACTTGCGCCGTCTCTTGGGCGAGCCTGTCAATATTTACTCCACGGCTTATTTCAACAACCTGGCACGTGATTATCTGAATCCTATTATTTTCAACTGGTTTGTGAATGATATGTTTTTGCGCTTTCAACCTTTTGAGTATCATGGCAAGCGCTATTTTAAAGACCGTGGCTATGCCTGGGAAGAGAAGTTCAACCAAAACACGGGGGGAATTCTGGACAAGCCGCTGTGTGACTACCGTGAGCCTGAGTTGCTGGCTTTGGTGCCTATGTTTGTGCTCTCGCCGATGATTGCCAACGACGGGCGGCGCCTCTACATTTCGCCCTTGCCCATGTCTTATTTGTGTGTGCAGAGCCCTTTCGAAAAGCGTTTCCGTAACAACAAAATCAAGGGGGTGGAACTGCGGCGTCTGCTCGACAAGCAAGACGGTGAGTCTTTGCGGTTTTTAAGTGCCCTGCGCATGAATGCCACCTTCCCTTACATTGCGCCCAATGTGAAGCTCCCTACCGACCCGGTCATAGAAATCATGGATGCCGGTTTGATTGACAATTATGGCATCAGCACGGCCGTGCGCTTTTTGTATGTGTTTCGTGACTGGATAGTGAAAAACACCGGGGGCGTGCTGATTGTGGCAATCCGGGACAGCCAAAAAGACTCGCCCTTGCCCAAGCCCATCAATCCTTCACTTTTTGAGCGCTTATTTACACCCATACGCAGCATTTATGCCGACAACATGTTTACTCAAGACATATCGAACGACGACCTGCTGGAATATGCCAAAGCGTGGTATGAGCAGTATATCCCCTTCGATAAGGTAGAGTTTCAGTATGTGCCCATATCCAAAGACATGGCAGAGATAGAGCGGCGTTTAAGTGGCCAGGTGGTGAATCCGGAAAAGATTATCAAGATAGAACGGGCAGCGCTTAGCTGGCATCTGACTGCCAAAGAGAAAGAAAGCATTTGGCGCACCATCTATGAAACGCGCAACCAGGCTGCCTTGCGTTGGCTCGAGCAACGTTTGATGCCCTAAGATTGAAACAAAATTTCTCATTTCCTCCCGCCACACTTGCATATTTGTTGAGAATGTCTTTTTTTAGAAGAAGCTTTTTTATGGCAAGAAGGCAAACAATAAGCAAACAGAAACAATACCTTTTGTATGGAAGATATCAACTATTACGCAAAGATCATCGAAGATTGCATCCGTGATTTGGGGCTCGACCCTGTGCAGTTGCGCGGCGAACTGGAAGGGCAGTGGAACCTGAAGCGTGGCTCCGCCTCGGTATATGTGGACCTGTGGCGCTCTGAAAGTTCGAAACAAATTTATTTTCAATTGTTGGCACCGGTGGTAGGGGTGCCGCCCACCAATCGCGAACAGTTCTTTCATGAGTTGTTGCAAATCAACCATTCTCTTTATGGGGTTGCCTTTTCTGTAAAAGACAACTACGCCTACATCAAGATGATTCGTGAGGCGGAAGGCTTGGATAAAAGCGAAGCATTGGCGATGATAGAGCGCATCGGGTATTACGCGGACCTCTACGATGACAAGCTGCGCGAAAAGTATTTCGGCAGATAAGCGACAGTGCCACTGCTTTTGAGCATGCCCCTTGCCGTAGTTTGCGGTGAGGGGCGTTTTTTTCTTTTTCTTCTTGGTCACTTCATTCCGGCCGGTCATGTCCCACCTCACGCATTTTGTCATGTTGAGCGGAGCGAAGTGCAGCTTGTTATTTCGAACCTCACGCAGTGAGGTGAGAAGTCTCATCAAACCAAGTCACAAGAAGCGAAGAGATTTCTCGTATACGCTCGAAAGGACAGGAAGAAGGCTCGAAAGGATAAGAAGAAGAAAGGCATAAAAGAGACAACAAAGCAAAAACCTTCCCATTTGTCATCTTGCACGAGCGAAGCGAGTGAGCGATCTCAATCAAACCACAAGCAGCAAAAAGAGAGCCCCGTTTGCACTCGAAATGACAAACGGAGACATCCGAAGTGCTCAAAAGGAAACGCAAAGTGAAGGCTTGCAAAGAAGCGGCATTGCCTTTCTATTTACTTTTATTCGTGCAAGTATTGCCAAATAAGAGCGGCGGTTCGCTTCGATGCGCCGGGTTCGCCCAACAGCCGGCGCAGGGCGGCGTAATCGTCGAGCATCTGTTGACGCCTTGGCCCTTCCACAATTTGTTGCAGGTGCCGGCTGATGGTGTCGGGCTTGCATGCTTTCTGTATGAGTTCGGGCACCACCTCGCGCCCCATCACTATGTTGACCAGTGAAATATGATTGACTTTGGCCACTGCCTTGGCGATGCGGTAATTGAGCCAACCGGCTTTGTAAACCACCACTTCGGGCACACCGAACAGGGCTGTTTCCAAAGTAGCCGTGCCGGAAGTGACGATGGCTGCATGAGCATGCGACAGCAAGTCATAAGTGGCATCATACACAATGCGCACTTGGGGGGTGTTTTCGCAGGCGGCATACCACTCTTTGGGCAAATGGCTGATGCCGGCCACCACGAACTGATAAGCAGGGAACCGGCGGCTCACCGCCATCATTTCGGGCAGCAGCAGTTTGAGTTCCTGGCGCCGGCTGCCGGGCAGAAGGGCAATGATGGGACGTGTGGCGTCTAATTGGTGCCTTTCCAAAAAGTGCTCATCTTTTTGATAAGCGGCGATGGCATCCATGATAGGATTGCCCACATAATCTACTTCATAGCCGAAGCGGGCAAAGAAATCCTTTTCAAAGGGGAAAATTACAAACATGTGGTCAATCAGACGTTTAATCTTATACGCCCGCCGGGTATTCCATGCCCATACTTTGGGCGAGATGTAATAGAAGGTGCGAAAGCCGGCATGCCGGCAAAACTCGGCCACCTTCATATTGAAACCGCCATAGTCCACCAAAATGACGGCATCGGGCCGGAAGTCTTGAATTTGCTGTTTGCATTCCTTCAAGAAGCGGCGAATGGTCGCCAGGTTTTTGACCACTTCCCAGAAGCCCATGAAAGCCATGTCGTTGTAGTGCCGGAGCAGTTCGGCGCCGGCAGCCTGCATCAATTCGCCCCCCCATGCCCGTATGTGAGCCTGCGGGTCTATCAGGCGCAGTTCTTTTATCAGGTTCGAGGCATGCAGGTCGCCCGATTTTTCGCCTGCAATGATAAAATACTTCATAACAAACACATTGTGACATGCAAAGATAAGACGCAGGGGCGCCTGTGCCAAACGCATGGGCTTACAGGCGGTAAAGTGACAAGGTTTTTTCCAGCGTTTCGACAACCGCCCTTTTGAGTTTTTTGGGTTTAAGTACCTGCACGTCGGGCGACATGCTCAGCAGTTCGTATAGAAGCTCTTGATTGATAATCAGGCGGTATTCTATTTCCCAGAAGACTTCGTTTTTTTCCGTGATGCGTTGGGTGTGGTGTAGGGGGCGTGTTTCGAGGTACTTCCCCAGCAGGGGCGTGCAAGCCAGCAATACGCGCTTGGGCTTGTCTTCCGGATTACGGGTTACGCCATAACAATAACGGTAATATTCTTCCGGGTCGAACTGCAGTTTTTCGGCATCGAGGGCTTCGGCATCGAGCAGCCGCAGGCTGCCGGGCAGCACTCTGTCCAGTCCAAAAGTGGCGATGCGCCCCTTGCGTTCTTCATAGCCTACGAGGTACCACCTGTTTTTGAACGACTTGAGCAAAAGAGGATGCAGGGTGCGACGGCTGCTTTCTTCACTCTTGAATTTCATGTACTCGAATTGCACTTGCCGGTGATTTTGTATGGCGGCTGCCAGCTCGCCCAGTAGCTCACGCCCTTTCACGAACTCGGGCTCGTCGGTTTGTATGAAGCTCAGGCGGCGGTTGTCGAGCCGTGTGGGGATTTGCTTGCTGATTTGCACGGCATCGAGCACCTTGTCTATGGCTTGCGAAAAGGCATGAAAGAAGGGTTGATGCCGGAAGCCTTCCAAGAGGCCTTCTATCAGGGTGATGGACTGCAGGTCTTGTTTGGAAAGCGAAAGGGCAGCCAGGCGGTACGTGCGGTCTTCTTCATACAGCACTTTGCCGCTCTTCTTTAGCTTTTCGCCATAGAAGTAGCCCCTGCGTTCGTGGTGATACTCGATGGGGGCGCCGAATTGCTCACGCATGACGCGCAGGTCCTTTTCAAAAGAAGAGAGCGAATAGGGGCGGTCGGTGCGCTCTTCTATGGTTTGCATGATTTCCTCGCGCGAAGGATAAGGGCGCTGCCTGTTGCGCAGCATCTCATCGATGATTAAATAACGGAGCAGTTGATTTTTGTTTGCCATAGGCGATGAAGACACCAAGATTTGGCATAAGATAATAAAAAAACATCGAGCATGTGTATGCCCGATGTCAAACAAGGCGTATGTACCGGGTCCGGGGTTAGGAAATGCTGTTGCGCACCATTTGGGCATAGGCGCGCATGGCAGAGGTGAAGTCCATGCCTTCTTTGTTCATTTTGTCGAGAATCCAGCGGGCAGCAATGATGTGTGTGAGCTGCTCGCCTTCGTCTTCGCCTTCTACTTCAATATTGAGTGCTTCGCCATTCTCAAGAGCCTGTTCGGCAGCTGCCAAAGTGGCTTCGTCGTATTGCTGTACCAGTTTTTTAATTGCAGGTATTTTCATGTTTAAAGACTTTTTAGTTTTTCCAACAATGCCACAATACCTTCTTCTTTGCCGGTAGCCACGCTTTCTACCAGCTCGCCATTATGGAAGATGGCAAAAGTAGGAAGGTTGTTTACTTGAGCCGCTTTGCGTGCTTCGGGGCTCTCTTCGGCATTGATATCCAAAAATGCGATGCCTGCAAAACGTTCGTCATCGGAAAGCCGGCGATATTTGGGGGCAATTAAGCGGCAGGTGCCGCACCAGCCGGCATAAAACTTGGCAATCGCTTTGGGGTGCTGCGACAATAACTCTTGAAAGTTTTGATCATTGCTTGTAATAACTGCCATTGGTTTATCTGTTTTTGTATGGTTGTTTTTTTGTTTAAAAGCTATTTACGGGAAAAAACGGTGTTTTTTTAATGTGTAATAAACAATTGATAAAGTGACTACTTTTTGCCAATCATACCATAAAAATATGTAACTTTGCTTTTGCACGTTCAGAGCAGTTAACAAATATCAAAAAAGAATTGTTCTTATGGGACTAAAAACCTTTGTGAAGGTCAGTGTAAACAACCTGAGTGATGCCCGCTATTGTGCCGGTATGGGGGTAGATATGTTGGGCTTTTGTATGGAAGCCGAAAATCCCAACTTCGTATCGCCTGAGAAGTATTTTGAAATTATCGGATGGTTGGCAGGGGTGGAGTTTGTCGGTGAATTTCACAATTACGACTTGAAGCAAATCAATAAAGTGTTGGCTGATTATCCGGTGCATGGTCTGCAAATAGACCGGGAGGACGTGCTGGAAGAACTGCGTCAAATATCCATCAATACCGACGTGCATGGCTTGCCTGTCTTGTTTCGCCTGTACCTGCACGCCCACATGAATTTGTTTACCATAGAGCCTTTGTTGGAAAAGTACCACAAGCTGGTAAAGATGTTTGTGCTGGAGTCGGAGGTTGACCGCCTGACGGTGGCAGAGATGCAGCAGTTGAAAAAGCTGGCAGAGAAATATCCTATTTTGTTGGGGTATGGCATTACGCCGGACAACATTCAATTGTTGTTATCGGAAGTGCCGCTCAAAGGCATAGCCCTGCACGGCAGCGATGAGTTGCGTCCCGGCTTGAAAGATTTTGATGAGCTGGCAGACATACTGGAAGCCATTGAAGTGGACTAACACCATTTATTCGTCGCTCTTTACTTGCTTCTTCAGGGCTTCTATTTTTTTCTTGTAGTTTTTCAGCTCTTTGTTCAAGGGCGAATCGGGCAGCTCAAGCTCGCTGCTCTGTTTTTGGATGCGTGCCAGCATTTCTGCTTCATCGGGCAGCAGTGCGCTCAACTGTGTGCTGATGCCTTTGATAAGCAAACAAGCCCCTATGATTTGGTTTTGATAGTGAATAGGCGAAAAGAGCACCTCATGCATGCCCTCTTGGAATTGCTCCAGCGTTTTGGTGCTTTGCCCGGCCAATACCTTTTGGCATAGCCTGCGCCAGTGACCAAGCTGTTCTTGGGGCACCAAAGAAAGGAAATAGACGCCTTCGTGTATAGCCAGGCCGGCACTCAGGAAAAACTGCCGGGCTATGCGGTTGAACAAGGTGATATTGAACTCATGGTCAATGACCACGATGCCTTCTTGCACGTTGTCTATGACTGCACGCACATACGCTTCCTCTTCGCTCAGTTGCCGGTTGGCTTCGATGAGCTCGTGATGGGTTTGCTGCAACTCTTTGATATGGGCTTGCAGCTCTTCTTCTTTTTCCCGTAACTTTTGCGCCTGCTCCTCCAGCTCTTGCAGCATCTGGGCTTGCTGTATTTCCTGCTTCTTGCGTTCGCTGATGTCGCGGGCAAAGACGGCCACGCCAATGGTTACCTGTTCCTTGTTGATGATGGGGTTGAAGGCCACTTCGTAAAAGCGCTTTTCTTTTTTGACGCCCGGCAACTCGTGTTCTATGTTCAAATGACAACTGGCGTTTAGTACTTTGTCGATATAGGGACGCCAAAAGTCAACAAATTCGCGCGGCAGCTGTTTCAGCAAGGTGCTATGCGCAGAGAGTTCCACGCCATACTCTTTGCGTATGTATTCGTAAAAAGCTTTGTTGTAACTGATGAGTTTGTAACGAAAATCGACTGAAAAGATGAAATCCTGCGCGTTGTCAATCAAAGCCTGTATGTTGGCTTGCTGTTCCTGAATGTCTTCTTTGGCCAAGAGCAGTTCATTCTGCGCTGACTCCAGGTCCTTTATTTTGGCTTGAAGAGCTTTATTCTGCTCTTTCATTTCCCGCAGCAGGGCACTTACGGCCGGCCGCCGGCTGTACACGGCTATGTATTGCTTCCCCGCTGCAATTGTCAAGGGCTTAAAATACCATATCAGCTGATTGAGCTCTTCCTTGTCTTCGTTTTCACCTGTTTCGAACACATGCCCGGCACCGGCTTGCTGTAAGCCTTTCTTCCATAGAGCAAGTGCATGGTCAGGCAGGAAACACCATACCGGCTGCCCCTCGAGCTCGGTTTGTTTGCTCAGGGCTGCCCATGCCCGGAATCCTTCGTTGGCGGCTACTACCTTTTGGTTCCGGTCGAGCAGCAGGGCGGGGGTGTCGAAAAGCCGCAGGAGTGCCGGCACCAGCGGAGTAGGACTCAGTAATATTTTCCGGTAGGTGCGACGCAAAATGGCGTGGTCGAGCATGGCAGCCCCCCCAAAGGCAAAGAGCGCCAAGGCTATCAGCAGGGCAATATAGGTTTCGTTGTCATAGACAGCCCAAGCAATGCCGCCCAGAAGGCAAAGCAATACGATAATTTTTAGTAAAATACTATGAAAATGCCACCGCATGGTGATGATACCGGCATGAAACCGTTTTTTGAGTTTACTCTTCTTACAGATTCAAAATATATACCATAAATGCGTATTTTTCAAACAATGTGTATGAATTTTGTTGAAAGTGAAAAGATTGAACAGGCTACCGGGAACAAAAGCCATCTTTATCTTTACCGGATATGACAATGAAGCGAAAAATAATCTCAGGGATTTGGGGACTGCTGTGTTTGATGGTGTTGTGTCCTGCCTTTTCCCGCCAGATGGCAGAGCCGGCCGCCGCCCGTGACTCGGCTTTTTGGATAGTGCGCCGGGTGGTGTTTGAAGGCAACAAGAAAACCAAAGACGAGATTTTGCGGCGCGAACTGGCACTCCTGCCCGGCGACACTTTGCCCGTGGCACACTGGCAGGAGCTGCTTACGCGTGAGCGGAATAAACTGTTCAATACAGATTTGTTTGTGACCGTAGAAGCATGGATAGAGCCCGATTCGGCGGCGCCTGCTCAGGCTGTGGATATACATTATCGTTTCAAAGAACGCTGGTATATCTTTCCGGTCTTTATTTTTGAACTGGCCGACCGCAATTTCAATGAGTGGTTATATGACCGCAAGGCCGATTTCAGCCGCACCAACTACGGCATGCGGTATGTGCAAAAGAACTTGCGGGGGCGCAACGAGCGTTTGGAGCTGCTCTTTCAACAGGGCTTTACGCGTAAGTATGAATTCTACTATGTGTTTCCCTATATAGACCGCCATAAGCGTTATGGCATGGAGCTGCGCACACAGTTGATGCAAAACCGCGACATACCTTATACTTCGCAGGAAAACAAGTTGGTATATTGGCGCTCGACGAGCACCAACCGTGAGCGCTGGAACTCGGAAGTGCGCTTGCGCCGCCGCGAAGGTTTTTATTTGTTTCATTACCTGACCGTGCGCTACAAAAGGGAATGGGTAGCCGATTCGGTGCTGCTGCTCAATCCCGACTACTTTACCGACTCGACCAAAAACCTGCAGCAATATTGGGAGCTGCAATATGATTTGGTGAAAGACCGCCGTGATATTGCCGTGTATCCTTTGCAGGGCGAGCGTTGGGGCGTTCGCCTCACCAAACACGGCATCGGCAATTTCAGCGATGTGGATGCCTTCAGCGTAAAGGGCATTTATGAGCGCTACTGGCAGTTGAAAGGCAACTGGTTTGCGGACCTGTCGGGAAGCGTGCGTTTCTTTTGGACCAAAGACCAGCCTTATTCTCTGGCGCGCGGCTTGGGCTATGGCGAAGAGCTGCCACGGGGCTTCCAGCGCTACGTGATGGACGGACAACATTTCTTTTTGCTGAAAAGCACACTGAAGTACCGTTTCTTCGATTGGAAGACCTATTTGCGTTTCATGCCCCTCGAAGAGTTTCGCACTTTCCCGCTGGCACTTTACGGGCGCCTGTTTTTCGACCAGAGTTATGTGTCGGACAAACTCTTGTTCTACATAGACAACCGCCTGGCCAACCGCTGGCTTTATGCCTATGGGGCAGGCTTCGACTTCGTTACCTTCTACAATGTGGTGCTGCAAGCCGAAATAGCACGTAACAACCTGGGCGAAACCGGCTTCTTCTTTAATATCCGTGGTACCTTCTGAAACTTGCTACGGTCAAGTGAACTCACCGCAGAGAGCATTCATGCATGGGGGGTGTTAAGAGAATTTTGGGGGTGGTTAAGAGGATTTACCACAGAGGGCACAGAGTACACAGCCATTTCAATTCCACATTGGTGCGATTAAAAGGTTTGAAAAAGCAAACACAAGAAGAAGTCATATCACATTTCAATTCCACATTGGTGCGATTAAAAGAATTAGCAAAACTTTACAGTTCGACACGTCCAAGATTTCAATTCCACATTGGTGCGATTAAAAGGCGCGGCGTGTTCGACGTCTTCAAAACCCTCTACGAATTTCAATTCCACATTGGTGCGATTAAAAGTATTGAAAATTTAGGCTAAAGCTCCACCCCCCCAAACATTTCAATTCCACATTGGTGCGATTAAAAGAAAAAATAAGCAGTATAGAGAGCATAGACCTTGAGATTTCAATTCCACATTGGTGCGATTAAAAGCAGAAAAGCTTTAGAGAGCTCACAAAGATACTTAATTATTTCAATTCCACATTGGTGCGATTAAAAGTTGTCGATCGGCAGGTATTTTACGCCTTTGATAAAATTTCAATTCCACATTGGTGCGATTAAAAGTTTCAAACAGCTCATATCCGTCCTCGCCGTACTCGTATTTCAATTCCACATTGGTGCGATTAAAAGCTGCTTGAACGTCTTTGAGTTTGCAGCCTGC
Source organism: Thermonema sp. (assembly GCF_026003375.1). Taxonomy (NCBI): domain Bacteria; kingdom Pseudomonadati; phylum Bacteroidota; class Cytophagia; order Cytophagales; family Thermonemataceae; genus Thermonema; species Thermonema sp. The sequence continues at coordinate 158,351 of NZ_BPHD01000001.1, forward strand.
CTTATTTCAATTCCACATTGGTGCGATTAAAAGGTGCCAAAAAGGACTCAATACTTTCTTTCGTTATATTTCAATTCCACATTGGTGCGATTAAAAGCCAAAGAACGCGGTTTTTGTCCTTTTTGCTGGCACCAACATTTCAATTCCACATTGGTGCGATTAAAAGCATTCTGCAACCACGTGGCAATGCATATCCAGTCCATTTCAATTCCACATTGGTGCGATTAAAAGTGTTTTGAGCGAGCAAAAGTATTACGACGAGACGATATTTCAATTCCACATTGGTGCGATTAAAAGACACCTAAATTGCGTCAATAAATAGAGATGACCTAATTTCAATTCCACATTGGTGCGATTAAAAGCCGAACTTATGAGCTACACGTGTAAACCAGTTGGCATTTCAATTCCACATTGGTGCGATTAAAAGCGGCGCGTAGCACCTATACCTTTAAAAGCAAAGTTATTTCAATTCCACATTGGTGCGATTAAAAGGCGACACGCTGCTTGACGAGGCGATGCAGCGGTTAATATTTCAATTCCACATTGGTGCGATTAAAAGTTTCAACCTTTTTAATAGCGGTTACGGTGCAGGAATTTCAATTCCACATTGGTGCGATTAAAAGCTAAGCTGTACAAGGCGGCTGAACAAGAGCTGCGCATTTCAATTCCACATTGGTGCGATTAAAAGTCAGGATTGGCGTAGGTGTTAGCATTTCAATTCCACATTGGTGCGATTAAAAGATGTCAAAGCACGCAGCAATGTCAACATCAATTTCAATTCCACATTGGTGCGATTAAAAGCAGATGCTAGCGTATTGCCAAACCGTAAGATTTCAATTCCACATTGGTGCGATTAAAAGCATGTATGCTTTCGGTTTCATAGCACTATTGTTTTATTTCAATTCCACATTGGTGCGATTAAAAGCTTGCAGGAGTTTTACGCATCCGAACAAGCTCGGTATTTCAATTCCACATTGGTGCGATTAAAAGACAAACACGAACGACGGACGCATCTTAGTACAAGCCAAATTTCAATTCCACATTGGTGCGATTAAAAGGGAAAGCGAGTAAACAAAATTTGAAACCTTCTCTATTTATTTCAATTCCACATTGGTGCGATTAAAAGGGTAATGTGTTATTCAAGCCTTTACAGCCTGATTCCATTTCAATTCCACATTGGTGCGATTAAAAGAATGGTTGTCTATGCAACTAATGTGATATCAGAAATTTCAATTCCACATTGGTGCGATTAAAAGCAAGGCAAACGTGTATTACAACGGCGATATCCTTGAATTTCAATTCCACATTGGTGCGATTAAAAGAACCAAGCTTTTTCACCTGTTTCTCAAACGCCTTTATTTCAATTCCACATTGGTGCGATTAAAAGTTACGCGAAGTAGTAGGAGACCAAATCATTTACAATATTTCAATTCCACATTGGTGCGATTAAAAGAAGAGCAAGAAAGGGCATGCCGAAGAGCTCCGAATGCATTTCAATTCCACATTGGTGCGATTAAAAGGAATGGCTTGTTTTTGTGTGTCGTTCATAGTATATTATTTCAATTCCACATTGGTGCGATTAAAAGCGCAGCCATCAGGCAGTAATAACTTATCGTTTCGGAATTTCAATTCCACATTGGTGCGATTAAAAGGCATCTTTACAGACAGACGTAAGCAGTTTACAGACGTATTTCAATTCCACATTGGTGCGATTAAAAGTGCTTATGGAATGAAGTTAAAGGTAAAAGTACTAAAATTTCAATTCCACATTGGTGCGATTAAAAGGCTGGCACTGATTCGATATCTTGACGAAAAACTACATTTCAATTCCACATTGGTGCGATTAAAAGTTTTGTGCAATTTTTTTGCAACAGCATACAGCCAATTTCAATTCCACATTGGTGCGATTAAAAGCACATCCAACCTTCATTTTCAACCATCTTGCGAATTTCAATTCCACATTGGTGCGATTAAAAGACGTTCTGCATTACCACAGGTCACTTGCAATTTCAATTCCACATTGGTGCGATTAAAAGCAACTAATAGACATTACAACAATTACTTCGATGAATTTCAATTCCACATTGGTGCGATTAAAAGTCGATAGTTTAATACGTTGAGCCGGCATATGCAATTTCAATTCCACATTGGTGCGATTAAAAGCTGTCGCTAAAATACGTACGGTCATGTATAAGCATTTCAATTCCACATTGGTGCGATTAAAAGCTGCATCTTCTACTTGCTTCAGGTTAATTTCGAGATTTCAATTCCACATTGGTGCGATTAAAAGTGACTTTTGCAACGTATGAAGAATACTCACACATTTCAATTCCACATTGGTGCGATTAAAAGCAGTGCCTTTAAGCTGCATACGTGTCTTGCATTTCAATTCCACATTGGTGCGATTAAAAGACTTAGTCTGAATAGCTTTAAATAGTCACATTTCAATTCCACATTGGTGCGATTAAAAGTTGCCTCATTGCAATAGACCTCCGCAACATTTCAATTCCACATTGGTGCGATTAAAAGAAGCTACGACAATAACTCGGAGCATTTGCAATTTCAATTCCACATTGGTGCGATTAAAAGAAACTGTAATGAAGACGATCTGTAATCCTATACACAATTTCAATTCCACATTGGTGCGATTAAAAGCGTCGATATCTACGACCAGCAGCGTATCTTACCATTTCAATTCCACATTGGTGCGATTAAAAGCGGCTTCACGAAATTCGGGTATTCGTTGCAGACGCAATATTTCAATTCCACATTGGTGCGATTAAAAGGCTAAGCTTCGATAAGCAATCGGCAAGCGCTTCTAGGACTATTTCAATTCCACATTGGTGCGATTAAAAGCTGATTGAAGTCCTCTTCGATTCGCAACCACGATTTCAATTCCACATTGGTGCGATTAAAAGGACTATCGTGAAGACGTCCTTGAATACATATATTTCAATTCCACATTGGTGCGATTAAAAGGTTACAAGCAGCTATTATCGACAGCTCCGAGATTTCAATTCCACATTGGTGCGATTAAAAGCTCAGTTACATAGCTTCGAAGACTTTAAGACATTTCAATTCCACATTGGTGCGATTAAAAGACAGTCGGTGAGCTTCGAGCAATGCTGTGCAATTTCAATTCCACATTGGTGCGATTAAAAGCTACGGAAGCAGCTTATCGTTGCACTAGACGATTTCAATTCCACATTGGTGCGATTAAAAGCTATGTAACATCTTGAACGTTGCCTCAAACATTTCAATTCCACATTGGTGCGATTAAAAGTCGTAATATGAGCGCTTCAATAATAAGTACATTCATTTCAATTCCACATTGGTGCGATTAAAAGTGGAGCAGCTTGTACTGTCCAGACTCTTGATTTCAATTCCACATTGGTGCGATTAAAAGCTATGACGGTTCATCAAGACTTCTGATCAAATTTCAATTCCACATTGGTGCGATTAAAAGGAGCAGCTCTCTGAGCACGTTTAAGGCTAGTATTTCAATTCCACATTGGTGCGATTAAAAGACATTCGCAACAGGCGCAACATAGTACGAATTTCAATTCCACATTGGTGCGATTAAAAGAGTAAAGCAGTTATGCTTACGACAAGCGTAATTTCAATTCCACATTGGTGCGATTAAAAGTAGGTTTGACGATAATGAGCTTCGCACGATTTCAATTCCACATTGGTGCGATTAAAAGTACGCATCAACGCTTGAAGACGCTTAGATTTCAATTCCACATTGGTGCGATTAAAAGGACGTAAGCATGTAAGACACATGAAGCATTTCAATTCCACATTGGTGCGATTAAAAGTACGTTTAGAACTTATGCATAGTTAGTAATTTCAATTCCACATTGGTGCGATTAAAAGCTATGCGTCAATCTTATGTTTAAACGATTTCAATTCCACATTGGTGCGATTAAAAGTGTATAGCTTTAATAACAGTAACGCATGTATTTCAATTCCACATTGGTGCGATTAAAAGTTGTCGAATTAGGTTTGCAGACGTTTCGATAGATTTCAATTCCACATTGGTGCGATTAAAAGTTGATCTGTTAATCATTCAGCAGTTTAATTTCAATTCCACATTGGTGCGATTAAAAGTCGTTTCGTAAGCTTGCTAACGCAAGCACATTTCAATTCCACATTGGTGCGATTAAAAGATCAGCGTACGTATTTGACCGGCATATCATTTCAATTCCACATTGGTGCGATTAAAAGTTGCATTGAGCCTAAGCGCACTTGCATTTCAATTCCACATTGGTGCGATTAAAAGAGCGTACGCTAAACAGAAGCACTTAGCATTTCAATTCCACATTGGTGCGATTAAAAGCGACTGGTACTAGGACACGTGTTGCAATTTCAATTCCACATTGGTGCGATTAAAAGTACTTGACCAAGAGCCTGCTCAAAGCTTATTTCAATTCCACATTGGTGCGATTAAAAGTCAATGTGATGCACGCTTGTACTCTATTTCAATTCCACATTGGTGCGATTAAAAGTTGCACGTTTCATGACAAGAGTCGTATTTCAATTCCACATTGGTGCGATTAAAAGCTGTCGTACGCATCAACGACTTGCGCAATTATTTCAATTCCACATTGGTGCGATTAAAAGAGCTACGGTTATTTAGACGGTCTGACATTTCAATTCCACATTGGTGCGATTAAAAGCATCTACTTAAGAATCACCGCACTTATTTCAATTCCACATTGGTGCGATTAAAAGTTAGACGTTTACAAGCGGCTTGTCAATATTTCAATTCCACATTGGTGCGATTAAAAGTCGAATTACGATTTGCAGTTTGCTTGAACAGTATTTCAATTCCACATTGGTGCGATTAAAAGGTACGCTGCATATTACGCAGCAATGAATCATTTCAATTCCACATTGGTGCGATTAAAAGCACTTGCAGACAAGGAGTACGGCTATTCAATTTCAATTCCACATTGGTGCGATTAAAAGACTTGGTGCAGTCATAATCGGCTTGACAATATTTCAATTCCACATTGGTGCGATTAAAAGTCATTATAATTACGTCAACTTGCTGCTACAATATTTCAATTCCACATTGGTGCGATTAAAAGTACCTGAAGATTGTACAGGTCATTTAAGATTTCAATTCCACATTGGTGCGATTAAAAGACGAGCTTGCATTAGCACGCTTGATAATTTCAATTCCACATTGGTGCGATTAAAAGACTGTTCTACATTACGCATAACTGTATCAATTTCAATTCCACATTGGTGCGATTAAAAGCCGTGGGAAATCTAAAATAAATTGGGGAAATTGGCAAGTGGAAGGGGCTTTTTTTTCGATAAGAAAAAGAAAAAAGTCGTCGATCGGGAGTAGTGTAGTTTTGCCCGGGTTTCGACGACTTTTGTTAGTTTATTGATAATCAGTTGTTTGTGTTTTGTTTTTTCAGAAAAGTAGTCGCGAATTTGTACCTTTTTCTTGCCGGAAGGTGGTGGTTGACGATCTTTTTTTGTTGAATATATTGGTAATCAATTATTTAGTTCTATGTAGGTATCCCCGCCATCGAAGCTGTCGCCGCGCAGGGCACGCAGGCGTGCGGCTTCTTTCAGCTCAAAAGCCGGCTGTTCAAAACGGTAAAGCAGGCTGCCGTCGTTTTGTGGCACAGCTTCTCCATGCCAGTCGATGACCAGCTCTTTCATTACCTCGCGGGCTGTAGCCTGTGGCACCTTGATGCTGTTTTTGGGGTCATGGAGCAACTGTGTTTCGGGTAAAGTGTCGTTGCCGCTGCTGATATTGGTGAATATGTTTTTCATGACCAGCTTGCGCACGTTGTTGCGCAGGCGCTCTTTTTCTTTGCGCCTTACCCAGAACGAACGGAAGATGGGGACGGCAAAGAATATCACCGAGAACAGAAAAGGCACCCAGCCCAGAATGATGTCGGCGTGTGCCCAAAAGCCACTGCTTGCCGGGGCGGGCTTGTAAGCAAAGGCAAAGAAGGCGGCAAAGAGCAGATTGAACGAATTCATGGCAGTGATGCCCACATTGCGCCAGGTGCTGTTGCCGGTCATCAAATAGGGGGCTTCGTATTCGTTCCAATACCATACGATGGGGTGGTCGCCTTCTTTCGATACGCTGCGCGTGAGTTCTTCAAAGTCGCCATAGAGCACACCATTTTCAGAAATGCGGGCTTGACCGTCGTAGCGCACCAGGCATTCAGTCAAGAAATCATTGGCTTGGTCTTCATTCCAGCCGGCCAGTGCCTTTACCTCGGGTATCACCACTATTCCCTTATTTTGACGTGCAAAGGCAGCCAATTCTTTGGGGTTGTTGAGTGGGTCTTCTTTGGGGCGCGGCGGACCAAACACAAAATCATAGACCGAAGCAATGAAACTCTTCTTTTTGGTTTTGCCAATCTTGGCTGTGCGTGGTTGGTATTCTTTGTATGGAAAGCCGTAGGGGTCCTGGCGATAGACCGTGGTACTGGTCAGGGTGTTCCATATCCATATTTCTTGAAAGAGGCGGGCAATCATATAAAAGACGCCGGACAGGTCCGGACCGCGGTCTTTGTCATCGCGGTTGGCAGATGAGAGTGCCAGCAAGCCGGTAATTAACAGAACCACAAAAAAAACAAAATAAACCACCAGGGTAATGGCAATCCAAGCCTTGAAAAACACTTGAAATCCTTTCCAAAGGGCGGCTTTGATTTCGTCCCGGCGCTCCTGCCATGTTTTTTCATCGCGGCGGCGCAAGCTGTTGCCGAAGTCATAAATCAGGTCGCCCCCTTGGGTAACGCGCAGGCGGCAATGATAACGCTCCATGAGTACCTGCATGGCTTCGCGCGCATCGTCGAGGGGCAGCCCGCTTTGTGCGGCCGCATCGGTGAGGCTCAGGTGTTTGTTTTTTTCAATGACCTTCTCCAAGGTCTTTACTTTGTCTTTTAATGCTTCCATTGTTCAACGACTCATTTTTTAGTTTTCTATCAGCACAAAGGCGCCCCAATAATAAGGGTGGGGGTAGTCTTTTTTTAGCGTCTGTATGGCACGCCGGAATGCACCGGCTTTGTCTTGCTTTTCCCGAATATAGAAAGAATAAAACAATTGCATCAGCTTTTGGGTGGCTTGGTCATCGACGCGCCACAGACTCATGATGACGGCTTCGGCACCGGCTTCCATAAAAGCCCGCTGCAGACCATAGACGCCTTCGCCGTTTTGCAGTTCGCCCAAGCCGGTTTCGCAGGCAGAAAGGACCACCAGCTGGCAACCGAGCAGGGGCAACTCTTGCACCTCGGCAGCAAACAAGATACCGTTCTCTGCTTCGCCGCCGGTGTCGCCACGCAAAGTGTTTTCGGCGCCTGCCAGTAACAAACCTGTACGGTAGAGCGGGTTTTGTGTGATTGATTGCCCGGGTGCATCGCCCCACTGCATAAAGCGGAATGCCTGCATTTGCTCTACGGGCAGGAAAAAACCGTGTGTGGCTATGTGTAGAATAAAAGGCTGTTTGATTTGCTTGAGCTGCTTTTCCGAAGCTGCGCTTCCTGTGTATCGCCGGGAGAAAATATTTTGTGTGTTAAGTAACTGATGAATAAAATTTACTTCTTCGAGGGTACCGGGCAGCGGACTGACGCTCATGGTTTCGGTGTTGAAAAAGCGTTGTGAGTGCCACAGGCTGTCTGTGAGGGGCGTAGCCGCCGGGTTTTGTTTTGATGGGTCTTCGGAAAGCTGATAAGCCGGGTATCCAAACAGATAGATGCCCTTGCCCTGCATGTCGGTGCGCTTGTTTCGTTTGATAAAGCTTTGCGCATTGCTTACGGGGTAAAGTCTGTATTTATCGGAAAGATAACGCTCTTCACCGGGCAGGTAAAAAGTGGCCGGGTTGACCAGATGATACACGCCGTCGGCAGAAAAATAAACGGTGTGGGTACCCTCGGGCAGTGCCTCGAAGAAAGCTTGCATCATGCCCCGGTAAGACCGTCTGTCTTTTTGCTTGAGGCGTATGCTGTTGCGATAGTAGGGTAGGTAGCGCCGTTCTACTTCTTTGCCGGGCAGTAGTATCAATTGAGGGGCACGCCGGGTAGTGGGGGTAATGATGAATGCCGCATAATACAGGCTGTCCTCCAACAAAGAGTAGCGGAAGCGCACCAAGTCGATGTAGGCCTCGCCCGGTTTTAAAGATTGTTGAATTTGCTGCCAGCTGACGGCTTGCGGGGTGAGGTCTGTGTGTATGCCTGCCTGCTTCGCCAGTGAGCTCAATGCTTTTTCGCTTTCTTCGGTTTGCTTTTGCAAGGTTTTTAAATCGGTATTATCCGCTTTCCTTTGTTGCTCACTCATCTGATAGGCTTGGTTGAGGGCACGGCTCAGCTCGCGATGACGCTCATAGGCTTGGCGTAGTTGTGCGTTTTGGCTTTGCTGAACGAGCGTACGCAGGCGGGTGTTGGAAAAGAAGAGTAATGATTTCCAAAAAGTGTTTTGCTCAAAGAGCCGGGCGATGACTTGTGGTTGCGGCCGGTGCAGTAAAAGCGAATAAGTGAGCTCTACTTGTATCCGGGGGGCTTGCACATAATATTCTTTCTCTTTTTGAGAAAGCCCAATGAAATTATGGGTTATAATTTGTTGTTGAATGTGGTCGGCTTCTGCCCATACGTGGAAAGCAGCTTCGTACTGCTGCAATTTAAATAAGTAAGCCCCTTCATTGTTTCGATATAATACATAATCTTGTGTGTATTTGCTTAAACGCTCCGAGATGACACCGGCAGCCCGGCGAACAAAAACCACGGCGCTATCGGGCTGTTGCTTTTGCTCGTACAACATCGAAAGGTTATTGTAGTATTTACTAAGGCGTGTGGGGTCTTGCTGCTGCTCAAAAGGGTAGCTTTTATACACCGCTTCGGCAGGGCCGTACATGCCCCGGCGCATATAGGTGAGTGCCAGGTTGCCGGCAATCAGGTTTGTCAGTGCATGTTGTTTGCCCAAGCCTTCTTCCGACAGCCGCAGGGCTTGCATGAACACTTGTTGGGCATCTTCAAGCAAATCCGCATTCGAGTAAATCAAGCCTAAGTTATTGAGCAGGGTGAGGTATTCGGGGTGTTGCATCCCTGCCTGTCTTTGATAGATGGCGAGGGCTTTTCGAATCTTTTCAACGGCTACAGCCAAATTCCCTCTTTGCGCATGCACCATGCCTACATTATTCACACTTTGGGCATAGGCAAGGCTTTCCTTGCCAAATATGGCCTCTGCGGCTTGCACAGCTTGTATGAAGTAGTGTTCTGCCCGGCTCAATTGCGCTTCGTGGAAATACAATAAGCCCACGTAATTGAGCAGCATCCAGTATGTGCGTGTCTGCTTGCCCGTATTATGCTCTGTTTGTTGCAACAGCTCGAGATAAATGGCTTCGGCTTGTCGTATATGCCCTAAGCTGCCCAAGCAGGCTGCCAGCAGCAACCGGGCAGCAAAGTATTCGCTATGCGATAAGGGTAAATCATGTACTTGGAACCGTTGTAGGGCTTCTTGAACATGTGCAAGTGCCGCCTGCAGATTACCTTGTGCGTATTCGGCTTCCGTGAGGCGGTTTAAGTAAAAGGCATATTCTACTTGTGAAGTGTCGGTGTGCGCAATGACTTCCTGCAAAAGCGTGATGGCTGCCGGGTAATCCCCTTTCCAAGTGTATAAAATTGCCAAATTACTTTTAACACTTCTGTATTTACTGTCAGACAGGTTGACCAACTGAGAAAACAAACGGGCTGATTCTTTTAAATACCGTTCGGATTGAACCAACTTATACCGTTGCAAATAATGTTTGCCGGTATTGCCCAACGAAAGGGCGTAAGAGTAAGACATCTTGCCTTGACTGCGGCTTACGGCTTCCAGACTTTTTAGATAAAGCGCTTCGGCTTCTTCAAAGCGCCCTTGTTCATCAAATACCAGTGCCAGCATTTCTATGGCTTCGCTGTAAAGATGGAGGGCATCTTCCGTCTCTTGCAATATGCTCACGGATTGCCGCAAGTCAGCTTCGGCACGCTTGTATTGCCCTTGCAGATAAAACAAAACACCACGGCGAGTGAGCCAGTCGGCATACATGGCCGAAGTGCTGCCTTGCAGCTTTTGAGCTGCCTGCAGCCCTTCGGCTGCTATACTGTGAGCACCTGCATAATCAGAGAGATAGTCTCTATAGAATGTGTAAATCTCTTTCAGGTATTCCGTGTAATTGGCCTGCTGGGTCATGTGCAGCCGGAGTGTCTTGTATAGCTGTTCGTAGTACCTTTGGGCTTGCTTAACTTCTGCCGTTTGCACGTACGATTGCCCCATTAGCAACAAGATGTCGGCATAAGGGGAGGCGTATGCCGGCAGCTGTTGCCCATAAACATCGAGTGCCCCTTGCCAGCAGCGCCGTGCTTCGGCAATCTTGTTCAAGGTATTGTAATAAACAATGCCTTGAGCGTGCATCCAATCGGCAACTTGAGGACTTTGAGGGCTTGTCTCTTTGAGTAAGTCAATAGCTTCTTGCCAGAGAGCAATACAGCTTGCCGGCTCTTTTTCTATAAGCAGCAGAGCCATATTGCTGCAACAGTTCAGGTAAATGCCGCGCAGGTCTTCACTCATATGCCGCAAGGGATAAAGCCGCTCTTTTGCTTTTTGGTAAGTGAGCAATGCCTTTCCGGTTTGCTGCGTTTTTTCATAACCGGAGGCTAAGAGGTAAGTAAGAACTGCCAAGTCAGTGGCATCGGGCGATGCTTCCTTTTCGAGCAATTGTAAACTTTTTTCCAAGAAAGGGACTGCTTCTTGGTAGCGTTCCGCTTGGTAAAGTGTCCATCCTTGTTGGAAGGCTTCCTGCCATGTTTGAGCTTGGGCTGTGAAGGGGAGCGTGGCGCCACACAGCCACAGGATAAAAAAGAAGAGAGCAGGTTTCATTATAGGGAGTGTAATTACATTCTTTTCTGAAGATACAAAAAGAGAAGGCTACTTTAGCTGCTGACAAGAAAAAACCTTTCTCTTTTTATGCCTTTCTCCTTTAGTTAGTGAAGCTGCTTTGTTTTCGTTAGCTTTGTCGAAAAAAAGGAATGTTGAAAGTAAAGATTGTCAACAAATCGAAACACGCATTGCCGTCGTACGCTACGGCAGGTTCGGCCGGCATGGACTTGCGCGCCAACCTGGACGCCCCCGTTACCTTGCAACCACTGGAGCGTGCCCTCATTCCCACCGGCTTGTATATTCAGTTGCCCGCCGGCTATGAAGGACAGATACGTCCCCGCAGCGGGCTGTCCATTAAAAAAGGCATTACGCTTATCAACTGTGTGGGTACGCTCGATTCGGACTATACCGGCGAAATCAAATTGGGCATCGTGAACCTGTCCAATGAGCCTTATACCATAGAAGACGGTGAGCGCTTGGCGCAGTTGGTGGTTGCCCGCTACGAACAAGTAGAATGGCAGCCGGTGGAGGCGCTGGAGCTTACCGAAAGGGGGGAAGGTGGCTTCGGAAGTACCGGCATCAAGTAAGCGCCGCCTTGGCAATGTTTCCGTAAAAAAAGAGCTTGCCGGCAATCTTTTGCCTGTTTTCATGGTTTTTTATTTATTGAAAAACGCAAAATCATTTTCACATGACAAAGCAGAAACAGGCAGCCGTGGCCGGCGCTACCGGCTTAATAGGTACTTATCTTTGCCACCGCTTGGGCAAAAGCGATGCTTATGACAAAGTGTGGGGGGTGGTGCGGCGCGAAGTGACTTTGCCCGGGGGCGTCACGCCTTTGATTGTAGATTGGGAGCAAATCGAATCGCTACCGCTCGAAGCCCCCTTGGACGAAGCTTTTTGTTGCCTGGGCACCACCATAAAAAAAGCCGGCTCAAAGACCGCTTTTCGTAAAGTAGATTATGACTACGTGCTTGCTTTTGCCCGCTGGGCTTATGAACGGGGGTGCCGGCGTTTCTTTGTGGTGACGGCCATGGGGGCAGACAAACAGTCTGTTTTCTTTTACAACCGGGTGAAAGGGGAAGTAGAAGAAGCGCTTGCACAAATCGGCTTTGACAGTCTCTATATATTTCGCCCTTCTTTGCTGCTGGGCGAGCGCCATGAGTCGCGCCCGGCAGAACAGCTGAGCGCGCGTCTGTCGTCTTTTTTTCGCCCTTTGATTCCGCTTCGGTACCGCCCCGTAGAAGCCGAACGGGTAGCGTGGGCTATGTATCATTGTGCGCAAAATGCCCAAAAGGGAAAATTTATTATTGAAAACGACCAAATATTGAAATTATCTTCCTGATGTACTAACTTTCGACCAATCATTAAACATTTCAATGACATGGAAGAAAAATATGTAGATCTCAAAAGCCTGCAATTCGTTTTATACGATGTTCTGAATGCAGAGCAACTCACGCAATACGAGCATTACAAAGACCACGACCGCACTTCGTTTGACATGGTCATAGAGGCAGCCAAGCAGATAGCCGATCGCCTGTTGTATCCGAATTACCGCGAGATGGACAAGCAGGAGTCGGATTTTGTGGATGGCAAAGTGACGGTGCATCCGGCCATATTGGAATATGTGAAAGCCATGGGGGAAGCCGGCATGATTGGAGCCACCTTTTCCTATGAAGACGGCGGGCAGCAGCTGCCGCAACTCTTGCAAATGGCCATGAATTATGTGCAGGGGGCAGCCAACAACGGGGCTACCATGTTTGTGGGATTGACCACCGGTGCCGCCCGTTTGATTAAGAATTTTGCCAAACAGGAGCTGAAAGACATTTATTTGCCCAAGATGCTTTCGGGCGAGTGGCAGGGCACCATGGCTTTGACCGAGCCGCAGGCCGGCAGCTCTTTGTCTGATATTACAAGCTCGGCAACGTCTACCGGCCAAGAAGGTGTGTATAAAATCAAGGGGCAGAAAATTTTTATCTCGGCAGGAGACTACGAAGGGGCAGAAAATGTGGTGCATTTGATGTTGGCACGCATCGATGGGGCACCGGCCGGCACCAAAGGTATCTCTTTGTTTATTGTGCCCAAGTATCGTCTTGAAAATGGTCAGTTGGTCGATAACGATGTGGTGACTGCAGGCATTTACCATAAGATGGGGCAGAAGTGTACACCGGCGGTGCATTTCGTGGCCGGCGATAAAGACAACTGCTACGGCTGGTTGGTAGGTGAGCCCCACCACGGCCTGAAATACATGTTCCAGATGATGAATGAAGCGCGTATCGGGGTGGGCATTATGTCGGCGGCTATTGCGTCTATGGCTTATCATGCATCGCTGAAGTATGCCAACGAGCGGCCGCAAGGACGGCGCTTAAGTGAAAAGAATCAAAAGACTTCGCCCCAAACCTTGATCATCAACCATCCCGACGTGCGCCGCATGCTGCTCTTCCAAAAGGCTGTAAGTGAAGGCGCGTTGATGCTGGCGGCGCAGGCGGCATTTTATGCCGATATGATAGAGGTGACCGAAGGCGAAGAGCGCGAGCGTTACCAGCTGCTGCTTGACCTGCTGACGCCCATCGTGAAGACCTATCCTTCGGAGTATGGCATTCAGTCGGTAAGTGCCGGTGTGCAGGTATTGGGCGGGTACGGATACACTACTGACTTCCCGCTCGAGCAGATGTACCGTGACATACGTATTACGACCATTTATGAGGGCACGACCGGCATTCAGTCTTTGGACCTGCTGGGGCGTAAAATCGTGGCTAAAAACGGAAAGGCTGCCATGCTGCTGACCGAAGAAATCACGCAAACCTTGCAGCAGGCAATGACCTTTGATGATTTGAAGCACTATGCCGAGCTTTTGCAAAAAGAGATGGGACGCCTGCAGCAAGTGCTGCAAAAGCTGATGGGCTACGCCATGAGCGGGGATGTGGAGCGCTACATGGCCGATGCCGTGTTGTTTATGGAAATGGCAAGCTTGGTTGTGGTGGCTTGGCTGTGGTTGAAGATGGCCGTAGTGGCCAAGCAAAAATTGGTAAGTGGTGGCTTGGGTGAAGAGGAGCAGCGCTTCTATGAAAGCAAGGTGCATACCATGCGTTTCTTCTTCCACTATGAACTGCCCAAAACCAAATGGCTGGCTACGCGCCTTACCGATGAAGTCTTCCTGACACTTCCCGAAGAAAAAGAGGTAATCATATAAGCGGCCGTTTACGCCTCTTGTAATGTATGACAAGCGCCCTTGTCGTTTGGACAAGGGCGCTTGCTGTTTCTTGCCTGCTTGTAGAGTGCGGCCTGATATACCTGTTTTTGGCATCTCACAAAAGTTGCATCACGGCTTTTGTGAGGATTGCCGGAAGGCTTAATCGTCGTTTTGTGCAATATTGATGACTGTGATGGCACCGCGCATCTTCTTGCAGTAAGGCTCTGTTTTTACGGCATTTAGAAGAGCATCGTATGCGGTTTCATCCAACTGGCTTACCACGCTTAAACAGCCATAAATATAGTCTTTAAACGCGGCACTTTTTATGTAGGCAAGGTCATTGGATGCCTGCTGTTGTTCTTTTTGGCTGAGTTCTTCGTAGCGACGGTTGTAATTGGCCACAATATGGTCGCTATCTTCCAAGTCAATCAGTTCGATAAGGAACTCTTGCACGATGGGATGCAGGGCATTTATTTTTTGATAGGCGCAGTCGCAAATATCTTCGGCAAGGGCACCGGCTTCTTGGTTGGGATCGATGGCAGGCGGCGTGTCTTCTTCTTTATTGGCAGAATTGGTAGCGATATAATAAAGCAAGGGGTAGCAATGCTTATTGGCAGCCAGCTCCTCTTTCAATTCATCCGTTTGCTCTTCGGTGAGGTCCAAGCTTTTGATTTTACTTAAACAGCCACTGACTATGTTGCCTATTTTACCATCCAAGGTATTGATGTCGGCTTGCACTTTTTCCTGCTCTTCGGCACTTAGGCCGGCATAGCGGGATTTTAGATTGCGTGTGGCAGTCTCTTCCCCCAAATCCACATAGTCATACATATACTGAACAATGAGACGGTGGTATTGCTTTACTTGGCTGTCCACACAGTCGCAGGCTTCATCGGTCAGGGCAACAATATTTTGGGCTTGCAGCGGTTGCCACAACCACGCCATAAGCAGAATTGCTATGGATACGGAATAAGGAATCGTTTTCATGCCTTTTGAAAAAGTTAGGGTTATAAAAGATTAAAAGATTATTCGTCTTGGGCTTCTTCGGCAGTTTGTCCCAGTAGCATGAAGGTGCGCATGAGGGCACAGGCCGGAGCTTTCATAATGTAATTTTGAAATGCAAGTGCTTCTTCATCATTCATAATGGCGTTTTGTACCAACTGTGCACAGCGGGTGAAAGCCGGGTCGTTGCCTACATCTTGCATACGCTGCGCATCTTGTTGCACTCTTTCTTGCTCTTCGGCAGACAGCTTTTGTATTTTTTCACTGAAACGGCGCACGGCTTCTGCTTCGCCCAGTTCGGTAAGGTCATCCAAGTAAGCCTGGATGGCAGGGTGCATGTCTTGGAAGTAATTGGGGTAATGCAGTCACACAGCTTTTGTGCCAGCGTTTCGGCTCGGCTGCTGCCCGCATTGTTGTTTTGGGCTTGTACCAAAGAAAAGCCCAACGACAAGATAAGGGAAAGAAAAAGAGTTTTCATGGCAAGAAACCGTTTTGCTTATGTTTTAAATAAGATAAGCAAAATCGGTGCCCCATCCAATTGTAAACTGTTTTTTTCTTTGTTTTTAGCTTATTCTTTGCTTATAGCCATTTCTTTCGCTTGAAATACCACAGGAACAGAACAGAAGAAAAAATCATGAGTGCTAAAGAGAAGGGGTAGCCGTAGGTCCATTTGAGCTCGGGCATGTAGTCAAAGTTCATGCCGTAAATACTGGCAATCAAGGTGGGTGGCAGGAAGACAACCGTTACCACAGTGAATATCTTAATCACATGGTTCTGCTCTATGTTGACCAAACCGAGGAAGGTGTTCTGCAGATATTCGAGACGCTGAAAGCTAAAATCGGCATGCTGGAGCAGTGAGTTGATGTCTTTAATCACGATACGCAAGCGCTCTTTTTCTTCGTCGGGAATCATAAGACTTTTGAGCAAAGAAGACACGACCCGCTGCTTGTCAATGATACTTTCGCGGATGAGGATAGTGTTTTCTTGCAGTTCGGTGAGCTTGAGCAGAATTTCTTCCTGATATTCCTTGTCACGAATGATTTTCTTACTGATATGTTGGTTACCCGGCTGAGATATTCGATGAAGTCGGCATCCAGGTCGATACGTGTTTCAAGAATCATCATCCATATTTGGGTGCCGCGGGTGATGTATCCGGCCGGCAGCCCCTTGAGCCGGCGCACCACGTCGGCAAAGGCTTTGAGATCGTTGTTGCGCAGAGTAAACAGAATGCCGCTTTTCAAGATAAAAGACACCTGTCGCGCCACATAGAATTTGTTTTCATACACAACAAAGGTATTGTTGGCTTCAATCACACGCTGGTCTTCGTAGTAACGCGAGCTGCTCTCGATTTCGGCGGCTTCTTGTGGGGTGAAAAACTCTATGCCGTAGAGCTCTTCTACGATGCGCTTTTCCTGCTCGCTGGGTGATTGCAGGTCAATCCAAATGACGTTTTGAAAATCCTGTATTTCATTTTCCGGATTGTTCAGTTTCACCCATTTGATTTCTTGTACTTCATTGAGGTAAAAAACGCGAATCATACCCCCGCTTGTTTTAGAGGTTCTACCATGCGCAACAAAGGCATCGGCAAGTTAATACGAAATTTATTGTAAT
Organism: Thermonema sp.; assembly: GCF_026003375.1. NCBI lineage: Bacteria > Pseudomonadati > Bacteroidota > Cytophagia > Cytophagales > Thermonemataceae > Thermonema > Thermonema sp. The sequence goes on from NZ_BPHD01000001.1 coordinate 175,038, forward strand.
CATAACATGGCGGCCTGTTTGTTCTTTTCTTTTTCAAGCCCCCCTATAACCAAAACAAACTCGCCCTTGATGGTGCCGCCTTTTGCATAATGAGCAAGGACGGAATCGATGGTGCCGCGTATGGTTTCTGCAAACAGCTTGCTTATTTCGCGCACGACCGCTATGGGGCGTTCACCCCCGAAATGCTCTTTGAGCTGCTGCAGGGTTTTGAGCAGGCGGTGGGGCGACTCGTAGAGCACGATGGTGCGCGTTTCGCCGGCCAACTCTTGCAAGCGGCTTTGGCGCCCTTTCTTATGAGGCAGGAAGCCTTCGAAAACGAAGCGGTCGCAAGGAAGACCTGACTGCACCAAGGCAGGGACGAAGGCCGTAGGGCCGGGCAGGCATTCTACTTGCAGCCCCGCTTGCACACAAGCACGCACCAACAAAAAGCCGGGGTCTGAAATAGCCGGTGTGCCGGCGTCGGATATAAGCGCCATGCGTTCGCCCTGCTGCATGCGGGCAATCAACTTATTGACTTGGGTGTGCTCGTTGTGGGCATGGTAGCTCTGCAGAGGGCGTTGTATGTCGAAGTGCCGGAGTAGCTTTTGGGCATTGCGTGTGTCTTCGGCAAGGATGGTATCTACACTTCTGAGCACATCGACAGCCCGGAAGGTCATATCCTGCAGGTTGCCAATGGGGGTGGGTACCAAGGTGAGGTGAGCGACGGTAGGTTCATGCTTGCTCATACTATGTTTACTTAAAGTCTTCAATCATTTTTGCAAAGGTAGGACTTTCTTAGATGAAAAGCAGCGTAAAGAAAAGGGGCACTTCCCTTCTTTCAGGCAAAAAGGCAGGGAAGGGGTTTTTGTTAGCCTGTTGAAATATGTAGATTTGAAACCAAAACTTTTTGCTTATGGAATCAAATGCTTGTACAATACGGGCAGCGGTGCTCGACGACATGCCGGCCGTGCACGCACTCATTGCCGAGCTGGCAGCCTATGAAAAGGCGGCGCATGAACATACCAATTCACCGGAACAGCTCAAACACGATTTCGCAAATGGTTATTTCGGCTGCCTGGTGGCAGAACAAGAAGGAGAAGTAGTGGGTATTTTGTTGTACTGTTTCCCTTATTCTACCTGGAAAGGGCGCGTGTTCTATGTAGAAGATATTGTGGTGAAAGAGTCGGCACGCGGACAGGGAATTGGCAAACGTTTGTTCGATGAGGCTTTGCGCTTGGCTCAGGCCGCAGGTGTGGGGCGGATAGCCTGGCAAGTGCTGGAATGGAACGAGCCGGCCATTCGCTTTTACAAACGCATGCCGGTAACTTTTGATGCCGAATGGATCAATTGCCGCATGACACCCGGGCAAGTGGAGGAATATCTGAAAGGACTTTAAAGTAAGGGGCTCACTTGCTTTGTTTGAAAGGGTTTGAAGTACCAAACAGATTTAGTGTGCCATTGACAAAAACAAAAGTTTTACAATCGTTAACCGTTTCATTTTATGAAAGATATTTCACCAAAAGTAGGGATTATCATGGGCAGCAAGTCCGATTGGCCTGTGATGAAAGAAGCAGCCGCCTTTTTGGACGATATGCAAGTGCCATACGAAGTGCAAATTGTATCGGCACACCGCACGCCCGAGCGCATGTTTGATTATGCCCGTCAGGCACGGGCACGTGGCATACGGGTGATTATAGCCGGGGCAGGCGGTGCCGCACACTTGCCCGGTATGGTGGCTTCGCTTACCACCTTGCCGGTTATAGGCGTGCCCGTGAAATCGCGCAATTCCATAGACGGTTGGGATTCGGTCTTGTCTATCCTGCAGATGCCCGCAGGTGTGCCGGTAGCTACAGTGGCACTCGACGGCGCGCGCAATGCCGGCATTTTGGCAGCTCAAATATTGGCTACTTCCGATGACACACTTGCCGGCCGGCTGGAACAGTTCAAAGAAGCGCTGAAGGAGAAGATATACCGGCAGCAACAGGACTTGGATGAAGAAAGAGATGTATAGGGTTTGAGTGTGTGAATATGAAAAAGGAAGAAACACTTGAAATTGTGGTGTTGGACAGCCGCCCGCTGGATGTGGGCGATTTGGACTGGTCCGAACTGCATGCTTTGGGGCACTTGACTTTGTATGAGCATACTGCCCCCGAAGAGGTGCTTGCCCGGGCATCGGCTGCCGATGTGTTGCTGGTCAACAAGGTGGTGCTGGACCGCTCAATCATTGAACAGCTGCCCAAATTGAAATACATAGGTTTATTGGCCAGTGGCTATAACAATGTGGACATAGCGTGCGCACGCGAGCGTGGCATCATAGTAACCAATGCTTCGGGTTATGGCACCATGTCGGTAGCGCAGCATACACTGGCTTTGATGCTGGCCGCTTGCAACGAGATCCCTTTGCATCATGAAAGCACACATTACGGTGAGTGGAGCAGCAGTTGGTGCTATTGGAAACGTCCCATCGTGGAGTTGGCAGGCAAACAGTTGGGGGTTGTAGGGTTGGGCAATATTGGTTATCAGGTGGCGCGCATGGCACGGGCTTTGGGTATGTGGGTGGTGGCATACCATCCCGACAAGGCGGAGGTGCAACGCAAAGGGGCACGGTGGGTATCCTTGGACGAGCTCTTTGCCACCAGTGATGTAGTGAGCCTGCATTGCCCCCTGACACCTGAAACGACAAAGCTGGTCAATGCTCATCGTTTGTCTTTGATGAAGCCCACGGCCGTGCTGGTCAATACAGCCCGGGGAGCTCTTATTGATGAGGCGGCTTTGTTCGAAGCCTTAAGCAACAACCGTATCAAAGCAGCTGCATTGGACGTATTGGCACAAGAGCCCCCGCCGCCCGGTCATCCCCTGCTTACGCTGCCCAACTGTATTGTGACACCACACAACGCATGGAGTAGCCACGAGTCGCGCAGCCGTTTGCTGGCTATAGTGGCAGACAACCTGCGTTCGTTCATAGAAGGGAAGCCGAAAAATGTGGTCAACGCCTGAAAATGATAGCATTCTTTACTATGCGGTAGGCGGTGGCTGGGGGCATGTGCATCGTTCATTGCGTATTATCGAACAGCATTTATTCTCTGTTGCCAGAGTCTATTTGGTAACGAACCATCACCGCTTTGGGTATGTGCCCCCCGCTAATGTAGAGGTGGTGTATATGCCGCCTTCTTTGGCATACGATGCAGATGCTTATGCCCGTTATTTCCGGGAGCTGCTGCAGCTGACTGCCTGCCGCACCTTGTGGATAGATGTATTCCCTTGGGGGGTACAAGGCGAACTTTTACGGGTGCTTCCTTTTATAGAGCACCTGCCGAAGGTGCTGGTGAGCCGTTATGTGCAATGGGAGCGCTACGTGGGGCATTGCGCGTGCAAGCCCCCTGCTTTGGAGGGGGTTTATTTATTGGAGGAATGCCATCCGTTACAAAAAGCCACCTTTGACGCTTGGAAGGTAGAAAGGCAACCCCTGGCTTTAAACTTCCCTTTGCCGGAAGGCGATTGCTCTTTGCCGGAGCAGCCTTATGGGGTGGTATTGCATACAGGGAACCATCACGAGTGGCAGTGTCTGGCTGCCTATGCCGGGCAACGGGCGCCCCATCTGCGCTGGTATTACGTGGCGCCCCGTCCCTGTCCTGCATTGGGGAGTGCTTGGCACTATGCGGGGAGTCGCCCTTTGCGTTTGTTGTTGGAAAATGCCAGTTGTTTGGTATCGGCAGCAGGCTTCAATACTATGAAAGAACTTGTTCCTTTTCGCGAAAAGCATCATGTGCTGCCTTTTGCCCGGAAGTACGATAATCAATTTTGGCGATGGGGGCGCCATCGTTTGAACAGCCCGTTTCACGATAACGCTTGAAGTGCGTCCATGCCAGCATCACCGAGGCGAAATAAGAAAAGTATTCGAAGAAAGGATATCCGGAGTGCCCTATGAGCAGGCTTATGGCAAAAATACTTGCCCATAACCAGAGCCGGCGTATGGTAGGGGTGTAAGCCGGCGACTTCCGGGCTACACGCCACACGGCAAAATAACTGATGGCAATAAAAACCAGGTCCAGCCATATGCTTTCAAGCAGCAAATGGCTGAAGCTGCCTATGGTGGCCAGCAGGGGTAATGCCAGGCAGTGTACCAGGCAAATCAGGGCATTGAGCATGCCCAAGCGGTCAGCCCAACGAGTGCCGGAGGTAGAAGAAGAAGAGACAGGCATGAAGATGACAGTTAAGTATTGAGTATGCCGTTCGCGACGGTTAAATAACCATTATTTTTGCAACAAAGTTGCAAAAATAAGCAGAATGCCCCAAGTCTTTCAGTTGGAAGTGATGAAATATCCTTGTAGATCAGGGATTTGTTGAAGGGAAAAGCGCCGCAGCAGGGGGTGCCTCTGCTCATGAGGCAGCCGGCTGAGCTGCATGTCATCGAAAAAAGCCAGTTGATCTATGATGGGCGTGCTTACTTCCGGGTCGTGCCCCGGCTGTAAGGTTTGGGGAAGCGCTTGTGCGGGTGTTACTTCAAAAAACAACTCGATGCCATGCAAAGGCGGAAGCAGCAGCTCGTGCACAAAAAGGAAACGCCGCGGGGTGACAGCCAAGCCACATTCCTCTTCAAATTCCCGTTTGAGGCAGTCGCCTGCCGCTTCGCCGAAAAGCATGCCACCGCCGGGCGGTGTCCATAAATAGCGCCCTTCGCCCATGCGATGGCGTATGAGCAACAGCCGGTTATCATGAAACAGCAATCCGCAACAGCGCACGCGCAGACGGTTGCCGAAAGTATCTACTACTTCTTGTGATAGTTCAGACACAGCGAATCACCTTTTTTTCTTGTAATACTTCTATTTTAGCGGCATCTATGCCCAAAGCGTGCAGCAGCTCACGGGTGTGTGCGCCCAGTGCGGGTGCCGGTGTGGGGGCTGCCGGCACATGATTTTTGAAGCCAATGGGCAGGGCAATGCTGCGGTAGCTGCCCAATACCGGGTGAGGGATTTCCACGAATGCTTGCCGGGCTTGCAGGTGCGGGTCTTTTTCCAGCTCATCGAGTTGGTACACCGGGCTGATGAGCAGCTCGTGTTCGGCATCGAGCCGCAACCATTCGTCCCGCTCTTTGCTTTCGAACAGGGCAGCCAGCCGGGCTTTGCATGCTGCCTTCTTTTCGGGCGAAGTGTTTTGCTCCAGACCTAAGCCCATCAATTCGGGTTTGCCGACGGCTTCGCAAAAGCGCATCCAGAACTTGGGTTCAAGAGCTGCAAAAGCAATCCATTTTCTGTCTTTGCAACGATACACCTCGTAATTGATGAGACCGCCCGAAAGCGGCATGTTTTCGGGCTCGGGTACTTGTCCATTTGCCCAATACTCTGCCATCAGCAGGTGCAGCATAGGAAGGGCGCCTTGGGTCATAGATACGTCCACGTGCTCGCCTTTGCCGCTGCGATGCCGCGCCAAAAGAGCGGCCAGGGTGCCCATGACAGCCATATAGCTGCCCCCGGCTATGTCGGCTATCTGTATGGGGGGCAACAGGGGCTTGCCTTGATGCGTATGCAAGCCCAGAATGCCGGCATAAGCAATGTAATTGAGGTCGTGTCCCGCGCGTGAGGCATAGGGACCATGCTGCCCGAATCCGGAGATGGAGACATACACCAATCCCGGATGCATGGCGGCGAGGGTATTGTAGTCCAAACCGTATTGTGCGAGATAGCCGGGACGAAACTGTTCTACCACTACGTCGGCCGTCCGTATGAGTTCTACGAGCAGCTCACGTCCTTCGGGGCGCGTGTAGTCGATGGCTATGTTTTTTTTGGAGTGGTTGAGTGTGAGGTAGTTGGCAGAGAAAGTGTCGCCTTGGGCGGTGGTATAGAAAGGAGGGTAATGGCGCACGTAGTCGGGTTGTTGGGGCAGCTCTACCTTGATGACCTCGGCGCCCAGGTCTGCCAAAAAGAGCGTTGCCAACGGGCCCGGCAACAAACGGCTTAAGTCAATGACGCGTATTCCTTGTAAAGGGGCTTGAGGCATGGCGTATGGGATTTTTTCTTTAACATTGCTTGAAAATACAAAAACTCATGAAGTGGCGCTACCTTTTGCCGGTCTTATCGTTTGCTTGCCTTAGCCTGGGGGCTTGCAGTGGGTATGAAGCAAGTGATGACCGTATTTATCCGATGCCCGAACAGGCAGCCGTTACAGGAGAAAAAGCGAAGGAAGTACTTGAAGAGGCAGCCGAAGAGGCGCCTTCTGCCTATGTATATACCAAGCTGGCACAGTGGGCATGGCACAACCGGCGTGTGCCTGTAGCAGCTGCTTATGTAGAAGAAGCACTGCTCCTGGATTCTACCTATGCTTGGGCATGGTATTGGCGTGGTCATTTGCTCTTGCAACAAAAAAAAGCAGGGGAAGCACTCCTTGCGCTGGAAAATGCCCACCGCCATGGCTACGCCGATGCTGCTTTGTGGCTGGATATGGGAGAGGCTTATCGTGTGGCAGGTGATTCGGCCGCTTGCATGCAGGCGCTCTTGGAGGCACGTCGCCGCATGCCCTATAGTGCTTCCGTTTTCTTGGCTCTGGGAAAGGCGTATGTGCACTTTGGAGCACCTGCCGAAGCAGAGCAAGCATTGCGTACTGCCTTGGCACATGACAGTCGCAAGGCAACGCCTTATTATTCCTTGTTAAAAGCATTGGAAATGCAGGATAAAAAAGCGCAGGCCGATAGCCTGCTGGAGGTGGCTTTGCGCCGGGTGCCCCGCTCCGATACCATTTGGTACTATCATGCACAACGCTTGGTTAGTAAGGGCATGATAGATAGTGCTTTGGTGTGCTATAAAAAAACTTTGCAGTTGAATCCCTTGCACGTGGCAGCACGCTATCAGTTAGCAGAGCAGTTGGCTCTACGCTATGCGTGGGAAGACGCTTGCGCGCATTTTCGTTATCTGGCAGACCACGGCCAATTGCCTGTACGCACAGCTTTTTACCTGGGGCGTTGTGCCATCAAGGAGAAAAAGTATGAGGAGGCGGTGGAGTGGTTGGAAAAAGCAACGGAATTGAATCCGTCGGATACGCAAGCGAAAAGCTACTTATACTATGCACGCAGCCTGCGCGACGGTACTTGGGTGCCACCTGCACAAGACTCTGCTGCCGGCGAAGCGGAAAGCAGCGAGGGGTTGCCCATGCCGGCAGTGCCGCCCCCGCCGTCTTTGGAGGTGCCGCAGCCGGTCATTCGAACGCCGCTCATGAAAAAAGATTCGCTTCCTTAAACTACAAGCTACCATTTCCCCAGATAGGGGTAGTATTCCTTTTGTTGCTGACTTCTTTTATAAAATTTTTAGCTTTGCAAACCAAAGACAAACGAAAACGGAAATCCTGCAATGGAAGAAAAAATAAAAATCACCCTGCCCGATGGGAGTGTGCGGGAATACCCCAAAGGCGTAACCGGCTTGGAAATCGCCCGGTCGATTAGCGAAGGGCTGGCCCGCAATGTGTTGGCTGCCTTGGTCGATGGCGAGATATGGGATGCCACACGCCCCATCGAAAAAGATGCCCAAGTACGGTTGCTTACCTGGAACGACGAAGAAGGGAAATATGCTTTCTGGCATTCCTCGGCGCACCTGTTGGCTGAGGCGCTCGAAGCGCTTTATCCGGGCGTGAAGTTTGGCATAGGACCTCCTTCCGAGCGTGGAGGCTTTTACTATGACGTGGACCTCTCGGAAGTGGAATCGCTGAAAGGACGTGGCCTTTCCGAAGACGATCTGCCCAAGATTGAGGCTAAAATGAAGGAGTTGGCACGTCAGAAAAATCCTTATGTGCGCAAGGAAGTGTCCAAACAGGAAGCCATTGAGTTTTTCAAGAAAAAAGGCGACCCTTATAAGCTGGAGTTGCTTGAAGAACTCAACGATGGCGAAATTACCTTCTATCAACAGGGCAACTTCATAGACCTGTGCCGGGGACCGCACATCCCACATACCGGCTTCATAAAAGCGGTGAAGCTGCTCAACGTGGCCGGTGCCTATTGGCGTGGCGATGAAAAACGTCCGCAGCTTACCCGCATCTATGGCATTACTTTCCCGAAAGAGGCGGAACTGAAAGATTACTTGCATAAGCTCGAAGAAGCCAAAAAGCGTGACCACCGTAAGCTGGGCAAAGAGCTGGAGCTCTTTACCTTCTCTGACAAGGTGGGGGCAGGCTTGCCCTTGTGGCTGCCCAAGGGGGCGGTGCTGCGCGAACGCTTGGAGAACTTCCTGCGGCGGGCACAAGTAAAAGCAGGCTACCAACAGGTGGTGACCCCGCACATCGGAAAGAAAGACTTGTATGTAACCTCGGGACACTGGGAGAAATACGGCAAAGACTCTTTCCAGCCAATTCGCACCCCCGAAGACGAGGAGTATTTGCTCAAACCCATGAACTGCCCGCACCACTGCGAGATTTACAAGTCGCGTCCGCGCTCTTATCGTGACCTGCCTTTGCGCTTGGCAGAGTTTGGCACAGTCTATCGCTATGAGCAAAGTGGCGAGTTGCACGGCTTGACACGCGTGCGTGGCTTCACACAAGACGACGCCCACATATTTTGCCGTCCCGATCAGGTAAAAGAAGAATTCGCCAAAGTGATTGACCTCGTGCTGTATGTGTTCAAAGCCTTGGGCTTCGATGAATATACCGCGCAAATTTCGTTGCGTGACCCCAACAACAAAGAAAAATACTTTGGCAAAGACGAGGATTGGGAGCGTGCCGAACGCGAAATCATTGAGGTGGCACAAGAAAAAGGGCTCAATACGGTGACTGTGGAAGGCGAAGCTGCTTTCTATGGACCCAAGCTCGATTTCATGGTGAGCGATGCACTGGGGCGTAAGTGGCAATTGGGAACCATTCAGGTGGACTATCAGCTGCCTGCCCGCTTCGAGCTCGAGTATATCGGTGCCGATAACCAACGCTACCGCCCCGTGATGATTCACCGGGCACCCTTTGGCTCGCTGGAGCGCTTCGTGGCTGTATTGCTTGAGCACTGTGCCGGCAACTTACCGCTTTGGCTGGCACCTGAGCAAGTAGCTGTGCTGCCTATTTCAGACAAATATGCAGACTACGCCGATCAGGTGATGAGCCGCCTGATGGAAGAAGATATCCGGGGCTTTGTGGACCACCGTGCCGAAAAAATAGGGCGCAAAATCCGCGATGCCGAAGTGAAGAAAATCCCTTACATGCTGATTGTGGGTGAAAAAGAAGCAGAGGAGGGGAATGTAGCGGTGCGCCGCCACGGTGAAGGCGACAAGGGGACCTTTAGCTTGGAAGACTTTATCAAGCACTTTAAGGAAGAAACCAAAATCGCAGACTAACTCATGAAGCTTTATTTTCAAGAAGTAGGGGCGGGCACGCCCCTTTTGATTCTGCATGGTCTGTTTGGCTCCGGCGATAATTGGATGACTATTGCACGCCGCCTGGCAGAGGAAGGTAACTATCATATTTATCTGCCGGACTTGCGCAACCACGGGCGTTCACCCCACAGCGAAGAGTGGACCTACGAAGCCATGAGCGAAGATGTGCGGGCGTTTATAGAAGAGCACGCTCTGCAGCGCCCCATTGTGCTGGGGCATTCCATGGGGGGCAAGGTGACCATGTGGCTGGCTTGCCGTTATCCGGAGTTGCTACGTGCCATAGTAGTAGCCGACATTGCGCCGCGCGCTTATCCGGTTCATCACGATACCATCATAGAGGGCTTATTGGCTATTTCTGTGGAGACAATCAAAAGCCGCAGGGAAGCTGACCAAATACTGAGCCGCTACGTGCCGGAAACGGGCGTGCGTCAGTTCCTTTTGAAGAACCTGTATCGTACGGAAGAGGGAGGGTATGCTTGGCGCATGAACCTTAAAGTTATAGCCAATCAGCTGTCCAATGTGGTAGAGGGCTTGCCCGGTAATTATAGGGCTGATTTGCCGGCGCTTTTCATCAGAGGCTTAAACTCCGATTATGTGCGTGATGAGGACATCCCTGTGATTAAGCAGCACTTTCCACGTGCACGCATTGCCGATATAGCCGGTGCAGGGCATTGGCTGCATGCCGAGCAGCCGGAGCAGTTTCTGCAGCACTTGAAAAGTTTTTTACAAGAGTTGGATGCCTAAAACCAGCACATCATCGATTTGTGCCTGGTTGCCTTTCCATTGATAGAAGGCTTCTTTGACATGCTCTTTGTGTTCGTTGAAGGGCTTCCCGGCAAGCCTTTCAACGAGCTTGATGAAGCGGCTTCGTTTAAACCTGCGGTTGGATACAAAGCCTATTTGGTCTATATATCCGTCGGTGCTTAAAATGATTTCGTCGCCTTTTTGATAGGGAATGACCTCGCTTTTGTATCCCTTTCCGTTGTTAAAGATGTTGTTGATGCCGGCTTGTTGGGGGGTATGACCGGATACCTTGCCTTCGTGCAACAAATAAAGTGGGATGCCGGCACCGGCATATTCAATATATTGTTCGGTGCGGTGGATGCGCAAGACTGCCAGCTCCATGCCGTCGCGCACCACTTTGTCGGGCGAGCTGTTTTGGGTGTGGTCGAAAAGTGAATGTATGTTCTCATCAATGAGCCGGATAAGCTCATGCGGCGGAATGTCGGGATGCAAAATCAGGGCTTGGCGCAGTGCCATAATGCCTATGCTGGTGAGAATGCCGCCGGGCACACCATGGCCGGTGCAGTCGCCCAAAATCACGTAAATGAAGTCTTCGCTGTAATGCAGGTAGTAAAAATCACCGCTGATAAGGTCGCAAGGCTGCCAGAAAACAAAAAAAGGAAAAGGCATTTGCTGCAGGGCATCCTGTGAAGGCAAGAGCGCTTCTTGTATTCGCTGCGCATAACTGAGGCTCTCTATGATTTTGCGCTTCTCTGCCTCTGCAAGATTTTTCTGCTGCTGTATCTCTTCAATCTTTTTGCGGATATTCTCTTTCTGTTGATTTCGCGTTTTTTGCAGCTCCTGCAGCTCTTTTTCTATGAGGGCTTTATTTCTCTCGCTTTGTACTTTAAACAAATAATAATTCTGGTCAGAGGTGTCGTTGATTGTGCAGAGTATATAGGGTTGACCGTCAATTAGTTTGGCGTAGAAGCTGTAATCATAGACGCCTTTTTCCTTACCGAAATGAGCGGTCTCTACACGGGGGAAAAAGACGGGGGCGTCCTCGGGTACCATGTGTTCGAAAATACTTTGCAGGCTGCCTATAAACGGGTCAGCCTCGTAAATAGAGTGCTTGTCCCGCAAGGCTGCTTGCAGATCGGGGGTGGCTTCTACTATGCTGCCATCTGCCTTGAACAAGATGCCACTGCTGTAATAGCTACCGTCTTTATGGTTCAATAAGCGCTCCAACAGACTATATGTTGATTTTCTTTCCATCTTGCTCTAATAACTTTTGTGCCATGCTGCGAAACATAGCCTCTACATTTTCCCCGGTTTTGGCACTGGTCATAAAGTCACACGGGACAGGCGATTGCTCCACCAGATCCTTTTTGTTACCAATCAGCATGTACACCGCATCGGGAAGCATATTTTTTACATAGGCAATGTCTTCTTCTATGTGTTCATAGGTAGAGGGGCGGGTCATGTCGAAAACATAAAAGACGCCCTTTGAGCCTAAGTAATAGGAGGGAGGCACCTTGTCTTGGCGCACTTCGCCGGCCACGTCCCATATCATCATATTCAAGATGCAGTCATCGAACTCTACCACTTTTCTGTCCACTTTTACGCCCAGGGTCGTGTGGTATTGTTCAGAAAAGCGCGAGTGCACGTAGCGTTGTACGAGTGATGTTTTACCAACGCCAAAATTTCCAATCAAAATGACCTTTTTGCTGTAGTTTTTTTTCGATGTCATGGTACTTGTTTTTTAGCTTGTAAAAGTAGTCGTCCGATTTTTCGCAGTGTTCTATAAAGGCTTCTTTGAGCTGCAAGTCATCGATTTCCTCTTTTGGGCGGTTCAGCTGCCTTCGCTCGAAATCCAGCAGATAATCGAGCATTTGTTCTTTGTATTGCGTGGTTACCGTGCCCGATACCACCACAGCCAAATAGTAGCTGCCCGAATCTTTGATGATGATGGTTGTGTCGCCATATTCAATGGCGTTCAAGCCGCCTTTGTCTTTATGAAAGGCATCTTTTACAAAGCTTTTGATGGCTGTGAGCATGCCGGCGATCATGTCTTCATTGATGGTGTCGTTGCGGGTATAATGTGCCAGCAGTATGCCTGAATCTTGTTCTATGATAAAGCCTTCTTCTATGACCGGGCGTTGGGCATTGGCCAATAATATATCTTTTTCCTTGATGCCAAACAGAGATAAAAACTCCCGTTTGATGCTGCTCCAGGAGAAGGTATCGTTGAGCTGTTTGTCTATTTGTTCGGACAGTTTCGCCAGCTCTACTTGTATGTATTTGCGCACCAGCTTGCCAATGATGGGGTAGAGGGCGTCCACCATCTCGTGTTGTGAGTTTTTGATTTGCCGGCGGATGGCTTGTGCCACATTGGCGCCGGACATCTCAGCCAAGCGCTGTTCTATATTTTTTATTTTTTGGTCAACAACGGGCTCCAACACCTTGGGCAGCTCCTTCTCTTTAAGCAAACGGAGTTCCTGAAACACCATTTGCTTGACTGCCTCATTTTGTCGCTCAATCACTTCTTCAAAGAGGCTAAAGAAAACATCTACTTTGCGTTCTTCATTCATTGCGGTCGTGGTTTTGTAGCAGTTTATTCACAAAGTCCATATCCACAATGCCCGAGGGGTACATATTCCACTTGGTTTGTAGTGCCTTGACCGCGTCCTCGGTTTCTTGGCTGAAGATGCCATCGATGCGAATGGGCTTATATTGTTTCGCAATCAGTTTTTGTATATACCAAACTGCCTCACCTTCATCGCCACGGTGCAGTGTTTTTCCATTTAACAAACGATGTGCATGGTAAAGTTGCGGGGCAATTCCGTTTTCTTCTATATAACGGATGGCGCGGTTATCGAATCCTTTTGATTTTAGTTCTTTGGATTGAATCAAGCGTGCTTCCAGTAGCTTGACTTCTTTGAGCAGTTGCCGGTAGTGGAGCGATGCTTGTACACTCTGCGGCTTGCTTTCATCGGGAAAACGCACATCGATGCCGTGGTTATACCAAGCTTGGCGTGCAAATCGCCCTATTTCATAGCATAATTCAAAGTAACGCTCTACAGCCTGCATGTCATAATAATTGACATCGATGGATTTGGTCTTTGCCTCGTAGTCATAGTGGTTAGGAGGCGAGAATTTGCGAAGTTGTCGATATTGATTGTATCCGATGGTGCCCAACATGATAAGAATTAATAGGAATAAAACCTTCTTCATATTTCTTTAATATTAGGTGATTGATTACTCAATAATAACAAAAGTCGATGAATTGACTCATCGACTCGATAAACGAATTGTCCGGCTCTTTGAATGAATAAGGCTTTTATAGCTTGTTGAGCTGGTTGAGAAACTCTTCACGATAGGTTTTCCCTATGGGAATGTATTTCTTCCCGATGACAACACTGTTGTCTTCTATGGCTTCTACCTTTTCCCGGTCTATAATGTAGGAGCGATGGATGCGACGAAAACGGCCGGGGGCATGCTTTTCCAGCTCTGCTTCAAAATTTTTCATGCTGGAGTAAACCACCAATTGCCGTCCCGTAGTGGTATGAATCACCACATAGTCGGCCATGGCTTCTATGTACATGATGTCGTTTAGGCGTACTTTGACTAACTTCTGGTCTATTTTTACGAAAATCTCTTGATTGCCTGCCGCTTCCTCTTGGCTTTGCCCGTTGGGTTTGTGGCCATGCATGCCTTTCAAAAAAGACTGTGCTTTGTTGAGTGCTTTCAAAAAGCGGTGGAACTCCGGGGGTTTTACAATGTAATCGACGGCATCCAGCTCAAAAGCTTCCACGGCAAAGTTGGGATTGGCTGTTACCAATATGGTAGCCGGTGGGTTTTTGAGCGATTTGAGCAGCTCGATGCCTGAAAGCTGGGGCATTTCTATGTCTAAAAACATGATATCTACCTCCTCCTCATTGAGGAAACTGTAGGCTTCTTGTGGATTGTTAAAAACTTGTTTACATTCCACTATACCGGATTTTTCCGCAAATCCCCGCAGTATGGTAGTCATTACGGGATTGTCGTCTACGATGATACAACTGAGCTTTTTCATAATTCAAGTATGTGTAGTTTGTGTATGTACGCTTGATATTATTGTGGTTATACTGCCCCTACCGGGTAGTGGTTTCTTTAGGAATAGATATTGCCTTTTTTTTGATCTTTTCTAATTTCTTTCTCAACAAACTATCAGATGGTTCGCGTTCTTTGGTAGCAGAAGAGGTGTTTTGTTGGGGTGTAATTTCTTTTTCTATTTGCCACAAATCAAATTGCTTGGTGTTGGCACGCAGGTTTAAAGAATCGACGACAGCACTGTAAATTTGATTGATATGGCTGATGTCATGTTCAAGATAGTAGTAATAGGTTTGATAGAAATGAGCAGAGTCGGTGTGATATTTGGCAAATAATTCTTCCCGCAAGGCCTTGAAAACTGCTTTGGCGGTGTCGTTGTTGGGGCGCGAAAACAGGTAAGGCACAGTGGCATCGAGCGTATGCAGGTCTATGAGCAGACGTATCATGCTTGTGTCATCTAAAGCTTCAAAAGCTTTTTGTTGAGACTGTTTGGGGGTGTTGCAGCCCGATAAGGCGATTATCCCAACTTGCAATATAAAAAAAAGCTTGATTTTATGCATCTTGCACAAGATAAATCTGTTGAAAATTGAATAAAAGCAGACGATGCAGGAGCACCTTCACCATATAGTTGCGAAAATAAAAAAAATAGAGTTATCCATCCGGCGTAATGTGTTCAATGAGCTGAAAGGGAACTACCGGTCTTTTTTTAAAGGCAGCGGCTTGGAGTTTACTGCCCTGCGCGAATATCAGTATGGCGACGATGTGCGTTATATAGACTGGATGGCATCGGCCAAAGGGCACGGGGTGTTTTTGAAGGAATACAAGGAAGAGCGCGAGCTGAGTGTGTATATCCTTTTGGACATGAGCGCCTCCATGGCTTATCCGTCAATGCAGAAGTGGCAGACAGCCCGTGAGATTGCGGCTGTCTTGATGTGGCTGAGCCTGCGCGAGCGCTGTGAGGTTACCTTGCTGGGGGCACAGACGACCGCACCGGCTGTTTTCCCGGCGCTGCGTAAGCACCATGCCTTGATGGCTGCACTCGAAAGGTTGTGGGGCTATGCCCCTGCACAGGAGGATGCTTATTTCTCTTGGCAACAGGCTTGCCGGCGCCTGCGCCGCCATTCGGTTGTTATTGTTGTTTCGGATTTTATTCATCCGTTGCGGCAATTTCGCGACTTGGGTGCCTTGCTTTCCTTTCATGAACTGTATTTGGTGCACTTGTTCGATGAGAGCCACTACAGCTTGCCCCCGGTGGGTGTGGCACCGGCCAAAGCCTTGGAAGCGCCCGTCCGGCAATATTTGTATTTCAACAAAAAGCAGGAGCGGGAGGCATACCGCCGCTTTTTTGAACAGCGCTGCCGCCACTTGGATGCCCTGGTGAAGCGGGGACCTGCCCGCATAGCTCATGTGCATACCGGACGGCCTTATGAGCGCGCCCTCTCGCAGTTGTTTATTCAGCTTTGATAGTACTTTACAGACTAAATTTTTACCTTTGCAAATATTTTTACTTAAAAAATGTGCTTTTCAAAATCAAATGCCAATGATGAATGAACAAAACCCTACACCTGTTCCCCCTTTGAGCATCGCCTTGCTTCCCATCCTTTTTTTAATAGGCTTGCTGAGCGTTAATATCAGTATTTTTGGTGATGATGGTTTGAGCGGTTCCAATCAAATTGTTTTGATATTGTCCGGGGCAGTGGCTGCTTTGCTCGCCGGCACACAAGGGGTGTCGTGGAAAGTCATGCGGGCCGGCATCCTGAAAAGCATCGACTCTTCGATGGGGGCTATCCTTATACTGCTGCTCATTGGCTCCTTGTCCGGCACTTGGATGATTAGCGGGGTGGTGCCTACCATGATTTATTACGGCTTGAAAATCCTGAATCCGACCATATTCTTATTTGCCGCTTGTGTTATCAGCGCAGTGGTTTCGCTGGCTACCGGCAGCTCCTGGTCCACCATTGCCACGGTGGGTATTGCCCTGTTGGGTATAGGCAAAGCCTTGGGCTTGGAAGAAGGCGTTATTGCCGGGGCTATCATTTCCGGGGCTTACTTTGGCGATAAGATGTCGCCTCTTTCCGACACTACCAACCTGGCACCGGCGGTGGCCGGCACCGACTTGTTTACGCACATTCGCTACATGACCTACACCACCATTCCTTCCATCACAATCACACTCATTATCTTTTTGATTTGGGGCTTCAACCTGGAAGTGGCAGACCAAGCAGTCGATGTAAGCCATATTCTGCAAGCAATAGAAACAAAGTTTTGGATTCACTGGAGCCTGCTGGTGGTGCCCCTGATTGTTATTTTCATGATAGTGAAGGGGGGTACCGGCTTTGCCTTCCCTGCTGGCGGGTACTTTATTGGGCGCACTGGCGGCGCTGTTGGCACAACCTCAATTGATAGTGGAATTGGGGGGCGACGTCAACTCTTGGAAAGTCTATTATGAAGTACTGATGAAGTCTATTTATACAAGCATGCAAATAGAAACACCCGAGCCCGTGGTAACAGAGCTGCTGAGCACAAAAGGGATGGCCGGCATGTTGCCCACCATTTGGCTGATATTATCGGCTATGGTATTTGGGGGAATCATGGAGTCGAGCCGTATGCTTGAGTCCATCACCCGGCGTATTGTACGTTTGGCGCATTCTACCGGGGCGCTTATTGCCTCTACGGCCGGCACTTGTATCTTTTTCAACATTACGGCCTCTGACCAATACTTGTCTATAGTTGTGCCGGGGCGTATGTTTGCCGACACTTACCGGAAGCGCGGCCTGGCACCCGAAAACCTGAGCCGCACCTTGGAAGACTCGGGCACGGTTACTTCGGTACTGGTACCCTGGAACACTTGCGGGGCCACACAATCGTCGGTGCTGGGCGTAGCCACGTTTACCTATGCGCCTTTTGCTTTCTTCTGTATTTTAAGCCCTCTGATGACCATGTTGTTTGGTTTTCTGAATATAAAAATACGTCGTTTGGAAGAAGCAAAGGATGAATCACCGGTGGCCAAAGACATAGAAATTACCTGGTAGTGGAAAAGCTGCGAAGGACCGGCAGCCGTAAGGTTGCCGGTCTTTGTTTTTTTAGAGCCTTGCCCTGTAAAATAGAGTACCATCATTGGCCGGGCTTGTAACTTTTCATAGTTTTGTCTTGTTAACAAACCGGAAGATTATGTTTTTTAAAAAAATTGCATTCGTATTCTTGGCAGCTGCTTTCTTTGCCTGTGGAACAAACAATGAGCAACAGGAAGCAGAAAAGACACAAAGCCGGGCAGACGTGGCCCGGCAGGAAGTAGAGCAATTACATGACAGCATTATGGTGCGCATGGGCGAAATTCACCGGCTTCATAAACAACTGCTGCACAGCCGCGATTCTTTGGGGGTGGACAGTAGCCGGGTGGCTGTATATGCTCGCTCGCTTGATGAAGCCGAAGAAGCCATGATGCGCTGGATGCGCGAATACCGCAAGCCGGAAGGCGCCTCTGAGGAGGAGCTGCTTCGGTTTTTTGAGCAGGAAAAAGAAAAAATCAAGAGCGTAGGGCTGCAAATGGAAGAAGCTATCGAACAGAGCAAAGCTTTTTTGGACTCTTTGAAACAAACCAAACCGGAATAAAAGCATGAAATACAGCTTGAAAAAAACATTTTGGGTAGCCGGACTTTTGCTGGCATGCGTGGCATGCAAACAAGAAGAGCGCCGCTTGCCTTATCTGGGTGAAAAGAAGGTGGTAGCCAAAGAAGACGGCAGCGGTGTAGATACCGTTTACCATCAAATTCCCCCTTTCCGGTTTGTCAATCAGGAAGGGCAAACCATCACGGACAAAGATTTTGCAGGCAAAGTATATGTGGCTGACTTCTTTTTTACCACCTGCCCAACCATTTGCCCGAAAATGTCGGCAGAAATGCTGAAAGTATATGAGCACTTTCAAGACGACGAGCGCGTGCTTTTGCTCTCACACAGCATCGATACCAAATACGATTCGGTGCCTGTTTTAAAAGCCTATGCCGAAAAACTGGGGGTGTCGGCACCTAAGTGGCATTTTGTCACGGGCAAGCGCGAAGATATTTATGATATTGCAGAATATTATATGGTTACTGCCGGCGAGGACCCGGCGGCGCCCGGTGGTTACATACACAGTGGCGCTTTGATTCTGGTAGATGGGCAACGCCATATTCGTGGCGTGTACAATGGCACTGACCCGGAAGACACAAAAAAACTGATAGAAGACATTGAACTGTTGCTGAAAGAAAACGCCTCTGTCCATGATGAAAAATGAAATATGGTGGTGGAGCTTGATTCCTTTGCTCTTCGTTGCTTTATTTTTACTGAATTTGTATGTGTTCAGCGGAGAGCATAAAGGCAAGGCGCTTTATACCCGGTATTGCGCAAGCTGTCACGGCGACCAAGGCGAGGGCCTACGCCAATTGATTCCACCACTGAATGCCTCCGATTTTGTACAGAAGCATCCCGGCCGCATAGCTTGCATTATCCGCTATGGCATGCAGGGCGAAGTGGTGGTAAATGGCAAAACATTCAACCAACCCATGCCGGCAAATCCGCAACTGTCGGAGGTGGAAATAGCCAACATCGTAAATTATGTGCTGACAGCTTGGGACAACGACTTGCCCGACCGCTCCCCGGCGCAAATAAAAAAAGACCTGCAGCAGTGTAAGGAATAAAGCCGTAAGTGAACCCCAGCCTTGTTAATCAAAAGCAGTCCGCAATGGGCTGCTTTTGATATTTTTTTTGTTTATATTTTGTTTGTTGCTATAAATAAAAATTATTTTATTGCTATGAATTTGCAACAAATTCACTATTTGGTAGCCTTAGATGAGCACCGCCACTTTGCCAAGGCAGCCGAAGCTTGCTGCGTTACACAGCCTACTCTGACCATGCAACTGAAAAAGCTGGAAGAAGAAATCGGTTTTCAGATATTTGACCGCAGCAAACGTCCCATAGAACCCACCGAACACGGGCGTATTGTGGTAGAAAAAGCCAAGCGTATTTGGAACGAGTTGAGTCAACTGCGGGCATGGGTGTCCGAAGAGCGTAATCGCCTGGAAGGCTACTACAGAGTGGGGGTCATTCCTACCTTGGCGCCTTACCTGTTGCCTCGTTTTTTGAAAGAGTGGAGCAGCCGCTATCCGGAAGCCTTCTTCGAAATACAGGAAATGACCACGGGACGCATCATAGAAGGGCTGCGCAGTGGCGAGCTGGATTGGGCACTGGCAGTAACGCCCCTCAATGAAGCAGACTTGCGGGAAGTGCCTGTGTTCTATGAACCTTTTTTGCTCTATTTGCCGGCCAATAGTTTGTTGTTGGCAAAAAAAGAAATAACTTTAGATGACCTGGCAGAACAAAGACTGCTCTTGTTGCAGGAAGGGCACTGTTTTAGGGAGCAAGCCTTGCGTTTGTGCGGGCAAGCGCATCGTGAAAGGCCGGCTGTTTTTGAGTTGTCGGCCGGAAGCATAGAAACGTTGAAAAATATGGTCAAAGAAGGCTTGGGATATACTTTGGTACCTTATCTGAGTGTGTTGCACGAAGCCGGCGCGCCTGTGCGCCCTATTCAAGGGGTCGATGCCGTGCGGGAAGTAAGCCTCATCGTTCACCGTTCGTTTATCAAAGAGCAGTTGTTGGCTTCTATTCATGCCTTGCTGCGCAGCTTGGTGCCCGATAGCCTGAAGGAAGCCAAAGCATACCGTAAGGTAGAGTGGCGATGAGTGACCGGGCGGCGTTCGTTCGTCGCTTAAAAGTGTTCGTTTGTCTTCGGATGGTGTGTCCTTAAGCGAAAAGCGCAGTCCTGAATCAGCCCTCGGGGGCTTTGTGATGGATATGGACGGCGACAGGATAGCTGAATTGCTTGTTAAGAATCCTGCCAATGGTAAGGTATATGTCTTTAACGGAAGGGATGGCACACTGAAGCTTGCCTTTACCGGTCCTAAAACACACCCTTTCACACAGGTAGCGTTGGGCGGTGTGGACAAAAACGGCTTTGGCGATGTTTTTGTAGCCGGTACAGACAGTAAAATTCATCGCTTTGAGTACGGCACTCGACCTTTTCAGTAGAACCGCAAGTGATGCGTCCCCAGCTGGCAGAATTCAACCAAGATGGCATTCCGGAGGTATATGTGGGCAATGCCATTTTCGACGCTTTGACCGGTAAGCGTTGGGTTGCATTCGATGCCGCCAAAAACAGCGGTAAGCATGAAGGACTTTCAGGAAACAATGCAGATGCCTATCCTTTGGCTTTCGATATCTTTAAAAACGGGGACCCCAAGCCCGGTGGGGGTACTTTTGGTCCTGAAGCAGACGGACTGGAATTAATCGTGGGTAATGAGGTGTATTTGGTGGATTTGGGAAACGGCACCAACGAAGACAGTGGCTCGTTGACGTTGGCAGCCACCGTTTTCGGGGGCGCATCAATATTGGCGATTTCAATAATGATGGAGACTTGGAGTTGCTGCTGCCTATGGCTACACACTTTCCAACCTGGGGCGCTACAATACCGGTTCGCATGAATTGATGCTACGTTATCAGTTCTCTACCAAGAAAGACAAGATTATTTCGCCTCGCTTCTTTTAAAAAAACCTAAATCACACCGACCATGACCATGAAGAAATATATGAGTGTCATAGGGCTGTTATTTCTGCTACTATTCGGACAGACCCTTTTTGCCCAAAGCAGAAAAGAGAAAAAAGCAGCAAAAAGTTCGAGAGTTTCCATTATAAAGAAGCTCTTGAGGATTACTTGCAGATTTATGAAAGCGGCAATCAATCCGAAGAGGTGATCCGTCGCATAGCCTATTGCTATAAACAACAGCATATGCCACAGGAAGCAGCGGCGTGGTATGCCCGTCTTTTCGAAAAATATGAGGGAGAGCCCGAAGATATGCTGGCTTATGCCGAAGCGTTCTCTGCCTTAGAGCAATATGAGGCAGCCAAAGAGTGGTACAGGCGCTACTATGAAGCTTCTGAGGACCCTTCCGCTCAACGCTACATAGAAGCTTATGAGCATCTGCCTTATTTCTTTGCAGACTCCTCTAAATATGAGCTGAAAGCAGCGGACTTTAATACCGAGTATGACGAGTTTTCACCGGCATTCTTTAAGCAAGGCATTGTGTTTTGCTCTAATCGTGTTATGCAGGTGACCGGCTCCGGCAAGCAGTTCAAATGGGATGGAACGGCCTTTCTTGACTTGTATTTCTTTGAAAATGGCAAAGTGCGTCCTTTACATGCCGAACTAAACTCTCCTTTCCATGAAGGTCCGTTGGTCTTTACCCGCGATGAAAAAACGGTGTATTTTACCCCTAACAACTACTTCGATGGCAAGTATAAGCAAAGCCATGATGGCATCAATAAACTGAAAATATTTATTGCCGATGTGGACGCCAACGGAAACTTTAGCAACTTGCGCGAGTTTGCTTATAACAGCGATGAGTATTCTGTGGCACATCCCGCTCTATCGCCGGATGGAAATACTCTGTATTTCTCATCAGATATGCCGGGGGCATGGGGCTTCCGACATTTACCGCTGCCGGAAAGAAGGCAACAGCTGGTCAAAGCCTGAAAACTTAGGGGCTGTGATCAATACCCCCGGGCGTGAGTCTTTCCCCTTTGTTGACGATGAAGGACGCCTGTACTTCGCCTCTACGGGGCACGGCGGTTTGGGCGGACTGGATATCTTTGTGTGCGAACCTGACGGAAACGGTGGCTTTAAAGAGCCGGTAAACTTAGGATATCCCATCAACACCAGCCAGGATGACTTTGGCTTCATTTACCGCCCTTCGCAAAAGACCGGTTATTTCAGCTCGCGCAATCGCCCCTATGGCGCCGGAAGAGACGATATTTACTACTTCCGTGTTAAAGACGGGCAACATTCACTGACCGACAAACCCGTGTTGGTGGTCATGCATCCGCAGGTCATAGACGCATGGAGTGGCGAGCCTATTGCGCAGGCTCAACTGTCTTATATTGAGCAAAATACCGCCAAAGAAACCCCCTTGCATGCAGGCGATACCTTGCGTTTGTATCCGGGCACGTATGTGCTGAAAGCCGGGGCACCCAATTATGAAAGGTATGAGCAAACCATTGAAATAGCGAAGGAGCCCGGCATGCAAGCTTATGACCGGACGGTGGCGCTACGTCCCAAGGTGATCATATACAACACCTACTATCCCTATAACCGTTGGGATATCACGCCCGAAGCAGCCCGGCGCCTCGAAGAACTGGCCGCTTTGATGAAAAAATATCCGGAGTTTCAAGTGCAAATAGAAACCCACACAGACAAGCGCGCTTCAGACAAGTACAACGATTGGTTATCGGAAAAGCGTGCCCAGGCAGCAAAACAGTTCTTGGTAAAGGCGGGTGTGCCCGCAGAACGTATTCTCACCGTTCCGGCAGGGGAGCGTAAGCCGGTTGCCGATTGTGAGGCGTGCGACAAGAAATCGCATCAATTGAACCGTCGTGCCGAATACCTGCTGAAAGGGTATAATACGGAAATTCGCTCGCAGCAACCTGAAAACATTCCCGTTATGGAATAATAAAGAAAAATAAAAAGCACCAAAAAACCTGAAAAGGCAGCTCCGGAGCTGCCTTTTCAGGTTTTGTTTGATGATTGCTGCAGGGATGGACAAAAAAGTAGAAGAAAAATTTGGATTTTTTTTTTTTTTTGCTACAATAGCAAGGCAAACCAAAACCACAACACATATGAAAAATGTTAAAAGTCTTACTCGCAGCTTTTTTATGCTCACAGGAGCATTTATTTTGTTGTTAGTGCTTTCGCCTACCACCCAACCTCTCAACTCACAAATTCAACTTTGTGATATTGCCGGGATTAAAGAAGAAGGCACCGGCATAGTTTACTGTATTGGTCTGGGCTCCAGCACCTGTGTGGTGCCCTGCTCTGATGATGGCGGTGGCAAGGAGCCACCTGTACTTGGGTTTTAATTGCTTAATTCATGTACTCTGAGAGCAAGAATATGGTGTCTTGCTCTCGTTTTTTCATTTAGTTGACCTATAAGCTCTACCGTTAAAAATACTACTATAACCTAAATTATAAAGTCATGCTGAAGCATTTTACTTTTCCTGTGGTAAGCCATCTCTTTTTATGCCTCTTTTTTCTTTCTTGCAGTGCACCGGCAGGCAAGGAACAGAAGCATGCACAAACGCTAAAATGGCGTTCAGCTGCTACTTATGTGATTGAGGAATCTAACTTGTTGCCCGAAGATCAACGGGCAGGGCGTTTTCTTTTGTTTAGAAACCCCCGGGCTCAAAGCATCGTCGTGTTTGATTTGGAGAAACGGAAAACCTATGCTTTTAAAAAGCAAGGCAACGGACCCGGTGCCTATCAATTCCTTTTTCAAAACATTGGTTTCTTTAATGACACCTTAGTGGCAGTGTCTAATATTTCAGAACTCTTGCTCTATGACTACCGGAAAGGCGATTTTGTAACTTCCATACCCATAGAGCGCAAGCGGCAAACTTTCGCGCCGCTTCTGTTGCCACGTACCGTAGGGCAGCAAATAATAGCCATCGACCCGCCACAGGGCAAGTGGAGTGACCCGCAGCTGTATCAGCAAAGCAGCCCTTACATATGGGCTTATGACCTGTCCACAGCGCAGACCCATTGGTTGGGGACGTTTCCTGAAGAGGGCAGTTTGCTTAAAGGCGGAAAGCTCTACTACCGGAATGCCGGCTTGCATTTGTTCGACGGAAACGACCGCTATCTGTATGTTGTGCCGGTAGGCGAGCCTTTATTGGTGATATTTGATTTGCAAAGCAAACAAAAGGTGGCAGTAGAACAACTACCGCTCGATGCCTTCTTTGTGCAGACTTATAAGACAGGGAATCCTGAATTTGTTATAAATGATGATGCTGACCCTTACCTGACAAGCCGCTTCGTGCATGTGCAGCTGTTAGGGAAAGATACATTGGCGCTTATTTACCGTAAAGCGTACACTAAGGACAGGCTGCAACAATTTATACAAGAGCATCCGGGCTTCCCCAAAACAGACTTGCCGCCTTTGACTTACCGTTTGGCATATTACCGTCTGTCTGACAAGCAGCTACTCATGGATGTGGACTTGCCTTCGGAAATAGATAAGCCGGTGTCACTGCTGCACACCGGCGGCTTATTGGTCCTGCTGCCCCCTACAGAAGAGTCTGAACAGAAAAACCGCAGTGTTTTGAAGATGTACACATTGGAATAATACGAAGCCGTTTGAACAAACAAAAAGGCAGCTCTCCGGAGCTGTCTTTTTTATTTCTTAACAATCAAGTCTTTATTTTTAACAAAATGCTAAAGGCTTTCTCACGATGGGATGATACGACAACTTTACTTTTGCTTTTGAACAAATGAGTTCTTCGTTATGGGAAAGCCTGCCAAGCAACACTTTAAAACCATCGTGATTTCAGACGTGCACCTGGGGGCTTCGGGCTCTAAGTCAAAA
This sequence comes from Thermonema sp., assembly GCF_026003375.1. NCBI lineage: Bacteria > Pseudomonadati > Bacteroidota > Cytophagia > Cytophagales > Thermonemataceae > Thermonema > Thermonema sp. The sequence goes on from NZ_BPHD01000001.1 coordinate 199,614, forward strand.
GCTTTGGTGCGCTTTCTGAAACAGTGTAGTTGCGAAACACTGATTTTAAACGGTGACATCATCGATGGCTGGCAGTTGAAACGCTACGGACGCTGGCATAAACGACATACGCGCTTTTTCAAGGCTGTGCTGCGCATGATTGAAAAGCATAAAACCAAGGTCATTTACCTGCGTGGCAACCACGATGACTTCTTGGATCAAATCCTGCCCCTGCATATTGGAAACCTGTCTATTTTGCGCGAATATGTGTATGAAAGCCACGGGCGCCGCTTCTATGTCACCCATGGCGACGTGTTCGACACCATCACCTCCAACCTGCGCTGGCTTGCCAAGTTGGGCGATATAGGCTACTCTTTTTTACTATGGCTCAACAAAAAATACAACCACTACCGCGCCAAGCAGGGATTGCCCTATTATTCCCTTTCTCAAAAAATAAAAAGCAAAGTAAAAACCGCGGTCAACTACATATCTGACTTTGAAGAGCAGCTGGCTGCTTTGGCAAAAAGCAGGGGATGCGACGGCGTGATTTGCGGGCATATTCACCAGGCAGCCATTCGCACCATAGACGGCATACTCTACATGAACTCCGGCGATTGGGTGGAGTCGCTTACTGCACTTACCGAAGACGAGCAAGGGCATTGGCAAATTTACCGCTTTGCCGATGAGAAAAGCATGGCAAAAGAGGTAATGCAGGAAAGTGTGGATGAGCTCGACGACTTGGACGAAATAGACTCTTTTTATGTGGCCACCTGGCTGGATAAAATGACTGCCAACTCCAAGTTTTAACCACCATGGCGCGTTTCTTATTTGTTGTGCAAGGCGAAGGCAGGGGGCATATGACACAAGCCTTAGCCCTGCGCAGCCTGCTACTGAAAGCCGGTCACTCAGTGGTGGCAGTCTTAGTGGGCAGGGTAGAAGGGCGCACCTTGCCTGCCTTTTTTACCGAAGCCTTGTCGGAACCTCTGCATCAGTTCGACAGCCCCAACTTCGTAAAAGACAAAGAAAACAAAGGTATTGCCTGGGGGGCTACTTTTTCGCATAACCTGTGGCAAGCAGGCCGCTTTTTGCACAGCGCCCGTCAAATACGGCAATGGGTGAAGCACTACCGTCCCGACCTGATTGTGAATTTTTATGATTTGTTGGCCGGCATAGCGCATGGACGCCGTTCTTTGGGCGTTCCTATGGTTTGCATAGGGCATCAATACTTGCTCGAGCACCCGGACTTTCGCCATCCGCACTGGGGACTCGACCGCCTGGGGCTTACCCTCAATACGCGCATGACTGCCCGTGGGGCCTCGCTTCAGCTGGCCCTTTCTTTCGACGACGCCTATGCCGATACCCGGAAGATAAAGGTGGTGGCTCCTTTGCTTCGCTCCGAGCTTTATGAGCTGCAGGTAAGCGGCGGCGACTTTATTTTGGCTTATGTGAACAATGCCGGTTATGGAAAAGAAATCATCGAATGGCAGCGGGCACACCCTCATATAAAAGTGCACTGCTTCTGGGACCGGAAGGGGGAGCCCAAAACTTACACGCCCCAACCCAACCTTACGCTGCACCAACTCGACGGCGCTCTTTTCTTGAAAATGATGGCTTCATGCCGTGCCTTGGCTACCACGGCCGGCTTTGAGTCGGTATGCGAAGCCATGGTGCTGGGCAAGCCTGTGCTGATGGTGCCTATCCGCGGGCAATATGAGCAGCAATGCAATGCCCACGATGCCTTGCGTGCCGGCGCCGGTATTTGGGCAAATAGCTTTGACTTGGGGCGCCTTCTGGATTATTTGCCCAGACATCAAGCACGGATAGAAGAAACCCGTGCATGGCATGCACGGGGGCGGCAAAAGTTATTGCACCTGTTAGAACAGGTGGCCGGGCAGCCTTCTATGGTTGCCAACGGTCCGGTGTCAGGCGCCAACGGTTCAGCAGCTCACGGGTAGCCTCATCCATGCCTTGATGGCGCCCGTATGCCTCAATGATATGCCGGTAATCGGTCAGTGTATAGTAGGGTACCTTGGCCTGCTCGAAGGCTTCACGGGCATGTTCAAAGCCGTAGGTTACCACGGCCACAACCCCCAACACATGTGCGCCGGCAGCACGCAAGGCTTCTACTGCTTGCAGACTGCTGCCCCCCGTTGAAATGAGGTCTTCAACTACCACGATGGCTTGCCCTTCATCAAAACGTCCCTCAATTTGGTTGCCCATGCCATGCTCCTTGGGTTTGGAGCGCACATAACAAAAAGGCAAATTCAGCGCGTCGGCTACCAAGGCACCTTGCGGAATGCCGGCAGTAGCCACGCCGGCAATGCCTTCTGCTTGAGCAAAGTGTTCGCGAATAAGCTTGACCAGTCCTTCTTTTATTTCGCTGCGCAAAGAAGGGTAGGAGAGGGTCAGGCGGTTGTCGCAATAAATGGGCGACAGCCAACCGGAACTCCACCGGAAGGGCTCATGCGGACGTATCTTAACGGCACCTATACGCAACAATTCCTCCGCAATGCGGGACGAGAGTGTTTGTGAATCCATGCTTTTGTGTTTTGCTCGTTGGCGACAAAAGTACTAAAAAAAGCACTTGCTTCGGTGTTATTTTGCCTTACGGTGTATCTTTGTATGCCTTCGGAAAATAATTCTGCAAAACCGCTTATGATAAAAAAAGCTGTTACACTGTGCATTTTTGCGCTCTTACTTGTTTGTTTGTTTGCCTGTGAAGTATCTTTTGACCGGGTTACCAAGGTGGCTACTTTGCGGGTATTGCGTGCCAACCCGCGGGATATCAGTTTGCGGGGCGCTTTGGTAGATGTCAGCCCCGGCGATACCATCGTAGAGTATGGTTTCCTGCTGAGTATCGACAACGACCCGGCAGCCGTTACGCCCGATACAGTTCTGCGCTTGGCACAAGGAAGCTTTGTTGAGCCTGCGCTATTTAGTAAAAACTTTCCTGTGGCTGCGCTCATCGATGCCGAAGAAAAAGCCATGGTTGCCCGTGCCTATGCAGTGAAATCTTCGGGCGAGCTTTTATTGGGCGAGCCCGAAGCCTATGTGCTTTCTTTTGGCTTTGTGAATAATGTCAATTTGACAGCCACCTCGCTAAGCTTTGATATGGTGCTTTTCTTTGGCGATTCCTGTACCAATTATGTCACTGATTTGGTAGGGGTGCGCTACGGAGTACTGTTGGGCAGCCGGCGTGAAGTGACCCTGCAAAACGCCCTTGACAGGCAAGAATTTCAAATGGGTAGTAATGTCCTGACCGCCTGTGCAAACGCTACGCCCATAGTCAATCAGGTGGTTTTTGATGGGCTGCAGCCCGGAGCGCTCTATTTCTTGCGTTTCTACTGGATTGGTCCGCTTGGGGTGGTTCACTATGGGGAATCGTATCCGTTTGTAACTCTGGAGCAATGAGCAATATAAGAGACGCCTCAATAGAACCATTGCTTTGCAATTACGCTTGGCAGGACTTGCTTCAGGCAGCCCATGGTTTTGGATATAGCCTCTGCACTTTCCCCAATGAAACAGAAACACCGGCTTATCCTCATGGTCGTTTCCGGGCACTGTTGGCAGTGGGCGCGGTAGAAACCATATTGATAGAGCGTGTTTCTGCCGGGCAACTGCATGACTTGAAAAGCCGCTTGGCCGGGGCATGGTGGTTTGGTGTTGTTGCCTATGATGTAAAAAATGCCTTCGAGCGCCTGCATAGCCACAACGAAGACTTCTTGTCATTGCCGGACCTCTGCCTTTTCCGCCCGCAATGGGTTTTCGAGCGGCGGGGCGACAAAGTGTATTGTTTAAGTGGCGACCCGGAAGCATTTTGGAGCCAAAGTGCCCGGCAGCATTCTTTGCCTGCCGGCGACATGCCCCCCGCCAAAGTGGGCAGGATATACAGCACGGTGAGCCGCCAAGATTATGGACGGACAGTAGAAGCCATTCGCGAAGAAATACGCAATGGCGAGATTTATGAAATGAACTATTGCATTGAGTTTCGTGCAGAGGATGCCCGCTTGCATGCACCTTTCAAACTGTTTGAAACACTGAATCAACGTTCGCCCATGCCCTTTGCGGCTTTTGCCCGCTTGGGCGATTACTATGTGCTTTCTGCCTCGCCCGAGCGTTACATGAAGCGCCAAGGCAGCCGTTTGATTTCGCAGCCCATTAAAGGAACCGCACCAAGAGGAAACACACCGCAGGAAGACGAACAAGCGCGCTGCCGCCTCTTGCAGAGCGAAAAAGAACGTGCCGAAAATATGATGATTGTGGACCTGGTGCGCAACGACCTGGCACGGGTAGGCATACTGGGCACGGTAGAGGTAGAAGAGCTCTTCGGCATTTATACCTTCCGGCGCCTGCATCAGATGGTATCGACCATAGGCGTGGAACTCCCCCCCGAAGCTTCTTTCCTCGATTGCTTAACTGCCACCTTTCCCATGGGCAGCATGACCGGCGCCCCCAAAATCAGGGCAATGGAGCTTATAGAGCAGTACGAAACACAAAAAAGAGGCTGGTATTCCGGCGCTTTGGGCTACATGACCCCCCAAGGCGATTTCGACTGGAACGTATTGATTCGTACCATCTTTTACAATGCCCGCCTGCAGCGCTTGTCGTTTCAGGTAGGAAGTGCCATTACTTACGATGCCTCGCCGGCACAAGAGTGGGCAGAGTGCCTGCTCAAAGCCCGTGCTATGCATGAAGTGTTGCAAGCATATGTATAGTATTTTTTAAATTGCCTGCCTTAATTTTTGAAATCAGAAGTCTTGTTGTTTATGGCAGAAATAAAACCCTTGCGTGCATGGCGCTATCACCCCCGTTTTAGCAAGCAAATAGAAGAATACACCTCGCCGCTGTTTGATGTCATTACCGAAGAGCACCGCCGCATGCTGTACGAAAACCCTTACAACAGCATCCATTTGTCGGTGCCCCGCGATGTGCCCCCTTATGAAAACGTAGCCCGCCGGCTGGAATCATGGAAACAAGAGGGCATTTTGGTGCACGACATGGTGCCTGCCATCTACGTGTATTATCAATACTTTTCGTTGCCCGGCATCGACAAGACCTTCTGCCGCAAAGGCTTCATTGCCAATATCAAAGCTTATGACTGGGACGAAAGGGTGGTGTTGCGTCATGAAAACACCATACCGCAGTCGGTAGAAGACCGCTTGGAAATGCTGCGGCACACCCGCCTCAATGTGGCACCCACCCACGGGCTCTATACCGACCCGTCGCACCGCCTCGAGCCCCTCATGGATGAAGCCATGCAGGCGCCCCTTTATGAAACCGAAGACTACCAAGGTGTAGTGGACAAGCTGGCGGTCATTCATGACGCCGAAGCCATCCGTTGTTTTATCGATCTCATGCGCGACAAACAGGTTATTTTAGCCGATGGACATCACCGCTATTCGGCTTCTCTGGCATACAGAAAAGAGCGTATGCGCCAAAACCCGCACCACAGCGGGCATGAGCCCTACAACTACCACCTGATGTATTTCACCAATACCGAAGCCGATGATATCCGCATTCTGCCCACACATCGACTTATTTCAGGTTTAAAAAACTTTGACTTGCAAAGTTTTTGTGTGGCGCTTGAACCTTATTTCACCATAAAACCCGTAGCTGACCCTTACACCCTGCAGGAGGTCATTACGGGCAAACCTTGGGCTTTTGGAGTGATATTGCCCGGACGCTATTTGAAAATCCGTCTGAAGCCCGAACTCACCGCCAAGGTGGAAGAGCTGGTGCCTTGGGATTTTCCTGCCCTCATCAAACGCCTGGACTTGACCGTCCTGCATGCTTTGGTCATAGAAAACGCCTTGGGTATTCCCGGCAAAGAACAAGCGAAGAGCGAAAACATACAATATACCCGCAGCTTGGGCGAGTGCGTCGATAAAGTGCGCGGCGGGGAGGCACAACTGGCGCTCATCAACCGCGAAATCAGCATAGAAACCGTCAAAGAGGTGTGCTACAGCGGCTATACTTTGCCGCAGAAATCCACTTACTTCTATCCGAAGGTGGTGTGTGGCTTTTTGTTCGGCAGCGTGCACGACGACGAATTCAATGCCCTTGCCGACCGTTTGTTTTCATAAAAAAAGCCCCGGCATTGCTTGCCTCAAGGGGAGGTAAGCCGGGCGTTGTCATCTCGAACGAAGCGCAGCGTAGAGTGTCATTTCGAACCGAACGTAGTGAGGTGAGAAATCTCATCAAGAAACTACGCCACAAAACGTAAAATAGATTTCTCGCTTGCGCTCGAAATGACAAAAGGGTGTGCTCGAAATGGTAAAAGGGAAGGCTCGGCAGTGCGTAGTTTGTCACCTTAAACGAAGCATAAGTGAAGTGAGAAGCTTTATTCTTATCTAACCAAGCCGCATTTTCAGCTTCTTGTCATTTCGAACGAGCGAAGCGAGTGAGAAATCTCAAACCTAATCACACCAAGCCACAAGAAGTAAAAGAAATTTCTCGCTTGCGCTCGAAATGACAAAAGGGGGGAGGTTTGAAATGGGAAGAAGGCCAAAAGGGGAAAAAACAAAAAAACCGGTGTTTCCTGCACCGGTTTTGTGTACCCGAGGCGGGACTCGAACCCGCACGGTGTTGCCACCACCAGATTTTGAGTCTGGCGCGTCTACCAATTCCGCCACCCGGGTTTGTGTTTTGTTCTTGGGTTTTCCGTGAATTGGTGTTGCAAATTTAGGCAGCCTTTTGAAAACTGCAAAACTTTTTTGAAAAATTTTTTTGCAAAAAAAGACAAGTGTTTTGTTTTCAGAGCGATAAAAACACATTTTTTTGCTGCTTTTACAACCCTTCCATGGCACTATGGCAAACAGTGGCGCTGTTCCAAGCTCCATGCCTGAGGGCGTTCATTAAAGTATTTCTTTGTTTCGCCCCATACTTTACGAAAGAGTTCCGATTGGCGATAGGCTTCCAGGGCCGCTTCGTCGCGCCAGTGGCTATAAGTGAAAAAAACAGAAGGTGCATCTTTTTGCTGTAGCAACTCCAGGTGTAAACAGCCGTCAAAGGTGCGGATATGTGCTTTGTAGGTTTCGAAGAGTTGTAAAAAAGTGTCGATATACGCTTCGTCGAAGCTCATGCGGACAATACGAACAATCATGCTTTTTTTCGTGTTTTCTGATTAAACCATTTCCCGGGAATCAAAAATAAAGAATAAATTTGCTTGTGTACTCATATTTTTATTTCCAAAACCTAAAATAGGAGAGCGCTTGATAGAGAAAGTAATTATTTTGGAAAACGTATCCTTGGTTGACTTTTTGGGCGTAGGCAACGCCAATATCAAAGAAATTGCAGCGGCTTTTCCTGCCAGCCGCATCATTTCAAGGGGCAATGAAATCCGTATTCAGGGGCGCCCGCCTGAAATCATCAAAATCAATGCTATCATACAGGCTCTTCTGGAGCACTACCACCGCTATGGGCATCTGACTGTTGACAAGGTGCAAACTCTGCTGCAGGAAGACAGCGCCCATGAGCGCAGCCTGCAAGAGCTTGAGGAGTACCGCGACGAAATCTTGTTGTATGGTGTGCAGGGAGCCCCCATCAAGCCGCGCACGCTGAATCAAATGCAACTGGTGAAAGCGTCTTTTGAAAATGACTTGGTGTTTGCCTTGGGACCGGCCGGTACCGGTAAAACCTACATATCGGTGGCATTGGCAGTGCGTGCTTTGAAAAACAAATTGGTCAAAAAGATTATCATTACCCGTCCGGCAGTAGAAGCCGGTGAACATTTGGGTTTCCTGCCCGGCGACCTCAAAGACAAGGTGGACCCTTATCTGCGCCCTATTTACGACGCCTTGGACGACATGATACCCGCCGAGAAGTTTAAATTTTACGAGGAAAACCGGGTCATCGAAATTGCCCCGCTGGCATATATGCGGGGGCGCACCCTGCACGATGCTTTTGTGTTGCTGGACGAGGCGCAAAACACCACCCCCATGCAGATGAAAATGTTTTTGACCCGTATGGGACCCAATTCAAAAGTGATTGTAACCGGCGACCATTCGCAAATAGACCTGCCGTCGAAACAACGCTCCGGCTTGGTGGAAGCGATGCAAGCCCTGCGGGGCGTGAAAGGCATCGGCTTTGTAGAGCTGACCACCCAAGACGTGGTGCGGCATAAACTGGTCAAGTCCATTATCAAAGCTTATGAAAAATACGAGGGCAAACAGCACAAAGACGGCGAAAACAACTAATACGTTGTTTTTGTTGTAAATTGCGCCCTCTTAAAATAAAATACACAAAACACCTTAAATATTCGACCGAAGCCATGATTACAAAAGAAAAAGTGTTGCAAGCATTGAGCACGGTGCCCGAGCCTGACTTAAAGGGGGATTTGGTGTCGCTCAATATGATTCGGGACATCGAGATAGAGGGCAAGCAAGTGCGCTTTACCGTGGTGCTGACAACGCCGGCGTGTCCTTTGAAAGAAAAAATAAAAAGTGATTGTGAAGCGGCTCTGCGCCGTGACTTGGGCGACGACATCAGCATAGATATTCATATGACTGCCGAGGTGGCGCCCTCTGCTAAAGCCCCTTTGATTCAGGGCGTGAAAAACGTGATTGCCATTGCTTCCGGCAAAGGAGGGGTAGGAAAATCTACCGTTACGGCCAACTTGGCAGTAGCCTTGGCTAAAGCCGGCGCGCGCGTGGGGATTGTAGATGCCGACATCTTCGGACCTTCTATTCCCACCATGTTTGGCGTGGAAGGCGAGCACCCGCCCGTGCAAGATATCGACGGTAAGCAATATATCATTCCTGTGCAGGCGCATGGCGTAAAGGTGATTTCCATGGGATTTTTGGCACCCGAAGAAAGCGCCATCGTATGGCGGGGTCCCATGGCAAGCAAAGCCCTGATTCAGTTCTTTGGCGATGTGTATTGGGACGAGCTCGACTACCTGCTGGTTGATTTGCCTCCCGGCACCAGTGATATTCATCTGACTTTGGTGCAGGCTATCCCGCTCAGTGGGGCAGTAGTGGTAACCACCCCCCAAAAGGTAGCCCTTGCCGATGCCATCAAAGCAATAGCCATGTTTCGTCAGCCGCAAATACAAGTGCCTATTTTAGGTTTGATTGAAAACATGGCTTATTTTACACCTGCCGAGCTTCCTGAAAACAAGTATTATATATTTGGAAAAGACGGAGGGAAAATGCTGGCAGAGCGCTTCGATATACCTTTCCTGGGCGAGGTGCCTTTGGTGCAAGCCTTACGCGAAGGGGGCGATGCCGGCACACCCATTGCCATTGAAGAAGAGCACCCCGTAGGCAAGGCTTTTGCCGAAATTGCCTCTACTTTGGCACAGCAGTTGGCAGTGCGTAATGCGCAAGCAGAAGCCGCCACTTCATAAGGAACAGCACCATGCAAAATACTGTTATCTTTGTAACCGACTTATCCGGACAAACCTATGTCTATTCTTGAACGCATAGAAGCTGCACTCGACAACATTCGCCCATACCTGGAAACGGACGGGGGCAACATACGGGTAGTGGAAGTAACCGATGACCTGGTGGTAAAGCTGGAGTTACTGGGCGCTTGTAGCTCTTGCCCTATGTCTTCCATGACTTTTAAAGCCGGGGTAGAGGAAGCTATTCGCAAAGCAGTGCCCGAAATCAAAGCCATTGAAGCGGTGAATGTGCCCATCGATTGAGTGCTTTTGAACAGAAACAAAAACGAAAAGCGCCCTGTACGGGGCGCTTTTTTGCTGTAGGGGGAGGATTCGAACCTCCACGGGGCGGTTAGGTGCGGCTGTCACGGCACAGACTGCCCGAAAGTACCGGACAGCCGACTTTTTCCCTTATCCCCACCCGCGAGACCGGCGGGCATGGCTGCCTGTTTCATCACCCTACAATTTTTGTTCTTTTGCTTGTTGCAAATATATAACAAACTTTGTTTTTGTTGAAAGTTTTTTGTTTAAAATTTCAAAAGAATAGATTTTATTCAATTTTTAGCTTGATTTAATGATTGTTTTTTAATTTTGTGTAAAAAACAGTTGCCAAAATGGGAGAATATTCAATAGACGACACCGACCGTGCCATTTTGAACTTGCTGTTGCAGAATGCAGACCTGTCGTATCAAGAAATAGCCGAGAAGGTATTTGTTTCGCCGGGTACGGTGCACCTGCGCATCAAGAAAATGAAGCAGGCAGGCATTATTTTGGGCAGCCGCCTGCAGGTTGCCGAGCATCTGTTGGGCTTCGACATCACCTGCTTCATAGGCATCTTTTTGGAAAAAAGCACTTATTACGAAACCGTGGCCGATGCCCTGCAAGCCATGCCCGAGGTGGTAGAGGTGCACTATACTACCGGGGCTTACAGCATCTTTTTAAAAGCCATTTGCCGCGACACGGCGCACCTGCGTACCTTCCTGCATGACCGCTTACAGAAACTGCCGGGAGTGCAGCGTACCGAAACGCTCATATCGCTCGAAGAGCGTTTTAATAGACCGCATCTATTGCCCGATAAGTAAGATTTTTTCAACGTAGAAGAAACATTATCAGAGAATTTTTGTTAATTTTGCAGTGATTGAAATTAGTCTAAATAAGAAGATAAGCTATGAGTAAGCCTCATTCAACCGACGACATTCTGCAGCAGCACATCAATTCGGATTATAAGTATGGTTTTACCACCAATATAGAGATAGACACAGCCCCCAAGGGCTTAAATGAAGATATCATTCGTTTTATTTCGAAAAAGAAGAATGAACCCGATTGGATGCTGGAGTGGCGACTGAATGCCTTCCGGCAGTGGCAGAAAATGGAAGAACCTCATCATTGGGCTAATATTCAATATCCCCCCATCAATTACCAGGAGCTTATTTATTATGCGGCGCCGAAGCAGAAAAAGCGCCCCAAAAGCCTTGACGAGGTGGACCCCGAACTGCGCCGCACCTTTGAAAAGCTGGGTATATCGCTCGAAGAGCAAAAGCGCCTGACCGGTGTGGCAGTGGACGCTGTCATGGACAGTGTGTCGGTGATTACCACCTTCCGCGAAAAGCTGGCCGAGCTGGGCATTATCTTTTGTCCTATTAGCGAAGCCATTCAAGAATACCCCGAACTGGTGCGCAAGTATTTGGGCAGCGTAGTGCCTGTTTCCGATAATTTCTTCGCAGCTTTGAACTCGGCAGTATTCAGCGATGGCTCTTTTGTATATATCCCCAAGGGTGTGCGCTGTCCCATGGAGCTCTCTACCTATTTCCGCATCAATGCGCAAAACACAGGGCAGTTTGAGCGTACACTCATCATCGCCGAAGAAGGGGCTTATGTGAGCTACCTGGAAGGGTGCACTGCCCCCATGCGCGATGAAAATCAGCTGCATGCCGCCGTGGTGGAGCTGATTGCCCTGGACAATGCCGAAATAAAATACTCTACGGTGCAGAACTGGTACCCGGGCGATAAAGACGGCAAAGGCGGTATTTACAACTTCGTAACCAAGCGCGGCATCTGTGCCGGTAAGAACTCGAAAATATCTTGGACACAAGTAGAAACCGGCTCTGCCATCACTTGGAAATACCCTTCGGTGATTCTGAAAGGGGATAACTCGGTTGGTGAGTTCTATTCGGTGGCCGTAACCAACAACTACCAACAGGCAGACACCGGTACCAAGATGATTCATATTGGCAAGAACACCCGCAGCCGCATCGTTTCGAAAGGTATTTCGGCAGGTAAGAGCCAGAACTCATATCGTGGATTGGTGCAGGTGCACCGTCGTGCGGAAAATGCCCGCAACTTCTCTCAATGCGATTCTTTGCTCATTGGCGACAAGTGCGGTGCGCATACCTTCCCTTATATCGAGGTGAAAAACAACACTGCCATAGTAGAACACGAGGCAACCACTTCGAAGATAGGCGAAGACCAGCTGTTTTATTGTCAACAGCGGGGCATAGACCCCGAAACGGCCGTGGCTTTGATTGTCAACGGCTATGCAAAAGAAGTGCTGAAACAGTTGCCTATGGAGTTTGCCGTAGAAGCACAAAAACTATTGGCTATCTCTTTGGAAGGCAGCGTAGGTTGATGCCGTCTTTACGAAACGTTTACTTTTTTCATAATTGAAGCAAACCAATATTTTAAAATATCGAATACTCTATGTTATCTATAAAAAACCTGAAAGCGCGCGTAGAAGAAAAGGAAATCCTGAAAGGATTGAACTTGGAAGTGAAGCCGGGGGAAGTGCATGCCATCATGGGACCCAACGGCTCAGGCAAAAGTACATTGGCCAATGTATTGGCCGGGCGTGAAGACTATGAAGTAACTGAAGGCGAGGTGCTCTTCATGGGAAAGAACCTGCTGGAATTAGAGCCCGAAGAAAGAGCCGGTGAAGGTGTGTTTTTGGCGTTTCAATACCCGGTAGAGATTCCCGGCGTTACTACTGCCAACTTCTTGAAAACGGCTGTGAACGCCGTGCGCCAGTACCGGGGACTCGACCCACTGGATGCCGTGCAGTTCCTGAAGCTGCTCAAAGAAAAGATGAAGCTCGTTGAAATGGACAGCAGTTTGGTGAACCGATCGCTCAACGAAGGCTTTTCCGGTGGCGAGAAGAAGCGCAACGAAATATTGCAAATGGCTATGCTCGAACCCAAGCTGGCCATCCTTGACGAAACCGATTCCGGCTTGGATATCGACGCCCTGCGCATTGTGGCAGAAGGCGTAAATAAGTTGCGTTCGAAAGACAACGCCTTTATTGTGGTAACCCACTACCAACGCTTGCTCAACTATATAGAGCCCGATTACGTGCATGTGCTTTACAAGGGCCGTATCGTAAAATCCGGCACCAAAGAGTTGGCGCTTGAACTCGAAGAGCGCGGATATGACTGGATTAAAGAAGAAGTAGATGCCAACGCTTCATTTTAATTGACCCTGAGTAAACTATGACAACGCAAATAACACCTGAACTCATCTCTCGACAACTTAGCGAACGCTACCAACAGCTGGCGGCCGGCATGCCCGCTACTGCCGGGTTCCGCGAAGCCGCTTTTCAAAAGCTGTTGCAGCAAGAGGTCCCTTCTACCCGTCATGAAGAGTGGAAGTACACCAATATTCGCAGTGTTTGGAAGAAGCTGGGCGAATCTGCCGGTGAAACGACCGCCGCTCCCTCGCCCCATTGGCAGGGCGACGCCTTGAAGGTGCGTCTGGCAGGCGGACAAGTGGTAGAGCCGGCCGAAGTCGAGACCGCCAATTATATAGTATGCAGCCTGAAAAAAGCCTTCGAAAAGCATCAAGACAAGCTGCAGGCTTATTTTGCCAAGCACACCCACCTGCAAGACGATTACTTCGTGCTTCTGAACAATGCCCTGTGGTCTGACGGTTTGTTTGTGTGGGTAAAGCGTGGGCAAACCCTGCCCCAAACCTTGGCTGTCTTCTTTGAAGAAGGACAAAGCACACTGGAGAATACACGCCACCTTTTTCTTTTGGAAGAAGGAGCGCAGCTTGAATGTGCATACTTTTTTACCGGCGACAGTCCAATACACAGTTTGCACAACTGCATCACGGAAGCTTATCTGGCAAAAGATGCTTCCATGAAGCACTATATTGCCGAAGCCGAAGCTTTCCACCACAGCCGTGTGCTGCGCACCTTTGCAGATGTAGAGCAAAATGCCAACTACTATAATGTGACTTTTGTGTTGGGCGGCCATGTTGCGCGCCATGACTTGTGTGCTGCCCTGAAAGGAACCCATGCCGAAGCGCATTTTTACGGCTTGACCTACCTGCGTGGCAATGCCCACGCCGACCACCATACTGTAGTGGACCACATCGCCCCCAAAACACAAAGCAACGAATTGTACAAAGGAGTGTATGACGGGCAGTCGGCGGGCGTGTTCAACGGCAAAATCTATGTGCGCCCCGATGCGCAGCAAACCAATGCTTTTCAGTCGAACCGCACCATTCTGCTCACACCGGAGGCAAGCATCAATACCAAGCCGCAGCTGGAAATATGGGCAGATGACGTGAAGTGTTCGCATGGGGCTACCATCGGGCAACTCGACGAAGATGCACTCTTTTATTTGCGCGCGCGTGGTATCCCCAAAGCACAGGCTAAAGCCCTTTTGCTACAGGCATTTGCAGGTGAAGTGCTCGACTATGTAGGCAACGATTCATTGAAAGAATATTTGCTTGCACGTCTTCAAGAGCGCTTTTCTTGAAACTCGAACGCCTCTTTTCACGTTAGTTTCTTAAATTGAAGGGCTATTTTTCAACCTCGTATGAAAATTTAAACCAATGAAAGCTATGGAAAAACTAACGGAAAAAAAAGCGCTTGAGATTGAACGCATCCTCAAAGAGGCGGTGATGCAGTGCACCCGTGCCGACGGCTGGGCAAATCTTGCAGAGGTAGGAGGCGTATTGCGAAGCAAGGGCGTGCAATATGGCAAGCTGTCGCGTTTTGTGAGCAATTACCCGCACCTGGTAGAGTTGAAACTGGATACTTCTATTTCGCCCCCTGCTGTATATGCCCGCTTAAAGAAAAAATAAGATGCCTTGGGCATTTCTTTCTCTCGTAAAAGCATAATTTTGCCCCACGGGTATTTTCCCGTGGGGTCTGTTTTCATATAGCCTTTAAAAATGAATGAGCCTCATGAACAAGAAATATGCACGCAATCCCGTACGCTCTATCCTGATTACTTTGATAGCCATTCCTTTATTGATATGGGGAGTTTGGAATCCGCAACAACACCCACAAGCAGATGTTTTTTGGATGACGGCCGTTTTGTTTTTGGTATATGCTTTTTGGTTGTATGCAGCCCCTTTGGTCGTGTGGGAAGGTGACCGCATGTGGGTGAACCCCGGCTTGCTTACCAAGAACGACTTGGATTTGAACCGTGTAACGGAAGTGGACATTACGGCACATACTGTTACTTTTGTGGTAGATAAAGCGCAAGGTTTGTGGGTGCGTGTGCCTTTGCGTATGATGGCACCCGCTGACCGGAATGCTTTCCTGCGCGATGTGGAGCAATACATGCGCCATAACAAGGGAATAGATGTTTTATAATGAGCGCATGGCAAGGAAATGGATGCTTTGTCTTGGGCTCTGCTTGCTTGGCCGGTTACTTCCGGCGCAGTCCATCGAACCACCGTTGGTTTTTTCTTTTGAAGAAGAAAAAGAGGCAATCCGTCTCTACAGTGCTTATGATACACAACGAGGACTATTGCTCATAAAAGGGGAGGTAACAGTGCGCACTTCACCCGACAAGGTGTTGGCTTTTTTGCAGGACAGCCCGCGCGGGCATCTGTGGGTCAATGAGGTGCGTCAAATGGAAACACTGACCGCTTGGGGCGATTCCGTTTGGATAAGCCGTGCTTTTATCCATTTCCCTTTCCCCTGGAAAGACAGAGTGCTGGTGATGAAAAATATTGTAAAAAGAGAGAGTCCTGCTATTTTTTTTGTGACTCAGCAGGTGGAAGCAACTTATTATTCCGAAAACTCTGCATATGTACCTATATTAAATGCTTATGGGCAGTGGAGCATACAATGTAAGAATCAGTATATTTCAAAAATTACATATATATTTGGGGCTGATGTACAGGTGGCTTTGCCGGCTTATGTAGAGAAAAAAATGGCGATTGCCGGTATGTATGGCACCTTACGGCGCATGCGACGCATATTGGAAAACAAAGAATAGGGAAGGAGTCTTTTTGTAAAGAATCATTCTAAATATAAATTATCATTACATATTGTGTAAACTTTTGCTTGCTCTTTAACGTTGTAACATTAACCGCACTAAATCAAGCATATCATTCCCCCTTTAAGCAAAGCATTGCTTGCCATCACTAACTCTATCACAAATTGAATTTTTTACACTTTATACTTATATGGAGGGGTTATGAAAATTAGCCTTGAAACGATAAAAGCTTGGTGTGGGGCCAATATATCACCGGTAGCGTGGCAGCGTATAGTGGTACACATGTACGGAGACCTAAAAGGGCATGGCCGGGATCTGAAACGTTTGCAGTGCCCGGATGCCACCGATGAGTTTGAGGGAGAAGAAGTGCGCATGTTGAACGAGGCACTGCGGGTGCTTTATCAGAGGCAAATACCAACAGACATGTTGTCTTGATTTGTGGGTATTAATAAGTAAAGCATAAGTGACAATTTTAAATTTTAAATAAAAAAGCAGGTAATGAAACTTCAATCTATTGTTACGTGGTGCACCGGGCACCTGAGTCCTATGGCTTGGCAACGGGTAGCCACACAGTTGAGCCCCTACTTCCAAGAAAAGTACGGATGGAGTATTGCGGCTCTTTTCAAACCGCAAGACGACATGCGCATTGATGAGGAAGACTTGATGCGCATCAATGAAGTAATTGCTTCATTGTATGGGCAAACCATGGAAGTTTAGATAGTCATTCTTTCTTTAGGGTTTTGTTCATGTGTGAAAACGGGAAGCATTTTTGTGAAGCTTCCCGTTAACTTTTTTTACACTACACGGTTGTTTTAACAACTTCACCAAACGACAAGCACATGAAACAAAGACTTGCTATTTGCTGGCTGCGCCGCGATTTGCGCCTGTACGACCATGCAGCCTTGTATCATGCACTGCGTAAACATTCTGCGGTATTGCCTGTCTTTATTTTTGACCGTAATATTTTGGATGCCCTACAAAAGCCGTTCGACTTACGCGTGCAATTCATTCATGAGCAGCTCAGGCAGTTGAAAGGGCAACTGCGTGCCTTGGGCAGCGATTTATGTGTGCTTTACGATTATGCCGGGCAAGCCTGGCAGCATATCTTAAATACCTACGAAGTGGAAGCTGTGTATGCCAATCATGACTATGAGCCCTATGCGCGCAAGCGTGACAATGAAGTGGCGGAATTATTGAAAACACACCATATCCCTTTTTACACATTCAAAGACCAGGTGATATTTGAGAAGTCGGAGGTAGTGAAAAGCGACGGCACCCCTTATTCTGTCTTTACCCCCTATGCCCGCAAGTGGAAGGCACAGCTCAATGATTTTTATTTGAGGTCTTACCCCACGGAAAAATACTTTTCTTCTTTTTTGAAACCGGGCGAAGAATTGCCCATGCCTTCTTTGGAGGCGATGGGGTTCCGGGCAAAATCTTTTGTTTTTCCCCCTTGTGAAATTCGCGAAGACATTATCCGCAATTATCATAACACGCGTGATTTGCCCGCACTCGATGAAGGTACAAGCCGCTTGGGTGTGCATCTGCGCTTTGGTACTGTCAGCATACGGGAGCTGGCGCGCAAAGCCCAAGCATGGAATGCTACCTATTTGAATGAGTTGATTTGGCGGGAGTTTTTTATGATGATTTTATGGCATCATCCGCGGGTCGTTACCCATGCCTTCAAAGAAGCTTATGACCACATTCCTTGGCAGCAAAATGAGGAACTCTTCCGGCGTTGGTGTGAAGGCACTACCGGCTATCCACTGGTGGACGCCGGTATGCGTCAACTCAATGCAAGCGGTTATATGCACAACCGTCTGCGCATGCTTACGGCTTCTTTTCTTTGCAAGCACTTGCTTATCGATTGGCGCCTGGGTGAAGCCTATTTTGCAAGCAAGCTATTGGACTACGAGCTCTCTTCGAATAATGGAGGCTGGCAATGGGCAGCCGGTACGGGTTGCGATGCCGCCCCTTATTTCCGTATTTTCAACCCATGGACTCAACAGAAAAAGTTCGACCCTGACAACCGCTTTGTCAGCCGCTGGGTGCCCGAATGGCAAACCAAAGACTATCCCAAGCCTGTGGTAGAGCATGCAAGTGCACGGGAGCGTGCCATCGATTTTTATAAACGGCATATTAGGCAAACATAATTTGCCATTCGTGTCAATTATTTTTATATTTCAATGAGTTGACTTTATGAAAATTCCCTATGTGTAAATGACAATGCAAAAAACCATGCAGCAAACAAAGGAGGAACCTGTTTTTGCATTTTTTCACCGGGTGCGCTTGCAGCAAGAGCAACAAGAGTTGTTGGACCTGCAGTGGTATGTTGTTGTTTGTGGTATCGTGGTTTCTATACTGCGCGGAGTAAGTTATTGGTATGCGCCGGCCATTGCACCGCCTTTTTTATTTTTATTCCTTACAACCGGCTGGATACTGCTGTTGATTTTGCTGCGCTATGATTGGGTAAAGTTGTCTTCGGTAATTATTTTGCTGCTATTGGTGGGGCAGTCAGTAGAAATGCTCCGGGGGAGCTTCTTTTTCATGGAACAAAGCGTTGCACTTAGCACTATATATGCTTTGGTAGCCTGTTTTTTTGTATACTTTTTATTTCCGTATATAGACGATAAAAAGAAGAAGCGCCGGCTTCATCTTGTCATAACAGCAGCTTGGATTGCCATTTTAGTTTTTTTGAGTGAAAGTTATTTGCCCCTTTTGATTTTTGCTTCTCATGTCATGATTGCGTGGGTCGATGCGTTGAAAGAGCGCTTTATAAAGAGTGAAGCAGATGCTTTGCAGCGGGTGGCATCACTTACCGATGAGGTAGAGGGATTAAAGGCTCGTATCTTACAGCAAGAGCAGACTTTTTCGATGCAGCAAAAAAAGATAGAGCAACAAAAAGAGCTGCTTGAGAAACAGTATGACGAGGTAATGCGCCGCAGTGGCCGTATCCGTTTTTACAGCAAGGTGTTATGGACAATGGCGCACTACAAGTTTGTAAGGGAGGGCTTGTGGAGGGAGTCCATCGAGTATTTGCTGCTGACTGCTGCCGAAACAATCAGTGTCACGCGCTTGTCGCTTTGGAAATGGCATGAGCGCAACCATAAGCTGCATCTTATGGCTTTTTATGAAGAGCAAAAGGGGTGCGTTCTTTTTGAAAAAGAAGAAGTGCTTTTACGGGGCGTTGTTGACCGTCTCTCCGGTTTAATAGTGGAGCAGCATTGGTGTGTGGAAAGCATCCGGGAAATAGACATAGAAGACGACGATGCTTTCCGGGATTATTTACAGCGCCACCGCATTGTTTCTTTTATGTGGCTGCCTATTGTGCGTGAAGACCGTCTCTATGGCTTGCTTTGTTTTGAAAATCAAGATGAGCGCCGCGGGTGGGAGGCCGAAGATGTACTGTTTGCCCGCTCGGTAGTGGACGTCTTCGATATGGTGCAGCATGCAGCCGAACGACGCGCCTTCCAGGAAGAAATCAAAAGACAAAAAGAGGAAATAGAAGAGCAAAACGCGCTGCTAAAACGCCAACAAGAAGAAATTCTTGCGATGAATCGTAATCTGGAGGCGCTGGTGCAGGAGCGAACCCACCAGCTGGAGGTTCAAAACAAACAGTTGGCAGAATATGCATTTGTGAATGCGCATTTGCTGCGTGGTCCTTTGTGTAATATATTGGGCATCATTCAGATACTGGAGCAAGAAGAAAATCAGACCCCGGAACAGTTGAACATTTGGTTGCCTTTGTTAAAAGAAGCCAGCAGCCGTCTGGATGAAATCGTACAAAAGATAGCTCATTTCCTGGATGACAAAGGTTTCTTTGACCGTTACGATCTCAAGCCGGAGCGCTACCGTCATTTGTGATGTAATTTTTTTGAAACTATATTGATTTTTTACTTTTTAATTCTTACTTTTAGCCAAGTTAGGTATAAGTGATTTGGCTAAAACAGGAAGTACATGAAAAGAAGACATCTGTTGGCGGTAGTGTGCAGTATGGGATTGAGTCTTTCCCTTTATGCACAACAAGACGGAGAACCCAAGCGCCTGGGCGATGAACTCTTTCAACTCTCTATTGAAGAGCTGATGGATATACCCGTAAGCGTAGCCACCAAAAAGGAATTGAGCATACGCGAAACCCCCGGCGTGGTGAGTGTTATCACGCAGGAAGAAATCAGAAACAGCGGTGCGCGTGACCTGATCGACATTTTGCGTCTGGTGCCGGGCTTTGAATTTGGGGGCGATCTGCAGGGAAGCGTGGGCTTGGGTATCCGGGGGATTTATGCTTTCGAGGGCAAGGCTTCGGTATTTCTGAACGGCACCCCCATGAACGACCTGCTGTTTGGCAATGTGCTTTTTGGGCATCGCTTCAATCCGGACCAAATCAAACGCATAGAAATCATCCGGGGACCCGGCTCGGCTATCTACGGCGGTACTTCGGAGCTTGCCGTTATCAATATTGTAACGGTGGATCATGATTTGAACGGGGCAGAAGCAAGCCTGATGCACGGGCAAATGCAGGAAGCACCCGGTCGCAGCCGTCTGACGCTTTCTTGGGGGCAGCCCCTCGGAAGAGACTGGGACGTGTCGCTGTCTGCCTCTTATTTGCAGGGGGTGCGAAGCGATAAAACCTATCGTGATGTATTGGGGAATACATTCGAAATGGAGGATAATTCCCGTATTCAAACACGTAATATTTTTGTAGGTATTAAAAAGGGAGATTTTCAATTAAATTATCTGAACGACAGTTATCATTTGCGGCATCGTAACGGTTATGGAGTAGCTTTGGCGGACGATACAGACCACCTGACCGACTATCACCACTTGCAGGCACAATATCGTTGGAAGCTTGCCGAAAGATGGCAGTTGCGCCCGCTTTTCCAATACCTTTGGCAGCACCCTTGGGTGTCGAACGACCCCACCGTATTTGAATGGAGCAACCGCACCGCCCGCCGTACGCTGCTGGGTTTGGAAAGCAATTTCCAAAGCGGTGAGGAAAGAAACGGCTGGGACGTCACCTTCGGGGGGCAGGTTTATCAAGATTATGCCAAGGTCTTGTATTATGAACCGGACCCTTCACTTTCTACGGAAATCCCCAGCCCTGACAACGCTTCGCGTTTGCCAGAAGTTACTTATTACAACTACACGGGCTATTTGCAAGCCATTTGGCAACGCAACCGCTGGACCTTTACTTTGGGCTTGCGCGACGACTACCACACCGGCTATGGCAATGCTTTCGTGCCCAGAGCCGGACTCACTTTCGTAGGAACAAAGTTTCATTCAAAGTTGCTGGCGTCACGTGCCTTCCGGGCACCCAATATTTGTTCTACCAACCCGGAGGTGCAACCGGAATATGCCACCGTATTGGAGGCAGAAGTGGGCTATCAGCCGATGCGCTCTTTGTTTTGGACTTTAAACCTGTATGATATCACCATTGACAAGCCTTTGTATTATACCGGCGGTTTATATGGCTATGAAAACGGCGATAAACTGGGAACGCGGGGGTTGGAAACTGAAGTTAAATGGGTGCAATCACAATTGAAGGTGTCTCTGAATTACTCTTTTTACACTACGAAAGGCAAAGAAAATGATAAGTTGTATCCCGTATTGCCGGAGTATTTTGCCAATCCCGCAACAAAAGTGCCGGCAGCCATGCAGGCATTTGCGCAACACCGCCTGGGGCTCTTGTTGGATTATGCCCTGAGCGAAAAAGTAAATGTGCATGTAAACAACTTGTATCTGGGTGAGCGCTATGCTTTCGACTATTACGACGGCACAGACTACCGCATGCGCCGCTTTGACCCGGTGCTGTTGCTCAACCTGTATGTGCGGGTGAAGAACATAGTCAAAGGATTGGAGTTGGGAGCCGGTGTGTATGACCTCTTGGGGTCAAATTATGCTTTTCTGGTACCTTACGACGCAGGCGGCATGGCACCTACGCCCGCGCCTTCGCGCGAGTGGGTCGTGAAGCTACGCTATGCTTTCATTAAACAGTAGGCACAACGAAAAAGACGGGCAAGCACCCGTCTTTCTACTTTTATTCAGCAGGGGATTTTTCGGCAAAACGGAATTTGATGTAATGAATTTTGTGCCCTTGCGCCGTAAACTCTTCTTCGTAGCGGGTACGTATGCCGTAATGCTCTGCATAAAGGGGGCTGTTATACAGGTCGTCGGTATGTTCAAGGTCACGGACAGGATACTCGCTCAGCACTTCGAGGGTGTATTCATACAGCAAGGCACTGTCGGTTTTTAGCTTTACCCATCCGTCAATTTTCATGATGCGCCGGTAAATATCTAAAAAGCGCGGGTTGGTGAGGCGGCGCCGTATGTCGCGTTTGCGGGGGCGAGGGTCGGGGTGAATCAGCCATATTTCATCTACTTCATCCGGTGCAAAAAACTTATCCAGGTCATGGATGAAGGTGCGTAAAAAGCCCACGTTTTTTAGCCCTTCTTGCCGGGCGATGGATGCCCCTTTCCATAAACGTGCCCCTTTGATATCAATGCCAATATAATTGCGGTCAGGGAAGAGGCGTCCCAAACCCACGGAATACTCACCACGTCCACAGGCAAGCTCAAGGCATATGGGGTTGTCGTTCTTGAAAAAGTCGCTACGCCACTTGCCTTTGCAGTTTTCAAAGAAAGGCTTGCCTGCCTGCACAACCAAGGGGTTTTCTTCGTTTTCTTTAAAACGGGCTAATTTGTTTTTTCCCACAGCAATATGATTTTTTGCCTGCAAAAATAGATATATTTGTTGAACCATCAACAGGAGGCGTAAAGCTACTATGGGGCACCATCACCATCATGCACACGGCAGCCATGACAATATACGCACAGCCTTTTGGTTGAATGCCGTTTTCACGATTATAGAGATTGGGGGCGGATATTGGAGCGGCAGCATTGCCATCTTGTCCGATGCCTTGCATGATTTGGGCGATACCATTGCGCTGGGGTTGGCGTGGTACTTTGAGCGTTTGTCTCGAAAGCAGGGCAACAGCCGCTATTCCTATGGCTATGGGCGTTATTCTGTCTTTGGGGCTATAGTGAGTGCCTGCATATTGCTTTCCGGGAGCATAGCCATCATCATCCACGCGGTGGAGCGCCTGCAGCATCCGGTGCTTCCCCACACTGCCTCCATGATACCTTTGGCAGTGCTGGGCGTTTTGGTCAACGGTTGGGCGGCGTACCGCCTAAGTCACGGGCAGTCGTTGAATGAAAAAGTGGTAACATGGCATTTGATAGAAGACGTGGCAGGATGGGCGTTGGTTTTGCTTGGGGCTTTGCTTATGCACTGGCAGGCATGGGCGTGGGTGGATCCCGTCATGTCGCTTCTGCTTTCGGTGGTGATATGCTACAACGCGGTACGCAAGCTGCTGGAGGCTATTAAGGTGGTGATGCAGGCCGTGCCTCGTGAAATAAACTACGAAGCAGTCGTGCACCTGCTCAAAACGCCGGATGAGGTATTGAATCTGCATGACCTGCACATTTGGTCTTTAGACGGGCAATACCACATCTTGACGGTTCATTTGGTGGTGATACCCGGACTGAGCCGCGAGCGTTTGTGCACTCTCAAACAAGAGCTACGGCATCGTTTAGACCATTTGGGTATTGCGCATGCCACTTTTGAAATAGAACAAGAAGGAGAGGAGTGTGGCATGGGGTGTGAAACCGGTTTGGCAAACCCAAGAGGATAAACTTGTCCCTTTCTCTAAGTTTTGTATGGGCACAACCAAGCTTTTCATTCCACAACTCAAGCCCGCCATTCTTTGAACGAAGCATCAAGCATAGCCTGTCATTTCTCATCTCACGCAGTGAGATGAGAAATCTCACCGTACCAAGCCACAAAAGGTAAAAGAGATTTCCCGCTTACGCTCGAAATGACAAAGGGGAAAAAAGCTCGAATGACAATAGGAAATCCGGAACGCTAAGGAAAAGTTTGAAGAGGACAAGAAGCATAAGCAAGCAAAAAAGATGAGCTTGGTTTTTTAAAAAAAATAAAAAATTACTTGTGTGCTATTATTATTATTATTATTGCATTGTTCGTTTACGGGAGCTCCTACAATAAACGGACATGTTTGAAAAATGTGTAACCTTAAAAAAGTCAGAGTCATGAAGGTGAAATTGTTTTTTGCTGCCATTGCCTTTTTTGCATTATTTTTTGTTTCGAAAAGTGCAGTGCATTCATCGAATGAAGGCCATGAGTTAGCAGCAGGAACTTGTACGGTGAAAATTGTAGTGAAAGAAAACGGAAAGAAAAAAAAGGCGAAATGTACAGCTTCTACTTGCAGTGAGGCGGCGTCATGTGCTTCACAGATACTGGAGTAAAAACCAAAAAAAGATAGGTGTATGAAAAAACTTGCTTTGGGTATTCTTATGTGGGTGACAGCTGTGCTGCCGGCAATGCTCCGGGCACAGCCCCCCATAAAAGTAGAGTATCTGGTCATAGAAGAGCCCGCTTGGAAAAATAAAAAGAAATTGCCCGGAGCCACCAACAAAAACTCTTTGGAGGCAGTTGCATGGATTCTTCCTTCGGAATGTCTCTATTGGGAAGTGCGTCCCGGACTGGATTATGAAAGCTGGCGGCAGAAAGAAAAGGAGCGAATGCGTGAGGAAATACAGAGGCAGGTTCTGGAAGGAAAGCGAGAGATAGAGGTGTCCTATGATTTTACCAAGCTTGCAGAAAGCAGAGGAATTTTCCTCCAAAAAGGAGGCAGATGTATAGATGTAGATACTACTAGAGGAAGGGGTATAGATGAATATGGGCAATATGCATACGAAGAGGTGATTCAAATAAATTGGCAACCTTATCCCAATGAAACCAAAGAAATCTTGGGGTTTAAGTGCTACAAAGCAGAGGGCGACTTTCGCGGGCGGCACTATATCGTATGGTATTGTCCCGACTTGCCCTATCCCTACGGACCATGGAAATTGCACGGCTTACCCGGTTTGATTCTGGAGGCCCACGATAAGCTGAATCAGGTGAATTTTATAGTTAAAAAAATAGATACTTCCGAAAAGACACAGGCTGAAGTACAGCAAAAAATAGCTTCTTTTAAAGCTTGGATGGGAAGCCCTTCCGTCGAGCTTGTAAGCCAAGAGGAGTTTCTAAATTGGTTTAAGAAACAGACCCAACGGGAGGCACGCAGCGACCTTTCGCGAGGTGCGGAGTGGGAGCTTGATTACAACCCCTATCGGGAACAGCAATTCTATGAGATAGTAAAGGAGGTGTTGAAAGCAAAGTAAGAGGCGTACACAAAAGAGACGACAGCTGTTGTCTCTTTTGTGCTATATAGTGGCTTCGAAGCACTTCTTCTTGAGAGGAGTATTTAAGCAAAAAAGAAGCCCTGTCGTGCTTACAAGCCCGTAGCATGGCTCAATTGAGGTCTCTTGCTCGCTTCGCTCGTTCGGGATAACAAGCTGTGTTTGATACGAAATAACAAGGGCAGCTTCTTTTAGATGCCATAAGAAGCAAAAGAGATTTCCCGCATGCGCTCGAAATGGCAAAGGAGGGGGCTAAATGACAAGGGGGAGCCCCGGAATGCTAAATAGAAGCTTGAAGAGGGCAATAAACATAAGCAAGAAGGGAAAGTAAATTATGCAATTTTTTAAAAAAAATAAAAAATTACTTGTGTGCTATTATTATTACTATTATTGCAATGTTCGTTTACGGGAGCTCCTACAAATAAACGAATATGTTTGAAAAATGTGTAACCTTAAAAAAAGCAGAGTCATGAAAAAGATTTTATTTTCTTTGATTTTGATGTTGGCAGTCAACGCCGGCAGTATGGCATCAAGTGTATTGTCTGAGAAAGAGGAAATAAAAGCACTTCCAAGTGTTGAGTACGGCTTTGTAGAAAAGTACTCTGAAGAAGAAAGCTGTACAGTGACAGTTACGCTTTCAGCTACGTTTTCCCTTTTGGGACAGTCCGTAACAGTTACCTCTTCAGCTAGTTGCACTGCTGATACCTGCGAAGAAGCAGGAGACTGTGCATCAGCCGGTGCATTACTCGGGTTGAAAGCTGCTAAAAAGTCACTTGCTGATGTATTCTAAGTATCTTGCCTTCTCCCTCTCTTTTGAGAGGGGGGCTTTTTACTAAATTAGTAATATTAATATTCGTGTAATAATAAAAAATATAATTTGGTGATGAGATGTTTAGTAATGCTATTTTTGTTAATTCCGGCGTGTGATCTCTTTGCCCAACAAACTGTACATGTGGAGTATCTGGTAGTAGAAGACATGAAGTGGAACAATGCCGATACCTTCCCCGAGCCTACTGATTTAAACACCCTGCATGCAGATTTGTGGATACATTCTTCGGGGCAGGTTTATCATGAGGTGAAAGAGGGCAAAACCGTCGATGAGTTAATTGAAGAGGAGTTGGATAAAGGCTTAGAAGAAGTACAAGAAAAAATGGGGAAGGAAATTGAAGCGGGCAATAATAATGTGCATGTTAATATCAATATCAACATTGAGGAAGGGAAACTGAAAAGAGAAACATGGTTGGTTTTTGAAGGTGAATATGTGGTTGATTTCGACACTGTCTCGCAAGAAAGGACTATGTTTGTTTCTTATCCCGCATATTGTGAACCAGAGAGTGCTTTAAAAATAGCTTGGAAACTTTTTCCAAATCAGAAAAAGAAGATAGCCAACTTTACATGCTACAGAGCCGAGGGCGATTTTCGCGGGCGGCGCTATGTGGCCTGGTATTGCCCGGAATTGCCCTATCCTTATGGTCCATGGAAGCTGCGTGGCTTGCCCGGTTTGATTCTCGAAGCTTATGACAGCAAAAGAAAAGTCAACTTTCTGTTCCAGTCCTACAGTTCTACCAAAGAAGTACAAAAGCAATATGAGCAGCTTAGTGGCAAAGTACCCCGCTTACCAAAAGATGACTGCATAGACCGTGAAACGTACTTGAAAGCTTTTGGTGAGGGCATCAAGCAATGGCGACGAAAACTAATCGCGACAATAGGGGCTTCGAGCGCAGATGTCTCAGTAAGAACGGATGAAGAAGTAAAAGAAATGTATAGAGAGAAGGATTATGCTGACTATATACCCAAATAAAAAAACTGAAAGGTGGAGAACGTATTTTGGGAAGGCTGCCGGCAAGTATGTCGCAGCTTAACCCGCAGAATCAATAAATTTATATAGAATAGAGGGGGAAGCCTTTTTTCCTTATGCTTAGAAGAAAGTAAGGCGAAAATAATTTCTACATCTCTACCTCTTTCGATGTTTTCTTTTGCTATATTCGGCAAGCTGGTAAGACAGAAGTCGAAGCCAAGGCGCTCTCATTAGTAGATAGGAGCGCCAAAATATAAAGAGAGTAAACTAACATGAAAAAATATATCGCTGTCTTTTTACTCTTGCTATGCTTTTTTTGGGGGGCAATGCCCACATATGCACAGCAGGTGAGGATACAGGGGCAAGTAATAGACACGCTTACCCGCGAACCGGTAGTAGGGGCTTATGTGCTTTTGAGCGACAGCAGCGGTGCCAGGCAATATGCCTATACCGTATCGGACGAAAACGGCTACTTTGAGATGTCCGCTGAGCAACAAGCAGAGGGCGGCTACTGGTTTTGGGTGATGAGCCTGGGCTATGAAGAATACCGTGCTCGCTGGGACGGCAAGTTTTTTGTGCAGCTCCGGCTGCAACCTAAAAACTATGAACTGGAGGAAGTGGTTGTGGAAGGTGAAAAATATCCTGTAAAAATCGTGGGCGACAGTGCCATCTTTCGCAGCGAAGACTACCGCGACAGCACCGAGCTGACCGTTGCCGATGTATTGAACAAATTGCCTGATGTGAAGGTCGAAGCCGGCAAGATATATTACCGCGGTAAGCTGGTGGAGAACGTGTATCTGGAAGGTGACAACCTCACCGGTAGCTATTACGAACAGCTTATCAACAGCATATCGGCAGATTTGGTTGAGGAATTTCATTTTGTGGACCGCTTCGAAGAGGAAGAGGTACTGCGGGGCATCACTACTTCAAACAAACTGATTCTAAACCTGAAAATAAGCGAGCGCTTTCTTCATACATGGACGGGCAGTGTGCAAGCGCATGCAGGCAACGACTGGCGACGCAAAATCAACGCTTCAATGTTTTATATACGCCAACGGCGGGGGGGCGTTCAGGAAGGCGCCGGCAAAAAATACGACAAATACTTTAACCTCTTGCATCACAATAGCTTGGGCGAGACGGCAAGCAGCCAATTTGGGGGCTACGACTACCGCGACAACTTCTTGTATGTGCAACAACCCTTTACACAAAGTGCCACCGAATTCTACGGCATGAGCATCCCTTATATTTTCCCTAATACAACCGGCGGCAGCGTGGTATCCGACAACATAGGCTTGGTGAAATACCTCAACGATTCCTCGAAGGTGATTCTGTCCGGTTTTGGTTATTACAACGATTTGGGGTATCCGTTCACCTACAGCAGCGATTTCCGGGCAAATGACATCCGCTTTTCTACCGAAAGCCGCGACGACATACGCCAATACAGGGGAAGCATAGCCGGGCGATTTTTGTATGAAAACACGCTTTCACCGACCACAAGCATCAAATGGCGCTCGCTGCTCAACCGCCACCAGTTTGACAACCGCTTTTCCAACCTGTACTTCATAGACGGGCAAGCCAATGACTCGTTGTCGCGTCGTTCGCTCTTGCAGCACCAAGGGCAGGAACACAGCCTCAAATGGGCAAAGCGTCTGCACAAGCGCCATGGCTTGGAGATGAACCTCTACTACCAAAGCGGGCAAATGGTAGATGAAATGCGGGTGGACGGCATCTTCGACCGCTATGGGGCTTGGCGGGAGACAGCGGAAGCCTTGTCCCGGGCGCGGCAGCAGTTGCGTCTCGAAGAAGAACGTATGGAAGGCAATATATTATGGCACTTCAAAGCAGCACGGAGAGACAGCCGCCGCCAATTGGGTATATGGTACAACCGCCACACGCAGCGTTTGGTGCCCCGGCTCTATTTCTTGAACGACGACCGTCAAACCGGCGACAGTTTGAGCTATAGCCCCCCGTACAGCTTGCAGAAACAGCAATGGATGGCACAGACCGAATGGATGGCAGGAGGCAAGCGCCTGAAAACATTTTGGCAACTGCAGGCAGGCTTTGAGCAGGCAACACAGGTCGATACCTTTCGTACCCGCTATACCAACATCACAGGACGCCTGACGATGAGCCATAACATTGACCTTCGGAGTCGCAAACAAAACAAAAATAAGGGCAAAACCACCTTGATGCTCACGCAAAAATGGGAACGCTTTACACCGGACTTAGCGACCGTGGCATCACCTTTATGGATGCGTGAGTTTCGTTCGGTACGCACCGGAGGCGCCCCCTTCCGGGTAGTAAACCGCTATGGCGGTGATGTGCAATTGGAAACTCATTATCACTTAAAAATAGCCTTGGGAGGACAATACCAAGACCATACCTATGCACAACAGTTCCTGCCTTCACCGGTTCTTTCACTATACAACCACGTGTTGCTCGATGACAGCTATCAATGGAAGACAAGTATAGACTTACCGGCTTGGTATATGGATTTCTTGCTGGCGGGGTTGGCTGTTAAGGCGAATTACTTCCAGACGACCGGCAGAAACCGCCTTGCGGAAGATGACCGCTGGTGGCAGAGTGAGCAATGGAGTGTGTCGGCAGCTTTGCGTTCTGCCTTCTTTGGCTTTTTCAATTATCGCTTATCTGCCGACCGTCGGCAAACGCGCACGCTGGTAAGAAGTGCAAGCACCGGTGCTTTCCGGAACGAAAACCTCATTCACCATCTACAGCTGGATACTTACTTCGACTTTTTCGATAAGCGGTTGCGTGTAGAATTGCAGCAACACTGGCTTCAGTTTAACGACTCGCCCGGAAGCTACTATATCGACCTTGAAGCTACCTGCTACTGGCACCCGAAACGCAAGTTTCCTGTATGGATAGAGGGGCGCAACCTGACCAACCTTTCCGGGATAGAAATTCGTAGTGTGAGCGATACAGGCAGCAGCTCCGCCCTTTATTGGGTGATGCCCGTTTACGTGACCATAGGCACACAGTGGAACTTTTAAATCCCGCTACCTCGAAAAGACAAGAAGGGACACAGGGTGATAAAAGAAGACCTCAAAGAGCAGGGCGCAAGCACAAAGCATAGTAATAGTATAAGCTGTCATTTCTCACCTCACGCAGCCTGCTGTCTCAAACGAGCGAAGCATAGCTTGTCATTTCGAACCGAACGCAGTGAGGTGAGAAATCTAAATCTTATCGTACCAATCCACAAGAAGCAAAAGAGATTTCCCGCTTGCGCTCGAAATGACAAAGGAGGGAAGGAGGGAAGGTTGAAAAATAAATAAAACGAAAAGAAAAGAGGGGCAAGAGAACAGAAGCAGCCGGAGACGTATTGCTTTGCTTACTGTCTCTGCCCCCATTTTTTACCCTTTCAGGTCAGCATCGGAAAAGAGACCTTGGCGGCGGGCTTCCTGCAAAAAGAGCTCCGTCATTTCGCTTTTGAAGTTGAACTCAAAGCGTATGTCCATTACATAAGCTTTCAAACGCATCTTTAAATAAGGGCGCTGTTGGTTCAGCGTATGAAAGAAAAGCACGGTAATGGGCTTGTTCAGATAAATATACTGCGACGTTTGCGCTACTTCGGTGGCTATTTTACGCGCCAGTTGGGTGTCTATGTAGGGCGGCAGGAAGAGTTCGGCAACTACTTGGCAGTTGGGTTCACCTGCATTGGAGTTGATGATGGCTTCATTCATAAGCTTGCCATTGGGAACACTCACCAGAGAGTCGTCGGGTGTGACAATGCGGGTAGAGCGCAAGCCGATTTCTACCACTTCGCCGTATTGCCCGCCTATTTCCACTTTGTCGCCTACTTTGAAAGGAGCATCCAAAAGGATTAAAATGCCCCCAAAGACATTTTGCAAAATATCTTGTGAGGCGAAGCCAACGGCAATGCCCAGCGAAGCCGAGATGGTCAGAATGGTTTCTATGGGAGGGGCAAAGACACCTTCTATGATGATGAAAAGCACGGTGAGCCAGCCGAAAATTTTGATGATGGGCAACAAGCCTTTGACTTGTATGCGGTATTGGGCGTTCCGCTCGGCAAAGCGTTCCAGCAAAGCAGAACTAAAACGGATGATGAAATAACCGCCCAACGCAAAAACTATAGCCCAGAATATCTTATGCCAGGCAAAGACTTTATGCAACGGCGGCGGGTTCTGAATGCCTTTGGATGCCTCTTCCGTTTGCTTGGCTTCTTTTTTCTCTTGAGTGACTGCAGGCGTTTGCAACTGGAGCTGCACTTGCTGCGCTTCGATACGTATCACTGCCAAGCTGTCTTGGGCAGGACTTTGTTGGGCACGGGCTTGCGGAGTGGCTACCAGCATGCACAGCAGCCACAAGAAGGGAAGATAATATACGCGTATTTTCATGGTCTTTCGCATTTTAATGAATGATATTGCGGCTTTTCAAAACTTGAACAATAGCTTGATAAAGGATGGGATGCAGGTGATAGTATCCGTCGGGGCGTTGCAATACGATGCCGTCATCCATCAGTAGCAGCAGCAAAGTGTTGATTTCGCCGGCAGGCAGGCGCAAACAGCGGGCAAGCGTATCGCGATGGGCAGCCCCATGCAACAACAAAGCGCGCATGACCAGAAGCTTTTGCATGCTCTGCTCTTTCAAAAACGAAAAATGAATGCCTTTGAGCGAGGTGATATAAATGGCTTGGTCGTCGAACTGCTCGATGGCATTAACCCACAGCAGCTGTGCTATGCGCAGATTCCCTTGTATAATGTTTTGAAGATCTTTAAAAAATTCATCTTTGAGCAGCGCTTGTTGCGCTTCGTAGTCAAGATTTTGGAACTTGCGACTCTGTTTTTCTACTGCTGAACTTTGGTAACGCAGTTCATAGCCGCTAATTTGATGTTTTTGGAGAATCAACTTTTCGATTTCTTCTTTTTTGAAAGCATGCAGATGAATGGGCGGGTAGGCCAGAAAATCATCGACCTGCTTGGTTTTTTGTAAATATTGCCAACTGTAGTGATGACAAGAGCCAATCCAAAAAACATTGCTGTTGGTTTGAGACATGATTTTGAGCTGTTGCAATATAACCGAGAAACCATCGACTTGCCGTGTGAACAAGTACTCCATATTTTCAACAATGATACAGCAGCGGGGAAGCTGCAGCAAAGCTTGGCAGAGGGCTTCGGGCGTGTCTTCGGCAAACGACAAGCCCAAATGTTGCTTGTAGAGATGAACCAGCTCTATTTCGTGCTCAATACGCTGCTGAATGTCAATGATATGTACCGGTAATGTTGCGGGCAGCAGATGCACTTTTACATAATTCAAAAAGGTAGTTTTACCATTGCCTGCCTCGGCGGTAACCACAATGGGAGCAAAGCCCCCTTTTTGCCAGTTTTCAAACGCTTTTTTCACCTGCTGTTCAGCCTCGGGGCGTGGTATGTAAAAGCGCCAGTTGTCCAATGGCTGAGGCTCAAACAATTTGCGATAGATGAAAGGCAGGGACTGTACGCGTGCCGAAGCGGTTGCCAAAAAATCGGCAATGGGGATCTCCAGCAAGAGGGGGTTGTCTAAAAGCCCCAGGCGAATGGCTATTTTGTGGTAATACTCGATGACTTTGGTTTTGCCGGTTCGCCAAGCGGCCAGCAGATGGGCAGGCAGGTGCACAAGAAAATCCCATGCTTGTTGGCGGTAGTGGCGCAGACGCTCGCGGGCTTGGGCTTTGCGGATACGCAACTGCAAGCCCAGCAGGCGATCTATTTGCTCCATCTCCAGCAGGCGTTCCACGAAGCGCCTGTCTGCTTCTTGCAGCTTGTTTTGTGCCGCCCCTACTATCTGTTGAAAATCCATGCCGGCTTGGCGTATTTGCTCGGCGGCACGCTGCAAAGCGCCCGTCAGTACATCCTTTGCCGATACTTCTTCTTTTTCGTTTTGTAGCCGTTCGGTAACGGTATGAAAGTTGAACAGCACGGCCTCCCAGTTTTGAAGCAGGCGGCTTTCTACTTTGGTAAGCGCGCGTGCCAGCTCTGTTTTGACTTCTTTGAGTGCTTTACGGTAGGCCGGCAGGCTTTCATGTTGTATCAGTTGGTTGAGATTCACAAAACTAACTTTCTTGGCAATACCCCGCCGGAAGTTGATTTGTGGTATGAGGGGGCGAAAGAGTGTCTGTTTTTTAAAGAAATCATCCAGATACAGTTCGTAGGCAGTGAGTTGTTCGCCGGGCTTGTGTGTGTCGAGCAATTGGCGGAGGCGCGATTCCATGTGTTGCCTTTCCGCTTGCAGGCGCACAAGCCATTCGTTGATAGCTTGTGGGCTTGTTGTTTGCTGCGTGCTGATTTCTTGCTCCAGCGCATGCATGAACGTGCAACTGCCTTCTATGCTTGTTTGGGCAAGGGCTTGCCGGAGCGCCTGCCAATGGTCAAGCAAATGGGCTTCCTGAAGCTTTATTTCGCAGCTTATTTTAATGAGCGACTCATGTGTGCGCCAGTCGGAAAGCAGGGCAGTGGCAAGTCTGTTGTGGGGCAAGAGTGCTTTGCGGTAACGTTTATCCAGCCGGCGTTGCTTTCGCCGGAGGGCTGCTGTCCGGAAGCGCCGGTTCGACAGCTCCCAAGTGCCTGCTTTGGCATACAAATCTTCGGCGAGGGTGCTGTGTTGCCGGAGCAGCTCTTGAGTGATATATTCGCTTTGCCGTTTGGCAAAGGCATTTAGTGCTTCCAAGAGGGCCGCTACGTCTTCGGATGAATTGCCGCCGGTGAGCGGAAACAGTGCCTTGCTTTTGTCTATGCTCAATTGCTTGACAGCGGCAAACTGTTGATTCATCAGCTGAAACCACTCCACATAAACGGGCAAGAGCGCCTGCGGTAGTTGGTAGAGGCACACATGAGCAGCAATGCCACGAAGGGCAGTGCGTTGACGGCCATAGCCGATGCTTTGTTTTTGTTTGCGGAACAAATTGGCAATGCGTCGCGGCAAGCGGCTTAGCTGCCATCCGGTGCGCTTGAGTGGTTTTATGAGGTAAGCTATTGCGGGGTCGCCTGCTTGCACATAATAGCGCTCCCGTGCTTGGGTGTGCTCTACCATTTCGGGCAGTGTCAAAAGAACACTTTCCACGCGTTGTACATAAGCTTGCCGATCCCGGGAAAAAAACAACTGTTGCCGCTTCAGCCGCCGTTCTGTTTGTTGTATCAAACGGGCAAAGGCTTCTTTCTGCGTTTGCAGCTCTTTGTAGGTGGGTGCCGGAGTCCGGAGCAAGTGTTGCACTTGTTTCAAAAATTGTTCATGAGCTTCGATTTCGTCGTGCAACGTCTTGAAGGCATACTCATGAGCAGCAGAGACGGCTTGTTTGAGTTGTGAGGTATGTTTATTGCCTTGATCCATAGGCTGTTGCTTTTAGTTAAGGTGGCTTCGGCAAAAAGAGAAATAAACTCTTAAAAAATAAAAGTTTTTTGAGTGAAGACGGTGTGTTGAACACAAAGTCACCACATAAAAAATGAAAATACATAGAATGGAAGTCAGCAAGGATTATAGTCTCTTACACTGCTTGTTTGGTCTTTTCATTTAATAAAGCTGTACTCGATACTCATGCCGAAGCGGCTGCCCGGCGTAAGCGGTCATTGATAGCGCGCCCCAGGTGTTCTTCGGGCAGCAGGGGTGCCACCACTGCCTTGACAGGCAGCTCTTCTATTTCACGCAAGGCAGCAAACAGGCGTTGAGCCGCCTCCGCGTAATTGCCTTGTGGCGATAGAAGAAGTTGGTTTTCTACAGGCAGCACGGCAAGCGGTTCTTTGAATACGATGGCGCCCAGCTCCTGTGGACTATATATCCTGAGTGCGGCTTCCAGCGAAAGAAATACCTTTTTTCTTGGGGCATAATGAGCCGACAGCATGCCCGGGGCTTTGGGGTTGGACGAAGAGTGGGTTTGCAGCATCACCTTGCCGGCTACTTTTTCTATTTCTTCCAAAGGAATGCCGCCCAAACGAAGTACAATGGGTTTTTGCGCTTCTTCGTTCCACGCCACGATGGTTGACTCCAAACCAATTTGACTGCTGCCACCGTCTAAAATATAGGGGATGTGTTCGCCTAATTGTGCCTCTACATGCCGGGCATTGGTCGGACTCACATAGCCGAAAGGGTTGGCACTGGGCGCTGCTACCGGAAAGTTGAGCGAAGCCAGCAGGCGGCGCGTGAGGGGGTGTGAAGGAATGCGCAGCCCTACCGTGGGCAAGCCGGCCGTAACAATGTCGGGTATTATGTCTTTTTTGGGGACAACCAAAGTCAAAGGTCCGGGCATGAAAGCCTCGGCCAGCTGCTGCAAGGGGGCAGGAATGGCGGCTATCCATTGCATGGCTTTTTCGAGCCGGTCGGTGTGCACAATCAGCGGATCGAAATGAGGGCGTTGTTTTACCGCAAATATTTGCGCCACTGCTTCGGGATTGAGAGCATTGGCAGCCAAGCCATAGACGGTTTCGGTAGGAATGGCTACCAGTTGTCCGGCTTCCAAATAAGCACGTGCCTTCTCTATGTCTGTTCCTATCTCTGCCATGCATGTAGTTCTTGTTCGCTGCAAAGATACAGGATTTTGCATGAAAAAAGAGCGCCTTATGCATAAGGCGCCTTTGGATTGTTGGATACTTTGTTTTTATGGGAATGCTGCTTAAAGATAGGCTTCTTGTTTCACGTAACTTGTCATTTCGAATCTCACGTAGTGAGGCGAGAAATCTCAATCTCGTAACACCATGCCACAAGAAGCAAAAGAGATTTCTCGCTTGCGCTCGAAATGACAACAAGGATGCCCAAAATGACAAAGCCGTAAAGACTGAAAGGCAAAGCCTGTTTTCGTTTACATGTCCGTTTTATGGCTCAAAGCGGAAGCCGAGCACCGTCACATCATCTACCTGTGAAAGACTGCCTTTCCATTCGTCAAAAGTGTGGGCAAGGCGCTCCGCTTGTATGGCAAAGGGTTGCTGATAAATCTCTTCGATGAGGTTAACAAGGTTTTTGCTGTAGAAACGCTTGCCCGACTCACCGCCAAACTGGTCTTGAAAGCCGTCGGTGTAGAGGTAAATATGCATGGGCTCATATGGCAGGTTTATTTCTTCGAAAGAGGCTTCTTCCTGCTCATATCCACCGATGGCTTGTTGGCTGCCTTTTAACACTTCCACCTCGTCCCTTCGAATGATGAGGGCACCCAGCTTCGCCCCGGCTAAGCTTATCTTACGTTTATTACGATCGATGCATAGCGCTACGGCGTCCATGCCGTCGCGTGAAACGGTTTCTTCTTGTCGCAGCCTTTCTATAATACCTTGGTTGATGAAAGAAAGAATTTGACCGGGCGCATGAATTTCACGGTCGTACACCGCCTGGGCAATTAGGTTGATCCCCACCATACTCATCATGGCGCCGGGCACACCGTGTCCCGTGCAGTCGGCTACCACAACAATGGTTTTGTCTTCCCCATTTTCTGTTTTATGGGCTACCCAGTAGAAGTCGCCCGATACGATGTCGCGTGGGCGGTAAAAAAGCACATGCTCGCCAATGATTTCCTGCAATTCCTGCTTGGAAGGAAGCATAGCTTCCTGTATGCGTTGGGCATAGCGTATGCTGCTTTGCACCTTTTCAAGCAACTGCTCTACTTCGGCGGTGCGCTCACGCACTTTCTCTTCGAGCGAGGCGTTCAGTTGGCGCAGTTCCTCAATAAGGCGCTCGCGTTCGTCGCGCAGGCGCAAGGTTTCAATGGCTTTTTCAATGATCATTTCCAGCTCGCCGCGGTCCCATGGCTTGGTGATGTATTGATAAATGCCACTTTTATTGACTGCCCGCACGATGGCTTCTATGTCGGCAAAGCCGGTTAATATCATGCGAATGAGGTTGGGGTAGCGCTCTACGGTGTATTCGAGCAGCTCCACGCCGGACATTTGCGGCATCTTGTAGTCGGTAATCAATATATGAACCGGATGCTCTTTGAGAATGTCGATGGCTTCCTGGGCTGAGGTGGCCGTATGCACCGTGTACTTACGCTTGAAAGCAGTTTTGAAAATACGCAGGTTGCTCTCTTCGTCGTCCACGTATAAAATATGGATGTCTTTATGCTTGTTTCTGTCTTCTTGCATAGCTCTTTAAAAACTTCTTTATTGTTCGTGAAAAGTGAGTCGAAGGTGTTCGTTGTCGATTTTTTCGACGCTTGTATGGTTGTTGAAATACTTATCCAAGCCTTTGATTAAAGAGATAAGCAGGTCTATCAGCCCACGGCTTGATTGATAATGAAGCAGCAGGACATTATCGGATTTCCACCGGTATTGAAAGCGGGGTGGATGCGCATTGGGAATGCGCTTGGTTACGATGTCGTGAATGAAGTCCAGCTTGGTAATAAACTCTTTGGTGCTTTTAGTGCCCATATACAGCGCTTTATACACTTTGGGGGCGTAATGCAGGCACCAATATTCGCCAAAGTCATCGAAGATTTGCTGGAGTGATACGCCACATACCTCAGCGCTTTTGACAAAGAGCTGTACACTGAGTTGCTCGTCTATGTCTTTATCGATTTCCAATGCAAAGTGGTGGGTTGCCGGCAGGTCGCAGCGGCGAAGCACCTCTTGCCAGTTTGCTTGTCCGTATTTCTTTGCTATAGTTTCTTCTAAGCAGGTTAAAATAGTTCCTTTCATCGTAGTAGAATTTTATGGTTTCTTGGATTGTTTCACACTTCATGCTTGGGCAGAACAATGATAAACTCGGTTCCTTTGCCTACTTCGCTGTGTACTTCTATTTGTCCGCCGTGTTTGTCTATAATGGAATGCACGATGGCCAGCCCCAAGCCGGTGCCCACACCTACGGGCTTGGTAGTAAAGAAGGGCTCGAAGATGCGCTGCAGCTTGTCCTCGGGGATGCCCACACCGTTGTCTTTGATGCGAATGACGACGTTTTCTTGTTTGTCTTCGGTGTAAATTTCTATTTTGCCGTCGGTGCGCTCTTCGGGAATTGCCTGAATGGCATTGCTTATCAGGTTCATGAATACCTGGTTGAGCTGCCCGGGATAATGGGCAAATGGTTTTAACTCAGGGTCGTAATACTTTTTGATTTCAATGCGGTTTTTGTATTTGTTTTGCAGCAAAATGAGGGTAGAGTCGATGCCCTCGTGGATGTCGGCTACTTTGCGCTCCTCTTCGTCGAGGCGGGAGAAGGTGCGCAGCCCTTTCACTATTTCCATGGTGCGGCTGGCGCCTTTGGCTATGTCGCCCACCAGCGCATGAATATCTTTTTTCACTTCTTCGAAGTCTATTTCTTCTTTCAGGGCTTCTACCTTTTCAAGCTGAGCCAGCAGTTGTTGATAATCGGCTTTGAGCGGATGCAGGGCTTCGTAAGCATCAACTACTTCAAACATATCCTGCAGCAGCATACGCAGTGTGTCGATACCATTGTACACGAAGTTGATGGGATTGTTGATTTCATGGGCGATGCCGGCCGTGAGTACACCCAAAGATGCCATCTTTTCCGATTGAATAAGTTTGGTTTGCGCCTCTTGCAGCTGTTTGACCAGCACTTCCAGCTTTTGCTTGGTTTCTTGCTCTTCCTTCAGGGCCCGCTCCAGCTCTTCCCGGGTTTTGAGCAGCTGCTCACTTTGCTCGAGTGTTTGCATGAGTAGCTCGCGCATCTGCTCCTCGTTTTCCTCCAGTAGCTTTTTGCTTTCTTGCTCTTTTTTCAACAAAGACTCCAGTTCTTCCCGCGTTTTGAGTAACTCTTCACTTTGGGCAAGCGTTTGCTCCAGCAGCTCGCGCATCTGCTCTTCGCTTTCTTTCAGACGCCGGTTTTGCGACTCTATCTCCGCCACTTGTCTTTCGATGGTGTCAACTACCGGGCGAAAGAAGCCATAGGCCAAGAAGGGCAGCACTGCCAGTATCATGAGCCCTACGCCGTAGGTGGCAACGCGCAAAGTGTAAAGCTGATCGCTTGGCTCGATGCCTTGCGCCAGCAGGGTGGCCTCCAGGTCGTTTACAGTGACTTGGGTAATGACTTCCGCCAAAAGAACCAGACCGGCAATAACATACAGGGCTGTTTTGTAGGTGTTTCTCAGGTTGGTGTATCTGTTCATATTGTTTGTCTTGGGTTTATTTTTACAGCGATGCTTCTACTTGTTTGTCAAGTGCTTCGAGTGTTTGGATTAGTTTTTCAGATAATTGCTTCATTTTTTCATACTCTGCCCCGGCTTCGGCATTCTTGCCTTGCTCTTTGAGCAGCACCACCTTGGCAGTGGCTTCGTGCAGCTGCTTGTGTATTTCTTCCAGCTGCTGCATGTCCTTCAGCTGTCCGTATTTTTCCATTCCTTGCGCGTAAATCCATTTCCCGAGGCGGCAGTCTGTGTGAGAGAGCACTTCTTCATGGCTAAGGCTCTCTTTGCCTTCCAGGTAGTTGAGCAGCCTGATACGCCAGTTGATATGATTGGCTTTGGCTGTTAAAAAGTCTATGTTGCGCATAGTTTGAAATATTTTACGGTTTAAAAATATGTATATTTCTTCTCACAGTTTGTTTCTTTCGACGAAAGAAATGCTATGTAAGACCAATAACCATTGTGAAACGATAAAAGTGTCAACGTCAATAAAGGAGTGTACTAAAAAACCGGTGGAGTCGTTTTGTTATGAAAATAGCTATCTTTGCAAGAAGATAGAAAAAATCAAATAAAAACTTAAAACAATGAAAAAAGGCATAACTACATTGGGCATCAGCCTGTTGTTGGCAGCAGCTGCCCAAGCACAGTCGGCATACCCGCCCATGAAGGCGGCAGCACAAATAAAACAAGAAGAGCCGCCAAAAAACTGGTTCAACCTGGACAACGAGCAAGACGGCGTGAAGGGGATGAGCGTGGAGCGTGCCTATGCCGAACTGCTGAAAGGCAAAAAAGGACGTACGGTCATTGTGGCGGTCATCGATTCGGGCGTGGATATAGAACATGAAGACCTGCAGGGACATATATGGACCAATGAGGATGAAATCCCCGGCAATGGCATCGACGATGACAAAAACGGCTATATCGACGATGTGCACGGATGGAATTTCATAGGCGGTAAGGACGGAAAGAACGTGTATCATGATACTTATGAGCTTACCCGCTTGTATGCTGCTTACAACAAGCGTTTTAAGGAGGTTGACCCTGCCACCTTGAGCGGAAAAGACAAAGAAGATTATGACCATTATTTAGAGATAAAAAAAGCATACGAGCAGGCTTATGCAGAGGCAAAACAGCGCTATCAACAATTTATGAGCATCTATGAGCCTTTTGCTGATGCTTGTAAGAAGCTGAAAGAGCGTCTGAAAGTAGAGGAGCTGACCCCCGAAGTACTCAACGAACTCGAAGAAGACGAGCTGCAAGAAGAAAAAGCCACTTACTTATATCTCACACAAATGCGTGGTTTGTCGGAAGCTGACCTGGAGGAGTATAAAAGCTACTTCGAGGGGCTCATGAAGTATGGTTATAACCCCGATTTCAACCCGCGCACCATTGTAGGCGATAATCCCGAAGACATCAACGACCGCTTTTATGGCAATGCCGATGTGGAAGGACCGGACGCCACTCATGGTACGCATGTAGCCGGCATCATTGCTGCCGTGCGCGGCAACGGCATTGGTATGGACGGCGTGGCTGACAATGTATTGATTATGCCGGTGCGTGTGGTACCCGATGGCGACGAGCGCGACAAAGACGTGGCTTTGGGCATCCGCTATGCGGTAGATAATGGGGCACATCTTATCAACATGAGCTTCGGCAAAGCTTACTCGCCGCACAAAGAGTGGGTAGATGAAGCCATTCGCTATGCCGAAT
Organism: Thermonema sp.; assembly: GCF_026003375.1. NCBI lineage: Bacteria > Pseudomonadati > Bacteroidota > Cytophagia > Cytophagales > Thermonemataceae > Thermonema > Thermonema sp. The sequence continues at coordinate 240,032 of NZ_BPHD01000001.1, forward strand.
CGAAAGGTGTTTTATTGGTGCATGCAGCCGGCAACGATGGTAAAAATACCGATGTAGAGCCCAATTTCCCTACCAAGTTTTTTGGTAACGAACGCAACAATGACCAACAGGCGCAAGCCTGGTTGGAAGTAGGGGCTTCTTCTTGGGCAAACGACCCCAAAGAGTTTGTGGCGTCATTTTCTAATTACGGAGACAAAACTGTAGATGTTTTTGCGCCGGGTGTGGCCATTTACTCTACTGTACCCAACAACCAATACGAAGACCTGCAAGGCACCAGCATGGCATCGCCCGCTACTGCCGGGGTGGCTGCGCTGATTATGTCTTACTATCCGGAGCTGACAGCCCGGCAGGTAAAAGACATCATCATGCAGTCGGTGGTGAAATATGAAGGTATGGAGGTGAACAAACCCGGCAGCCGTAATGACATGATATCTTTTGATGAATTGTGTATATCAGACGGTATCGTGAATGCTTACAAGGCGGTGCAGTTGGCAGAAGAGATGACACAAGGGAAGGGTAAAAAGAAAAAGAATAAAAAGAAAAGAAAAAACAAGAAACGTAAATAAACCTTAGGTAAAAAAAGCAGGAAGCCGGGTGCGTTGGTGCCCGGCTTTCCTGCTTTGATAGGCTAAAGCGAAACAGGCATTTTATGTTCTCTTTGTCCTTCCGGGTGCTCTCTCTTTCATGTTTTCAAACCTTCCTCTTCACGCTTTCGAGTCTTCCCTTTGGGCTTTCGGGCTCTTTCTTTGTCATTTCGGGCATTCCCTTTTGTCATTTCGAGCGCAGCGAGAAATCTCTTTTGCTTCTTGTGGCTTGGCTTGATGAGATCTCTCACTCGCTTCGCTCGTTCGAGATGACAAGCTAAGCGCTATGTGTGGGGCCATCCTTTCTTTGTCATATTGTCGGCTCTCTTTCTTTAAGCCGTCTTTTTGTTGCTTTTTCAAGGCTCCTTTTACTTTTTCGTGCTCTTTCTTTGTCATTTCGGACTCTCCTCTTTTGTCATTTCGAGCGCTAGCGAGAAATCTCTTTTGCTTTCTTGTTTGGCTTGGCTGTGATGAGATTTCTCCCTCCTACGTGGGTTCGTGCGTTCCTTCGCTCGTTCGAGATGACAAGCAGCGCTTCGCTTCATTCAAAACGGGGAGGGAAATTTAGATACATGCAGGCTCAAGCAAAAAAGGAGCTGGCAAAGCAGCTCCCTTTCAGCATGAATTTTTTTTAAGGTGTTAATCAGCTTCTTTTTTGTCGAACGATACGCGCAAAGTAAAACGCAAGGTTTCTGCCAAGGGGTGGTTGCGCTGGGTAGGAATCAAATAGGCTGCATCGATACCAAATACTTGATAGCGCGCCCCCAAGCCAACGGAGAAATACTTGCGGTCGCCTTTGTTTTTATGCTCGGTAGCATAGCCGGCACGTGCAAAAAAGAGGTCTTGATAGCTGTATTCCACGCCAAAATTGCCTACAAACTCTTGCAACTCTTCCTTGAAGCCGCCCGGGGCGTCGCCAAAAGAGCGGAAAATGCCTTGCAGGAGTGTTAAGTCCCTCGGGTCTTGCCCCTTTACTATGTTGCCTTGGCTGTCCACCTGAGGCGGCGTAGGCACCAGCAGTTTGTTGGCATCGATAAGGAAGGTTACCTTGTTGTAAGGGTCCAAATGCAAGCCTATGGCCGTGCCTATGCGCAAGTTGGTAGGAATGAAATCTTTCACATTGTCGTCTGAATAAGACATCTTGGCGCCTATGTTGCTGATATTCACACCAAAGGCCAGGTCCACTTCCCGGTTGCCTACATTCAGCCCTTGGCGGCGGTAGAAAGCAGCCACATCGGCACCGGCACTATTGCCCGGCTTGGCTTGGCCTGTTTGGGAAGTACTCACGTTGCCGGCAATATTCGAGTGGATGAAGAAACCGCCCACTGCCATGGAGAAATACTCGGACAACAGTACCGAATAGTGTGCCCGCACGGCAAATTCACGCGGGCGGTAATCGCCCAGCGATTGGTTGTTCTGGTCGGTGAATTGTATGTCGCCCAGGTCGAAATAGGTCAACGAAAGGTCAACGGCTTGGCGTTCATCCCACTTATAATAGCCCGAGAGGAAGGTAAGCGACATGTCGTTGACCAGCTTGCGCAGCCAAGGAGAGTACGAGAGTGACACTTCTGCTTGTTTTTCGGCAAAAGCGATGCGGGCAGGGTTCCAATAAGCCGCATTGGCATCGGCATCCATGAGCGCCACGCCGGCATCGCCCATGCCGGCAGAGCGGGCATCGGGGGCTATGTTCACGAAGGGAACGGCCGTAGTGATGGGGCGCTTGGTGGTGTCCTGTCCGCTGATGACAGGTGCCGGACTGCCCTGCCCATAGCCGGCATACAGGCTGCTGCCTGTCAGTAAAATGCTAATCCACAGTTTTTTCATCGAGTTCTTCCTGTTTGATTTCACTTGAGTAAAGAGGTGTTTCATAAGCAAAGAAAGGCGGCTTTATTCATTTTTTATGATTTTTCCTGAATAGACGGCTTCTCCTTTCGGGGCACGTAATATAAGACGGTAAATATACAAACCATTTGGCAAATTCGACAGATTGCCGCTTTCTATTCGCCACCTTTGGGGGGCGTGAGGATGATAAGCGGTGAGGGTGGCGGCTTTCTGCCCCATATTGTTGATAAGCTCAATTTGTGCATTCACTGCTTCGCCGGCTACATCGTGGGCTACCATCCAGCTGAGCGAGCTGCCGAAAGGGTTAGGATAGGTTTCCACCGTGTGGATATGCACACTTTGGCTGTCGCTGATAACGAAACGGATATTGGCTTCGGCGGGATTCATGTATGTATCCCAAGCCAGCAGGCGCAGGCTGTGTTCGCCCGGCGGCAAGTCGGAGAGGGGGTAGCGCAAAGTGCCGCGTGTGTAGTCATCGCGGTCGGCAAAATAGTAGTTGCCCGCCCGGAAGGTGAGAGAGTCATCGAGTATGAGCACAATGCCTTGTCCGCGGCTGCTGCCTGTCAGGTTGATGCCGTGTTCGTCGTAGAAGCGGGCATACACCACGGAAGAAGCGGGTACCATGTCGCCATTGCGGAAGGTAGAGTCGTTCATGTATAAGTCAATGCGGGGGGGCATGTTGTCTTCGGGATAAGTGGAAGCCGTGCCACCCACGCGCAGCCCGGCAGTGCCACCACCGGCATCTATGTTGCGAAGTGTGTCGGCTGCATACAAACTCAGCTTGCCATAGCCTTCGTAGTATTGTATGCCTTTGGGTAAGACAAACCGAAAGCTGAACTGCCCGTTGACAACGCTTGCTTTGCCCTGAAAGAGCAGGTTGTCGTAGCTGTAATAAGTCATGGGCGGGTTGCCCTGCGAGCCTTTGGTTTGCAGGGAAGTGGCTTTATCGAAAAAACGTATGCTCAATTCGCCGTCAAATGCGAGGGGTTGCCCGTTGTCGTCGGTGATGCTGCCTTCCATATGCACTTCTTCCAATGCCGATAATACTTCGTTCTGTGTGGCAGTGGCATAATCCATGCCGTTGATTCGTGTAAGGTTGATTTGATAACGCGGGTAGGCAAGTCGCAGGGCAGGGTCGCCCAGCAGGCTGAAGTTGCGGTTCACCACGCCGGCCAGACTGTTGTTTTTGGTGATGCGCATCAGGTCGCCCAAACGGGGCAGCTCCCCATCTACCGGTGTAAAGAGGGCTTCATACAGTTTCTGGTTCAGTAAGAAGTTGGTACTGGCATAGACGGGCCTTGTGGTGGTCAGCAAGCCTATGGCACCGCCCCCGGCACGCAGGATGGCTTCTTCGGCAGCCGACTGCAACGAAGGGTCATCGTAGCGCCCAAATTCACAAGTGGCAGTAACCATGAAAGGGTAGTGGTTTTGCCAGTTCCACCGGTCCCGTATGTCGTTGTAGGTGAGTATGCCTTCTTGCGTCCAGCCAAACTCGCTGCCGTGCCCGCTGTAATTGAGCAACAAACTGCCCCGCTGTAGGAGACTGTACAGCTCTTGCCGTGCGGCCGGCGATATTTCGCCTGAGGGCGTGCTTTGCTGCTCGAAAGCATCGAGCAACAGGCGGTGTGCAATATAGGCGGGGTGGTTGCTTTCCAAATAAGCAGCCAGTTGGTCGGCATCGCGCTGATGCTGGTTGTTGTCGCCGTCGTCGCCTACCAACACAAACTGCTGCCGCCAGTCGCCCAGGAAGCGGTTTTCGGTAGCGTAGGCAATGATTTTGTCCACCACGTTTTGCGCTTCCTGCAGACTGTTGCACGGAATGCGCCCTATGCCTATGTCAAGCGTATGTTCATCGGCAGGGGTAAAAAGAAAATTCTCTTTCCATTCGCCTTCATTGCTTTCCAAAAAGCCGAAGTAGTCATCCGAAGAAAAGCTATATACCGGGTGAAGGGATTGGCGCGACTCGTAAGTAGGCACCAGGCTTTGAGAACGTGTGTTTTCCAATAAGTGGCGGTAGTCATAGGAGGCATCGCCCATCAACAGCAGGTAGTGCAGGGTGTTGGGGCTTCGCTCATAGAGCATACGCACGAAGTCGCGCAGCGCGGTAGGGTCCTGCTTGCCGCCCGAAAACTCATGATATACTTGCCGGATGCTTACCACAGCTACGCTCATGCCGTCGTGTTGGCGGTGATGCTCGGCCAGTTTTTCGGCAGCGGGCAGAAAGTCGGGATATGCCACAATCAACAGTTGAGGGGTGGGCAGGGCATGAAGGTTTTGTTTTTCAATGGCTTCTATGTTTGCCGCCGTAAGAAATGGACTGCCTTGCCATGCTACGAAGAAACGGGGGGCGCCCCCGGAAAAGAAAAAAGACAGCTGTGCGTTTTGCCGGACGGCAGCCATTTGCTTTACTTCAAAGGGGTTGCTGATGTCCCACACTTTGGCATCGCTTTGTGCACCTTCTATCACAAAACGGTAGTTGCCGCTGTTTAGGGTTTGCAAGTTGGTAAAGAAAAGGGTATCGTCGGCAGCATACAAGCGGGCTAATCTTTTGCCGCGCAGCTCAATATAATTTAAATAAGCCTTGAAGGCATTGTTGGGGTACGACAGCGAAAGTTGTAGTTTGTCGTTGGTGATAAGCGAGCGCGGCACCACATAGTTGCCCGTGTCTTGTTTGGCTTTGAAGTCATATTTGCTGCCCGAGACAGGAGGCAATGCAAGCTTGCCGATGGCTTGTCCGTTGGCGGTAATATCGAGTGCCGAGGCAGTGGTGGCGGTGCCGGCAGCCACTATGCGCAATTGCAGGTCGCTGCTTAGGTCGGGCAGTTCGAAGTCCCAACTGTAGGTACGGGTGACAAAAAACATTTCGCCATACCATTCCCTGCCCGAGCCTGCCGAAAATTCGTTTTTCAGTATGTTCTGAGCGTCTTTTTCATAGTGCAAAAAATAATCATAGGTGGTCAGGGTTTGGGCGTTACTACTCGAACCGGCGGTTTCGGTTATGCGCTTTCCGTTGCCTTGCGAGTGGGTGAGGAAATAATAGTTGTACTTGTCATAAAGATGCTGCTCGTAGCGCAGTTCACCGGCTTGGTCGTCGTAATAGAGGCGGGAGGGGGCTTCGCCATAAAAAAGAATATAGTCGCCGGGGTCGAATTTGCCGTCTTCTTCGCCTGCTACACGTATGGCTACTTCTTGTAAATCACCGGGGCGGGGAGCGCTGTTGGCTTGCGGAAGCATGCCGCTGCCATGTGCATACAGACGCAGGCTGCGCGGGTCAAGGGCATCTACCGGCAAGCCGGCTTCTTTCAGTTCGTTGTAAGTGATTTTGTAAAGCCCCCGTTGCATGATGCCTATCTTCCACCACTCGCCTTGTGCCAGTACAGAAGAGGGAGCAAATTGTGCATGGGTAAGGTGCAGTGTCCCTAAAAACAGCACCAACAGAAGGTATTTAAACTTGTTTAGCATCTTTTAGTTTTGCTTCATTTCGTGTGTGAATACAACAAATAATATGCGAAGTAAGTCAATTTAACAAAAGAAGACGTCATGTTTTAAAACCAGAAATGAAATACATAGTTCTGCTTTTCTATTTGAAATCCTGCTTTTTCATAGAATTGTATTGCTTGGCGGTTGTGATATTGGGTGTTGAGGCGCAGGAAGCGGCAGCCGGCCTGCCGTGCTCTGTGGGCGGCGTGTTGCATGAGGCAGCGCCCTACGCCCTTGCCCCGCTCCGGCAAATCCACCGCAATCAGTTCTATGTAAGCGGTTGGGGGGGTGCTGCGCAATGCCAGCAGGGCGGTGGGGTGTTGAGGAGTGCCGGCTATCCATACGCTCGTGTCGGAAGACTTCAGGCAGCGTGCAATCCAGTGGCGGTACAGCCGCTCAAACTCCTGATTCCGGAAGTGAGGGTCCAGGCGAAAGCGGGAGTGTGCACCGCTTAACAAAGCGAGTGCCTCCAGGCGGGTTGTAGCGTGGGGCAGTGTATATTGACTTATACTACAGGCTGCACCGGTAGTTGCCGGGCTTGCTTGTCCTTGCAAGGGACAGACGAGGTGCACTTTGTGGTCGGTCCACAAGCCACCGGACGCCTGCATGGGCTCAATAATACCGCTTTGCACGGGGGTATATACATACAACAAGCGGATTTGCTTTTGCCGTGCTTCATCCATGAGCGCAGGAATATGGGAGGTAAGGGCATCCGCTTGCTCGAAAACATATTTTCCAACCGGATAACCGAAGAAATCACTGTCCCAGTGTAGTATTTCTATGCTCGTGGGTTTGTACATTGACAGTTTCCGAAATGACGTAAAGAGGGCGCCCCTGAATGCCCTCGAATATTTTACCTATGTAAAGCCCCAGCAAGCCCATGCACATGAGCAGCACCCCCGCCAAAAACCATATGGATATAATCAGGCTGGCATAACCCAACACGGTGATGTATCCTAAAAAATAACGAACCAAGGTGATGATGCTGAACAAGAAAGCAAGGGCAGCCAGCCCCAACCCCAGCTGTATGACCAGCCACATAGGGCGCGCCGACTGCGCCAGCATGACATCCACAGCCAGGCGCAGCAGCTTGCGCAGGTCGTAGGTGCTGTGGCGGCCGTCGGGGCGTTGCCGGTGTTTGATGTCTAGGGTTTTGGCTTTGAAGCCGGTCCATTGTACCATGGCAGGAAAGAAACGCACGGGCTCGCGCATGCGGCGCAGTGTATCCACCACTTTGCGGTGATAAATGCCAAAGTTGGCAATGCTTGGGTCGTAGCGGCGCCCGCTGAGCCAATGGAGCAGGCGGTAAAACAAGCGCCCGCCGGCTTGCTTATAAAAAGCGTGCCGCCGTTGTACACGCCGGGCAAGCACCATGTCGCAGTTGCCTTCCATGGCTGCTTCCCAGAGCGAGGCAATGGCTTCGGGTGGGTCTTCCAGGTCGCAGTCCATGACTACCACCCATTCGCCCCGGGCTATGTCCAAGCCTGCTGTGATGGCGTGGTGCTGTCCGAAATTGCGACTCAAGCGCACGGCTTTGATGTGTGCGTGTTTGCTTGCTTGTGCCTGCATGTATGGCCATGAGCCGTCGCTGCTGCCGTCATCTATCAAGATGATTTCAAACGGGCAGCCTATGCGCGCCATGACCACATGGAGCTGCTCCAGCAGTGCCGGCAACACACCTTCCGCTTCGAATACCGGGCTTACGATGGACAAGGTGGGAGTGGATGCCATGGGGTTATAAACTGCTTTCGTCGGGCAACGAAGATACAAAAAAGCAAAGTTTATATACCAACCGGAGCAAAAAGGTGTTCCTCTTTGTCATTTTGAGCATCATTTTCTGTCCTTTCGAGCGCAAGCGGGAAGTCTCTTTTTGCTTCTTGTGGCTTCTTGCGATGAGATTGAGATTTCTCACCTCACTGCGTTCGGTTCGAAATGACATACTACGCTTGCGTTCTGTGAGAAATGGCAGGTGTTGTTTGTGCTCTGTTCGAGATGATAAAAAAGCTGTTTTTGTTGTTTGAAGTTCTTGCCCGGTGTGTACCTGATTTTGTGTGATTTTTTTTACAAAATTACTTGCGTGGTGTTTTTTTTTTTTTTTTTAGACTTGCGCTGTCAATGTTCGAGCATCTTTCGATATACGATGCCGGCTTAGTATGTTGGGAGGTGTTTGGATATTGACCCGGTACCGGTAATCATTTCTAAATCATGTTGAACATTAAAAACTTAGAGAGTCATGAAAAAAGTACTGGTTTCATTACTGATTCTTGTGGCTACCTCACCCATTATTGCCAATAACGGTGGTGGAGGTGACGAGAAAGAGAAAAAGCAAGAAAAACAGCAAGTAACCGTAGAAGAACAGGCAGTGCTAAAAGAAGGGGAAGCTGCCAATGAGGAGTGGCCGGCTGTGTATTGCAAAATAACCAAAAAAGATGGCACTGTCTATGAGTGCTGGTTGTGCAACTGTCCTGGATCTTTGGAGTAAGCATAAATTGTGAGTAACCCCCTCCGGATACCCACCGTAAGGGTATCCGGAAACTTCTGTAAAGATAAAAGTACAAAATCAAAATGTTTGGTATCATGAAAAAATGTATCTACTACTTGCTTTTGTGTTTTGTTTGCTTGAGCTCTTACCACGCTGCCGCGCAGACTAACAAGGGAAGCACCGAAGGCTTGCATATCGTGTACAGCTACGCCCCCCATTTTTTTAGTAAGCCTTCGGAAGTGCATGCTTATTTTTCCGGTGCAATGAACTTATTTCAAGAATATAAACCGCTACGGGTCTATACCCCCGAAGGCGCAGAGGGTGGTAGGGCACGTGTTACCGAAAAGGAAAGCTTTCAGAAGGTATGTATCGATTATCTTAAAAAAGAGATAACCTATGAGCGCGCTTTTAAAGACTCTTCCAAGATTTATACTAAAGAACCCTTTATGGACTTACGCTGGGAGTTTACCGGCAGGAAAAAAGAAGTCTTGGGATACCCTTGCCAAGAGGCGGTGCTTACCAAAGCAGAAGTAAAGCGCCACCCGCTACTGGCTTATGATGACATTCCGGAGTATCATTTTTGGTACACTACTGCCATTCCCGCTAAAGACGGTTATTTGTTTTTTACCGGCTTGCCCGGTGCTGTGCTGCAAATAGAATATCCGGACCCCTCCTCCGGTGAACTTCACCGCATGCTGGAAGCCAAAAAAGTGGAAAAACAACCATTCCCTGCTGCTGTTTGTCAAAGCCTGACGGAGGGTTTGCGTGTGGCATCCATCCAAGAGGCTTACTACTGGAACTTCTACCAAAAGTATATTGGAAAGTCCAAAAAGAAGAAGAAATAACAACGAAGCCGGGAAGCCCGCTATCAGGGCTTCTTTGTTTCTATGTTGGTCCTTAAAGCTTTGGAAAGAGATGGAGTTGAAGATACTTAACCGGCTTTTGGGGTTTTTATTGGCGGGCATTTGCGGCTTTCCTGTTACACTTTGGGCACAATACCACATAGAAGGGCGAGTGACGGATGCCCAAACGGGCGAGCCTGTGCCGGTTGCTATGGTGTCGTTGTTGCCTCAGCAGGGCGAGCAAACCCTTGCTTACACGCTCACGGACCAAGCGGGGCGCTTTGCTTTTTCTTATGGGGGCGAAGTGCGGGTGCTGCGTTTGGTGATACGTCATTTGAGCTACCGGGAATATGCTCAATTATTGGTGCTGGCAGAAGAGAATACGGCACCGGTAGTGATACGGGCAGCCTTGGAGCCCCAGGAGTTCGAGCTGGGCGAGGTGGTGGTGCAGGAGGCGCCGCCCATTATTGTCAAGCAAGACACCGTCATCTACAACGTAGAGCATTGGCAACAAGCCGGCGACCAAACACTGGAGGATGTGTTGCGCAAGATGCCCGGTTTTGTGGTGCTGCCCAACGGCGACATTCAGTATAATGGCAAGGTGATTCAAAAAGTATTGGTGGACGGCAAGGAGGTATCGAACGTAGGGACGGCAGCCGTTACGCGCTCCATTGACCCATCGAAGGTGGAAAGCGTGGAAGTGCGCACCAATGAAAAAAATCAAAAGCTGAAAAACAGTTTGCTCGACCGCAATGAGTTGCTTGTTTTGGATGTGAAGCTGAAAGAAGACGTGAAGCAGTCTTTTTTCGGCAGGTTGGGCGCGGAGGGCAGCTTTCAGGCAGAGGAGCTTGCCGCGGGTGGCTATGCCAACCTGATGCATGTAGGCAAGCAGGCTGCAGCCCAACTGATTGCCGAGCAAGAGCCGGTGGGAATCACAGAAATCTCCATCTATGATTTGCGTAGCATCGGTACCGATGCTTTGGCTGAGCTGTTTAGTTTGCCGGCAGACTTTGAAGAATTGAAGCGCCGGGAAGGGTATGCGGCTGTCCTTTATGGCTTTCGTGATTATCTGCGCAACCCGAATACCATTGCCGGCATCAGCACCAAATGGCAGCTTTCGCCTCATTCAGAGCTGACGGTGGCTTCTTTTAATCAACACAATGAGCTGACCACACAGAGCAATACCCGTTGGGATTTTGCAGGGAATAACTCTTTCAACGAGTGGCGCAATAAAGTCTTTCAACTTGACTTTCAAAACAAGAGTAAGCTGCTTTGGGAGCGGGATACTGAAAAAAGCAAAAGCCGGGTAGCGCTGAATGTGGACTATAGGGATGTGCGTCCCAATACTTTAAACGAAGAAAGCACTTCCGGTCTGTATTACGACTTTCGCAGCCGGCAACAACGTATGGCGTTATTACCTACGGTCTTTTATGAGCGTTTGCTGAACGAACGCTGGGCTATACAGCTCAAAGGAGGTTATGTGTACCGCCTGCAAGATATCGATAACCGCCTCCTCCACAACGATTCTTCATATGCCACTTACTGGCAGGATGACAACGGCAATTTTATTAATCATTTTCGCCAGAGCCGCCGCTACCTTCAGCATGCTTTGAAAAGCGCCGCTTTGCTGCAATACACTACTGCTTCCTTGGGGGATTTCAGACTGGGGGGCGCTTGGGATTTCAACCATATGGCAGCAGACAAAAAAGCAAGCTACTATGCCGGCGAAAACTGGAGCCCTCTCTCGCCTTCTGCTTTTGATGGAAGCATAGAAGGTCTGCAATCGTATCTGATAAAGCCATTTTTCACACATAATTTTCAGGCAGGCGGTCTTCTGTTGAGTCACACTTGGGCATGGGCGCACCAATGGTATCCCTCGCTACCCGGTAACCATATGCGTGTAAAAAGCCGCTTGGAGTATGAAGTGCTGCTTATCTGCCAACCTCGCTTCATGGAGCTTAACGCTTCTGTTTCGCGCCGCCTGCTTGATTTCCCGCTTGTAGCCTTGACCCCCGGTGACGAACTGGAAGACTTCCGCAGCATTGTTCGCACCCGTCAGTTGCCGCTTGAGCCACAGGTAGGGCAGGTGTTTTCTTTCACTGCCTCGAGGTCGTGGATAGGTAGCTGGGACTTTTTGTCTGGCAGTAGCAAGAGGCAAAACACGCAACGCACCTTTGTTTAGAGTGCAAAATGTACCTTTTATTGAGCAGCTCTATGCCCAACAACTTGCCGACTACTGGATGGGCGAGATACAGCTGACAAAAAACTTCCTCGACCCGGCATTAAAGTTGGAATTCGTGCAGTCTTTTCTGCAAAACGGGCAGGAAAACATAAACGGAGCCGACAGCAGCACCTACCGTTCCGATGCCGTGCGCTGGATGACGGAGCTGAATGCCCACTATGGCGGTATGCGCAGCCGCTGGAAGCTCACTTGGTACAACAAGCTGTCGAACTATGCTTTTCGCAATGAATTGATAGAAGGTGTGCCGGTGCAGCGTATGTTTTCTTCTACTTTGGGTGCAGACTATGAGCTGATATTGGAACGTCTGTTGGCATCCGTAAGCAGCCGTTATGTTTATTTCTACGATGCCCAATCTGCCACTTTTTGGGAGCTGAACGCCGCATTGAAGTATATCACTCCGCAGTGGCAGGTGGAGTTGTCGGCAGGCAACCTTTTAAACAACCGTGAGTTTGTCATGCAGGACATAAGCCCCTTGCTTATCAGCACGAATTACCGGCGTGTGTTGCCGCGCTATGTGAAAATAGGGATAAGACGGACGTTTTAAGGCTTTGTTTTGGGAGGTGCCCCCTTATGTCGCTATGGGCACTTCCTTTTTGCTTTATTTCCGGCTCTTCACTTTCTGTCCTTTCGAGCGCTGCGGGAAGTCTCTTGCCACAAACGGGCTTGGCTTGACGGGATGTCTCACTTCGTTCGACATGACAAAAAGTAGAAGGAAATTTGGCTTGAAGGGATGGGGTTCTCTTTGAGTTTTTTTGCTTTTTCAGAAGCACCTTTTGGTCTTCTTGTTCTTTCTTTGTCATTTCGAGCGTAAGCGAGAAATCTCATGCTGAATGAGCTTCGAAAGGGGATGAGGCTATTTATGCTTTCCGGGATGGTAAAAGGAACTTTACTCATAAAAAAAGACCGGATTACCTATTCCGGTCTTTTTCTTAGTTGTGTTTCTTGGCTGTTTTCAATACTGCGCCAAGCGCTCCATGCAAACTGTTTCGTTGTCTATCTCCAGCAGTTGGGTGCTTTCGTGGGGAAGGTTGCTCTTCCATTCAATGCTCAAAGTGGCCGGTTTCAGTTCGCACAGCTGTGCGGCCGGGATATAAATTTCAAAATAACCGTCGGCAAGGGTAGGACGAAACTCGCCTGCTTCGCTCACCGGTTGGGTTTGGGTGATAAGATGGTTTATTTCTTTGCCTTCATGGAGCAGGCGGAAATAGAAGCGCAGGCGGGTGCCCCAATCTGCCAGCACCAAGTCGGGCATTTCGTAGTGAAAGCGCAAGACGGTATGCTCTACGCTTTCTATCTTTTGTTTGCGGCTGTCAACCAACTGAACACGCACCAGCTGGGTGGCAGGCAGCTCTTGGGGCAAGGGTACGCTGAGCATGGCGTGCAGGAAGTCTGCCTCCTTGTCTTTTAGGGCTACTCTGATGTGCTTGCCTTCTTCTACTGCATAAAGCGGCAGGAAAAACTTCCATTCGCCCGTGCCCGCCTCTAATTGATAGCCTTCCGGATGAATGTTGGCGTTGCCTTTGATGAGGTGAATGTATGGGATACCTTTTTTGGCGGCAAAGGTGCTGTCGTAATATTCTACAAAAAGAAGGGTTTGCGACTCATCGAAGTTGCGGGTGCGCAATACTACGCTTACTTCATAGCCTTGTACGCCTTGATAAAGGCTTGGCGTAAGGGCAATGTTGCGCGCCATGACAGCCAATGCGGGGCTGCTCTTTATTTGCAGACTGCCGCTTTCCACTACGCCTTTGCTTAAACTAACCTCGTTGTGGTTGTTTTGGGCAGTCCATTCGTGGGTAGTGAGCAGCATATGTTGCCGCGAGGGGTCGGCATGCCATAGCTGCCATTGCAGCAAGTCGCCTTCGGCTGCATAGGTGGTGAAGGTTTGAGCGGGCACTTCGCTTGCTTCGGGGTAAACCTCGCTTTGTCCGAATACTTCTTTTCCCACCAATGCCTGCACAAATACATTGGGGGCTTTTTTTCTGATGTACTGTGGGTAAGCAGGTATGTTGTGGCGTTCGCTGCTCCATGCAGAGTAGGGGCGCAGTGCCAGCCGGCTTTGTTGCATGTGTACACGGTAGCGTGCTGCCTGTTCAAATGATATTTTTTGCCGGTGAATACTTTTCTTATGCAGTTTTCCTTCCAGGTCGGTAAAGTGTAACACCAGCCATGCCTCTTGTTTGCCGCTTGGCAGGTCTATGTCTTTGTAAGGAATCAGCCAGTCGCCGGAGAAGTGTAGCATGGCTTCGCTTGGCTTGGTGATGAGGTAATGATAGCTTGCCGCTTGGTTGAAATAGTATTCCGGTGCTTGCCGGGGTTCATAAAGAATTTGTCCGTCTTCTGTTTCCAAGGTGGCATACAGACAGTAGTAAGACAACGCAGGCTTGTTGCCGGCGCCTTCTATGACCTCATGTCCGTAGTTGAAGGTGCCTTGTGCCGACACAAGCAGCCCGTTTAAACCTTGTTTTTTTTGCTTTTCGATAACGGACAACTGCGAAAAATTGATTTTCTGCGAGCGGTAGGAATACATCTTGGGCTTGAACACCATCAACGATTGGCTGCCTGCTTCATAGCGGTGGCTTCTGTCGAAATTGTAAACAACTACCTGAATATTGACTTGATGATTGCCGGGCGTAAGCTTGAGGTGCTCATAGGGCACGAATAGCTCCACTTCTTCTATAAGCTGCCGGTCAAACTTTGGATTTTCTATGGGTTGTATTTTAGCCCATCGTTCGTACCAGCGTTCGCCGTCTGTTGTTTGAAATACGGTGTTGCCGCTGCTGTCGCTAATGATAAGCCCTACAAAAAAAGTACCTGCTTCAGCCGGGCGGTCGGGAGCCGCAAAGGCATCGTGTGGGTGGGCGGCTTTGAGATTGAAGCGCACATTGAAGCCTTTGGTGCCACTCTTGGCGTCGGCCTGCAGCAGCAGGTGATCGAAACTAAACGATTGAGCCGTGTAGTCCAGCGAGCGATTGCCTTGTATCTCTATGCTTAGCGGACTTTGGTGAATGCTTCCAAAGTCTTTGGGGTTGTCGAACTCACCGGTGCGGGCGTGCAGTTCAAAGATGAGATTGTGCTTGCCGGCCGGCAGGTTCAGCTCACTTTGCGGGACACGCAAGATGAGCCCTTCGGCATAAGCTTTGCCCGGGTTCGAAAAGCTCTCGGTGGCAAGCGCCGCTACGTAATTTCTGGGGTTATTGTACAGCTCCTTGCCGGAAGCAGCCTCCTTGATGACGGCATAAAACTTATAACGCGAATTGCTTAAATCTTTTACCGGAAACTTGAAATAGCAATTAAAAGTTGCTTTAATAAAACGCTTTCCTTCATGCACATCTTCGCTGTTGAGCTGAAAGGAGCGAATGGTAAACTGCTGCCGGTGATGGAGAGGAACACTTTGTGCCCATACAGTCTGAACAAGGCCAAGTGCTACAATCAAGCAAACAGTTAGAAAGTGTGGTTTCATAATCTTAGGACTTAATATTCTTTGCCGTAAAGAGAAGTGCATATCCATGACATTAAAGCGTGAGCAAGAATAGTTTCAATCTACAATTTGAAAAAAAGGAAATGTATTGTCAAATAAGCACCTACGACAATATGTAAGCTTTGGTTTGTTTGTTTGTGCTTATTTTAATGTATTTGAGTCTTTTTCTTTCAAAGAAAAAAACACTTTTGACTTATTTAAAAGAAAATAAGCTTTGCAGTGGCTGTCAATTGCCGGTGTAATAGTTTCTTTTAAAAACTCCATTTTAGTCTTGCCAAAATTACATTCCCCTGATTTTTGAAACTTTTGTCTGTTTCGGCAAAATAGACTTGTGTTCGGAGCTATGCTTTTTTGCTTTTCCGCTAATTGAAAAAGAATAAAAAAACGCATAAAAACACAAAAAAAGACTGCCCGTGGGCAGCCTTAATTAAGTTTTTTATTGCTCATCGTCGTAAATCATGACTTTTATGTTACCTTGGGTGTCCACATAGCCCCGGTACATACCTTTGGTGTTGAAGGGCATGGCTATGTTGCCTTGGCGATCCAGTGCAATGACACCGCCATCGCCGCCCAGCTTGCCTACTTTGTCTATGACCGTTTGTGCTGCTTCCTGCACACTCATGCCTTTGTATTTCATGAGGGCTACAATATCGTGGGCCACGGCAAGACGGATGAAGTACTCGCCCCAGCCGGTAGCCGAAACGCCACAAGCTGCATTGTCGGCATAAGTGCCGGCACCGATAATGGGCGAGTCGCCCACACGTCCGAAACGTTTCATCATCATGCCGCCGGTAGAGGTGCCCGCAGCCAAGTTACCGGCTTGGTCCAGTGCCACGCAGCCCACGGTGCCATGTTTTTCTATTTCTTCATAGTCGAGGCTTTGTTTGCCGCTTTTTTGTTTTGCCCGTAGGTACTGCTGGTAGCGTTTTTCATCTTTGAAATAGTCCGGTTCCACCATTTCCAAGCCCACAGAGCGGGCAAAAGCTTCTGCACCTTCGCCCGTCAGCATCACATGGGGGGAGCGTTCCATGACGGCACGGGCCGCTTGAATGGGGCTTTTGATGCGCCGCACGCCTGCCACGGCACCGGCATTGAGTGTCTTGCCATCCATAATGGAGGCATCCAGTTCGTTGGTGCCCGCATCGGTGAAGACAGCACCGCGGCCGGCATTAAACAGCGGCGATTCTTCCAGTATTTGAATGGTGGCTTCTACCGCATCCAGGCTGCTGCCACCACTTTGCAAGATGCCGTATCCTTTGCGGAGGGCTTCTTCGAGCTTTTGCCGGTAAGCTTTCTCCAGCTCCGGTGTCATGCGGTCACGCGAGATGGTGCCTGCACCACCGTGCACTACGATGGCAATGGGCGATTGACCATAGCACAAAGAAAAGATAAACAGTTGCAGAAAAAGAGTTAGAAAGGTACGCATAAGCTTTGTGTTTTTAATTAACGATGAGGTTCAAGCATGATGACAGAGGCAAAACGCCCGCTTTTTGTGCCTTCGCGACGGGCAGAGAAAAACTGTTCTTTGGCTTCATAGGTGCATACTGCATATGATTGAATGTTTTCCGGCGGAATACCTTCCGCCATGAGTTGGGCTTTGGCTACTGCCGGCAGGTCAGCATGATAACGTCCGCTTTCTTTTTTTCGTATACATACCTGAGAGCGAAAGGCAACAGGTACGGCATCTTGAAGAGCCGTCGCCACTTCTTCACCCACTTCATAATATTGTACTGAAATATGTGGACCAATGCCAACCACCAGCTGCTTGGGCAAGACACCGTAGGCCTTTTTCATCTGACGGATGCTTTCGGGAATAATGCCCGCTGCCAAGCCACGCCATCCGGCATGAACGACGCCTATGGCAGCTGCTTGGGGCGCATACAGCAACAGGGGTACACAGTCAGCCGTAAGCACACACAAGGCAATCCCTTGGCGGTTGGTTATCATGGCATCGGCTATGGGTGGGGGCGCGCCTGCTTTGTCAATGACTGCTACCGTATGGCCGTGCACCTGCTGCATGAAACAAAGGTGAGCCGGTGGAATATCCAAATGCTGTGCTACTATCTGCCGGTTCTTTTGCACATGCTCCGCCCGGTCGCCGACGTGCATGCCCAAGTTCAAAGAAGCATAAGGCGGCAGGCTGTATCCGCCTGTGCGCGTGCTAATCAAGTGCTTTACCTTTTCGTCAAACTGAAAGGGCGCAATGAAGACAGGATGTCGCTGCATAAGCTGTGTTTCTTTTCCTTATATTAGCCTTTAAATTCAACAATTGTGACAAGGAATGCAAGTTGGTATTGGGTTATATGCCTTTGTTGTTATGGGCACATAGCGGCGGCGCAGAGCACTCTTTGGAAAGGGCAGTGGCTGCTTCATGAGTCGGCGTGGTTTACACAAGAGGCTTTTTGCTTAGATTCCCTGCCGAAAAAAGAAGGCGCCTATCTCTTGCTTGTGTTTGATGAGGGGCACCGCTTGCATCTGTCTGTGCCCGGACATGTAGCCATTTGTGAATCACCGGCCGTACAGTTGGACTCCGGAGCATGGTGGTTGGAAGGCAACTCCTTGCTGTTGTATCTAAAAGGGAAATGGGGCGACGGGCAGGGATTTGAATATAAAATACAATATGAGTGGAAGGCAACCCCGGGGCGTCGTTGTTTGAATGTGCTTCGAATATTACATGCTAAAGAGTAGCACAATCATAAGAAGTTATTGACTTTTATGTTGCTGCTGTGTTCGTTTCTATCTCTGATTTTCAGAGGGATAATAAAAAAAAAGCTCTGAATGCAGAACAATCTACGGCATTTTCATTATCTTGCCTGAAAAGTTTTATTTTTTTGTTGAAAAAACAAATTTCTCTTATTTTTAAGAATAAGACAACCAAACACACACGGTTATGAAAAGCGACTATCCATGGTTTAAAAGTTACCCTGCGGGGGTGCCCCACGAAATCAATCCCGATCAATACAGCTCTTTGGTAGATATGCTTGAAGAAAGCTTCCGCAAGTTTGCCGACTTGCCGGCTTATGAGTTCATGGGATGCGTGATGAGTTACAAAGAGCTGGAAGAAAAGTCGAAGCACTTTGCAGCTTATTTGCAAAGTTTGGGGCTGAAAAAGGGCGATAAGTTCGGCATTCAGATGCCCAATGTTATGCAATATCCGGTGGCTTTGTTTGGGGCTTTGCGCGCAGGCTTAACGGTCGTCAATGTGAACCCGCTTTATACCGAGCGGGAAATGGAGCACCAATACAATGACGCCGAAGTCAAAGCCGTGATTATCTTGGCAAATTTTGCCGACAAGTTGGCGCACATATTGCCCAAGACACAAATCAAGCATGTGATAGTCACCGAAATAGGAGATATGCTGGGCTTCAAGCGCTTCTTGGTCAACTTCGTGGTGAAGTACATCAAGAAGATGGTGCCCAAATTCCACATTCCGGGGGCTGTTTCTTTCCCGGACGCGCTATCGAAGGGAGCAAAGGTGCAGTATGTGCGTCCTGAAATCAACAATGAGGAGCTGGCATTGCTGCAATATACTGGGGGCACCACAGGCGTATCGAAAGGCGCCATGCTGACCCACCGCAACCTGGTAGCTAACCTGCTGATGATCAAAGCTTGGATGCTGGGGCTTGAAGAAGGAAAGGAGATAGCCATTACGCCTTTGCCTCTGTATCACGTTTTTGCGCTGACGGTCAACTGTTTCCTGATGTTCAGTGTAGGCGCAAAGAATGTGTTGATTGCCAATCCCCGGGATATCCCCGGTTTTATCAAGGAGCTGAAAAAGCATAAGTTTACTACAATGACGGGCTTGAATACGCTTTTCAATGCCCTGCTCAACCATCCTGACTTTAAGGAAGTTGACTTTTCCCGTGCAAAATATATTGTGGCCGGTGGCATGGCCATGCAACGGCCGGTAGCCGAACGCTGGAAAGAAGTAACCGGAACCATCATAGCCGAAGGGTATGGTTTGAGCGAAACGTCGCCGGTGCTTACCTGTAATCCCTTGGATGGCACTGCCCGCATTGGCACCATAGGCTTGCCCGTGCCCAGCACCGAGTTGAAAATAGTAAAAGAAGACGGCACGGAAGCCGGCATAGATGAGCCCGGTGAAATCTGGGCGAAGGGTCCGCAGGTGATGAAAGGCTATTGGAACCGCCCCGATGAGACCGCCAAGGTCATGACCGAAGACGGCTGGTTTAAAACCGGCGACATAGGAGCCATGGATGCCGACGGCTTCTTCCGCATTGTAGACCGCAAGAAAGACATGATTTTGGTTTCGGGCTTTAATGTATATCCCAATGAAGTGGAGGAGGTGGTAGCCGGGCACCCCAAGGTGCTGGAAGTGGCTGCCATTGGGGTGCCTGACCCACAATCTACGGAGCGGGTTAAAATATTTGTGGTGAAAAAAGACCCTTCGCTTACCGAAGAAGAGTTGATGGCTTACTGCAAAGAAAATCTGGCGGGCTACAAGGTGCCCAAATACATTGAATTCCGCGATGAGTTGCCCAAATCGAACGTAGGTAAAATCTTGCGCCGCAAGCTCAAGGAGGAAGAAATGCAGAGAGCGGGCAGCTCTGCTTAACGAACGTATGAAAGCATGGGGAAGAGGTTGCCTGCTCGCTAAGGCTGCCTTTTCCTCTTTTTATTTTTACGGTTTAAAAAAATAAGCATGGAAGATAAACACTTGCACTACTTACAATTGGCAGCAGAAGAAGCACAAAAAGGGGTGCTTCAAAATGAGGGAGGACCTTTTGGCGCTGCCATTGTATGTGGGGGCGAACTGATAGCCCTCGCTCATAATGAAGTGCTGAAGACCAACGACCCTACGGCTCATGCCGAAGTGGTGGCTATAAGACGGGCAGCTGCCAAACTAAAACGCTTTGATCTGTCCGACTGCATTTTATATGCCACGTGCGAGCCTTGTCCCATGTGCTTGTCGGCGGCTTATTGGGCTAAAATAAAAGTGTTGATATATGCCTGCACACGGCACGACGCGGCACAGGCCGGCTTTGATGATGCTTTTATTTACGACGTATTGGAAGGAAAAGCCACGAAAAAGCGGATGCAAACGCTTCAAATAGGGCGGGATTTGTGTTTGCCGGTATTCGAGCTATGGCAGAAGAAAGGTGATAAAACTCTTTATTAGGTTTAAAAAATGGATCTTCTGAAGGCAGAATGGCGCCGGTTGATCGTGGCAAACTATGAGGTGCCGGACCGGATAAATGTTGATTTTAAAGAGGTGTACGGAAAAGAATTTGCTTTTTTAAACAGTCAAGCGCCTTGTTCGGTGTTTTTAGCCGAAGGGTCGGCTGTTCGGGTGAGTAACAGACGTAAAATCAGAATAAAGTAACTATCTATTTTTTCTCCATTTCAAGAGAGCCCGGCAAATAAAAAAAGACACCTTGCAAGGTGTCTTTTTTGGGAGTGTATGGCTTTATGCTTTATGGTTTTTGAAAGGGATAGTAAAAATCAAGCTCGCTGTCTATAATAAGGTGCAGGCTTTCGGAGGGGTTGAAGCGGAATGTCTGAAATTTCCATGTACCCATGCTCCCCAATAAGTGGATGGCCTTATCGGAGGCTTTATAAACTTGATAAACAGCCAATGGTTGCTTGGAAGGGTAGTAGTTACGGCGGGTGATATTGCCTAATTTGGAGCTGTACTTTACGGCAAACACATTGGTGTGGTGTGCCAAATTATTGACCCGGCTTACTGCTTTTTCCCCATCGGGGAAGCTGATTTCGCTGAAATTGCCGATGACCACATAGCCACGTTCTACCGGTACGAGGTTCACCACATTGCCTAAAAGACGAAACTCCTGTTGCCAGTTAAGCTGCCCGTTGCTTGCTTTGGCTTCTATGAGCAGAACTTTTTCATTAGCGGTAGCCGGGTCGAAGAGGGCTTGCCCTTTGGCAAGTAATGTCCAATAGCCAAAAACATCATTGTAGCGAATAAAGCGCGGGCAGTCAGTAAAAGGAAGGGGGACCTTTTCAATGCGCTTGCCTGCATTGCTAAATCGTTCTATGGCAGCTTTTTGTATGCTATAAGGACCCGTGGCGCAGGCAACGGCGGTTACCAGGCAGCCGTCTTCGGTGAGGGTCAGTGAGGTGTAAGCAGTGGAGGTTTGTGCTTCACTTTCTTTTTCTTGGTGCATCCATACAACCTTGCCTTCCGATATTTTTACCACGAAACCGGTCAGTTGGTCATTGGCTGCGCGACGGAAGCCGCAGAGATAATAATTGCCTGCACCGTCTTTTACGCTTTCAGCCACGACCCATTCGCCTTCTTTTACCTCGTCAAGTGGGCGCCAGTTGGGGGTGGTAGGCAAAGGTACATTTTCGTAAGAAGTGACCGGCATGCTTTCCAGCAGACGGTTGATTTGGTCTTTTACCTCTGTCTCCAGCCGGCGTACCTCTTGATTTATCCAGGCATCTTCTTGTGACAGGGCCTGGCGCAAGGTGTTGAGTGAAGTATAGCGGCTATTCAATATGGTTTCATACTTTTTAAAGTTTTTTTCATTGGCTGCAGCCAATGAAGCAGATAGCGCTTCTTTGGCTTTTCCACCATAGAAAAGCAGTTCGCTGAATCGCTGTGCTTCTTCGCGTGCATCTAAATTGGTTTCGAGCTTGGCAATTTGCTCTGCTTGTGCATAGGCAGATTTGTGTGCATAATATTCTATCAAGTTGGATATGAGTGAGTTGTAATCATAGCGGTTCAGTTTCAGCAACAGTGGGCGATCTATTTCATAACTTTGCTTGTTGTCGGCAGCTTGTATGGCCTCTTTAAAGGCGGCCGCCAGCGACTGTTTGAGTGGTTTTATTTCTTTTTGAATATTTTCCACGGTTTGCCTTGCCCACTGTGCATAATTCCACAGTTGAATGTCGGGGCGCAGAAAGTCTACGAAAGGCTCCACGCCATCTATGCGGAAATCCACAATAGGGCGCACCGTATATCTTTGGTTGTATCCTTCAAGCGGATATTGGTCGAGTGCCCGGCGGTAGCGATCGAGGTAATAAACAGTGGAGTCATAGTGCAAAGCCAGCCGGTTGAGTGTCTCGATCACGTTTTCATCGGCCAGTATAAGCAGCTCTTTGTAGGTATAATACTGTTCGGTGAGGCCGTTATAAAGACGCAGGCTTGCGTCGTAGTGTTCTACGGCTTTTCCAAAATGCCGTAGGATGGTGCTTAGGTTTTCTTTGAGCCGGCGATAATGAGCTATTTTTTGCTCAATGACAGGCTTTACCTCGTTTATTTCTATTTTGGGCTTTCCGCTGGCTTTGTCCTCTTCATCGAAAAAATCCTCATAATACTCTGCATTTTTGCGCAGTTCTTTTTCGGTAAGGCGCTTATCGAACTCCGAGAAATAGTAAATGCAACTATCGGCATAGCGCATGACGATATGCCCTTGAAGCAGCGGGTCGAAGCGGTTGGCGCGCTGTTCGCTGATGCGTGCCAACTGATAGTAGGCATTGATGGCATCGGGCTCTTTTTGAAGGTAAATGTGCAGCATGCGGTAGGCTTGCAAGTAATTTCCTTCCTGTATTAAGGGGTAAATGTCGCGGCTGTATTTGATTTTTTGCCCATAGAGGGGGGCCATGCCCATGCACCAAAGGAACAGAAATAATAAGTGTTTATATGTTACTTTCATAGTTTCGCAGTTTTAAAGTTTTTAAATACCGATGACAATTAGCTCACACCGTCTGTTTTTTGCCCGGTTTTCATCCGAGTCATTGGGCACTACGGGCTGTGATTCGCCGTAGCCCTTAGGTACCATGCGCTCTTCGGGAATACCAAATTTTTTAAGGTAATTGAACACACTTTGTGCGCGTGCTTGCGACAGGCGTTGGTTGAAGGCTTCTGAACCCTTGTCGTCGGTATGGGCAGCCAGCTCTATTTTGAGTGTGGGGTTTCTTTGCATCAGTTCTATCACCTTTTTCAGTTCACGTTCCGAAGCATCGGAAAGCTCTGCCGAACCGGTCTCAAAATAAATATTGTTGAGTGTCAAGCGGGTGCCTATTTTCAGCGGTGCCAGCTCAATGACTTTCTTTCTTTCTGCATCTTTGGCACTGATGACCGGGTTTTTATCTGAATAGAAGGCATAGCCCGCGGGGTTGCGTACTTCCAGCTCGTACTCGTCCGATTCGCGGATATGTACCTTGTAATAACCGGGGGTGTTGCTGCTGCTCTCGTCCAAGGTAATTACTTCATTCCGGCTGCGGTTGACCAGCACCACCGTAAAGGGTAAGCCTTCGCCGGTTTCGAGGTCTTTGACTATGATTTCATATTCTTTGGTTTCCGGGCGTAAAACAGCATCCTTTTCCACTACATTGTAGCGCACTTTGCCGCTAAGATCAATGACAAAGCTGGTGTCTATGTAGTTGCCGGCTTCTACTTTGAGCCGGTAGCTTGCGCCAATGGGTAGCTTGAGGGTGGTTCTGCCATTTTCGGTTTGTTGCCGGGCTATTTGTTGTCCGCCCTCTTGTTTGGTTACCAATATTTGGGCGTTCAGTGGTTCGTAGATGAGGCGGTCAATGGCGTTGACATGTACGTCTGCCGTGCGGAACAGCTCTATATCGCGTTCAAACTCTTGGTATTTGTCCAGCTTTCGCAGATCGAATTCAAAAAAATAGACCGTATATCCTTGCTTTTCCACTTCTATGATGTAGCGTTTCCCTTCCGATAGCACAACGGTATAACGCCCATCAGAGGGGTTGTTTTCCAGCTGCATAAGCTGTTCGGTTGTTTCCGCATCATATACATTGACATGGGCGCCGATGCCTTGCTTGCTTTCGCCATCGCGGATGTAGCCTTGGATGGTGATGTTCCGGTTCTGCCGGAACTTTGGCGGAATGGGTACTGTGTAAATGTCGTTGTTGGTTACGAAGTAAAGCAAGTCGCCCGAAGCCGATACGCTGGCAAACTGGTCTCGTTCGGGGGTGCTGGCAAAGTCCATTAAGACAGGATTGCTCCAGTCGCCTTCTTCGTTACGTCGTGAAAGGTAGAGGTCAAACTCACCGATGCCGCCCTCCCTTATAGAGGAAAATATGAGGGTTACATTGTCGGACATGATACGTGGGGCTTTTTCGCAGCCTAAGTTGATAGGCATGGGCAGCGGGTAAGGCTTTTGCCATTGTCCGTCTTTGCCCTTTTCGGCAGCGAAAATACGGTAGCAGATAGCATCGCCACGGGTGAGGATGTCGCCATCTTCGCCGGTGCTTTCCCGGATGAAGTAGAGCGTTTTGCCATCGGCAGAAATACAAGGGAAGCCTTCGTAAGCAGGCGTGTTGATGACCGGACCAATATTTTGAGGCTTACTCCACCGGTCGCCAATGCGCCGGCTGTAGTAAATGTCTTCACGCCCGTATCCGTCTTTGAAAGAAGCAAAGAAGTAGAGCGTGTTGCCATCGTAACTGATGGAAGGTCCGCCGATGAGGTCGGTATCGCCTCCATACATATTGACCGAATCGATGGGTTCGGGGTTGGTCCAGCGCCCGTCACGCAGATAGCTTACATACAGCTCCCACTTGCCGTTGTTCCGGTTGGTTTCGAAAATCATGGTCCGCCCATCGGCGCTTACGGTGGGGGCGTACTCTATGGCTGCTGTATTGATGGGTGGGGGTAGCGGTTGCTTTTGCGCTCGCAGCCATGCGGGCAGACACAGCAGACACAGTAGAAAAAGATAAATGTTCTTGTTCATGTTTCAAGATGGTTTTTAGTGTTTATACAAGACCGGAATATTATTCAATACCTGTAATGACGAAGCTTCCCCAATAGTAAGGGTGTGGGTACTCTTTGCGCAAGCGCTCTTGTGCCTGACGGAAGGCAAGATGCGTATTGCCATTTTTCAGATATGATTCATAAAAGTAGCTCATAAGCTTTTGGGTGGCTTCATCGTTGACCTTGAAAAGGCTCATGACAACGCTGCGTGCACCGGCCACCAAGAAAGCGCGCTGCAGTCCATAGACGCCTTCGCCTATTTGTACGTCACCGAGTCCCGTTTCACAGGCCGAAAGCACTACCAGACGGGTATTGTCCAAGGGCAGGTTTTGTGCTTCATAAGCAGTAAGCACACCGTCGGCTGTGTTGATGGCGGCCGCGCCTTCGTTAAGCAAGCGCCCCCCGTCTTTGAGCAGCAGGCCGGAGCGCAGCATAGGGTCATTGGCCAACAGGTTTTCAAAAGAGGTATTTTCCGAATAGTTGTCACTACCGGGGGCAAAAAAACCGTGGGTTGCAAAGTGAAGGATGCGTGGTGGCTGCTTGAGTTGTTTAATGCTTTGCTCGGTGGCATTGGCGCCCAAGAGCGTGAGAATTGGCCAGTTGAATGACTTTAGCAGTTGGGCAATGAGGCGGGCTTCCAGCTCGGCGCCGGGTAATGGGGGTACTTCTCCGCCAAAATCCGGATTGCCCACAATAAGCACCTGCCCGGCAGTGGTTTTTTGCTCTATGGGCGCCGGACTGCGTTTCAGCAGCTCTTTACTGTTGCTGATATAGCGTATGTCGTAGGTATCGAAGACATAGTTGTCCTTCAACGGGCGGTAAAAAGCAGCTATGTTGATTTGATTATATACGCCATCGGGCGAAACAAACACACGTTTGACCGTGGCGGGCAGGCGCTCTTCGATATTCTGCCAGAATTGCTCATAAGAGAAGCGGTCGCGCAGCTTGAAGCGGGTGGCGTTGCGGTAATAGTTGTAGTAGCGGTTTTCGAGTGTCTTGCCTTCCTTAAAGATTACCGGCACAGGGCGCTTGCCTGCAGGCAGCAGGATGTAGGCTACATAATAAACCGAATCGGTAAATGCATTTTGCTGTGGGTCGAAGTGTTGCACCCGGATGAGCTCAATGGCTGCCTCGTCGGGCTGTAGTTGTTTTTGTACTTGTTGCCAATTGACTTTTTCTACTTTCAATTTATTGAAAAGGGCGGCGCGCTCGGACAGCTGCTTCTCCAGCCGGTTGATTTCCGACTCCAGGACCAGTACATTCACTCCACTGCGTAGTTGGTCTTCTTTGCTCAAGTTGAGCAGGGCTGCCAGCTGTTCTTTTCTTCTTACCCATTGGTTGTAAAGGGCTGTCAAGGTGCTGTCTTGGCTTTGGGTCAGCTGTTGCCGGGTTTTTTGTCCGGCATTGAGCAGAATGGCTTTGGTAGTCAGAGTATAGTTGAGCAGGGTTTCGTGCAGGGGGCTGCCCGCAGGACGTCCTGTAGCCAATGATTTGAACAGTTGGAAGTGGGGCTGTATGCTTGCCCAATATTTGGCTTTTTCGCGCTCGCTCAGGCTGGGGAAATAGCGCTCGATAAATAAGAGGTAGCCGTCCAGGCTCTGTTGGTAAAGTGCGGCTGCCGAGTCCACTTGCCCTTTGATATAAGCCAGGCGCGCCAAATAACTGATTTGACGGACATAGGCAGGGTGTTGTTCGCCAAAGGCACTGGCATAAATGTCTCTTGCTTCTTGAAAATAGGCGCGGGCGTCATCATAAGCCCCTTCGCTTAGGCTTACTTCGCCCAATAGGCTTTTGACATAAGCCACTTGGTGGTGTTTTTTACCAAACTTATTGCCGTAAATTTCTTCGGCTTGCTTTAAGAGCCGGACAGCATCGCCGTAGCGGCGCTCGTTTTTATAAAGAACGGCAAGCGAGCTTATCAGTTGGGCATAGGTGGGGTGTTGTTTGTCGAAAGTGCTTGCTGCCAAGTCGATGGCTTCCTTTAAAACGGCTTCGGTTTCGGCATAGCGTTCAGGGTGCAGGCTATACTCTATGAGGGCTGCTTCGCTCAATATATCGGCCATTTTAATATGCAGCTTGCCCAGTTTGTCTATTTGTATGCGCCGAATCAGCTCGGCTTCGGCTTCGGCTTTTTCAATGTCACCCAATTCTATATGTATCTTGGCTTGTTGTGTAAGGACATCGGCATACTTGAGTGACTGCTTGCCGTAGCTTTTTTCTGCAATATCGAGCGCTGTGTAAATATGTTTTTGTGCGTCGGTATAGTTGCCTTGCAGGATGAGCACGCTTGCCATGGCTTGATGGGGGCGGATGAGACGGCGGCTGTTTGCCCCGTATTTTTTTTCTTTTTTGTCCAGAACGTCTGTAAGCAGCCGCAAGGTGCTTTCAAACTCGCCCATGCGGGCATACACCTCGGCAAGCTCTTCTACAGAACCGGCTTTGAGTGCCGTATAGTCGGTAGGAATGCCTTGTTTTTTTTGCTTTTTGGCTGCTTGGCGCTCTACGGCAGTAATGGTGGCATTGGCTTGGCTGAGTAGCTGGGTAGCTCTGCCGTAGTCGCTGATGGCGGCATATACTTTGGCTACTTGCATCAATGCCAGGGCATAGTCGATGCTTTCGGGGTCGCCATTCTTTTCTATGATTTGCAGGGCATCCTGTGCTTCTTCACCGGCTTGTTTGAACTCCCCGTTTTCTTGCAGTATTTCAGCAAAAAGCAGTTTGGCGCGTGCCACTTTGATATGCCGTTCGCCATAGCGCCGGTTGAGTTGCTCTACGGTCTGCTGCATGAGGGCTTTGGCACGTGCGTAACGGTCGTTGAGTAAAAAGAATTCGGCATATAAGCGGTGGTAGGCAGGCGAGAGGTAGTGACCAAAATACATTTTCTCTTCGAAAAGTTCTACCGGCACTTCTTTTTCAAATATATTTTTGGCTTTTAGAAAATCTTCGCCATAATTGACGTGGAAGCCGGCCCAATCAACTTGGGCAAGGCGGTAGGCAAAGGTTCCGGGGATGAGGCGCTGCTGCTGGGCTTCCAAATAGCGTTGGTTCAGCTCCTCTGCTTTTTGTATGGACACGTCGTTTTGCACGTAGAGTTCCGTCCATACGCGCAGCAAGTCGGCGTAGATAGGATGATCTTTGGGAAGCTTTTCGTTTTGGGTGATGCTAAGCAGGATGGCTTCGGCTTGTTTGAAGCGTCGGTCACGGATGGCGCGCTCCATCTCAATGATTTGTGCTCTGAAATAATAGGGGGACTGCTTGCCGTAATATTGTTCTGCGACGCGCTTCATCTCGCGTATGTTGGCATTTTGCACGAACCGCAGTTGCCGCCGCTTTACACTGTTGCGTGCAATGCCTTCGAGCAGGTGCAAATAGGTTTTACTTGACTCCTTAAAAGCAAAAGCATAATAGAGCTGGGCACGCTGTGCCATCTTATAATACGAGGTGGCTTTGGCGTAATTCTCCTGTGCATCATAATTCTCGCCGAAGGCAATCAGGTGTGCGGCATAATCCGGGTCGGTAACGCCCACCAGGCGGCGTACTGTGAGGTTGTAAGTCTTCAGCAGCGAGTCAGCTTTTTCGTAATCGCCATACACGGTTTGGGCGCGTGCTTGCAGGGTGAGGTCGCGTGCCAGTTGCCGTTTTACAAAGCGCTTTTCCGGACCTGACAGCTTGCGGGCACTGCCTTCTGCCTGTTGGCGGCGCTCCTTGGCTGCTTCCTGTGCCAATGCATAGGCTTGCGCAGCTTCTTGGCTTTCCAGCAGAAGCCATGCTTGCATTTCTTTGTAAAAAGTCTTCACCAAAGGGTCTTGAATGCGGCTGCTGTCGATGGCTGTCAACAGCTGATGCGCACGCCTGAAGTTGCCATATTCAAGATAAGTATGGGTTAACAATAGTTGCCCCAAGGCAAAGCTGTCGCCTTGGTCTTTTGCTTTTTCCCATATTTTACCGCTTTCTTCAACGGCCTTTTGCATGTCTTCGAAACGTGCCAAGGCTTCCAGGTTGCGGGCTTGAAGGGCTTGGAACCAAGCTCTTTGAATATCACTTTTGGCACGGCTTAGTTTCTTTTCTGCCAATGCATGGGCACGCTTATAGTCGCCCATGCGGTAGCTTTTTTCAATATTTTGCGTTAGCTTTAAGTATTGCCTCAATACTTGCGCCTCGGAAGGCAGGCTGAGAAGCAATATAAACAAGATGGCAACCCCCAATCGTTTCATAAGCTTTCTTGTGTAAGTTTTTTCATATATCATGTAAGTTTACAAAAATTGCACCATTTTAGCACACTCTTTGCGTCAGGATAAACCAAAAACCAAAATTATTGAAAAGCGTATGCGTGGATTGTATGTATTGTTGTTGTCTGTTTGTGTGTCGGCGTTTTCATTTTCACAGCCTTCGGTCATAGGCAAGTGGCGTTTGGTAGAAATCCGTATGCACCAAATTGTAATTACAGAGGCAGAAATGGCGGCAAAGCGTTTGGGGAATGTGATGGTGTTTGCAGAAGGCGGCATATGTCAGGTATATCCGGACAATCCGAAGGCCAAAGTGCTGACCAGTCGTTGGTATTGGGACCGTCATCCGGAAAAGCCCGCCCTTATCATAGAAGCCCGTGACCCGATGGGTAAAGTCGTGAAGCAGCGTTTTGAAGTAGAGAAGCCCAACCGCAAAACACTGATTCTGCACATAGGCGAAGGCATCGACAAAGAAAGTTATGTGTACCGGGCGCTAAAATAGAGATTGTTGTATGTCGAAGCGTTGAGGTACTTTTAAATCCAAACCAAGCTTTTGATTCAACTGACAGATGAGGTAGGCTGCCAGGTCGGGAGCCTGCACATTGTCCGGTTCATGAACGAAGAAAAACACTTGCTCTATCCCTTGTGCTTGCCAATGTGCCAACCGCTCGACCCACTCGTCTATGCGGCTGTAATCGGTGGGGTGCAGCCCGTTGCCTACGAAGCGAATCATGGCTGTGGCATTGCATAAGCCCATGTGCAGCACATCACGCCGCCCGGCAACGTCTGTAATCACCAGTCCGGCACCATAACTGTGCAGCTTATCGGCTGTTCGTGAGAGGTACTTAAACCAGGAAGCATGCCGGAACTCTATGGAAAGGGGTAGCTTATCGAAGGGGTAACTATCTAAAAAACGAAGCAAAAACGTAGATTGCCGCGTTGTGAAAGCAGGGGGAAGCTGCATAAAGGGCGTGCCTAAGCGTTCGCCCAAAGCATCGCAAAAGGCAACAAAAGCTTCTATTTCTTTTTTCAGAAAAGGACCATCCAGCTGATGACTGATGCTTTGGGGCAACTTAGGGCAAAAACGAAAGCTGCCGGGTGTTTGTTCTACCCATTTTTGAACGGTGGTGCCGCCCGGCAAGGCATAGTGGGTGCTGTTGAGCTCTATGGTATTGAATTGGCGGCTATAATGCCATAAGTACTTCTGAGAAGGGGTTTGGGGCGGATACCATTTGCCTGCCCACTCTTTTTGTACCCAGATGGGGCAGCCGACAAACCAACGAGTAGCTTGCTTGGTTGTGGCTGCCTTCGACAGGTAATAACGGTTAAAGGCAGGGTCGGGGGGGAGTGAAAAATCGATACCACTGATGTCGCTTACTTTACCGAACTCCATACCTATTGCAGCTCTGCACGTATTTTTTCAAACACTTTCTTTGCCGGCACTTCTTCATACAGTATTCTGTACACCCCGTTCATGATAGGGCAAACCACGCCGTGCTTACGGCTGATTTGATAAATACCCTTGGCAGCATAATAACCTTCGGCTACCATTTTCATTTCCATCTGTGCCGATTTTACACTATACCCCCTGCCTATCATGTTGCCAAAGGTGCGGTTGCGACTAAATTGAGAATAAGCCGTAACCAGCAAATCGCCCAAATAGGCGGTATGAGTCAGTTCACGGTGTAGCGGGTAAACCGCATCGATGAGCGCCTTCATTTCACGCAGGGCATTGACTACCAATACGGCTTGAAAATTGTCGCCAAATCCAAGTCCATGGGCAATGCCACAACCAATGGCAATGATATTTTTCATGATGGCGCAATATTCCACACCGTAGAGGTCATCGAAGGGGGTGGCTTTCACATAACGGCAGTTCATCAACCGGGCAAAGGCTTCGCTGATGGCGAAGTTAAGCGAAGCAATCGTCAGATAGGACTGCCGTTCCAAGGCTATCTCTTCGGCATGGCAGGGACCGGCAATGACAGCCATGTTCTCTTCGGCAAGCTCAAACTGCCGGCTTATCCATTGGGTCACCAGCAGGTAGTCTTCGGGAATGACCCCCTTAACCCCCGACACTACTTTTTTTGAGGACCAATCGTCGGCGGTGGTAGAAGAAAGCGCTTCCTTAACAAAGGCAGCGGGGATGGCCACCACCACCCAGCGGGCCGGTGCCAGCACCTCCCGTATCGAGCTGCTGACTTGTACGACTCGCTCCGGCCGGATTTCCACATCGCTCAAATAGCCGGGGTTGTGCCGGTAAGTGCGTATGTGTTCGGCTGTTTCCGGGTTGCGCACCCACCAGTGAATGGCTGCCTGCTCGTTTTCCGATAGTATTTTCACAAGGGCGGTAGCCCAGCTCCCACTACCTAAAACGGCGATTTCTTGCTTCTGTGTAGTGCTCATAAGCCTTTTCAAATAGGGTGAATGCCCCTAATCAGGGGCATAAGTGTTAGTCGTTGACACGAACGAGGTAGTATTTCTTTTTACCATGCTGCACCAGCAGGTAGTGCCCTTGAAGCAGTTCAAACTGAGGCTTGGCCTGTGGGTCGCTTACCTTTTCTTTGTTTATGCTGACGCTATTGGCTTGAATTGCTTTGCGGGCTTCGGATTTCGACTTGAAAATGCTGCCCTGCGTGACCGTGGACAGCAGGTCAGTGATGCTTTCACAAGCTTGGTATTCGCCCCGGCTGATGCTTACTTGCGGCACCCCTTCGAATATCTCGAGCAGCGTCTGCTCGTCTATTTTTTTGAGGGCTTCCACTGCATCTTTTTTAAAGAATATTTCAGTGGCTGCTTGTGCCTTTTCCAGCTCTTGGCGTGAGTGGATACGCTCGGTGAGCTCTTCGGCCAAGGTGTTTTGCAACACACGCAAGTGGGGCACTTGTCTATGTTGCTCTATCAGAGCTTCGATTTCTTCACGCTCTTTTAAGCTGAACACTTTGATTAAGCGTTCGGCGTCTTCGTCGCTTACGTTGATCCAGAACTGATAGAACTTGTAAGGCGAAGTCATTTTGGGGTCGAGCCATATGTTTTCGCCCCCTTCGGACTTCCCAAACTTGGTGCCATCGGCTTTGGTGATGAGCGGGGTGGTGAGGGCATATGCTTCGCTGCCGGCAATGCGTCGAATCAGCTCGGTGCCGGTAGTGATGTTGCCCCATTGGTCGGAGCCGCCCATTTGCAATTTGCAGTTTTTGTTTTGATACAGGTAAAGGAAATCGTAGCCTTGCATGAGTTGGTAAGTAAACTCCGTATAAGAAATGCCTGTTTCCATACGGTTTTTTACCGAATCTTTAGCCATCATGTAGTTTACGGTGATGTGCTTGCCCACGTCGCGCAGGAACTGCAGGAAACCGATTGCTTTGAACCAGTCGTAGTTGTTCAACAACTCTGCCGAGCATTCGCCCGCGTCAAAGTCCAAAAACTTAGCCAACTGCTGTTGTATGCACTGTTCGTTGTAGCGGATGGTTTCTTCGGAAAGGAAAGCACGCTCGGCGTTTTTTCCACTGGGGTCGCCTATCATGGCTGTGGCACCCCCCACCAAAGCAATGGGCTTATGCCCTGCCAGCTGAAAATGCTTCAGGAGCATAATGGTAGCCAGGTTGCCTATATGCAAAGAGGGGGCGGTGGGGTCAAATCCTATGTAGGCGGTGGTTACCTCCTTATTCAGCTGCTCTTCGGTGCCCGGCATCATATCGTGCAACATGCCGCGCCACTTGAGCTCTTCAATAAAAGATTTTTTCATTGCTGCTTTGTTTTTTGGATGCTTTGGGTGCCAAAACTAATGAATTGTGCCTAAAAAAGCGAATAAGCAAAGGCAAAGCGTTGGTCGAGCGCCGGTTGTCTTTTATCGCTACAAAGCGTGCTTTTGTAGAAAGCAGCGTCTTTGAGAAAATGCTGTTTGTATCTTTATGTTAGAAATTAAACAAAATTAAATTCATGAAAGCCAATCTTCTTCTTCTAAAACAGTGGTGCGAACGCGACCTTTCACCGATGGCGTGGCAGCGGATAGCTCTGCAGGCCTATGCCCGCCTTAGAGATAAAGGCTATAGCATTAAAGAACTACAAAACCCACCGTCAGACATGAACTTGGAAGGAGAAGACTTGGCTGCCATATGCGACGCCATCCGGGAGTTGTACAAAACAGATGCACCGCTCAATGACTTGGCTTGAAGCAAAAGAAAATAGAAAAATAAAGGATTTACCTAAGGGAAAGAAAGATGATACAGATCGTGAAAATC
Source organism: Thermonema sp. (assembly GCF_026003375.1). NCBI lineage: Bacteria > Pseudomonadati > Bacteroidota > Cytophagia > Cytophagales > Thermonemataceae > Thermonema > Thermonema sp. The sequence goes on from NZ_BPHD01000001.1 coordinate 273,161, forward strand.
AAGGAAGTTTGTGAACAAAAGCTGTCACCGGTAGCATGGCAACGCATAGCCACGCACCTGGCGCCCCATTTTATGAGAAAATATGCCTTAGGCTTAAAAGAACTCTTCATGCCTTCTGAGGGGCTGCTGTGTGATGAGGAAGACTGGCAGCATATACAAACAGTCGTGCAGAAACTATATGAATGCACGTTTTCGGAAGAAGAAGTGTTGGCATAGCCCCGGCTGTGGCGTATTCAAGCAGTAACTTTGGCTTTATGTAAGGCTCATTTTGAAGCTTGACACCATGAAAAAAGCTACCTCGCGGGGTAGCTTTTCTGTTTTTTAAACCATGCGATTACATGCCCTCGCCGCCATCGAAATCACCGCCGTCGAAGTCGCCATTCCGGTTGCGGTTCTGCCGGCGTTTGAGTTGTTTGCCGAAGGTGTATTGGAAGCTGAACATGATGGTACGTGTATTCCCTCTAAATTCGAAGTAGTTATAAAGAGCATCGGTGCGGCGCTCACTGCCGAAGCGCATGCTTTGAGCTATATCGCGCACATTCAGGCTGAGGGTGCCGTTTTGCTGCAGTACTTTTTTGCTTACGCCTATGCCATTCATAAAGAAAGCAAAGCGGGTGCCCTGTGCCGTAGCCGAGGGGGAACGGTAAAACAAGTTGCCTTGCAGGCGCCAGTCGCCGGGCAGCGAAAGGGTAAGCATCGTGCGCACATCCCAGGCATAGGCATCATTGAGCACCGATTCGTCGAGGTTGCTGCCGTCGATGATGAGGCGGTAATACGAACCGCTTATGTTCCAGTTCAGCTTGCTTGAGGGTTGAAAGTTCAAGATGAGCTCACCGCCATAGTTTTGCGAAGAAGCAATGTTTTGAGGGAAGTAAACGACCGTATCGCCTTTTTGCTGACCCAACACGCCTTGGATGACATCTTGCGTGTATTTGTAGAACGTATTGACGGTAATGTTGAATTTATCCCAGTCTTGTTGGTAGCCTATTTCTGCCGAATGGGTAAGTTCAGGACGTAAGAAGGGGTTCCCGCTTCTTTGCACCAAGGGGTTGCTGAAGCTACGGAAGGGGTTCAAGTCCCGAAATGAAGGGCGGTTGATACGACGGCTGTAGGTAACTTTTACCTTCTTGGCGTCGTCTATGTTATAAACGACCGCAGCACTGGGGAACAGGTTGAAATAATCTAAGCGGAAGGTTTCACCTGTGTTCAATAATTTAGACTCGGTGTAGGTTTGCTCTACACGCAGGCCGGCTTCCATTTCCCATTTGCCCATCCTGGCAGCCCACAACCCATAGGCTGCATGCACTTGCTCTTGATAACGGAATTCATTACTAAAGCCGGTATTGGTGACCCACTCATTGCTCAGGCGGTCTTGCAAGAGAAAATCACGGTTGATTTCCCGGATAATACTTTTGGCACCGGCTTCTAACTTCATATTTTTTTGAATGGGGCGCTTATAGTCCACTTGGAATACCCACATGCCGTTGTTGTTGTTGTTGCTTGAGCGTTGGAAAAAATCTTCGCCGTTGGAGCTGCCATCGGCAAGGAAATAGTTTTCTTCAAAATCACTTCCTTCGGTTTCCCAGTTTTGGTTATACGAGGCATAGGCGCTAAGGCTGTGGTCGCTACCCTTGATGCGCCAGTCATAATTCAGCGACACGCCATAGTTGTTTTCGTTTTCATCTTCCCATGAATAACGGTAGAAGTAGTCCGTCAGCTGACGGTCGGCATCCAGGCTTGCGTTATAGACTGTGCGGTTTTGGTAGGAGTCTTCCAGCCCATATACTCCTTCCAAGCGCAAAGAGTGCTTGTCATTGATAAAATGCTCTATACCGGCGGTGGCAGTGCCCGAGCGGCGTATACGGTAGAAATCCCAATCCTGATTCAGGAAGGGCGTGGTGCCCGGCAGGAAGTTCTCGCGGCGCACGGTGATATTGCCAATGCGGGTGTCTTGGCTCCCATTGAGGCTGCCGTAAATATTCCACTTGGGTGTTTGGTAGTTGAGGTCCACACCTGCATTGTAGCGGTCATAGTTGCCAATGCTCAGCTGTGCCGTTCCATTGAGCCCTCTGTCTTTGGGTCTTTTCAAAATAATATTGATGATACCCGCCCCACCATCGGCATCATAACGGGCCGAGGGGTTGGTAATGACTTCGATGCGCTCGATGGAAGAGGCAGGAATGCGCTCGAGCACCGCCTGGCGGCTGGTGCCTGTGAGGGCTGACTGCTTGCCGTTGATTAAAATGGTAACATTTTGGCTGCCGCGCAAACTGAGTGCCCCGTTTTCATCGACTTGTACCGAGGGGATATTGCGCAGCACGTCTGTTGCCGAACCGCCGGCATTGACCAAATCTTTGCTGACTTCATAGGTAAGGGTACCAATCCCCGTTTGCATCATTTCTTTTTCGGCAACCACTTCTACCTCTTCGAGTGCTTGCGCATCTTGCCGCAGAGTGATGGTGCCTAACTGAATGTCTTTGCCTGCAATTTCTATTGTTTTCTTGTAGCTTTGATAACCAATGAATTCAATGGTGATTTGATATTTCCCATTACGGGGGAAAGCCAGCGTGAAGTAACCTTCTTCATCACTGGTTGCGCCTGTAAAAGCTTGTGCTTCTTGTGGAATGGTACCAACAATGGTAGCATAGGGGAGGGGCTTGCCTTCGCTGTCTACCACTCTGCCGCTTACCTTGCCTTGTGCCCACAGGCTCGATGCACTCAGCATCAAGCCCATCATGAGTAATAGCCGTGCATACATACTCTTTTTCACTTTGTTCTTTTTTAGTATTTGACAATAAATCTGAAGTAAAGTTTTTTCTTACTTTTTTGCTTTGTATGGTAATAACGAGCCGGCAGGCTGTTTTTATATATGCCTTCTCAAAATTTATGGATGTCCGGAAGTGATTTTTTACTTTCTAAAGCAAGAAAAGCCCCGGAGGGCTTTGTCTTGTTTTTTATGTTTTAAAAGAGCCGGGCTATTGTTTGATGCGCGGGCGTCGTTTTTTCTTGCTGCCTTCTGACACTTCAATATTTACCCGTTTGCCTTTGATTTGGCGGTTTTGCATCTCCCGCACAACCATCTGAGCAACATCTTGTGGCACTTCCACAAACGAGAAGTTATCGAGCAGTTCAATCTCACCGATGCTTTTGCCCGGAATACCTGTTTCGCCGGCAATGGCACCTACGATGTCGTTGGGGCGCACTCTGTCTTTTTTACCTACACTTAAAAAGAGGCGTGTCATGGGACCGTTGTCCCGGTTGCGGCTTTTACGCTTCTTGCGGGTGAGGTCTTGGTTGTAGCCATTGGACGAAAACGACGTCTTTTCCGGCCGGAAGCTTACTTCTTGTTCTTCTTTTAGCAGGTGCCCCAATTGTTTTTGCAACAACACCATGGCTACCTCTTCGGCACTTATGCCTGCTTCGTATAGCGCATGCAGTGCCGTTTTGATTTCATCATGAGGCTGCGCTGCTTGAAGGTTTTCTATTTCAGCTTGTAATTTCTTTAAGTGAAATGCAAGGATATCCTGCCTGGTGGGCGGGTCTATTTTGTTGATTTTGCCTTTGGTGTAGCGCTCAATGTCGCGCAGGCGATATTGGTCTTTGCGTGAAGACACGAGGTTGATGGCCACGCCATGCCTTCCGGCTCTACCGGTTCGCCCGATGCGATGCACATAGTACTCCTCATCCAAGGGCAGGTCATAGTTAAAGACCGCCTCCACGTTCTCTACATCGATACCGCGCGCCGCCACGTCGGTAGCAACCAGCACTTGGCAATTGCTATTGCGGAATTGGCGCATCACCTTGTCGCGCTGTGCTTGTGAGAGGTCGCCATGGATGACTTCGGCGCGTATGCCTAAGCGGTTAAGAGAGTCGGCCACCTCGTCGGCGGTACGCTTCATGTTGCAAAAGATGACACTTAGTTCATAACCATAGGCTTGAATAAAGCGGGCAATCAGTTGCGGTTTCAGCGGCTCTTTTACCTCACAATAATATTGCTCGATACGCTCTACGGTGAGCTCTTTGCGGGCAATCTTGATGATTTCGGGGTTTTGCTGATAGCGTTTGGTGAGCTCCATAATGGGGCGGGGCATGGTTGCCGAGAAAAAGACCGTTTGTTTCTCTTCGGGCATGCGCTGCAAGATATGTTCTATATCCTCACGGAAGCCCATATTGAGCATTTCGTCGGCTTCGTCCAACACTATCATGCGCACGTGGTCCAGTTTGAGGGTGCCACGGTGCAAGTGGTCAATCATACGGCCGGGCGTGCCAACAATGACGTGCACCCCTTTTTTGAGGGCTCTTATTTGCTTGTCGATAGACTCGCCGCCGTAAATTGCCAGGCTGTAAATGCCTTTTTGGTATTTGCTGAGCTTGTATATTTCTTGTTCTACCTGCACTGCCAATTCGCGCGTAGGGCAAAGCACTACGGCTTGCGGCGCTACCAATTCGGGGTCGATGCTTTCGAGTAATGGAATCGCAAAGGCAGCTGTTTTACCGGTGCCCGTTTGGGCTTGTCCAATGACATCTCTGCCTGATAATAAAAAGGGGATGGTTTGCGATTGAATGTCAGAAGGGGTTTCATACCCCATGTCGCGTACCGCTGAGCATATCGCTTCGGATAGCCCAAGCGCTTGAAAGTTTTGAGATTGTTGCATACTTTGTTTTCCTTATCTTCCTTGCCGGTGTCTTCCCCTATGACAACAGCAAGCGACAAATAAGGAATGCAACGGCTTGGAATGATTCAAGATTTATAAAAAATGTTTTAAAACACAAAGGTAGGGATTCGTAACGGCATTTGCAAATAAAAATGGCTTTCCGGGCTAAAAAAATATTTTTTAGCTTTGGCAAAAAAACAATAAACCGGCTATGAGCATGAATAGCAAGAAAAAAATTCTTTTCCTTGACCGCGACGGCACCTTGATTGTGGAGCCCCCGGAAGACTTTCAGGTGGACAGCCTCGAAAAGCTTCAGTTTGTGCCAAAAGTCATCACTGCCCTGCATCGTGTGGTTACACAAAGCGATTACCTCTTGGTCATGGTGACCAACCAAGACGGGCTGGGCACCCAATCCTTTCCGGAAGATACTTTTTGGCCTGCCCATCAAAAAATGATGCAAACCTTTGAGCAGGAAGGTATTCGTTTTTTCGATGTGCATATTGACCGCACCTTCGAGCACGAAAACGCACCCACACGCAAGCCCCGCACAGGTCTGTTGACCCATTACATGGAAAGCGAGGAGTATGACCTCGCCGCTTCGTTTGTGGTGGGCGACCGCCTGAGCGATGTGCAGCTGGCGGCCAATTTGGGGTGCCAAGCTATCTTATACACGGCAGAGGAAGAAAAATACCGCAAATGGAAAGCCGAAGAGGAGGCGCTGAAAAAGCAATACCCTTGCTTGCGTCTGATTTGTAATGACTGGTACCGGCTGGCGGACTATGTGTTGATGCACAAGAGCCGCCGGGCACAGATACACCGCCAAACCAATGAAACGGATATAGTGGTTGCTCTGGATTTGGATACCCCCACGGAAGCTGTTATTCAAACGGGCATTCCTTTTTTTGACCATATGTTGCACCAGGTGGCGCGCCATGCAGCCTTTGGCTTGCAGCTGGAAGTGAAAGGCGACCTGGAAATAGACGAGCACCATACCATAGAAGACACCGCCTTGGCGCTGGGGCAGGCTTTTGTGCAGGCACTCGGAAAGAAGTGGGGCATCCGGCGCTACGGGCATTTTTTGCTGCCTATGGACGAGACCATAGCGCAGGTGGCTGTTGACTTTTCCGGGCGCCCTTATTTGAATTTTCATGCCCAATGGCACCGGGAGCGTGTGGGGGGCATGCCTACCGAAATGGTCAAACACTTCTTTGCCTCTTTTTGCCATGCGGCGCAGTGCAACTTATATATGAGGGTGGAAGGCGAAAACGACCATCATCAAATAGAGGCTTTGTTCAAGGCTTGGGCACGTGCCATGCGTATGGCGGTAGAAATCATAGATGACCGCTTGCCTTCTACCAAGGGAACTCTTTAAAAGCTTTATATTTGCCCGGGTGAAACCAACACAACCATAAAAAATAAGCTCTCATTATGACATCTTTTCAAATACTTGGGCACAAAGACACCCGTTCGGGCTTTGGCGACGGCTTGCTTGAAGTAGGCAAGCAAAACCCCGAGGTAGTTGCTTTATGTGCAGACCTCACCGGCTCGCTTAAGATGACCGCTTTCCAAAAAGCATTTCCCGGGCGCTTTTTTGAAGTGGGCATTGCCGAAGCCAACATGATGGGCATTGCTGCCGGCTTGAGCATCGCCGGCAAAATCCCTTATACCGGTACCTTTGCCAACTTCTCGACCGGGCGTGTTTACGACCAAATCCGGCAGTCTATTGCCTACTCGCATAAAAATGTGAAAATATGTGCTTCGCATGCGGGCATCACCTTGGGCGAAGACGGGGCCACCCACCAAATCTTGGAAGACATCGGTATGATGAAGATGCTGCCCGGCATGGTGGTTATCAATCCTTGCGATTACAATCAGACCAAGGCGGCTACCATTGCCATCGCCGAGCATTACGGTCCGGTATATTTGCGTTTTGGGCGCCCCAAAGTGCCGGTGTTTATCCCCGAAGACATGCCTTTTGTTATAGGAAAAGCGCTGCATTTGCTGCCCGGTACCGACCTGACCATTTTTGCTACCGGCCACATGGTCTGGAAATCAATAGAAGCCGCAGAGCATCTGGCAAAAGAGGGCATATCCGCAGAAGTTATCAATATACACACCATTAAGCCCCTGGATGAAGAGGCGGTGCTGGATGCCGTCAGCAAGACACGGGCGGTGGTCACTGCCGAAGAGCACCAACGCAATGGCGGATTGGGTGACAGCATTGCGCAGCTGCTGGCACGCAGGCTGCCGGCACCTATGGAGATGGTAGCTGTCAACGACTCATTCGGTGAAAGCGGCAAGCCCGAAGAGCTCATGGAAAAATATGGTCTTTCGACCCGCCATGTGGTGGAAGCAGCCAAGCGCGTACTTGAAAGAAAAAAATAAATTTGTTCATGCCTCTTAAACCTTTGCCGCCCGGCAGGGTCTAATAAGCAAGATGAAAAAGACCTGTAGTCACAGGTCTTTTTTTGCCTTGAAGTAACCGTGCTTATATGGAAGATAAGGAGCTTTTAGCACTGATAAAAAAAGAAGAGAGCCGGCAATATGGGTTTCAGCTGTTGGTGCGCAAATATCAAAAGCAAGTATATCATCATATCAGGCGGATGGTCATCAGCCACGAAGATGCCGACGACCTGACGCAAGAAACCTTCGTGAAGGTATGGCAAAACATAGATAAGTTCAGGGAAGACGCCAAACTTTACACCTGGATTTACCGCATTGCCACCAATGAAACGCTGCGCTTTCTGGACAAAAAAAAGCGCCGTTGGGGCTTGCCCCTAATCAATGTGGGAGAGCAGCTCGAGAAACTGGTGGACAACGTCCCTTACATCAGCGGCGATGAAATCAGTCGCAAACTCCAGAAAGCCATGCTTCGACTGCCTGAAAAGCAACGGCTTGTGTTTCAAATGAAATATTTCGACGACATGAAATATGACGAAATAGCCGAAGTGTTGGGTACTACGGTGGGCAATTTGAAGGCGGCTTATCACTGGGCAGTCAAAAAAATAGAGGCATATTTAAAGGAAGATTAAACCTTACGTATGCAAAAGGTGTCTAATAAACTGAAAAAGAAAAGTACTTTAAAAACAGAAAGAGGATGAGTTGGTATGAAGAAGGCAAAAAAAACCTCTTTGAAGTGCCGGAAGGTTACTTCGATGAGCTGCCGCAGCGCATACAACGCAGAATAGAGGCAAAAAAGAGAGGACGCCCATGGTATGCAAGGCTGCAAGGGGTATTGATGCAGCCACGTTGGGCAGTGTCGGTATCGGTGGCGGTGCTGGCCGCTTTGGTCTTTTGGTTCTCGCCCAACAGCACCAAGCATGAGCGCATGATTCAGAACATAGATGACCAAATATTGATAGAATATTTGTCTCATGAGGTGCCTTCGTCGCGCTTGATTGAAGAAGTGCCCGAAGATGAATGGGAGAAAATTATGGGTGAGCTGGAAATAGAACAAGAAACATGGAAATACGACGGGCAGCTACCGGCCGAAGAGCACAAACCAACGACCTATGATTCTATAGAGTCATCGACCCGGCAGTTGTAAAAAAATTAGTAAAATCAGTAGGCTATGTATCGACTTTTGAATGCTTGTATCCTTATCATATCTGTCTTTTACTGGCTGTTGGCAGGCATAAACACCCCCGCGCATGCCCAAGGACCCGGCGGAGGCCGTTGGCAGCAAATTGTGGAAGCACGCAAGGAGTTTGTCAAATCACGCATACGCTTGCGCCCCGAACAAGAAGAGCGTTTTTGGAAAGACTATGAGGAATACATGCGGGCTCGTCAACAGCTCCTCGTGGAGCGCCGGCGCCTGAAGCCGGAAAGTGTGAGCCGTACGGCATCCGATGCCGAGTTATATGCCTTCATAGAGCAGCATATGGCACTCAAGAAAAGGGAAATAGAGCTGGAAGAGCAATATTATCGCCGCTTCAAGTCTTATTTGACAGCCGAGCAGCTGTTTGAGCTGCACAAGACCGAGCAAGAGTTTGTCCGCTGGTTGTTGGAAGAGTTGCGCGAGCGCCGGCGGTGAGTCCAAAAATACCTCTCACCTTTTCTTTTGTAATGGAGCAGTTGTCATATGTGGCAGCTGCTTTTTTGTTGGGCTGCCACAGTAGTTGCCTTTGGCTTATTGTTGAGAAATTCGACTTATAAAGGCAGTCTGTACTATCAACAAGTGTACGAATGGGCGCTGTCCATGCCGGAAAGTTTTATGGAGAAAGATAAAAGAGAGCGGGAAGGCTTGGTAAAGGCAGCACGGGCGCTTTCAAAACAGCAGCAAATGCAGTAGGAAATAGCCGTGAGAACTTCCGTCCGAAAAAACAAACCTTCTGCAGAGACTTTTTAGCTTTCTGCAGAAGGTACTTTGTGTGCGTGGGGCAATGCCCAATGCCAAACAACTGACGCTTATTGCTTGTTGGCTTTAAGTGTAATACTTAAGTTGATTTCGGGATTGATAATTTTATCTTCTACGGTTTGGTCTTTGCCGTAGTTTATGTTCCAATCGTAGCGGTTGATGTTGAATTTAGCTACGGCTTCCACGCCATTGTCGGTAACAGTAATTTTGGCGGGGAAGCTCACGCCTTTGGTTACCCCTTTGATGGTCAAGTTGCCGCTTACTTCGTGGGTGGGGTCGGCAATGCTAAAGTTGGGATCTACCTCGCCACGCTCTTTGGTGTTGTCCCATGCTTTGATTTCGGTGATTTCAAAGGAGGCTTCCGGGTAGGTCTCTACCTCAAAAAAATCGGCACTTTTCAGATGGCCGGTCAGCTTTTGGTTTTCTTCGCTGCCTTCGGGCAGGTCGGTTACTGTCAGGCTGTTCATGTCTACCACGAACTTGCCGCCTACTACTTCGTTGCCTTTTACGTACAGCTCACCACTTTTGAGTTTGAGAAAACCTTCGTGGCGGCTTCCTATTTTTTTGCTGCCAATCCAATCGATCCGGCTGTTTTCCAAATCTACGGCATAGGTAACAGCCTGTGCCTCTTCTTGGGCTTGTTCTTCGGTCTTGGCTTGTGCTTCGCCGGTTTCGGCTTTGTCACTTTCAGGAGTGCTTTCGCAGCTGAACAACAAGCCGCTTATGGCTACAATGCTAAGTGCATAAAATAACTTTTTCATCGCTTATTTTATTTTTAGGTTTACAATGCAAATATATAGTGCTTAAATGAAAAAACAAAATCAATGTATCAACATTGAATTGTTGTTTGGCTTTGTGTTTATTTTGCTGTCTTTTTCTTCTCCGGCTTATGCCTGCTTTAATTTACCAAAAGAAAAACGTTATATTCCCTGCCTGCTTGTAAAAAGAATGCTACTTTTATGTAATTTTTTACTGCGACCCGGAAAATAAAAAAACACTTTTGCGCATGTCTTCTTACTACGACGACCAAAGCCAGGAAGAATTATTGACCCGCTTACAGATGATTATAGAAAGTGCGGTAGATGGTATTGTTACTATTGACGAACATGGTATTATCGAAACGTTTAACCACTCGGCGAGTCGCATCTTTGGTTACGAACCCGGCGAAGTCATAGGCAAGAACATCAGCATTTTGATGCCGGAACCTTATCGTTCGGCACATGACGAGTATATTGCGCGTTATTTGCGCACGGGCGAAAAACGCATCATCGGTATTGGGCGCGAAGTGTTGGGGCAGCGCAAAGATGGCAGCATTTTCCCCTTTTTTCTGAGTGTGGGAGAAGGCATGGTGAATGGGCGCCGTATCTTTACCGGCATTGTACGTGACATGAGCGAACAGAAGGCAGCCGAGCAAAAGGTGCGGGAATATGCCAAAGCTTTGGAGCGAAGCAATCAGGAGTTGGAAAGCTTTGCCTACATCGTATCACATGATTTGCAAGAACCTCTGCGCAAAATACAGGCTTTTGGTGAACGCATATTGAAGAAAGAAGCGGACAGGCTCTCAGAACAAGGGCGCAATTACCTGGAACGCATGTTGAATGCCGGTGAGCGCATGCAGCGTTTAATTGAAGACCTGCTGCTGTTTTCGAGAATTACCACACGCCGCCAGCCTTATGAAACACTCTCTCTTGACGAAGTGATGGCAGAAGTGCTTACAGACCTGGAATGGCAAATAGAACAGCGCCGGGCGGCAGTCGAAATAGAAGGTGGGCAGCTTTCTTTTGAGGCAAGCAGGCGCCAGATGCATCAGCTGCTTTTGAACTTATTGAGCAACGCATTGAAATTTCAAAAAGAAGGCGTGCCGCCACATGTACGTGTCCGGGCTGCTTACTGCGAGCAGGAAGGAAAAGAGTGGATAAAAATAGAAGTAAGCGACAATGGCATAGGCTTCGATGAACAGTTTGCCGATAAAATCTTTGTCATCTTTCGCCGCTTGCACCATGACCATGAGGGAACAGGCATTGGTTTGGCTATTTGTAAAAAAATTGTAGAGCAGCATGGGGGGCGCATCGAAGCACGTGCCCGGGAAGGCGAAGGGGCTACTTTTGTCATACACCTGCCACGGAAACAACCTTCTGCATAAGTCGAAAACAACCACATTTGATATGATAGAGCAACAAATAAGCATATTATTGATTGATGATGACGAAGAAGATTATTTGATTCTGCGGGATGTGGTGGAAGATATCCCTTTTCGCGGCACGCGCTACACCGTGGAATGGACGCCCGACATCAAGCAGGCATGGGAAGCCGTAAAAAGTGGCAGCTATGACGTGTATTTGGTCGATTACCTTTTGGGCGTACACGACGGCCTTACCTTCATTCGCAAAGCCGTGGAAGAAGGCTGTACTCAGCCCCTGATATTGCTTACCGGGCAGAATGACCCGTCCATAGACGAGCAAGCCATGTTGGCCGGTGCAGCTGACTACTTGGTGAAAGGGCGCTTCGATGCCGACCAACTCGAGCGCGCCGTGCGTTATTCAATGCAGCATGCCAAAAACCTGTATGAAATCAAACTACTGAACGAATACCTCGAAAAGCGGGTAGAGGAGCGCACCCGGCAGCTGCGGGAAGCTTACCAACAGGTAAAACAGGCATTGGAAAAAGAAAAAGAACTGAACGAGCTGAAATCCCGTTTTGTGGCCATGGCTTCGCACGAGTTCCGCACCCCTTTGAGTGCCATCTTGTCTTCGGCTTCATTGATTGCCCGCTACGACAAAACCGAGCAGCAGCCGCAGCGTCTTAAACATGTGCAACGTATCCAAAAGTCGGTGCAAAGCCTCAATGCCATTCTCAATGAGTTTCTCTCTTTAAGTAAAATAGAAGAAGGCAAAGAGAGCGTACAGCCCAAATCGATAGACATCGTAGCCTTGGTTGCTGACTTGCGCGAAGAGCTGACCCCTTTATGTAAAGAAAACCAGCATATCGTCTGCAAAATGCCCGGCGATACTTTGGCTTGGACACAAGACGAGCGCATATTGAAAAACATCTTAACCAACTTGCTAAGCAACGCCTTGAAGTATTCCGAAAAAGACGTTGAGCTGCAAGTGCAAGTGGACGCGGCAGGCGAAAAGCTGCGCATCGAAGTAAGGGATTACGGCATTGGCATTCCACAGGAAGAGCAGAAATATGTGTTTAGCCGCTTTTTCCGGGCAGGCAATGCATCCAACGTATCGGGCACCGGTTTAGGTTTACACATCGTAAAAAAATATGTAGATTTGATTGGCGGCGATATAGCCTTTCAAAGCCGCGAAAACGAAGGAACCGTATTTTATTTAACCATTCCACGTCTATGAGCAAAAAAATACTCGTAATAGAAGACCACGAAGATATTCGCGAGAATATCATAGAAATCCTTTCGCTCTCGGGCTATGAAGCCGAAGGAGCACGCAACGGAAAAGAAGGCTTGGAAAAAGCCCAAAGTCTGTTGCCCGACTTGATTATTTGCGACATCATGATGCCGGAGCTCGATGGTTACAGTGTCCTGAAAATACTGGCACAAAAACCGGAGACCGCTTCCATTCCTTTCATTTTTCTTACAGCCAAAACCGAGCGCAGCGACATACGCAAGGGCATGAGCCTGGGCGCAGACGACTACTTGACCAAACCTTTCGAAGAAAGTGAGCTGCTCGAAGCCGTGGAAGCCCGCTTCCGCAAGCAAGAAATCCTGCAGAAGCACTATGCCAATACAGCCGAAGGCATGAAAAATTTTGCGCAAGATGCCAAACAATGGATAGACCTGCTGCGTCCCGAAGAATATAAAACCAAAACCTATAAGAAAAAGGAGAGCATTTATTGGGAAGGTGAAGTCGCTCATTTTGTGTATTTGGTAGAAGAAGGGGAGGTGAAGACCTTCCGCGTCAATCCGGAAGGCAAAGAATTGATTACGGCCGTTTACAAGCCCGGCGATTTCTTCGGATACCTGGACGTGATGGCCGGCGACAAACACAACGACACGGCCGAAGCCCTGCAAGATACGGAACTGCTGCTCATCCCCAAAGAAGATTTCGTGCACCTCATATCCGGCAACCCGGCCGTGGCAGTGCGCATGGTAAAAATGTTGGCCGGCGCAGTGAAAGAAAAGGAAGAAAACCTGCTTCAGATGGCATACGATTCGGTGCGCCGGCGTGTAGCCAAAGCCTTGGTGAAGCTGGCAGAAGACGACTTCAATGCCGAAGTGCATCTTTCCCGCGAAGAGCTGGCAAACATTGTAGGCATTGCCAAGGAAACACTTATCCGCACGCTATCCGACTTGAAATCGGAAAACCTTATAGAAGTGAAGGGCAACACCATTCGTGTGCTGCAAGCCGGGCAATTGTTACGCATATAGCATTCAACAAGAAACCATCGCTTGAACATGAACGAACGAAAAAAAATAGGGGATTACTGGTTCGTGCGCTATGAAAAAGAAACCTATCCGCCCGAGGAAATGAAAGCGCGCGCAAAAGCATTTTTTGAATGGGCCAACCGGCGCCGTACGGTGCGCGACTTTTCCGACAGGCCTGTACCCCGCGAAGTGATTGAATATGCCATCCGTACGGCTTCTACGGCGCCTTCCGGAGCCAACAAACAGCCTTGGACTTTCTGTGTGGTGGAAAACCCCATGCTCAAGAAAGCCATCCGCGAAGCCGCCGAGCGCGAAGAGTATGAAAACTACCATGGGCGCATGAGTGAAACCTGGCTTCAAGACCTGGCTCACTTGGGCACCGACTGGCAAAAACCTTTTCTGGAAACGGCTCCTTATTTGATTGTCGTCTTTAAGCGCATTTATGAGCCGGATGAAGAAGGCGTAAAACGGCAAAACTATTATGTAACCGAGTCGGTAGGATTGGCCTGTGGCATGCTGCTCATGGCATTGCATCATGCCGGTTTGGTGGCACTGACCCACACACCAAGCCCCATGAACTTTTTGAGCAAGCTATTGGAACGCCCCGACAATGAGCGCCCTTTCTTGCTGATTCCCGTGGGCTACCCTGCCGATGAAACCTATGTGCCCGACATCAAGCGCAAACCCTTAGACCAAATTTGTGTTTGGTACTCTTAGAAGGATAAATTGTATCTTTGTCCGAAAACGAATAGCCGACCGTTATGGAGCGTATTTTATCTGATGAAGCCTGGAACTGGGATTTCTTGAATGAAGAAACTGTTTCTTCACCTTCAGCCGAAGCATGGAAAACAGCCGAAGGCATCCATATAAAATCGGTTTATGCACTTGCCGACATAGAAGGGCTGCCCACGCGGCACTTCATTGCAGGGGCGCCGCCCTATTTGCGCGGTCCTTATCCAAGCATGTATGTGCAACGTCCATGGACCATCCGTCAATATGCGGGCTTCTCTACTGCCGAGGAGTCGAATGCTTTTTACCGGCGCAACCTGGCTGCCGGGCAAAAAGGATTATCGGTGGCTTTTGATCTGGCCACCCACCGGGGTTATGACTCAGACCACCCCCGTGTGGTAGGCGATGTGGGCAAAGCCGGCGTGGCCATAGATACCGTCGAAGACATGAAAATACTTTTCGACGGCATCCCCCTGGACCAAATGTCGGTATCGATGACCATGAATGGGGCGGTGTTGCCTGTCATGGCTTTTTATATAGTGGCGGCTGAGGAACAGGGCGTAAGTCAAGAGAAACTGTCTGGCACCATACAAAACGACATCTTGAAAGAATTCATGGTGCGCAATACCTACATCTACCCGCCGGCTGAAAGCATGCGCATCATAGGCGACATTTTTGCCTATACGGCAAAGTATATGCCCAAATTCAATTCCATCAGTATCAGTGGCTACCATATGCAAGAAGCCGGTGCCACTGCCGACCTCGAGCTGGCTTATACCCTGGCCGACGGCTTGGAATATATACGCACCGGTTTGAAAGCAGGCCTGGACATCGACGACTTCGCGCCGCGTCTGTCTTTCTTCTGGGCTATTGGCATGAACCATTTCATGGAGATAGCCAAAATGCGCGCGGCGCGCTTGCTGTGGGCAACCATCGTCAAGCAGTTCAATCCCAAGAACCCCAAATCAATGGCTTTGCGCACACACTGCCAGACGTCGGGATGGAGCCTGACCGCCCAAGACCCTTTCAACAACGTGGCGCGCACCTGCATCGAAGCATTGGCGGCTGCCTTGGGGCATACGCAGTCGTTGCATACCAACTCGCTCGACGAAGCCATTGCCCTGCCTACCGACTTTTCGGCACGCATCGCCCGCAATACGCAATTGTTGCTTCAATTGGAAACGGACATCACCCGCACCGTGGACCCCTTGGGCGGCAGCTACTACATAGAAGCCCTGACCATGGAACTATGCCGCCGGGCATGGGAGCATATCCGCGAAATAGAAGAGCTGGGCGGTATGACCAAAGCCATGGAAACCGGCTTGCCCAAAATGCGTATCGAAGAAGCCGCTGCCAAAAAGCAGGCACGCATCGACGCAGGCAAAGACATTATTTTGGGCGTCAATAAGTTTAGAGTAGAAGACGAGCCCGATATCGATATTCTGGAAGTGGACAATACTGCCGTGCGTCAAAAACAAATCGAGCGCATCCGCCGCGTGAAAGCGAGCCGTGACGAAAAAGCCGTGCAACAAGCCCTCGAAGCGCTCACACGCTGTGCACAAACAGGCGAAGGCAACCTGCTGGAGTTGGCAGTAGAAGCCGCCCGCCGCCGTGCTACCTTAGGCGAAATATCCTATGCCCTGGAAAAAGTATTTGGGCGCTACAAAGCCATGATACGCTCTATTTCGGGTGTCTATGCCGCCGAAGTGTCTGACGATGAGCACTTCCGGGCAGCCCAAGAAATGTCCGACCGTTTTGCCGAGCTGGAAGGGCGACGCCCCCGCATCATGATTGCCAAAATGGGACAGGACGGGCACGACCGCGGCGCCAAAGTCATCGCTACGAGCTTTGCCGACTTAGGCTTCGACGTGGACGTGGGACCGCTCTTCCAAACTCCGGAAGAAGTGGCGCGGCAAGCCGCCGAAAACGATGTGCATGTGGTGGGCGTGTCGAGTCTTGCCGGTGGACACAAAACCCTCGTCCCTCAGTTGATTGAAGAACTCAAGAACATAGAACGCGAAGACATATTGGTGGTAGTGGGCGGTGTGATACCACCCCAAGATTTCGACTTTTTGTACAAAGCCGGTGCTACTGCCGTCTTCGGACCGGGCACCATCATTGCCGTGGCAGCACAACGCATCTTACAGGCGCTACTGGCAAACATAGAACGTGAGCAAGCCGATGCATGATTTGCTTACGATGCTTAAAGAGTATAAGTCCCACATCTTGTGGCTTAGCGGCGGCATGGTAGGGCTTATGCTCTTTATTATGGCAATGATTTATGGGGAGCATATCTTTTCGCCGCCCCCGCGTGTGATTGACAGGCCGCGTGCACAGCAGCTGGCACTCGTAAAACAATGGATACGCTGCCGTTGTACCACCGTGGCCATGTATGAGCAACGCAACGACACCTTGCAGGAGGACTATCTCTTGGGTTATGATGCACAAGGGCGTTTGCGCGCCCACAATCGTCATATTTTTTTTGACTATGACTCTTTAAACCGCTTCTCTGCTTTTTACATCTACCATGACGACGAAGGCTACATCGGCCGTCGCGTAACCTTTCGTTATTTGCCGGCAACGGCTGTTGTGCCCTTTACACAAATTGAGGCAAGCATTTACAAAATAGCCAATGAGCAAATAAGTAAGGTGGGCTATACCGTAGTGTGGCCCTTTCCGATAGAGCAGGCTGCCTGGTACGAACTGTTGCCTCCCGCAGAGCCCCTTACACAACTGCCCAAAAAGCAGGCAGAGAACATATGGCTTATGATGAAAGAAAAAAAGTCTGTGTATTGGGTTTTTGATACACAAAACCGCCTGATGGAGGAAATAGAAGTAGATCCTTATTTGCCCACCACTTACTCCTTGAGCCGCCGCCGTTTCCAGTATGATACCAAAGGCTTGCTGATCGAAAAAATACAGATCGACTCAATCATTAATCAATACACAAACATACGCAAATTGACAGGAAAACAGTTGTTTCGCTACACTTACGATGCGGAAGGGCGCCCGCTGCGTTATGAAGAATTACTCTGGAACGGTGTGGAGTGGGTGCCGCAGATGCGCAGGAAATGCACATACCACCCGCCGGACATACACGCCCCTTTGTCTGAATAATTAGCAATTTTCAAAGGCAAATTGTAGTTTTGTGCGCTGCGAAATAACGAACTCATGGAATATATTAGAGGACTTATTGGTATTACCGTACTTTTGGCATTGGCCGTTCCTTTTTCTAAAGACCGTAAAGCCATCAATTGGCGCCTGGTAATCATAGGTGTTTTGCTGCAAGTATTTTTTGCTTTCATGATTTTGAGGGTTGAATGGGTGGCTTTGGTATTTAAATCCGTTAGTGAAGCCTTTGTTACCTTCCTGAATTTTTCTTTAAAAGGTGCCGAATTTATTTTTGGTGACTTGGCAAAAAATAGCGACAGCGTGCCCGGCACCCGGCATTCATTAGGTTTTATCTTCGCTTTTCAAGTGCTGCCTACCATCATCTTCTTTTCTACGGTTTCGGCAGCACTTTATTATTTAGGGATCTTGCAAAAAATAGTCTATGCCATTGCCTGGGTGATGAAGCGTACCATGGGGCTTTCCGGTCCTGAAAGCTTGGCCGCTGCCGGTAATATCTTTTTAGGACAAACCGAAGCGCCTTTGCTGGTCAAGCCTTTTGTGGAAAAAATGACCATGTCGGAGCTTATGTGTTTGATGACCGGTGGCATGGCTACCATCGCCGGGGGCGTGCTGGGCGCTTATGTCTCTTTTCTGGGGGGCGAAAATCCCGCCGAGCAGGCGCGCTTTGCTGCTCATTTGCTCAGTGCTTCCATCATGAGTGCGCCGGCTGCCATTGTCATGGCAAAGATATTGTACCCGGAGCTGGAGCCTGAAAAAGTCAATCAAAAGCTGGAAGTATCTAAAGAAAGTATAGGGGTGAACCTTATCGATGCCATGTCGAACGGTGCTGCCGACGGGCTCAAATTGGCGCTGAATGTGGGCGGCATGCTCCTTGCCTTCATTGCCGTGATTGCCCTGCTCAATGCCGGTTTGGGTAAAATTGGGGTTTGGTTGGGCGTAAACGAAGCCATTGCACAATCTACCGGGCAGTTGTTTCAGGGGCTTTCATTAGAGTATATTTTGGGACAAATAGGGCGCCCCCTTGCTTTCATTATGGGGGTTGACTGGAACGAGTCCTTGCTGGTGGGCAGTCTTATAGGTCAGAAAACGGCTATCAATGAGTTTGTAGCCTATGCCGAACTGGCAGCCGTAAAAGACAAACTGAGCGAGCACGCCTTGCTTATTGCCACCTATGCCCTGTGCGGTTTTTCGAATTTCAGTTCTATTGCCATTCAAATTGGTGGCATAGGAGGAATGGCACCTGCGCGTCAGAGCGACCTGTCCCGCTTGGGCATGCGTGCCCTTTTGGGTGCCAGCTTGGCTTGTTTTATGACCGCTACCATTGCCGGTGCCGTTGCCGGTTAGGGGTGGGGAAGGCTTGCAACGAAGGGCTTCCGCTGCCCGCGGACCATGCCATGTCTCACAAAGAGAAAGGCTTCACCGAGTCAAACTTCTCTCTTGTCCTTTCGAACGGAGCGCACTTGATTTGAGAAATCTTTTCTCAAATCAAGTGCGTTTTTTGTCATGCCGAGCGAAGCGAAGTGCAGCGAGACATCTCTTCAAGCCAAACAGCAAGACACAGAAGAGATTTCTCGCTTGCGCTCGACATGACAAGGGGAGGATGCACGAAAGAGCCAAGGAAGGCTTGAAGGGAGAGAATAAAGAGTGCTCAAAAACGTAAATAAAACTTCAAAGGGCTAAAAACTTTACAACTGTCCTTTTGAATGGATCGCAAGCGGAGTGAGAAACATTTTAAGGGGCATCCTTTCACACCACACTTTGGCATGAGACGAATGCCCCGCTTTATTTGAAACCACCGGAAATCAAACGTTCAGGCGTGCGACCTGCTGCCAAGCTGCCTCTACTTCACTTCTTGTGCCGGGTTGCCAAACACCATGCTTCCTTCTTTTACATCGCGCAACACCACACTGCCCGGTGCTATTTGTGCGCCTTGTCCTATTTTTACTTTTGGGGCAATGACGGCCCCCGCTCCTATGTAAGCCTCGGAGGCAACCTCTGCATGATGCCCTATCACCGCACCGGCGCCTACTTCCACGTGGTCGTGCAGCTGTGCATGATGGTCAATAATTGCCCCCGAATGAATGACGTTGTAGCTGCCCATTTTGGCAAAGGTATTGAGTATGGCACCGGCAGCCACCAAATTGCCATAGCCCAGTTCCAAGGGGCTGCTCAGTACCGCCAAACGGTGAATAGCGTTGACAGGCACCACTTTGCGCCGTTCGCGCAGCATCTCGATGCGCACCTTGCGTTTAGCCAAATCGTCTTCTGCCACAAAAGCTTCGCATTTGGGTCCGATGAGCTTCAGAAAACCATGGTCATCGGGATGCCCCATTACGGCTACATAGTTGATTTCGGTGTTGTGCAGACTTTTGTCTTCATCCAAAAAGCAATACACCACAATATCGTTGCTGTTGAAGACATCGAGTGCCAGGCTGCCCAAGTTGCCGGCACCAAATATAATTACGGGATTGTCCATAGCGTCTTTTTTGCAGGCAAAGGTCTTAATTTTTCTCATAGACTGCAAAGAATGCATTGACATACACCAAACGACCGCCGGCGGCCATTGGGGCATTTGACCGAGGTAGAATAAGATAAGAAGCGCGAGTAGGGCAGGGAGGCTTTTGAGGGGGGTAGCCGAGTTGCCAATCCTTTTGCTCCGTATGCTTCTTGTAAAGTAGTGTGGTATATATCCAGTCGTCGTGGGTCTCAACGCAGCCGGCTTGCCGGGGAATTGCTTCAATGGCTTTACTCAAAGCGAAATAGCTCTGCCATCTGTCACTAAATGAAAGCGCATAATCTGATTGAAGCCACATGGCTGCTGCCGCGCAGACAACCACGAGACCGGTACCATGTCTGTGCGTACCACTTGCTGTCCGTCCAAGCATCCACCAGAAAGGCAAGGCAAGAAACAGCCATATGCGAGCGGGGGGCTGTAGTCCTTGTACGGCAGTCACTATCCAGGGTATGATGAGGAGGCAAAAAATCGCTTTGTCTTCTTTTGTAAAAGAAATAACTTTGAATTTCAATGAAAGTGTGTATGTAATCAATACACCCCCCCAAAGCATCAGCATGAAGGGATTGCCAAAAAGAAAAAGCATCACAGACCATAGATAAGCAGGAAACCACCGGAACCATTCCGCCCTTGTCATGGAGGCAATAAATGGCGACTGCCAAAAAAGCCAGCCTTGTGTCAACACGAAGGGGGCATACAGCAAGGTTGTGAAGAAAATCACTTGCAGGTGCATCCAAATGAGCCACCTCCGGCGGAATCCATAGCCCCATGCGCAAGCAGCTGCCAGAGCCAGCCATGCATACAAGTGGGTCGGCAAGGTATAAAAAGCCAAGCAGTTGACACAGACAAAAAAACGGCGGGCAAGTATCGAATGCCCGAGTGCAGGCAGCAGGCGCAAGGCAAACGCCACCCAAAAACCATGTAAAATATAAGCGCGCCCCAAGCCGGCATATACCATCACGCCCTCTATTCCATGAAAAGCTACCGGCAGTAAAGCAGCGATGGGGGGAGATAGTTTCCACCGGCGCAGCGCCGTGTCTGTCAATAACATGCCAAGGGCAACAACCGTCAGCAGGGAGGGGAGCTTAACAGCCCAGAAAGCAGGCAGGAATTTGTCGAGTAAAGCCGCGCATAAATTATAGAGCACATGATGGTTAGGACCGGGATAATAGGTAAGACACACAAGCACCCCTCGCCGGATAAGGTGTACATACCCAAAAGCTTCGTCTATATGAGGCAGAGGAAAGCGCGCGATTTCGAAAGCATACCATATGCCTGTAAAGAGAGGCAAAAGCAGTACTATGATGCGGGCTTGGGGAGAATTTTTATAAAAGTTTAATATACTTTGAGTTTCAATGTGTAAACAGTATGCCAATTCCTTGCTTTTCCGGCAGGCATAGGGCAGCATGCCAAACAGGAGGGAAGTACCCGCAGCTATGATGACTCGTGCAGTATGCCAGCGCCAAGGCGGAAATAGCTCTTGCAGCTTTTGGCTCTGTGTATGCGACAGGGCATAATGTTCAGAAAGCCATGCTATCAGCTGTTCATAAGAACAGCTTTGAAGCAGCACCCAAGTGAAGATAAAAAGGAGTCCCGCGCCGTACAGGCTTTTGATGGATAGCTTCTGCATAGGCATTTATTTACGATGCAAGATAGGAAATTGAAGGAAGCGATTGCGCCCGAAAATATACGCTGCTTCTTGCTGTATTTATTAAATAAAGCATGTCATTCGAACGAGCGAAGCGAGTGAGTTCAAATCCAACCATGTCACAAGAAGCAAAAGAAGAGGTTGCCCGCTTGCGCTCAGAGGAGACAAGGGGGCGTTTTAAAGAGAACAAGAGGCAGAAACAAGCAAGAAGGCAAGATGAAATAGGTGATTTTTAAAAAAAAAATCACTTGCGTGATAGTATTATTATTGTTATTATTGTTATTATTTTATTACTAAACCATCAAGCTGCGAACGCAGGGCATGCGATGTCGGCTAAGTATGCTTTCCGGAGTTCGAAGCTTGCGCCATTGACGTCGTCTAAACCACATTTCACTTCAAAAAAAGATAAAATCATGAAACAGCTACATGTTCAAATTAAGTTGTGGTGCTTGCTGCTGTGCTTGTTGCCGGTAGCATGTCACAATCCGGAGGTGAATGCCCCGGAGGAGCAATTTCAACAGCTGGATGAAACCGCTGATGTGTCTTTTAGTGGCGATGTTCTTTTCGTGCCGGAGGGAAGCCGCCTGGAGCAACGCGCTGCCGAAGACTTCGTGCGTTTTGAGTTGCCGGAAGGCTACGCTTTTGTAGGAAAAGATGAAAGAGGGGTGCCTGTTTTGATAGAAGAGCCTGTGGGTGTAATATGCACCTGTTTGGATGGTAAAGGTGGTTGTAGCCCCGTTAAGAGAGGGAGTGACTTTGGCTGTTTAATGACCACTTGTGGGAACTGTAAGAAAGAGGCATATAGACTTTCGGGTGAAGGGAAGCAAAAATTTGAACTCTTGGGAGTCGTTTACAAAGGGAAGGCGGAAGAAGCACTTTCATTATTTGGAGACAAAGAGCCGCCTGTGCTGCGAATTGTTTCTGTGGGCGCGGATGAGCAAGCTGCCCGGCAGCTTTCGTTCATGGAAGGCTTTGCTTTGGTTTCTGCCGGTCTTTTGGAGCAAGACAAGCTTATTCCTGCGCCTTTCCGCAAAGAATATCTCGATTTGCCGGGCGTGCGGGCTGCTGTGAACGAATGGGCAGAGAATCTGAAAACTGCCGGATGGAATGAAGAGATGCAAAAACGCTTTGACGCTACGGGAGAGCTGCCCAAAGGATTTGTTTTGGTAAAAGCTGCCATTTATGGCATACCGGTTGCTTTGGTAACCCCACAAGGCAATGACCTTAACCGCTGGGCACTACTGAAGAGAGCCGCAGGCGTAGTGGAAATAGAAGGAGGGGTGAAGTGCTCGTGCTTGAAAGGAGGAAGTGTATGCCCGAAGAACAGTATGCTTGGAGTGGTTTACTGTGACGCGAGCAATTGCAAAAGCTGCAAGATGGAATAAGAAGCAAGTCTTTTAGCGGGGTAGCATTTGCCGGAAGAAGCCACCGTGCTTCCTTCCGGCTTTTTTATGACGCGCTTGCCGCTATTCATACGCCTTTCTTTCCCTTTACACGATTTTCACTAATTTGCCTTTATCCCAATGTTTTTGCGATATGCGTGCTTTGCTACCCAAGAAACGATGGTTTTTCTGGATGCTTTACTTCCTGCCTTTTGTATTGATGCGGGATGTATATCCCTTTTTTCGTTTTTCGATGTTTGCCACGCCCGTGTCGCGGGCGGCTTATACCGAGCGCTACGAATGGTATGTTCGGCAAAGCCGGGCGGAAAAGTGGCAGCTGCTTGCCCCCGAAGTCATCGGCTTGGATGAAGCTCTTTTTTATTACCGTGCAAGGAGGGCCAACATCACAAAACAGGGTAGTGCCTTCTTGGCAATACTTATGGAAGTGTATCGTCAAAAGAGAGAAGCGCTGCCTGCAGCAAGCTTGCTGGTAGAAAAGCGCTTTAAACAGGGGCAATATCTCGATTCGCTGGTGGTGGCTCAATGGACAAGACCATGAAAAGCAGATACCTGAAGAGTACCTTATGGGGTTTGGCGGCTTTGCTTGCTTTGTGGGCTATGTACGGATGGTGGCTGCGCCCGCAGGTGAAGGCATTTTTATGGACAGGCGAAGAAAACATGGTGTCCCGCTTGGTGGCTGTTTTCTATCCTCGCTTTGCCATAGAGCGCCACCGTTTCGATGCCTCGTATTTTCTTTTCCTGGCAGACCAAATGGTGTTGCGTGCAACTGTGATGCTGCTGAGCCTGGGCGCGTGGTTGCTGTGGCAAAGCAGCAGGCGGGAGCGTGCCGTGGCGGTCCTTCCTGTGGCTACTCATGAGTATTTTTTGCGCTATTTCGCTTTGGTCTTGCTGATATATACCTATGATTGGTGCTATTCTTTCTACAAGCTGTCATTTTTTACGGACTTTTTCGAGCCTTTGTGGCTTATTCGCCCGCTGCCCGGCTTTTCTTTGCCTTGGCTGTGGACGCTGTGGACAGTGATGGTGCTGGCTGCCTTGCGTTGCTTGTGGCTGGGCAGGGGGGCATTGCTGCCTGCGTTGCTGTTTGTGGTGTTGCAAGCCTATTTGTACAGTTTTGGCAAAATGGATCATACTTTTGCCCCCTTTACCTATGTGTGTTTGCTGATGCCTTGGTGGGAAAGGCAGGGGCGTATATGGCGCAAGGAAGGGCGCTCGTTTGGCAGTGCGGAAGTGCTGCAGTGGGTACGTGCAGCCATTGCGCTTTGCTATGTGCAGGCGGGTATGGAGAAGCTACTGCTGGGGGGGAGTGCCTGGTGGAATGCCGGCCATTTGCGTACTTTTTTGCTGGTGCACGGGCGAGCCGCAGGGCGTGCTTTGGCAGCCTCGCCCGATTCGCTTCTCGAGGCTGCTTCCTTGCTTGTGTTGCTGTGGCAGCTGGCGTTTGTGGGCATATTGCACCGCAAGGGACGCTACTTTTTTGCCATCACAGGTTTTTTATTTCATCTTGCCAATTATTTGTTTTTGGGAGTTGGCTGGTGGCTGCATACGTATGTGTGGTGCTATCCTTTCTTTTTTGACAGCTTGTCAGTTGTGGAACGGCTTGCACGATTTTTGAAAGCAAAGACTTATAGACAAAAACAATGACCTGCATCAATAGCAGATGATTTTTTTCTCTTAGATTTGCTACGAATCAAAAAACAGGGGAGCTCATGGAAAGTCTTTTTTGGCATATTTTGGACGGCGGCATGGCAAAGACCATAGCGGCTATTTCCTACATCATACTGATAACCATAGAGATTGTTATTGCAGTTCGCAAGAACCTGAAACTATATAGCACCCGGGACACTTTCAACAACCTGATGCTGGGGGCTATTACCTCTGTCGTAAAAATTTTTATTAAAGGGGTTACGCTCGCTTTCTTTGGTTACTTGCATCAACAATATGCGCTGTTCGACATCCCCGCCAATGCATGGTGGAGTGTTTTGCTGCTGTTTTTGCTCAATGATCTGATTTTTTACTGGTACCACCGTTTAGGGCACGAAAGCCGTTTCTTCTGGGCTACGCATGTGGCGCACCATTCTTCACAGCTGTTCAATTTTTCTACTGCCATCCGTGGCAACTTCATTCATTTCTTCTACCGCTTTTTCTTCTGGGCGCCTTTGGCTATTCTGGGCTTCGACCCGCTGATGATTGTGCTGATTGATGAAATTGGCTTTTATTACCAAATGTTCATACATACCAAAACCATTGGCAAGCTGCATCCCGTGATTGAGTTCATTTTCAACACGCCTTCGCATCACCGGGTGCACCATGGCAGCAACCCGGCGTACATAGACAAAAACTATGGCGCGGTGCTTATTATCTGGGACCGTTTGTTTGGCACCTTCGCCGAAGAAAAAGAGGAAGTGCGCTACGGCTTGACCAAAAATCTGACTAAACAAAATGTGCCTACCATCTTATTGCATGAGTTCCAAGCTATTGCACAAGACGTGGCTCATGCGCCCGACTGGAAAAGCAAGTGGCGTTATGTATTTGGGCACCCGGGCTGGCGCCATGATCAGGAAAATACACAAAAGGCAGAATATGCCAATTCCAATTAGGGGTAGCCGTTGTTTTTGAGCACATAAGGATAAAAGGCGGCGAGGACATGACGCCCGTCGCTTTTTTTATTATTTGCGCTTTGTAGTGAGTCTATTTTTTTTGCTTCTTGCGGTGACCTTTCCATGTTTTGTTGTCCATATGTTCGACTGAAAAGGAGCGTCTCATATGGTTGCAAAGTACTACTCTCAAAAAGAAGGCTTACAGGGCTGGCGCAAGCGTTGGCATGAAATCGTTTTCGAAGCCGAAACACCGGAGGGGCGCCTGTTTGATGTGTGGTTGCTGGTAGCCATCTTGTTGAGTATTGTGCTTGTGATGCTGGAGAGCGTGCGCGAAATCAACGAGCAGTACGGCGAGTGGCTGCGCTATGGCGAGTGGTTTTTTACCTTGTTGTTTACGCTTGAATACATCGCCCGGCTGCTGACCGTGCGTAGTCCGTGGCGCTATGCCGTCAGCCCCCTGGGCATCATTGACCTTCTGTCTATACTGCCTACTTACATGAGTTTGTTCTTTGCGGGCACACAGTATTTTATGGTGATACGTGTACTGCGTCTGTTGCGTGTTTTTCGCATTCTTAAGTTGGCTCATTATGTGCACGAAGCGCGGGTGTTGGGCACTGCCTTGCAGGCAAGCCGTGAAAAAATAATTGTTTTCTTGATGGCCGTGCTTAGCTTGGTTATTATTCTGGGTACCATCATGTATTGGGTGGAAGGACCTGAAAATGGCTTTACCAGCATACCGCGCAGCATTTACTGGGCTATAGTGACACTCACCACCGTGGGTTATGGCGACATAGCGCCCGCAACACCTTTGGGGCAATTCATCTCTTCTTTGGTTATGATTCTTGGCTATGGAATTTTGGCGGTGCCCACAGGCATTGTTACTTCGGAACTGACGCATGTTAAAGTAAAAGACATTTCGACCCGGGCATGCGATAACTGCGGCGCCGAAAGGCATGACAGCGATGCCGTTTTTTGCAAATACTGTGGTGGCAAATTGTGATTTGTGATAAAGCAAACCTCACTTCCAAGCAAAAAATATCAATAATTATGAAACAAAATGTATTGAAAAACACTTTTTTACTCTTTTTTGCCTGTCTGACTGTGACACAAGCACAGGTAAAAGAGCGGCAAAACGGCTGGCTTATGGCTTTCGGGCGCTATGCGCTGAATGAACATTGGGACCTGCACGCCGAAACACAGCTGCGCTATTATGAAATAGCCGGCTATCCTTTTCAGCACTTGTTTCGTGGTGAGTTGTTGCGTAAGGTGAACGACAATTTGACCATAGGCGCGGGATATACTTATATCGAAGAGTTTCCTTACGATGAAGTGGGGGCACCGGAGAAGAGCTTCGAGCATAACATGTTTGAAGATATTTTCTTTGCCCACCCTCTGGGAGCGCTGAAAGCCATGCACCGCTACCGTATAGAGCAACGTTGGACGCACAGAATATCCGATACAAACGCTTCTTTTTCCAACCGCTTTCGCTATGCTTTGACGTTGCAATATCCTTTGCCGAAAAGCAAGTGGTTTTTCAGCGTTATGGATGAAATTTTTATCCACACCTTTAAGGGCGGGGACTTGTTCAACCAAAACTGGGCTTGGGCAGGTATTGGGCGCAAAATGAGTGAGCACTTAACCATAGAGGCGGGCTATCTCAATCAGTATATATCCATGCCTTGGCGCAACGACTTTACGGCTGCCAGCAACCACACAATACGCATGGTGCTCGCCTATCGTATCAAATAATCAATTAATACAATGTGACCGGTGCAGGTATTTCATAAAAAGACGCTTGCGCCGGTTTTTTGCTTGTCGAAACAATGAAGGGAGTGGCTTTGAAACCTGGAGAAAAGCGTTGTCTGAAAGGCGGCTTTTGCTTGTTTTTCTATTGAAAAAGCCGGAAGCGAGAAGGAAAGAGGGACGCTTTATTTAATAAAAAAGCTCTCTTGCAAAAGCAGAGAGCTGTAATACGACATCCATTAACTTAACCATGCTGCCAGCAAAAGCATCAACAGCAGGATGGCCATCAGCAAAGGACGGTCTTTTTTCTTGGCTTTGCCCCAAACAACCGGATCCAAGCTGTATTTGTAACGTTTTTCATATAGTGTCTTCATAGCCACCTCCTCTTTTTTGTTATCCCTCTGTTAATTTTGTGTTAACTTAATGTTAAGTGTAATTACGAATGTAAGCAATAATACGTAAAAATGCAACAAAGGATACAAAAAATTAGTTTACCATTTTTACGGCATAGCCACTGACTTTGTATCCATAGTACTGCGTATTGACAAAGAGCGTATAATCTACGTCTATGACTGCATCGGCGCCCAGTTTGCGGGCTTTTTCTGCCAGCTGATAAATCAGTATTTCCTTTTCGGTCATATTATAGCCTTTGGGCATTTGCCCGTATTTTTCCAGCAGGTCTTCCCTTAGCCCCCTGTTGCCGGTATTGGGGCGGGTGTCGCTTAGCTCAACAAGCTCAATAATACGGTAAGGCTTGGTGAGTGTTTCGCCCTTGTAATGCACGGGGATAGGATAGGGGGCTTGTTGTCGTATGGGCAGCATACAGCCGGGCAGCCAAAGTATTAGCCCCAGAAAGCACCAACGGTAAACAACAAGGCGCAAAGAAAGGTGCTGAGGGCGAGTTGCTTGAGAAAGGGATCCAAGTGGGAAGGTTCCGGTGTGTTCCATACTTTTTTTAAATGAATGATGAATAAAGGATAAGTCAGCAAAAATATAAACTGTTGTGGAGATTCCGGCAGCATGACTGCCGAAAGCAACATACCCAGCATGCCGCCCACGATGAGAAAAGCGTGGTAACGGCGCGCTGCCGCGTAGCCCATGCGCACGGGCAGCGAATATTTGCCGGCCAGGCGGTCGCTTTCCATATCGCGCATGTTGTTAAGATTCAGTACGCCCACCGACCAAAAGCCGATGGCCGCCGCTGCCCCCCATATGACGCCATGCAGGCGGCCGGTAAACAAAAAATAAGTGCCGCCTACGGCAATGAGTCCGAAAAAAAGCCATACGCTCAAATCGCCCAGCCCTAAGTAACCATAAGGGCGTTTGCCCATGGTGTAGTTGATGGCCGCTATTATGGCAAGCAGTCCTATGCCCAGAAGGGTAAAGAAAGCGCGGTAATTGGGATTTGTGCCGCTAAAAAAAGCCAGATAGAGTAAATAGATGCCACTGCCGAAGGCTGCCAAGCCGGTAAGTATGACTGCCCGCCACATAGCCCGCCGGCTGATGGCACCACTTTGCACGGCTCTTTGGGGCCCCCGGCGGTGCGAAGAGTCGGCACCGTGTTGGCTGTCGCCCAAGTCATTGGCAAAGTTGGAAAGCACCTGCAGGAGCAGGGCGGTAAGTAATGCCCAAATGAAGATATCGGAGCGAAAAGCGCCCATCCGGGCAGCCAGTGCACTGCCCGTAAGAATGCCGGCAGAAGCAAGAGGAAGGGTGCGCAGACGGGCAGCATATAACCAAGAACGCCACTGTTTCATGAAGGGAAGTGTTTTTTGTTTACGACAATAAAAAAAAACAACAGAGGCACAAAGATAAGCCTGTGCCTCTGTTGTATGCAAGGTGAGAAAAAACAGAGTTTTTTTATTCACCTATAGCTGCCAGCACTTCTTCATCCATAGGGTTGACCGCCGAACCGAAGAACTTTACCAGCTCGCCATTTTCGTTGATGAGGTATTTGCAGAAGTTCCAGGTAGGCTCTTGGTCATTCCAGCCGTTTTCCTCTTTGTGCGTCAGCCAGTAATAGACGGGGTGTTGCCCTTCGCCTTTCTTTACATTTACTTTCGAAAACATCTGAAAAGTAACGCCATAGTTTTTTTGGCAGAAGGCAGCGATTTCTTCTTCATTGCCCGGCTCTTGCCCGCCGAATTGGTTGCAGGGAAAGCCCAACACCACCACCTTGTCGCCATATTTTTCGTGGAAAGCCTGCAGGTCTTCATACTGCGGCGTATAGCCACATTTCGAGGCGGTATTTACGATAAGCACCTTTTTGCCTTTCAGCTGCGAAAACTTAAAAGGCTTGCCGTCGATGGTGGTGGCTTCTAAATCATAAAAAGAGCTTTTGGCTTGTGTCATAGCTTCTTGTGGTTTGGATTTGATGGTGGTGGCGCCCCAGCAGGCTGCCAAGAACACCAATAAAAGACTGAGTATTTTTCCCATAGTTGTGTTGTTTTACATGCGTTCGGGCACTTCTATACCTAATAACTGCATTCCCTTGCGAATGGTTTGGGCTGTGGCTTGAGAAATTGCCAAACGGAAGCTTGCCGCCTCGCTTGTTTCTGCTTTAAGAATAGAATGGTGTGCATAGAAAGAATTATAAAGGCGGGTGAGCTCGTAAATATATTGTGCCAATACCGAAGGCGCATAAGTGCGTGCCGCTTCATCCAGCTTTTCGGGAAACTGTGTCAAGGTAAACACCAGCTGCTCTTCCTGTTCGCTTAAAGCATGATTTTCAGGGAAGGCAGCTTTGATTTGGCTTTCCCCGGCTTTGCGAAGCACCGAACAGATGCGGGCGTGGGTGTACTGTATGAAAGGCGCTGCATCGCCTTCAAAGTCAATGGATTCTTGCGGGTTGAAGAGCATGCGTTTTTTGGGGTCCACACGCACAAGGAAATACTTCAAGGCACCCAGACCAATGATTTCGTAGAGTTTGTTCAGCTCATCGGGCGTGAAGCTGTCGAGCATATCGCTGTTTTTGAGCTTCTCTTCGGTGATTTGGCGGGCAATGTCAATCACTTCTGCCACCAGGTCATCGGCATCTACAACCGTGCCTTCGCGCGATTTCATCTTGCCGGAGGGCAAATCAACCATGCCATAAGACAAATGGAAGAGGCCGTCGGCATAGGGACGCCCCAAGCGCTTCAAAATGGCAAAGAGCACTTTGAAATGATAATCCTGCTCGTTGCCCACCACATAAATCATGCGTTGCATGTGGTGCTCTTGGTAGCGTTTTTCGGCAGTGCCCAGGTCTTGAGTAATATAGACGGAGGTGCCGTCGCCACGAAGCAATAATTTTTGGTCCAATCCTTCATCGGAGAGGTCAACCCATACCGAGCCGTCTTCTTTTTTGAAGAAGATACCTTTTTGCAGCCCTTCTTCTACAATGTCTTTGCCCAGCAGGTAGGTGTCTGACTCATAATAAACCGAATCGAAGCTGACACCTATTTTGCGGTAGGTTTCGTCGAAGCCATCGAGCACCCACCGGTTCATCTTTTCCCAGAGGGCGCGCACTTCGGGGTTGCCGGCTTCCCATTGGCGCAGCATCTCTTGTGCTTCCTTCATCAAAGGCGCTTCTTTTTCGGCTTCTTCCTTGCTCATGCCTTGTTCCATGAGCGCTTTGACCTGCTCGCGGTAGTGTTTTTCAAACACCACATAATAATGCCCTACCAGGTGGTCGCCTTTGATGCCGCTGCTTTCGGGCGTTTCGCCCTTGCCAAAGCGTTGGTAGGCAAGCATGGATTTGCATATGTGGATGCCGCGGTCGTTGATGATTTGTGTTTTGTGCACGTCGTAGCCGTTGGCTTCGAGTATGGTAGCCATGGAGTAGCCCAAGAAGTTGTTGCGCAAGTGCCCCAGGTGCAAAGGCTTGTTGGTGTTGGGCGAAGAGTATTCTACTACCACCTTCTCTTGTTTGCTGTGGCGGGTATTGTTGGGGAAGGCTTCCAGCCAGCGGCTGTAATCGGCCAAGGCATGGACAAACACCTCGTTGCTCAGCTCTATGTTCAAAAAGCCCTTGACTACATTGAATGCACGCACGAGCGGGCTATTGCTTTGCAGCCATTCGCCAATGGCTTGGGCTATTTCTTCGGGTTTGCGTCGAAGGGTTTTGGTAAGGGGAAAGGTAACAAAGGTATAAGTACCTTTGAACTCTTTACGCGTAGGTTGCAGACTCACAGCCGCCGTTTCGGTGTCGAACAGCTCGCGAATAGCCGTGCTGATTGCGTTCTCTAATTGTGCTTGTACGTTCATTCTCTTAGTTTGCTTTGAGTCTTGTGATACACTTTATTCCGGACAAAATTAGAAAATATGCGTTTGGAATGGATAAAAAACTTGTATTTTTCTACCTTGAAGCCTGCCATATACGGTCAGAATAAAGCAATGAAAAGTATAAAGTATAGAAAGCCCGGAAAAATGAATGAATGGGATATCCTTCCTTTAGAGGCTTGTTTGCACGAACACCACCGGCTAACAAGCTGGCAGCGTCTTTGTGAAGACACCTATCGCGCTACCTACCTGCCGGCATTTCCCGAAACAGATATTGAAGCATACATTGCCCGCCATTTTCAGGAAGAGGCGCTTTTGCAATGGGCACGTTCAGACAAACATAAAGGCTGGCTGGCTTGCCATGAAGGCGAGGTGGTGGGCTATGTGTTGCTGCACTTGGGTGTAGCGCCCGGCGGGCAAGACGACCGGCAGCAGATATGCCTGGATAAATTCTATGTGTCGGTGGCGTACCAGGGGCGTGGCGTGGCCGCCGCTTTATGGCAGCAGGTGCTGGACTATGTAAGGCAGGAGGGCTACAAGCGCTTGTGGTTGATTACATGGCGTGAGAATGGGCGTGCCATCCGTTTTTATGAGAAAGCAGGCTTTCGCATAGCCGGCAGTTATCCTTTCCGTCTGGGTGAGCGCACCTACTGCGATCATTTGATGGTCTTTGAGGTGGAGGAAGCCCGGCAAAATAAACACAGGCTAAGTGGCTGATTTCAAACAACAATATTCTACTTCTTCTACCAAACGCAGCAAGCTTTCCATCTGTTTGCGCAAATATTCGTTGTGCATACGCTGCGCTTTCTGTGCATAGCTTTTTTGCTGTTCTCTTGAAAAAAGGAGCTGGCGAAGCATGAGCGTATCGCAGCGTTCCAACTGCTCTTGATGGAGATAAAGTTGAGCCAAAAGGCGAAAAGCATTCGTCTTTTTCATTTGAAAGAAATTAAGTCTCTTGTTTTCAGTAAAATAAACCATTAAAAACAACTACAAATAAAACATTTTATTTTTCACAAACTAAGAATAAGTAATAAAAATCTTGTTTTCGTTGCCTATCATACTTATCTTTCGACGCTAAAAGTGAAAATGGGTTTAAATCATCAGTGTATATGAGTGATACAACTACTTTGAATAAGCAAGAATCTTGGGGCTCGCGTGTCGGCTTAATTTTGGCGATGGCCGGCAATGCCGTTGGTTTGGGTAACTTTCTGCGCTTTCCGGTGCAGGCAGTGCAAAATGGTGGCGGCGCCTTTATTATCCCCTATATCGTTTGTTTCCTTTTGATGGGCATTCCCATGTTGTGGATTGAATGGGCAACCGGCCGTTTTGGCGGCCGCTATGGCAACCACTCTACGCCCTTCATCCTGGACAAAATGACCAAAAGCAACTTCTGGAAATACTTCGGGGTGTTCGGCATCTTTACCAACATAGGGGTGGCGGCTTATTACTGCTACATTGAGTCGTGGACCATGGCTTATGTGTACCATTCCATCATGCAGACTTTTTCGGCCAAAACACAAGCCGAAGTAGCCGCCTTCTTCAATAGTTATGTCGATGTGGCTTATTCGACCACCGGCATTCCTTTTGAAGCGGTTATTTTTTACATCGTATGTTTGGCGCTGAATACTTACATTCTTTCGCGTGGTTTGAGCGGCGGGGTAGAAAAGGTGGCCAAGATAGGCATGCCCTTGCTGATTCTGTTTGGTGTTTTTCTGGCAGTGCGTGGCCTGACCTTGGGTGATTCGGGTGCCCCTGCCGGCTGTGCAGACTGCAATGCCTATTTGGGGCTGAATTTCTTATGGGAACCTAAGTTTGAATCGATTCTTGACCCGAAGGTGTGGCTGGCAGCCGCCGGGCAAATATTTTTCACCCTCTCGGTAGGAATGGGTACCATTCAGTGCTATGCTTCTTATGTGAAGTCGCGCGATGATATTGCCTTGAATGCCATGTCGGCCGGTTTTATGAACGGCTTCGTGGAGATTGTCTTGGGGGCTTCTATCGTTATCCCCATTGCCGTGGGCTACTTGGGCTTGGACTGGGTGTTGGATAATGCCGGCTTTTCAATGGCATTCCAAACGATGCCCTATTTGTTTGCCCAATGGGGGCCGTTCCTGGCAACCATGGCCGGCGTCATGTGGTTTGGCTTGCTTTTCTTTGCGGGCATCACTTCTTCTTTGGCCATGGGCACTCCTTGGATGGGCTTCATGCGCGACGAATTTAATTGGAGCCGCGAAAAAGCAGCTTGGTCTTTTGGCGTGGTGACCCTTGTCATGGGCTTGCCTACGGTGTTCTTCTATCAGCAAGGAGTATTCGATGAGTATGATTATTGGGCAGGCACCGTGTCCTTGGTGATATTTGCCTTGGCTGAATCGCTCATTTTTGCTTGGTTGTTTGGCATGCGTCGTGGCTGGCGTGAAATCAATTTAGGTGCCGATATACAGGTGCCTACTTTCTACAAGCCGGTGTTGAAGTATGTAACCCCTTCGCTTTTGCTGGTGGTATTCCTGAGTGCTTTGGTAACGCCGAAGGGAAATGACTGGGAAGCTGCCTTTTCGGGCAAGTGGGAGTTGGACGCAAGCAGCATCATCGGTAAGATTCAGCACAAGGGCATTGTTGCCAATCGCGCTTATTTTTCCGATGTGCTGGAGTCGGAAGTAGAGGGTGTAGTTTTCAATATTGGACGTACGGCACGCCGCAACCGCCATTTGGTGGAAATCGCTCAGCAAAAAACTTTCTATCGCTCACCTGCCGGTGTACGTCTTTATGAAGGGGAAGAAGCAGTAGATAAATCCTTGCTATTCGATTCTTTGGTGGTGGTAAAGGCTTATCGCATTGCCCCGGATAAAGAGCTGCTTGTAAAGGTAGGTGACAAGGTGGAAGTAGGCACGCCCATAGCCAAAGGCGGCTTTGTGAACGATATATTTTACATAGATATGGCGCGCTTGCTGCTGATGGGGCTGTTTATCGGCATCTGCGTGCTGGTATATGCAGCGACCAAAAAGCGCGAGCGTGAAGGAAAAACCGGGGACGAGATAGTGGACGAGACTTACCCGGGCGATGATTATGATGTTAAAAACTCTTAAAAGACACGAGCCATGACAACAAGTGCACTGATTACGATGATTACCGTTCAGGGAAGCGTCACCCTGGTGACGGCATACCTCTTCTGGCGGGTATTGACCACCCCGCCGAAGCCGGAGCCGGACTCTTTTGCCGACAACGACGATGTACCGCGTTAAAGCATACATTGGGCTGCCTGCAAGGCAGCCTTTTTGTATTATTCTTAGTTGTTTTTCTACTTATTCCCGAAAAGAAACATGGCAAAAAAGAAAAAAACACGCATAGGCATTTGCTTGAGTGGTGGCGGAGCACGTGGCATTGCCCATGTGGGAGTGTTGCAGGCTTTGTTTGAGCGAGGCATGGCACCGGAAAGCGTGTCCGGTGCAAGCATGGGGGCTATAGTGGGCGCTTTCTATGCCGCAGGCTACGACCCGGACGACATCAAACGGCTGGTAGATGACACCAGCCTGTTGAATCTTTTTTCTTTTTCGTTGCCGGGCAGTGGCTTGTCAGAGCTGAGCTATCTGCGTAAACTGATGAAGCGCTTTTTGCCCGGGCGTTTTGAGGAGCTGGAGCGTCCTTTCGCCGTGTCGGTCTCGAATTTGAACACAGGACGTGCCGAATTCATATCGGAGGGGAGCTTGCACGAAGCCGTAGAGGCTTCTGCTTCTATCCCTATTTTGTTTAAGCCTGTGAAAATAGGGGATTACTTCTATGTGGATGGCGGTATGCTGAACAACCTGCCTGTGGAGCCCCTGCTCGACGATTGCTTCCCGGTCATAGGGGTGAATGTGAATCCTTTGCAGGTATTACCCGATGAGTCTTGGACGATGCTTTCGGTAGGGGAGCGCTGCTTCGATTTGATTGTGTGGCAGAACGTACAGGAGAACCTGAGAAAATGCGATGTGGTAATAGAACCGCCGGGGCTGTCGGAATACAATATCTTTGCCTTTCAAAAAGCCGGCTTCTTTTACGAAGCCGGCTATGAAGCTGCTTTGCGGGTGATGCCCCATTTGCGGGGGTTACTCCAGTAAGCCGGCGCGGCGCAGCAGCGGCTCTACCGATGGTTCATGCCCCCGGAACTCTTTGTACAATTCCATGGGATGACGCGAGCCGCCGGCTGCCAACAGGCGGCGGAAAGCAAGCCCGGTTTGCCTGTCGAAGATGCCTTTTTCCCGGAAAAGGGCAAAAGCATCGGCATCGAGCACCTCTGCCCATTTGTAACTGTAATAACCGGCAGAATAACCGCCTGAAAATATGTGAGAGAAGGCAGTGCTGATGGCGGTGCCTTCTACCGGTGGCAACAAATCGACCGGGGTGAGCACTTCTCTTTCAAAGTCTTCCAGCTTATCGAACACGGGCGGCTGCTCTACGGCATGCCATGCCATGTCGAGGTAGCCGAAGCCCAGTTGGCGCAGTGTCTGATAACCTTCCATAAACTTGCCCAGCGCTTTGATTTTTTCGACATATTCCATGGGAAGCAGTTCGCCGCTTTCATAATGTTTGGCGAAAAGTGCCAGGCATTCGGCTTCGTAGCACCAGTTTTCCATGATTTGCGAAGGCAATTCCACGAAATCCCAGTACACATTGGTGCCGGACAAGCTTTCGTAGGTCACGTCGGAAAGCAGGGCATGCAGGGCGTGCCCGAACTCATGGAACAAGGTAGTTACTTCATTAAAGGTAAGCAGCGAGGGCTTGCCTTGGGTCGGGCGTGTAAAATTGCACACAATAGACACCAAAGGCGAAATACGCTTGCCGTCTTCTTTGTACTGTTCACGGAAAGTAGTCATCCAGGCACCGCTGCGCTTGCCTTCGCGCGGATGGAAGTCAGTATATAGCAGCCCCAGGTGGGTGCCATCGGCATCCACTACTTCATATACTTCCACTTCTTCATGATACACGGGGATATCGTTTCGTTTTTGAAAGCGGATACCATAGAGACGCCCGGCTACTTCAAAAGCGCCACTAAGCACTTGCGGCAGGGGGAAGTAGGGCTTCAGTAAGTCGTCATCTATTTCGAAGCGGTGTTTTTTCAGTTTTTCGGCATAAAATGAAATATCCCAACGTTGCAGCTGCCCTTCAAAGCCCAGCGATTCGGCATATTTTTCCAGTTCGCTCATTTGCCGTATGGCTACGGGCTTGGCTTTTTGTGCCAGCTCGTCGAGGAAAGCCTGCACACGGGCGGGATTTTGTGCCATACGCTCTTCCAGCACAAAGTGGGCATGGGTAGGGTAGCCCAGCAATTGGGCGCGCTGCGCACGCAATTCGGCGATGCGGCGTGCTATTTCCACATTGTTGTGTTCGTTGTTACGATAGGCACGCGACGCATAGGCACGGTATAGCTTTTCACGCAGGTCGCGCCGTTCGGCATATTGCATGAAAGGCATAAAGCTGGGTGCCTGCAAGGTGATGACCCATTTGCCGGGCATGTTGCGTTTCTCTGCTTCTTGGCGTGCAGCCTCTACTGCCCATTCGGGCAAGCCTGCCAGTTCTTCTTCTAATTCCAGCACCAAAATAAAATCGTTGGTTTCTTTCAGCACGTTCTCACCGAACTGCACCGATAGGCGGGCTTTTTCTTCGTCTATTTGGCGCAGTGTGGCTTTGTCCGCTTCGGAGAGCAGCGCCCCGTTGCGTACAAACTGGCGATAGGTTTGCGTAAGCAACATTTGCTGCTCGGCAGTAAGTTGGCTTTTGTCGCAGTGTTCCCACACATGGCGTATGCGCGCAAAGAGTTGCTCGTGCAGCATGATGTCGTTGGAATAAGCGGCCAGCAAAGGGCTTGCTTCACGGGCTACGGCCTGCAGAGCATCGTTGGTTTCCGCACTGTTCAGATTAAACAAAATGGAGGCAATGCGGTTCACCTGCTTGCCGGCACGCTCCAGGGCTTCTATGGTGTTGGCAAAATCGGGCGTTGCCGGGTTCTGCGCAATGGCGTCAATTTCTGCTTTGGCTCGCTCTATTGCCTCTTGCAAGGCGGGCAAGTAATGTTCTGTTTGTATGGCAGGAAAATCGGGGGCTGCAAAAGGATGCTCACTTTCAACAAGTAAAGGGTTGTGGATGTCTGTTTTCATAGGGTTTGTTTTTTGCAATCTTTGTAAATTCGTAGTTTTAAAAAGAACCTTTGCTGAAAAGATAACAAAATAAGGTGTAAAAAAGACCACATGCTTTTAAAAAGCAAGCAGGGCTGTTTTTAACCGGCAATTAAATCACGAAAAATTTA
The DNA here is from genome assembly GCF_026003375.1 of Thermonema sp. Taxonomy (NCBI): domain Bacteria; kingdom Pseudomonadati; phylum Bacteroidota; class Cytophagia; order Cytophagales; family Thermonemataceae; genus Thermonema; species Thermonema sp. Next base: position 310,867 of record NZ_BPHD01000001.1, read on the forward strand.
AGAGCATGCGCATTTATCAAGAACAAAGCGGGCAATTGGTTGCCATCAAAGAAGTGCCCTTTCAGCTGGAAAAGGAAATTCAGACGCTGACAGAAGCCAACCTAAAGCAGGTTTTTAAGCTCGAACTCGTTAAGTCTGAGTTCAGTATTCAAAATTTCCGTATCGATACTTTGGCTTTCGACAGAGAGACGAGGGCTTTTGTGATTATAGAATACAAACGCGACAAAAATTTCAGCGTCATAGACCAAGGGTATGCTTATTTGGCATTGATGCTAAACAACAAAGCCGATTTTATTCTTGAATACAATGAACAGATGAGTGATGCACTGAAACGCGAGGATGTAGATTGGTCCCAGTCCCGTGTGATTTTTGTGGCACCATCATTTACTGCTTATCAAAAGGAAGCCATTAACTTTAAAGACTTGCCCATAGAACTATGGGAAATCAGGCGGTTTACCAATAACATGGTTCTATATAACCGGGTGCAGGCTTATGGGGCACACGAAAGTATCCAAACCATAAGTAAGCAGAATAAAGAGATGGAGGTGGTAAGCAAGCAGGTAAAAGTGTTTACAGAAGAAGAACTCTTGCTCAAAGCCAATCCAAGTGATGAAATCCGGGAGCTCTACGAAAAGATGAAGAATGCGATTCTAAATCTTGGTGATATTGAAGTAAAGCCCCGTAAGCATTACATTGCCTTTGTGGGGGCAAACAATATTGTGGATGTGGCTGTGCAACAGAAAGCCATAAAAATGTGGTTGAATCTGTCGAAAGGAGAGTTGGACGACCCCAAAGGAATTGGCCGCGATGTGTCTGCCACCGGTCATTGGGGCAATGGGGACTACGAGATTAAAATAACTACCGACGAGGATTTAGAATATATTTTGAGCCTCGTTAAGCAATCCTTAAAAAAGAACGGGAAATAAGTGCTTCCGCATAAGCAAGCTTGACACACGCCATGATGCCAAGCCATTAAGTTATAAAAGCAGAGGAGGGGCAGCCGTTTTTTGCCGCTACCACACCTCTGCTTTTTGCAATGTACTATTGGTTTTCTTGCTGCTCTTCATCATCCAGTATTTCTATATCCTGCACAAGCACCTTTTGAGCGATGGCAAGCCCGGTGGGGGTGGTTGCCAAGCCCCCTTGGGCAGTTTCTTTATAGCGGCTTTCCATGCTTTGCCCTACTTCGCCCATTGCCATCACGCACTCGTCCACGGGCACCACACCACTCATGCCTGCAATAGACAGCTGTGCCGAAGAGTACGCAATGGCAGCCGCACTTGCATTACGCACCACGCAGGGCATCTCTACCAGCCCGGCAATGGGGTCGCATACTAAGCCCAGCATGCACTGTATGGTGATGCCCACGGCATTGAATACCTGTTCGGTGCTACCCCCCAGGGCATACACGATGGCGCCCGCGCCCATGGCGGCCGCCGTGCCTGTTTCGGCCTGGCAGCCGCCCACGGCACCTGCAATGCCCGCTTTCTTTTCGATGATAAGGGCAATGCCTGCTGCCACCAGCATGCTTTCGAGAATCACTTGTTCGGGCAGACGGTGTATCTCTTGCAGGGTATAGAGCACCGCAGGCATGATGCCCGAAGCACCGGCCGTAGGGGCTGCCACAATACGCCCCATGCAAGAGTTTACCTCTTTGGCGGCCACGGCACGTGCCACCAGCTTTTGAAACTCGGGCGAAAGTACCGTAATAGGGCTGTTGTACACTTTTTTGCCCCCGTTGTCAATCATGCCCGAGCGGGAGCGCATGTCTTCGGTCAAGCCTGTTTCTATGGCTTCGCACATGACTTGGTAGGCTTTGCGCATGTGCGCCCATATCTCTTCTTCGGTACGGTTGCGTAGTTCTATTTCGTAGCGCAACACAGGCTCGTATAATTTGCATGTTTGCTTTTGGCAGAATTGAGCCCACTCTTTAAAAGAATCGAATTGTATGGTCATAAGGTCATAGCTTAAAGATGAAAGATGCTTCTTTTAACTTAACAACAACAAAGGGCACGACATAGGTCAATTATCGTAGCTTTCTTTTATGTCCACCAGGAAATGATGAGTGTCGAAAATCAAGTCTTCTTTCTTGACTTGGTGGGGCAGGGGCAGGCTTTGCCATTGGGTGGTTACGTGCAGCCGGCGGGTCTCACCGGGCCACGATACCACAAAAGGCATCTCGAAGCCGGGTGCGTCGGCTTTCCAGCGATAGTGCAGCTGCCCGCGCAGCACGCGGTATTCAAACACCGGAATATCGGGGTATTCAAGGTATTGTTTAAAAAAGAGCGTATAATCCCCGTTCAGCTGTTGAGAGAAGAAGCGGACAAAGGTGGGGGTGTCAACGGTCTTATAACCGAACTCTTGCAGCACAGCCCGTATGGCGCGGAACCACAGTTTGTCGTTGGCCACCACATGGCGCAGCGTTTGCAGCATCAAAGCGCCCTTGAAATAAATGTCACCGGGCGGGTCGGCATGCACGCCCCGTGGCGCCAGCATGGGCGCTTGGTTTTGTATGAGCGGGCGGTAGCCTGCCAAATAAGCATCGCCGGCATCTTTGCCCCACATGCATTCCACATACAGGGCTTCGCTGTAGGTGCACCAGCTTTCGTGCAGCCACATGTCGGCATGGTCGTCGCAGCTCAACAGGTTGCCCCAGTACTCATGCCCCGATTCGTGGATGATGATAAAATCGAAGCGCTCGCCTATATGGGTGGCGGTGCTGAGGCTGTGCCCACGGTAGCCGTTCCGGTAACCGTTGCCATAGGCAATGGCACTCTGGTGTTCCATGCCCAAATAGGGCGACTCTACCAGCTTGTAGCCGTCGCGCCAGAAGGGGTATTTGCCGAAGTACTCTTCATAGCAGCGAAGCATGGGCTTTACTTGTGCGAATTGTTTTTTAGCTTTCTCTTCATTGCCGGGCAATACAAAATAATCCAGCCGGAGGCTTTGCCCGTCGTCGCTGGTGTATTCGTCCTGCCAATGCACATAAGGCGCCACATACAGCGTGACGTTGTAATTGTTGATGGGGTAGGTTACGCGCCAATGAAAACGCACGAAGCCGTCCTGAAGGGTGTCGCTGCCCGCGAACTGCCCGTTGCCCACTGCCCATACACCTTGAGGCACTTCGTAGTGCAGGCGCACGCTGTCCGGCTCGTCCGACAGGTGGTCTTTGTTGGGGTACCATATATGCGCCCCCACACCTTCGCAGGCAACCCCTATCCATGGCTTATCCTGATGGCTTTTCCACACAAAGCCCCCATCCCACGGGGCGTTGCGGGCTTCTTGTGGTTTGCCTTCGTAGTACACCGTAATACTGCTTTGGGTGCCCGCTTTGATACGCTTGGGAAAGCGGACGTACACCGCTTGCGCTTCTCTCTCAAAAGAAAGCGCCTTGCCTTGCCACTCGATGCGCCGGATGGCGAGGTTGGCAGCCAGGTCTATTTGCATTTCTTTGAAAGTGCGGGTAGCGGTGAAATAAATGGTATTGCTGCCGCTGATGCTTTTGCTTTCGGGCATAATACGCAAAGACAAGTCATAATGGTGCACGTCGTAGCAACTGCGCAGGGGCGTGAGGGTGCCCAAAAGGGAGTCGGCACGGCTGTAGCTTTCTTTCTGCGCAAAGCCGGGCAGCGTCGCAAAAAAACAAGTTATGGCAATAAGCATTCGAAAAGGATGCATCTTCATAATCGCACTGGTTTTGACTTTTTCGTGTAAAGAGCTATGGTTTTATGGCAATATACAGAATTTCGTTGGCGGGAAGTGCAAAGCGGCGCACTTCACCGGGCGGCAGTGTTTTTACAAACTCATCTGCCTTTACCCGGAATCCTGCATTTTCCAAACGTTGAGGGTAGTCGCGCCCATACTGCCGCACATGGTCGTTTTGCCCGTAGTACTTTTCGCGCTCTTCGGGGCTTTGTATGGAGGGGTCCTCGAAGGTGTGTTCCAGTTCGTAGTTGATAGGCACCTGAAGCAGTGCCCAGCCCCCCGGGCGCAAGATACGGTACAACTCGCGCAATGCCTGCTGCTCGTCGTCGATGTGCTCCAGCACGTGATTACAGAACACGATATCGAAGCTGTTGTCTTCAAGGGGCATCTGCCGGATGTCCATCTTGATGTCTGCCCATGGCGATTCAAGGTCGGCGGTGTAATACTCCAGCTGTGGCAGCTGCTTGAAACGCTCTACAAAGCAAGCTTCGGGGGCTATGTGCAATACTTTGTGGGGGGCGGTGAAAAAGTCTGTTTCTCTTTGCAGGTACAGCCACATGAGGCGGTGCCGTTCCAACGATTGACACTTTGGACAGAGGGCATTTTCACGCATTTGTATTCTGCCATAAGGGAGCATCTTGCGCCATCTGCTTTCGCAAATAGGGCATTCATAGCGCTTGCCCCGGTACCAAAGGCTCACCAAAGGAAAAACAAGAGGAACGGCTTTTTGAAGCCATGGGCGAGGAATGAAGCGTAAACTCCAGCGTATGAGTGCTTTCATGAAAAGAATGATGTTTAAAGGGTACTTGCAAAGCTACAAAATTGATACCTTTGCCGGAAAAATGCCTGTTAAACCTTATAAAGAATGGGAAGCGCTTTTGCTTGACCGCCTGCGGGCAGTATATGCCCTTCCCGAAGCGCAGGTGGTTGCGCGCTGGTTGCTTGAGAAACGCGCGGGTGCCGCTAATCATCAACGCTTGTTGAATGCCCCCTTGGCACTGAGCGAAGAGGTGCTTCGGCAGCTGCGGCAAGATGTGGAGCGCCTTTTGCAACATGAGCCGGTGCAGTATGTATTGGGCGAAGCTTACTTTTACGGCATGCGTTTCGAAGTAAGTCCCGCTGTTTTGATTCCCCGCCGCGAAACCGAAGAGTTGGTGGAATGGGTGCTGCAGTCGGTTGCTTCACAGCAGTCTTTACGGCTGCTTGATATCGGCACCGGCAGCGGGTGCATTGCCATTGCTTTGAAAAAGCACCTGCCCGCTGCCGAGGTGCACGCTTGGGATGTGTCACCGGAAGCTCTTGCACAAGCCGCACGCAATGCTGTCCTTCACCATGTGGAAATCCGGTTTTCGCACAAGGATATTCTTGTAGAAGCTGCAGCTTCTGCTCATGAGGACCAATGGGGGATAATTGTGAGCAACCCACCGTATATCCCTCAAAAAGAAAAAGCAGATATGCAGCGCAATGTGACGGACTACGAGCCTGCTACGGCGCTTTTTGTTGACGATAACCGTCCTTTGTTGTTTTATGAGGCTATTGCGCAATATGCCCTGCAGACGCTGGCGCCCGGGGGGCTTTTGTTTTTCGAAATACACGAAGACTACGGCGAAGCCTGCAAACATATGCTTGAGCTGCATGGCTTTGCGGAGGTCGTATTGCGCCACGATATGCAAGGCAAAAACCGCATGATTCGCGCTTGCAAACCATAGTGCCCTTGTTGTGCTTTCCTTTATGAATGCGTAAATTTGCATGCTAAAACAAAAACGGATAAGCAATCATGGCTCAAATGGAACTGATGGCGCCGGCGGGAAGCTTCGAGGCTATTGCCTCGGCAGTGAAGGCAGGAGCAAACTCTATTTACTTTGGTATTGAGCAGCTCAACATGCGGGCGCGCTCCAGCATTAATTTCACTTTGGAAGATTTGCCCAAAATCGTAGATATGACCGCCTCGAAAGGCGTGAAATCATATATTACGCTGAATACCATTATTTATGACCACGACCTGCGCCTCATGCGCGAAATCGTAGATGCCTCGAAAGCCGCAGGTGTAAGTGCCATCATCGCATCCGACCATGCGGTGATGAACTACTGCCGCCGCATAGGTATGCCCGTGCATATCTCTACACAAGCCAACATCACCAACATCGAGACCGTAGAGTTTTACTCTGCCTACGCAGACGTGATGGTAATGGCGCGTGAGCTGAGCTTGAAGCAGGTAGCCGACATCGTGCGGGAAATAGAGCGCCGTCAGATAACGGGTCCTTCGGGTGAGCTGGTGCGTGTGGAAATCTTCGGGCATGGTGCTTTGTGTATGGCCGTTTCAGGCAAATGTTATCTCAGTTTGCACTCTCACAATGCTTCGGCCAACCGCGGGGCTTGCATTCAGAACTGCCGCCGCAGCTACATCGTTATCGACAAAGAAGAAGGGCATGAGCTGGAGATAGACAATGAGTATATTATGTCTGCCAAGGACTTGTGCACCATCGATTTCTTGGATAAAATCATTGAAGCGGGGGTGAGCGTGCTTAAAATAGAAGGACGTGGACGCTCTGCCGATTATGTGTATGTAACCACCCGTTGCTACCGCGAGGCCATCGACAGCATTGCCGAGGGAACCTATACGCCCGAAAAAATTGCGGCTTGGAAAGAGCGTTTGGCAACAGTGTATAACCGTGGGTTCTGGGACGGCTATTACTTGGGGCGCAAGCTGGGCGAATGGAGTAAAGAATATGGCTCGGCAGCTACCAAGCGCAAAATCTATTTGGGGCGCGGACGCAAATACTTCGACCGCATCGGTGTGGCTGAGTTTGAAATGGAAACGCACAGCCTGCGCGTAGGCGATGAAATCATGATTACGGGACCTACTACCGGTTTTATACAAACCAAGGTGGAGGAGCTTCGTGTAGATGACCGCCCCGTTGAAGAAGTGAAGAAAGGGGATATTTTTTCTGTGAAGGTGCCCGAAAAAGTGCGACCTTCCGACAAGCTGTATAAGGTGGTAGAGGTGCCGCAAAATGCACAAGCAGAAGCCTAAGATTTGATGAAGAAGAAATATAGAGTCATACAATACCGCCAAAAATGCATCGGCTGCAATGCCTGTGTGGAAGTAGCACCGGAGCGCTGGCGTATGTCCAAAAAAGACGGCAAGTCGGTGTTGCTGGGGGCGCAAGAAAAGAAAGGCATTTTTTCGGTGCTTATCCATGAAGAAGAACTGGAAGCCAACCGTTTGGCTGCCGAATACTGCCCGGTGAACATCATCCGCATATTGGATACCTGATGGTTGGCATTGCCCGCTTGACAAAGCAGCACAGCGGCTTATCCATAACCACAAGGCGCCTTAATTATGACACAGGGCGCCTTGCTGTTTTTAGCTGATTTCATAAACGTGCGTGTGTTTTCTTTTTTTGCCGAACAAGTGCAGCGAGACATCTCTTCAAGCTAAGAACAAAACACAGAAGAAATTTCCCGCTTGCGCTCGAAATGACAAGGGGCAGGATGCGCGCAAGAGCAAAGCTTGGTTTATCACCGGCAGCAGCCATTGTCTGTGGTGTTGCCGTACGTTTGTCTGCCATTTGCTGTATTTTTACCTTTTGTAAAATTTTATCGGCTTGGTATCGTTATTTCAAAAAATAATTCATTTAAAAAAACGCTTCATAAGATGAAACACCTTTGGATACCCCTCCTTGCGTTAGGGCTTTTGATGGGGCAGCCCCACACAAGCCATGCACAGCTCTTTGGCAAGAAAAAGAAAGCCAAAACACAACAGCAAAGCAACCCCCAAGAAAAAAAGAAAAAGAGCATTGAAGACATCACGGCCAAATGTACAGCCTACGACGGTCTGTTTAAGCTCTATCAAAACAAAGAAGACGGCACGGTGTATATGCTCATCGAAGCACCTCAGCTGGACAAAGAGTATATTTATTTCAGCCATGTGGTGGACGGTGCCGTGCCCGCCGGCAGCTTCCGCGGCGCTTTTCGTGGCAATGCTATCTTTTCAGTGCGTCGCCACTTCGACCGCATCGAGTTTATCAATAAAAACACTTCTTTCTACTTTGATCCCGCCAATCCTTTGAGCCGCGCCGCACATGCCAACATCAGCGATGCCGTGCTGGTGAGTGTAAAGATAGAAGCCGCCGATGAAAAGCAAGGGCGCTATTTGATAAAGGCAGATGAAGTGTTTTTGGCAGAGCACTTCAATCCTGTCAAGCCCAATTATCCGCCCAACTACAAGGGCTTTAAGTTGGGCAACCTGAGCAAAGACAAAACCAAATTCGTAGCTCTGAAGAATTATCCTGCCAATACCGATGTGGTGGTGGAGTATGTGTTCGATAATGCCAACCCCGAAGGGGGCGCAGAAGAACTGGCAGACAGCCGCTTTGTGAGCATTTTCTTTCAGCACACCCTCATAGAGATGCCACAAAACGATTTCGTACCCGTATTGGACGACCCGCGTGTGGGCTATTTCACCACCCAAGTAAACGACATGACCACCACTGAGGCAGTGAACTACCGTGACTTGGTGCACAAATGGCATTTGAAAAAGAAAGACCCCAATGCCGAACTCTCCGAGCCGGTAGAGCCTATTGTCTTTTGGATTGAAAATACCACACCGCATGAGTTTCGCGACATCATACGCCAAGCCGGCTTGCGCTGGAACGAAGCCTTCGAAAAAGCAGGCTTTAAAAATGCCGTTGAAATACGCGTGCAGCCCGACACCGCCGATTGGGATGCCGGCGACATCCGCTACAACGTCTTGCGCTGGACCTCTTCGCCCACCCCGCCTTTCGGCGGCTATGGTCCCAGCTTCGTAAACCCGCGAACGGGGCAAATATTAGGTGCCGACATCATGCTGGAATTTGTATTCTTTACCAACCGCTTGCGCCAGCAAGAAGCCTTCGACGTGGCCGGCATTAGCCAGTGGTTGCAAAGCAAGGAAGCATGGCTGGAGAAACACCCGCACGCCTGCGAAGCTTCTTATTATATGCATCAGGCAGCCCTGTTTGGCGTAACCACGCTAAGTCTTACCGGCGCCTCGGAGACCGAAATCAAAGAATACGTCGAAAATGCGCTGTATTATCTGGTATTGCATGAAATGGGGCACACCTTGGGCTTGAACCACAACATGAAAGCAAGCCAATTGCATATGCCCGACAAAATACATGATAAGCAACTCACCGAGCAAATAGGCTTGACGGCATCGGTGATGGATTACCCCACTGCCAACCTGGCACTGGACAAAGAAAGACAGGGGCAGTTCTTTACCACCAAGCCCGGTCCTTATGATTTGTGGGCTATTGAGTTTGCCTATGGCAACCTGGAAGAGCCCGAAGCAGAGGCGCAACGCCGTCAGAAGCTGCTGGCCCGCTCTACCGAGCATGAGCTTATGTTTGGCAATGATGCCGACGACATGCGTGCGCCGGGCAGAGGCATAGACCCCCGCGTGATGATTTATGACTTGTCGGGCGATGTGGTGACTTATTCCATGCAGCGCTTGGAGCTTTGCCGCCGTTTGTTGAACAACCTGCTGGACCGCTATCGTCAAGCACATGAAAACGAATCTTATCAGCTGTTGCGCAATCAATACTTGATTATCACCACTGAAATGGCGCATGCAGCCAACAACTTGTCGCGCTATGTAGGGGGCGTGTATGTAGAACGTGCTTTCGTGGGGCAGAAGGGGGCTACTCAGCCCTTCAAGCCGGTAGAGCGGGAAAAGCAAAAGCAGGCTATGCGTAATCTGGAGCGTTATGTGTTTGCGCCTAATGCCTTCAATGCCCCTTCTACCTTGTATGCCCACTTGCAAATGCAGCGCCGTGGCTTCAACTTCTTCGGCAACAATGAAGACCCCGAAATCCACACCCGTGTATTGAATATTCAACAAACCGTATTGGCTCACTTGCTGCATAGCAATACCTTGACCCGTATTGTGGACAGTGAGCTTTACGGTAACGACTATTCTTTGGGCGAAATGATGACCGACCTGACCAATGCCATCTTCATGGCAGACCTGAACGGAAAAGTAAACACCTTCCGCCGCAACCTTCAGGTAGAATACGTGAACCGTTTGCTGCAGGTAGCCGGCTTGCACAAAGGACAGCCATACCCGCATGTGGTGCGCGAAATGGCTTTCTATGAGCTACAACGCATCAAAGACTTGATGAAACGCAATGCAGGCACCGATGTGGCAACCAAAGCACACCGCAGCTATTTGGTGTTTTTGATAGAAAAAGCAGAACAAGAAGACTAATATAACTGCCGCTCACCGCAAAAGCCTGCTTCTTTGAGAGGCAGGCTTTTTTGCGTTACGAGCATTTTTTAGGTTAATTTCAAATTGTGCTTGGAAGACTTGCGCCCTTTTCGTTTTAAAAAGAAGCGTAATCGTTGGTGGCAATATCACCCCTTGGATTGGCTTTGCATATACAAATGACCGCTGTGGGTTTCTATGTTGCGATAATTTATTAATTATGCGGGCAATTGGTAAATAAAAATGGGGAAATATGAACCGGAAAGTCAAAAAATTAAACTTCCTTGACAGATACCTGACCCTTTGGATCTTTTTGGCAATGGGCGTAGGGGTAGCCATCGGATACTTTTTTCCGGGCGTTGCAGGGCGCATAGAGGCAATGAGTAGTGGCACTACCAATATTCCCATAGCCATCGGCTTGATATTGATGATGTATCCCCCTTTGGCGAAGGTAAATTACGCTCTCTTGCCACAGGTGTTTCGTAACACCCGCCTGCTGCTTATTTCGTTGTTGCTCAACTGGGTGATAGGTCCTTTGTTGATGTTCTTTTTAGCCATAATCTTCCTGCAGGATTATCCTGAATACATGGTCGGGTTGATACTGATAGGTCTGGCGCGCTGTATTGCCATGGTGCTGGTATGGAACGACCTGGCAGAGGGCAGCCGTGAATATGGTGCCGGTTTGGTGGCGCTCAATAGTCTCTTCCAAGTGTTTGCCTATAGCTTTTATGCCTGGATATTCATCACCCTCTTGCCACCGCTTTTGGGTTTTGAAGGAGCCATTGTCGATATATCGATAGCCACTATTGCCGAGAGTGTAGCCATTTATCTGGGTATTCCTTTTGTGATGGGATGGGCAAGCCGTTTTATTTTGGTGCGTCGCATGGGTGAGGAGTGGTATATGAAACGCTTTATTCCTAAGATTTCGCCTCTTACGCTCATTGCACTGCTGTTTACCATAGTGTTGATGTTTTCCTTGAAAGGCGAGCTTATTGTGGAAATACCCAAGGATGTGCTGCTTATTGCCGTTCCTCTGCTTATTTACTTTGTGTTGATGTTTGTGATTGGTTTTTGGATAACCTATCAGTTAAAAGCACCTTACGACAAGGCAGCTTCAGTGGCATTTACGGCAGCGGGTAATAACTTTGAACTGGCCATTGCCGTAGCCATTGCCGTGTTCGGGCTGAACTCGGGCCAAGCCTTTGCCGGTGTGATAGGTCCTTTGGTGGAAGTGCCGGCGCTTATTTTGTTGGTGCGCTTGGCTCACTACATTCGTCGTCGCTATTATGCTTCTCAAAAAGAAGAGGCAAAAACAGAAGGGTAAAAAAACAAACAATGAAGCCCCTCGCAAAAGAGGGGCTTTGCATTTACATTCTGCGATAAATGTCTTTTATCTTTTCAGGCTCTACTTTATTCTGCCAGTCCGGTCCCAAGGCATGATGCCACATGTGGGAAAGCCCCAGCGCAATTTCGGTCATCTTGTCTATTTGCTCCTCGGTCCAGTCCTTAGCCAACCCTTCGGGAATATCGATACCGTGCTGTTCGACCATCTGCTTGAATGCTTTCACCCCTTCGGGGTAGTATTCTTCCAATTGATTGAAGCAGATGCAATTGGCAAGCCCGTGGCGCGTGCCAAATACGAACGACAAACCATAGGAGAGCGCGTGACAGATGCCCACCTCGGAATAAGTGAGACTCAAGCCGCCCATGAGGGAAGCTACCATGAGTTTTTCGTCGTTGAGTGGCGTTTGACCTGCACTTTCACCCAAATATACCTCTTCACACAGTTCCATGGCTTTGTAGCCATACGCCTCGCTGAAAGTGTTTTTCATGTAGCCGGTCATGGCTTCCACGCAGTGGATATAGCAGTCCATGCCTGTATAGAACCACTGATTTTTAGGCACGGTGGCAATCAAATCGGGGTCCAAAACGATTTGGTCAAAGACAGTGTAATCGCATTTGATACCCAATTTTTTGGTGGGTCCTGTCAATACGGCGGTCATCGATACTTCTGCGCCGGTTCCCGAGATGGTGGGCACTCCCACATGATAAACACCCGGATTTTTGATGAGATTCAAGCCCTGATATTGTACCGAAGACCCTTCGTTGGTCAGCATCAGAGAGAGTGCCTTGGCTATATCCATGGCACTGCCGCCACCTATGCCAATCACGCCGGCGGGCAAGCCGCCTTCTGCCAAAATGCTATCGCGCAAGTTGTCGATTTGTGAAGTTTTGGGCTCTTCGCCCCCACAGTAGATGAACTCTACCCGGTCGTTGCTTTCCGCAGGTAGTTGCTGTGCCAGCGGCTTGTCTTTAAAATAGTCATCTACAATGAAAACGAAATAACCGTTATTTTCTTTACGTTTGGGAGCTATGATTTCTCCCAAGCGGGCGAAGCTTCCTCGTCCATAGGCACATTTGCCTACATTTTTGAAGTTGCGAAACATGTCACTCATGTTGTTCGTTGGGTTAATGAAAAGTTAAATAGAATTTGCTACGTATAGGCAAACTTACAAACTTTCTCTTATATCTTTGTGTCTAAAGTGTAAAATCTAAACCACAAAAAGCGATGTTGAAAGTAGGAGATAAAGCCCCCTTGTTCGAAGCTAAAGACCAAAATGGCAATACGATACGCCTGGAAGACCTTTTGAAGGAAGGCAAAAAAATAGTATTGTATTTTTATCCCAAAGACGATACCCCCGGCTGTACCAAGCAGGCTTGCAACTTGCGCGATCATTATCAAGAATTGCTCGATGCGGGCTATTTGGTGGTGGGCGTAAGTGTAGATGACGAAGCCTCGCATCAAAAGTTTATAGAAAAGTATCAACTGCCTTTCCCCTTGCTTGCCGATACCGACCATCAACTGGTAGAAGCCTACGGTGTGTGGAAAGAGAAAAACATGTATGGGCGTAAATATTGGGGGACGGCACGCACCACATTCGTGATAAATCCTGACGGTATCATTGAGCGTATCATCAAGCGCCCCAAAACACAAGAGCATGCCGAAGAGATTCTAAAAGGCAGTAAATGATACCCTCCTTTTGGCAGATATGAAAGCCTCCGGTAACATACGTGCCGGGGGCTTTTTCTTTTTTGGAATAAGAAACCGGCGCGTGCCATGACTTGCCCGGCGCTTGGTTGCTCTGCTGTATAGAAATATGGAGCCCTATTTTGTGCGAAGTATTACATGGCAGTAGGAGGTGTACAAAAAATATTAAAAAAATGAAAATAATAAAGTATTTTGTTGCCGCTTTTTTTGGAATAGGAATGTTATTTGCTTTATTTTGAGTGTATAAACTCGTTTGCTCATGGGACCCTTAATAAAATATCTATCGTGTAATTTTAGTAGAAGTAATCTTTTGATTATTCTGATTTTTGTACAAACAACCTTCTGTGTTTGGGCGCAAAACAGAGAGGTGAATACGGATCTGCAGCTGACGTTCATGTGCTACGACGCCGGGGCTGACCGCTTCCTTTGGCGGGTGCGCAACGAAAATACTCAAGACGTGCCTTATACTTGGGTTATCGAAGGCAGCGATTTAAGCGGGAGTGGGGTGGCGGTTCCGGGCGATAACTTCTTCTATACTACTCGAACGGGGGTGGGGTGTGATTTGTTGATTTTGTACGTAAAGGGAAAAGAGCAAGACAAAGGGCGAAAATGTGCCGATACAACACAATTGTGCGAGTCTTCGCCACAAGAATGTCTGGAATGTGGTGAAACGCTGGGTGGCGACGGATTTCCTGAAAGCTGGTCAAAAGCCGAAATTACAGCCAAAGCCTTGGAAGCAAGCACCTTCATGGAAGACGCTGTTTTCTTTACCGGCAACACCGTGCGTGGACCGGGTGTAGGGGTAGCCGGGCCGGAGGGCACCGCTCAACGTCTGCAACAAATCAATTACATCCCCGGCTATGGCACCGAAGTACTGCGCTTCCGTTTCTGCCGTGATGAGGGCTTTCGCCATATGAAGGTGACGCTTTCCCATATTTACCGGGAGTACGGCAAAGTAGAGCAAGGTTATTGGATTGCACGTGATGCACAAGGGCAAGAAGTAGGACGTGGATATTTTGCTGCAGAACAGTATCTGGGCAACGGCAATCCCGGCTTTTTGCAGATAGAAGTGCATACTGACGAGCCTTTCTATTACCTTGACTTCCATGCCGGTCCTTACGGTGAGGAGAACATGCGCCAATATGAAGACGCAAGCGACTATTACGTGCGGGAAATAACGCCTTTGTGTCAACCGGAGCCGGAGTGCCTCGATACGCTTGGGGGTACTACACAGGACTGGCGGGCAGCTTCTATAGAAGTGCGTGGCTTGTATGACAGCACTTACCAAAGCATGCCGCCGGAAGCCATCCGCCCGGACTGGCAAAATCTGCCTTTGAGTGGAGGCGTGGGTGTGCCCGGCCCCGTGCAAGGGCAGCAAGCCGAGCGCAGCCGCTTCCATGAAATCAACTATATCGCTGCCGAAGGGCGCTCAGAGTACCTGCGTGTGGATTTCCGGAAGGATTTTCCTTCGGCACAGGTGACACTTTCGCGCTTCTATGGCCATGAGTCGCAAAACAAAGCGGAACGCGCTACCTGGGTGGCTTATCGTCGCGAGGGAAACGCCTTGATAGAAGTGGGGCGAGGCATGGTGCGTGGCGTGGAGCCTTGGTGCTATAATTGTGCAGGCTTGTACACCTTTTACATACAAACCACAGAGCCTTTTTCGGTGTTGGAGTTCTCGGCAGAACCCTACGTGGCAGCATCGAAAGGGGTGCCCGCAGACGATAGTGACTTTTTGGTGCATGAAATCATTCCTTGTGCTACCCCGCCGGACCTATGCCAAGATGAGTGTGTAACAGCTATGCGTGTAGTTGCCTTTGAGCAAGGCAAGCGCAAAAACGGTAGTGCCGTATTGGCAAACAGAAGCCACCCGGAACGCGCCTTGGGTGAACCCGAGCGTTCCGACGCCATGACCAATGCCAATGAGCACAACTTCGTATCACTGGGCTTTGGCGGCAGCCTGACACTGGAGCTTAGCTGCCGTGTGTGCGACAAGGAAGGTTATGATTTAGAACTGTTTGAAACGTCTTTTGGTAATCCGAAACATGAACGTTATCCCGAAAAAGCAGAGTTGTTTGTATCGGCTGATGGTGTTTACTGGGTGAGCTTAGGCGAAACCCAACCCGGTAAAGAAAGACCTGAAAACAGCGACGGAAGCCCGGATGCCAATGGAGCGCGCTTCGATTTGGCAGAAAGCGGACTCAGCTGTGTGAAATATGTGAAAATAGTGGACAGGACTGACCCCAACATCAGCCGCTTCCCACGTAGTGCCGACGGCTTTGACGTGGATGGTATTCGTTGTGCAGCTGAGCGTGGGGACGAGCCCCCGCCGCCTCCGCCCACTTACTACCGCAGTGCAGCTGCTTTTGAAGAAAATGTATTGCAAAGACAAGGAAACCGCTGGGTAGTCAATCTTTACGAAGCTTCTGAACTTCCACTTTCTGAACATACACAGGTGCGAATGTATAACAGCGTAGGCCGGCTGGTGTGGCAGGCTGCTTTCGAAGGCGAACAAGCCATGTACTTTGAAATAGACATGCAGCGCATGCAGCCGGGTATTTATATACTGCGCATAGAAACACCCGACATGCAAAAGGCTGTAAAAATTTTGAGATAATATCGAATGGCAAACCAAGCCGGCAAGCCTCATTGCAGAAACTATAGCGGTGAGGCTTGTTTTATTGCCGGAAACATGGCATCTTCAGCAAATCAACCTTTTGAACGCATATCTTATGCCACCTTTGCAAAAAGTCAATTTAGGATTTTTTCCTACGCCTTTGCATCCTTTGAAGCGAATCGGCAAAAATTTGCCTTATGAGCTCTGGATAAAAAGAGACGACCAAACCGGTTTGGCTACAGGCGGCAACAAATGCCGCAAGCTGGAGTACTTGCTGGCAGAAGCATTAGCCCAAGGGGCAGACACCGTGCTTACTGCCGGGGCACAACAGTCGAACCACTGCCGGCAGACGGCGGCCGCTTGTGCTGCCTTAGGCTTGGAATGCCATCTGATGCTGGGGGGCGTGCCCCCCGCCGTAGAAACAGGCAATTTGAAGCTGTCCCGCTTGTTGGGGGCTCACATCCACTTTACCGGGCAGAACCGCAAGGGCGAAGCTTTGCCCGCTTTGTACCGCCGGTTGCAAGATGCCGGCAAGCGTTGTTATGTCATTCCTTACGGTGGCTCCAATGCCCTCGGTGCCTGTGGCTTTGTGGAAGCCATGGCCGAGTTGAAAGAGCAAACGGCGCAACTTGCCTTGTCCTTCGATTACATCTTTTTTGCGAGCAGTTCCGGTGGCACACAAGCCGGCATGATGGTAGGCAGTGCTTTGTACCGTTTGCCGGCGCGCTTGATGCCCGTTCGTATCGACAAAGAGCCCGTAGAAGGTGCCGCCTTACAAAAAAAGGTGAACGATTTGGTGGCGGCTCTTGCCCCTTTGTGGGGCATACAGGCAGATAATATCCCCCCGTGCCCTTTGCTTACCGACTACGATGCTGCCGGTTATGCCGTCTTGACACCACAGGAGCAGAGGCTTATGGAGGAGGTTGCCCGTACCGAAGGAATTTTGCTTGACCCGGTATATACAGCCCGTGCTTTTTATGCCATGTATGACCACATGAAAAAGAAACAGCTGCCGGAAGGCAGCCGTGTGCTCTTTTGGCATACAGGTGGCATTCCTGCCCTGTGGGCTTATTGAATGCGCTTATTCTACATCGTAAAAGAACTGAATATCTTGCTGCAATTCGGCAGACAAGCTCAAAGCTACCGGACAATTACGGGCGGCTTGTTCCAGTTTGGAACGTTCGCCGGCAGCTATACTTTTGGGTAGATGCAGGCGTATGCGTATTTCCGCTATACGGCGCGGATTGCTCGCCATCACTTTTTCGGTTTCCCAGTAAGTGCCCGACAAATCAATGCCGTGCCCTTCGGCATAAATACCCATAATGGTAACCATGCAGCTGCCCAAAGCCGTTGGCACCAGGTCAGTAGGTGAGAAGGTTTCGCCCTTGCCGTGATTGTCGGTGGGGGCGTCGGTGAGCAGTTCACTGCCCGAAGGTAAATGAACGGAAGCCGTGCGCAGCTGTCCTAAGTACTTGCCTTGTATCTTTGTCATGGTTCTGAATGTTGAGTGAAACTTTGCATACAAGTATAAGCATTGTCTGGAAATTGTTTTTATGAAAACCCGATGCAAAAAAGTGAAAGGCTTGAAGTGCCTTACCTCTTTGTGAAACAGCCATATGCAATGAACAACTGCAAAAATAATGAATAAAATGCCCGGTAGGATTTTTATATATGAAAAAATGTTTATATGTTTGTGTTCGTAAACAATCATTTACCTCATCTTTTAAAAACGAAAAAGTTCTATGAATGAGATTTTAGGCTATCTGTTATCTGTAGTTATGGGCTTCACCTTGGGCTTATTAGGAGGTGGAGGTTCCATCCTGACGGTTCCTATTTTGGTATATGTAATGGGCATTGACCCGGTCATGTCCACGGCTTATTCTCTGTTTGTGGTAGGGCTGACCGCCCTCATTGGGGCATACGGTTATTGGCGCAAGGGGCAGCTTAGTTTGAAAACGGCTGTTGTGTTTGCCATACCGGCCTTTGCTTCGGTGTATGCCACTCGTAAATTTTTGATGCCTGCCATTCCCGATACCATCGCACAAATCGGTACTTTCACCCTGACCAAAGACATTTTGGTGATGGTGGTGTTTGCCGCCATGATGATTTTGGCTGCCGTTTCCATGATTCGTAAGAAAAAAGGCGGCGAGGCAATCGCAGATGAAGAAACCAATCCGAAATTTAACTACCCCTTAATTTTGACAGAAGGCATAGTAGTAGGTGTATTGACCGGCTTTGTGGGGGCAGGAGGGGGCTTCTTGATTATCCCCGCTTTGGTGGTTTTCGCCCGCTTGCCCATGAAATTGGCGGTGGGTACCTCGCTTCTTATTATAGCCGTAAAATCATTGATTGGTTTTATCGGAGATGTACAAAATTACGGTGATGCCATCGATTGGACCTTCTTGGGGCTCTTCTCTTTGATGGCTATTGCCGGCATCTTGCTTGGAACCTGGGTCAGCAAGTACATCAGCAGTGCCAAATTGAAGCCTGCTTTCGGCTGGTTCGTCTTAGTGATGGGCATAATGATTCTTCTGAAAGAAATGATGAATGCTTAAAGCCGCCCGGAAATGACGAAAGTCATTTTTTATATGAACGAATCTACATATATTTATGTTATATCAATGAAACCTTAAAAACGGAGGAAAACTATGGCAACTATCAAAAAAGAAGGTGTGTATTTTGTAGAACAAATGTACACCAACTGTTTGGCAGAAGCAGCCTACTATATTCAATCAGGCGATGAAGCAGTGGTCATAGATCCACTGCGTGAGCCCGAGCCCTACATACAAATGGCGCAGAAACACGGGGCTAAAATTAAATATGTGTTTGAAACCCACTTCCATGCCGACTTTGTGTCCGGGCATCTTGACCTTGCCAAAAAAACCGGCGCTACCATCGTGTACGGACCTACCGCTCAACCCAACTTTGAGGCATATATTGCCAAAGACGGAGAGGAATTTAAGGTAGGAAAAGTTACCATCAAAGCCCTGCACACGCCCGGACATACCATGGAATCCACGACTTATTTGCTCATCGACGACGAAGGCAAAGAAGTAGCCATCTTCACCGGCGACACCCTCTTTATTGGCGATGTGGGCCGTCCCGACCTGGCAGTAAAAACAGACCTGACAAAAGAAGACCTTGCCGGACATCTGTATGACTCTTTGCGTAACAAAATCATGCCTTTGCCTGATGAGGTGATTGTATTTCCGGGGCATGGTGCCGGCTCGGCTTGTGGCAAGCACCTGGCAAAAGAAACCTACGACACTTTGGGCAATCAGAAGCAAACCAACTATGCCCTGCAGCCCATGTCTAAAGAAGAGTTTATCAAAGTGGTAACCGAAGGGCTGTTGCCTCCGCCTCAATACTTCCCCAAAAATGCAGTTCTGAACAAAATGGGCTATGAAAGCTACGATGCCGTAGTAGAAAAAGCCTTCACCCCCATGACGGTGGAAGACGTGGAAAAAGCCATCGCCCAAGGTGCCGTGGTGTTGGATGTGCGCACCCCCGATGAGTTCCGCAAAGGGCATATCCCCGGTGCTTTGAACATTGGCTTGGACGGCGGCATGTTTGCCGTGTGGGTAGGTACCATCGTAGAAGACCTCAATACGCCCATTGTACTGATTACACCCGAAAACCGCGAGCGTGAAACCATCACCCGCTTGGCGCGTGTGGGCTACGACCATGTGTTGGGCTTCCTGAACGACGGCATGCAGGAGTGGGCACAGGCCGGCAAAGAAATAGCTATTGTCGAGTCGGTAAGTGCCGAAGACTTTGCCCGCCTTTATGAAGAGGGCAAGACGGCTGTGCTGGATGTGCGCCGTCCGGGCGAGTATGCTGCCGGGCATGTAAAAGGCGCCCTGAACTACCCCGTGGACTACCTGCAACAACACCTCGCTGAGCTGGACAAGTCCAAAAAGTACTACGTCCACTGTGCCGGGGGCTATCGTTCCATGATTGCCTGCTCTATCCTGAAACGCCACGGCTTTGAACAGGTAGTAGATGTGATGGGCGGCTATAATGCCATTAAGCAAACCAACATTCCCAAAGAGGAAGCAGTAGCAACTATATAAAGAGCCAAGGGGGCGGGAAGCTGCCCGCCCTGTTCCTTATGTATTTTCAGTAAATTTGTTGAACTATAAAACTAAAAACGAGTATCCTCATGATAGTAGAACAGCTTTATACGAAGTGTTTGGCACAAGGTGCCTACTTCATTGAATCCGATGGCGAAGCCGCAGTGATTGACCCGCTGCGAGAGCCCATGCCCTATATTGAATTGGCAGAAAAGAGTGGGGCCAAGATTAAATACATCTTTGAAACCCACTTCCATGCCGATTTCGTTTCGGGGCATCTCGACCTGGCAAAGCTAACAGGTGCCACTATTGTTTATGGACCGGGTGCTGAAACCAACTATCCTGTGTATGTGGCCAAAGACGGCGAAGAGTTTCAAGTAGGCAAGCTGAAAATCAAGGTGATTCATACGCCCGGACACACCCCCGAATCGACCACTTACCTGCTCTATAACGAAAACGGCGAGCCGCATGCTATCTTTACCGGTGATACCCTCTTCATTGGCGATGTGGGCCGCCCCGACTTGGCCATCCGGAATGGTTTGACCAAAGAAGACCTGGCAGGCATGCTGTATGATTCTCTGCGCAATAAAATTATGCCCTTGCCCGACCACCTGATAGTGTATCCGGCGCATGGTGCCGGCTCGGCTTGTGGCAAGAGCATGTCGAAAGAAACCTACGACACCTTGGGCAATCAGAAAAAAACCAACTGGGCACTGCAGCCTGAATTGACCAAAGAGCAATTCATTAAAGAAGCTACCAACATTCTGCCGCCGCCACAGTATTTTGCCAAGAATGCCATGCTGAATAAAAAAGGCTACAACAGCGTGCTGGAGGTGGTAAAGAAGGCAGAAAATGCTTTGGACCTCGCTGCTTTTGAAAAGCATTTGCAAGAAGGCGCTTTGGTGCTCGATGTGCGCAGCCCGCAGGAATTTGCCAAAGGGCACATCCCCAACTCTTTAAATATAGGGCTGGATGGCATGTTTGCCATTTGGGTGGGCACTATCGTAGAAGATCTGAACACCCCTATTATTCTCATTACGCCCGAAGGACGTGAAGAAGAAACCGTCATTCGCTTGGCACGTGTAGGTTACGACAATGTGATTGGCTATTTGAGCGGGGGCATAGAGCGTTGGAAAGAAGCCGGTAAAGAATTGGCTCAAGTCGAGTCTATTCCGGCAGAAGATTTCGCCCGCCGTTATGAGGTCGGTAAGCTTGATATCCTTGATGTGCGCAAACCGGGCGAATACACAGCTCAGCATATTCCTGATGCTCAAAATGTGCCTTTAGACTACATTTATCAACATTTGGGCGAATTAGATAAAAACAAGCACTATTATGTGCATTGTGCCGGTGGCTACCGTTCTATGATTGCCTGCTCTATTTTGAAGCGTGAGGGCTTTGAGCATATTACCGACATTGCGGGGGGCTTCAATGCCATCAAGAACACTTCGCTGCCTTTGACTCAGGAAATTTGCCCCACAACCGGACAACCTAAGTAACAGACAGAAAAGATTGAATCATATGTTAAACACTTTAAAAACTATTTGGAAAGTCATGACAGGACAAGCCTTTAAAAATATGGCGCCCAAAGAATTCTGGGCAGCCTATGAGCAAGACCCCAATGCTGTGCTACTCGATGTGCGTACCCCCATGGAATACCGTGAAGCACATTTAAAAGGAGCCAAGCTCATCGATATCAACGGAGGTAATTTTGCCGCCGAAATCGAAAAGCTCGACAAAAACAAAACTTATTATGTGTATTGTCGTAGCGGCGGACGCAGCAGCGCTGCCTGCGGTCTGATGGCAAGCAAGGGCTTCTCTCATCTGGTCAATATGACCGGGGGCATCACCCGTTGGATGGCAGAGGGTATGCCCGTAGAAAAATAAGTCGAAACACATTTTATGAAAAAAAGCAGCTCTGCGGAAGCGGGGCTGCTTTTTTTGCTTTGCCAAGACAATGCACATGCACCGGGTGCAACTTTTTATCAACCGGGCAAAATGTGACTTTTTGTCCCAAAAAGTAGTTGAATTTCTTTTTGAAAAGAGCGATATTTAAAAGGTATTATTTCTTATCCACTAAATTGAAAAACTATAGACTATGTTTGCCAACTACTTCAAAGATTTGGGACCCGGGGCTTTTTACGAAGCCTTGCAGCAAGACCCCGAGGCTGTTCTGCTGGATGTACGTACCGAGCATGAGTTCGAGGAAGTGCATTTGGAAGGGGCTTTACTGATGAACATCAACAGCGGGATTTTTTTGAGCGAAATCGAGACACTCGACCGCAGCAAGCACTACTATGTGTATTGTGCGGTAGGGGGGCGCAGCAAGGTAGCTTGTGGCATCATGCTTTCGCGTGGTTTTGAGCACGTGTACAACTTGTCAGGGGGCTTGGCTGCCTGGATTCAAAAAGGCCTGCCGGTGGTCAAAGCAGAAAAACAAAAGGCATCGGCCGGGTGAACCGGATGCCTTTCGCTGCTTCGCAAGGGGAGCCCTATCTGCGGTTTATTCGCCGGTAGGGCTTAAGTATCTTAAGAACTCTTGTTTGGTTGCCTCATTTTTGAAACGGCCGCCGTAATACGCCGTAACGGTGCTGCTGGCTGTATCTTGCACACCCCGGGCTGCCACACACATATGTTTGGCATCGATAAGCACCGCTACATCTTCGGTATCCAACACAGCCTTCAACTCATTGGCTATTTGCACGGTCATGCGCTCTTGCACTTGCGGGCGGCGGGCATAATATTGTACAATGCGGTTCAATTTCGACAAGCCTATGACTTTGCCCGAAGAAATGTAGGCAACATGGGCTTTGCCCCATATGGGTACAAAATGATGCTCGCAGAAAGAGTAAAAGGTAATGTCTTTTTCTACCAGCATCTCATTGTAGCGGTACTTGTTTTCAAAAAGAGTGATTTCCGGCTTGTTTTTGGGGTTGAGCCCGCTGAATATCTCTTTGACAAACATTTTTGCCACGCGGCAGGGGGTGCCTTTAAGGCTGTCGTCGCTCAAATCAAGCCCTAAAACGTGCATAATCTCGCGAAAATGCTTTTCTATCAGCTCCATCTTGAGTTCATCGTCCATTTCAAAAGCATCTTCGCGCAGTGGCGTTTCAAAAGAGCCCGGAATGTGTTCGTCGCCCATATCTTCCATATGCTGGTGTCCGTTAAGCGGGGAATTCAACGAAGTTTCTCTCTGTTTCATACAATTTAACTTTTAATTCATACTCTTGCGGCAGCAAGGCG
The DNA here is from genome assembly GCF_026003375.1 of Thermonema sp. Lineage (NCBI taxonomy): Bacteria > Pseudomonadati > Bacteroidota > Cytophagia > Cytophagales > Thermonemataceae > Thermonema > Thermonema sp. The sequence continues at coordinate 333,798 of NZ_BPHD01000001.1, forward strand.
CGCAACTTTTTCCCATATGACTACCGCTATATTTTCGGCAGTAGGATTGAGGTTTCTAAACTCTTCGGTATCTAAATTCAGGTTTTTGTGGTCGAACTTCTTGATAACATGCTCTTGGATTAGTTCGCTTAGCTGCTTCATGTCGTACACGTAGCCGGTAGCCGGGTCTATTTCGCCGGTCACCTCTACAATAAGCTCGTAGTTGTGCCCATGATAATTGGGGTTGTTGCATTTGCCAAAAACCTTTTGGTTGGTGGCCTCGTCCCATGCGGGGTTGTGCAAGCGGTGGGCAGCGTTGAAGCGCTCTTTTCTACATACTTTTACCTTCATGCTCTTGTATTCAATAACGACGATTGTTTTTTGGTGAGTCTGTTTTTCAAAAACAAAAATAATAACATACAAATAAAAAAAAGGTTTTACGCCCGGAGGCTTGGGTGCCATCCATGACAAAACACCAAAAAAAAGCCGGATGGTTCAAACTGCCGTTGGACGGCCCCGCTTCCCCAACTCAATGACTTCCATTTTTTGGGCTTTCCCTTCTGCAATATAAAGATGTAGCATGGTGCGCATGCTGTGGAATCCATGATGACCGGCAGCCCCCGGGTTCAGGTAAAGCAGCCCCCGGGCGGGGTCGGGAATGACGCGCAAAATATGGCTGTGCCCGCAGACAAACAAATGGGGGCGGTGTGTGTCCAATAAGTTTTTTACCTTTTTGGAGTAGCGCGGAGGAAGGGCACCTATGTGGGTCATGAATACACGCAGCCCCTCTGTTTCGAAATCCAGGTGTTCGGGTAGTACGCGCCGCAGACTTTGGTCATCAATATTGCCATAAACTGCCCGGAGAGGGGCTATCTCTTGTAGCGCCTCGATCACCTGCAGGCTGCCGATGTCGCCGGCATGCCATATTTCATCGCATCCGCGACAATATTCCAAAATGGAGGCGTCGATATGACCGTGTGTATCGGATAAAATTGCTATCTTTTTCATAGAAACTGCAAACGATATAACTGTAAGTGCAACTAAAAACAAGAAACAATAAAATACGGAAACTATGGGAATGTTAGAAAAACACAATCGTGCACGTCGCATGCTTTCGATGAATACCGCTTTGTTTGCTGTTTCATCTCTTGCCCTGGGGGTTGATCTGATTTGGGGCAGTGTGCAAAGTTTGTTTGGGGCAGGTGCCCCCGGCTGGTTGGGCGTAGTCTTGGGCATAGGGTTGTGGGGCGCCTTCGGGCTTACCAACATACGGGGCGCATGGACCGCTTTTGCCCGCAGTGAATACGAAAAATCGCAGCGGAAAGGCATGATTAGCTGGCTGGTACCTCTGGCAATGATTATTATCGATATGTTGTTTTAATGCCGGAAGGTCTTGTTTTTACTTTTGAATTGCTACCTTTGCATTCAAACATCTGACCAATTAAACAACGTTCATTATGCAATACGACGTAACCATTATCGGCTCCGGACCGGGCGGCTATGTGGCTGCCATTCGTTGTGCTCAGCTGGGCATGAAAGTAGCACTGATTGAAAAATACAACACTTTGGGCGGTACTTGCCTGAATGTGGGATGCATACCCTCAAAAGCCCTTTTAGACTCTACCGAGCACTATTACAATGCCACGCATCATTTCGATGCACACGGCATCAAAATAGAAGGCATCAAACTGGACCTGCCCCGCATGATAGAGCGCAAAAACGAGGTGGTGAAGCAGACTTGCGACGGGGTCGTTTATTTGATGAAGAAAAACAAAATCGATGTATATCACGGTTTTGGCAGCTTTGTAGATAAAAACACCGTGGAGGTGGCCAAAGAAGATGGCAGCAAGCAGCAGTTGAAAACTCAAAAAGTGATTATTGCCACCGGCTCGAAACCGGCTTCCATCCCCAGCGTTCCTATTGATAAAAAACGCATCATCACTTCTACCGAAGCATTGAATATTACCGAGCTGCCCAAAAAGATGGTAGTCATCGGTGCCGGTGTGATTGGCTTGGAATTGGGCTCTGTGTTTGCCCGCTTGGGTACCGAAGTGCATATTGTAGAGTACATGGACAGAGCTATTCCCACGATGGACTCTACCATGTCGAAAGAGATAGAGAAAGTTTTAAAAAAGCTGGGTATTCAGTTTTACTTCAAACATAAGGTGTTGGAAGCTAAAGCCACGGCCAAGCAGGTGACCGTGAAAGCCGAAACACCCAAGGGTGATACCATTGAGCTAAAAGCTGATTATTGTTTGGTAGCTATTGGGCGTCGCCCTTATACCGACGGCTTGGGCTTGGAGAAAGTGGGTGTAAAGACCGATGAGCGCGGGCGTGTGGTGGTAAACGAAAAGCTGCAAACCAATGTCGAGAATATCTATGCCATCGGCGATGTGGTACGCGGTCCTATGTTGGCACACAAAGCTTCGGAAGAGGGCGTTTTTGTTGCCGAAGTCATAGCCGGACAAAAGCCTCATTTGAATTATCGCCTCATTCCGGGCGTGGTTTACACCTGGCCCGAAGTGGCTTCGGTAGGCTACACCGAAGAGGAGCTCAAAGAGCAAAACATACCGTACAAGAAAGGACAGTTCCCCTTCCGTGCTTTGGGGCGCGCGCGCGCAAGCATGGACCTCGACGGTCTTGTGAAAGTATTGGCACACAAAGAAACAGATGAAATTTTGGGCGTGCACATCATCGGTGCACGGGCAGCCGATATGATTGCCGAGGCAGTCGTGGCTATGGAATTCCGCGCTTCGGCTGAAGACATTGCCCGCATCTCTCATGCACACCCCACTTACATGGAAGCAGTGAAAGAGGCTTGCTTGGCAGCCACCGAGAACCGCCCTCTGCATATTTAACCAATACGTGAGGTTTTGGAAATTCTTTGGGTACATAAGCCCGCCGAACATATTCAAAGTACATTAATTGGGCTTGCCCGCCTGACTGATGACCTCAGCACGGCGGGCTTGCCTGCTTCAGACCTGCAGTATATCGAAAGCATAGAGCACCCCGTGCGGCGCAGCGAGGCAATTGGCGTGCGCGCCTTGCTGCGCTACTTGCTCGAGGAGCATTGGCACATGCCTTATCCGGGCACTCTGCGCCAAGGGCGCCAGCCCGTCTTGAACGGTTATCCCAATATCGGACTCTCATTCAGCCATGCTTACCCTTATGTGGCGGTGGTGGTATCGTCGCATTTTCAGGAGGTGGGTATCGATGTTGAACGCGTGCGCCCACAGTTGCTGCGCGTAGCCCCCCGCATCTTTGCCGAGCAGGAGCTGTTGTGGGCAGGCAATGACCTCGAAAAGCTAAGTATTTTATGGGCAGCCAAAGAAGCGCTTTTCAAAGCTTATGCCCGCGGCGGCTTGATATACCGCACCGACTTGCTTGTTGAGCCCACGCCAAAAAATAATTTTTTAATTGGTTCTGTACTGAAAGAAGGTGCCCCCCTCTTCGTGTTTGAGCTGGGGGTACACCGCTTTTCCGGCAGTCTTTTATGTGTTTGGACCAATCACCGGCTGAATCCCCGTTGACGCTTGGCCTCGAAAGTCATGATGGCACATGCATTGGACACATTCAGCGAATCAATGTAACCACTCATAGGAATAATGATGTTTTGGTCGGCGGCTTGCAGCCACGTTTCGCTGAGTCCGGTGGCTTCGGTTCCAAACACCAGTGCCGAAGGTTGGGTGAAGTCGGCAGTATGGTAGGGAATAGAAGCATTCAAGGCGGCGGTATAAATACGGATACCTTGCTTTTTGAGCCATGCAATCACCTCTTCGCTATGAGCGCATACGGTAGGCACCGTGAATATACACCCTAAGCTGGAACGGATCACATTCGGATTAAACAGGTCTGTTTGCGGGTCACACACAATCACCGCATCCACAGCGGCGGCGTCGGCAGTGCGTAAAATAGCGCCTAAGTTGCCCGGCTTTTCTACTGCTTCAACCACCAACACCAAAGGATTTTCCGGCAATTGCAGGTCGGACAAAGAGCGTTGGGGAGGGGGAGCCGTGGCTACTACCCCCGATTCCGGGCGATAGGCAATCTTTTGCAGGGCTTCTTCGCTGACTTCAAAAATACGCACCCTCTGTTTGTTTAGCGGCAGCGACTCTATCCAACTTTCGGGAGCATAGCGGGGATAAAAAAACAAGCTGTCCGGTTCAATCCCCGCCTGCAGTGCCAAGCTGATTTCTTTTTTTCCTTCTATCAAAATCAAATGGTGCTGCTTGCGGGCGCGACTTTTGTGTAGCTGGTAAAGCAGCTTGATTTTCGGGTTTTGAGCAGATTGAATCAAAGGGTAGGGCATAGCATTTTTACAATTTTGACAGGCAAGGGTGTAAATTTCGCTTTTTTATTTCGAATTTTGTTCATTATATTAGATTCATGAACCGTTTTGCGTCTATGCAAGAAAAAAATACCATACACACGGCGGGCAGTGATGCTCAACAGAAAAAGCCCAAAAAAAAGCCGGTTTCGTATTACTTTCGTGTTGATTTTGAGACCATTCAGGGGCGCCTTACCGGCGGCTTCCTGTCCATGGCGCTCATCTCTTTTATTTTGATTCAGGGAGCCAACTACCAATGGCGCCGGCAGATAGAAAACCGCAATACACTCTTGTACAAACTCTACCCCCTGGAAACACAAGCTTTGCGTTTGCTCGATGAAGTACGGGAAGCAGAAAACCTATTTGAAAAAGCTTTGCTTTTTGATAATAAGGACTATCTGGAAGAGTTTGAAAAGCGCTGGCAAGAGCGGGTGTTGCCCAATGCCGAAGCCTTGAAAAGCACTGCGGAAGGCATACAAGATGGTGAAATCAAAACGGTGGCCAATAGCATTGCCGATGTGCTGCTTAAGCATATGAAGCAAGAGTATGACCGGGTGCGTGAGATTTATGAGCGTAAGGAGGACCTACAGGGAATTACGAGCATACGCAGTTATTTGCAAGAGGAAGTACAAAACAAAGTAGTGCCTTTAAGTCTTCGCCTTCAAGAGTCGGTGGAGCGTTTGTTGCGAGAAAAGCAAGCATTGGTGGCTGAATACGAATCGGCCTACCGTGCACTTGACCGCTGGCGTCCGTGGATTATTGTTTTCGAGTTTGCCGTTGCCGTTGCCGTTGCCGCTACCATCGGCTCTCTTTTGATTATCAGTATATTGAAACGAATCAGGCTTTTGAAAAGCCAAATATTGACTTTGGCAGAAGGCAATTTACCCCCCCCTTTGCCCGAGAGTAAAGACGAGCTGAATACCCTTATCCGTGCACTGAACCAAGTGGTGGATGGTCTTTCTAAAATCCAAACTTTTGCCCACGAGGTAGGAGGCGGCCGCTTCGATACAGACATATCGGTATTTGAGCGGGAAGGCGACCTGGGACGCTCGCTTGAGGAAATGAAACAGCAGCTGAAGCAGGTATATGAGGAAGAGCAGAGACGTGCATGGGCAAGCGAAGGGTTGGCGCAGTTCTCGCGTATTTTGCGCGAAAACCAAGATAATCTTGAGACTCTTTCGCGCCGTTTTGTTTCCAATTTGTCGCGCTATGCCGAGGTAGAGCAAGTAGGAATTTTCTTGCTTGAAGAAAAAGACCAAGAACGTGTGTTGCAGCTAAAAGCGGCTTTTGCTTACAGCAAGCACAAAGCACTGCGAAAAGAAATTGCCATAGGTGAAGGCTTGGTGGGGCAGGTGTTTCTTGAGGCTAAGCCGCTTCACGTAACCGAACTGCCGGAAGACTACCTGAAGGTGGTGACAGGCATGGGGGCAGCGCCGCCCCGGGAGCTGCTTTTGGTGCCTCTGGTCTATAACGAAGAATGCTTTGGCGTAATAGAAGTGACCTCTTTGCATCACATACCCGGCTATAAAGTGAAATTCATAGAGGAGGTAGCCACTGTGTTGGCTTCTACCGTCTCTTCGGTGCGTGCCGGCGAACGCACCCGCCTGCTGCTTGAAGAGTCACGCCGGAAAACCGAAGAAATCCTCGAGCAGGAGGCTCTTTTGCGCCAAAATGCCGAAGAGTTGCGCGCTGCCCAAGAAGAGCTGGAAAGCCGCTTGAACCGCACCCGTCGTGAGCTGCGTCAGATGCAACTCATTATAGACAGCATTGCCGATGTGGTGGTGGTCTATGATGAACGGGGCGGTATTCGTATGGCCAACCGGGCAGTTGAAGACACCTTCGGTTATTTGCAGGGCGACCTTATCAGCAGCAGCATACGCACGCTCATCAATGCCCCCTTGGATGAACTGAAAGAGGTGGAGTATATCACCGGGCGCGATGGTGAGCGCCTGATGCTTTCTAAGTATAAAATATTCAAAGCGACACGCCGCGATGGCATTGAAGTAGAGGTGCAAATGGCCTATCAAGCCATTGATATGGAGCGCGAGCGCTTGTATGTGGCTACAATTCGTCCGCTCTAAAAACGCTTCAATATGCAACGAACAGTAATCCATGTTCTCTTAGCCGCTGTATTTTTGGGAGTGAGTGCTTGTGCTACTTTGCAGGGTATCAGTACCCAAATAGACGGCTGGGAGGGAATAGGACAACAGCCGCTTACCGAACAAGAGATAGCCGCCGGCTTGAAAGAAGCCCTCGAAGTGGGTATCTCAAAAGGCGTGGAGCAGCTGATGAAAGAAAATGGTTATTATGGCAACCCTTCCATCAAGATATTGTTGCCCCCCGAAGCCCAAGAGGTGGAGTCGGTGATTGTGCGCCACGTACCACAAGGGCAGGCACTTATCGATAAGGTGGTGTTGAAGATGAATCGTGCGGCTGAAGAAGCAGCCAAGCAAGCCAAGCCCATTTTTGTAGATGCCATCAAGCAAATGACCATCGTAGATGCACGCAATATTTTATTTGGCAAAGCAGATGCAGCTACACAATATTTGCGGGCAAAAACCTATGACCGTTTATTCGAAGCTTATTACCCGCAAATCAGGGAAGCCATGGAAAAAGTGGGGGCACAACAAGCATGGCAGGCACTGGCACAGCCTTACAATCAATTGGCAGCATCGCCCTTGGGTAGTACCGTGGGAGCTTCGAAAACTGTCCCCGAGGACGTATCCCGTTATGTAACGGAGCGGGCACTCTATGGTTTGTTTGTGAAAGTGGCAGAAGAAGAGCTTAAAATACGCGAACAAGCTACTGCCCGTATTACTCCGCTTTTACAAAAAGTGTTTGGTGAATTGGACAAGCGCTGAGGCTGCAGGTCCGCTGCAAAACACAAGCCCCGCCCATCTTTGCCGGGGCGGGGCTTGCGGCTTGTTGCCTTCTAACTAAGTATGGCGTTTTATTCTTTTACTGCCTTGGCAGTGCCTGAACCCAAGCTTTGTACTTGTACACGCTCGGGGCGCCCTTTGTAATAAATGTCGCCTGAGCCGGTAATTTTGGCGTCTATATTGTCGGTGACTGTTACTTTGGCATCGCCGCTGCCCAGTATGCTTATGTCGGCAGAAGCTGCTTGTAAATCGTAGGCTTCTACGTTGCCGGAGCCGCGCAATTCTATTTCCAGCTTGTCGGTGCCGCCGTGCAATACAATTTCACCGCTTCCTACTTGCTTGATACTAAGCTTTTCGCAAAGGAAGCTGGCTTCTACTTTACCACTTCCTTTATTTTCGATAAAATAGCTTTTGCCTTCTAATTTGCTTTCAATCAATACGTCGGAGCTGCCGCTATTGACTACGTCCGTAAGCTTGGTAAAGGTAACGGTAATGCTTGTCTTGGAGTCGTCGCTCAGACGTTTGAGGCTGGTTTTTCTTTTGATGTACAGGCGGTTGCCTTTAACGTAAATTTTGATGTCGTCCAAAGGAATGCCCCGGGACTCTATGCGCGCTTCTTCTTTGTTACCGGCGCGCAGTATGACAGTGAAATCACCATCTACTTCCACTTGTGAAAAGGTGGTCAAAGTGCGGGTAGCAATTTCTTGTGCCCAAGCACCTGCACTCCACAGCATGAGAACAAGCATTAAGATGTTTTTCTTCATAGGACAAATTGGTTTTAATGTTCTTGCAAAATTATGCACAAATTTCATGCATAAACAAAACGAGCTATTTTTTCATTTCTTGTGTCTAAGTTGTAGTTTTACGTATGTCTGCGCCTGTCGCATTTTTTTAGTGAAAAATATAGTTTAAAATCAATACTTTATGAGAAGGAAAAGAAGAAACACCAATGTGCTTCATCAACTGTTGGGGCGTTTGTTGCGTGCGCCCCGTTTTTGGGGGTTCGTTATTATACTGGCAGTCATTCTTTATGTGTTTTTGCCGCATGAAAAAGTAGGTTTATTTTTGCGACCTTTTGCCGGCAGCTCATGGGCAAAAACACTCTACACTGTTAAATACGAATATTTCCCCAATTCGGATACGCCCCCCTTGGCAGATTTGCTGAAGCACACCAAGGCGGTGAGGCAGTCTTCCGACGACGGGCAGGAGCCGGTACCGTCTGAACAAGAAACAGGGGTGCCGTCCGCTACCGGCAAAGAGCAAGCGGAAATATGGGTTTTGGATGAAGACTTCGCATTTCCGGCGCCCGTGTCTAACTGTACCGTCGTGCGCCATAAAGCCTTTACGCTTTGCTATGACGAAGCGCATGAGTTGCCCCGTTGGGTGGCTTACCGCTTGGATTATAAAGAGTTGGAGGGTAACCTGGAACGCTTGAATAACTTTTCGCCCGACCCTGCGGTATCTACCGGTACCGCGCACTCTTCCGATTATACACGCAGCGGCTATGACAGGGGGCATTTGGCAGCGGCAGCCGATTTTGAATTTGACAGACAAGCCTATGAGGAAACTTTTCTCATGAGTAACATAGCACCGCAAACGCCGGAGCTCAACCGGGGCATATGGCGGGAGTTGGAAGAGCAGTGCCGGCGTTGGGTGCGTCGCGACAAAACGCTCTATATCGTCACAGGACCTATTCTTAGCAAGCGGCCGCGTAAGATAGGGAAGCATACTAAAATATCGGTGCCCAAAGCCTATTATAAGGTTATTCTGGATATGCGTGAGCCGGAAATAAAAGCCATTGCTTTCATTATGCCCAACAGCAAAAACTTGAAGGATGATTTTATGGACTATGTGGTAAGCATCGACGAGGTGGAAGCGCAAACCGGCTTGGATTTCTTCCCTGAATTGAGCAAGGACCCGGCGCTTGAGCGGGTGTTGGAAGGGGAGGTGCACCCTGAATACTGGCTGAAAAATTAAAAATACTGCATGGAAAAGCAGCTTCAGCCCGTTTATATGCATTTTATTTTTATATTTCAAAAACAATTAAACGCACTCAACTATGTTGGATTTCAATAATGCCATAAGAGAGGTAGCCAAGCGCTTCAATGCCCAAATAAAAGAAATCTCGCCCGGTGTGTATGCGCTCGATATCCCTTTTGTTACCAAAGGCGGAGTGAACCGCTATCAGTTTGTTTATGCATGGATGGTGAAGGGGCGTTCCAAAGGACGTGACTGCTTTTATTTCAACAGCAAGGTGGGCACCTATCATTCGCAGGTGAATTTGAAAAAAATAGTGAGGGAGGCCGGCTTTGCCAATAGTGCCACCATTACCATTATAGACGACAAACAAACGGATGGCTCGCCTTGTGAAACGCTCATTGTGCAGGCTGCTCCCCTGGCAGAGCATGTGACTTCGGTCGATGAAATGGCTGATATTGTTTGGGAAGTGGCTGAAATGGCTGACGTGCTTGAAGAAAAGTATTTCGGAGGTGATAAGTACTGATAAACACCCGGCTTTATGTTGCTGTGCAGCTCCTGTGGCGGGAGCTTTATTTTTTTGAAAAAAGTTTGCTGTTGTATCTTCTTTTTGATTAACTTTACTTTGTATCTCAAAGGTAAAGTGAAAAATGAAGGAAATACTGCCTTATATTGATAAGCTGCTGGAAAACAAATACCGTCTGGCCATCATGGCGGCGCTCATGAAAAAACCGGGGCTCACTTTCAATGAAATGAAAGAAGCCCTGGGACTGACAGATGGCAACTTGTCAAGCAATACCATTTTGTTGGAAGAGCGGGGGTATATCGAAACAGACAAGCGCTTTGTTGGGCGCCGCCCGCTGACCACTTACCGGCTCACCAAGAAAGGCTACAATGCCTTTGCTCGTCATTGCGAATATTTGGCAAAGGTCATCAGCGGTGAGTTTAGTTTAGACGAGGATCAATCGGATAATTCGCAATAATGCGGTATTCGCCCCCCATGTTGCGCAGGATGGTACGCCATAGTTCGCCCGGGGGCGTATCAAAAAGCAATGGGGTGGCACACTCGGTTACAATCCATGTGTCTTGCTCTATTTCGGCATCGAGTTGACCCGGTGACCAGCCCGAGTACCCCAAAAAGAAACGAATGTCCTGTGCCGGCAGTTGTCCGGTATTTAGTAAGCTTTTGACCACTTCAAAATCGCCGCCCCAGTACAAATCCTCTTGCAATTGCACCGATTCGGGGATGATAGCGCCTGCGCGATGCACAAAATGCAGGGTGTTTTGTTCTACCGGGCCGCCAATAAAAAGTGGAATGTCGCCGGCATAGATGTCGTCCAGCACATCACTTAAATGCAGGTTGGTCGTTTGGTTGAGTACCAAACCAAAAGTGCCGTGTTCTTGGTATTCACAAATCAGCACTACCGTGCGCTCAAAGTTAGGGTCCCCCAGAAAGGGCTTGGCTATCAGTATGCTACCGTTTTTTGGTTTCGATTCAGACATTCTGCTGTTTTCTTTTTTAGAAAATAAAAAGCTTTTGCCCAAAAAATAAAATATTCAAACTTTTTTGAGTAAATTTTTAATGCATTTGTTTTTGGAAACCCCATGCCTATGAATGTTATTTTACGCATCTGCCTTTTGCTGTTGTATATTCTTGTCATATCGGGCGTCCGGGCGCAGCGGTCGCAGCGCCCGGCTTTTGTGCGCAATGCCGGGCAATGGGCAGCTGAAGTGCTTTATAGAGCAGACTTGCCCGGCGGCTTCCTCTTCGTGTATGCCGATAGCCTGCAGTTTTCTTGGTATGATGCTGAACGGGTGGCATCGCTCAAGCACGGCGAGCGACCGGCCCAATGGACAGCACCGCAGCAGGCTTTGCAGGTGCATAGTTATGTAATTCGTTTTAAAGGTGCAAACAAGGTGCTGCCTTCTTGTGATGAAAGCAGCCGGCAACTTCCTGTAAAATACTTTCTGCCGGGCGAAGAGCAAGGGGCGGCGTCTCAGGTGCGGCGCATAGAAAGCAGCGCTTGTTCCGGACTTCGTTTTGCTAATGTGTATGACCGTATAGACCTGCGCCTGCTGACCACCCCCGAAGGGCATATAAAATACGAGCTTTGGCTTCATCCGGGGGCAAAACCGGCTGATATTCGTTTAGAATATGCTTATACACAGGGCTTGCGCATTACAAAAGAAGGGCATCTGGCTATTAAAACCATCTTTGGAGAGGCTTTGGAGCTGGCACCCGTGGTGTATCAACTCAAAGACGGGCAAAAGAAGCCTCTAAAGGCGCGTTATGCCTTGAAGAAAAATACGCTTAAGTTCATCCTCGAAGACTACGACCCCTCTGCAACGGTAGTGATAGACCCTGAATTGGTGTTTTCTACCTATTCGGGGGCTGCTTCTGACAACTGGGGGAACACGGCTACCTACGATGAAGAAGGGTTCTTATACTCGGGTGGCACTGCCTACGGCAGCAACTTTCCCAATCCCCCGGGTATCTTTACCATAGGACCGGGCGGCACTTCCGCCAACTTTCCTCTGGTGACCGACGTGGTGATTTTCAAGTACAATCCTACCGGCACACAGCTCGAATACATTGCGCTCATAGGTGGCAGCAGCTCGGAGGTGCCCCACAGCTTGGTGGTCGATCATAACCGCGATTTGGTAATTTTGGGCACTACCAGCTCTACCAACTTTCCCACGACCGACGGTTCTACTTTTCATGGCGGGGTACCTGTCAGTAGCGTTTTGGGCAACAGTTACGCCAACGGCAGTGATATTTTTGTAATGAAACTGGGCTTTGACGGGAACTTAAAGGTATCTACTTTGATAGGCGGAAGCAACAATGATGGCATCAAACTTTACAGCGCAGGCACTTATATTCATAACTACGGCGACGAGTTCCGCGGCGATATTTACGCAGATGCCAACAACAACTTGTATATTGCTTCAACCACACGCTCGGCGACCATTGCCGGAGTCACCGGCAGCCTGAACGGTGCCCAGGATGGTTTGTTCTTGAAGTTGGACAGTAACCTTCAGTTGATTTGGGGGCATTACGTAGGAGGCAGTGGGGTAGATATGGCGCTTTCGGTGCGGGAAGCCCCCAACGGCGATTTGTATGTTGGCGGAGGAACTACCAGCGCCGACCTGCCCAATACCGCCAATGCCTATCTTTCTGCTGCGCAAGGCAGCGATGACGGTTTTGTGGCGCGCTTCTTGCCCGATGGCACTTGGCTGCAGACTACTTATTTGGGCACCGCTGCCGCCGACATGGTTTTCTTTGTAGATACCGACGCACAAGGGCAGGTATATGCTTTCGGGCAAACTTATGGTAATTATCCTGTATCGGCAGGGGTGTATGCGGTGCCCGGCAGCGGGCAGTTTGTGCATAAGCTGGCTGCCGACCTGCGCTCTTCTGTTTGGAGTACGACCGTGGGCTCGGGCGATGGTGCGCCCGATATTTCGCCAACGGCTTTTTCGGTGGTAACGGAAAATGACTGTGGAAATATTTACTTCGCCGGCTGGGGCGGTGCCATCAACCGGGCTGTCAATGGAGGCATCAACAATAATGCATCGAGCAGTACCGAAAATTTGCCCACTACTTTCGATGCCTACCGTCGAACCACGGTCAATGGCAATGATTTTTATATTGCAGTACTGGAAAAAGATGCCAAAAGCTTGTTATACGCTACCTTCTTTGGCGAAGACAGCCCCAACGAGCGCGGCGATCATGTAGATGGCGGCACCAGTCGATTTAGCAAAAGCGGTACCATTTACCATGCCGTTTGTGCTTCTTGTGGCGGCACCAATGGCTTCCCGGTGACCGAAGGGGCATGGTCTGCCAACAATAATTCTTACAACTGCAACAATGCCGTGTTTAAATTCACATTGGACCTCGAAGCTACTTTCGAAATACAAAACCCGGCTTTAGGTTTTAGCGTGGTGAACAGCGGCGATAAGGTATGCGCGCGCCGCCTGTTCTTCGATTACCAAGCCATAGGGGCAGAAACCTTTGTCTGGGATATTTACGACGCACTTGGAAACAAAATATACACACAAAGCGGCGAAGCCGACTTCTTTTATGAATTTACCGAAGAAGGGGTGTACACCGTCAATCTGACGGTGATTAACTTTTCGTCCTGTGCCAAGGTGGCACGTGCTTCGCAGACCGTCGAAATAGTTTTCCCCCCTTTTACTGTCAGTGATGATGTTAGCATTTGCTATGGCGATACGGTGCAACTGCTGGCTGCCGGTGCCGACACCTATGAATGGTCACCCGCCGAGGGACTTTCAGACCCTACGATAGCCAACCCTTTGGCTTTTCCCTTGCAGTCAACTACTTATTACGTGCTGATGCGTGACAAAGCAGGTTGTGAGTACCGCGACAGCGTCCGGGTGGAAATATTGCCTTTTGAGCCGGTAAGCATAGAAGTTGAAAGGGTTCCTTCATGTGCCATGACTGACGGCATTCGCTTGAGAGCGGTGGGCGGCTTGGATTCCTATACTTACCGCTGGCAAATGGGCGATGGCAGCATACTCGAAGGGGCTGCCCCTGATGTGTATTTCTATACTCAAGGTGGCACTTATGACATTCTTCTGCTGGTCGATACCGGTGATTGTGTCGCAAAGCTAAAACAGTCTATTCAGTTGGAAGAAAAGCCGGTGCCGCCCAATGTCATTACGCCCAATGGTGATGGTATCAATGATGTGTTTGTATTGCCCGAAGCGGGGGCGAGGCTACAGGTGGTGAATCGTTGGGGAAAAGTGGTGTATGAAAGTGCCAATTACCAAAACGACTGGGGCGGCAGCGACCTGCCGGCAGGCGTGTACTTCTTTTATACCTTAGCACCCAATGGCAAAGAGTGCCGGGGATGGTTGCACCTGTTGCGCTAAATAGAAGAGGCATCCGCGCGGATGCCTCTTCTAAATGTGAAAATCGCAGGGCTATTATAGCCCCCTTGTTAAGAGCTCAGCCATAAGCACATAGCGTTCATCAAAAGGAATTTGTTGAACGCCCAGAATGGCATAGCCCATGGAGTTTTGTTTGGCAGGAATACGCAATACCTCTTTGTCACCGGCTTTGACAACCACCTGCTCGCCTTTTTGAACCGCTTCGCAAATTTCCTTACCTTGATGATATACCTTTATTTTACCGCTTTCTTTTCGTTTGATTTCGTAAGGGTTTTCGTTTTCTTCATTGTCACTTATTTTTACTTTATCATCATAAAGTTTTACTTTCCATAGCAGTTGACCATTGGTGGTTTTTAGCTTGAATTTGCCGTCTTCATAGGCTTTTACCTCAATGAAATCATACCCGTCGGTGCTGTAGATGCGCTTTTCCCGGCTTTTGGCACGGGCTTCAATCGTACGGTTGTTGTCCACTTTTAGCGTAAAGCCGCCGTTTTGGTCGAATTTTATTTCAAAGACCGTATTCCCCTCTGCATCCTGAACCGCCACTTGTTCTACCGGGCTTTGTTTGGGAATGGCGGTGCCCTGTGTGCTTACTTCTTCTTGCTTTAAGCCGTTACCGGCCTCTTCGGACGACTCCTTTTGGTCGCAGGCAACCAGCCCTATGCTGAGAAGCAAGGAAAATAAAACTGCATGATGATAGCGCATGGTTTATGGCATTTAGGGTGAAACATCAGTCGAACAAACGGGCTTGCGCAACAGCTTTTTCGCTAACACGGTAAAACTCTTTGTGTACATTGAACAGGCGCTCGCCTTGCTTCGGCATTATCTTGGTGTAGGTACCGTCTTCCTGCATTTCGTAAGCATTGACGTTGTCGCGCCAACAAGAAGCCAATATATGAATGGCTTGCTGCTTGGCCAGAGGGTCCACAATTAAAAAGAGCGACTCTATGCGCCGTTCAAAGCTGCGCACCATGACGTCGGCACTGCCGCCGTAAATAAGTGGATCGCCTGCATTATGGAAATAGTAGAGGCGGGAGTGCTCCAGGTAATCGCCCACGATGGAGCGCACCTCTATGTTATCACTCAAACCGGCACGTTGGGGACGTAAGCAGCAAATGCCCCGCACAATCAACTTAATGGGTACGCCTGCCTGTGAAGCAGCATACAACTCATCGATAACAATTCGGTCTTCCAGCGAGTTTATTTTAATGCAAATACCACTTGGCTTGCCTTGCTTGGCGTTGTCTGCTTCTTGCCTGATGAGCTGAATGAGCGCCTGGCGCATATCGCGCGGCGATGTGATCAGATATTGGTAGGCATCCGGAATAGAGTGCCCCGTAATAGCATTGAAAAACTCCGATACGTCTTGCGCATAGGTTTCGTTGGCACTCAGCAGGCCTATGTCGGTATAAAGGCGTGCCGTGTCTTCATTGTAATTCCCACTTGCCACATGTACATAGCGCCGCACCTCATTGCCTTCTTTGCGTACAATCTGCAACAACTTGGTGTGTGTTTTATACCCCCCGATGCCATACACAATATAACAGCCGGCCTTTTGCAAGCGCTGCGCTTCGCGTATGTTGTTTTCCTCGTCAAAGCGCGCCTTCAGCTCGAACAATGCTGAAACGTGTTTTCCATTTTCAGCAGCCTTCAATAAAGCTTCTGTGACCCGCGAGTGCCGCGAGAGCCGGTAAATGGTCATTTTAATGGAGAGCACGTTCGGGTCTTCGGCTGCATCTTCAAGCAAGCGCAACACCCATTCAAAGGAGTTATAGGGGTGGTGCAGCAAGATGTCTTTTTGGCGAATAAGTTCAAAAATATCAGCCTCGCGTTCGTTTTGATGAATGCCCAGCGGCAATACCGGCGCAGGGAAAGCCGGTAATTTGGTTTTGAAATCGGGGTGTTTGATGATTTCCCAAAGTGCCGTAAGGTCGATGAGCTCACTGATTTCAAAAATATTGTAATGGTCTATGTCCCAACGGTTGGTGAGTATGTTTAACAACCACTCGGAAAATCCGGGTTGTATTTCCAGGCGTACCACGCGCCCGGTACGGCGGGTTTTGAGCTTTTGCCTTACCTCCTCGATGAAATCGGCTTCCATGTCATCGCTTTCATCGAGTGTGAAGTCACCATTGCGGGTAATGCGAAAAGTGTTGGCCGACAGAATCTCTACATTCCGGTAAAGTACATGAATATGTTTGCGAATGATTTCCTCTATGGGTATAAAAAGAAGCTCGTTGCCTCTTTCTATGGTATAGAAGCGGGGCAGGTTTTGGGGCACCTGAATGAAAGAAGCTTTTCTGGCGCGCTTTTCCGATTGAGGGTTGATGGTGACCACGCCAAAAATAAGCGACTGCGGACGAAGAATAGGGAAGGCGTGAAAGCTGTCGAAGACCATGGGGGTGAGCATGGGATAGAGCGTCCGCTCGAAATAGTTGCGTATTTCTTCCTGCTCTTCTGCTTTCAGGCTGTCAAGGTTGTTGACAATACAAAAACCATTGCGCTTAAATTGTTGCTTGAGGTCTGTAAATACCTTGTATTGCTCTTTGACAAACTCTTGCGCCTTGCTAAGCAAAGTGGCACGGAAGGGGCGTTCCCGCAAGCCTGAATAATCCAGGCGCTCTTTGTCGTAATCCAGGTAGTTATAAAGGCTTCCGACGCGTATGGTGAAGAACTCGTCTAAGTTGGAAGCCGTGATGGCTAAAAACTTGAGTTTTTCGAACAGATTGCGGCGGCTGCTGCGGCACTGGTCCAACACCCGCTCATTGAATTTGAGCCAGCTCAAATCCCGGCTGATATACCGGCTTTGGTCAATGATGGTGCTCAGGCGCTTGTCCGGATACGACGCTTGGTGGGTATTGGCACTAAAAACGCCCCGTTCCGGGCTTGCTTTAGGGTCAAGCCCGGACTCCCGGCGTCTTTCTTTTTCGGATGTGCTTTCTTTCACTTTTACCATTCAAACTTATCTATGATTTTGTCCACAATACCATAAGCTACCGATTCCTCGGCATTCATCCAATAGTCGCGGTCAAAATCCTTCATGATTTTTTCCACGCTGTGCCCACAGTTTTCAGCCAATATTTTGGCACCTAATTCTTTGGTTTTTAAGATTTCCTTAGCCGTAATGGCAATGTCGCTGGCTTGTCCTTGCACCACGCCGCCTATGCTGGGCTGGTGTATCATCACGCGCCCGTGAGGGAAAATGAAGCGTCGCCCTTTGGTGCCCCCCGATAGCAGAATGGAACCCATGGAAGCAGCCAAGCCCATACAAACGGTGGCTACCGGCGATTGTATCATTTGCATAGTGTCGTAAATAATCATGCCGGAGGTAACAACCCCGCCGGGGCTGTTGATAAGCAGGGTGATTTCTTTGCCCGGCTCCATGCTGTCGAGGTACAACAGGCGCTCCACCACATACTTGGCCGATTGGTCGGTAACAGGACCCCACAAAAAGACTTTGCGCTCTTCTAAGAATTTATTTTCAAATTTATTACCTGCTGCTAACTCTTCGAATAATTCCCGAAGCTCCTTGTTGTTTGATGTTGTCATAGTTATTGTTGTTTTTAAACTATTCAATTGATGATTTTATACCGAAAATAAAGCTTTTTTACATAAAGAAAAAGCAAAAGCAGTGCCTATAGTTCTTTATTCTCGGAGGTGATTTTGCAACTGGTTTGCTCATAGGTAGTTAACAAAAAAAGATGGCTGACAAATTGCCAGCCATGCTGTCAAAGTTTCTGATACGAAAAAAGTTATAACAGTTTTTGCAGTGCTATTTCAAAAGCTTTTGCCGAAAGCTCTGTGGGTTTGTCCTGCTGTTCCCGGATGCGTTCAAGTGCTTGGCGTATGGTTTGTGAGGTGTCTGCAAAAATAGCTTCATCGGTGAGCACTTCATCCTCATAGGTCATCAAATAAGCAAACACACGCGCCATGCCGCAGTTGGCGATGAAGTCAGGAATCACCGACACACGCTCATCGGCATATTGGGCAATAGGACCGTAAAATATTTCTTCATCAGCAAAAGGCACGTTTGCGCCACAAGAAATAACCTCCACCCCGGCGGCAATCATACGATCGAGGTGCTCTTTTTGTACCAAGCGCGAAGCCGCGGCCGGTACAAAAACTTCTGCGCCTATGTCCCAAATGTGTGCATTGGCTTCGGCAAAGGGTATCATGTCGGCAGCAACCAAAGCGTTGCCCTTGCGCTGAACAAACAGTTCTTTGACCCTTTCAGGGCTCAAACCGTCGGGTGCCAGCAAGCCGTTGTCCTTGTCTATGATGCCCACGATACGAACCCCCATTTCGGCAAGATACAAGGCAGCGGCAGCACCTACATTGCCCCAGCCCTGAATAATGGCACGTTTGCCTTGTATTTCGCCGCCCCAAAGGTCGTAGAAGTGGCGGACGGCTTCGGCAACACCATAGCCGGTAATCATATCGGCTACTGTGTACTTCTTCCCGGTAGAAGGCGTGAAGCGCGGATCTTCAATCACTTTGGAAACGCCTTGGCGAAGATTGCCTATCTTTTTGATTTTTACCGGCTTGGTAGGTTGAAAATGCCCATTGACTATCCCTTCTTGCGGGTGCCACAAGCCATAGGATTCGGTGATGGGAATTACCTCATGAATTTCGTCCACGTTCAAGTCGCCCCCTGTGCCATAGTAGTTTTTTAACAAAGGAAACACGGCTTTATACCAGCGTCGCAGCACTTCTTCCTTGCGGGGGTCAGCGGGGTCAAAGTTGATGCCTGACTTGGCGCCCCCGATAGGTGGTCCGGAAACAGTAAATTTTACTTCCATGGTCTTGGCCAGTGACTCCACTTCCCTTTTATTTAGCCCTTTGCGCATGCGGGTGCCACCGCCGGCAGCGCCTCCTCGCAATGAATTGATAACCACCCATCCTTCAGCTCCGGTTTCTGCATCGTGCCATTCGAAAACGATTTCCGGTGCTTTTTCTTCAAATTTTTTCAATAAGTCTTTTACTACCTCTTTCGACACGGTTTTGGTTGTCATAGGATTGATATTTTTCTTTGAATTATTCAATGCTGTCTTTATAAAGTGCATTTTGGTGTTCAAAGATACCACATTTTTATGAAGCTAAGAAAAAAGCAAGCGGTCCATGGGGAAAGTACCGCTTGCTTGCTTTTGGGAGTAAGGGTTTATATCAGACAGCAACTTGCATTCGATTGGGCAAGTCGGTGTGGTCGGAAAGTAAAATAACACCTATAGCCGAGCGCACACCACGCATAAAAGATTCAAAGCTTGTGTGGCGGTGTTGGCGCAATACCTCGGCACACGCTTCAATGGCCTGCTGGCGCAGGTAGGGGTTTACCGGTCCGGCATTGAGCATTTCCAAGGTGTCTTCGATAATAAGTGCGGCAAGTTCTTCATAACGCCCGGCGGCATGATACGCTTGAAACTCTTCTTCTGACAAGCTACTTTCTTTTACCGGCATAAGCGTGGGGGAGTATAACTCTTCCATAAGCATTATAATTTGATATGATTGAATTTTTGCTTTATTACACACTCCCATACGAAACGTATGGAAGTATAAGTAGGTTGAAAAAAATTGGAAATTTCTTCATAGGGCACCCACAGGGCTTCTTCTATGCTCTCTTCCGTTTGTGGCTTAGGTGGTGAACATTCGCCGGCTTTCAAAAGATACCAGTAAGTTCGTTTGAGTACGATTTGACTGCCCATTTTATAGGTATGGTAAGTATCGCATATGAATGCCTCTATTTCTGCCTGTATGCCGGACTCTTCTTCTACCTCGCGGCGGGCTGCCTCTTCGGGCTTTTCGCCCTCTTCCATTTTTCCTTTGGGAATATCCCACTTGCCCAAGCGCTTAATAACCAAAAAAGAGGCACAAGAGGGGGCATAGACTACACCCCCGGCAGCTTTCAAATAAAGGAAATACTTTTTTAAAGTTTTAAGTACTTTTTCAGCCTTCGACGTGCGTATTTCTAAAAAATAAATGAAGGGGTTGTATTCCTTTGCAAGCTGTTCTATGATTTGTAAAATAGTTTCCACAGACGGCTCTATGAGACATATACGCCCCCTGTGGGCAAGGGTCTCTTCTGCTGAAGCATTGCGCAAGGTTAGGTCGAAAGCGGAGGTGTCAGGGTCGGTATTGTGGTCTCGAATAAATACCGGAATGTCATTGAGAAATAAATTCATGCACATTGCATCTTATCAATTTGCAATTTTAATTAAAAAATTACATTGTTAAAAGTCTTTTTTAACTTTTTTCCAAAAAAGTCGTACCCTAAAACTAAGGTAGTTGTTCACTAACGAGTGTAAAGTTATGATAAAAAATATACTTTTGACCGGTGCCACTTCCGGTATTGGCAAAGCTGCTGCCAAAAAGTTACTACAAGAAGGGCATTTTTTGATTTTGCCCTATCGCAATGAAGAGAAAGCCACTGCTTTAAAAAAAGAATTGGAGGCTATTGCACCGGAACGCTTCGATTTACAGTTTTGCGATCTTGCTTCCTTTGAGTCTATCCGGGCATTTGCCGCTTATGTGAAAAATACTTACCCGCACATAGATGTGTTGATCAATAATGCAGGCGTGTGGAATCAACGTTTTCGTGAAAGCAAAGATGGAATTGAGCTGACTTTTGCAGTCAATCATTTGGCGCCTTTCTTGCTGACCAACTTGCTTTTGGATTTGCTTCGTAAGGCAGAGCGGGCGCGCGTGGTGAATGTTAGCTCTGACCTGCACCAGGGAAGCATCGATTTCGATGATATAGAGTTCCGGAAAAAGGAATATAATGGAATAGCAGCTTACCGCCAGTCTAAATTGGCAAATATTCTTTTCACCAAAGAGCTGGCACGCCGTCTGCAGGACGAAGGCATCACAGCCAATGCTTTAATGCCCGGCTTTATAGCTACCAACATATTCCAGGATTTAAACTTTTTTGCCCGTTTGATGATAAAAATCATGGCCAAGTCGCCGGAAAAAGGGGCAGAGACCATCGTTTACTTGGCGTTGAGCCCCGAAGTGGAAGGCATTACCGGCAAGTATTTTAAAGACAAAAAGGAGGCCATATCATCACGCCAATCACAAAACATAGAGCTTGCCAAGCGCTTGTGGGCAGTCAGTGAGCAGATGACAGGCTTGCATGTATCTGTTAGTGAATAATCTTTTGAATGGCATCAACAGCTTTTAAGCCGGTAGAAGTGAGTACACTGATTACCGTTTCGCCTTCTTGTGCCTCTTGCAGCAGATAGCGCCGGGCACCGGCAATTACCGCTGCGCAGGTGGGCTCCACAAAATAGCCTTTCCGGGCAAGTATCTTCACCATCTCTACTATTTCCGTTTCTTCAACGGCAATAAATTTGCCTTTGCTTAGTTCTACATACTGCAGCATCTGGGTGCCACGCAGCGGGTTGTTTACGGACATGCCTTCGGCAAGGGTCTTCTTTGCGGGGCGGGGCTGTATGAAGGCTTCGCCGCGAACAAAGGCTTCGTAAAGAGGGGCGCAATTTTTAGCTTGCACGCCAATGAGTTTAGGCATCTTGCTGATAATGCCTGCTTGTTTAAGCTCTCTGAATCCCAAATAACAACCGATAAGCAGAGAGCCGTTGCCTGCCGGCACAACTACTGTGTCAGGGGCTTGCCAATGCAGTTGTTCGCATACTTCGTAAGCAAAGGTTTTTGTGCCTTGAAAAAAGAAAGGGTGCCATACGTGACTGGCATAATGGTACTGTTGAGCAAAGGAGTAGGCGGCTTGTGCTACCTCGTCGCGTGTGCCTTTCACCAAATGCACTTTGGCACCATACAGTTTGATTTGCGTGATTTTAGCCGGCGAGGTATCGGCCGGCACGAATATGTCGCAGGCAATACCGGCTTTGGCGCAGTAGGCAGCCAGCGAAGCCCCCGCATTGCCTGATGAGTCTTCTACCACACGACGCACGCCCCACTCTTTCAGTTTGCTTACCAATACGGCTGTGCCCCGGTCTTTGAATGAGCCGGTGGGGTTCATGTATTCTATTTTTACTTTCAGCGCTTTGCCTTCCAGCTCTATGTCGTGCATGGGAGTGGCACCTTCCGAAAGGCTTACCACCGATGAAGGATGTTCAATAGGCAGCGCTTCCCAATAGCGCCAGAGCGTTTTGGGCCGCTTGCCGATGCGCTCCAATGGGAAGCGGGGCGAAAAATGCAGGTCAAGAACGCTGCCCTCTTCGCTGCACCATAGAGGCATGTCGGCGGGGTATTCTTTCCCGCTTTGCAAGCAAATAAGTTTGGCTTCTTTCATTGCTCGGCTATGAAAACACAAACCCAAGCTATTTAAAAAAAAGTATAATACCTAATACTTGGAAAAGCAGTAAAGTATTCAGTGTTTTGAATTGTTTTCGCGCTATTTTTTGTTAGATTTGTACAGTACACCGGGTATTTGTTTACCACACTGTAAAACAATATTTTACGATGCGCTTCGTCTTTTTTCCTTTTCTTTGTTTTGCCTTTTGTGTTGCTTTGCAAACAACACAAGCACAAAGCGTTTTTGAAGATGCTTACACGCGTGAATATGCCTTTGGATTGAATATAGCCTCAAACGGCGGCTTCCCTTCCGGCGTTTATTTCCGTTACGGCAAGGTGAAAACAGCGCGTGTAAACAATATATGGGGGCTGGAAATAGCCGGTATTAAGCACCCCAAAGAGCGCAAAGTGCAAAACCCCTTTGGTCAGGGCAATGCTTTCGTATATGGCAAGGTAAATTATCTCTTTAGCATACGCCCGGAGTATGGCAAAGACTTGATTCTGTTTCGTAAGGCACCCAACGAAGGCGTGCAGGTAGATGTAGTGCTGGCTGCCGGTCCTTCCATTGCCGTCATTAAGCCCTACATGATACTATACGATTATTCGCCGGATGGCATCATACCGCAAATTAGAGAAGAACGCTACGACCCGAATATACATACCAATCCCAATCGCATTGCCGGAAGAGGAAGTTTCTTTAGTGGTTTTGGGCAAAGCGATATAGCTTTGGGGCTGCATTTGCGCTTGGCCATGAGTTTTGAAGTGGGCGCTTTTCAGTCGAACCTTACAGGCATCGAAGCAGGCTTTTTGCTCGAAGCCTTCGACCGCACCATTACCATCTTGCAAGACAGCAATGGCAGTGTGGAGAATAGCTCGGTATATAATGCTGCTTATCTGAGTTTTTTCTTTGGCGGGCGTAAATAAAGCCTAAACCATTCTTGGCTTCTGCTTGTTTATTTGTAAACTTGCACTTCCAAACGATAAGATTTAAGGCTATGATAGAATTACCTGTTGTACCTTCCGAGCGAAGAAAAAAACCCTCTTGGTTGCGTGTTAAATTACCTACGGGGAAGAACTACCTGCATGTTCGTCAGTTGGTTGATAAATACAAATTGCATACTATCTGCGAAAGCGGCAATTGCCCCAATATGGGCGAGTGCTGGGGAGCAGGCACGGCTACCTTCATGATTTTGGGTAATGTATGTACACGCAGCTGCACTTTTTGTGCTGTGGCAACCGGGCGTCCAAATGAATATGATGAAGACGAGCCGCGCCGGGTGGCAGAAGCTGTCAAGCTTATGGGCGTGAAGCATGCTGTCATTACTTCGGTCAATCGTGACGAGCTCAAAGACCGCGGGGCTGAAATATGGTACCGCACCGTGCGTGCTATCAAGGAGGTGTCACCCGAGACAACCATAGAAACGCTTATCCCCGATGTAAGAGGCTCATGGGATGCCCTGTACCGCATGATAGAAGCAGGGCAGGAAGTGGTGTCTCACAATATGGAAACGGTCAAGCGCCTTTATCGCAGAGTGCGCCCGCAGGCCAAGTATGAGCGCAGCTTGGAGCAGCTGCGCCGCATCAAAGAATACGGCAAGCGCACCAAAACCGGCATCATGGTAGGCTTGGGTGAAACCGATGAAGAAGTATTTGAAATTATGGATGACCTCTTGGAATGCGGAGTAGATATTCTTACCATCGGGCAGTATTTGCAGCCTACCAAAATGCATCTTGAAGTAGTAGAATATGTGCACCCCGAGAAATTTAAAATGTATGAGGAAGTAGGGCTGAAGAAAGGTTTTAAATACGTGGAGTCAGGTCCATTGGTGCGTTCTTCTTACCATGCCGAACGGCACGTAAATGTGTGATTTTGAAAAAAATCCGGAAAAAATTTGGATGTTATCTTTTGAATTTGTATATTCATGTTAATGACATACATACATTATCATCCTTCAATTAGACGTGTGCTACGCAAGTAGCGCGAGTCTATCAACCAAACGCTGATAGGAGCCTACTAAGCGGGCTCAGCCAAACGTCGCTTCTCTTACATAAGTAGGAGAAGCGACGACGTTTTTTAGGGTGCTTGTTTTTCAAAGTGAAGTTGCAGGCTTCCTTTTTCAAGAATGAGTTTTTCTTTTTTGAGTTTCTTTACATGAAAAGTGTCTTGCCTGTTGCCATAAGTAAAGATGAGCAGTTCTTCTTTTGGGAGAAGGGTGTAAAACCCTTGGGTTTTCAGCAAATTACGTTGAAATTGAAAATGTTTTCCGCCGTCGAAAGAAAGGCGATAGCTGCCCAACTTTTCTCTTATGTCATGGGTTTGGGGCGTGCTTTTGTTGCTTTGCAGCTCTGTGGTTAATGAATCGACAGAAAGCTCGTCTTGCCATTGGCTTTGGTCAAAATCCAGCAGCCACTCACCCCGTAGCTGCTCATGAGGCGAAGCGCTGCAAGCACTAAGAAACACAAGGCATAACAAGAGCCATCGGGCGGTTTTGTATTTACTCTTCATGCTTAATGCTTATTATCGTTGTTGGGTGGTGTTTCTTTTATTTCCCTTTTTTTATCGCCGGCTTGAAAGCCGGTACCATCAGAAGTGACTTCCATGGGTTCTGTCCGGCGCAACTCTACACTGATGACGCCCTCCGGCTTTTCTATGATTTTTCGTACCCGCCGTTCAAGCGGCAACAAGTAGTAAGCCAGTATTACGTTCATCACCAGCTTAAATACCGGAACGCCACCGCTGAAATTATCGACATAAGGCTCCACCATGATGATTATAAACTCAACCGTAGTAATAATGCTGACGATAGTAAGTATGCTGGTGGCGCGGGCGTCTTTCTTGCGTCTGTTCAGATAAATGGAAAGCAGCAGCAAAGAAAGCAAAAACAGGATTTCTAAAATGTAAAACCACCAGGTCTCGTAGAAGGGAGAGCGCACATATAGCTTAATACTTTGGGTTTGTGAGATGAGTCCTTCCGGAGTGCGTGCACGCACAAGCAAGCGATGCATACCGGTGGGCAAGTAAGCAAATTCAATATAGGGCGTGCTTCGCCATGCCGACCATTCCGACTCACCCTCACCTTCTATTTTATATTGAAATTGAGTGTCCTCACCGGCAAGGTAATAGGGGTAGGCTATGTGAAACACCAAGTGGCTGCTTTGGGGGGGCACTTCCACGCCTTTGATTTCCCGCCCGTCTTCGCTAAGAAAGGGTAGGTAAGTGTCTTCATCTGTTTCAATGAAGCGTATGATGGGGTGCGAGGGTATGGCGGGGGAGGAAGTTGTTTCTTTCGGAATAAAAAATATGTTATTGGAGGCTACTATCCAGTAGTTGCCTTCGTAATCTACAGCAAGTACCTGCAGCTCGTCGAAATAATTCACCAGCCGGTTGGTAAGAGGCTTTAAAGATTTATTTTGCAGGAGCAGCCACTGCCTGTTTTTGAGCAAGAAGAAAGCCTCTTGTTGGCTGTCGTAGAGGAAGGACAAAGGGTAATAACGGTTCAGCGCCTGATAGGGCAATAGCATGCCACCTAAAATTTCTTTGTGGAGTAGCGCCCCCTCTTTTGATAAGAAAAAGACATTTTCGCCTTGTTTTCCCACCCAGAGTGGCTGTATTGCTTGTGTGTGCAGCTCCATGCGGTAGTGACGGGCGAAGGTGCCATCGGTGCGTAAATGCACGATGAGGCAACCATTAAAAAGTCCCAGGTAAAGCTTGTTGCCGGCCAACATCAGGTTGGTGACATCATCAGGAATAGCAGCTATGCGATCTACCACTTTCCAATATCCACGGTACTCCCTGATGGCTATAAGTCCTTTTTCTGTGGCAACATATAACATATTGCGCTTAGGTGCCCCATAAATGGCATACACATGCAGGTTACGCATAATGGGGTAGCCGGTATGCCGGGTGACTTCATAAAGCCCCGTGCTGGAAGCTACCAATAATTTGCCTTTATAGTTGAGCAGCTGCTTACACTTGGCGTCTATGTTTTTGATTTTCTTAAAATAATAGGGCACAGACTGCATAATGTAAGCTTTGAGAGCGTCTTCATAGGGGTTGCGCTCTTTTTCTACAACAACGGTTTGTTGCTGCCGGGCAAACAGACGTTTGCGCTCATTGGCATATACTTTCCGGCTTACGACCTGCTCGCCCCGGATCTTGTCGAGCACAAACAGACCGGCCGTAGTGCCTACGTACAGCTCCGGGCCCAAGCGTATAAGGCTACTGATAGAGCCTTCCAAGCCGGGATAGGTAGAAAAAACACGTAAGGGAGACTGCAAGGCTACCCGGCTGCATCCTTGCGCGTGGCTAATCCACAAACCACCTTGCTTGTCTTCATAAATAGCCGTGGTTTCATCGTCTTTCAAGCCTGTTTCGTAATTGATAATGTCAGTGACAATGCCACTGCTTTTATCCACTACAATGCAACCACCGGATAAAGTGGAAAACACAAAGCGCTGCCCATCATTTAGCGGGAGCATTTCATTTAGTAAAAACGTTTCGACATAGCGCGTGGCGGGGCTTCGATAGGGCATAAAATGAAGTCCGTCGAACAACCACAGGCGATTGTCGGGGCTGCTGCACAAGCCTCTTTGCTTGTCGAAAGGAATGTATTGGGTTATGCCTGTTGTTTTTAAGTTGTTGCCCGGGCGGCCGCTAAGGTGCATTTGCTTGCCATCCAAATGATAAATTCCCTTCCCGGGAGCAGAGGCATAAGCTTCGCCCCGGTGCAAAAAAAAGCCATTGAAGGAACTGTTTCGTGGAGCATGATAACGATAAAGCAGGCGACACCGGGTAATAGAATAAGCATAAGTGATGTTGGGGGTTTGTGCCCATAATGTGTCGCCTTGAAGCATGATTTTGCGCACGTTGCCTTCAGTAGTAAAGACAGAAGAAAAAACAACCTTGCCTTTGCTGTCAAATTGCAGATATCCTACCTGCCCTTTGCCACCTGCCCAAATACAACGCCTTTGAGAGTCGTAGGACAAGCTGTAAAGTGTGACGGGTATTTTGTGTACATGCTGCTGCTGACCATCATAAGTCACAATCCCCTCCGGCGTGGAAAAACACAGTATATCATTATCAAAAGACTCAATGTCATAGGCATGGGCGCCAAAGTCATAGTTTTGAATAAAAAGGTTGCCACGCTGCGCATAAATCAAGCTGCTTATGCAACATAAAAGAAATGAGGCAGCAAAAAAAACGACTTTCTTCATAAGAATAGTGCTAATGCTACAACAAGCAAATCTAAGACGCACAGATTGATAAAAAAAATCATCTAAATTTTTTGTTTAGATTAAATCTAAATAAATTTGCATCGGTTGCTTATGCACAAAACCGCAGCGATTTATGAAACCTCGAGCCGTCCTTTACTTTCTTTTGTGCTTTGTCTGTATTTTGCCGGCATCTGCCCAGCAGTTGTTGCAAGGAGTGGTGACCGATGAGCAAGGCAATCCTTTGCCGGGCGCAACCATAGAAGTAAGCCCCGTTGAACGCTTCGCAGTGGCCGACGGGCAAGGACACTTCGTCTTGGAAGTGCCTTATCAAGAAGGGCTGGTGCTGAAAGTTGAGTTTGTTGGCATGGAAGTGCTTACAGTGCCCCTTCGTCCCGGGCATTGGCAAGCCCCCCTGCAGCTGCGTATGAAAGCCAAAGAAGAAGTGCTTGCAGAGGTGGAAGTGACAGCTGCCCGTGAGCAGACTTTCGGAGTACGCAGCTTGTATAGTGTGGAAGGAGTGGCCATTTATGAAGGGAAGAAGACCGAAGTGGTAGAGCTGCAAGATATTGTTGCCAATTTAGCCACTAATAACTCGCGGCAAATATTTGGCCGCATCCAGGGCATTAATATATGGGAAAGCGATATGGCCGGCTTGCAATTGGGCATTGGCACGCGTGGATTGAGCCCCAAGCGTACGGCCAATTTCAACACCCGCCAAAATGGCTATGATATGAGTGCCGATGCGTTGGGCTACCCCGAAAGTTATTATGTGCCGCCTGCCGAAGCGCTTGAGCGCATCGAGTTGGTTAAGGGGGCTGCTTCGCTGCAGTACGGCACACAGTTTGGCGGCATGCTCAATTTTGTAATGAAAAGCCCGCGCACTGATAAACCCTTTCACATAGACACCCGCCAAACCATTGGTTCGTGGGGCTTTTGGAATAGCTACACCGGAGTAGATGGTACTTTGGGAACCAAAGTTGAATATTTTACTTTTTATCAATACAAGCAGGGCAATGGTTGGCGCCCCAATTCACAGTTTCATAGTCACACTGCCCACACTCAGTGGCATTTTGACCTGAGCAAGCGCTTACACTTGCGTGCAGAATATACCCACATGCAGTACTTGGCCAAACAGCCCGGCGGCTTGATGGATGCCACCTTTGAGCAGGACCCTTCCGTTTCGTTTCGCAATCGCAATTGGTTTGCCGTCCGTTGGAACTTACCGGCCTTGATGCTTGACTACCGGGCATCAGACCACACCACTTTGAACTTGCGGGCATTTGCCAATCTGTCGTCCCGGCAGGCTTTGGGCGTATTGTTGCCGGCTTACAAAGCAGACGACCCCACGCAAAACCGCACCTTGATTCGCGATCTTTACCGCAACTGGGGCGTAGAGGGGCGTTTGCTGCACGATTACAAACTAAAAGGGCGCAGCCATCATTTTTTGGCAGGAGTGCGCTATTATCATGGGCTTACCTACAAGCAACAAGGCGAGGCAGATGCCAGTGACCAACCACGCTTTGAGTACTTAAACCCCCATGATTTGGAAAAGTCGGACTATCAATTCCCCGGGCGCAACGTGGCGGTTTTTGCTGAAAATATATTTTTCTTAAACAAGCGATGGAGCATCACTCCGGGTATACGTTATGAATATATCAATACTTTGGCAGATGGCTATTACAAGTTGCGCGCTTATGACGCGGCGGGCAACCTGATTGCCGAAGAGCGGGTCGATGAGTCTTTTGACCTGAAGCGGGCTTTCTGGTTAGGAGGTATCGGCATTACTTTCCGTCCTGCAGATAACCGGGAGCTGTATGCCAACGCCAGCCAAAACTACCGGGCAGTGACTTTTAGCGACTTGCGCATAGATAATCCCAACTTCCGTCTGGACCCCAATATACGCGATGAGCGGGGCTACAGCACCGAGATAGGCTTCCGGGGACAGTTGCCCGGCCGTTTTCAGTGGGATGTCAGCTTGTTTTATATGCGCTACAATAACCGCATTGGCTTTGTGACACTCTTAGATGAGCGAATTTATAATGAGTACCGTTTCAAAACAAATGTAGGTGATTCGCAACATTATGGTTTGGAGCTGTATGGCGAATACAACCTCGCTTCCTTGTGGAAGCAAAATACCACTTGGCAATGGCGCCTGTTTAGTAGCTTTACTTATGCCGAAGCCTATTATCTGAGTGCCAACAACGATACTTGGAGCAGGATAGAAGGCAACCGGGTAGAGTTTGCACCGCGTATTATCTGGCGTGCCGGCCTGTTTGCCGAGCGTGGTCCCTGGCGATTGAGCTTACAACACAACTACGTGTCAGAACAGTTTAGCGATGCCGACAACACTTCGGGGCGTGTGGCGTCGGCGGTGGTGGGTATCATTCCGGCATATCATGTAACTGACCTGAGTATTTCTTATAAACGCGAGCGCTGGACAGTAGAAGGTAGTGTAAATAATCTATTGAACCAAAAGTATTTTACCAACCGGGCAGTAAGCTATCCCGGGCCGGGTATCATCCCCGCCGACCCGCGTAGCTTTTTCCTTACCTTGGGTATCTCTTTGTAGCTTTAAAACAACTTTGCTTTTCAAAGTCTATACTTGCTTGCCTGTCTTTATTCAATCACGGAGGCAGGGCAGTGCTGCCTTATGAACGGACATTTTTTCTTTTGTCATTTCGAACGGAGCGTGGTGGAGTGAGAAATCTCGCTTGCTCGAAGCGTGTTTATTTGCCATTCTTGAGCCATCTTGTCAAGCCGGCGGAAAGAGGTAAAAGGAGAGTGCTTGCTTTTGCTCGAAGCGCTAAGGAGAGAGTACTAAAATTCAGCCACTTTTGGAAAAGTAAATGGCTATTCTATAAAAACAAAATACTTTGAACTACAAAGCGACAAGGTTTTTCTACTCTTTGCCATATACAGACAGGCAGTTTGATTGGACTTAGGTCGCAAGTGCTTTATGCCAATCACAATTTTGTTTGAGGATGAGCTGTCTGTTCTTGGAACAGGCGCATCGCGTCTTTGGTTTTTGCTCAAATAAAGACAAAAGGCTTGACTTTTTTAAAGAGCAATTTGTTAAATAGTAAGCCACGTAAAAAAAAAGACGATATGAAGCCGGATGTAAATACACTTACCGTTTTGCTGGGTGACAAAAACATAGCCAAGCAGGCATATAGAATAATCAAGCGGTTGCGAAAAAAGGGTGTAACTGAGGAAGCGATACAGCAAATGCTGCAGGAGATACAAGCACATCCCCATCTGTATGTAAACCATGAAGATTGGGGGCGCGTGGCTGCTTTCCTTTTGGATGCTCCGGAGGTGGGCAATGGCGAGTGTGAACAAACGGAGTCCGAGCCCCTGCGTGCGCAACCTTTGCCTTATTCCGTTTTTGGTGCGGACTACATCGATGCAGAGTCGATACAGCAGATGAATAATGCCATGCGCTTACCGGTGGCTGAAGCCGGGGCGCTCATGCCTGATGCACATGTGGGATATGGAATCCCTATTGGTGGAGTGCTGGCTACTCGTCAAAATGCGGTTATTCCTTATGCCGTAGGGGTAGATATTGCCTGCCGTATGTGTCTTTCTGTGTGGGATATAGAGGCAGCTTACATAGAAAAGAAAAAAGACACACTGAAAAATCTTTTGGGCGAGCATACTTTCTTTGGTATCGACGTGTCGAATCCTTCCCCGCTGCCCGATGATATATGGGATAAACCTGAATGGAGAGCCACGAAAGTCATCCGTTCGTTGCGCAAGAAGGCAGAGCGGCAAATTGGAACGAGTGGTACGGGCAATCATTTTGTAGAGTGGGGTGTTTTGGAAGTCATGGAAGAAGATAAGGACTTGGGGCTGCCCAAAGGGCAATATTTGGCTTTATTGAGCCATTCGGGCTCGCGCGGCTTTGGGGCTGCCATTGCCAATTATTATTCCAAGTTGGCAAGAGAGCGTTCGCACCTGCCCAAAGAGCTGGCCCACTTGGCGTGGCTTTCGCTCGATACAGAAGAAGGGCAGGAGTATTGGATAGCCATGCATTTGGCCGGCGATTATGCTTCGGCCAACCATCATCAAATACATCGCCGGATAGCGAAAGCATTGGGTTTGCAGCCGGTGAAGATGGTAGAAAACCATCACAATTTTGCGTGGAAAGAGCAGCTGCCCGACGGGCGCACGGCTATTGTGCACCGCAAAGGTGCCACACCGGCGCACACCGGCGCATTGGGGGTTATTCCCGGTTCCATGACCCAAGCCGGTTATGTGGTAAAGGGATTGGGAAATGCCGCTTCATTGAATTCCGCTTCGCATGGTGCCGGGCGACTGATGTCGCGGAGGGCTGCTTTCCGGCAAATATCGCAAGAGCAGGTGCGCCGGATACTGCAGGAGCATGGCATTGAGTTGATAGGAGGCGACTTGGACGAAGCGCCCATGGTGTACAAAGACCTGAAGGAGGTGATGAAGGTACAAACGAACATTGTAAAGCCTTTGGCAGCTTTTTATCCTAAGATAGTGCGCATGGCAGAGCCCGATAGACGTCCATGGGCACGGGAAGATTGATTTTTTGTATTTTTTTGAAAAATAAAATACATGCGATATTGAATTTTGAAAAAAGCATTTTTAAAAGAATAAAAATTGGGCAGTACGGTAGGTATTGGCATGAGCTTCGATAATATCGGCAAGGCGGGGCGAATAACCGCCCCCCATACTTACCACCACAGGTACTTGCCCTTGGCGGCAGTATTGAAAGACCAGCTCATCGCGACGGCGGCACCCATCGATGCTGAGTGACAAGCGTCCCAGCTTGTCGGTAGCCAGCACGTCCACACCTGCTTGGAAGAAAACAAAGTCCGGTTGAAAGCGGCTGAACAAGCTATCTAAGTTTTTTTCGAGCTCATAAAGGTAAAAACGATCGCCGGTGCCGTCGGGAAGGTGCACGTCACAGTCCGAGGTCTCTTTCAAACGCGGGTAGTTGTTGGCGCCATGCATACTGAAGGTGAATACGGCGGACTCATGACGGAATATTTCGGCGGTCCCATTGCCTTGGTGCACATCCAAATCAATAATAAGGATGCGTCGTGCCTTCTGCCGGTCAAGCAAGTAGCGGGCAGCCAAGGCAATGTCGTTTAACAAGCAAAAACCTTCGCCCCGGTTGGTAAAGGCATGGTGAGTGCCCCCGGCAATATTCATGGCAATGCCATACTGCAAGGCATACTCGGCGCATTGAATGGTGCCTTGCGCAATGACGCGCTCTCTTTCAATGAGCTGCCGGGATAGCGGGAATCCTGTTGCTCGAATTTCTTTGGGAGTCAAAGTGAGATTTTGCAGCTTGTTCCAATATTCAGCTGTATGCACACGCAAAATGTGCTCTTCATTGAGAAGAGTAGGGGTGAAGAAACTTTCATTTGTAAGAGTTCCTTCATAAAGGAGCTGTTCGGGCAATAAGTTGTATTTTTCCATAGGAAATCTATGCCCGTCAGGCAAGGGGTGGCAATACAAAGGTGACCAAGCTACTTTTAACATGTTGTATCTTGTGAGAATAAAAAGGGCGTAATCTTTGCGCTAAGATAAAAAAACAGCTTAGGGAATTAAAGGTTTTCATATTTTCAATAACTTAACTTGCCGGTTTTATGAAATCAAATTCGTATCTTTTAACTAGCGAAAACGCTTTGTTGTCAAAAAAAGGAATTATGAACTTTATTGGAACAGTTCGAGAAGCTTATCTGTACAGCCTTGTACTTTTTTTGCTTTCCATGTTTGCTTTGGCTGTAGTAAAGGTGATGCTTTTTTTAGAAAACAACGAGGTGTTCATCTTTTTGTTGTTGAATACCGAGTGGGTGATTGTGGGCGGATGGTTTTTGTTGTGTATCGTGTGTGCCTGGATGGTGGCGGTCATACGTGCCAAGTATCATACGCGGTGGCGTTTGTTTCTTCGCTCTTTTGTAGTGGGGGTGCTCGTGGAGCTTGTAGCGGTTGGCTTGTTTGCCTTTTTTGCGTACGGTATCCGGGTCCTTGTGAGCATGAACGATGTGTTGGGGTTGATTACCAGTTTGTTGGCGAGTTATGGTGGAGCGGCAAGCATTCCTTATCTGTTTGTTTTGTTTTTTATTGGACATCCGTTTCTCTATGCAGGAATCAGTATGCTGCTGCATAAGTTCATGCCCCACAAAATGTCGGCAATGACTGCGTAACTTTTTCAAAACATGAAGCGCTTTCAAGCAGGCACTGAAACCAACGGTGTCTGCTTTTTTTGTGTCAATGACAAGAATCATCGGCGCCGGCAACTTTAGTCATTCCGGGTGGAAGCCTAATCCCCTACTTTTATGCATAGAAAAAGGCTAAAACCAAACGGAATTATGACTGAAAAGTTTTATTACGACAACAAGATTGTGCGAGCGTTCCTTATCGCTACCGTTGTTTTTGGGGCGATAGGTATGCTGGTGGGTTTGATTGTAGCCATTCAGCTTTATTATCCGGCGCTGAATTTGGGGCTGCCTTACACCACCTTCGGGCGTATCCGTCCGCTACACACAAATGCAGTGATTTTTGCATTTGTGGGAAATGCCATCTTTGCGGGGGTGTATTACTCTATGCCCCGCCTGCTGAAAACCCCTATGTTTAGCAAAACACTTAGCTGGATTCATTTCTGGGGCTGGCAGTTGATTATCTTGTCAGCGGCTATTACGCTGCCATTGGGGTACACTACCTCTAAAGAGTATGCCGAGCTGGAGTGGCCCATCGACATCGCCATTACCATCATCTGGGTGGTGTTTGGCTGGAATATGCTGGGCACCATTTTGCGCCGGCGCGAACGCCACATGTACGTGGCCATCTGGTTCTATATCGCCACTTTCATTACGGTGGCTGTCTTGCATGTGGTTAACTCTTTCGAGCTGCCCGTAAGCTTCCTTAAAAGCTACTCTTGGTATGCCGGTGTGCAAGATGCATTGGTGCAGTGGTGGTATGGGCACAATGCCGTGGCATTCTTCCTGACAACGCCCTTCCTTGGTTTGATGTATTACTACCTGCCCAAGGCAGCGAACCGTCCGGTTTATTCTTACCGTCTGTCTATCGTACACTTCTGGTCGCTGATATTTATTTATATCTGGGCTGGTCCGCACCACTTGCTATACAGCACCTTGCCCGACTGGGCGCAAAGCTTAGGCACCGTGTTTTCTGTCATGCTGATTGCGCCTTCGTGGGGTGGGATGCTCAATGGTTTGTTGACCTTGCGTGGCGCTTGGGACCGTGTGCGCGAAAACCCCATTTTGAAATTCATGGTGGTGGCTGTAACCGCCTATGGTATGGCTACCTTCGAAGGCCCCAT
Source organism: Thermonema sp. (assembly GCF_026003375.1). Lineage (NCBI taxonomy): Bacteria > Pseudomonadati > Bacteroidota > Cytophagia > Cytophagales > Thermonemataceae > Thermonema > Thermonema sp. The sequence goes on from NZ_BPHD01000001.1 coordinate 368,665, forward strand.
GCTTTCGCTTAAAAACGTCAATGCCATCTCTCACTTTACCGACTGGACCATAGCGCACGTGCACATTGGTGGTTTGGGATGGAATGGTTTTATGACCTTTGGTATGCTCTACTGGCTGGTGCCCAAGATGTGGAATACGGAGCTTTACTCGAAGCGATTAGCTAACACACACTTTTGGTTGGGTACTTTGGGTATTATCTTCTATGCACTGCCTATGTATTGGGCAGGTATCACACAAAGCCTGATGTGGAAGGAGTTTACTCCGGACGGCATGTTGCAATATCCTAACTTCCTGACTACGGTTACCCAAATTGTTCCCATGTATGTACTGCGTTCTATTGGTGGGGCACTGTACTTGACAGGTTTCTTTGTGATGGTGTATAACCTCTGGAAGACGGCTGCACAAGGAAGCTTTGTAGCGGAGGAAGCAGCCGAAGCACCTGCCCTGAAGCCTGTACATGCCAAGAATGAATATTGGCATGCTATCTTGGAACGTAAGCCCGTGCTCTTTACCGTCTTGAGCTTGGTTGCCATTCTGATAGGTGGTATTGCGCAAATGATACCTACCTTCCTGGTGGAATCGAACATTCCTACCATTGCGGCAGTGAAGCCCTATACGCCCTTGGAGCTGATTGGACGTGATATTTACATTCGCGAAGGCTGCAATAACTGCCACTCTCAGTTGGTGCGTCCCTTCCGTTCGGAGGTGGTGCGCTATGGCGAGTATTCCAAAGCCGGCGAATATGTTTACGAGCATCCTTTCTTGTGGGGCTCCAAACGCACCGGACCGGACTTGATGCGCTTAGGTGGGAAATATCCCGACAGCTGGCACTACAACCACATGTATGACCCCACCAGCATGTCGCCCGGTTCTATCATGCCACCTTACCCTTGGTTGTTCGAACAGAAGTATGACAAGGAGGAAGTAAAAGGTAAAATAGCCGCCATGCGCACTTTGGGCGTGCCCTATCCGGAGGGATACGAGCAAGAAATGGCACTGAAAGATATAGACAAGCAAGCCCAACGTATTGTTGCCAGCCTCAACAAAGACGGCATCCAGAATGTGGCACCCGATGACGAAATAGTTGCTTTGATAGCTTACTTGCAGCGTCTGGGTACAGATATCCAAAAAGTAGATGCTGAGGCACAAACGCAAGCAGATACCAAGTAATTCACAGGGGGGCTCGCCCCCCACTCTAAAACCGGTAAAACTATGTTTAAGCATTATTTCGAACTGATTGATGGCGTAGCTACTTATCCCATCTTCTCTTTGATTGTCTTCTTTGTCTTCTTCATTGCCTTGGGCATACGGGTATTTAGCATGAAGAAGGAAGTGGTAGAAGAAATACGCCGCATCCCTTTGGAAGATTCCAAGGATGTTTAGTAGAAGTGTAAAAACCAACTATAAAAAACAATAAAGTATGGACTTTGCTAATATGACCCAAACCGATTGGATGCTGCTTGCCATCCTGGTATTGATAGGCATCATAGCCATCCTGGTGTTGCTGACCGGTATTTATGTGGCTTCTGTGCTGCGTATCATTCTCAAGCAGCAAAGCGGCGAGGAAGAGTATGAATCGTTATGGAGCCGCTGGCTTAAGAAAATAGGGGGCACCGAACAACCGGTAGAAGTGCAAGAGCAAGAATTGATGCTGGAGCACAATTACGATGGCATTCGCGAGTTGGACAACCACATGCCCCCATGGCTGAAATTCCTTTACTTCGCTACGGTTGTCTTTTCGGTCGGATACCTGCTGGTGTACCATGTGTTTGAGTGGGCACCCTTGCAAGAAGAAGAGTTTCAAATAGAAATGCAGCAGGCGGCTATTGCCATTGAAGAGTACCGGAAAACACAGGCCAATTTGATAGATGAAAGCAATGTAGAAGCGCTAACCGATGCCGCTGCTCTGGAAGCCGGAAAGTCCATTTTCGTACAGAACTGTGCGGCTTGTCATGGTAATGAAGGGCAAGGAGGCGTTGGTCCCAACCTTACGGATGACAGCTGGTTGCACGGCTGCGACATCAAAGATGTGTTCAAAGTGGTAAAATATGGTGTGCCGCAAAAGGGGATGGTGCCCTGGCAAAACAAGTTGAAGCCACAAGAAATTCAGCAAGTAGCTTCTTATGTACTGAGCCTGCGTGGAACCAATCCGCCCAATCCCAAAGAGCCACAAGGCGAGCCTTGTAAGTAACAATCATAAGGTGGAGGGGAGAAGAGCCCTTCCGCCTTTTTCCGGTGAATGAGCCAAAAAAGAATAGCCATGAGTAATAAAATCCTCACCGATATAGAATACGAAGAGCTGTACAGAGACCACGTTTCTTTTGTTGATAAAGAAGGGAAGCGGGTCTGGATACATCCCAAAAAGCCTAAAGGACGCTTTTATAAGTACCGCACATGGGTAAGTTGGTTCTTGCTGGCTGTGTTTTTTTCCATGCCCTTTATTTATGTCGATGGGCATCCTTTCATGATGTTCAATGTGTTTGAACGCACTTTTATCATTTTCGGTCAGGTGTTCTTCCCGCAAGACTTTATCATTTTCGGTTTGACAATGCTTGCCTTCTTTGTGTTTGTTATTCTCTTTACGGTGATTTACGGGCGTATCTGGTGCGGATGGGTGTGCCCGCAGACCGTTTTTATGGAGATGGTTTTCCGTAAAATAGAATACTGGATAGAAGGCGATCGCAATCAGCAATTGAAGCTTGAAAAACAGCCGTGGAATAAAGAAAAGATATTGAAGAAAGTAGCCAAGCATGGCATATTTATGCTGATAGCCCTGCTGATTGGGCATACTTTTATGGCTTATCTCATTGGGTTAAAAGAAACTATAAAAATAGTAACGCAGCCGCCTACTGAACACTGGGTCGGCTTCTTGGGGGTAGTGGGGTTTAGCGGACTCTTTTACTTTGTGTTCAGCTATATACGTGAGCAAGCTTGTATTTTGATTTGCCCTTATGGCAGGCTGCAGGGCGTGCTGGTCGATAACGACACCATGACAGTGGCGTATGATTACAAGCGGGGCGAACCGCGTGGAAAACTTAAAAAAGGCAAACAGAATGGGGCGCAAGGCGACTGTGTGGATTGTACGCTCTGTGTACAGGTGTGCCCTACCGGCATTGATATTCGCAATGGCACGCAAATGGAGTGTGTGGGGTGTACGGCTTGTATCGACGCTTGCGATGCCGTGATGGAAAAGGTAGGCAAGCCAAAGGGGTTGATACGCTATGCTTCAATCCGGAGTATAGAAGAAGGCGTTCCCTTTCATTTGACCAAAAGAGCGTGGGCCTATTCGGCTGTGTTGCTGGTGTTGCTTGGTATCATTGGGGCGCTGGTATTTGGCAGAAGCATTACCGAAACCATAGTGCTGCGCACGCCGGGGCAGCTGGCTCAGCTGCATGAAGATGGCACCGTCAGCAACTTGTTCAATGCATCGATTGTCAATAAGTCTTTCGACACCTTGCGGGTGCAACTGGAAGCAGCGGAGCCGCGCGGACGTGTTGAGTTTGTTGGTGAAAAAAGCACAACGATAGTACTCAAACCTGCCGAAAAAAGAGAAATGGTCTTTTTTGTTTACCTGGATAAAAATAGTATTAAAGGAAGAAAAACATCTTTGAAGTTCAAAGTTAAGGATGCAGATTCCGGTGAAACGCTTGAGACCGTTAAAGCAAGTTTCTTTTCAAACTATTGACAAAACTTTAAAAAACACTGGAGCCATGAAAATTAGTTGGGGGTATAAGGTCGTGATACTGCTTGGAGGCTTCGTTGCCTTCATGAGCTACCTGGTGTCTATTTGTGTGGCACAGGATGATATACATTTGGTAGATAAGAACTACTACAAAGAGGAGTTGGCATATCAAGAGCGTATAGATGCCATAGCACGCACGCATGCTTTGGCACAGCAGCCCCTTGTTGAGTATCAGAAGGAAGAGAAAAAAATAAAGGTGCTCTTGCCTTATGCTGCTATTGAGCAGGGGGAGGTGCTGTTTTACCGTCCGTCGGATGCACGACTTGATAAGCGCATAGCCATTCAACGAGGACAAACGGAGTACCTGCTGGATGCTTCTACCTTGCTGCCCGGTTATTGGGAGGTGAAAGTCCACTGGATGATGGATGGGCAACGCTATTACATGGAGAAAAAGTTGTACTTGTAACTTTATGATAAAGACAGGAGTTGTATTGTTGGCGCTGAGTGGCGCTTTTCATTGTGTGGGCATGTGTGCCCCACTGATTGCGACTTTGCATGCCGGGCGTCCGTTGACATGGCAGGTGCAGTATCATGCCGGGCGTATTTTTTCGTACTTGTTGCTGGGAAGCTTCGCGGGTATGCTTAGTGCCGGCATGGCATTTTTTCTTACGCAACAACAGCTGTCTGTACTGTCCGGTCTGCTGCTGCTGTTTTATGTACTGATGGAATGGTTGGGAAAAAACAAAGCAGCTTACCGTCTGTCGAACAGATTGAGGGAGCTGGCACAACACTATGGCAAACAAGGGGGCGGGTTCTTCCTGGGGATGGCCAATGGTTTGTTGCCTTGTGGCTTGGTTTATGGGGCAGCTTTTCTATCGGCGGCAGAAGGAAATATATTGCGCGTGTGGAGTAATATGCTTCTGTTTGGGATAATAACCACCGTGCTGTTGGTAGGTGTCCGGTGGGTGTGGCGCCGGTTGTTGTCGTATTTGAAGTCGATATTCAGTGGTGTGGCGCTCCAGCGCCTGGTGATGGTTCTTTTGGCCGCTTTTCTGATAATAAGAGGACTTGGACAAGGCGCCTGGTGGAGCCCGGCTGTAAAAATGACAGCAGGTGAGCGCCCGGTTGTAGAGTGTAGGTAAGTTGGTTTTAGCCGGTTTATATAAAGAAAGGGACAGCGGCTTTTGTTAAAATGAGCTGCTGTCCCTTTGGTTCTATCGAGGAGTGGCTGCGTCAGGAATCGAACCTGAATCTTGGGTTCCGGAGACCCACGTACTATCCATTGTACTACGCAGCCATTCGCTGGCAAAAATAAAGCTTTTTGCCTATATGCACAACTTTTGTAAGCTTTTTATATTTCCAACCAACCGGCATAAGCCCCCCATACGTAGGCTATGTAGATGGCTATGAGCGAGTAGCCGAGCAAGCGGGTGGCATAAAAACGCGAGAAAATAAAAGCCAAGATAACCAAAAGCAAAGAAACAAAAAGCAAGACCACCGAAGAAATGATGTTGGCGCTGCCAATGTCGCTGATATCGCCGTGCAGGGAAGTATAAATAAGCACGGGGAGCCCCAAACTCATAAGTATATCGAAGATGTTGCTACCAATGGCATTGGCAATGGCCATATCGCCGCGCCCTTGCTTGGAAACAATGTAGGAAGAGATAATTTCAGGCATGGAGGTGCCACCTGCAAGGATAGTAAGGGCTATAATCTCGGTGGGGATGCCTATTAGTAATGCCAGGCGCTCGGCTGCCATCACCATCCAATAGGAAGCCAGTGCAATGACGCCAAGACACAGAGTAAAAACAGGATAAGTCCAGGCGGGGCGTTTTTCCGGGTTGGGAACGAGGCGTATCAGCAAGCGAACCGGGGTGGTGATGATATCCAGCACTTTGCGTAAGATGCTTTTTTGAGGGAGCACATCTTCTATGGCATACTCTTCTTTTATCTCTTCCGCTTGTTTGGCTTCATTGTCAATATATTTCATCCACAGGTTTAAGAATAGCAGATAAAAGACGTAACATCCTACCAATATGCCACCTTCCAAGAGGGTTAGTTTGTTGTCTTGCACAAAAAGAAGCAAAAGAACAACAGAGAAAGCGTAGAAGCTGCTATCGCGCAAAATAGGCTTCCAATTAAGCTTGCTTCTGTTGGCAATGCAAGCAAAGCCTATCACTACAAGTATTTGGAAGATGGCAGAACCTACAATGGTGCCTACGCCGGTTGCCGGGTGGGCACCGGTCAGGAATAAGGCAAAAAGTGCGGTGGCTATTTCCGGTGCACTGGTACCAAAAGCCAGAAGAGTAGCCCCCGATACGCTTTCCGATAGCTTCAGTTGAGCTGCAATGTTGTCCAAGCTTTTGATAAAAAGCGCATCTACTATCTCGGACATGAGATAAAAGGAAAAAAGAATAATTGCTACATCTATCACGATTTCCATAAGTGTGCGTTTTAGGCAATGAACAGAATATGCATGAATGAATATATGTCAAGTTTCACCAGGTTGTTGATGGGGGATACCTCAATTAAGAGATAGTTCTCCTGCACAAGAGAAAATATAATTAACTCTATACAGGAGAACTAATCCCCCATAACTTGCTTATATTTGCATTTTGATGAAACATAAAATTCATACAAATATGAAGCAAGTATATCATACTAATGCGACCACAAATATACGCATTCGTTCTCAAATACACCAAAGCCATCAGACAAACAGAGAACTGGCAGACATTTACAACATTTCAACAACAACAGTGAGTAAATGGCGTCATCGTACTTGTTTTCAAGACAAAAGTTCAAGACCCCATACCATTCATTATGCTCTTACTTCTTTGGAGCAAACGCTGATTAAATCTATTAGAACCTCTACCTGGTGGTCATTAGATGAAGTTTGTGATATTATGCAGTCCATCCGTCCAAGTATATCAAAAAGTTCTGTTTACAGAACCTTTGTTAGAGAAGGCATCAATAAAATTCCTGAAAAGGAAAAAGAAAAAGCCAAAAAGTTCAAAGCATACGAACCTGGTTATTTACATATAGATGTTACCTATCTGCCCCAATTGGATGGTAAAAAATGGTATTTGTTTGTGGCTATTGATAGGGCAACACGAGTATTATTTTATGATATTTATCCTGCCAAAACCGCTGATAATGCTGTAGATTTCATCAATAAATGCAAGGCATTTTTCCCCTTCAAAATCACACACATACTTACAGATAATGGATTAGAATTTACCAATGCCCTGTTAATGTCCAAAAAGGGAGAAGTTTGCACAAAACCTTCCAAAGTAGACGAACTCTGTAAAAAAGAAAACATTGAACATCGTCTTACAAAACCCAATACTCCGAAAACCAATGGGATGGTTGAAAGGGTCAATGGAATTATTAAATCCAATACTATTCTCAAAGAAACATATTCATCTAAACAAGAAATGACAATAAATTTGTTCAAATTTCTTGTCTTTTACTTGCTTTATAGAAAACACGGCAGTTTAAGGCGAGAGTTAGGAGTAAGGACACCATTTGGAGCAGTAGAAAAATGGTTTGAATTAAGACCTGAAATTTTTAGAGAAAATCCTTGTCAATTTAAGTATAAAATACTAACTTTGCAGCAGAACTTTAAGCCAAGTTTTCATCAACAACCTGGTGAAACTTGACAAATATATAAAAAATTTATGTTGCTACATCATATGCTAATCATTAAACGCACGATTAATTGATTCGTTAAGAATTTGAGCGGCCATTTCTATTTCTGCTTCGGTGATGGTGAGTGGGGGAGCAATGCGTATGGAATGGTTGTTGAATAAAAACCAATCGATAATAACACCGTTATGCAAGGCATGGCGGATGACTTCTTGCAGCATTTCCCATGAGCCTACGTCAACAGCCATCATGAGTCCTTTACGCCGGATTTCTTTAATGTGTGGATTGTGGCTCAATAGCTTTTCCAGCAGCTGCCCTTTTGGTTCTACTTCCGGCAATACGTCTTTAATAATGTGAAGAGCTGCCAAGCCTGCCGCACAGCTCAGAGGATGCCCGCCGAAGGTGGTGATATGCCCCAAGATAGGGTCGTGAGAAAGGGCGCGCATGATTTCTTGGGGTGCTATAAAAGCACCGAGGGGGAGACCGCCACCTAAGCTTTTGGCTGAGAGCAATATATCGGGGGTGGTGTGGTAATGCGCCAGCGCCCACCAGGTGCCGGTGCGTCCCATGCCGGTTTGTATTTCATCAAAGATAAGCAGTGCGCCGGTTTCTGTGCAGCGCTTACGTAATTGTTTCATCCATTCTTGCCCGGGTATTTGAACGCCGCACTCTGCGCGAATGGGCTCAATGATAACAGCAGCAGTTTTAGAAGTAATTTTTTCTAAATCACTTTGACTTTCAATGTTAATATGATTCACAAAAGGCAACAGCGGACGAAACGCACGTTTATAAGTTTCCTGGCTTTGCAAAGACAAAGCGCCCTGGGTGGAGCCATGATAGGCATTTCTTGCTGCTATTATTTCAAAACGGCCGGTGTAACGCTTGGCTAACTTCATGGCGCCTTCTACCGCTTCGGCACCGGAATTGGTAAAATAAACGGTATTTAAAGAAGGGGGGAGGGTGTTTACGAGTGCTTGCGCAAAGGCAACCTGGGGGGCTTGCACATATTCACCATATACCATTGTGTGCAAGTGCTTCCGGGCTTGTTCGCAAATGGCTTGCACTATGGCAGGGTGACTGTGCCCTACATTACTCACTGCAATGCCCGAAATGAGGTCTATATATCGTTTGCCTTGTGTATCATAGAGATAGACGCCTTCTGCACGTTCTATCTCAAGCAGGAGAGGAGCCGGGCTGGTTTGTGCAAGATGTTGTAAAAATAAAGCGCGGTAATTGGGTAAGTGTTTCATTGCTATAGTTTTTAACTACTCTTTACTTGCAAAGTAAAGAAAAAGCCCTCATCTGAGAGGGCTAAGCGATTGCCTTTATAAAAGAAGACCATCAAGGCGACAGGCGTGCTATGCGCCATAACCCATTGTCTTCAAGGCGATAACATATGCGGTCATGCAAACGATTGGGGCGCCCCTGCCAAAATTCAAAGTAGCCGGGCTCTACCATGTAACCGCCCCAATAAGGGGGGCGTGGAATAATCTCGACCCCTTCATATTGTTTTTCTACTTCTGCTAAGCGTTTTTCAAGGAAATCACGTCCCGGAATCTCTTCGCTCTGCATAGACACCCAAGCCCCTATTTGAGAGCCACGCGGACGGCTATGGAAATACTCATCGGAAGCTGCCCCGGGCAGTTTCGACACCCTGCCTTCGATACGCACTTGCCGCTCCAGTTCTGCCCAAAAGAAAGTAAGCGACACCCAAGGCGTTTTTTCTATTTCTTTTCCTTTATGACTCAGATAGTTTGTGAAGAAAACAAAACGCCCTTCTTCTACACCTTTCAACAGCACAATGCGCCCCTTGGGGCGCCCGTCCAATCCAATAGTGCTGAGGTGCATGGCATTGGGTTCAAGTGCTTCGGCATGCAAGGCTTCCTCAAACCACTGCATGAACTGCTTGACAGGGTCTTTGTTTACTTCATGCTCAGACAAGGAGCGACTGCTGTATTCTCTTCTGATAGAAGCTATTTTATCCATAATTATTAATTTTGTGTTAAAATTGCTAAATTTAGCAAGCATATAAAAGAGATTTCGTCATTTAAAAAACGAAGCGTATGAATTACGAAGAGAAAAGCCCGAAAATGGAGCAATCGGCTCATGAAGCCCCTCAGAGTCAAGAGGATATATTGACTAATGCAGCTGAAAACCAAGAGGTGGAAGAAGAAATGGAAGAAGATGTGGAACATGAAGAAGAGTTGCCGGAAGAAGATTATTCCACCTACTCTAAAGATGAGCTCTACGAAACATTGCGTGCAGCTCACCCGGTCAATAAATTATCAAAAGAAGAAGTAGAGCAGTACTATCGTCTGCTTACTAAAATAGAACCTTTTTTCAAAGCCATCATTCAGGACGAGCGCGAGCAGGCCCTCGAGAAATACCTTGCCGATGGGGGCGAAGCCGATGGTTTTGAATATCGCTTGGATGAAAAAGCCAAGCACTTTTTCGAAATAGCCAAGGCACTCCGTCAGCGCCGCCAGTCCATCCGCCAGGAACTGCAGGAGGCTTTGCGCAATAACCTGAAACGCAAACAAGAGATATTGGACGAGTTGCGTCATGCGGTGGAAAGCATAGAGACGGAAGAGACCATCCGGCAGGTAAAGCACCTGCAGGCAGAATGGCGCAAAACGGGACCCGTTCCCAAACGCTTCGCCCGCGACCTGTGGGCACGCTACAATGCACTCATCGATATGTTCTACAACAACCTGTCTTTGTTCCATGAGTTGAAAGAACTGGACAGGAAGAAAAACCTGGAAGCCAAAGAGGAAATATGTGCTAAAATAGAGGCGCTGGTTGAATTGCCGGCCCGGGAGGCTTTCCGCCAATTGAAGGTGTTGCAGCAGGAGTACCGCCACATAGGACCGGTGCCACAAGAAGAAAAAGATAACATATGGGAGCGCTACAAGAAAGCTGTCAATGCTATTTATGAAAAGCGCCGCCGTGAGGACGAGCTGTTCAAACAACAACTTCAAGAAAATCTTGCCAAGAAAAAAGCACTGGTAGAAAAGCTGACACCTTTTGCCGAGTTCGAGTCGGACCGGATTAAAGAATGGAATGCCAAAACCGAGGAGATTAAAGCCATTCAAAAAGAATGGGAGGAAATAGGTCCGGTGCCGCGCGAAGAGGGCAAGGAGGTGTCGAAGTCATTCTGGAGCAAGTTCAAGCAGTTCTTTAAGCGCAAAGGCGAGTTCTTCCACAAACTCGACGAAGAGCGCCAGCAACACTTGTTGAAGAAGCAAGAGCTTTTTGAAAAAGCAAAAGCCATCATAGAAGAAAGTACGGAAGAAACTATAGAAGAAGCAGCCAAGCAACTCAAAAAGCTGCAAGACGAGTGGCGAAAGATAGGCAGTGTGCCCGAAAAAGCCCGTAAGAAAATAGAAGAGGGCTTCCGTAAGCTGATGAATGACTTTTTCGATAAGCGCAGAGCCATTCATAGCAAAAAAGAAGAGGCTTTTGTTGAAAACTTGAAAAAGAAAGAAGCGCTCATAGAGCAAATCAATGCACGCACTGAAGAGGTACTGGCAAATGTGGAACCTGAAGACGAAGTAGAGCAGTGGATAGAAGCGTGGGTAGCCATTGGACATGTGCCCCGGAAAGACATATCACGTATCCAGAATGCCTTTATTAAGGCTATGCATGAGCTGGTGCAGCGCTTCCCCGGCTTAGATGAAGAAAGTCGCGAAGAGCTCGACTTGTCTATTACCATCCGTCTTGCCAAGCACAAGGCAGGCGGAGAACGCAAGCTGCGTCAAAAACGTAATCAAATCATGCATAAAATACGCAGCATACGCGAGGAAATTGATACTTTGCGCAATAATATCGAATTTTTTGGTGAATCTTCAGAGGCTGCTAAGATGCGCGAAGCTTATGAAGAACGCATAGCCAAAGCTCAAGAGCAGCTGCATGTGCTTGAAAAGAAACTGGATCTGATAGACAGTATATAAGCACCGGCTTTCAGGCAGGCTTTTTAAAGAGAGAGACCGGCATTCGCCCGGTCTCTCTCTTTTTTTTGTGTTTTACATGTCAAAATAAGGAAAGACCTTTACCGTTTTTATACTACCATCTGCCAAGTTGTATAATTTGGCTTTAAACCGGTACATATCCCCGGGATGAAGGCTTTTAATTACCTTATATCTATCGTCCGGGTATGAAAAAGAGATATTTTTTACTCTGACTACCTGTCCGGAATCGTTGTATCCGACGATGACCACTGCCGGATACTGACAGGCTACTGTGCCGGTGGCTTTATATGTCCCCGTAATTTGAAAGTCATTGCCGGTGCGCTCAATATGCAGGTCCTCTATTTCGGCTGCCATGGGCGGTTGTTTGTCATACAAACGACCGGTAGCTTTAAGTTTGCAATATCCAAAAGTACCATTTAGTTTTTTCTTGTCTCTTGTTCTTTCAAACGGCGCCGTTTCATTGGGTGCAATCACATCCAAGGCCGCATAAGTTTCGTCGGTCGCCAAGGTGCCCGCATCACGCGCTGTGAACCTGTCCACCCCCAGAGGCTTGCCATTCTTATCGAAATACTCTATCGTGATTTTTACCTCGCCCAAGTAAGAGGCGAAGGTGTTTTTCACTTCCCCCAATATTTTGATATATTCGCCTTCATCTGTCACTGACCATTGCAAGATATTTACCTCTTGCCTGTTCTGTGCTTTTGCCATGCTACAAGACAAAAACACACAAAGAATAATTAAAAAGCCGTTTTTTTGCATGTTTTTACTTTTTTTGTTATCAATACAGTACATATACGATGTAGTGAAAAGAATAGTTGAATTATTCAAAACTAAAAACGAGAATTTGTATGAATTTGAACATTGAAGAAATTTTACGCACCCTTACTACGGCTGCCAAAGAGTTTGCCCCCCGTTTCTTGGGCGCACTTGTCGTATTAATTATCGGTTGGCAGCTTATCAGAATCGGACGACGTTACATAAAAAAGTACCTCGAATCGAGCAAGATAGACCCCACCGTTAAACCTTTCCTGGAGACAGTCATCATCATTACACTGAAAGTGTTGCTTTTGGTAAGTGTGGTTTCTATGCTGGGGGTTGCCACCACTTCTATACTTACCATGCTGGGGGCGGCAGGCGTGGCGGTAGGCCTGGCACTGCAAGGAAGCCTTTCCAATTTGGCAGGTGGTATATTGATACTTATTATCCGTCCTTTCAAAGTGGGGGACACCATCGAGGCACAAGGGGTTTTAGGTGTTGTACAAGAAATTCAAATATTCAATACCTACATAAAGACCTTTGACAACAAGGTGGTTATCTTGCCCAATGCCAACTTGTCGAACGGTAATATCATCAATTATTCCCGTGAACCCATTCGCCGGGTAGATATGACCTTTACCTGCGGTTATGATGATGACTTTAAAAAAGCCAAGCAATTGCTTCAAGAAATTGTAGAGAATCACCCTTTGGTTTTAAAGGACCCGGAACCAAACGTATTTCTACTGCAATTGGGCGACAGCGCACTGCACTTTGCGGTGCGCCCGTGGTGTAAAACGGAAGACTACTGGACCGTGTATTCGCAGATTCATGAAGCAGTAAAAGAACGCTTCGACCGGGAAGGTATCAGTATCCCTTACCCTCAAAGAGACGTGCATTTGTATCAAGTAAGCAAATAAGGTATAACTTTTGTATTCTTTTATACGTTTATAAAGACGGAAGTTCAAAAATATGAGAGGATATGTAAAACCAATCGCGGGGATACTACTTGTTTGCGTCTTGTTATTGAATGGGGGCTGTGCCAAGCGGTGTCAAGTCAGTGGATGCATGATTGTTGATGACCATACGCATTTCTTCGGTGCGGAAAATACGCAAGACGGCAGCCTGATTGACCGTTCCAATGTTGAAAGCAAGGACTTAAAGGTATATAGCGGCACCGTTTGGTGGCGCAGGTTGTTTAAAAAAACTTACCGCACCGATGAAGGCAAGCGCTATAAAGTCTTTGATAAAGAAAAATATACCGGTTTAGACAAAAAGCATATCAACAAAATATCTTTAAAAAAACAAAAAGGCGGCTTTGACAAATAAGCCCCGCCTTACAGAATAGAAGGGCTGTTTTGATAGGAAAAACAGCCCTTTTTTCGTATCTTGCCCCAGTTTTGACCGTTTTAAGCAGAGTTTTAAAAGAATGTTTCTATGAATGAGCAACCCAATATTATTCCAATTAATATAGAAGACGAAATGCGCACCGCTTACATCGACTACTCTATGTCGGTGATTGTGTCGCGCGCCTTGCCGGATGTACGTGACGGGCTTAAACCGGTGCATCGTCGTGTGTTGTACGGTATGGCAGAGCTGGGCTTGTATCATAATAAGCCCTATAAAAAATCGGCGCGTATCGTCGGTGAGGTGTTGGGAAAATATCACCCTCACGGTGACGCCTCCGTTTATGATACTATGGTGCGTATGGCGCAAGATTGGTCGTTGCGTTACCCGCTGGTTGACGGACAAGGCAACTTCGGTTCAATAGACGGGGATTCGCCCGCCGCCATGCGTTATACCGAAGCCCGTCTCAAGCGAATTGCGGAAGAGTTATTGGCAGACATCAACAAAGATACCGTTGATTTTCAGCCTAACTTTGACGATTCCCTGCAGGAACCCACCGTATTGCCTGCCAAAATACCCAACCTGTTGATGAACGGCGCTTCCGGCATTGCCGTGGGCATGGCTACCAATATGGCCCCTCATAACTTGACTGAGCTGGTAAACGGTATTTTGGCTTATATAGACAATCCGGATATTACCATTGATGAGCTAATCAAATACATACCTGCGCCGGACTTCCCTACCGGAGGCGTTATTTACGGTTACAAAGGTGTGAAAGTCTGCTTACAAGACCGGCAAAGGACGTGTAGTCATCCGTGCACGTGCCGAAATAGAAGAAACCAAATCCGGAAAACAACAGATTGTGGTTACCGAAATCCCCTATATGGTAAACAAAGCGTCGATGATTGAAAAAACGGCGCAGCTTATTAATGATAAAGTGATTGATGGGATTTCGGATCTGCGCGACGAGTCGGACCGTCAAGGGTTGCGTATTGTATATGAACTTAAGCAAGGGGCTATTCCGCAAGTAGTGCTGAACAACCTGTTTAAGCACACCCAACTGCAGTCTTCATTTAGCATTAACAATGTGGCTTTGGTGAAGGGACGTCCGGTTGTGCTTAATCTGAAGGACTTGATTTATCACTTCGTAGAGCACCGCCATGAGGTGGTTGTGCGCCGTACACGTTACGACTTGAATGAAGCGGAAAAGCGCATTCATATTTTAAAAGGCTATTTAATAGCACTTGACCACCTGGATGAAGTTATTCAGCTGATTCGAGAGGCTATAGACCCTGAAACAGCCAAGCAGCAGCTAATGGAGCGTTTTGGCTTGTCGGATGTTCAAGCAAAAGCCATATTGGACATGCGTTTGCAGCGCCTGACCGGACTGGAACGTAATAAAATTGTAGAGGAGCATAACAAAGTAGCCGCACAAATAGAAGAGCTGAAAGCCATCCTGGAGGATAAAAGCAAGCGCATGGCCATCATCAAAGAAGAGTTGCTTGAAATTCAGCAAAAGTATGGTGATGAGCGTCGTACCGGCATCGTGCACGCCGCAGGTGACATATCTATAGAGGACATGATCCCCGATGAAGCAATGGTGATTACCGTTTCGCATCAGGGATATATTAAACGAACCCCCCTTACCGAGTACAGAACGCAAAGCCGTGGCGGCGTGGGCGCAAAAGGTGTATCCACCAAAGACGATGACTTTACAGAACATCTTTTTGTAGCCTCCAACCATAACTACCTGCTTATCTTTACTGAATTTGGTAAGGTCTATTGGTTAAAGGTGTATCAAATACCGGAAGGAAGTAAAACATCGAAAGGACGTGCCATCCAGAATCTGATTCAAATTGAACCGGAAGATAAAATCCGGGCTATTTTGAATGTGCCCAGTCTCGAAGACGAAGATTACATAAATAATCATTATGTAGTGATGTGTACGGAACAGGGCACTATAAAGAAAACTGTGCTGGAGGCTTATTCCCGTCCACGCCAAACCGGTATTAATGCTATTAACATCATAGAAGGCGACCGCCTCTTGGATGTGGAAATTACCGATGGGGATGCCCATATCATTATTGCTACGCGCGAGGGGCAAGCCATCCATTTCCATGAATCGGAAGTGCGCCCCATGGGACGCACCGCCACCGGTGTTCGAGGTATCTCGCTTGCAGATGGAGATACGGTGATAGGTATGGTCTGTGTGGCAAGCGAAGACGAAGACCTGCTGGTGGTTTCGGAAAAAGGATATGGCAAACGATCAAAAGTAAGTGACTACCGGATTACCCGGCGCGGCGGTAAAGGCGTGCGTACTATGAATATTACTGAAAAAACCGGCAAACTGGTAGGAATAAAAGCCGTAGAAGATGATGATGAAATTATGATTATCAATAAATCAGGCATTACCATACGAATGCGTGTGAGCGATATTCGTGTAATGGGGCGCGCCACTCAGGGCGTTCGACTTATCAAGTTGACCAAAAAAGATGCAATATCATCTATTGCAAAAGTTGACAAAGATAACGAAGATGAAGAAAATGCATCTGAAGTGGCAAATAATGACGTTAATACAGAGGATTCAGTAGAATAAATTTCAAATAAAAGTCAAACAACCATGAAAAGAACCGTTTTATCTATCTTTTTCCTTATTGCAGGGATTTTGGCTGCATACGCACAAGGCGGCCTGGGCAATGCCATCATGGCATATGAAGCCGGCAAGTTAGACCAAGCCAAGGCGGCTATAGATGAGGCTATCAAGCATCCCAAGGCAAGTACCAAGTCTAAAACTTGGTACTACTATGGTAAAATATATGCGGGCATAGCTTCTGACCCTACCGGCTTGTTCGTGAACTTAGACAAAGATGCTACTTTCAAAGCCTATGAAGGCTTTAAAAAAGCCATGGAGCTGGAGCCGGAGAAAAAAGGTTATTATGATGATGCCAAGGCAGAGATGGAGCAATTATATGCCATCGCCTTGAATCGCGCTGTCTCTTTCTATCAAGAACAAGACATTGAGAATGCGCTGAAAAACCTTGAGCTTTCATTAAGCATTCAACCTAAAGATACCACGGCGCTTATTTACTCTGCCGCCATGGCATATGAGGCTGATCAAAAAGATAAATACGTTACTTACACCAAGCGCTTTTTGGAATTGGACGATGTTCCTTATGAAAAAAAAGCGGAGCATTACTATAACTTGATTTTGGTGCTCTACGGTGAAATGAAGAAACCCGAAGAAGCTATTGCCATAGCTGAAATGGGCTTGAAAGAAAATCCGAAAGATGCACGTCTTTATGAGCTGATAGCAGCCATCTATGATGAACAAGGGGAAACAGACAAAGCTCTGGAATATTACACGAAAGGGGCAGAGTTGTTCCCTGATAATTTTGTGCTGAATGCCAATACCGGCTTTGCTTATTATAACAAGGCGGTGGAAGTAGCAGAAGAGATAGAGAACATGGACAGCAGCTTGAAAAAGTCAGAAGTAGAAGCCAAGCTAAAACAGATGGATGAGCTTTTGAAAACTGCTTTGCCTTATTTAGAGCGTGCCCACCAAGCCAAGCCGGACAATAGAGACGTGATTTCCCTTTTGGCTAAGATTTACTACCGTTTAAAAATGGAAGACAAGGGGAAAGCAATGGATGCCAAATTAAAGGCATTAGGCAACTAAAAGGAATCAAGGTGAAAGTTATAAATGCATAAGGGGGCTCAATGAGCCCCCTCTGTATTGTGCCATTGTCCGTGGTTTTATACTCGCTCTACGATGATAGAAGTAGCGCCACCACCACCATTACAGATGGCTATTTGACCACATTTTGCATTCTTTTGTTGCAATACGTTCAGAAGGGTTGTCATGATGCGGGCGCCGGAGCAACCTAAGGGGTGTCCTATTGAAACGGCGCCACCAAACACATTCATTTTATCTACGGGAACTTCCATTAACTTGCTGAAAGCAAGTGCCACGACGGCAAAGGCTTCATTCACTTCAAAATAGTCAATGTCATCTTTTGACAAACCGGCTCTTTGCAATGCTTTATTGGCAGCTGCTACCGGTGCAGTAGTAAACCATTGAGGTTCTTGTGCCGCGTCGGCGTAAGCGACAATTTTGGCAATCGGCTTTACGCCCAACTCCTCTGCTTTTTCTTTGCTCATCAATACCAAAGCAGCGGCACCATCATTGATGGTAGAGGCATTGGCAGCGGTTACCGTGCCGTCGGGTGTGAATGCAGGGCGTAAAGCAGGTATCTTCTCAAAAATCACTTTTTTGTATTCTTCATCTTCATCCACAATGACACTTCCTTTACGTCCTTTTACTTCTACGGGTACAATTTCATTTTTAAACCATCCCTTTTCTGTTGCTTCGGCAGCTAATTTGTAAGAGCGAATGGCATATTCATCTTGCTCTTCCCGGCTGATATTGTATTTCTTGGCAGTGGCATCGCCATAGCACCCCATGGCGCCTTTGTCGTAGGCATCCTCCAAGCCGTCTTTTGCCAAACCGTCTATCAGTTCGGCATGTCCATATTTATAGCCAAAACGAGCCTTTGGTACGTAATAGGGGACGTTGCTCATGCTCTCCATGCCGCCGGCAACAACGATGTCGGCATTGCCGGTTAAGATGCTCTGAGCAGCAAAAACGATGGCTTTTGCACCGGAAGCACATACTTTATTTACGGTAGTGCAAGGGGTTGATTTGGAAAGACCGGCATAAATGGCGGCTTGACGTGCCGGGGCTTGTCCTAAGTTAGCGCTTACTACGTTCCCCATAAACACTTCCTCAACGGCATCAAAGGCAATTCCGGCTTTTTCTACCGCGCCTTTGATAGCCACAGCACCTAATTCAGTGGCTGACAGAGTGGATAAAGCGCCCCCAAAGCTTCCCAAGGGAGTGCGTACGGCTGAAACGATATAAACTTCTTTATTCATAACAATATTTTTTTTGATTAGTACAAATATACATTACCATTCTATATTTTCTCTACTTTGTTGACGCCCTTTTTTTCGCTGAAGATGGTATCTTTCGTTATTTTGAATAGATTGCAGTATCTGTTGTATGTTGCTTATCTTTGGATTAGGCTTGTTTTGATTTTCCGACGGGCTTGGTATAGGAGCGCGTTCTTTTTGCCTGTGTAATAGTAATTCCAAGTTATATGCGGCATCGGGGAGGGGGTAGGCTATCAACGAGTTTTTGAAATGCCGGATAGCTTGGGCGGAATGCCCTGCCTCAAAGGAAGCTACACCTTTTATAAGATGAATGTAAGCCCGCTGTTTGGGGCTGCACTGATTCATGGCAGGAAGCGGGAGTTGTATGATGGTTTCCCATGCTTTTGCTTGATAATGGCAAAGCAAAGTGAAAATGTAGGTGTCCGGGTTATTTACCAATGAGTATGCCTCCCATGAAGCCCCGGCAGCTTGTTTATACTGTTTTTCTGCATAAGCTGTTTTTGCTTCTTCTATATGATAATTATACAAGGGTGCCACAAAGTAAATGTATAATAACTGCAGCCATGTGAAACCTAATATCATCGTTTGAAGTGGATTAAGTGTAGGGGAAAAGACAAATCTAAAATTAAAAACAAGATAGCAAGCAGCAAAGGCATGTGATAAATATTGTCAGTGGCTATATGTTGCCTATTGGTGATCGTCATGCTGTTTTCGTTAATGTTTCTAATCAATGTAGCCGTGTCGTCCACTTCCGGCGCAATTTGATACACTCTGCAATCGGTAAGTTTGCTGCATAGTTTATTCGCGTTTTCAGGCATGGCTTTACTAATTACAGCCCGTCCATCTTTTTTGAGCACGCCACCTTGCCACGGAATATACTCACCGGTGACACTTCCTACCACCACTTGATAAAAGGAAAGATTGTATAAGGTTGCCTCCCGGAACAAAGAAGTACCGGGTAGCTCATTACTCTCCCAATCGCTGAAACATATAATAGAGTTTTTTATGCCTTCTTTATGATTTTTTTTGACATTTTCCATAGCAAGCGCATAAGCTTGGCTGATATTAGAGCCACCACCTGAAGTAAGCCCAAAGGTCATAGGAGGAATATATAAGTCTAAAATAGCCTCTTTATCATGAGTAAGTGGACAGTAAATGAGTGCTTCATTGGCAAATAATATGATGCAATAGCTACCGTTTGTTTGCTGTATGATTTGAGATAAGGTATATTTTGTGCGTTCGAAACGCCCGGGTGGAGTGTCTTGAACACGCATGCTGTTTGATAAATCTACAAGTAAATACAAGTGGTGGTTGTCTGCACTCACTTCTTCTCGCACTATTTTTTTAAACGGCGCCAACAGTGCCACAATCACGCAGCTAATGGTCAGTAAGCGAAGTGCACTCTTGAATAGGAATGCTCTTCTGTTGTAATGGAGAAAAGGATAGCGTTTTTCTATGACATATACCTTTCGCCAGTTAAGCAATAAAAACAGCGCAAATACGCTGAATATACCAAGTTCAAACAAGGAGGGGGGGAGTAAAAAGTGCATACCAAACCGCTTGATGTCCTGTGCAAAGTTACATAAGACAATGGTATTTTAATTGAAAAAAATACAACTTTAATGGCTTAATCTTCAATATTTTAAATTTTCTTTTTAAAAAAAGTAGTTAATTTGTTTGGACAATATGGAATAGTGCTCTATATTTGCATTGCAATTCAACGAAAAAGGAGAGGTGGCCGAGTGGTCGAAGGCAGCAGTTTGCTAAACTGCCGTACCGCCCAAAGCGGTACCGCGGGTTCGAATCCCGTCCTCTCCTCTAACAGTTCGGGGCGTGGCGCAGCCCGGTTAGCGCACCTGCTTTGGGAGCAGGGGGTCGCAGGTTCGAATCCTGCCGCCCCGACTTTTCTTTCTCAATACATGAACATACAAGGTCCCGTAGCTCAACCGGATAGAGCAACTGCCTTCTAAGCAGTCGGTTGCAGGTTCGAGTCCTGCCGGGATCGCTTAGGTACTGAATGGCTTGTTCTTATCTCAAAGAATAAGCCGTTTTTTTTTATCTAAAAAAATGGGGAAGGTGTAAACTCATACCTTCCCCAACTACTTATAACAAGGGCGCGTCTTTTATCTCTTGTCCATGGGTACGTAATCTCTTTCATTGGCACCCACATAAAGCTGACGAGGACGGCCAATAGGATCGCCGTTTTCGCGCATCTCTTTCCATTGAGCAATCCAGCCCGGCAAGCGTCCTAAGGTGAACATAACGGTAAACATGTTGACCGGTATGCCCATGGCTTTGTAAATAATGCCGGAATAGAAGTCAACGTTCGGATACAGCTTTCTTTCTTTAAAGTAATCGTCATTCAAAGCGGCGTGCTCCAGCTCTTTTGCAATATCCAACAAGGGGTCTTTGATTCCCAGCTTATTCAATACGTTATCTGCTTGTTGTTTGATGATACGTGCCCGCGGATCGAAGTTTTTATATACACGGTGCCCAAAGCCCATCAAACGGAAATCAGAGTTTTTGTCTTTTGCCATTTCAACGTATTTCTTCACGTTGCCGCCGTCTGCTTTGATCATCTCAAGCATTTCTATCACTTTCTGGTTGGCGCCACCGTGCAGCGGTCCCCACAAAGCGCTAATACCTGCTGAAATAGCGGCATAGAGGCTTGCATGCGAAGAACCTACAATACGTACAGTAGATGTCGAGCAGTTTTGTTCATGGTCGGCATGCAAAATCAAAAGGACATCCAGGGCACGGGCTACCACAGGGTCAACCTCGTAGTCCTCCACCGGAAGAGCGAACATCATGTGCAAAAAGTTCTCACAGTAGTTCAAGCTGTTCTTGGGGTAGTTGACCGGGTGCCCCTGCGAGTTCTTATAAGACCAGGCTGCCAAAGTAGGTACTTTAGCAAGCAAGCGGATGATGTTTAAATCGGTTTGCTCTTCAAAACTTAGTGCAGCTTCTTCGGGACGCGGATAGAAAGCAGAAAGAGAAGACACCAATGCCGAAAGCACGCCCATGGGGTGTGCATTGGCAGGGAAGCCGTCAAATATTTTCCGTATATTTTCATTTACCATTGTGTGGCGAGTAACCTTGTTTACAAAGGTTTCGTATTCGCTCTTCGAAGGCAACTCGCCATAAATAAGCAAGTAAGCTACCTCTAAAAAGGTAGATTTTTCTGCCAGCTGCTCAATGGGGTATCCACGGTAACGTAATATCCCTTTTTCGCCATCCAGAAAGGTGATGGCGCTTTTGGTTGAGCCTGTGTTTTTGAAGCCCAAATCTAAAGTGATCAATCCGCCGGTCTCTGAGCGAAGCTTGCTGATATCCAAGGCTTTTTCGCCTTCTGTACCGGTAAGAACCGGAAGCTGGTACACCTGACCGTTGTAATGAAGTTCAGCGTATTCTGACATAGGAACTATTTGTTTATGTTTTTACCTCTCAAAAAAACCTCAGCTAAATTAGAAAATTTTAAGTAAAAGGGAAAGAATGGCGGTTTATTTAATGTATAAAATCAAGATTCGAATGCTTACTTCACCACCTGTTTAACATAATATTTTTTATAAACATTTCAGCAAAAGTGCCGACAAAATTCCCCACACAAAACTCACCAACGTACCAACTAAAATGTATTCCGTCAGCTTTCTATCTTTAGACTTTGACAGGTCACCAAAACGAAAGACTGACTTTGCTGCCAATAAAAAACCTATGGCTGCATAAAAGTTCAAATTGATAAACAAAAAAATTAATAGTCGTTCCAAAATGCCTATATATGCGCCGGCTTGTGGGAGAGAGCTGTGATTCAGGGCGCCCAAACGCCATCGTTGCATAAATATCCCAATGGCAATACATGCCACATAGGTGTTTAAAGACAGGGAGACGAACAGACTTAATAGTGTATGAGTATCTAAACTCTCTTTCAAATGTATGGCTTCTTTTGGAAACAGAAGCAGGGTCAAAACGGCAATGACACTCACATGCAGGGATTGGTCTATAAGGAAGCCCCTAAATCCGGATAGATAGTAAATCTTTACAATGTCTATCAGCAGATGTGAAGTAAATATCAAAATATATATGTAAATATACATTCTGGATATTTCTTGTAGAAGTAAAGCCGTGAGTATAGCATGCAACAAGGCGTGCGCATACAACCATATGGACTGTATCCGCTTTCGAGCCTTGTGTGCTACAATGTACTTGTTTTGGAGCAAGAAATCGGCAGCAATATGAGCAGCCAATAATTTTAAAAAGAACAGCTGCATTTATATTCAGTTTGGTCTTTGAAAATATTTATCATTTCCTTTAGTTCTACGTAATGAGCTCTTTTTAGTGCTTCACTGATGGTGCTTTGTGCTTTCCCTAACTGTTCTGCCAATTGTATTTGCGTGAGGTTAGGATTTTGCAGCAGGGCATACAACACACGGGACTCTGCCACTGTCCATTTGTCGGCAAAAGTAAGCGCCAGGTGCAAGACCAAGTTCCAATATTCATCATATTTTTGTCCAAAACAAGACTTGAGCGCCATGTTGTATTGCGATAAGCTATCGAAAGCTTGTCCGGAAAGGATATACGCTTCCCCGTTAGATTCCGCCAGGCTGCGTCCGCTGTAAGTCTCTTTGCCTATGCCAATACCTATACGCACGTCCAGTCGTACGCTACGCAAGGCACTTTTCAATAAAAAGCAAGCAAGGAGTGCCTGTGGTGCCTGCACCTTTAACTGAAAGCTGTCCCCCCGGTAAAGTATCCAATCTGATGGTGTGCTTCCCCAGTAAGCAAGCGCCTCTTGTAAAATGGGAAGCCATTGAGCAGTGGGTGATGAACGGGAGGCTATTATATCACCTGTTAGGACTGCAAGAATCAATATATTATCGGTTTTTAAGGCTATATGTTATGTATATTGTCTTTTTAAACGATATATGATTCATCAAGGTTACTATTTCCCAATGCAAAACTTTGAGAAAATATTTCCCAGCAGATCTTCTGTAGTGATCTCTCCGGTGATTTCACCTAAAAAGTGTAGTGCTGCCCGTACATCCATGGCCACCAAGTCACTTGGTAACTGCGAAAGCAAACCATGTTCTGCCTGCGATAGTGCCTGCTCTGCTTTTTCCAGAAACTCGTAATGACGGGCGTTGGTAACAATGATGTCTGTTTGAAGAGATGCTTCCCATTGCTGCACTCTGCGAAGAAGTTCTTTCTTGAGGCTTTCTACATCTTTCTCATTTTTGGCTGATATGAATATAAGCGGGTAGTTTTCGAGTGCTTTCTGTAGCATAGATATCTTATGTGACTCGCCGGTAAGCATATCTATTTTGTTGCCCAATAAAATATAGGAAAGCTTGTAGGTTTCCAATTCCCGGATGGCTGCTTCTATCTCTTCGGTGGTAGCAGTATTTACATCAAACAAATAAAGGACAATGGACGCCTCTTTCATTTTTTGCCGGGCACGCTCTACACCTATTGCCTCTATTGCATCGCTTGTTTCTCTTATGCCGGCTGTATCTATAAAACGGAAGGTGATGCCTTCAATAGTAATTTCATCCTCTATCACATCACGGGTGGTGCCCGCTATGTCCGACACAATAGCCCTTTCTTCCTGAAGAAGCGCATTTAAAAGTGTGGACTTCCCTGCGTTGGGTTTCCCCACAATGGCTACCGGTACACCTCGCTTGAGCACATTGCCATAGCGGTACGATTCTTTCAAATGATGTACGACCTGCTGTATTTCTCTAAGCAGGTTGAGTAGTTGTGTCCGGTCGGCAAACTCCACATCTTCTTCCGAGAAGTCCAACTCCAGCTCCAGTAAGGAGGCAAAATGAATCAACTGTTCTCTTAGTTTTTTTATCTTAGAAGAAAAATGTCCACGCATTTGTTGCATGGCAACTTTATGCGCTGCCGATGATTGCGAGGCTATCAGGTCAGCCACGGCTTCTGCTTGCACCAGGTCAAAGCGCCCGTTTAAGTAGGCTCGCTTGGTAAATTCGCCTGGTTCGGCCATGCGGGCTCCTGCTTCCAGCAACAAGCTCAATACTCTTTGTACAATATAAGGAGAACCGTGTGTCGAAATTTCTATGCTGTCCTCCATAGTAAAGGAGCGCGGCGCTCTAAAGGCTGCCAAAAGGACTTCATCTACTACTTCGTTGTTAAAATCAACTATTTTACCAAGGTGTAAAGTGTGTGTTTCAATTTGGTCTATATCTTTTCCCTTCCATATTTTTTTCACTATCCGGAAGGCCTCCTTTCCCGAAATTCTGATTACCGCCACGGCTGACTGCCCGGGAGGGGTTGCAGGAGCTACGATCGTATCCCAACTATTTTGATTTTGCATATAACCAAGGTTTTAAAAGTCCCTTTTTGGGAGATACAAAGATAGCCACTAATAAACATATGCCCATGCTGAGGACAGTTGCGCCACTTACAGAGACGCCCCACCACAAGGCAATGAAATAACCGGATACAGCACACAAAATGCCCGTAAGAATACAAAGCCGGAGCATAGCAGACAAACTATAACTAAACAGATAGGCAATAGCAGGTAATGCCGTGAAGTAAGCTATAACCAAGATAGAGCCGACCATTTCGAAGGAAGCCACGGTTGTAAACGAGACCAATCCCATTAAGGTATAATGTAAAATGCTTGTGGAAATGCCTATAGTGGAAGCAAAAACACCATCGAAGCTCATCACTTTGAGCTGCTTATAGTTTAGCAATACAAAAGTCAGGTTTATAATGAAAATACCTAAAAGCAAATAAAACGCTTTAGGCCCTGCCACTTTTCCGTTTATAATCAAAACATCGAAGAGCGTATGCGACACTTCGCCATAAAGTACACACTCTTGGTCTAAGTCCACACGAAAGGCAAGAGAAGATATGAGTATGATACCTAAGGCAAACATAGAAGTGTAAATGCTACCTATAGAAGCATCCTCATGAAGGTTGTAACGCTTGGCAATAGACTCTATCAACCATACCGTAGCAAAGCCGGACAGCCCGGCACCTATAAGTAGCCATATAGACTGGAGAGACTCCGTGAATAAATAGGCGATAACTATTCCGGGCAATACCGCATGAGATATGGCATCTACCAGCATGCTCATTCGTCGCAGTATAATGAAACTACCTAATATGCCACAGCAAGCAGCTGTTAAAGCAGAGTTTACTATAATCCACCAATCGCTAATCATGGTATATCTTTTTGATGAGGATCCTTTTTGGGAAAATTCATAATCGTAAGCAGGTGCGCTTCTACTTCCGGTGTGATGTAGTGCTCTATATCTTCGGCACTTTCATGCAAATGATCTTCCGGAAGTTGCAAATATTCACTCAGGTATAACTCCCACAAGCGGTGAAGGCGGACAATGCGTTTGGATGCCGCTTTTCCCGCGGGAGTGAGTTGTATTTTGTTATTAGAAAACTTTATCAACTTTCTTTTTTCGAGTTTTTTGCAAATCTTTTCTATTCTGCTAAAAGACATTCTGGTTGCCTTGTGTAAAGCAAAGATATCTACTGTTTCTGTTTTAATTGACTCTATCAACTTGTAAAGAGATTTTAGTACATGCTCCTCATCTATCTTGTCTTGATGTCTTTTTTTGGCTTTTAGTTTACTATACAAACTATTGTATTTACCGAGCAGCAAACTGACTATTAACACGCCAAAAAGGCTTAAAACTATTGCCGGACCTGTGGGGATGTGGGGGACCAGTAATGAAAGCATAATACCAAAAGCACTTGCTACAAAAGAGACCAAACCGGCAACAATGATTCCGCCTGTAAAGGAGCGTTTCCAGAAATGTGCTATTGAGGGAGGAAGTACAAACATTGCAGACATAAGAACGATACCGACACTTTGGAGCCCGGTCATTACCAGCAGGCATAAAAAGACAATAAATAAAGCTTCCACTATTTTAAACGGAAAGTTCAGTGTGCCGGCAAACTGAATATCAAATACCCAGATCTTAACAGCACGAAACCCCAAAATAAAAAGGGTAAGAATTGCCGCGCTGATGATAGCAATAACCTGTGCATCAAGGAGCGATAGGGTAGAGGCTTGACCAAATATGAACCTGTCTATACCGCTTTGGTTTCCCCATGGTAATTGCTGTATGTAAGACAAAAACAAAACACCTATGCCAAAAAAGATAGACAAGGTACTCGCCAATAAGATATCTTCCGATAATACTTTTTTTCTGTGCAAATACTGCACAATATAGGTTGCAAGCATAGCTGTGCTGCTCCCACCCACCAAAAACCAAAACATATTTTTTTCACGAAACACTAAAAAGGCTATACACACACCCGGCAATACGGCATGTGTAATTACGTCGCCTATGAGTGCCTGTTTTTTATGGAACAGTATGCTTCCCAAAACGGAAGATGAAACGCTTAAAAACAAGGCACTAATGAGTATATACCAGGTAGAAGGCAATAGCTCCATCATAAACTTTGTTTTATAATATGAGCGATTTTTGTTAAAGTTGTCAACTTTCCTCCATAAGTTTTTTGTAATAAATCCGGAGTAAAAGCCTGTTCAGTAGGGGCAGAGGCAACCAAATATCCGTTAAGCAGAACAACCCAGTCAAAGTATTCGTAGGCAGAGTACAAATCATGGTGAACAACTATAATGGTTTTTCCTTGTTCTTTCATTTCCTTCAGCAAGGCAACAATAGCATGCTCAGTAGCGATGTCGATGCCGGTAAATGGCTCATCCATGAAATAAATGTCGGCATCCTGCGCGATAGCTCTTGCCAAAAAAACCCGTTGTTGTTGTCCACCTGATAATTCAGAGACCTGTCGCTTTGCCAAAGGGGCAATTCCTACGCGCTCCATCGCGCTGCTTACGATTGCTTTATCCTGTGGCGTAAGTTTCTTTAGTAACCCTAAATAGGGGAAGCGTCCCATCTCTACCACTTCTTGTACGGTTATAGGAAAATCCCAATTCACTTCTTCTTTTTGTGGCACATAAGCTACTCGCTGTTTTACTTTACTCAATGACTCACCGAATAACTTTACATATCCACTATGAACAGGTACTAAGCCCATAATAGCCTTAATCAATGTGGACTTTCCTGCACCATTAGGCCCAATTACACCGGCCAATACGCCGGATGGAAGAGTGAAGTCTATATTCCAAAGTGCTGTTTTGTTATTGTAGCGCACGCTCAGGTCGTGTACTTCCAGTATTGCCTTTTCAACTTGTTGTATCATGGTTTACTTAATATTATCAACTATTAATCGTGTGTTGAATAAAATCATCTTTAAATAAGTATTTGCAGGAGAGTTATCATCGCCCAGGGAATCTGAATACAAACCGGGTACAAGCTTCACTATATGCCCTTTAGACTTACAACCTTCCACTACACTTTGCAAGGCTTTGGGCGACACAGTTGTCTCCGCAAATATGGCCTTTACTTCGTTTTCTATTATGTAATTCACTAACTCCGTAACATCATATAAACCCGCTTCTGACATAGTGGAAATTCCCTGCAAACCTTTTACTCGTAATTTGTACCGGCGGCCATAATACTCAAAGGCATCGTGGGCAGTAATTAATATCCTGCGTTGCTCCGGTACCGCTTCAAACATGGCTACTATATTTGTGTGAACACTGTCTATTGCCTGCTTGTACAAGCTTGCATTCTTGTTAAGATATGATTTCATAGAAGGGTAGTGGGTCACCAATTTATTAAGGGCTTCATCGGTAACCAATTTCATAAGGAAAGGGTCGAACCAAATATGCGGATCATAGGTAGAAGCACCCACCTGTATTAGTTGCTCTTTGGGTAATGCATCCCCCAAAGCATAACAGGGTTTTTGGCGTGCCAAGCTATTAAGCGCTTCGCTTAGCTTCCCTTCTAAGTGTAAGCCATTGTAGAAAATAATGTCAGCTTTTTTGAAAAGAACAAAATCCCTTTGCGTTGCTTTGTACAGATGGGGATCGACACCCGCGCTCATTATGCTGATGACTTCCATCGAATCGCCCGCAATGTGTCGAATAACATCGGCCATTATGTTTGTGGTGACCACTATGAGCGGCCGCTGTTGTGTGGCATTCTCATGCTTACCGGAAGAGCAGGCGCACAAATAAATGGCACATGCAGTAATAAATATTATGTTAAACAACAGTGATTTAATGGTTGCTTTCATGGTTTACAATGATTTGGGAGGCTACTAAGTGAGATAAATTTACTATTCGGTTGTTTATATCAACTTCTATGCTTAAATCAAAAGGTATTTTGTCGATAATGATAATACTCAAACCTATTGATAGGTTTATTTTATTCAAATAGCTTAAAAAGTCTTTTTCGTCATTTTTTACTGCAACGACCACTAATTCTACACCAATGGGAGCGTGAGAAAGCGGAAAACCTTCTATTGGCTGAAGTTTCCCGTCAGGGGAGGGGATAGGATCCCCATGAGGATCATACTTGGGATATCCCAAGTATTCATCCAACCGGCTAATAAGCAATTCACTTTCTATATGTTCCAGTTGCTCAGCGACAGGATGAATCTCTTCCCAGGTAAAGCCCAGACACTTTACCAAAAAAGTTTCCCACAAACGGTGTTTCCTTACTATGCTTAATGCCAGTTCTCTTCCTTTCGATGTCAGGCGTATTGGTTTGTAAGGTTCATAATGAATAAGTCCTTTTTTTGTTAATTTTTTTAACATATCACTTACCGAGGCAGGTGTGTTCCGGAGGGTCTGTGCAATGGTTTGATTGTGCGCTGGCTCGCCTTTCTCCTCCAAAGCATAAATGGTTTTCAAATAATTCTCTTCCGAGAGCGAAAGCTTAAGCATGTCTGATAGCTGTTATTAAGTTATCATATAGCGAATATATATCTAAGTTTTATAAAAAACAAAATTTAGATAAATCTAAATGTATTGTTAATAAACTTAACAATACGCTGTTAATCAATAAGTTGTGTGCGATATATTGATGCTTTTTCCGGTGTGCAGCCAGTGAAAATCTAAAAACTTATAGGGTATCTGATTGGTGCGCAATACGCTTTATGCGTCATACTCTGGCAAGGTGGCTATTTGGTTATGGAGCGCTATACTTCCTGAGAGGGTAGCTGTATTAAAACAGGGCAATCCTGTATCGATGAAATCTATTGCACCGGGCTTGTCATTGCAGGTATATTATTCTATCTTCATGCCCAGACAGGTGTTTAATGCATGGTTTCATGCAGAATAAAATTTTGATAACATTTATAACTCATTGTTAATCAGAAAAAAACAATTAGTTATTTAAAGTAAAACTTAAAACTATGGAATTGGAAAACTTAATACTCAAGGCTTGGGCCGATCGTAGTCTCCTGCAAGATGCAGCCACACAGAATGCCATTCGACAAACCATCGACTTATTGGACAAGGGGCAAATACGAGTAGCCTACCCTACCGGGGAAGGGGAATGGATGGTTAATGAATGGGTAAAAAAGGCTGTTATCATGTATTTTCAGATTCAACCCATGGAAACCATCAAGATTGGACCTTTTGAATTCTATGACAAAATACCGCTGAAGTCGAAGTATGAAGAAAAGAAGGTGCGCGTAGTGCCGCATGCTGTAGCCCGTTACGGCGCTTTCGTCAATGAAGGAGTCATCTTGATGCCTTCTTATGTCAATATAGGCGCCTATGTTGACAGTGGTACCATGATAGACACATGGGCAACTGTGGGTAGCTGCGCCCAAATAGGGAAAAATGTGCACATTAGTGGGGGTGTGGGAATTGGTGGTGTGTTAGAGCCGCCTCAGGCCGCGCCTGTTATTGTAGAAGATGGTGCTTTTATTGGTTCCCGTTGCATTATAGTGGAAGGGGTGCGTATAGGAAAGGAAGCTGTGTTGGGCGCCAATGTAACGCTCACAATGAGTACAAAGATTTTTGACGTATCGAATCCCGATGACGTGAAGGAGTTAAAAGGATACGTTCCGCCTCGTTCCGTGGTAATTCCGGGCTCTTATCCGAAAAAATTTGGCAATCAGGAGTTTCACGTGCCGTGTGCCCTTGTTATCGGAAAAAGAAAAGAGAGTACAGACCTTAAAACTTCGCTGAACCAGGCACTCAGAGAGTTTGAAGTAACGGTGTAAGATGTAACATTTTTTAGTTACTTTTCGTATATTGCTGATATTTAACAAAGGTAGTGACCGTAATAACTTTAAAATACGAAAAGTACTAATACTATGTGCAGGCTATGGACATTTTCGCGTTATTGGGCAATGAGACTTATTCTGCTCTCATTGCCTTTTGCTGCATGCTCTCCTTACAAGCAAGCAATGAAAGGGGGCAAAAAGGGAGCAATAGCCCGGCAAGAACAACTGTTGAAAGAGTATCAAACCAAGTTGCTGCAGCTTAAAGAAGATTCAATGGAGCTTGCCCGTCAGGCAGATGAGCTGGTGCGTATGCTGGGGGAGTCGCAGCTCAAAGAGCGGCGCAATGCACAGAAACTGTACCAATATGCTCAGTTGCTTGACAAAGCATCCGTTTATCAAGAGCAGCTGGAATACATACGCAGACAGATAGTTCATACATTACTTACTCATGAAATAGACAATATCCAGGTAGTGAAGGAAAAGAGAGGCGTGCGTATCACCATTTTGGATGAGCTTCTCTTCCCGCCCGGTAGCGCTCGTATTAACAGTGAAGGCCAGAATGCCATTAAATACCTAAGTGAAACCCTTGGCGAAATTGCCGGTATCACCATCATTATAGAAGGGCACACAGACAACGTTCCTCTCCGGAATCATCCTGTTTATAAAAACAATTGGGAGCTGAGCTTAGCGCGTGCTTCCGAGGTTGGGCGTTACATGGTTCGCTTTAATTTCCCCCAAGACAAGGTATCAATTTCCGGGAAAGGTGATTTGTATCCGCTTGCCGACAACTCTACTCCCGAAGGGCGGCGCCTCAATAGGCGAACGGATATTATCGTTATGCCGGAACAAACCGAAATATTGAACATGGTTTTTGATGGCCTGGAAGAAGGAAATACCCAAAACACCATCGTTATGCCTGTCCGGCAGTTTATAAACGAAGGCGAAGAAAAAAAAAACTCAGCTTCGCTGAATGAAAAAACAGGGGAGAAAAACAACATAGAAGAAAACAGTGAAGTCATATATGGCACACCTGTTGGCAAGCTACGCAAGAATGAAAGCAATGCACAACAAGAAAAACACCTTACTAATCATCAAATAAGTTCAAAAACAAACAATGGCAATACATTTTCATTCAATCAAGTATGGAAAAATATGCAGCCATATTTAAGCGGGATAGAGAGCTATCTCGCTTTTTCGCCTTTATGGAAGGCTGCCGTTGTTTGTTACGTACTCTTTCAGCCGGAAGCAAATTGTAATGCTCTTTTGATTATTTAAGCCTTAAAAAAGGAACGGAAGATAGAATCATATTGATGAATAGCACAAAAGGCAGCTTTAAAGCTGCCTTTTGTGCTTGAGGGGCTTTTGGACAATCATTACTTTTGGAAACGAGGTGATGGTTTTAGCTCCTTAGGATTACTCCAGTCATAAAAACCACGTCCGCTTTTGGCACCCAGCTCGCCGGCTTCCACCATATTGACCAGTAGGGGACAAGGTGCGTATTTGTCCTTTCCGAAGCCTTCATAAAGCACTTTCAATATAAATAAGCATACGTCCAAGCCAATAAAGTCAGCCAATTGCAAAGGCCCCATAGGGTGTGCCATTCCTAACTTCATTACCTGATCGATTTCTTCCACACCGGCAACCCCTTGAAATAAGGTTTCAATGGCTTCGTTTATCATGGGCATTAAAATACGGTTGGATACGAATCCCGGGTAATCATTTACTTCTACCGGCACCTTGTTTAAAGCAACGGATAAATCCATCACGGTTTTAGTAGTCTCATTATCAGTAAGGTAGCCCCTTATTACTTCAACCAACTTCATAACCGGCACCGGGTTCATGAAGTGCATGCCGATAACTTTTTCCGGACGTTGAGTAACAGCGCCTAAGGTTGTGATAGAAATAGAGGAGGTGTTGCTTGCCAAGATAGCATGTGCCGGTGCATGTGCATCTATCTGACGGAACAAATCCTTTTTGATGTCTATACGCTCAGTAGCCGCTTCTATTACAATGTCGGCCTGCTTGACAGCGGACGTTAACTCGGTAGAAGTAGCGATGCGGGCAAGGGCTGCTTCTTTGTCTGCCTCGGTCAATATCCCTTTCTTTATCTGCCTGTCCATATTGGCCGAAATGGTGGACAGAGCCTTGTCGAGGGCTTCCCGGCGAATGTCTACCATCGTTACTTGATAGCCGTGTTGTGCAAATACATGACAGATGCCATTTCCCATTGTACCGGCACCTATAACTACTGCATTTTTAATTTCCATAGTTGTTTATGTTTTTGTGAGTATTGAAGATTGAAAGACCTTCCAAAGGTATAGAAAAGTAGAAGTAAAATCAATGTTACATTTTTTATCACATGTTAATAACATATGTAAATTATAGTAGTAAAACCATTGCTTAACAAAAGTTAATTGTTAATTTTATACACAAAATCAAGTCAAAACCTGTAAACATTTGTAGACATGAGTACAAAAGTTAATTTAGTTAACGAACGCTTCAAGCAATTGTTAAAAATTTTAAACACAACACCTTCTCAATTTGCAGATACTATGGGCGTACCCAGGGCTACCATTTCGCATTTATTGGCCGGAAGAAATAAGCCAAGTCTCGATTTCATAAGTAAGCTCCATGAGACATATCCGCACATCAATGTAAATTGGTTGTTGTTTGGAGAGCTGCCCATTTTCGAAAACACCAACGCAAACCAACGTTCTGAAACCAATCAGTTGCTGCCATCGTTTCCTGTTAGTGATTATGAAAAGATTACAGGCAAGCGCATCGATAAAATCATTATCTTTTATTCAGATCAAACCTTTGAGCTCTTTCATGCATCACTTAATGACGCTTCTTCAAAGTAGAAACAGGTACTGTATTAAATGTAAAATAAGTTACATTATGTTAAGTAGGAAAAAAGAAATCCTTCTCACCGCCTTTATGGTTGTTGCATTCAACTTTTATTTGGCGGCTCAAATACAAGATATTTTTGTGGTTAATTATTCGGACACAAATGCAGTAAAAGCAAAGTTTGGAGTGCTTTTATTTCCTGACGATACACTTCTGCACGGAAAGTACTACACTTATTTCAAGAGTGGCAGAAAAGCTGTAGAAGGTGTATATGAAAAAGGATTACGGGTCGGGGTGTTTTATCAATACTACGATAGTACCGGCTCCCCTATCGAAGCCATTGCCCACTACAATCAAGCCGGCAAGCTGGATGGTGACTATATTGTTTTTTACCCAAATGGCGACACACTTCAATACACCCTATACCGGAACGATACCATGCTACTTTCCAAGTCTTTTTATCAGGGCAATGTATTGCGCAATATCAGCCGCTTCAAAAATGGAAAGCTACATGGCGAAGTGCTTGAATATTATCCTACAGGTATATTGAAGAGCAAGATTTACTATGAAGAAGGCAAGCAACATGGAAAAGCGTACCTTTACTACTCGTCAGGGGCACTAAAAGCCGAAGAAGACTATGTCAATAGTTTTCAAGACGGATGGATTCGCACCTATTTTGACACAAACGGCACCACTAAAGGCGCACCGGCAATAGAAATGCAAGTAAAAAGAGGGGTGCGAGATGGAATCTTTAAAAGATATGATCCGCAAAGGCATCTTTTAGAAGAAGGTTTTTTCAGACAAAACCTCCCTCATGGCGAATACAAAGAGTATTATCCAAGCGGGCAAATACGTCGCAAAATAGTTTATGATTTAGGAACACGCATAGGGCAAGCACTTCATTACCACGAAAACGGGCAAGTTGCCAAAGTGATCGATTATAAAGACCGGGAAATACAACAATCCATTGTGGAGTTCGACACATCCGGAAATAAACTTCGCGAGTATCAACTCTACAAACACAAACCACATGGAAAATGGATAGAGTATTATCCCGGCGGTGCGATAAAAGAGAAAAGACAGTATAAAGACGGATTATTGGACGGCTGGGTGAAAACCTATGATGAACAAGGTCATTTGCAAAAAGAAGAGCCTTACAAGGCAGGGCGAATGGAAGGTGAAGCTATTTACTACTACCCCAACGGTAAGGTTCATAAAAAGGTGACATACAAATATGGACGCAAACACGGTGCGTACGTAGAGTACACAGCCGAAGGCACGGAAAAACAAAGAGGGCAATTTGCCAACGACCTGCCCCATGGCGAATGGATAATAACATCGGAAAACGGGAAAAAAAGAGTACTTTACCAACATGGTGTAATTATGAAAGAAGAGCCTCTGCAACCTTGATAAAAGCCATTGTATGACAACTAAAATTCGTAACTTGCTTGCCCAAATCAAACCCGGTTTCTACGTTTATGTTAGCAGCTATTCAATACACTGATTTTGACTTTCCCGGATTAAAAAACAAGCAACGCGGCAAAGTAAGGGATCTGTACTTTCTTAAAGATCGCCTCATTATGGTCGCCACCGACCGCATCTCAGCCTTTGATGTTGTTTTGCCACGTGCTATCCCCTACAAGGGGCAAATATTGAATCAAATTGCACTGCATTTTTTAGAACACACCACCGATATTGTACCAAACTGGGTAATGGCATCGCCGGACCCCAACGTGACTATAGGGAAGATATGCAAGCCCATTCCGGTGGAAATAGTAGTACGGGCTTACCTTGCAGGGCATGCATGGCGCCAATACAAAGCCGGGCACCGTACATTGTGCGGCGTAGCTCTGCCGGATGGACTTAAAGAAAACGATCGCCTCCCTACCCCTATCATCACCCCAACTACCAAAGCACAGAGCGGGCACGATGAAGATATTAGCAAAGAGGAAATCATTCAGCGGGGCATAGTTTCTGCCGAACTCTACGAACAAATAGAGCAGACAGCCCTTCGGTTGTTTGAACGGGGCACTCAAATGGCCAAAGAGCGAAATTTGATTTTGGTAGATACGAAATATGAGTTTGGCTTGTATGAGAACGAGCTCCATCTTATAGATGAAGTTCATACGCCGGACTCTTCGCGTTATTTCTATTTAGACACCTACGAGGAACTCCAAAAAGAAGGCAAACCCCAAAAACAACTATCCAAGGAGTTTGTACGTCAATGGCTGATAGAAAATGGTTTTCAGGGCAAGGAAGGGCAAGAAGTGCCGCCGATGACAGATGAAGTAGTAGAGCGCATTATGCAGCGTTATATGGAACTATATTCCACCATGACGGGAAAAACCATCCATATCGGCGCATCTCTCACCACAGAGGAGGTGCTCAAACGTATCGAGCATAACATTAAAGCTTATTTAGAAAAAGAACGCTTATTGGCATAAAACAAGCATCAACTATGAGTTTTCAAATAGAAAAAGAAGAAAAAGCAGCCATCATTATCCCACAAACACATAAGCTGGATGCTGTCAATACTGCTGAATTGAAAAGCATATTTCATGATTTAGCAGAAAAAGAAGAGTATAAAAATTTTGTTTTAGACCTGTCGAATGTAAAATATATTGACTCATCCGGCTTGAGCGCCATATTGGTAGGTAATAAACTAAGCAATGAGCGCAATGGCTCTTTTGTGGTCTGTGCAGTGAGCGAGCATGTAGCCAAAGTCCTTGCTATTTCCCAACTCGACCGCATCATTAATATTTTACCTACCCGGCACGAAGCCGTGGAAGCTATTTTTATGGATGAAATAGAACGTGAACTAAACGACTCCGACGAAGAAGAGCAAGACTGATGAATCCCGTATGGCTAACCGTATTGGGCACGGCTGCTGCTGTGCCCTCTTTTGAGCATTATACTTCCGGTTTACTATTGAGCTATTTGAATGATGAGCAGTGGTTGATAGACTGTGGCGAGGGCATACAAGTGCCTTTTTTTCGCTATGGTGGCAACTACAATAAGCTTCGCCGTATATTTATCTCCCACCTGCATGCAGACCATTACATAGGTTTGGTAGGGCTTATCATGAGCATGCACATGCATGGGCGTACCACGCCGCTTACCATCTATGCCCCTCACGGATTGGCAGACATATTGACCGCTGTTCTACGGGCTTCCGATACACAGCTGAAATACAATATTGACTACCAAAGCATTCCAACCAATGCTGCCCGGGTGATATATCAAGATAAAAAATGGGAAGTATTGGCTTTTCCGCTAAAACACCGTATCCCTACCGTAGGATTTCGCATCAGCCAAGTACAAGCAGAACGGCGGTTTCTTACAGAAAAAGGGGACGGCATCCCCTATGAATACATCCGCCGGATGAAAGAAGGCGAAGATATACTTGCCGAAGATGGGACGCTCTTGTATAAAAGTGAAGATTACACCGAGCCGCTGCCTGCTTTGTCTTTTGCCTACTGCAGCGACACTGCCTATGATGAAAGCGTTATTGAATACTGCCGTGAAGTCACACTACTCTATCACGAATCTACATTCTTGCATTCGGAAAAAGAACTTGCAGAAAAAACATTGCATGCTACGGCAAAAGAAGCAGCTCTCATTGCCCATCAATGTCAAGCCAAGCATTTATTGCTTGGGCATTTCTCTTACCGACATCCTGACCGGCGCGTTTTCGAAGAAGAAGCACGCAGTATTTTTCCTTCCGTTTACACAGCAAAAGAAGGGATGAAGCTTAATCTCAACCAGTTAAATTACAGTAAGACACATGCATAAAGAGCAAGAATATTACCGTAAAAGGACCCACCTGCTGCTTGTTCTTAGTGGTATTTTCATAAGCAATGCTCTACTGGCCGAAATGATTGGTGTAAAGATCTTTTCTTTGGAAAAGATGCTGGGAATTCCACCTGCGCAAATCCCCATCATGGGATACCGCTTGGATTTTAACCTGTCTGCCGGTGTAGTGATATGGCCCGTGGTATTTATTATATCGGACATTGTGAATGAATATTTTGGAAAAGGCGGTGTGCGTTATCTGTCTATCCTTACGGCAGCCCTTATAGCTTATGCCTTTTTAGGAATTAGTGTTACCACCCACCTGCCGGCTGCTGATTTTTGGGTTACGATATACAAAGAAAAAGTAACCCCTCCTATCGATATCAATTATGCCTACAATACGGTATATCGTCAAGGTTTGGGTATTATTATAGGGTCAATAACCGCCTTCCTTCTTGGACAGTTGATTGATGCTACTGTTTTTTCATTGTTCAAAAAAAGAACAGGCGAAAAATACATATGGCTCCGGGCTACCGGTTCAACCATCGTGTCTCAGTTTATAGATAGCTTTG
Organism: Thermonema sp.; assembly: GCF_026003375.1. NCBI lineage: Bacteria > Pseudomonadati > Bacteroidota > Cytophagia > Cytophagales > Thermonemataceae > Thermonema > Thermonema sp. The sequence goes on from NZ_BPHD01000001.1 coordinate 406,315, forward strand.
TGGTTATTTACATAGCCTTTTACATTTTTGGACCTTGGTCTTTGTCTGAAATTATTTCGGTTGGTATAATCAACTATTCTTACAAGTTCATTATAGCCGTCATCACTACGCCCGTGCTTTATCTGATTCATTACCTCGTAGAGTGGTATTTAGGCGATGATATTGCACAAAGGCTTAAAAAAGAAGCGCTTAATAGCCCACTCTTTTAAGATTATCCACAAGAATGGCCGTGGCCATGGCCACATTGAGTGACTCGGCTGCACCGTAGCGGGGAATTGTTATATATTCATCAATAAATTTACGGGTGGTATCGCGTATGCCGTTGGCTTCGTTGCCCATTACCAATATCAAGGGGGCTGTGTTGTTGTGCTCTCTTGGTTTTATGGTATGAATGTCCTTGCCTTGAAGTTCAGCCCCCCAAATGACGGTTTTTGGGGGCATTGTCTCTAACAACCTTTCCATTGAGCAGTAATACACTTTGACACGCAAAAAACTCCCCTTGCTTGCCTGTATCGTTTTAGTATTCCAAACATCCACCGTATCTTCTGATACCAAAAGAGACGGAAGCCCATACCAGTCACAAATACGCATGATGGTGCCCATATTTCCCGGGTCCTGTATGTGATCTAAATACACGAACAAAGACTGGGACCACTGCTGTGGCAAATCATTGCCGGATGAGTCGATACGAAGCACTGCCAAGGCTTCTTGATTGTTTTGCAAAGCACTGCACGCTTGTATGTCGCTTCCGGAAGCCGCTTCTATATGCACCTCCGGAAAAGCCTGCTGCCATGCCGAACATAAGTGTTCTATTGCAAAAACCTGCTCTATCCGTTCAGCCGCAAAGCGCAAACATTCTTCTACCATTTTACGTCCTTCTACTACAAAAAGCCCCAATTGTTTTCTGTACTTCTTTTGTTGCAGTTGCCGCAAGGTCTTTTTCCATTTATTCGTTATCATTGCACATAGTTTTTTCAACCAACAAGACGGATGCACTCAAAGGCAAAAGTAGCATTTTTCAGCCTCCTCTCGATAGTTTTACTATCGGGGTGTTTCAGCATTCTTTCCCTCAAAGAAAACGAGTACATACTGTATGCCCAAGAAATAAAAACGGATTCTTTAGATAGTGACTTGTTGGAGCCATACTTGATGCAACGTCCCAACCGGAAAGTCTTTGGCTTCATGCCCTATGTGGAAATCTACTATTTAGGAAAGCAGTTTTTCAAGCCCGGACGCATCGAAAAACAAATAGATGAAACCAAACAGAAGTATCAGCAAAAAATAGAAAAATACGTAGGCAATAATGCCAAGGTAAACAAGCTGATTTACAAGAGAGATAAAAAAATAAAGAAGCTGGAAACCAAACTCAAAGAAGGTAATTTCCTTATGCGTGTGGTGGGTGAGCCACCGGTGATTTTAAACCAAAGCAAGAGTTATGAGTCGATACGCAACCTGCGGGAGTTTTTGCATACCAAGGGCTTTTTTGATGCGGAAGTAGCGCTTAAAATAGATACTATTTCCAAACAAGGACGATTAGCCAAGGCTACCTACATTATCCATGAGCACGTCCCCTACCGGATAGACAGTGTTGCCGTTATCACCGCACAAACTGACCTTGATAGTCTCCTGCCGCCTTTTATTAGGCGTCAGTCGAGGCAAATGGTCCACTACGATCGCGACTATTTGGATAAAATACGGGCAGACATAGAAACCTATATGCGTGAGAAAGGCTATTTCCGCTTTACGCGCGAATATGTAAGTATTGAAGTGGATACTTCTCAAATGCAAAAGAAGGCAGATATCCGTTTTGTGGTAAATGCCCCCAGCAGAATCGATACCAATAAAGTGAATGTTCAAAGCTTGGGTAAAGAAATAGACCAAATTGCGCCTGATAATTTACAAGGGAAGCATTTGCGCTATCAGCTAACAGCCCCCTATTTTTTGGTTATTCCATCGAATGGAGGCACAAACCGCATTGACACATCACAAGCCCGGCAATTTCAAACATATGATGGCAAGCACATTCGTGTTTACTTGGCAGACAGGAATTTCAATCCTGATATTTTAGCACAGCAAATTCATTTCCATGAGGGGGACTGGTTTCAGGAGTCAAGCATAAGAAAAACGCAGCAGTCACTTTCAACGCTTGACATGTTTAAATTCATCAATATTAACTTAAAGGACAACCGTTCTACCAAGCTGACGCCCGTTATCAGTGCTGCCCCTATGGAGAAGTTTTCCTTCACCAGTGAAACAGGTTTAAACGTGGTACAAGGGCTGCCGGGACCTTTCGTGAATTTTAGCCTAAAAAACAGGAATCCGTTTGGGGGAATGGAAATATTTGAGAATAGTTTCCGTTTTGCCATCGACGGCCAAACCAGCCTTACCGACCAGTCACAAATATATTCTACTACCGAGGTAAACTACAGTAGCTCACTCACCATTCCCCACTTTATCTTGCCCAAGAAGTGGCAATATAAATTCCTGCACAAGCAACCAAAGACAATACTTGGCTTGTCTTTTAACTTCACCAACCGGCCGGAGTATACCCGGCGTAATTCCAACTTCTATATCAAATACCAATGGCGAAAGCTTCCCCATTACCGCTATGAATTTTCGCCTCTCGATATAAACATTGTAAATACAGACCGCACCGCTGCACTTGACGCCTTCTTGGAGCAGTTGTCATCGCCAACAATACAGCAGAGCTTTCAAAATGCTTTCATTACCAGCTCTTATGGCAGCTGGACGTACAACGATATATCAACTAATAATGTCATTTCACGCTTTGTGCGCTTTTATGGCGAATCGGGCGGCGCTGTTTTAAACTTTTTTAATGAAAAAATACTGAATGCAGACAACACGCTTTTCGGTTTAAACTATTTTAAATATTTGAAGTTTTACACAGACCTTCGTTATCATTATCCACTATCTAAAGAATCAACACTTGCTATGAAGTTTTTGGGCGGTGCTGCATGGCCCTATGGCAACTCCTCAACTATTCCTTATGAGAAGTTCTTTTTTGCAGGTGGCAGCAATAGTATCCGGGCATGGCCACCCCGGCGTTTAGGTCCCGGAAGTTACGACCATATAGATGATAGTGGCAACGTATCATATAGATTCGAACAACCCGGCAATATCATATTGGAAGGAAGTGTTGAATATAGGTTCAAAATCTGGTGGATTATCAACGGCGCCTTGTTTGTTGATATGGGCAATGTATGGACACTAAGCAAAGATACAGACCGGCCGGGAGGGCAATTTACCAACAAATTTTGGCGGGAAGTAGCCGTTGGTACCGGCTTTGGGTTGCGTTTCGATTTTACTTTTCTGTTACTTCGCTTGGATTTGGGAATCAAGGCGGTGGATCCTGCGCAGCCACAGGGTAGCAGGTGGGTACTCAATAACATATCAATCAATAAACCTTTTAGCGGTAGTAATGCAGCCTTGCTAAACATAGGTATTGGATATCCATTTTAAATTTTTATAAAGAGGTAAAAAATATCAACTTTTATGATTAAGCTAACCAAAGAGTCAATTGCTGAATGGTTCAAAGATTTGCAAGACCACATATGTCAGGAGCTGGAAGCCCTGGATGGAAAAGAAAAATTTATGGAAGAGCTTTGGGAGCGTCCCGGCGGGGGTGGCGGCAGAACAAGAGTGATACAGAACGGCAAGCTGATAGAAAAAGGCGGCGTTAATTTCTCGGAGGTATATGGCGCTACGCCCGCTCCTCTCGTGCAGAAAGGCGTCTTACCCGAAGGCGAATTCTTTGCCACAGGCGTATCGATTGTATTGCACCCATTCAACCCATGGGTCCCTATTATTCACATGAATGTGCGCTATTTTGAGGCAAGCAATGGACAATATTGGTTTGGTGGAGGTATAGATGCTACCCCCCATTACATTGACAAAACCGACGCAGCTGCTTTTCATAAACTTCTTAAAGATTGCTGCGATAAACACAATAACAATTATTATGTTAAGTTTAAAGAGTGGGCAGATAACTATTTCTTTATACCTCACAGGCAAGAAACACGCGGAATTGGGGGTATATTTTTCGACCGCTTGACTGAAGATAACAGTATGCAAAAAGATGATATATTCAACTTTGTAAAAGATGTAGGGCTTAGTTTTATCCCTGCCTACAAGTTGCTTATATCAAGTAAAAAAGACAAACCCTTTAATGAAAAACAAAAAGAATGGCAGCTTGTTCGCAGAAGCCGGTATGCTGAATTCAATCTTGTATATGATGCAGGTACAAAATTTGGGCTTGAAACTCAAGGGCGCATAGAATCCATTCTTATGAGCATGCCTCCGCTGGCTGCGTGGAAATACAATTACCAGCCGGCGCCCGGTTCCCCGGAAGCAGAAACATTATCGCTCTTGAAGAAAGGGATAGACTGGATATCGTTTGCATCTTAAAACCAAAGCATGGGGACTTCCCCATGCTTTATTGGTATCCTTTTACAAGGCGCTGCACATATTTTCCTATAATATCAAACTCTATATTGACCTGGTCACCTTCGGAAAGGAAACAAAAGTTTGTGTGCTCGTATGTATATGGAATAATAGCTACGGAAAATATACCATCTTCTGAATCAACAACTGTCAAGCTGACACCATTTACGGTAATCGAGCCCTTAGGTACTGTAATTCCTTTTTCGGGCGGATATTTAAAGAAAAAGCGCCAACTCCCCTGCTCTTTTATTTTTTCTATGCAGGTAGCTGTAGTATCTACATGCCCTTGAACTATATGACCATCGAAGCGTCCATGAACAGGCAAACAACGTTCCAAATTAACATTATACCCCACCTTCCAGCGGCTCAATGTGGTTTTATCAAGTGTTTCTTTAATTGCCTCTACCTTATAGGTATTATTATCAACTTCTATAACGGTTAAACAAACTCCATCATGCGCAACGCTTTGGTCTATTTTCAACTCTTTTGCAAAAGGGGCTTCTATTGTAAATATGCGGTTATTTTCTCTTGTATCTACTGATGTAACTTTGCCGATTGCTTCTACAATGCCTGTAAACATACTCAAAGATATATTTTGGTGATTTAAGGTCACAAAGTAGTATTTTTGTTCTATTAAAAAAAGCGAGGCATCACCTTATATTTGCTTATGTATAAAGACGAATATAGACATAAAGGCATGCGCCGGCAGCTGGTAAATAAGCTACGGCAAAAAGGTATCAAGGATGAACGCGTCCTGCAAGCTATTGAGCTCATCCCCCGGCATTGGTTTTTAGATTCAGCTTTTCTTGAGCATGCCTATCAAGACAAAGCGTTTCCCATAGATGAAGGGCAAACCATTTCACAGCCTTATACCGTGGCTTATCAAACCGAGCTGCTACAAGTAACACCGGGCATGCGAGTACTGGAAATAGGAACCGGTTCCGGCTATCAGGCTTGTATCTTGGCAGCCATGGGCGCTAAAGTGTTCACCATAGAGTATCACGACAAACTATTCAAAAAAGCCAAGCAAATGTTTACGCTGATGGGGCTTGAAAAACATATTCAAGCGTTTTGCGGAGATGGAAGCAAAGGCTTGCCCCAATGTGCACCTTTCGACAGAATACTTATCACTGCTGCAGCTCCCGGTATTCCAAAGGAGCTAAAGAATCAATTGGCTATTGGGGGACGCTTGGTGGCACCTGTAGGCGACCAACGTACACAACGCATGCACTGTATTGTACGCAAAAGTGAGGATACATTCGAGGAAATCGTAGGGGATTTCTTTAAATTTGTACCTCTGTTAGGAAAATATGGATGGAAAAAATAAACATTCAATGGCAAGAAAAGCAAAACCGGCAAAAGAGTCCCTTACTACCATGACAGAAATGGTACTGCCCAACGATACCAACACTTTGGGCAACCTTATGGGAGGGCGTTTAATGTATTTCATGGATATTGCTGCTGCTATAGCTGCGCAAAAGCATTCAAACCGTATAGTAGTAACTGCCTCTGTTGATAATGTCTCTTTTAGACACCCCATTAAACTTGGAAACGTTGTTACTATCAAGGCACAAGTAACGCGCGCATTCAACTCATCCATGGAAGTTCATTTAGAGGTATGGGCAGAAGACATACCTGCTCAAACAAAACACAAGACCAATGAGGCCTTCTATACTTTTGTTGCAGTGGACCAAACGGGGCGCCCGATAGATGTTCCCGAGGTGATTCCTGAAACAGAGGAAGAAAAGCGCTTGTATGAAAGTGCCATACACCGCCGTGAACTTCGTCTGATACTCAGTGGCAGAATGCAAATACAAGATGCTACCGAGCTAAAGGAGCTGCTTTCGAAAAACCTGTATCCTACCACAGAGTAAAATGGCAGAAGAAAAAGCCTGGCTGCAATTCATATTCGACGATGCCCCACTCTACTTAATTAAAAACAGAGTGCAGTTAAGTAGTATCGTCTCTTTTGAAAAACCTTTGATATTGATAGGCAAGCGCGAAGATCTGTCAATCACTGACAAAGGCAGTCTTTTTATTACAAAAGTCATACAAGCCATGGGGCAACTGCTTCCCCATGGCTTAGGGCAAAATGAAGTGACTTTTTTATATATGGAAGACCTTCCGGAAGAAAGCATCTACGACCTGCACAACCGCTGGAGTATATTTTTCGGAATTGCTCCCCCAACAGCTTTTTTCTAATTTATCTGCACCTTCAAAGTATAAAATACAAAAAGACTCTGTTGCCTTTTTATGGGCAGATACGCTGACCGACATACGAGACGATGAAACAAAAAAGCGCCTTTTTTGGAAGGCGCTTAAGGAATTGCTGAAATAAATTTACTTACCAAGCAATTCTTGGAGTTTAGCTTCGAGAGCTGGTCCCCGTAGTCCTTTGGCAATAATGACGCCATCCGGGTCTATAAGATAAGTCATCGGTATGGCGTTCACATTGTAAAGGCGTGCCGCTTCATTTTGCCATCCTTTAAGGTCCGAAACATGAATCCATGTAAGCCGGTCCTTTTCTATAGCCTTCAACCATGCTTCTTTGTCCTCATCAAGAGATACGCCCAATATCTCAAATCCCTTATCTTTGTACTTATTGTATAAAGCAACCACCTGAGGATTTTCCTTCCTGCATGGTCCGCACCAGCTTGCCCAAAAGTCAACGAGCACATATTTGCCGCGTAGTTTCGACAAACTAAAAGGAGTGCCGTCGGCTTGAGGCAAGGAGAAATCAGGAGCCATGCTTCCTTCCTCCGGTCCTGCACTCTGCACATCTTCAGACAGGCTCACTTGGGACATGTAGTCTATAAAACGCTTCACTGCCGAAGGCATGGGTTTGCCCTGATATGCTTTCTGCATTTTTTCTGCCAACTCCTTTAAAAAAGTGCCATCATCCACCATATTAAGCAAGCTGGCAGCATAAATTACTGACACAGAAGGTATAAGGGTATTGATAAGCGCTTTGGTTTTTTCAACCGATGTATAATAGGACTTCCGGAAAACTTCTTCCAAAGCTGCTTTTCGTTCTTCATCTCCCGCTTGTTCTGCTTGAATGTATTCTCTTTGCAAAGAATCGTTTACCATATTAAAATCCCGCAGGATAGCAAGAAACTGAGCAATCTCCCGGTTGACCTTCGAGCCCTCTACCAAATCATATTTGGCAATGGGCGAATAGATATCTATTTTTTGCAGGTGCAAAGAGCTGTCAACATAAATAGGAATACTGTTGTTGTTTTCGAAGCGAATTCTTCCAAATTCATTGGCCGGTTCCACCTCGAACGAGAACTGCCCTTTTTCATTGATTTGTGCAGTATCTATCGTCTTGTATTCATTTTCCTTAACCACATCCAGAAATACCTGGTGTAGTGTGTCTTGTGATGAGCCTGTGAACACCTCACCTTTTATTTGAATTTGGTTTTGCTTTCCTTCTTGGGAAGAACAAGCTACAAGCCCACCCAATAAGGCGTAAATGGCTATGTTTTTTACTTTACTTAACATAATATTTTTTATTTAGAATTCTATAAACGTTCCAACTCTTCTTGCAATAAACGTGTGGCCAACTTGGGGTCTGCCTTACCTTGGGTAGCACGCATCACCTGCCCCATAAACATGCCCAAGAGTCCCTTTTTGCCATTTTTATACTCTTCCACCTTATCGGGGAAGCGGGCAATCACCTCTTTTACAATCCCCAGCAGTTCGTCTGTATTGGTATTTACAATTAACTGATGTTGTTGCGCCAAAGCTTCGGGCTCAATGTCCGGATTTTCAAGCATCAGCGGATACAACTGCTTGGATGCAATGTTGTGTGTAATTTTCCCTTCGGCAATCAGGTTGACCAAATCGGCAATGGCCTTTGGCTTCAAAGGAAATTCATCAATGGTATAAGCCAGTTCGTTGAGATATGCCTTGACCTGCACACTTATCCAGTTGGCTACTGCCTTGTACTCTTTGGTGTATTGACAAGCTTCGTCATAATAGAGTGCAATGTCCCGCTCTGAGGTCAACACTTCGGCATCGTACTCCGACAAGCCGTATTCCTTGGTAAACTTATCGAACAGCTCCCAAGGCAGTGGGGGCATCTCTGCCTGTATGCGTTCTATCCACTCCTGTGTGACATATACGGGGGTCAGGTCGGGCTCGGGGAAGTAGCGGTAATCATTCAGCGATTCTTTTGTACGCAGGCTGTACGTTTGTCCTGTCTCGGCATTGAACATGCGTGTTTCCTGCACAAAGGACTCGCCACGCTCTATAAGTTCTGCCTGTCTTACAATCTCAAACTCTATGGCTCTTTTTACGTTGCCAAAAGAGTTTAGGTTTTTCACTTCTACACGTGTACCGAAGCGCTCACTTCCCCGGGGGCGGATAGATACGTTTACATCGCAGCGAAGTGAACCTTCCTCCATATTGCCATCGCATATGTCCAGATAGCGAACCAATTTTCTTATTTCCACCAAGTAGGCATAGGCTTCATCGGCACTACGTATATCAGGCTCACTCACGATTTCAATCAGAGGAACACCGGCACGGTTGAAATCCACAAAGCTCTCCTCCTCCCCTTCTATGTGCATCGATTTTCCGGCGTCTTCCTCTATATGAATACGCGTAATGCCAATAGCTTTGGTTGTTCCGTCCGGCAGCTTGATATGAATGGCACCTCCCCGGCAGATAGGGGTTTTGTCTTGTGATATTTGATAGCCCTTAGGCAAATCGGGGTAGAAATAGTTTTTTCTATCGAAGAAGTTATATTCAGTGATTTGGCTACCACAAGCCAGCCCCATTTTGATTGCGAAATCGAAAGTGCGTTTGTTTACTTTTGGAAGCACGCCCGGATGCGCCAATGTAACTACACTAACACTTGTGTTGGGCAATGCGCCGTAAACAGCTTCTTCCGGTGCAAAGGCTTTGCTGCGTGTTTTGAGCTGGGCGTGCACCTCAAGCCCTATGACCGGTTCATATTTTTTTAGTACTTCCTCTAATTTCATCATTTCAAACAATATTTTTATCTACTTCAATAAATCTTTAGCTTTTTGAATGGCGCGGTCCAAGCCTTCTTTTTTCGAACCGCCGGCGGTAGCAAAGAAAGGTTGCCCACCACCACCGCCATTAATCTCTTTGGCTGCTTCTTTTACTACATTTCCGGCATGCCATCCTTTTTCTTTCACCAAAGAGTCGGAAAGCATGATGGCCAATTGAGCTTTCTCGCCTACTTCTGCTCCCAATATCAGCACCAAGTTTTGCACTTGGTTGCGCAGCTCAAATGCCAGTTGTTTCAAAGCGTTTCCATCGGGAAGTGCTACTTTATCCACTATATAGTGGACACCATCAACTTCTCGCTTTTTCTCTAAAAGCGTTTTCTTGATAGCGCTTACTTTCTCTGCCTTGAGTCGCTCAATTTCCTTGCTCAAGCTTTGCTTTTCTGAAATCAATTGCTCGATAGATTTTTTCAGGTCTTTAGCTTTGAGCATGTGCTTGCTTTCTTGCACCAGGTCAATATGCCGGCGTGCATACTCCACAGCTTTTGCGCCGGTATAAGCCTCAATGCGTCGTACACCGGCAGCTACCGAGCTTTCCGAAGCTATGACGAAATAACCAATTTCGCCGGTGGCACGCACATGAGTTCCGCCGCACAGTTCCCTTGAGTAGTTTTCATCGAAAGTAATCACGCGTACATACTCTCCGTATTTTTCCCCAAACAGAGCCGTGGCGCCCATTTCCAGCGCTTCTTGGATAGGCACGCTTCTGCGTTCATCAAGTGCAATGTTTTCTCTTATTTTTTCATTTACTATTTTTTCAATAGTTATAATTTCTTCTTGCGTAAGTGCCGAGAAATGGGAAAAGTCGAAACGCAAGACCTCGTCCGAAACCAAAGAGCCCCGTTGAGCCACATGGTCGCCCAGCACCTTTTTAAGCGCCGCATGCAACAAGTGGGTGGCTGAGTGGTTGCGTTGTGCAGCCAGGCGTTTTTCTTTATTCACCTCTAACAAAAATATTTTATCGGCAAGCCCATCTACCAAGAGCCAACGCTCATCGGTGGTAAAATGCACAATGAGGTCATTCTCCTTCTTAGTATCTACGATGGGAATTTGCACATCGCTTCCCAGTATGCGTACTACACCACGGTCACCGACCTGTCCTCCTCCTTCAGGGTAAAAGGGCGTTCTATTAAATACAAGCTGATAAAATGTTTTTTTGCCTTCTTTTACCTTTCTGTATTTTAGCAATTTGGCTTCGCAAGAAAGCGTGTCATATCCCACAAACTCCACTTCATTATCTGAATGAAGCACAACCCAGTCGCCGGTTTCCAGCGCGGTAGCACTTCTTGAACGTTCTTTTTGCTTCTGCATTTCACTTTCAAACCCTTCCATATCTACCCGGAAGCCGCGTTCGCGAGCAATCAGGGCGGTAAGGTCAATGGGGAAGCCAAAGGTATCGTATAATTCAAAAGCTGTTTTTCTGTCTATTACTTGTTTTTCGGCATGTGCTTCAAAGTATTGCTCCAGTCGTTTAAGCCCTGTATCCAAAGTGCGAAGGAAAGAGCGCTCCTCCTCCCTGATGACATTACTTACAAAGTCTTTTTGCTGTTTCACTTCGGAGAACACATCTTCAAACATGTTGGCAAGGATATCGACCAGCTCGAAGAGGAACGGCTCTTGGAAACCAAGGAAGGTATAGCCGTAGCGTACGGCGCGTCGCAAGATGCGACGTATCACATAACCGGCGCCTGTGCTGCCGGGCAGCTGCCCATCGGCAATGGTGAATGTAATGGCGCGCACATGGTCAGCAATCACACGCAGTGCTACATCTGTTTTGCTGTTATCGCCATAATGCACCCCGGCTTTTTGTGCTACAGCTTTGATGATGGGTTGAAACAGGTCTGTGTCGTAGTTCGACTTTTTGCCTTGCACCACCATACACAGGCGTTCGAAACCCATGCCCGTATCGATATGTTTGGCCGGCAAGGGGCGCAGGCTGCCATCGCTCATGCGCTCGTATTGCATGAATACCAGGTTCCATATCTCTATCACCAACGGATGGTCTTTGTTGACTAACTCCCGGCCCGGCAATTGTGCAATTTCCGCTTCATCGCGCAAGTCTATATGTATTTCGGAACAAGGACCACAAGGACCGGTATCGCCCATTTCCCAAAAGTTATCTTTTTTAGAGCCGTACAAAATGCGGTCTTCGGGCACAATGCGAAGCCACAAAGCCTTGGCTTCTTCGTCTGCTTCCAACCCTTCCTCTGCATCACCTCCAAAAACAGTTACGTATAAGCGTTCTTTAGGCAAGCCGTAAACCTCGGTAAGCAGCTCCCATGCCCACTCAATGGCTTCTTTCTTGAAATAATCGCCAAAAGACCAGTTGCCAAGCATTTCAAAAAAAGTGTGGTGGTAAGTGTCATGCCCCACATCTTCAAGGTCATTATGCTTACCCGTAACACGTAAGCATTTTTGAGTGTCGGCAATACGGGGTGCCGGCGGTTTCTTATTACCTAAAAAGTAGTCTTTAAATTGTGCCATGCCCGAGTTCATAAACATCAAGGTGGGGTCATCTTTCATGACAATGGGCGCAGAGGGCACAATCAAATGACCTTTCGACTCAAAAAATTTCAAAAACTTATCTCTGATTTCGTTGGCATTCATCATTGTTTCACTCAATTAAAAGTTGAATATGCAAATTTAGCAGCTTTCAACGAAAGCACAATTTTTATGTAAAATTAGCGAATAAAGCACCCATCCCCAACCGTCTGCTCGCGGTTGCGTATTTAATAATGGCTGCTATCCTTGGTCTCAGTGTAATATTTTGTTACATTTGCGATAGTGTAGATTAACAGAAAATGGCTTTATGGCAAAGATTAAATATTATTATGACACCCGCACCTGCAAGTATGAACGTGTAAGAACAAGACCAATTGACTATATTCTGAATGCTTTGGGATTTTTAGCCCTTGCTTTTGTATTTGGTATTGTAATATCCATTTTCTATAGCAAGTACTACAAAACCAGTCGGGAAGCCCGCCTGGAGCAAGAAAACGAAGAGCTGCGTGTGCAGTTCGAAGTGTTACAGAAGGAAGTGGAACAATTGCACAAAGTACTGGCGAGCCTCGAAGAGCGGGATAATAAAATATATCGCGTAATTTTTGCGGCGGACCCGATCCCCTCTACCGTGCGGCAAGCAGGCTTCGGAGGTACCGATCGCTATAAAGCACTTTTTAGCCGCCAGTCCTCCACCACCGAAACAGTGGTAGAACTGCGCAAGAAGGTAGATCGGCTTAAAAGGATGGTGTACATACAAAGCAAATCTTATGATGAGCTGGTGAAGCTGGCCAAAGAGAAAGACAAAATGTTGGCTCATATACCGGCCATACAACCCTTATCGAACAAACAGCTGACGCGCCTGAGCTCCGGCTTTGGTTATCGTTACCATCCTATTTATAGAGTTCGCCAGTTCCATGGCGGCATTGACTTTGCTGCACCTACCGGTACGCCTATTTATGCTACAGCTGACGGCGTTGTATCCGTGGTAAGAAGCTCATACGGGGGGTATGGCAAAGAGGTGCGTATAGATCATGGTTATGGTTATGTCACTCTTTACGCACACATGTCGCGCTTCAATGTAAAGCCGGGACAAAAAGTAAAACGAGGACAGTGTATCGGATATGTAGGAAGCACGGGCCTGTCCACGGCGCCCCATCTGCACTATGAGGTGCACTATAAAGGGGAGCGTGTAAACCCGGTTTACTATTTCTTTAGCGAGCTAAGTGACGAAGAATACAATAAAATTTTAGAACTTGCATCCATAGAAAATCAATCTTTGGAATAAGCAAGTTCTATATGCAAAACACAACATCTTCTGCCCGCAACCGGAAAGTTAGCTTACAGGCGGCCACAGCAGTAGTGGTTGCCAACATGATTGGCACCGGTGTTTTTACCAGCTTGGGATACCAGGCCCAACAGACACCATCGGCGTTCCCTATTTTAATGCTATGGTTAACAGGAGGTGTCATTGCTTTGTGTGGTGCGCTTTCTTACGGCGAATTGGCAAGCCGCTTTCCGCGTTCCGGTGGTGAGTATCATTATCTTTCCCGTATTTATCATCCCGTAGTGGGTTTTTTATCCGGCTGGGTCTCCATGACTGTAGGCTTTGCCGCACCGGTTGCCTTGAGTGCCATGGCTTTTGGCAGTTACTTTTTCAGTGTTTTCCCTTGGGCAAGCATTCAATCCTATGCGGTAACGATACTTGTACTTGTTACGCTTGTGCATTTACAAAGCGTGCGAATGAGCGGCATCTTTCAAAAATACTCTACTGCCATCAAGGTGGCATTTCTGTTGTTTTTCATAATAGCCGGCCTGTGGCTGGCTCCTGCACCGGTCACCCATACGCTAAAAGTAAAAGCAGGCGACTGGGATTTGATTTTTAGTGGTGGATTCGCCATATCCCTTGCTTTCGTTTCTTTTGCCTATTCAGGCTGGAATGCCAGTGCTTATATAGCCAATGAAATAGACAAGCCGCAAATCAACGTATCACGCTCTTTATTCATAGGCGCCGGCCTGGTGGCCACACTGTATCTATTGCTGCATATCGTTTTCTTGACAACACTTGACTTAGAAGAATTGGCAAGCATACAAGCGGCCAGTGCGCAGCCCGTAGATGTAGGCTATCTGTCGGCAAAAGCTTTTTTGGGTGAAACAGCAAGTAAAGTCATGGCTTTTATGATAGCCGTTCTTTTAATTTCATCTATCAGCGCCATGACATGGGCAGGTCCAAGAGTTTCACAAGTCATTGGCGAGGATTTAAAGCTGTTCCGCTTCTTTGCGAAAAAGAACAAGGGAGGCGTACCTGTTTATGCTATTCTTTTTCAATCTACTATCGCTTTGATATTGATTCTTTCTACTTCCTTCGAATCCATCCTCTATGCTATAGCCTTTATTTTAGATACCTTTACTTTCCTGACAGTGCTGGGCTTATTCGTTGCCAGAAGGAAAAATATTTATGAACAACCGCCGACATACAAAACATGGAGCTATCCGCTCGTTCCTGTCGTATTTCTTGCCGGAACGGCATGGACAATGTATTTTTTACTTATGAGCCGCACTTATGAGTCTATGGCTTCATTATTGTGGCTATTGATTGGTTATGTTGTTTATTGGTTTAGTAAAAACAAAAAATTATGATTAAAAAATATACCTATCTTTTATTTTTGTTAGTGGGAACACTGCTTTCATGCAGTGAGCCGCAAGAGAATGAAGAAAAGAAAAAAGGCAGCCGTACGGACTCTTTGAAAAAAGAGTTGCAAGAAGCAGAAACGGTAGAAAACACTTATTACGACGATTTGGCTTCTGTCATGGCCGGCACGCCCCCCGCCACCGATACGTTTTCAACGCTTGTCCAATCAAAAGCATGGCAGAGCTACAGCCAAAATATTCAAAAAACATGGCAAAATAAAAGCAGCAAATTTGATATTTTAAAAGCATGGGCATTACAGGAGCTCGCAGAGCCCAACAAGATAGATGGTGGGTGTTTTTATCCTTTTGCCGGTGCTGATATTCTTCATACGGCACTCTTTTTCCCTGATTTTAAAAGCTATTATCTGATAGGTCTTGAACCGGTGGGCTCCTTACCTCCCCTTTTGCAAATGTCCGAAGAGGAACTCAATGAGTATTTTGCATCCTTAGAAAAATCAATGTATCACATTTTAAACCTCAGCTTCTTCCGGACGCTTAGCATGAAAGTGGATTTAACGGGT
Source organism: Thermonema sp. (assembly GCF_026003375.1). NCBI lineage: Bacteria > Pseudomonadati > Bacteroidota > Cytophagia > Cytophagales > Thermonemataceae > Thermonema > Thermonema sp. The sequence continues at coordinate 421,526 of NZ_BPHD01000001.1, forward strand.
AAGCGAGCCGAAGAACTCAACGGCACCATTCACCTGCTGTTGGTCTTTCTAAAACAACTCGACTATAAAATTATAGACATACAACCGATGGCTTTTGATGTCAGCGGTAAGCTTGTGCCTGTTGACACATTGAGCAAACAGGCCGTGCGCATTGTGTTTTCACCTCACGAAAACCCAGAGTCTGCGAAAGAACTCTATTATTTCTCAGCCGATCTTTCAGACGCCCACTTCGATGAACAAAATCATCTTTATCAATGGTTGCAGAACCAACCTATCTCGACTACTTTTATTAAGTCGGCTTCATACCTGATGCATAAAAACTACTTTTCACACATACGCAGCTTCATTTTAAATAAGTCGCGCTTTGTGCTTCAAGATGATTCAGGCATACCGCTCCGCTTCTTCAATGATGGCAACTGGCATATTCAACTCTACGGAAATTACACCCGTCCCATTGCGTTGTTTAAAGATTGGTATCAAAAAGATCTTTACGATTTATACCGGCATGAAAACATAAAACCTTTGCCTTTTGGTATTGGATACAAATACCGAAAGGGCGAATCGACACTCATGCTTATGAAGAAGAAAAAATAACAAAACTTGTATTGCAAAGCTCACGTATAATAGGGGGAGGTGATTCCTTCCCCTTAAAATTTTATCGCTCAAAAACTTGTTATTACATCAAGTTTTTATTAGATTTGTTTAAGACTTTATTAAAAAGTTTTCAAAAAACTCCGTCATGTCTTCCCCCCTATATACTGACGAACACTTGTTCAAGAGCACTTCTTCTTTGCCGAAGAAACATTATTACTCTATCGGCGAGGTGGCTGCCTTCTTAGGTGTGGAGCCATCTGTGATCCGTTACTGGGAATCGGAGTTTCCCTCATTGCAAATCAAACGAAACAGCAATGGTGACCGGCGTTTTACAGAGTCGGACATTAAAGACTTACAGCTTATTTACTACCTGCTCAAACATAAAGGGTTCACCATTGAGGGAGCCAATAAATATTTGAGCGAGCACAAGAACGAGCTAAAGAAAAAAGCAGAAGCCATCGAGTCGTTGAAGAAAGTAAAATCTTTCCTTCAAATGCTTCGCAATGAACTCCCCTAAACTGTACGAGGTAGCCCTTACCCTTATTCCGAAAATAGGCAGCATCTTAGGGCGGCAGCTGATACAAGCCTTCGGAAGCGCGGAAAAAGTATTTTCTACCCCACCGGGAAAACTAAGAAGTGTCCCGGGGATAGGGAAACGCATATCAGATGAGCTGCACCATAAAGAACAATGGCTACGCAAAGCACACAATATCATTGAGCAATGCCGGAAATTAGGCATTCAAATAACCACCATCACAAGCTTTGATTACCCTTATCGCCTAAAGGAAATACCGGATGCTCCTTTGGTATTGTATTACACAGGCAATCTTGAAATACTAAACCGGCCGGCCGTGGCAATAGTCGGCACCCGTAAACCATCCAGTTATGGATATTATTTTTTAGATAGTTTTTTTAACGATTTAAAACAATATTCTTTAATAACACTGAGTGGTCTTGCTTACGGAATAGACGTTTACGCACACCAAAAGTCCATAGATAGCGGAATTCCGACGGTAGCCGTTTTGGCAGGCGGTTTAAATCAAATATACCCTCCCGATCATATCAAAATAGCCAAAATAATTTTAAAAAATAGTGGCTTATTACTTACCGAGTCGCCACCTTATACACAAACACATCCGGCTTTATTCCCTGCCCGCAACCGGATCATCGCCGGGCTGTCGGATGTGGTAGTGGTAGTAGAAGCGCGAAAAAAAGGTGGTGCGCTCATTACTGCACGCTTAGCCAATGATTATAACCGGGAGGTCATGGCAGTACCCGGTTCTGTTTTTCACGACACCTCGCAAGGTTGCCATCTTTTGATAAAAACGCAGCAGGCGCACTTGCTTGAACAAGCCGAAGACTTGGTACGTCTTATGGGATGGGATTTGTCGCCTGCCTCTCATGAAGAAAAAAAATTACCCGTACTATCGCCCACCGAACTGCAAATCATCAAGCTGCTTTTGAAAGCGCCCGACTACCGTATGAGCACAGAAGCACTAAGCTTGCATAGTGAACAGCTCTTTCCCGAACTCTATGCATCCCTTTTACAATTGGAAGTCAAAGGTATTTTGCAGGCACAAGCCGGCAATTCTTATCAAATCATACATCAATGGTTGCCTGTTCTTAAACAGCATTTTACAGATTCTTAGCTTTATTTATTAAAATTGCACCTTCAATCAAAAGCTAAACCTTATGAAACGATTACTGGTATCCTTGCTCCTTTTCGCGACATTCAATGCTTATACGCAACACAAACCCCGCAAAGTAATTCTTATGATTGGTGATGGCATGGGACTCGCTCAAATATATGCGGGGATGACGGCCAAAGGTGGGCACCTTGCTCTGGAGCGCTGTAAAGTAATTGGCTTGTCCCGTACAAACTCATCCGACAACTATGTAACTGACTCGGCAGCCGGCGCCACGGCTTTGTCTATAGGGCAAAAGACATATAATGGCGCCATTGGTGTGGACAGTACCGGCAAGCCGGTAACAACCATTCTCGAAGAAGCCGAAGCCAAGGGGCTGGCAACCGGCTTGGTAGCCACCTCCAGCATCACCCACGCCACGCCCGCCTCCTTTATTGCGCATCAGAAATCGCGCAAAATGGAAGAAGAAATTGCGCTTGATTTTTTAAATACGCCTATCGATGTTTTCATAGGTGGCGGACAAAAATTTTTCATGAAGCGTAAAGACGGGCGCAACCTTATCGATTCGCTGAAAGCAAAAGGTTACTTTGTTGCTTTGTCTGTACAGGATTTGGACAAACATCGTGCTCCACAACCCCTGGCCGCTCTGTTAGCCGATAATGGATTGCCTCGATACAGCCAAGGGCGTGGCGAACTGCTAAAAAAAGCGGCTTTAAAAGCTATTGAAATACTCAACAATAATCCGGATGGCTTCTTTTTGATGATAGAAGGCTCGCAAATAGATTGGGGCGGCCACAACAATGATGCGCAGTATATCATCGAAGAAATGGTTGATTTTGACAACACAATTGAAGCCGTTCTCGATTTTGCCGAAAAAGACGGCAATACTTTGGTAATTATTACCGCAGACCATGAAACCGGTGGCTTTGCCTTGGTCGGCGGCTCATTGAAAGAAAAAAGTGTCGATGGGAAATTTATCACAACCCATCATACGGCAGTTCCCGTACCGGTTTTTGCCTTTGGTCCCGGCGCTGAGGAGTTTCAAGGTATTTATCACAATACCGAAATCTATCATAAGATAAAAAAACTGTTGCTTCAGCAGCACTAAGCACCTTTTGCTTTGTGTGGTAACATGAAGGAGATAGCCTTGGGCTTATCTCCTTTTTTGTTTCTTATTTGTTGCTTATCTTTTATAAAAAAGACATCATGGATGACTATTATAAAATACTGGGCGTATCACGCACTGCCACACGAGAAGAAATCAAATGGGCATACCGGAAATTGGCAAAGCAGTATCATCCGGATGTGAATCCCCATGGTACCGAGCATTTTAAAAAAATCAACGAAGCATATAGAGTTTTATCAAACCAAGAACTACGTTACCAATACGACCACTACCAAACATTTCTCTATACGCAGTGGACACACTTAATGGAGCAAGAGCGCAAGCGAAAAGAAGCTGTATGGCGCGTCTTCTTTGATGAAATACAAAAAGAAGAAGAAAAAAAATACAACCGGGGTTTCGAAATGGGGTCATTGGCCGCTTTTATAATCATCTTGAATCTCATCATCGCAGCCCCCTTTATTTATCTTATTGATAAACAAAGCAAACAAGAAAGATGGCGAGAGCTTCAAAACAGCTTTGCGGATGGCCGTTTATTTTTTATAAGTACATCCAATACTGTTCGTGTCCTCACACCTGATTTTCCTGATGGCTACCCTGTCAGCATCGATAGTTTTGATATTGCTGATATAGAAACCCTGTATAAAAACGATACCACATCCATAAAAAACAGCTTACCCAAAGAGTATAAGCTTATCATAAAGAATCCTCATAAATATCTCTATTTAGCTATTATTGCCTATGAAAAAGGACACTATACTTTGGCACAAGAAATCATGAACACTTACTTAAAGCAACAAAACTCCCCTCACGCTTGGCGCTATTACCCCAATCCGTGGTCACCTTTTGCTCGCGGGATGGACAGGCTTTACAAGTACTAAGCCTCTTCTTGGTCTATTTCCAATATCTCAATGGGGAGCTTCACTATCTGCTTTAAGTCTTCCCCCGTTTGCATCATATCTTCATCCTCTACGTCATAATACCATTTCACCTGTACTGCATGCCCTTTTTCATGTAAAAATTCGAGCTTCTTTAAAATTCCGAGGATGTACATAGAAGAGCTGGTATTAAAATAGTCCAGCTTAAAAGTAAGTTCTGTTTTCTCGGCCGGCGAATCGATATATTCATCCAACCACTGAAGCACCGGCTCATAGAACTTATAAGAGTTTTCCGGGATAGAACGTCCTATAATTTCAAGCTTTCCGTCGGCAGCGCGGAAACTCACTTTAGGTGTCTTATTTGTAGCTTCAAAGTATAAGTCTTCCATAAAACTATTGTTTTTTATACCTGTCCGTTAAATACAAATTGTATGGTAAAATACTTAAAATTATTGTTAAAATCATAAAAGTTATAATCAAAATTTCCATAACATCTTCGGGCCATATCTATCAAACCGATGCCTGCCCCATGGTGCTGGTTTTCATCTGCCTTTACACTTTTATGCTCAAGTATTTTTAATTGCTCCTCATGCAAGCTGTCCACCGCTTGCTTTTTAATGGTTTCCAATCGTGCTTTAAGGTTTTGTATGTGTGCTTCTTTTACCGGATTGGATACCAACAACCGGTAAACCGGCGCTTCTTGGCCCGTACTACTATGGTAAAATATGAAATAAGTATGTTGCTCCACTTCGTTTGCTTCCTCTTGAAGCCGTGCATTATAGTGAATTACATTTTGCAGACTTTCAATCATGACCGATATGATGCGCCTTCTTTGGACTTTACGCACCTCACACTGTATCAAGTTCAAATCCATGATTTTAATGAAATATTGAATCATTTCATTATTCAACTTGCCATGAAAACAGAGAATAATTTGCTCCATTTTCATGTCTGCCAAAAAAGGAAGTGTGGGTGTCTTAGGCATCACATACGAGTATTAAAGTCACGGACTGTCTTTGTCTTCTTTGAAGATACATAATTTTATCCTTATTACACAAGCTTTTCTACCATCCTGATGCCAAAATATCGGCAATGTGAGCCGTATCCACTGCTTTTTGATGCTTTTTGATGTAACCATCCAAGTGAAGCAAGCAAGAGAAGTCAGAAGAAATGATCAGTTCAGCCCCTTGCGCAAGGGCATCTTCTACCTTTTGCATAGCCATGCCGGCTGCGATGGCAGGAAACTTTGCAGAAAAAGTACCGCCAAATCCGCAACATTCATTCGGATGTGCCGGCTCATGCAACTCCAAGCCCTCTACGCCTGCAAGCAACTTACGGGGTGCATCGTAAATCATACACTCCCGCAAGGCGCTGCAGCTATCATGATAAACCGCCTTTGCTTTATAATAGGCGCCGGGAATCTTATCTACTTCCAAAACATCTACTATGAACTCACACAACTCAAATACTTTGTGCTCAATTGCAAACAAATGCTCTTTACTTAGAGCATCGCCTAACAAACGCTCATATTGATTGCGTACCATTCCCACACAAGAAGCAGACGGTGCTACAATATAATGCTGCTCACTTTCCAGAGCCTGCCGGAAGTCGCTTACAAACTTTTGAGCTACCTTGCAGGCCTCATCAAAAAAGCCGGCATTAAAAGCCGGTTGCCCGCAGCAAGTCTGATTGGGATTATAGGAAACGGAACACCCCAGCTTTTCCAGTATCTTAATCATGCTGAAACCAATTTCCGGGGCTATCTGATCCACAAAACAAGGAATAAATAAGTCTACACTTACCCGCATAATATTTAATGTTCAAAATATATTAGAATAAAATAGTTAAAAAATTTCTAATGAATAACGTTTGGCTTCTTCCAAAGCTTCCTCATTTAAAGGGGGAACGGGCGCTTTTATCTCGCGCAACGCAGCCAGCAATAACTCTGTATCCAAGTTACCTACCAATTCATCTTTTGCCATAGGGCAACCTCCGAAGCCGCGAAGCGCACCATCAAAACGGCGGCAGCCCGCCGCATAAGCAGCTTGTACTTTTTCTTTCACCTCCTCCCGCCGGGCATGCAAATGAACTCCCAAGGTCATACCGGGAAATAAACGCGAAGCCAATGAGTAAAGCGCTTCTATATCGTGTACAGAAGCACTCCCTATCGTATCTGCCAGCGACACGATACCTATCTGCATCCCTTGTAGCTTTTCAATCAGCCGGCATACAAGCTCAGGACTATAAGGATCGCCATAAGGGTTACCAAAGCCCATGGATATGTAAACGACCAGCTCCTTCCCTTTCTCTATGCATAGCTGCTGAATACGTTCTACAACCAACAAAGCATCTTCTATAGATTTGTTGGTATTGCGCTGTTGAAAGGTTTCAGATACCGACAAAGGGAAGCCCAGGTACCGGATTTGCTTGTATTGGCAAGCCTCGACCGCCCCCCTCTCATTTGCCACGATAGCCAGCAGCTTGGTTGCCGTACTGCTGTGTAGCTGCTTGACGACCTCATGCGTATCCCGCATTTGGGGAATGGCTTTTGGCGACACAAAACTGCCAAAATCCAGCGTATGAAACCCCACTTTCAATAACAGATTTAAATAGTGGACTTTTTTTTCTGTAGGGATAAAAGTTTGTATCCCCTGCATGGCATCGCGTGGGCATTCTACAATCTGCAGCATATGCTTTTGTTTTTGTGCAATATTAAGAAATCTGTGCGGTTTGTTTGTTTGTTTTTGTTGTTTTTTGACATTGAAAGTCAAAGTTGTTTAAAATAAAAAAATTGACAAGACAACAAAAAAAGCGTATAATTGCACAAGCTTTCACTTCTAAAACCAAATTTCACAACTATGGGAAAAGGCGATAGAAGAACCAAAAGAGGTAAACTCTGGCGTGGAACTTATGGCGTAAGCCGTCCTCGCAAAAACAAACAGAAGAAAAACGCCTCTGAAAAGAAAGCTGAATAAGCCGGAAGTTTATTCTTCCGGCTTTGTTTTTTCTTCTGCCTCCTCTTCGCTTGCCACCACCTTTACAGCCTCCTCCCCCCTGTTTTCCTGTTGCGCAAGACAGTTTTCACACAAACGCTCTTCATCAAAATAGGTATCTTCCCCCATTAAAAGCTTACCACAACGCTCACATCGATTTTCAAAACGGTCAACTCTAAAGTGAATACCACACATAATCAAAGTTTTTTTATTTTATTTCTTTTGTTAAAAAACGCCATTCAAGCACAAATCATTCTATGATTAGCCCTATAGACGCTCAATATTTTTACAACAGCTGCCACGAAGGCATACAGAGCACCCATTCTGCTTTGCAAAAACTATGGCATTGCAAAACCATCAATGAAGAGCTGGCAGTAACCATTTGCCGGAACATCGAGAAACAACGCTTCTTTTATCACTTCTACGACCGCCTCAACTTTATTCTCGAAGCCTGTCAATTGCCTGCCCACTGGCATGAGTACTTCAATCGCCTGAAATATCTTTTTCTTAAAGCCGAAAGCGGACAAAGCATCCACGAAAACGACTGGAAGGATGCACTGCTTATCGTCACGCAACTCATAGAACATTGTTCCAACACGCCCCCGCCTTCTGTGCTTCAAGACCTGCTGGCGGGACATACACTTTCTACCCGCCTTCCCGGTGCACAAGTCCAGCATTTAAACAAACTACGTTTGTTGCTTAACAAACGCCCCGAAATTCACAACAACACCTTTTGTAAGCTGGAAGGTATTAGCCCTGAAGCCGGCGAAATCAGCATTTTGGTAAAAGATATCCCCTACTCTTCGCCCGACGGAAGCCGGCACTATACATTCAAGCTCACCGAAACGGTCAAGTACCTGCAAGCCAACCAAGTGGTACACTTAACGAACCTCATACACACACCCACGGGCTGGCAAACTACCGACGAAACTTTACTAATAGTAGATCCCGACTACCTCATCGATGTTTCTTCCATTGTGCAGTGCTACTACCGCCATCGCCCGCTGCCATTACTTGCGCTTATAAGCCGTTTTCTCACACAAGAAGCTTCTTTTTCCGCATTCTTGGGCAACCTGACCAACGAGCTCTTCGACCTGATGATAAGCAAACCGGAAATCGACGAAAAAACTGCCATACGTCAGGTCATTGACAGCAAGCAAACCGAACGCATCCTTTTGCAAATGCAAACACAGGAAAAAATAACGGAAGAATGGATAAGCTTTGAACTTCAAAGATATTTTAAAAATATAAAATCAATATTACCCCACTACACCTCCGGGCAGTGGCACACCCTCACGGAACCGCACTTTTATGCCCCTTTCTATGGCCTGCAGGGACGCATAGACCTCCTGCTTATTGACCGGACGCACACACACCACCAAAACATCGTAGAGCTGAAAAGCGGCAAGCCTCCTGCCTATCATATCTGGGACAACCACCTGCTGCAGGTATCGGCCTATAATTTGTTGCTCGAAGATGCCACCCCCCAACGAAGAGGGAACAGCGCCGTCTTCTATGCACGAATGGCACAAGATGGCCTCCGCGACTGTGGCAACCTGCTTTACGAGAAGCAACTGTTGCTGCAAATACGCAATCACATTGTTTTCTATGAGCGACTTTTGTGCAGGATGACTGCCACCACCATGACCCGCATCTTGAAACAGCTCAACGAAAACACTCTGCCGCCCTTCTTACAAAGCCCGGTGCGCGCCTTTGCACATGCGTGGCAAGAAGCTTCCGAACTGGACCGGGCCTATGTGGCAGCTCATAGTGCTTTCCTCGGACGAGAACTGCGTACCGCAAAAATGGGCAGCTATGCGTCCAATCGCACACACAAAGGCTTTGCTGCTTTATGGCGCGAGCCTGCCGAATCCAAGGCAGAAGACTTTGGTCTTGCCACGCACCTTACCGTAAGCCAATGGGATTTGGCCTCCTCGCGTCTGTACCTGAAACGCCCTGCCGGCAACCATACCACCGTCGCTTTCCGTGAAGGCGATATCGTTTTGCTTTACCCGGAACAATACAAAAACAACCCCACCGGACACCCTATTCTGCGGGGAATGCTCGACCAAGTCGATGGTGAGCACTTTATTGTCAAATTGCGCAACCGCTTTGTTGACCCGGCTATTTTCAAACAACACCGCTCGTGGTGCATGGAAAACGACTGGATAGAAACCACTTTTACTCCTCTTTTTCAATCTCTTGGCACTTTTTTAAAAGCCGATGCCCGCAAAAAAGCCTTGATTTATGGGCAGGAACGCCCCCGTTTTGGTCCCCTGCCGCATTTAAATGAGCGCTTCGACGGACTCACGCCCACACAAAAGAAAGAACTGCAACGGGCACTGTCTGCGCAAGACTATTACCTGTTACAAGGACCGCCGGGCACGGGAAAGACTTCGGCCCTGCTGCGCAAGATGGCCGAGTATCTCTATCATCATACACAAGAAAACATAGCCCTCATAGCCTTTACCAACCGGGCTACCGATGAAATCGCACTAAAACTACACCAAGCCCACATTCCTTTTGTGCGCTTGGGCATGGGCTCCGGCGAACAAGAGCTGCTCCCCTACCGCTTGCAACAAAAAGAAGAAGATGCCCGGGCTTTGCAATCACGCCTGCGCCAATGCCGTGTATGGGTTTCTACTGTCAGCTCTTTTTCGCGCTACCTACCCCTTTGCGGCAATATAGACACTTTAATTGTAGATGAAGCCTCTCAACTCTTGGAAACTCATTTATGTGGACTGCTGGCGCAATGCAAGCGATTCATTCTCATAGGTGATGAACGGCAATTGCCGGCTGTTGTCATGCAGGATGTAGAAGGCAATAAAAACTTTGAAAACCAAAGTAGTTTATATGAAGATGTAAATTTACTAAAAACGCACGGACTCTATCCTTTACATTTGTCGCTTTTTGAACGCCTGCTTTATCATGCTCAAAATAAAGGCTGGACGGAAGCCTACGGCATGCTGAAAGAGCATTTTCGTTGTCATGAAGACATCATGCAGGCTTTCAATGCGTTGTTTTATAAAGAACTGCGTGCAGCCACTGAGCACCAAAAAGCCCCTTTGCCTGCCACCGGGCACCCTGTCTTCGATGCCGGGCGTCTCGTGTTTATTACCACCCGCCCCGAAGAGCAGTTGAAAGTCCATGAGCAGGAAGCAGACTTGGTCGTCCGGCTTATTGAAGACTACCTGCGCCTTCATCCGGATTGTCCGGCAGAAGCGATTGGTGTCATTGCACCCTTCCGTGCACAAATAGCGCATATCAAGAGCAAGCTGCCCCGGGAACTGGCTGCCCGCATAACCATTGACACCGTAGAGCGCTTCCAAGGAAGCGAGCGACGTTTAATTATCATGAGTGCAGCCGTAAACCACCCGCGCCATCTACAGGCCATTGAAGCCCCGGATATTCACGGCACCGTGGACAGGAAACTCAACGTGGCTATCAGCAGGGCACAAGAGCAGTTTGTTTTGCTGGGCGTGGCAGAGGTCCTTGGTCAATCCGTCTTTTACAAACAACTTATTGAAAACTTTTGTCAACGCATTCCTGCTGAAACACTGTCGCTGTCAAATACCAAAAAGGCGTAACCGCCCTCCTTCCATTCATACAAAAAAAGACGGGCACCGGGCACCCGTCTTTTTCACTTCGATTTCACAATGCAAGGCTATTCTACAACCAAACGCATGGTTTCAAGACGCTCATTCGTTTGTATTTGTAGAAAGTAAACGCCCCGTGGCAGTGTCAGTGCAAGCACTTGATGCTTGCCTTGCATGCTGCCGTACCACACTTCTTGCCCCAATTGGTTCAACACACGCAAGCGCGCCTGCTGCGCTTGTGGCAAAGTTACCGTAAAGATCCCCTTGCCGGGGTTAGGATACACCTGCACCGTTTCCTGCTGTTGAGGGGCAGTTCCCGTTACAAACTCAGATACGCTTACCTCCTGCACGGCTGTATAATCCGACTGTATCTGCTTCGTGTCGTTGTAAGCATACACACGGTAGTAGTAGGTCTTACCCAACAGGACCGTTTCGTCGGTATATGACAGTTCATCTAAAGCCGTAGCGCCTACCATCGTAAATGTTTGTCCGTCTTCGGAACGTTCCACACGGAAACCTTCTGCACCATTGTCGTTGGGGTAGGTCCAACTGACAACCACCCGGGGTACCCCCCCGCTTAATACCGATAAATCTTGTGGTGCATTCAATGGCACTTCTATGGTTATAGGAACCGTCTTGCTGTCACTATAATTACCATTGCTCACCGTCAGCTTCACCTGCACGGTGTGCAAACCGGCCGTGGTACTCTGCACTTCATAAGTAATCGTATGAGGACCTGCCGTATTAGCTGTATCGTAAGGGTTTATCCCTACATTTTGTTTTGAAGTAGCATTGAAATCCCAGCTCCAACTATTGATGGCAGGCTGGCCGGCTTCTACTCTCGAAGCATCGGAAATGGTCACTGTAAAAGGACTCTTCCCACGCGAAGCACTCAAGCTAATGTCAGCATTCACTTGTGCATCATAGAGTTTCACGGCATCCAAATAAAGTGCATTACCATACCCCCCCTTGTTACGAATGGCAAGACGCAAGTCGCTCTGCCCCACATAAGCCGACAGATCAACGATTTCTTCACGCCACTGACCGGCGGTAGGTGTAAACAGCAAGGTGGTAGCCGGCGCAGTAGCCAAGCTTGTTCCTTCCTTAGTATAAAGGACCGTTTCAGTAGCCCCACAATCGCTCAACAGTACCACTTCTAAGCCATCATAAAAATTAGAGCTATAAGGCGCATAGGCCACATAAAAACGCAACTGGGGCTTGCTTGCACCCGACAAACTAAAATAAGGTAAAACCAGCTCTACTTTTTTCCCACTGAAGTCAGCATCAAAATTGTTCACCCACAACGCCTGACTCCCTTCATAAGCCGTAGAAGTAAAGGCCCAGCCACCATCAGGCGAGTTGCTCGACACCTGCCATACTTCGGTAGTGCCATTGCCGGCTGTAAGTGTGCCGCTTTCGAAATTGTCAACGATAGGTAAAGCCTGAGGCGCCGACGGTACCACAACCGTAATATTTCTTTTAAATGAAGCGGTTTTGCTGCCATTGTCAACCACCAACTCCACTTCATAGGTATAAGAGCCGGGGCCCAAAGCAGTAGGGTCAAAAGTGATGGTGTGCGGTCCGGCGCCGGTTGCGCTACTTGCAGGCGAAAGTGTGCCACCAACACCGGTGAGGTCGAAATTCCAAGTCCAAGAAGAAATAGGCGGTTCACCACTATCCACCCCGGACTGATCGGTAAAAACAACAGTCAAAGGCGCACAGCCACTTTGTTTATCTACCTGAAAGCTGGCATAAATAGGCAGCGGGTCGGCAGCCGGCGAACTCAACAGCTCTTTTCGGCGTGGTGAGTTTTGCAATACCGTCTCCACACGGCTCATCTGCCCCTGGGTGAAGAGGTTCATACATACGTCATTGGAATAGTCCATGTAGTTTTGAAACATATCGGGCAAATCATTAGCCCCTTCGTTGCAGGAGTTACGCCCCGGATAAGTACAAGGCGATGAAGTTGCGTTATCGCCGTCTGCAAGCGGCGTATCACTTACAAAGTCATCTTTCGAACAATCACCATCGCCCCAAATGTGGCGCAAGCCCAAGAAATGACCTACCTCATGCGTGGTGGTACGTCCCCGGTCGTAGGCACTCAACAAATCATAAGCGGGATTTACGGGGTTTCCCGCAGCATCGTAATTCGAGCCGAAGGCTTTATGCCAAATCACCACGCCATCGGTGCTTGCCGATTCACCACTCGAGGGCAGACCGTCGAGTGTGCTTTCAGGAAACTGTGCATACCCCAACAAGCCACCGGCGAGGTCGAGTACCCAAATATTCAAATACAAATTAGGGTCCCAAATGGTAGCCGGCTTAATGACAGACTCCACATAAGAGTCGCTAAAAGGCGGAGTGCTCCACCCCATCGCGTTGCGGTCCACACGATGCACGCCCGGCTCGGCAAGGGGCAAGCCGTCGGGGTCACGGGTAGCCAACTTAAACTCTATACTAATACTGCCCGCTACCGGCTGAAAGTCGGCAGGTGTATTTACTGCATCGGCATTGGTGCGGTTAAAGTCTTCGTTAAGCACCCGTATTTGAGATTCTATTTGGGCATAAGGCAGGTTGGTGCCACTTCCTATATTTTCGCCATTATGAATAACATGCACTACTACCGGAATGGTATAAGTTGCTTTTTTGTAAACGCCCTTTTTCTTGGCTTCCTCCAAGCTGCGCAGGCGGGGCGCCAGCCACTGTTCAAATGCCTCATCGGAAGGAAACGAAGGATAACGCGCACGCAGCTGTTGCATGTACTCTACGGTAGCACAGCGCTTCAAAGCAGCTTCTCTTGACTTCGGTGTCTTTTGCGCGTAGCTGCCATGCCACAAAAGCCCTAACAACACAAGGAAAATCCAAGTTTTTTGAAACTTCATGGTATTTTGTATTTGAAACACAACAAAATCTTTCAAAGATACGCATTTTTTCAAAAAAATACGCTTTAAAAAGCATCAAATACCTTAATCAATACTACCAATATGGCTCTCATGATTATTTGATGCATCGCGCAGCATATCATGGCAAAAAACAAGCTTTTGAGCCCTTTTCCATCCTCTGTCACCGCAAAGCCTCTATCCTGTCATCTCTCCTTTCCCTGCCACTTCGAGGGTAAACGGGAAATCGCTCTTGCGCTGCTTGCTTTGATGAAATGACTTGTGCCCGCTCGACGTAGCAAAAAATACAAAAGCAAGCACGGGGCAATGAGAATGAAATTCTGTGCTCCGTTCGAAATGACAAAAGGAAACAGACAAAGACACCTCAAGCCCTAAGCACAGCTGCTATTAGTAAAGCATGGATCAAAGTCCGGATAAACAAACTTTGATTTTCAAAGTATTTTAATTTTTAAAAAAATAGAAAAATGCTTTTACTTGCCGTGGCTACTTTGCTTGGGAAGCAGGAGAAAGCAAAAAAGCAAAAGACACGCTGCCATGAGCATGTCCTTTGCTTTTTCGAATCTTTAAAAAGCTTTACAAAATCATGCCTCCGGCATTGCCAAGGTTTCGTATCGAATAAAAGGCAACGCCTTTCCTTTAAACAAAGCAGCTTCTACCGGCAGTGGTTGGTCATTGGGGTTGGGGTATTTGTTCACGCCCAGCAGTACCTGCTTTCCTGAACGCAAACGCCCGGTAAGTTGTGCAACTGCTTTTTCTGCATCGCGCATGAGTTGTTCTACGGCTGCCGGCTCGCGCAACCAGCCCATGCTTTCCAACTGCTGCAATTGCTGCCATACTTGTTGACAAAAAGCTTCGGTAGCAGCTTCCACAAAATAACTGCCCGATGCCGGCAATTGTACCTTGTCCAGGTAGCTCTCATCCTTCAACATGATGGGAATATTGCGGCTAATGCGCCTTGAAAAAGCGCTATGCTGCCCACTGATATAATCGTAAGGATCGGCTGTAAGCACATCGGCGCCCCCCACCACTGCTGCGGCCATTTCCACTGTAGCACGCAACAAATTATTGTAAGCATCGGCGGCAGTTTTGTTGTAGAGCGCCGTGCGTGCATGCAGCGGCAACCGCCCGGGTGCCTCGATAAGCTGCGCCAGGCGGAACCACAACAAACGCGCACTGCGCAGCTTGGCTATCTCCATAAAATAGCGGCTTCCTATCGAGAAGCTCAACTCCATACGTTCGTAAGAATCTATGCCACGTTGCCGCAGCTCTATGCCATAGGTAATGGCTGCCGCCAATGTATAGCTTAAAGTATGGGTTAAAGGCAAGCCGGCTTCTTGAAAGTTACGCCCCTGTACCGCCAAGCCTGCCTGTGGGTGTTGTTTCAGGAAATCGGCCAAGCGGTCCCAC
Source organism: Thermonema sp. (assembly GCF_026003375.1). NCBI lineage: Bacteria > Pseudomonadati > Bacteroidota > Cytophagia > Cytophagales > Thermonemataceae > Thermonema > Thermonema sp. The sequence goes on from NZ_BPHD01000001.1 coordinate 436,663, forward strand.
TCTTCCCGCTTTAAGGGTGCCCCTTCTGAAATGATTTTCTCGGTCAGCGGATCTATGAGGCAAGCTGTTGCCGGTCGCTCTATTTGCTGCCAATCAATCACATAAGCGGGGGCAGCCGGCAAGACAGCACCGGGCAGTTGTTCCCAATAGAATTCATCTGCCCCCCAATTCGCTGCTTCTTCATGCAGGGGCTCTTGAGGCGCTTGCTTCGACGGATAGATCACAACCCGGTTTTTCCAGCCTTTCGGTGCCAGGCGCTGCAATAAAGCATGCCGCTTTTGCACTGTGGCATCATTCAGGTCTTCCTGTGTATAAACCGGTTCTATAGCTATGCCTTCTTCCGTAAGACTTACCAAATCCTCGTAGCTTCCCCCTTTTAGCGTTTTTTCAATCAGCTGAACCCAGTCCTTCTTGCTATAGGCGGGAAACTCACTCAACAACGATTGAATATCTTTTTCCATGTTCATAAGCAGGCTTTTTTAATCTATGAGTTGTGTGCCCCATTTGGCAACTTCCTCCTCTGTCCAAAGCGAGGGGAAAAATATGATTTTCTGAAAGCGGGGCGGCAGGTATTTCGTCCAGTTAGTGCCACCGGTTGCCGCCACGGCTTCGCCTTTCTTCTTCATCAAGTACTTGGCTGCTGCCCGCAAATGAGCCAGACGCCAACCTACGTTGAAACGATTATCGAAGCGGCGATATTCTTCACGCAGTGCCTGCCGCTCTTCTCCGGTCAGGTGCTGCCCTTTCTCCTTGAATAAGGTGTACAGGTTATTGCCGGCATGCCGGCGTGCCAACTGCATCAAATGCGCATCGTATTTCTCTTCGAAGTGTTGTAAAGTAATGGTTTTTTTGCCACTTTCCGTTTCTATGGCGCCGCGCTTCCAATAGATGAGCGGATAAAGCGTTTCCACCGGTTCGGTACTTGCCCTGCCTTGCCGCTCGTTTCTGTCGAGCAGCACCCATAAAGAAGTAGCTTTCAACTCTATTTCCCGGAATTGTACCGACTGGAAGCCACTTGCCGGCAACAAAGCCATACGAAACTTACGGAACTGTTCAAACTCCATTCCATCGCTCATAATATCGGACGAGCGCACCAGTATATCCATATAGCGGTTGATGCGTTGCATTTTATCGTGCCAGGTAGCGAAAGGAAGCGAAGCGGTGGCGCCCAGCAGCTGGTCTATTTCCCACTGAATGAGTTTAAAGAAAAGCTCGGTGATTTGATGATAAACTACAAAAATCATTTCATCGGGGAAGGTCGTGCGCGGACGCTGTAAGGTCATCAAAGTATCCAGGGCAATGTAGTCCCAGTATTTCAAGTAGTCTGTGTAAAGCAAGCCTTCGAGGTTAGAAGCCAGGTCTTGTCCGGTTTGAGCATAACGTTGTTGCAGCTGACGGAGCTGCTCCATTACTTTTTCATCTAAATCTTGATAGGTCATGGTAAAAGATGGTTTTTCATACTGGCAATTTTAGTGCAAAAATAAGTATTGTACAAAAGCGGCTTGAATAAAGTAAAGCTAAAAATACCGGGGCATGGGTATGTACGGGCAAAAAACAAAAGGCACCTCAGCAGAGGTGCCTTCTTTGTGGTATGCCGTTTGGCTATTCTACCCTGTACCAGGTTTGTGTGCGGTAGAACGGTCCCAAATAGCCGCGTACTTTCAGCGTATTTTCATCTTCCAGCCACATTTTGCAGCGATACACCTTCCCTTTTTTAGGGTCGAGGATTTCGCCGCCGGTGTACTCATCGCCATCTTTTTCCATGTTCAACACGATGACCATGCCCATCACGGGCTTGTCTTTGCGCCAGTCGCTACATTTGTCGCAAACGGCATCTTGACGGCTGGGGTCAAGGATTTTTACCACTTTGCCGGCATACTTGCCACTTTTCGTTTTGTAAATCTGTACATGAGACTTGGGCTTGCCGGTTTCATCATCGATGGTTTTCCAAACCCCGGTGATGTCTTTCTGGGCAAACAGCAAGCCGCTGGTCAACAGCACGGCAAACAGTGAGAGGAGTGTTTTTTTCAGCATAACTTTAAGTTTTTGTTTTGTACTTAGCACATAAATGCTTGTATAAAATAGAACATTCTACTGAAAAATGCAATGCATGCATAATATTTTTTCTCAGAACCGAACAAGCAGTTTAGAAAAGTAGAAGGCGCCATCGGTGCCATGTTGCACGGCATCCCACAAGCCACCGGTCTCTGTTTCAGTGTCTTGTTGTGTAGGATACACATTAAACAGGTTGCTGGCACCTATCTTTAAGGATATGTTTTTATACAAGTCATATCCCAAGGTTACATCGGTCACTACCACAGGGTTGTAAACGTCTTCGGTGCCCAACCAATCGATAAGCACCACTTTATCGAAGCGTACTGCTCTTATGTTGGCATTGAAGCGGTTGCGCTGATAATCTATGCTGGCGGTGATTTTGCTGGGCGGTGCCGAAGCTAAAAGGAAATGTTTTTCACGTTCCCCAAAATAAATATCCTCTTTACCGCGCAACTTAGCGCTGGTTTTTACAGCACCTAATTCCATCGTATTGAAGTTGCCGGCCAAGCTGAAGGTAAAGCTATGCTCTTCACTCATACGCAACACATAAGCCAGGATAACATCTAAGCCAAAGGTACGGGTGTCCAAGGCATTGGTAAAGAACTGCGCAGCGCCTACCCCCAAAGCTTGCAAGTCGGCACCAATGTCGGGGTCGGTGTCTTCAAAAGCACCGGTCAGCACTATGCGATCGCGCACATCGACCATGTATCCGTCTATTGTCGCGGAGAAGACATCATTAGAGAAGGTGAAGCCCAAGCTGGCATTGAGCGATTCTTCTTGTTTCAGCTGTGGAATACCGAGTGTGCGGGTAATAGGACTGTTGTTTTTGGCAATGATTTTGTCTACCGGCTGCCCCGATACAAAATCGGTAAAGGTGGTGTTATAGTATATTTGCGCCAAAGAAGGGGCACGGAAACCGGTGCTCACGGACCCACGTACAGCCAATTGTTTACTCAAAGCATAGCGCGAAGCCAATTTGGCTGTGAAGGTGCTGCCGAAGTCGCTATAGTTTTCGAAGCGGGCAGCGGCAGCCACCAGCCACTTTTGTGTAATATCCAATTCGCCGTCTATGTAAAACGCCAGGTTATAGCGACTTTCATCCACTTCGTTTTCGGGGCGGAAGCCGGGAAATCCTTGTGAGCCGCCGGGTTTGGAGTTGGGGTCGTTCGGGTCGTCGTAATCTTTCCAAGAGGCTTCTTCCCCGGCAAATATTTGGTAACGGTCGATGCGGTATTCGGTACCAAATGCCAAGTTAAAGCCTTGCATGATGTTTTTATAATAACGGGTAAAATGCAGTCCCGTAATATTCTGACTGAAAGCGTGCCCGCCGGCATCGAAACGGGTGGGTGACTTCACGCCCAAGGAGGCGTTCAGTGTGCCATCGATAATGTAGTGGAAATAATTACGTCCATAGGTATTATTGAAATCCACATCCCAACCCTTAAATTTGCTGCGCACCCCGGCCGAGAACGATATGTCGCGAATGTCGGAAGTAATACGAGGGTCAAAGCCATTGGGATAAATCTGTGGCACATTACGTTCGCTGTTGGCCTCACGTGTCCAGGCATAAGCATCCGTATAGCGCTGGCTATACCCGCCGAAGGCATACACAGCTGCCGTATTGTTCAAAGGCAGCTCGGCATTAACAAAAGTACGGAAGTTGTCTACCGCCGCACTACCGAACCGGCGACGGTAAATATCAAACTTGGCAGGGTCAGCCGGCCGGTTGGTGTGATTTTGTTTCAAGAAATCAATGGTAGTATTGATAAAACCTTTTTCTCCCAAGGCAACCCCATAGTTGGCCGCCACCTGCACGGTCTCTCCGTCAAACTGCTTATCTGTCTTCACATCATATTGCGCCGGCGGTTGTGCATTATACATGCCCGTAGTTACGTTCAGCGAGCCTTTATCCACATCCGACTTCAAAACGATGTTAATCACCCCGGCAATGGCATCGGAACCATACTGGGCACTGGCGCCATCGCGCAAAATTTCGATACGCTCAATGGCAGCCGCCGGAATAGCATTCAGGTCGGTGCCGGTATTGCCCCGGCCGCGCGAGCCAAAAATATTGATTAAAGAAGACTGATGACGACGCTTGCCGTTAATAAGCACCAACGTTTGGTCGGGTCCCAAGCCACGCAGCGTAGCCGGCATGATATGATCGGCGCCGTCAGCACCCGATTGGCGGTTGGCATTAAACGAAGGCGCCACATAGTGAAGCAGCTGATTGATTTCCACTTGTCCGTAGTCGTTGGTAAATTTCTGCACATCGAGCACATCCACGGCTACGGGGGTTTCGGTAACCGAACGGTTCAGGCTGCGGCTACCCACAATAGCTACTTCCTGCAGGCTCAGAGCCGAAGGCTTCAAGCGCACCTCGATGCTCGTACGTCCGTTTAAAGGGTAACGCAAAGGCTCATAACCTACAAACTCGAACAAGAGCACTGCTTGGGAACTGCTTACATTCATAGTAAATTGCCCGTCAGCATCGGTGGCGGTTCCATTGGAAGTACCTTCTTCCAAGACTGTGGTTCCGGGCAGGGGCTTGCCTTCGTCGTCAAGCACCCGCCCTTTGACTTCTACTTGTGCATGAGCTTGCCATGACAGGAGCAGCAACATGCAATAGATAAAAAAGTGTTTCATAGGTTTGTTTTTTTAGAGGTTAACAAAAATTCTTTTGTCCCAATAAATTTAAACTTTAAAAACAAACCACAATAATAAATACCAAGCAAAAACAATATGAAAAAATGTAATACTGTGTATTAAAAAGAAGCAAAATAGACTTTGGAGACAAAAAAAGTAAACAAATAAAATAACAAGGCAATAAAATAAAGGCTAATAATCAAGCATATAAGAAGATGTATCATTATGAACACCCTCACTTACATGTGACACATCAGTTATAAAAAACAAAAACAATACATAATCAACAGCCTGCCAAGGCATTACAAGCAAAACTACTCCCCTGTCGGCAATTTCAAACACACCAACGCACTTTGGGCGGACATACCGAAGTTTATCCGGTCCAGCTATGCTGTTTTTTGCGATTCTTTCGGCATGCAAAAAAATAAGGCAAAAAAAGAACAAGCGCCGCGGCACTTTACCGGGCGGCTCTATTCAATCAGGCAGAAAAAATGCAACAAAAACAAACAAAAAAGGCACTCCGGTCGGGAGCGCCCTTTTTGTTTTTACTATGCAAATACAATCACTGGGTGGTAAAGGTGATGGTTACATTATTGGTAATCCCTTTGCTGGCGTCTGCAATGTTTTTCACCCACACCATGGTGTTATTGCTGAAAGTAACGGTATATTGGCTGTCACCACCGCTGTAAATGTCGGGGCTCAAAGTTACGGTCCCTCCGTTATTGTTTTGTCCCGGGGTGTAAGAATAAGTACCCGATACATTGCCTATGGTAAATTGAGTATCGGTGAAGGAGGCAGACTTACCTTTGATGGCTTCATACTCAGCAGGCAAGCTACCTTGCTGCACAGTCACATCCGATACCTTTACATAAGCCTTAAACGAAGGACCACTGTCGCCACTGTCTTTTTTACAAGAAACAGCAACGAAAAGAATCAGGGTCAAAGCCAAGAGATTGAGAAGGTTCTTTTTCATAACTTATTGAGTTTAGTACTTTAAATTTATCCTACAATTAAACTTATTTTACTCTTTTTTCCAAGCAAAGGATGTTTGCCTTTTTGTTAATTACTTCTTCAACGTAAAGGTAAACACCCGGGTTGGCACAATATTGTTTCTTGCCGCACTGCTACCTTTGCGCTCAAAAGTAAAACTAAAGGTATCAGCATTCAAAGTAGTTATATCAATAATTGTACCATCATCGAGGCGAACCTGCTTATAAGTTTCATCTACAAATCCCCACTCACCTTCCGGCTGGGGGAAGGCCTCATTGCCATTGCTTACGTAATATTTAAAACCGTCAATTTTCAAGACAAAGCCATTGTAAGCACTCACATCGTCCACGGGCAGGCCGTTTTCGGTAATGCTTACAGAAGAGAGCAACCAAGTGCCTTGAATCAGGTCTTTAGGCGTGGGCGAAGGCAAGGTATCGGGCTTGTCGCAGGCAGTCAGCGATATGGCTGCCAACAAAAATACGTACAAAATCTTTTTCATCATGGCTTTCTATTTTATGCTTAGCGTTGAATCATGATTTTCTGAATCAGCTGCTTGCCATTTTGCTCTATGAGCAGCAGATACAAGCCATCCTGCAAGGCGGCATCGACCTGCAGGCTGTTTGCCGTTGTGGTAGTAGTCCACAGCACACGCCCTTTCATGTCGTAAAGCATCAAACGGGCGCCGGCGCGCAGGTTCTGAATCATGAAATAATCCTTTGCCGGATTGGGATACACCTCCACGGCTTGGTTTTGCAGTTCTTCGATGGGCGTCAGGTAGGTATCACGGATGCCGGCCACTTCGAAGTAACGCTCGCCAAACTCTTGCAAGAAGTGGTTGGTAATGGTTGCGTCGTGGATAATCAAGGTGTTTTCGTCGTTGATGGTGTTGGCCGATGTGCTCCAGTTATAAGAACCTGCCACCACCAGGGGGTCAGAAGAAGGACGCGCCGCATCTACAATCAGGTACTTATGGTGTAGCTGGTCGCCATTGAGCAAACTGTAGCGCTGTACGTTTACATTGTGGGCAGTCAGCCAGTTTACCCGGCTGCCGGTTACCGGCTGTCCGGTATCTTCGTCACGGTCGTCCACCACACCTTTTACATCCCAACCCACATTTTGCATAGAGTCGATGGCGGCTGCCAAGTCGCTGTCGGTAATCAGCAACAAGGCAAAGCGCAGGTCGTTATCGCAAGAGTAAATGGCATTCTGAATGGCTGACTTGGTGTTGTCGGTAGGTGCAAAATACACCTCCACCTTTTTACCGCCCACCATCACCTGCGAAGGCGTGTTTTTGATTTTTTGAGAGCCAAAGCGTGCCTTGGTGGCATCGGGGGTAGCGGTATTGCTTCCCCACATCTCTTCGAACTCGGCACGATACACACGCGCCAAGGTTTGGTCTTGAATAAAGAGGAAATGGTTGGGATCGTCGAAGAGGTTGTTGTCTGTCCAGTTGCCCGAACCGGTGATGACGTAGCTGTTGGTGCGGCTGTCGGCATCAATCACAACAAACTTGTTGTGCATGATGCCGTCGGTGCGGCTGTTGTCGCCCAAACGGGGAATGCCGGCATTTAGGTTGCTCAAAGCGGAGTTGGTACGGCTGTGGTCATAGATATAACGCACCTGCACACCCCGCTGGTATGCCCGGTTCAAAGCGTCAATAATTTTGGAAGCACCGGCCGTGTTGGCGTTGTACATGGCCACATCTACCGACACCTGCGCCATATCGATATAAGAGGCAATCAGGTTATCTATCTTGGTGTTCACTTCTGCCTCGCTGCCCCGGCTGAGTTGGGTATCTACAGCATTGTTGAATACCACGCGGATGGTGCCGGCAGACTCGGAAGCCGTGGCAAAGAAATCATATACAGTTACCTTTTTGCCTTCCTCTGTTTCGTTGAGTATGCTGAAGAAATAGAACGATGCCGGTGACAAGCCGGTTACCTCCACGCTGTGCTGTTTTACGAAATCGTTCCCTTCTATGGTACCGATGAAGGTAGTGTCGTAAATAGCTTCACCCCCTACTACAGAATTGAGCGTCAGGTGTCCCCACTTTACTGTATGCTTGGCGGAAATGTTGGTTTCCCAGGTAAGTGTGAAGCGGGTGGTAAACACATCTGTCTGCTGCAAATTGGTTACTGCCAGTCCCACTTCGTAATCTTTGATACCACGCGGTACGATTTGATAGACGCCGTCGAAAGAACCCAAGGGACCGGAAAGGGTCACCAAGCCGCTGGCTATTTCCACCCCTACCAAGCTGTTGCCCGGGTTGATACGATAAACGGGACCACAATCGGAAGAAACAGGGAAACAGTTGCCGGCTACGGGATTGTTGGGGTCATCGATATCGTAGCTGCGCCCCGAAGAGCCGGAGCCAAACACATCGTCACCGGTATCAATAATAACGTCTTCCACTTTCACCAGCATGCCTTCGTACTGCTCAGCCACGGCGGCATTGTTCAGGTCATCGACGGTAAGCACCACCGGGGCGGGCACAGGCTCACCCGATGAAAGCACTTCTATGGAAGTAGGGTTCACGATCTGCAAAAGGGTGCGGAACTCGCTGAGTTCGCCGGTAATCCGTATTTTGTCCCCTTCTTTTAGTCCTTGCAGGGTAGCATCGCCGGGGGCATAAATCCAAATGCCACCGGTAGCATCTTGTATGGCACGGTTGCGGTTGCGGTTGTCGTAGGTGTCATCGTTGGTAACGATGCCTTCCACCGTCACGACCGTACCCAGTGACTGCTGGCGTGCATCAGCTATGCTCATTACGGTTTGAGCGTAACTGAGGCAGGTCCACAACAGCAGTGCAACAGAAAGCGTTAGTCTTTGTTTCATAGTTGTTTTTGTTCGTTTTAGGTAAAAAACCCGGCGGCTGCGCCCACGCACGCCGCCGGTAAGCAAAAATAAGACTATTCTACCAATAATTTCTTCACTGCCACACGCTCATTTTGGCGTATTTGCAAGAAGTAAGCCCCGGCAGGCAAGTTCATTTGCATGCGGGTAGCACCTTCGGCTTTGCCTGCTGCCACACGCTCGCCTTGCAGGTTGTAGAGCGTCCACTCCCATGCCCCACGCAGGTTGTCCACGGTCCAGTTGCCGGCTGCCGGGTTCGGATACACCCGCACCTGCGCACTGAAAGCGGCATCTACGCCTGTGGTAGCGTCGGCTTCGAGGTCGGCAGCTGTGCGCGGCATGATTTGATAGCCTTCATCATAAGGCGCGGTGGCGTCGTCTTGCATCACCAAGCCGGTCAGAGAGAAAGTATATGCCGGCGCTTCGGTACCGAACAGGTCACTGTCGTTATCGATGCGCATGATGTAGTCGCGGTTGCCGTCGGTTACTACCACTGCCCAGTAGTCTTTGCCGTTGGCTACTTCACCCCAACCCGATACTACCTGCAGCTTGTTCAAGCGTACCAGCTGCGACTCATATTTTTCTTCAAGCAAAGTGCCGGCCGCCAACTCAATGGCGTTCATAGTGGCACCGGTACCTACCTTTTGAATGAAAGAAGGCACCACGACGGTCATTCCATCGACATTATCAACCACTCCTTGCACGTGTACCGAATCACCTTCGGTTACGGCATACCCCAAATCGGCAGTACCGTTGTACAATACTTGCAAACCGGCCAAGGGGTCGGTATCGATCAAGGCAAACTGCAAAGAAGTGCCCGACACTTGGTTGATGTTGATGCCATGCACCACACCACGCACTTCCACGGTGGCGCCGTCAAAGATAGATACCCCCATGTTGTCGAGGGTTTGCACCTCGGCTATTTCGCGCACTTGCAGTTCGTCGTCGGCAATGGTGAGGGTATAAACAACCGATTGGTCGGGGTCGAGCTTCAAGCCGCCACTTGCCGCGGTGATGGTAAAGGTGGCACTGCGATCGCCATCGTTGTTGGCATTATCGAGGGCATCCACGGTCAATTCGGCATAGCTGTCGCCGGCATTGACCGAAAGTGTGACAACGCCCGAAGCTGCTGCCGGCGTAGTGCTGTAGTCGGTACCTTCTGCTGCCGGACCACCCAAAGTGATTTCGATAGTGGAAGCACTCGCTGCGGGCTCCGAAAAGTCGATACGCACGACCTTCGACTTGCCTTCCACGACCGTGCCGGCAGTGCTTGCATAATACACATAAGGTGCCACAATTTCGAAATCGGCACTGTTGCGGGCAGTAATGTATTTGCCGCTGCTGCGCTCATTCAAAATACCCGTAATGATAACAGGTGTGGAAGGTACCGGCTGACCGATATAATCCATGTCGTAGAAAGTAGTACGGAACTGACCGGTCAGTGTGCCGTTGGTAAAGTCATACACCTGACCGTTGGCAAAAGTACCCGAAGTAGTAAAGGTTACCTCTTCGTTGATGCGCACTACACGCGCCTCATATTGTTCAAAATTATTGATAAAGTCATCCATGGTAATATCTACCGGCACGATGGCATTGCCCGTGGAAGTAGCCGCCCCGGGGTCGGCGGTGGGCACAAACTGAAGCATATTACCAAATACACTCAATGTACCCGTCAAGCCGGTGATGCCGTCGCCTACATTGTAAGTGGTGGTGATTTTAGGCTGTGAGCCCGGATCATCTATCAAAATACCGGCGGTGTTGTCTTGCACATATTTTTGGTTGCGGAAGCTCTGCTGATAAGTCAGCACCACCTCGCCGGTGACTTGGTAAACCGTAGTGCCATCGGCAGGCTTGCTGCGCAGCTCCGCCAGGTTGGCTACCTGCACCACCGAAGGACCGTTGCCCGTCTCTTCGCCGCTCACTGCCACATTCACCGTGGCAGCACCCGGGCTGCTGTGCGTGATGTTGCCGGTCTTTACCCCGTCGGTACCCGACGAAGGCGCAAAGCGCACGTAGATGGTGGTGGCATTCAAGATAGGAAGAGTAAAATCGGTGCCGGCAACCAAAGTAACGCTGCTGCTGAAGTTCGTGTTGTCCAAAGACACCTCGAAGTTGGCAGGTGCCGTAATGGTTACATCTCCTGTCAGGTCACTGCCCGATACCGTATAGCTCTGCGATGCAGACACCTGCCCGTTGTCCACCTGACCAAAATCAGGCAGGCTGCTTACCGAAGTGGTCAGGGTTGCTGTGGGGGGAGTCACAGAAGCGTTGGTTACCACAAAGTCATCGATACTCCAGCGAGCTGAGCCTCCCGAAGTAGAAGAGGTATATACAAAGGCAATAACTGTGTTGCTGCCGGCGTAGGCGCTTATGTCAATGGGTGTTTGGGTTTTCCAAGTATCAGATTCGTCAGATGTAAGCGTTACCAAGTCTGTCCAGGTCGCCAACGAAGGATCCCCTCCACTATAATTTGTAGATACCTTCACTACTAAATCGGGTCCGGGAAACTTCGTTCTGTAAGCAAATGAAAGTGTAGATGTATTAGCGGTAGTCAAAGCAGGTGAAATCAGCCAGTCTTCATTGTCTTGGGGGCCTCCCGAGAAACCACTCATCTGAGCAGCATCCCCGGTTTGTCCAAAGGGGGTACACTGCCACGTCTGTGCACCCAATACATCATACACCGTGAAGGTGTTCAAGGCATTACAATTCGAGAAATCCTCCACAAAAGAAGGAGCGTTGCCCGTCTCTTCGCCGCTCACTGCCACATTCACCGTGACAGCACCCGGACTGCTGTGCGTGATGTTGCCGGTCTTTACCCCGTCGATGCCCGACGAAGGCGCAAAGCGCACGTAGATGGTGGTGGCATTCAAGGTGGGAAGAGTAAAATCGGTACCGGCAGCCAAAGTAATGCTGCTGCTGAAGTTCGTGTTGTCCAAAGACACCTCGAAGTTGGCAGGTGCCGTAATGGTTACATCTCCTGTCAGGTCACTGCCCGATACCGTATAGCTCTGCGATGCTGATACCTGCCCGTTCTGCACCTGCCCGAAGTCAGGCAAGCTGCTCACCGAAGTGGTGAGTGTAGGGACTGTTGCACTGGCGTCTGTTACCACAAAGTCATCGATGGTCCAGCGAGCTGAGCCTCCCGAAGTAGAAGAGGTATATACAAAGGCAATAACTGTGTTGCTGCCGGCGTAGGCGCTTATGTCAATGGGTGTTTGGGTTTTCCAAGTATCAGATTCGTCAGATGTAAGCGTTACCAAGTCTGTCCAGGTCGCCAACGAAGGATCCCCTCCACTATAATTTGTAGATACCTTCACTACTAAATCGGGTCCGGGAAACTTCGTTCTGTAAGCAAATGAAAGTGTAGATGTATTAGCGGTAGTCAAAGCAGGTGAAATCAGCCAGTCTTCATTGTCTTGGGGGCCTCCCGAGAAACCACTCATCTGAGCAGCATCCCCGGTTTGTCCAAAGGGGGTACACTGCCACGTCTGTGCACCCAATACATCATACACCGTGAAGGTGTTCAAGGCAGAGCAGTTATCAAAACTCTCGGTAAAGTTTTGCGCATGGCTTTGCCCTCCCCACAGCAGGGCAAGGAGCAGTAGCCAAAGTGAGTGTAAAAGTTGTCGTTTCATAAGAACATTTTTTTGGTGAATTACTCAACAAAGATTTTTTGTGTATAGAAGCGGCTCTCGTGCATATAGCGTATAAAATACAAGCCTTTGGCACGGTTCAGGGCATGCGGGCGGCTGCCATGATGCTGCCAGCTTTCGACTATCTGCCCGCGGGCATCGATCAGCTGCAGGTCTGCGCCTTCGGGCAGCCCTTCTACATAAAGGTAGCGCCCGGCCGGGTTGGGATAAAAGCGCACCCCGGCAGCCCCGGTAGTGGTTCCTGTAATGTATTCGCTGTTTTCAATAATGGTAAGCGTCGAAGCGGTCTGCGTGCCGGCCTGCAAGGCAGCGGGCAGCTGCGCCAGGCGGAAAGTGACAGTTTCGCCGTCGTCGGGCAGGTTGTCTTTTTTCAGCCGCACGGTAAGGCTATAGGTCTGCACCCCTGCGGGCAGGGTCAGCGTCAAGCTGTTGCCATCGGCAGCGGGCAGCGTTTCGTAGTCTTCGCCATAAACAGCACTGCCCTCAATGCTAAGCGTAACGGAACGGGGCTCGGTAAGGGGCGCGCTCAGGCTTAGCAGCAAAGGATAGTCAAAACCTTCCTTAAAGCTGTCGGCGGTTTTGGCAAACTGAAGCGCGGGGCGTGCCGTCACGTCTTTGAGCGTAAGGGTGAAGGTAGCCGGCTGGCTCAGGTTCAGTCCATTGGTAGGGTTGGTCAGGGTCAAGACGATGGTCTCATCGACTTCGGTAATGGCATCGTCAAGCAGGGTAATGGTCAGCGTTTGGCTTGTTTGGTTGCCCGAGAAAGTGAGTTGTGTGGTGCTGAGGGTATAATCGATGCCAAGGGTGGCGGTGCCTGCGGTCTGAATGTCCACGCTGCAGCTGTTTGCCAGGTCGTTGTTGAGCAAGACATCCACGGTGTAGGTAGCCGGCGTGCCGCTCCCTTCGTAGGCAATGGCTGCCGCTTCTGCCCAATACACACGCGTGGGCTGGGTAAGCCCCCATACGGCTGACACCCATTCGGGGTGGTCTATGTAGGGGTTGCGGTTGCCTTGTATGGCATACACGGCATTGTTGCGGTCTATTTCTTTCTGCGAAACGGGGTCTTGCACATGCCAGCTGTACAGCAGGTTCAATACCCAGTCTTCAAATACTTTGTCGGAAGAACCATCCAAAACGGCATCGCCTTCACTTGAGTAATGCTCCCATGAGGCGATAACATCTTGATAGCGGGTAGCCATATAAAAATAGGTGCGGGCAAAGTCGCCTTTGTATTCATCGATGGGTTCGAACACAGTGCCCGAATAGCCGGGATAGCTGCACGGACCCAATTTGGAGCCATTGGTGGACACCCAAGTAGGATTGGCTACTTCGCCAAAAGGATAATTGCCGCGCCTGTTGTTTACATAGCCATCGGTGGGGTACAGATGAAAGAGGTCGGAGTACATGGGCGAGGCTTCGTTGAACCAGCTTTTGGGGAAAGAGTGCTCGCGGTTGTAGCAGTCGCCTTCATTGGAATAATTGCCGCATTGGTTGCTGCCGCCGAAGCTGTATTCATAGGCAGGCGTGCCGCCGGGTACGTCGGAGTACATATCCCACACTTTGCCATTGGGCTTTTTGTCGGTGCTTTGAAAGTGGGTCCACAACGAGCCGTAGCTCTGTACGTTGTGGTTTTTAATGATGTTGTGCAGGGCGGTTTTCAAATCGTAGCCTGTTTTTCCTTCTGCCGTGCTATAATAGTTGGCAGGTTGTGCCACAGAAACGATGCCTGAGCACAAGCAAGCTGCGATGACAAGAAACAAAGAACGGTAAAGGTGCTTCATAAAGTAATGCGCATGTAATAAAACCATCGGAAAAGGATTACAAATATAAGGACATTCCCGCAAAAGGGAAACGATTGCCCATATTATCTTTGTGTTAAGCGTTTCTTTAACAGTTTTTTAATATAAAGCAGCTTGGCATTACGGCAAGTATATTGTAGCTTTGCAAGCTATTTGGTAGATTCGTTCAATTGCCATAACTAAAAATCAAATACTTATGAAAGTAACGTTTACTTACTTATGCACGCTGTGCCTCTTGCTTCTGGCAGGCATTGCAGCACAAGCACAGGTAACCACTGCTTCGATGAGCGGGGTGGTGGTCGATGACCAACAACAACCACTTCCGGGCGCCATGGTGTTGGCCATGCACCTGCCCACCGGCGCCGAATACGGAGCCGTCACCGAAGAAAACGGTGCCTTTCGCTTGGTAAACCTGCCGGCAGGGGGTCCCTACCGCGTGGAGGTAAGTTTTATCGGCTACCGGACACAACGCCTCGAAGATATTTATTTGAAGCTGGGGCAAGACCTGAAGTTGAACATTAAGCTGGTGCCCGAAGACATGCAGCTGGAAGCCGTGGAAATCAGTGCCGAGCGCGACCTGGTATTCGATGCTTCCCGCACCGGTGCTTCTACCAACATCACCCGCGAGCAGGTGGAAAATATGCCTACGCTTTCGCGTGGTTTGCAGGACTTTGTGCGCCTGACGCCTCAGTTTGCACCGCAAGACAACGGCGGTCTTTCGTTTGCCGGGCAAAACAACCGCTACAACAACGTGATGATTGACGGTGCGGTAAACAACGACGTCTTCGGTTTGAACGACCAAGGCACGCCCGGCGGGCGCACCGGCTCGCAACCCATCAGCCTGGATGCCATCCAGGAAATTCAGGTGTTGATTGCACCTTTCGACGTGCGCCAAGGCAATTTCGTAGGGGGCGGTGTGAATGCCATCACCCGCAGCGGCAGCAACAAAGTGGAAGGCTCTGCCTATTTCTACGGACAAAACAGCGACATGGTAGGGCGCAAAGTGGGCGACAATGAAGTAGATGTTACCAAGTTTACCTACAACCAAATGGGCTTCCGTGTGGGTGGTCCGGTCATCAAAAACAAACTGTTTTTCTTCGTAAATGGCGAGATAGGACGCCGCACCCAGCCCTACAGCTTCGACTTGGGCAGCTACGTAAACAATGACCCTGCTCAATTGCAGCAACTCACCGACGAGCTGAACCAATTGCGCCAGTTGGTAATCAATAAATTTGGCTATGACCCCGGCGATCCTACCCAAGCCTACGACAACATACAGAACAACAACAAGGCGTTTATCCGCTTCGATTATATCCTCAACAAAAAACACCGCCTGACGCTGCGCCACAACTTCATCCATGCCTATTCGCAGGAGATTTTCCGCAGCAGCACCAACTTCTCTTTCCCGAACTCGGGCTATGACATCACCAACTATACCAACACCACCGTGTTGGAGTTGCAAAGCCGCTTCAACAACCGCATGAGCAATGAGTTCCGTATAGGCTACAACAACATCTATGACGTACGCGACAACAAAGCACGTCCGTTCCCACAATTGCGCGTACCCAACAGCAGCATCGGCACGGTCATCATAGGCACCGACCGCTTTGCCGGCTTGAACAGCCTCAAGCAAGACCTCATTGAAATCACCGACAACTTCACCTATGTGCGTGGCAAACACACCTTCCTTGCCGGTACCAAAACAGAGATTTATTTCTTCGATAACAAATTCATTCCTTCATTTACCGGCGAGTGGAGCTTCAACAGCGTATTTGCGCCCACCGACCCGCAGGCTCCTGACTACAGCCTCGAGTCCGGCGTTCCTACTTTCTACGTAAAAGAATACTCACGCACCGGCGACCCCAAACAAGGAGCACAATGGGGGGCTATCAATCCGGCCGTGTATATTCAAGACACCTATGAACCCACTGCCAACCTGCGCCTGACGCTGGGCTTGCGTGCCGACATTCCCTTCATGGTCAACGACATAGACTACAACCCCACCTTCGAAGAAGTATTTGGTTTTCCCAACAACAGAAAGCCTAAAACCCGCGTCTTGTGGTCGCCGCGCTTCGGCGTGAACTGGGACGTAGCCGGCAAAGGCAAAACCCAAGTGCGCGGTGGTGTGGGTATATTCACCGGGCGTCCGCCGTTTGTGTGGTTGTCGAACCAATACAGCAACACAGGCGTTACTTTCGGTGCCATACAGCTGGCACAAGCCGACTTGAACACCATCTTCGAAGGCTTGAGCCCGCAAGAACGCGATGCCATCATTTCCGACCCCAACTATTTGCCACCCAATGCCGGCGGCACCCAAGGCACTTCACTCATCAACATCAGCAACCCCGATTTGCGCCTGCCGCAAGTGGCACGCTTCAATGCCGCCGTTGACCAAGAGCTGCCTTATGGCATTGTGGCTACGGCCGAATTCATCTACTCCAAAACGCTGAACGACCTGTATGTGCGCAATCTGAATTTGGCAGGCAAGCAAGGCGTACTCAACAATGAAGGGCGTCCGGTTTACGGCATCCCCGGACAAGGTCCCGTATTGGTGGCGCCCAATCAATTCACCGGCGTGTATTCGCTAGAAAACACCGATGGCGGCTATCAATACAGCCTCACCGGTCAGCTGCAGAAAAACGGCAAGAACTACTTCGCCAACGTGGCTTATACCTACTCTATTGCCAAAACCATCGCCAGTGGGGGCGCTTCGCGTGCGCAATCGAACTTCTCCAACACCCCCATTTCGGGCGACCCCAACAATCCCACCTTGGGCTTTAGCGACTACAACCTGAAACACCGCTTGATTGCTGCCGGCGGCTATACCTTCAACTACAGCAAGCATGCCTCTACCCAAATCGCCCTGTTCTATTCGGCACAATCGGGACGCCCCTACTCTTTCACCGTAGGCAGTGGCGGCTTGCAAGACATCAACGCCGACGGTGTCATTGGCAACGAGCTGATTTACATACCGCGCAATGCCAACGAAATAGAATTTACCGACTACACCACCACCGTTACCGATGCCAACGGGCAGGAAGTAAGCTATACGGTCACCGCAGCCGAGCAATGGGAAGCATTCAATGCGTTCATAGAAAATGAACCTTCATTGAAGAACCGTCGTGGTCAGTTTGCCGAGCGCAACAGCGCCAATGCCCCGTGGAACCACAGCTTGGATGTGCGCATCACCCAAAACCTGAACACTGAGGCATGGGGCATCAACCACCGCCTGCAGCTGACGCTTGACATCTTCAACGTATTCAATCTGTTGAACCCGGCATGGGGACAAATACGCTTCGGGCGTGGCAATGTGTTGCTTGCCGATTCGTATAACACCACCACCGGCAACGTGCGCTACCGCTTCAACCAAAGCCGCGCCGTACCCGTGGAATACGACGACCAAGGCAATGTAACCAAAGTGCGTTTGGAATTTGACAAATACGGCACTTCGAGCTTCAGCTCGCTGTGGCGTATGCAGGTAGGGGTTCGCTACACCTTCTAACTCCCCTCTCTGCTAAAAATATCAAGCGGCTGTTCCGTAAAGGACAGCCGCTTTTCTTTTTTGAGTTGCCTCGATAAACAGAGTACCGGCAGGCAGGAAATTGCCCTCAACAAAAAGGCTTTCAGCCTTGCTGCTGCCGGGCAAAATTTAGCTCGCCAGCTTGTCGAGCGTATAAACAATCAGCTCCTCCACCACTTCTTTGGGCTTTTCTGCGAATATGCCGTTTGTACGGTCTGCTAAGATGGCATTGAGTGAAATCATGTCGTGCCCCAACAGTTGCGCCATGGCATAATAGCCGGCTGTTTCCATTTCGAGGTTGGTCAGGCGCAAGCCTTCATATTCAAAAGATTGCAGGCGCTGCACCCAGTCTTTCAAGCGCGCCGGCGCACGCAGTTCCCGCCCTTGGGGCGCATAAAAACCGGGACAGGTAAGCGTAACGCCCTGTGTCAAGCCGGAAAAAAGTTCAAGTAAAGCGGGCGAAGCAGGGGCGGCATAAGGCTCAAAAGGCAGTGCCAAGTGTTGCTGCAACTGCTGCATGGCTGCTTTTAGCTGTTGTTCTTTTGGGGTGTCGTAGTCGTAAAAACACATGAGCGTATCGATACCCACGCCCACTGCCGATGCCAGCAAACTGCCCACCGGCACCCCGGCTTGTATGCTTCCCGAAGTACCCACACGCACAATGCGCAGGCGCCGCGGGTTTGACTTAGGCAGCCGTTTCTCCAAATCTATATTTGCCAGGGCATCCAGTTCAGTCATCAGAATCTCGACATTGTCGGTGCCCATGCCCGAAGAAATCACGGTCATGCGAACGCCCCGGTAGCTGCCTGTATGTGTCACAAATTCGCGCTTGTGTAAGCGGTACTCTATTTTTTCAAAGTGGCGGGAAATCATGGGCACCCGCTCGGGGTCGCCTACCACAATCACGGTATCGGCCAGTTGCTCAGGGCGCAGCCCCAAGTGATAAATGCTTCCATCGGGATTGACTATCAGTTCTGAAGCCGGATAAGTGGAAATATTCATGTGCTTTTTGCTGCCAAGATACGCAAGAAAAGAAGTTCATTCAATGAGCAAAAGCAGGCAGCAGCTATAAAGCTTGTTGAATCAGCTCTGCTATGCGCGCTTGTTGGGCTTCGGTCAAGGCATGCCCCGAAGGCAGGCATAAGCCATGGGCATAGAGGTGGGTGGCGGTGTCATCTTCCGTAAAAAACAGACATTGACGGGCAAGGGGCTGCCGGTGTAAGGGATTCCAGAGGCGACGGCACTCCACCCCCGCTTCCCGGAGACGACACATGGCTGCTTCCCGCATGGCAGGCTTGGCAAACAGCAGGCAGTTGAGCCAATAAGTAGGCTGCACTTGGGGCAATACCGGCTGCCAGACAATATGCTCTTTTTGCTCGCTTTCCTTCAACAGACGGCGGTAATGCCCGGCAATTTCGCGCTTGCGTTCAATGAAATGTGGCAAATATTCCATTTGGGCGCACCCCACTGCTGCCAACAGGTTGCTCATACGGTAATTGTAGCCCACTTCTTCGTGGCACCAGTCGCCGTTTGTTGCCTGTTTGGCCTGTGTAGCCCAATAAAGCACTTTTTTTGCCACTTCTTCATCTGCCGACAAAAAAGCGCCGCCGCCCGAAGTAGTAATGATTTTATTGCCGTTGAAAGAAAGGGCTGCCGTGACACCGAAAGTGCCCGCCGGCTGTTGTCCCCATCTTGCGCCCAAGGCTTCGGCGGCGTCTTCTACCAACGGCACCTCATAGGCTTGTGCCAGGTTACACAAAGCATCTACCGGCGCCATGGCGCCATAAAGGTGTACCGGCAACAGTGCCCCTATGCGCCGCCCCTGCTTTTTTAAGCTTACGATAGCCCGCTCGGTAGCCTGCACGCTCATATGCCAATGGGTGGCGTCGCTATCGACCAATACGGGCTCTGCCCCCAAATAGCGAACAGCATTGTAGGTAGCCACGAAAGTGAAAGCAGGCAGAATAACCGCATCACCGACGCGCACCCCTGCCGCCTTCAACGCCAAATGTAAGGCAGCCGTGCCGGTGTTGAGCGCCACCGCTGCCACGCCGTGATAAGCACGCAAGAGTGCCTCAAAGCGGTTAAGAAAAGGACCGGCAGGCGCCATCCATCCGCTGTCTATGGCTTCTTGCACATAGCGCTTGGTATTGGGGGCAGGGAACGGAGGCGACAAATAAATTTCATATGTGCTCATGACGGTTCATCCATTGGCGCAACACAAAGAAGGGCGTCCGCCATAAAATATACAAATCGAAGCAGAAGCTTTGGCGCTGCACATACTCTATGTCGTAGTGCATCTTTTCATTCCAAGCCAGGGCTTTGCCGCCTTGTATTTGCGCCCAGCCCGTAATGCCGGGCTTGACAGCATGGCGCTGCCTTTCGGCGGGGCTGTAACGAGGCAAATACTCGGGCAACAGGGGACGTGGTCCTACAAAAGACATGTCGCCCCGCAAAATATTCCACAGCTGCGGCAGCTCATCCAAGCCGCTGTCACGCAAAAGGCGCCCTACGGCCGTTGCCCTGCTCTCATCGTGGGGGTCTTCACCCGCTCGTGCGGGGCGCATGGTTTTGAACTTGAGAAGATAAAAAGGGCGCTCATTCCTGCCTATCCGCAATTGGCAAAAGAAAGGGTTGCCCCGCCAATAGACGGTCAGGCACAACGTAAGCAAAAAAAATAAGGGCATCAGCAGAATTGCCAATGCCAAAGCTGCGGTGTAGTCAAAGAAAGGTTTGACCCAACGAGCATAAAGCCCCATAGGCGCGTTACTTCAAAAACACACGCTTCGTCGTGCTGTATTTGGTATTGCCCACCTCGACAATATACACATCGGAACGCGCATGCGACATGTCAAACTCTTTGACGTAATTGCCTTTTTTGGTTACGCGCTCTTGATACACCAAGTTGCCAATCACATCATACACGCGCAAAAACACGCCGTCCGTGTCGTTATAAAAACGCACGATAAAACGGCGGTTGCCGATAGCCTGTACTTCGAAGTCTATAGGGTTGAATATGTCGATGGCTTCTTCCGGGCTTTCTTCCACCCATATGTTGGTTAAAGTCGGAGGTAAATGCTCGATATGCTTGCGCACAATGGCTCCCCCCTGTGCTACGCCGGCCAAGCCAATCACCAATAAAAGATATGTAGAAAATTTTCCCATAAGCGACGTTTACCTCCTTTTCTATTTTTTTAGTATATCAAATTTCTTGCCACATTTATTTTTTTAACTGCCAAAATTGCAAGTGGGTTCCATTCCATGATAAGAACGCAGGGTAAAGGCACAATATTTTTCCAATCCTGCCTTTTTCATTTTCATGGAAGCGCACGTCGAAGACCGCCTGCCGGTCGGGCAGCCGCCACCCCCGCAAGCGATTTCCCTCTTGCAAACAATATCCTTCCTGCCACAAGAGCACGCGGTCTATTGATTCACGAAAATAAATTTTGTCTATATAATTTCCAAGTAAATCAAAGAATAAGACATATGTTTTTTCGTCGGTAAGCAAGAGATAATTTTGCACAAAACGCATGTGTGTCACCGCCGGAAACTCTTCTTGGGCACGATACAGCTCTTGCGGCTCCGGGGCGCTCATATCCCATGCCAAAAGCCGGCGGCTTTGGCTATCCCACAGGCGCACGCTTCCGTCGGGTGCCCAAGCCAAAGCAGTGATGTTGCCAAAGGTAAAAGGAATTTGCAATTGGCGCGTAAGGCGCAAAAAACGGTCGATAAAAAACAACTGTTGGGTATCGAGCGAAAAGAGCAAGGTTTGCACGCCTCCCCTGCTGTGCACCTCATTCACGGCAAGACGCACCGGCAGGCTCTGTTCATCCAAGCGCTGCCCCTGCAGGTCATACAGGTATAAGTTGGCTCGTTCGTCAACCAGAAGCAACTGCCCCGGGCGTGTTTCCCCCCATGCACTCAAAGAAGCAAAAGGCAGTTTGCCGGTGCGCACCAAGGTATCTTGCGCAGCTGCCCGGCAGGCAAGCAGGCAACAAAGCCAAAGCAAGTTATAAAACCGGCGCGGGCTCATAGGTTTGTAAACTTAAAGTATCGCCATCAAAAACCGCAAAGGTGTAATCGCTCAACCACTCGCCTGTGTTTACATAACGCGCTCCTTGGTTGCCTACCGGCAGGTCGAGGGGCAAGTGGCGGTGCCCAAAAAGGTAATAGTCGTGGTGTGTATGCTGCTCTATGGATTGCGCATATTGCCACAACCACTCATCTTCTCCCAGAAAGCGTTTGTCTTCGGCTGCATGCCGTGCCCGGCTACGCGAAGAGAAATAGTAAGCCAGCGCGATGCCCGTGTCCGGGTGTATTTGGCGGAAAAGCCAACGCCCCCAACGGCTTTCGAATATTTTTTTCAGCTTTTTGTAGGTTTTATCGCCGGGTCCCAAGCCGTCGCCATGGGCAATATAGAAACGTTTGCCGGCTATTTGCAAGGAAAGGGGGCGGCGGCGGATATGCATTCCCAATTCCAGGCGAAAATAATCATCTACCCACATATCGTGATTGCCGGGAAAAAACCAAAGCTCTACGCCGCTGTCACTCAGCTCGGCCAGTTTGCCCAACAAACGGACAAAGCCTTTGGGCACTGCCCGCCGGTACTCGAACCAGAAATCGAAAAGGTCGCCAAGCAAAAAAAGGTAGTGTGCTTCGGGTGCCACTACTTCATCGAGCCATTGCACGATGCACTGCTCCCGTTTCCGGCTTTCGGCATAGGAAGGGGCTCCCAAATGAAAGTCAGAAACAAAAAAAGCTTTTTTCCCGGGCTCGAGCATCAGTTGCGTATTCATACAGGACTTTCAATCAAGAAGACATACAAAGCCATGGGACCATGCGCCCCCAGCACCAAGGTTTTTTCTATGTCGGCCGTGCGGCTGGGTCCGGTAATCAAAGAAAGCATGGAAGGCAGCTGCTGATTGTAACGGTTGCGCATGAGTGCAAAGGCATCTTCCAAATCATACACCAGCTGCGAGGTAAAAGCCACCACTATGTGCACCTCGGGGAACACAGAGAGTGCCCGCCCGCCTGCTTGCCGGGAAGACACCAGCACGCTGCCGGTGCGGGCCACCAAAGCCTCGCAGGTAGTGATGCCCACTTTGGCATCCATGAGGGCACGGCGCCCACTACTGAAGGGCAAGTCTGCCACCTTCAATACTTCCTGCAGGTGTATGTCTTCCACACACACTTCCCCCGCAAAGTATTTTTCCAATAAGGGGCTTAACTCCCTGATAAACTCTTTTTCATCGATACAAAAGCTGAACTTAGCCCCTGCTTTTACCAAATTTTGTGCAAACAGCACCGCCAAGTCGTTTTCTTCGCCGGGATGATAAACAGACGCAGAGAAGTCCGGTTTGCGTGTGGACTTCTCTGCGGGCTGTTTTAAAGCTTGGCGTATCTTCGCTAAGATTTTGTCTCGCATGCCATGCTTCGCTTATGAAGATGATTCATCTTTTTTGTCTATGGATGAAGAGCTGTGCTCTGTGGTCGCTATATCTTCTTTTTGGTTGCCGTTGAGGGCATCTTGTTGCGCCTCAGGCGTGGCACTCTCTTCTTTTTCCTTGCCTTGTTCCAGATAGCTTTGATAAGTCGTCGGTTTATTGAAAGGACGCTTGCCTATCAGCTCTTCCAGGTCGGTCTGGAACAATATCTCGCGCTTGAGCAACTCCTTGGCTACCGTTTCCAGTTCTTTTCTCCGCTCTTGCAGCAAGTTTTTCACCCGCTCGTAAGCTTCTCTTACTATCTTTTGCACCTCTTGGTCTATGAGTTGTGCCGTGGCCTCCGAATAGGGCTTGGTAGCCATAATCTCGGATGGCTTCGAGTCGTAATAAGAGATGTGTCCCAAGATGGGGTTCATCCCGTAGATGGTCACCATGCCATAAGCCATCTTGGTCACGCGCTCCAAGTCGCTCAGAGCGCCGGTCGATATCTTACCAAAGACTATTTCTTCGGCGGCACGCCCCCCCAAAGCCATACACATTTCATCCAACAGTTGGTCTGTTTGATAGAGGTATTGTTCTTTGGGCAGGTACTGCGCATATCCCAAGGCAGCCACTCCACGTGGCACAATGCTCACTTTCACCAAAGGATCGGCATGTTCCAGGAACCAGCCGGCTATGGCGTGCCCCGCTTCGTGATAAGCCACGATTTGTTTTTCTTCGGGCGAAATAATTTTGTTTTTCTTCTCCAAGCCGCCGATCACGCGGTCGATGGCGTCTTGGAAGTCTTGCATGTCGATGCGGTCTTTGTTTTTGCGCGCGGCTATCAAAGCAGCCTCGTTACATACGTTGGCAATTTCGGCACCGGCAAAACCGGGGGTTTGGGCTGCCAACTTTTTGGGGTCCACGTCTTCTGCCAGGCGCAAAGGACGCAAGTGTACTTTAAAAATGGCTTCACGCCCCACGATGTCGGGTTTGTCGATGGCTATTTGACGGTCAAAGCGGCCGGGACGCAGCAAAGCCGGGTCCAAAATATCGGGACGGTTGGTAGCCGCCAAAATAATTACCCCCGAGTTGGTGGTGAAGCCGTCCATTTCTACCAACAGAGAGTTGAGTGTGTTTTCGCGCTCGTCGTTGGCACCGGGCATGGATGTACGGCTGCGCGAGCGCCCGATGGCGTCAATTTCATCTATAAATATGATACAGGGTGCTTTTTCTTTTGCTTGCTTGAACAGGTCGCGCACACGGGCAGCCCCTACCCCTACGAACATCTCTACGAAGTCAGATCCGGACAGCGAGAAGAAAGGTACGCCTGCTTCGCCGGCAACCGCTTTTGCCAAAAGGGTTTTTCCTGTGCCGGGAGGGCCTACCAGCAAGGCGCCTTTGGGTATCTTACCGCCCAAGCGGGTGAATTTGGCAGGGTTTTTCAAAAACTCTACTATTTCTTTTACCTCTTCTTTGGCTTCATCGAGCCCTGCCACGTCGTCGAAAGTAACGTTCACGCGGTTATCGGCATCGAAGAGTGCGGCACGCGAGCGCCCGATGTTGAAGATTTGTCCGCCGCCGCCTACGCCACCCGACATGCGGCGCATCAGGAACCAGAAGCCAAAAATCATCAGGAAGAGGAACAGCCAGTTGAGCAGCGTGCTCACCCAGTCGGAACGCTCTTCTACGCGGTAGTCGATGCGCTTATCCGGGGGGAGCTCATTTTGCAACTGCTCATAGCGCTCAAGGAAGTTGTCGATGGAAGCCACGCGTAAGCGTATGTGCGGGCCACCATAAGACAAAGCCGAGCGTTGCTTAAGCAATTTGGCATACTTGCCGCTTTCAATGGCTTCCTTGCTCAATGTAGCCTCTACTACTTTTTCGTTCGATATCACCACTACTTCCACGAGGTCGCCCTCGCGAAGCATTTGTTCAAATTTGGAATAGGTTACTTCTACGGTAGCCGGTCCTTGCGACAGATAGGTAATGAGTAAAATGCCAAGGATGAAGGACATGACCCACCAGAACTGCATGCCTCCATTCGGACGACCGGGTTTGTTTTTTCTTTGATTGTCTTGCATCGATTTTCAATTGTTTACTTAAAAAACCACTTATAAACGGAAATGGTTGTAAAATCCGTGGTAAAAGCTTAGTCTTCTACAAAAGTAGTGGGTGCATCGGCCCATAGCTCTTCGAGAGCATAATACTCACGGGTCTGACGTTGGAAGAGATGCACAACCACATCTACATAGTCCATCAGTACCCATAATTTACGCTCCCGCCCCTCAATGTGCCAAGGGGTTTGTCCGGCTTCTTGTGCTACTGTTTTTTCTACCGAATCCATCAGCGCCTGCAGGTGCGTGTCGGAAGAGCCTGTGGCAATCACAAAAAAATCGGCTACTGCTTGCGCAATGCCCCGGAGGTCTAAAATCACAATGTCCTCGCCTTTTTTGTCCTGAAGTGCTTTTACTACGAGTTGAGAGAGTGTTTGAGAATTTACATCCACAGGTTTTATGCTCATGCGCCTTTCCTATTTATAATACTTCTTTACTTTTGTAAACACAAAAGTATAAAAAAGCATTTCACAAACCTAATGCCATAAAGCCTGCATACGCCCATATGTCATACATCTACCTGCCAGAATGTCGTTCTACCAACAGCGAAGCCCTGCGACTCATTGAACAGCAGGAAGCTAAAGAAGGGACTTACATTTACACCGATTGTCAGACCGCCGGGCGGGGACAGATGAACACGCATTGGGAGGCTGCCCCCGGCTTAAACATTACGGCCTCTTTGATATTACACCCCTCTTTTTTGCCCCCTGCCCGCCAGTTTATGTTGAGCATAGTGGCTGCCCTGGGAGTATATGACTTTGCAGCCCTTTATCTGCCTGCCGAAACGCTTGCCATCAAATGGGCAAATGACCTGTTGTATCGAGAGCGCAAGCTGAGTGGCATTTTGGTGCAATGCGTGTTGCAGCAGGGCATTAAGGCGGCCGTGGTTGGTGTGGGTTTCAATGTAAACCAGGCACACTTTGAAACGCCCCGCGCCGTGTCTTTGCATCAAATCACGGGGCGCTTTTACCGGCTGGAAGACCTGCACTCACAACTACGCCGGTGCTTGCTCAACCGCTACGAGCAATTGCGGAATGGCGAAAGCGAACAGCTCGTGCAGTCTTATCTGCGGCGTTTATGGCGCTTGCACCAACCGGCGCCCTACCGCGACAAACAAGGTATTTTCGAGGGGGTTATCCGGGGCATTGACCCTTACGGCAGACTGATTGTAGAGCACAAAGAAAAGGCTCAATCCCGCTTATATGACATCAAAGAGATAGAGTTTTTATAACAGCGGCATATTTCATTTTTTTATTAGATTTGTTAAAAGCGGTTTTATTTTTATTTAAAAGCACCCATTCTATGAGCCGACTCACCCCTATACTCAGCCTTCTGCTGCTTTGCTTCTTTGGTTTTCAGGCATTGGCACAATACGAAGAAGGCGATCGCTTGCTTTCGCAAGGCCTCACGGATGATGCGCTGAAAAGCTACTTCCGGCAGCACAGAGGCAACAATAAAAATGATGTACAACTCCTGCTGCGTATAGGTAAGGCTTTTTTGATGCAACATGAAGGCGAGAAACAACAAAAAGCCCTTGAATACCTTGAACAAGCCCACCGCCTTGACCCACAAGAAGCCACTGTAGCTTACTACTATGCCGAAGCCCTGATGAAGCACCGGCGCTTCGACGAGGCTGCCGAAGTAGCCCAAAAAGCCATTGCTCATGCCCGGGAAGCACGCCTGCGTGAGCAGCTGGAAAAAAGACGGCAAGGGGCGCTGTTGGCAAAAAAGTATTACGAAATACCCCTGGAGCTCTTCATAGAAAATGCGGGCAAGCCCATTAATTCGAAAGAGAATGACCTGGCACCTGTGGTAGCCACCGATGACAACCGCCTCATTTACAGCCGGCAGGTTTTCAATAACCGCCTGCGTATATGGGAAGAGCAAGTATGGATGGCCGTCAAAGAAGATTACGTCTGGAAGCAGTCCATGCCGCTTGCGTTTCCCGGCATCAGTGGCAGCGCAGGCACGGCAGCCCTCTCCCCCGATGGGCAGTACCTTTATCTTTACATCTATGACCCGGAACGCAAAGGCGAGTTGTATGAATGCCGCTTCGACGGCACTGCCTTCACCGCACCTGTTCCCCTGCCCGAGCCCATCAACTCGCCCTATGAAGAAAGCAGCATGAGCATCACCGCCGACGGCAATTGGCTTTTCTTTTCCAGCGACCGCCCCAATGGCTACGGTGGAAAAGACATTTACGTATGCTACAAAAAGCCGGATGGCAGCTGGAGCGAGCCTGAAAACTTGGGTCCCAACATCAATACCCCTTTCGATGAGGAAGCCCCCTTCATACACCCCGACAAACGCAACTTGTATTTTACCAGCAACGGGCATCCTACCCTGGGCGGAAGAGACATTTTCCGTGCCGAACGTTCGGGCAATGTGTGGGGCAATGTGCAAAACATGGGCTATCCGGTCAACACACCTTTTGATGATGGTTATTTTGTATTGTCTGCCGACGGCAAAAAAGGCTACTTTTCATCTAACCGCCCGGGCGGCATCGGGCAAAGCGACCTGTATGTAGTAGGCATTCCGGATGAAAGCACACAGGTGATTCCCCTGACCATGATACGCGGGCGTATTCTGGCAGGCGACCCGCCCCGTCCGGTGAAGGCACAAATCAAAGTCATAGACAAAGAGAAGAATGAGTATCTGCCTTGGGTTTACAACCCCAACCCCAGCACGGGCTACTATCTGATGGTGTTTCCTCCGGGGAAAGATTATGACATGGTCATTGAAGCAGAGGGTTACTTGCCCTATCTGGTCAATATAAGTGTGCCCAACCAAAAGTATTTTTACGAGTTGTATCAAGAGATACGCCTCTCGAAGAAAGTAGTAGATGACAAGGAGGTAGCCGAGCAAATCTCTATTACCAACGTATTTGAAGACGTTCCGGAAGAAAAACAAAACCCCGACGAATTTGGCGAACAGAAACTGGACCTCTACGACCTGATGGAAGACGTCATTGCGTCGGAAGACAGCGTAGCCATGAACTATTTGTTGTCCATTATGTACGAAGATGCGCCTTTGATGGAGCCGGTAAGCGATGAAAAGCTTGCCAAACAGCCCGTGGAAGTAGTCTTTTTTTATGAAGACGCCAAAGGGCAAATGCAAGAACTAAAGGTGGGCGATGAGACCATTAAGACGCTGCCGCGCATACGCACCGATGCCGCTTCGCTTGAAGAGGACTATTCCGGCAACCAAGGCAAGGTAGAGTTGAAAAAGAAATATGTGGCTTACTTCCCGGTGGGAGAAGCCCAGCTGGATAACCGGGCTAAAGCCGAGTTGCTCAAATTTATTGACTATGCCAAGAAACACCCCGAAGTGGGCGTATGGATAGAAGGCTATGCCTCGCCGGAAGGCGAAGCCGAAAAGAACCAAGCTCTGTCGGAAGAGCGCGCCAAAGCCGTTTATGACTTCTTTGTAGAGTTTGGAGTGGAGCCTGCACGCATCCGTTACAAGGGGATGGGCAGCCAAAGCAAAGACAATACAGTAGCCCGCCGCCTCATGCGCCGTGCCGATGTGATACTGGTGCCTCTGAACGAACTAAAAAGCTATGAGTAAAGAAACAGCTTGCCACGCTTTGGTATCGCCCCCACTCTCTTATTTTTTTATTTTCCGGGCTTGTTATCATTGCAACTAAAAGAGAAAATAACCCACCGATAAACCATCCAATTATGCAAAAAGCTGTAAACCTGCTTATTGAAGACCATATCGGCCATATCATCATCCAACGCGCCGACAAAGCCAATGCTTTTGATTTGGCTACCTGGCACGCCCTGCGCGATGCCTTTCACGAAGCAGACCGGTCACCGGAAGTGCGTTGCGTGTTGCTGCGTGCCGAAGGCAAGCATTTTTCTGCGGGCATAGACTTGAGTCTGCTCATGCAAATCAAACAAGAAATTGACGGCATTGACTGCCCGGGGCGGGCACGAGAGCGCCTGCTGGCTTTCATCAAAGAACTACAGAGCTGTATCCAAGCCATTGAAGACTGCCGCAAGCCGGTCATAGCCCTTGTACAAGGAGGCTGCATCGGTGGCGGCGTCGATATCATCACAGCCTGCGACATACGCCTGTGCAGCGCACAAGCTTACTTTTCGGTCAAAGAGGTGGATTTGGGCATTGTGGCCGACTTGGGTACTCTCCAGCGCCTGCGCCACCTGGTGGGTGAAGGCATTGCCCGCGAATGGGCATTCACTGCACGCAACATCACCGCGCAAGAAGCCTATGAACACAAGCTGGTCAACCGCGTGGAGCCGGATGCCGAACACCTGCTGCAAGCCGGCATGGAGATGGCCCGCACCATTGCCGCCAAGTCGCCCTTGGCTGTGCGTGGCACCAAACAAGTAATGAATTACAGCCGTGACCACAGCGTAGCCGAAGGTTTGGAGTATGTGGCACTGTGGAATGCCGCCCAACTGATTTCCAAAGACATAGAAGCAGCTATGATGGCTGCCTTCCAAAAACAAACGCCCTCTTTCCAAGACTAATTTCAAGTTTCAAGAATTAAAAGAGTCAATAACCGGAGCCTTACCCTTTTGGGTAGGGCTTCTTGCTTGTATAGAATGCCTGCCGCAATCAAAGCACGCTTATTATCTCTTCTAAGTCTAAGGAGGGCGCACGGCTTTGTCTGCTTCAGTTGTATTCCCCCTATTCGCGTTTTATATTGCCACACTCACCAAAGCGCACAGTGTATGCACGAATGGGCAATTTACTTATTGCTGGCAGCAGCTGCCATGGCAGCTTATATGCTGAAAAAACTAAGCATTGCCGGCAGCATAGCCGGATGGCTTACGGCATCCATGCTGCTTTATAGTAATGGCCGGGTTGCACTTGGCTGTATGGCGCTGTTCTTTGTGGCAGGCACGGCAGCCACCGCCCTGCACGACAAACACAAGAGCGGACGACAGCCACACGCCACCCGTAGCATAGCCAATGTATTGAGCAACACCACCGGTGTATGGGTGGCAAGCCTGCTCAGGCTGCTTCTGCCCGAAAACCATTTTTCGCCGGAAATGGGACTTTTAGCTGTGGCCGTATCGCAAGCAACTGCCTTGAGCGACACGCTGTCGTCTGAACTCGGACAGCTCTACGGAAAGCAATGCTATTCTATTCTTGGCTTTCGAAGAGTAACACCGGGCGAAGACGGCGGCATCAGTCGTGCCGGCCTGCTTGCCGGCTTAGGCGGCAGTTTGTTGATGGCTGTTTACATGTCTTTCTTCATTTCACAGTACCGGCTGCTTTTGTTGCTTGTAGCAGTCAGCTGGGCGGGCAACCTGTTGGACTCATTGCTGGGTGCTACCTGGCAAAAACAAGGGCTGCTCAACAACCACGGCGTGAACGCTCTCAGCAATTTATTGACTACTTTGGCTTTCCTCTTCATGCTCCGGCTCATAGGCTACTGACACACACAAACCATCATAAGCCAAGCGCACGTGCCCGGGCAATTCTGCCTCAACCTCGCGATGCAAGCCCAACTGGTGGCTGATGTGGGTCAGATATGCCCGGCGTGGCTGCAGCTCCTCTATCAATGCCAACGCCTCCTCCAGCGTGAAATGCGAAATGTGTTCTTTCCGGCGCAGTGCATTCAGCACCAGCACATCCAAACCGCGCAGTTTTTCTTTTTCTTCCGGTGCTATGTAGTTGGCATCGGTGATGTAAGCGAAGTTACCAATGCGGTAGCCCAATACCGGCAGCTTATAATGCATGACTTCAACGGGTATAATCCTTACACCTTCGATGAAGAAAGGGACGTGGTCAATGGGGTGTACTTTTAGCTGCGGCACCCCCGGGTATTTATGCTCTGCAAAAGCATAGGCAAACTCTCTTTTCAACTGCTCAATCACATGAGGACGCGCATACAGAGGCATATCTTTTCCCTGTTTGAAATTGAAAGGGCGCACGTCGTCTAAGCCGGCCGTATGGTCTTTGTGCTCGTGAGTAAACAAAACGGCATCCAGATGACGCACGTTGGCGCGCAACATCTGTTGTCTGAAATCCGGTCCGGTATCTATGACCAAGCTCAGACCGCCTACTTGCAGGTGCACCGACGAACGTAGTCTTTTATCCCGGAAATCCAACGAACGACACACCGCACAATCGCACCCAATGACCGGGACCCCTTGGGAAGTGCCCGTGCCCAGAAATGTTACTTTTATTTCCATAGCTATATATAATCTTACATGTTTTAAGTGAGGTTCATTAAACATGTGGTCGATAATAACGTATTTTTTTAAAAAAACGATTGTTCACTATGCCTTATTTGGACCCTATTACAGGAAATTTAGGCGAACGGCGGGCACGCCATTTGTTACGTCGCCTGACCTATGGCGCCAATCAAGCTCAAATTGATGCTTTTGCCGGCATGACTGCCCCCGCCGCACTCAATCAGCTGTTTAATTTTGCGGTACCCCCGCCCCCGCTTGACGAAAGCGGCACCTCTTGGGTCAATCAGCCCCCACAAAATGACGAAGACGAAGACCGTCAGCGCCATCTGATAAAATTATGGTGGTTGGGACGCATGTATGAAGAAGACACCGCCTTGGAACGCCTTACTTTTTTCTTACATACGGTACTTACCACCAAAGACGAAACCGTGCGCAGCAGCCGGGCCATTTATTACCAGCTGCAGTTGTTCCGCACTTACCTTTATAATGACTTCAACAACGTCAACCCCAACTTTAACCGCTACACGCAGCTCATCAAAAAAATATGCATAGACAATGCCATGCTCGTGTTTTTGGACGGGCGGCTGAATGAAAAAGGCAATCCGAATGAAAACTTTGCCCGGGAGTTGCTCGAGCTGTTCACCATAGGCAAAGGCGACACCATAGCCCCGGGCAACTATACCAATTACACCGAGGACGACATACGCGCAGCTGCCAAAGCCCTGACCGGATGGACCAATGACGACACTTTTTCCAACATAGACCCCGATACCGGCTTACCCATTGGCATAGTCAAAGAATACAACGGCGTTGCCATACGACACGACAACAGCATCAAGACCTTCAGCAGTGCCTTGGCAAGCCCCACTTACCCTGCCCCACAGATAGTGCCCAATCCGGCACTGCTTACTGCCGGCGGTGAGCCTACTGCCGCCAGTGCCTACGACGAAATCAGTCAGCTCATAGATATCATCTACGCCAAGGAAGAAGCCGCCCGCTATCTGTGCCGCAAGATTTACCGCTATTTTGTTTATCATGAAATCACTCCCGACATAGAAAGCAACATCATAGCCCCATTGGCACAAGACCTCATGAGCAACGGCTACCGTCTGCGCCCCGTGCTGGAACGTCTTTTCAGCAGTCAACACTTCTTTGAAGAGATGGCAGGCGTTGAAGATGATAAATTTGGTGCCATTATCAAGTCCCCCTTGGAAATCAGCATAGGTACCTTGCGGGCACTGCGCTATCCGGGCTTTCAACTCACACCGATGAGCGCTGACCCTGCCGCGCATTACATGCAAATGGAAGCCATATGGGCAGCGGTGAAACGCATGGGGCTCGATTTCCTGGAACCCTATGACGTGGCAGGCTATGACCCTTACCATCAGGCACCCGGCTATCACCGCAACTGGATAACCACCAACAACCTGGCACAGCGCTATGCTTTCATTCAAAAACTGCTGGATGAAAACAACGGCTGGGGCTTTTGGTTCGACAGCCTTGCGTGGGCAAATGACCCGGCCGCCGGCATCACCGATGCCATGGCTACCACCCCCACCAATGTGGATGGCATGGACCTTGCCCTCGACTTGGTGCGCCACGTGGTGCATCGTTTTCTGCCTTTAACCGACACCGCCACGGAGTTCACCCCGGAGCGCATTCACTATTTCGGCGTGTTCCACCTGGGCGGGCTCTCTTTTGCCAACTGGGTGTTCAATTGGAACAACCGCAACAGCGGCAATCCCGACATCAGCAGCGATACGCGTGCCCGCTTAAATAACCTGCTGAATGCCGTCTTGCAGTCGCCGGAGTATCAGTTACACTAAAACAGCAAAGCCATGAAAATGAAAAGAAGAACATTTTTAAAACAAATGACCCGTGGGCTAGCGCTGCCTATAGTTATCAATGGCATTCCCTTTCGCCAATTGATGGGCTTGCCACGCCTGCAGCGTTGGGCACGCATGAGCACCAACGACAAGGTGCTTGTCATTGTGCAGCTGCATGGTGGAAACGACGGACTCAATACGGTCATCCCTGTCAATCAATATAGCGACTACTACAACCTGCGCCCCAACCTGGCTATTCCGGATACCGGCTCGCGCCGTTTCATCGCCTTGGACCCGCTGCTACCCGATGAGCAACAGGCCGGCCTGCACCCCGATATGGTGGGCCTCAAGGCTTTATATGACGAAGGTAAGCTCAGCATCATTCAGAATGTGGGGTACGAGCATATGAACGGCTCGCACTTCAAAGGGCGCGACATATGGTTTGGCGGTGTAGGCTACGACGACCCCATCTCTTCGGGATGGATAGGGCGCTACTTGGAGCTGGAATATGAGCAGGACGGCGCCGCCTATCCGGAAGATTTTCCCAACAGCAGCATGCCTGACCCGCTGGGCTTGGAGTTTGGCAGCGATGTATCTCTGGGCTTTCATACCGAAGACACCATACCCGCCGCCATTGCCATTCCCAATCCTGCCGGCTTTTTCGATTTGGTCAATAACCTGGAAGGTTATTACGAAGAAATCAACGTGGACCCGCGCGGTATCCCGCCCACTACCTTGGAAAACTCGCCCTATGGCAAAGAGCTGGCATGGATTTTAGGTATAGAAGACTCTACCGACGACTATGCCCAACGCCTGCAGGAACTCTATCAAATAGGCAATGCCTTTCAGTCGGGCGTGGTGTACCCTACTACCTACCCTCTGCAAGCACCTGCCGGCAAGCTGCATAACCCACTTTCTTTGCAACTGCAAATCATTGCCAAACTACTGCACGGGGGCTGCAAAACCAAAGTCTTTTTGGTGCGTATCGGGGGGTTCGACACCCACGTGCAGCAGGTAGAGAGCTACAACAATACTTTGGGGGCTCATGCTGCTCTGCTCTATCACGTGGCCTCGGCAATGAAAGCGTTTCAAGACGACCTGCGGGCGCGTGGCTTGGAAGACCGCGTGCTGTCGGTCACCATTTCGGAGTTTGGACGCCGTGCCCGGTCCAACGGCAGCTATGGCAGTGATCACGGCACCGTAGCGCCCATGTTTGTATTTGGCAAGCAGGTAAACCCCGGCATGATAGGCAAGAATCCCGACTTGAGCAAGGTGCCTCAGAAGGGCGGTAACCTTTCCGATGACAAAGAAGACATCGTGGATTACCGTTTGGTCTTTAGCACCATTCTGCAAGACTGGTTCGAAGTAAGCAGCGATAAAATCCCGCTTATCTTCCCTTCGCTGATAGACGACGGTTACCAAGCCACGGACAAGCTGCCGCTCATAGGCAGCCGCGTGACTTCTTTGGACAACTTCCTGAAGGTGCGTTACCGTCTGGAAAGCTGCTACCCCAACCCGGCCACTGACCACACCACCATTTCCTTTTACATCAACTCGCCGCAACATGTAGAGCTCTCTATAGTGAGCCTGCAAGGTGAGCGGTTGCGCACGCTGGTACATCAGCCCATGGCTGCCGGCACCCACCATTACACCGTAGATTTGAGCGGCTGGCGCCCCGGCACTTATCTGTGCCGCCTGCGTACACCTTTCTGGACCGACACCAAAAAAATCATCAAACTGTAAAGCAGATATTCTATGAGATACTTTTTATTGCTACTTATGTCTTGTGTGCCCTTGTGTTTACCGGCACAAGGCGACCCGTTTTTTAACTCGCAATGGTGGATGGGCATTAAAGGGGGCGTAAACCTGAGCCGCTTTGAAGTGCTCGAAAGCCACGGCGTATATACTTTACTCACACCCGACTTGCAGGTAAACTATGAAAAGAGCTATGAATCATTTGAACGCTATGGCTCTCAAATAGGGCTTCCTGTCATGTTCAATCACAAAAGTGGACTTTCGGTAGCCATAGAGCCCACTCTCATTATCATGAATATGGGATACAAAATGCAATATGCATGGCAGGAAAGCGGACAGGAGCTTTTGTTAGACTACACCCACCGGGTCAACTTCCGGTATCTGGAAACCCCCTTATTGATTCGCTACATGCCCATCGCTACACGCCTGCGTCCCTATGTGATGGCGGGTGCTTACTATGGCATGCTGTTGCAAGCAGATAAATATGCCGAAGTAAACAGCTACGATGCCGCTTCCGGAGCGGTCAATAGCGTGCAAAACAATGCCCCCGTCATCGGAGCGAAGGATTTGTTTATTCGTTCAAACTGGGGCTTCACCGGGGGGCTGGGAGTCAGTTTCGATGCCGGCAATGTGCGCCTGGCATTACA
Source organism: Thermonema sp. (assembly GCF_026003375.1). Taxonomy (NCBI): domain Bacteria; kingdom Pseudomonadati; phylum Bacteroidota; class Cytophagia; order Cytophagales; family Thermonemataceae; genus Thermonema; species Thermonema sp. The sequence continues at coordinate 472,117 of NZ_BPHD01000001.1, forward strand.
GGCTTTGTATAAGTACGGCATGAACAACATTACCAACGTGCGTAACCGCTATGCCGACAACCGCCTGATTGGGCAGGGTGAAGCCTTCGATGACCTGCGCACCGAAAATATCGAGATTTCTTTTTCCTGCCTCTTCCCCATGAAGTTTTTAGAAACGGGCAGCTACCGTCGTGTGAAGTATTAAACCTTTCAAAAACATTTTTTCCGCTATGATACGAATCAAACTATGGCTTTTGCTATGCGCCGGCCTGTGTGGGCTCACTGCTTGTGACATTCAAGACAACCGCATAGAACCGGGTGAGCGCTTCAGCCGCATTTATGATACCGGTGAGTATGAGCGTGCATACTATGCCGTGGACGTGGCGCCTACTGCCGACAGTGGTTTTATTGTGCTGGGCGCCGCCGAAGTCGATTTTAGTGATTTTTATGGCTTGTATTTGTTAAAGATAGACAAGGAAGGGTTTCCCGAATGGCAATATCTGGCAAGCAGCGATTATGTGCATCCTCTGGGCTTTTTGAGCGACGGTGCCAACAATCTACAGGTAGTTTGTATGGATGCAACAGGGCTTTATCCGCTTGTGCTGACCGTAGCCCCCGAACCTGCACTCGTTGCTGCTTATCCTTCGGTAGAATATCCTTTGGCTTTTAGCCGCCTCAACGATGGGCGTCTGGCATTTCTTGCTTATGACCGTGTAGGGCGAAACAGCGTGGTGGCATTCAGCGACGACACCCGGCAAACCTTCCCTATTTACGAAGATGTGGAAGCCCTCATCTTTCAGCACATCAGCCGGCGCGGTCAGCAATTCCCCTTCTTTATTGGGCAAACACCCTCAGGGCAAATCTTCTTCAACGGTTTCAATAACTACACCCTTGCACTCACTTTTTTGGACGCAGGTAGCTCACAAACGGGGGTTGTCAATGGCACACGTTATGAAGCAGGCATGAGCGCCTGTGTCGCACTCCCGCAAAGCAACCGCTTTTCGATAGCCCGCTTCAGCGAAGACGGCCGCACCTACTTTGCTCCCTCGGTCAGCATAGATCCCAATGGCGTGAGCAGCAGCAGTAACCTAAAAGGGTATCTTATCCAGGAATTAAGCCCCAAGGCGGGGGTGCGTTTGCTTCATACCGAAGCAGGTGGCTTGGCGGTGATTTTATATTTAAGCAGCACACAAAACGGACAAATCGCTTTGTATGCATATGACGCAGAAGGAGGGCAGTTGTTGGGCACCCGCTATTTTGGGCACGGCAATCGTTTTGAAGCCGGAGCCATGTGCCGCACCCCGGACGGCGGCTTGCTTATTACGGGGCGTGTATGGATGGCGGGGCGCTTTGCGCGCCTGTGTGTATTCAAATTGAACGAAGAAGACATACGCCAACTGCTTCAACCCTAATCACTTAAAGCGCAACCGGCGCCTCGTGCCGAAGCAAACGAAAAGGGAGCAGCCTGCGCTGCCCCCCTTTTTTTGATACCGTCCGGATAAGACACACTACTGTGTCAAACGATGAATCAAACCTCGAAAAACAATTTCATGCATGGGCAGCACAGCGTACCAATACAAGCGCCCCCACAACCCCTTGGGACGAAAAGTAGCCACTTGCCACAAATAACCATCTTTTATACGAAACTCCAGCCAAGCTTCACCGGGCAGCTTCATTTCAGCAAAAAGCAACAAACGTCCTTCCTCTTTGTTGGCATAAAGCACACGCCAAAAATCCACACTGTCGCCTGCTTCGATGTGGTCCCGGTGTGTGCGCCCACGGCGCAACCCCACACCGCCTACGGCTTGGTCGAGCAAACCACGCAGCCGCCACAGCCACTGAGCATAATACCACCCTTTATCCCCTCCTATCTGCCATATACGCTCGATGGTTCGTTGCCGGTCGCGTATCTTTTTCTTTCGAACGTCTTTGAAGCAGCCGTAAGTAGGCACCTCTATAAAGTCCGATATTTTGATAGGGCGCTTGCTACTACTCATGGCATCGTGCCAACTCGATGCCACTTCGTTGTTTTGTATTTTATCCAATGCGCGCCGGATTGCTTCTTCATAAGGAATGGCTTTGAAAGGCACATGCGCCTTGATGCGCTCATCGCGGCAAACCACCTCGACACTCATGCTGTCAACCAGGGCACGTGCCAAACGGTAAGGCACCGAAGTAACAAAGTGCAACCAGTAAGAAGACAAGCGAGGGGTCATCACGGGCACGGTAAAAATCAAACGCTTCAACCCACGCACGCGCGCATAGCCCAAAAGCATCTCTTTGTAAGAAAGCACATCGGGTCCGCCAATATCGAACGATTGCCCGTAACAGGATTCATTGCCCAGCACCCCCGTCAGTATTTCCAACACATTGGCAATGGCTATGGGTTGGCAGCGTGTCTTCACCCACTTGGGCGCCACCATCAGCGGCAGCTTTTCTACCAGGTCACGAATAATTTCAAAGGAAGCGCTGCCTGAACCGATGATGATGCCTGCCCGCAGGGTAGTAAGGGCAAAAGTTCCTTGCCGCAGCGTTTGTTCTACGCGCAGGCGCGAACTCAAATGCGCCGACAAGTCCTCATCATTGACAATGCCACTGAGATAAATCACCTGCCGGGCTGCCGTACCACTCAAGGCTTCCACAAAATTCTGTGCCGACTGTTGTTCCACGTCCGCATAATCGTGGTGCGAAGCCATTGAGTGCACCAGATAATAAGCCGCCTCTATGTCTTTTGGAATGGCTTTGAGAGAATCGACATTTAATAAATCGGCCTCTATCACCTCCAAATAAGGGCGCAAAGAAGCAGCCGGGTGAAAGCGGGCCCGGTCACGCACCAGACAAACCACCTGATGCCCCAGCCCCACCAGCGAAGGCAACAAACGCTGTCCTATGTAACCGGTGGCTCCTGTCAATAAAATTTTCATGTGTTCCCCCTATATCTTTAACGATGACATGCCGCCATCGATATGAAACACCTGCCCGGTGATCCAGGAAGCCGCATCGGACAATAAGAAGGCAGCTGCCTGTGCTATTTCTTCAGCATTGCCCAAGCGTTTGAGCGGATGGCGTTGGGCATTGGCTTTTTTCTTTTCTTCATTGGAAAGCAGCGCAGCCGCCAGGGGCGTATCGGTCAATGAAGGGGCAATGGCATTGACCCGCACCGTAGGTGCCCATTCGGCAGCCAGAGCGCGCGTCAGCCCTTCGATGGCTCCCTTCGAAGCAGCCACTACGGCATGAAAAGGAAAGCCCGTTTGAACGGCCACGGTAGAAAACAGCACCACCGCTGCACTTTCCGCTTTTTTCAAAGCCGCCTGAGCTGCCCGCAGCGCCTTGACAGCACCTACTACTTGCAGCTGATAATCGTTTATAAAATCTTGGGGAGTAAAGCGCTGAAAAGGCTTCAGAGCAATGCTGCCCGGGCAATAAACTACTGCATGCAGGATATCGGGCAAAAAATCGTCAGGAAATGCTTCGTTTACGGCATCCCAGCGTACCCATTGCGTGTTTGCTTGGGTGCTTGGTTCGTGGCGGTGGTAAGTAGCCCATAGGGCGTGCCCTTCATCGGTGAGCACAGACGCCAAAGCTTTTCCTATGCCACTTGAAGCACCAATGATTAAAATGTTTTTTCTCATAAAAATGACATTAAGTCTTCTGTTGGTTGAATATACAACTGCCCGGCATCTGCTTTTGTTTGCCCGAATGACGATGATTTTCAGTCAGCAAGCAAACCTTTAAAAAGGGCTTGTGCAATGCAAATGTTTAAACAAGGTGCCAAAAATATTGAGCATAAAGCGCCGGTCTTTCAAACAAAAAAAGATTAAAGGAGTTTTGATATTGTAACCCAAAAAAAAATGACCATGCTAACACAACTTATCTATGTAAGCAAGCGGAGCCTGAATTGCACCGAGAAAGACATTGAACAGATATTGGTTGCCAGTCAACGCAACAACCACGCATTAGATGTAACCGGCGTGCTGCTGTATTCGAAAGACCGCTTTCTACAGGTATTGGAAGGTGATTTTTTAACAGTAAAAAAACTGTATGACAAGATAAAAAAGGACCCACGACACTACGAAGCCTTCCTCATAGGCTTGCGTCCCATAGAAAAACGTGAGTTTCCCAACTGGAGCATGGCAGGTAAGACCATGAACCTGCAAGGGGTAGAGTTCAAGAACTACCTGAGCCCCGAAGAAGAAACCCAGTTTCAAAAAGTGCTGAATGCACAAAGCACCGATGCCTCGCAAGCCAGCCGTTTGATTCAGACCTTCTTTATGCAAAGAGATTCCGTCAGCTAAAAAACTAGGCGAAAACGCAAGCCGTCTTTATCGCAGGGTGGCTCTTGGGTGATGCTGCGTGCGTTGCCCATGGCCGCCCTCAATGCTAAAATGGAAGCATCGGTTAAATCGTCTTTTTTGTAGAGCTTTTTGGGCACCCGCTGCATAAAATCTTCTATTGCGGCTTCTGCTGCCGGACATAGCTGCTGAAGCACTTCCACGCGCTGTACATAGCCCAAATGGCTACTTTTGGGTGCCATGGGCATTTCTTTATGCCAAAAAGACTGAAAGATTAGTTCCGGATGTGATTCTCTGAATCGTGTTTTCAAAGCCGGATAGCGCAGCAACAGGTCATGCACTTCTTGAATTTTGTTGCGTAAGTTCCAGGCTTGTTTGCTCAATCCTTTATCATACAGCTTTTTATGTATGCGGTTGGCTTCTTCGTAAGTATCTTTTCCCAGCGCTTCATAAGAAGGCGGCACAAATACGGAAGCCTTACGCCAGCGGAGTTGCTGCCGCATGTGGTGGTCTATATAGCGCTCAATGCCTTCGCCACTCAACCCAATGGGGATATCAATCCATACACTTTGTGCGGCATACCAGCTTTCCAGTGCCTGTTCCAACTGTTTCACGAACGCTAAACTAAGCCTGCCGGTAGCGGGGACATAAAAGGCGGCAATCCATCCTCCGCGGCAACCATCTACACCTGCGTAAAGCGTTCTGTCGTCGCGTAACTTATGCATAGAAAAGCCCTCCTTGCAGCCATAGTCTTTGGAAATCGCCCTGCGGGTCGTAGCGTTGTGCTTGGGTGCCGGGATTAAACAAACGGTCGCGCGGGTCATTGCCTACTCCCGCCACATATTGCCAATTGCCGTAGTTGCTGTGCACGTCGTAGTCGATAAGCTGCGACTCGAACCAGGCGGCACCCATACGCCAATCGATATGCCAGTGCTTGGCAAGAAAAGACGCTACATTTTGACGCCCGCGGTTGCTCATCCAGCCGGTATGCAACAGCTCCCGCATGTTGGCATCGATAAAAGGATGCCCCGTCTTTCCTTGCCGCCAGCGCTCAAAGCGTTCCATATCCTGCGCCCAGGTGTAGTTGCGTTGTTTAAATCCTTTTCTGTGAAAAAGCAAATGACGGTACTTCATTGCCATGTATTTGAAGTATTCGCGCCACAAAAGCTCAAAAAATAGCCAGTAGGTGGAATCGTTGGCTTGCACCTCTGCTTCATACCGCTTGATTTCGGCATACAGCAAGCGCACCGACAAAGAACCGTTTGCAAGAAAAGGCGAGAGCTTCGAGCTGTAGTTCAAGCCAATCAGCCCGTTGCGTGTCTGCTTATATCGCGCAATACCATGTTGCTCCCACAAATAATTTTGCATGCGCTTCAAAGCATGGGTTTCACCCCCCGGAAGGGAAAAAGCTGCCTGCGGATGAATCTTCACATGGCAAGCATTCAACCAGTGGGGCAACTCCCTGCTCAGCGACAAAGCCGGCACAGTTGCTTGTGACCGGGGCAAAGGCAATGGCGGCATCACTTGCGCTTTCTGTTCTACGGTTTTACGAAACCGGGTGAATACATCGGGTATGACAGAAAACAAAGGATTGATTTGCGCCGGCATATAAAGCAATTGGTCATAAAAGCCCTGCCACCTTGCCTGTGGGCAAGCAGTGCGCGCCGCCTTGACAATATCTTCTTCTTCCTGCGTCCATTCATTTTGAAAAAATACAGCTTCGAAAGGATATTGCGCTTGGATATGCCGGAAAGCCTTATCGGCACTGCCTTCGTAAAAATACAAGGGCACACGCAAGGCTTCCATCAGGCGCTGTTTCAGGTCCAGCAGGCTTTCTTTTAAGAAATGCGCACGGAACCGCCCCGTTTTTGGGAAGCCCCAGCGGTCTTCCTGCCAATCTTTTGGGTGAAAAACATAAAGCCCTATTACCTCTTCACTCTCTTTCAGAGCATGGTAAAGGGCTTGGTTGTCGTGCACTCTCAGGTTGTTCCAGAACCAAACGACGGCTTTTTTGTATTTTTTTGTCTTCTGCATCTTTCACTGCAATATTTTACTTCTGCCCAACAGTTTGCCCACTTTTTACGCCAGCTGAAAGGGCGCCCACAGACTGTGCAGACTTTTTTGGGCAGGTGAGTTTTGCGCATGTGGTCTGTTTTGAAGGAAAAACTACATACTCAACAGCATTGTTTGCTAAAAAAGAAAGACCCCCTATATCTTCTCCATAGTAGTTTGGGCATAGACCAGCGCGCCCACTTCGGGAGCGGCTTCAATAACTACACACTTGCCCTTACCTTTCTCAATGGCAGCGTGGGCAAACGGGGGTTGTCAACGGCACACGTTATGAAGCAGGCATGAGCGCCTGTGTGTATTCAAATTGAACGAAGAAGACATACGCCAACTGCTTCAACCCTAATTACTTAAAGCGAAGCCGGCGCCTCGTGTCGAAACAAACGAAAAGGGAGCAGCCTGCGCTGCCCCCTTTTTTTGATACCGTCCGGATAAGACACCTTATTTCTTCTCTCTTTATCTTTTTCGAGCATAGAAGAACCCCTCGCCATCCTCGCTAATTGCCATCCAGTGGAATTCATTCCATCTTATGGAAAGAAATTCTACCGGCACAATCTCTTCGCCTTGTAGCGAATAAACACCCTTTTTACCATTTATGCTCACGATGACCCCTTCATTTAACACCTCTACCGAATCGAACTTAGCGGGCCAATAGCGCTTTTGGTTAAAAGAATACAATTTTAAGTACCCGTTTTGATTGATACGCAACAAATCCTCTGTCAAGAGCGAAATGTCCCATGACGGTTCCACCGGAAGCGCATCCTGCGGGTGAGTGAAGATGCGCACCCACCGTTGTCCTTGATTCCATGTAAATAGAAACATCTTATCCACCGATACAGAATCGGCGATAATACGCGATACAGCTTCTTCTTTTTTCAGCGAATAGAGTTCGTAAGTTTTTTGCCCGGTTTTCAGCACCAATGTATCGCCTTTTATATCTATAAACTCGCCGTGGGGCACACGCAGCAACAACTTGTCAAGCAACACCTCTTTTACAATCAATACACTATCCTGTTGTTCTGTCATATAGACACAATCATCGATAGTCCATAATTTTTTCTGTTCCTCACCGGCTTGTTTCTTCACTACCCACCTTTCTTGCTTTAAATCAAAAATGCCCGCCCCTTCATCCCTCCAACTCACGAGCACATAACGCAACGGCTTCCGGCTTTCTCCCTCACGCCCGGGCTCCCGGAAAAAACGATTGATATATACTGAAGGCAGCGTATCTATTTGAGTAAAAAAACGCTTCTCTTTCACAGAAAACAGACAATGCCCATCTTCCATTTTCACCAATACGATAAAATCACCATTCCAAGAGGGAGGCGGTGATGCCTTCCAGCTTGGCACTTGCCCCATGGTATCAGGAAAGCGAATGTTGGAACACCAAAAAAACAACTCACGGTCCAGCTCTTCTATGCTTAAAGGGGAATAATAGTCCAAAAGCATGGTACTATCAGCTGACAAGGGGTTGGCAATGAGTATTCCACACTTAGAGAGCCGCCATACCTTGGGACCTATTCTGTGCACAATTTCCTTACGATTATTCTCACAATCAACTATCCGTAAATAATGACGTTGCTGCCAAGGCCAGGGAATGCCCGATGACTCGCTTGTAAGATAAGACACCGCCGCCACAAGCCACGCTACCAGCAGCAACCTTTGCATGCCTGCAATAACCAAAGGGCTGACCTTTCTCTTTTTTGGTGACATAATTAGGTTTTTAAATTTCTACCCAATATAAAGTAAATAGAACAACAAGCGAAAGCAAGGCAAAAAGTATGCACAAAGAAAAAATCCGGCCGGCCGCACCTTGTGCGCTGCCGTCCGGTGTATTCAATAAGCGTCCACACTCAAGAACGCCTGCCGAAGTAATCGATATAAGTCGCCAAGTCTTTGTCGCCTCGTCCCGAGAGGCTCACGACTACCACCTCATCGCCCCGGAACGCCTGCTTTTTAAGCGCTGCCAACGCATGCGCCGACTCTATGGCCGGAATGATACCTTCCGTCCGGCTGAGCTCCAGGGCAGCTTCCATCGCTTCGTCGTCTGTGACAGCAAGGAAACGGGCGCGCCCCGTGTCGTGCAGGTGCGCATGCAACGGACCAATGCCGGGGTAATCCAAGCCCGCCGAGATGGAATAAGGCTCTACCACTTGCCCGTCGGGGGTTTGCATCAGCAGTGTTTTGCAGCCATGTAAGATACCTATGCGCCCGCGGGCGATGGTTGCCGCCGTCTTGCCGGTATCGATGCCCTTGCCTGCCGCCTCCACTGCCACCAGTTGCACTTGCGGCTCGTCGAGGAAGTGAAAGAAAGCACCGGCTGCATTGCTTCCACCCCCTACGCACGCCACAACGTAATCGGGGCACGCCCGCCCCTCTTTCTCTTTCAGCTGTTTGCGTATTTCCTCACTGATGATGGCTTGCAGGCGCGCCACCATATCGGGATAGGGATGCGGACCTACCACCGAGCCAATGATATAATGGGTATCGGCAGGGTTGTTTATCCAATCGCGAATAGCCTCGTTGGTGGCATCCTTCAAGGTGCGGCTGCCACTCAATGCCGGACGCACCTCCGCGCCCAACATGCGCATGCGCTCTACATTGGGCTTTTGGCGTTCCATGTCCACCGCGCCCATATATACCACACACTGCATGCCCATCAAAGCACAAACCGTGGCAGTAGCCACTCCGTGCTGCCCGGCACCGGTCTCGGCAATGATGCGCTTTTTGCCCAAACGCTGTGCCAATAAAATTTGCCCCACCGTGTTGTTGATTTTGTGTGCTCCGGTATGGTTCAGGTCTTCACGCTTCAAATAAATCTTGGCACCGTAGCGCTCCGACAGGCGACGGGCAAAATACAGAGGGGTGGGGCGCCCCACATAGTCGCGCAGCAAAGCCCGCCATTCTTTCTGAAAGTCGGGGCTGTTCTATGATTTTGACAAGTAGTTTTTTTGCAGCTCTTCTACATTCGGATACAGCAGTTCCGGAATATAAGCCCCCCCGAAGCGCCCGTAAAAGCCTCGTTCATCTACTGCGTAGGGGCTTTTGGTTTGCGTAATCATATCTTTTCACTTTTGAAGTCAAAGTATTTTAATAGTTTAGAAACTTTTTGTAAATCTTTTTTTGCCGGTGCTATTTCAAGCCGGCTGTTAAAATCCAAACCTGCCACAGGCAAATAATCATGATTTTCTAAAAAAGACAGCAGAGCGGCTACATTGTGCAATCCTAAGCCACCGCTCAACCAGATGGGGGTACTAAGCTCATAAGAAGCGAGCAGCTGCCAACGAAACGCTTGCCCGTTGCCCCCACGCTTTGCGCCGGCTGTGTCGAAAAGAAAAGCATCTACATGGGGGGCATAGGCTTTCAGCAGCTGCACCGATGGCAGGGCATCGCCCACGGAAAACACTTTCCAAACCTGTACCGGCAAGTGCTCGCGCACAGCCGCACAATCATTGGGGGTTTCGTCGCCATGCAACTGCACAACCGTCAGGGCATCGCGCCGCACATAGTAGCTTATCTGTTCAAGCGTGGCATTGACCATCACGCCTACCTTCTTTGCCCTGACAAGGGCAGGCATAACAAAATCTTCGCCCACGAAGCGTGCCGAAGCGGGATAGTAAATAAAGCCCATGTAAGGCACGCCCAAGCGCTCACACTCTAAGATTTGCGCTGTTTGGCGCATGCCGCATATTTTCAAGGCTATATTCATAAAGCATTCACCTCCTTTATCCGGCATCGTGTAGCTTCTATCAAGCGGCGGCAGCTTTCGCCCGGTTCCGGGCTTGTCATAAAGGTTTCGCCTATCAGGAAACCACGATAACCATGCTGCATCAAAGCCACCAGGTCATCGGCTGTGCGCAAGCCACTTTCCGAAATCCGCACGGTGTCTTCGGGAATGTATGCTGCCAGCTGTTTCGAATGTTCAAGGCTCACTTCAAAAGTCTTCAAATTGCGGTTGTTGACACCTATCATATCTACAGGTGCTTCCATGGCTTTGTCCAGGTCTTCGATACTGTGTATTTCACACAACACCTCCAACCCCAAATCATGTGCCCGTTGGGTTAAAAAGCGGATTTCTTTGGCACTCAGAATGTGCGCAATCAGCAGTACCACATCGGCACCGTAAGCTTTGGCTTCATAGAGCTGATACTCATCTATGACGAAGTCCTTGCGCAAAACAGGCAAAGCAGTAGCACTTCTGCCCACCTGCAAATCGAGCAGGTCGCCATCAAAGAAAGGCTTGTCGGTCAAAATAGAAATGCCGGCAGCTCCCGCACGCTCGTAATCAAAGGCTATTTCTTGCGGCTTGGCATGGGCTCGCAAAGCCCCTTTTGAAGGCGAACTTCTTTTAAACTCGGCAATAATGCCAAAAGGCGCCGACAACAGTTTCTTTTTCAACGAGAGAGTGGCTCTCCCAAAAAGAGGCTTACGGCTAAGCTGCTCTATTGTCTGCGTTTTACGGCGTGCCTGCACTTCGGCACGTTTATTCATTACAATCAAATCCAAGATGGTCGAGGTCATAGCTGAACGGTTTTAGGATTGCTTTTACTTAAAGACTGAATGATTTGAAGGCGGCGCAAAGCTTCTCCGCTTTTGAGGGCTTCGGTGGCTGCTTCGCGGCATGCGTCGAGCGAGGCATACAAACCTGCCACATAAAGCGCTACCGCAGCATTGGCAATGACAGCCGCCTCTTGCGCTTGGCTGCCCTGCCCTTGCAAAACTTTCAAAAACAAAGCGGCAGCTTCGTCTATGGTCTGTCCCCCGTGCAGCTCTTCGGCTCGCAAACGTGGCAAGCCCAGCTCTTCGGGTTCCATGATACTTTCTGCCTCGTGGGTCATGATTTTAAAGGCAGAAGTCAAAGACACCTCGTCATAGCCCGCAAGACTGTGCACGATAGCAAACCGCTTGTCGCTACGCTGATACAGGTAGGCATACAGTCGCAGCAGCTCCATGCTGAACACGCCTACCATCTGCTTGGCGGGGAAGGCGGGGTTTACCATCGGTCCCAGCATGTTGAAAAAGGTTTTCACGCCCAGTTCGCGCCTTACAGGCGCCACATTCTTCATAGCCGGGTGAAACAAGGGGGCATGCAAAAAGCAGATGCCGGCTTCTTCTATCTGGCGGCGCAGCTGAGCCTCGTCGTTGGTAAACTGAACGCCCAAAGCCTCCAGCACGTTCGAAGAGCCGCACACCGACGACACGCCATAGTTGCCGTGCTTGGCTACGGGCTGCCCGGCTGCTGCCACCACCAACGATGCCAAGGTGGATATGTTAAAAGTGTTTTTGCCGTCACCACCTGTGCCGCACAGGTCTATGACATCGTATGCCGACAAATCGACCGGCACGCACAGCTCCAACATGGCATCCCGGAAGCCTTCCAGCTCTTCTACCGTAATGCTGCGCATCATGTAAATGGTCATGAAAGCAGCCACCTGTGCCGGTTGGTATTGCCCCCGCGCTATATTTTTCAGTATTTCTTTGGCTTCTGCTTTGGTAAGGGTCTTATAATCGAGCAAATAAGAAATTACTTCTTTCATATTTTTCACAGATTGGTCAAAAGGATATTCAATTCAAGGTCATAGCCGGTTACACAACTGCGGCTTTAAGCCATCAGTTTGCTTGTATTTTCATTCATAGCTTGTGTAGGTGAAGGATTGAGAGACAACCAGTTTTGCAGCATTTGTTTTCCGTATTCCGTAAGCACAGATTCAGGATGAAATTGCACGCCCCGCACATCATAGAAACGGTGCCGCACCGCCATGATGCGCCCCTGCCCGTCTTCGGCAATTACCTCAAGGGTTTCATGGGGAAAGCCTTTGTGGTCAATAATCCAAGAGTGATAGTGGGCTGCTTGAAAAGAAGGAGGCAGGCCTTCAAACAGACGGTCTGCCACCAAAGGGCGCATAGGCGACGCAACGCCATGCAACACTTCGGGCAGGTTCGACAAGCACGCGCCGAAGGCTTCGCCAATGGCTTGATGCCCCAGACAAACGCCCAAAATGGACTTATGCGGGGCATAACGCCGGATGAGTGCCGGCATGATGCCTGCTTCGGAAGGCAAGCCCGGACCCGGCGACAACAATATTTTGTCGTAGGCTTCTACGGCGTTCAATGAAATTTCATCATTGCGAAACACCTCCACGGCTTCTTCCAAGCCCAACTCATAGAGCAGATGCACCAGGTTGTAGGTGAAAGAATCATAATTGTCCAATACAAGGATTTTCATAGCTGTTTATTTTTTAAAAATATCTTCTGCATACTGAATGGCCTGTTTCAAGGCAGCCAGCTTGTTATTTACTTCCTGCAATTCATTTTCTACCGATGACTTCGCCACAATGCCTGCTCCCGCTTGTGAATAAAGGCGATAGTTTTTGCTTAGAAATGAGCGAATCATGATGGCTTGATTGAAGTCACCATTGAAGCCCAAATAGCCGATGCAGCCACCGTAATATCCCCGGGCACCTTTTTCATAAGTATCGATCAGCTCCATTGCCCGGTATTTGGGGGCACCACTCAAGGTGCCGGCCGGGAAGGTGTCGGCCACCAGCTGCAAAGAAGGCACGCCGGGTTTCAAACGGGCACTTACCTTCGACACCAGATGAATGACATGTGAATAGTATTGTATTTCTTTGAACACCTCCACTTTCACGCCGGTGCCGTGCCGGCTCAGGTCGTTGCGTGCCAAATCCACCAACATTACATGCTCGGCATTTTCTTTAGGGTCGGCAAACAAGCGCTTGGCCTGCTCATAGTCGGCTTGGTCGTTGCCCGTACGGCGAAAAGTGCCGGCTATCGGGTAAATGCTTGCCTGCCCGTCCTTAATTACTATCTGTGCTTCCGGCGAAGAGCCGAACAGCTTGAAAGAACCATAATCAAAGAAAAAGAGATAGGGCGAAGGGTTGATGGAACGTAAGGTGCGGTACACATTGAACTCATCGCCCCGGAAAGGCTGCTCGAAACGGCGCGAAAGTACCAGCTGAAACACGTCGCCTTTTTGGCAGTGGTCTTTGGCGGCCTGTATGGCTGCCCGGAATTCGTCATCTGTGAAATTCGAAGTCTCCTGCCCTACTGTATAAAAAGGATAATGCGGCACGTTACGGTTTTCGATAATATCCAAGAACCGCTCCAGGTCACTTTCTTCGCCCTCCGGGCAGTGCTCAAGCACATACATTTCATCTTTAAAGTGATTGATCACAATCATAAAGCGAAAGCTCTGATACAACATCAAGGGAATACGCCGCTCTTCTTCCAGCACCTGCCCGAAGCGAATGTTTTCAAAAAACTGAACCGCATCGTAAGCCATGTAACCAAACAGCCCGTCGGTCACAAAGGGCAGGTTTTGACTTTCAACTTCAAAGCTATTTAAAAAATCTAACAAAGACTGCAACACTTGCTCACGCTGCTCCACGGGCTGTTGATGGGTGTTGCCATCAGGATAGGTGGTTTGTATTTCGTAATTGTGTACGGCAAAGCGGGCAATAGGTGCCACGCATATGTAGGAATAAGAGTTTTCGCCGCCGTGATAGTCCGAACTTTCCAACAACAGGGTGTTTACAAACTTATCGCGCAACTTCATGTATAAATTCACCGGGGTGTGGGTGTCTGCCAAGCGGCGATGCACACGTGTGCGCAGGCGATATTTTTTCTTCGTATTGGGGGGTGAAAGATGTATCATGATTTTTGTTTTTTGGTTTCCGGAAGTGAACAAACAAAAACGGCTCGCTGCTGTGAGCAACGAGCCGTTTTTTATACGCTAAACTATTATCATTTATGCGTCAGCTGTTCCATAAACATAGCACGTCGTTGCCCACAGCTTTTTTATTGCTGTGCCACCACCAACGTGCTACGATATGAACCAACTGCTTTTGCATACTAACTTTCAGCGTAAAGGTTTTAATGTAAAAGTGCCGTAGTAGAGTTGTTTAATTGTTACCGAAACAATATTTTCTCTGCTTGCTTGATGCAATGCTAATAAATATTCTTCTTACATGCAAAGAAATACCTCAATTTTTTTCAAAAACAGAACGCTTATATACTGATTATCAATGTTTTTTTAATACTTCGCATGGCGCCCATTCGCTCTTTGAAGACGCTTAAACCTTGATTGACCACACCGTGTACCGAAGAAATGCCCAAATCGACATAGGAAATGCCTGCCTCGCGGGCATAAGCATACATGGCAGACAACAAAGGCACCATAGGGCTGAATGCATAATAAAGCGGATGACAAGCCGGCAAGAAGTAGTATAAAACCTGCGGATGCACACGCAGGGCAAGGGTGGCAGCCAGCAATGCACCTTTGGCATCGCGCAATTCAAACACCTGCAATGCCTCTTGTGCAATATTCACCGAACGACACAGCCGCTCATAGCTGATGCTCAGAGGGATATTTCTTGCCTGCCTGTTCCGGCACAACAGCGCATAAAACTCCTGCCAATCGGTAAGCGCTGCCGCACGTCGATGCAACTGCCAGTCTTTTCGTTGTGGCATATGCAAGTAGCGGCGCTGCCCGCGGCTCATCAGTGCCCGTAATGGCCGGTCTTCCACGCGTAAGTAATGGCAAAGGTCTTCTACTATCTGCACGCGCCTGCTTAGCGCCTGCCATGCCCCGGCGGGGGGCGTGTACAAGGGGTAAAAGTCCGGGGGACAAGCCACCTGCCAAACCGCTGCTCCTTGCCCTTCCAAAAAGATCAAGGTTCGTTGTAACAGCTGCTGCCAGTCCGCAAGAGAGAGCCGGGCGCTTCCCTCCCATCCGCCAAAGGTCAAAAAGCGGGGACTAAAAAAACATTTCCGGGGACCTTCATATAAATATACGAGGGCATGCAGCCTGTTTCCGTCATGCGCCATGCCTGCAAACACCTTGCCCTCGGTGTAAGCCAGTGCATACGCCTCTTTACAAAAGAACGAAGGCACGAAAGCTTTGGGCATTGCCCTCAGCAAATGAGCGGCTTCCGGCACCGGCAAGAATTCAACTTGCATGCGTCGTATGTCTTTTCTTCAAAAACACCGATAATCCATAAAATACGGCACAAGCTGCCAAAGCCCCCACCAAAGCCCCCACCACGATATCGCTCAAATAGTGCTTGCCCAGATACACACGGCTGAAAGCCACCAGAGAAGCCCACCCCCACAATGCATGTATCCAGCGGCTCTGCTTTTGCCATAGAAGTACAAAAAAAGTAGCTATTCCAAAGGTATTGGCAGCATGAGAAGAAGCAAAGCCAAAACGCCCTCCACAGCCATCGGGAAGCAACAAATAAGGCTTCAAGGCCGCATCATGACAAGGGCGCAGGCGTTCGAAGAAGGGCTTCATAAAGGAAGAAGTAAATTGATCTGCCAGAAACACCACCAGCGCAATGGCCACCAGGTACCACAACAAGCCGGTAGAGCGGCGTTTCCATAACTGCCACAATAGCAGCAGGTAAAGCGGCAACCACGTCCACGTTTCCGAAGCGGCAGTCATAAGAGCATCTGCCCAGGCGGTATGATGGCGGTGCACCCACAGGATAAAGTGAATATCCCACTGTTCTATTTGTTGCAAAAAAGTATTCATTTATGAAAAGGCGTCTTCAAAATGTTCTATTAAATGCTGCCCCGAAGATACAAGCTTTATGGCAATAATGTCGAAGCGTATGTTGCCCTGCCACCCCCGCTCATGAATATAAGCCTCGGCTGCCTCCATGATACGGCTTGCCTGTGCCTTGTTCACAAACTGTTCCGGAAAGCCGAAAGCCTCGCTACGACGGCTTTTCACCTCCACAAATACCAAAATATTTTCCTTGCAGGCTATCAAATCCACTTCGTAGCGCTTATAGCGCCAATTGCGCGCTTCGATGTGGTAGCCTTTTTGCTGTAGAAAACGGGCGGCAAGTTGTTCGCCCTCGCGTCCCCGGCCGCGGCTTGTTTTTTTCATTTTTCCCGTATATTTGGCACGATTCGTTGAATTTAAAATTATGAAACGATGGCTACAAACTCCATGAAAGCATTGATTGAAGGATTTTCCGGACAACTTCAAAATGCCTTGCGCATAGCCAAAGAAGCCCGGTTTTCGTTTAACCCTTCCTCCATTCAACATATTGTAGTTACCGGCTTGGGCGGCTCAGGCATTGGCGGCAACCTGTTGCAGTTTTTTGCACAAGATTTGCTTGCCGTACCGGTGCTGGTCAATAAAACCTACAACCTGCCGGCATTCGTAGGACCGCACTCGTTGGTCATTGCCAGCTCTTTTTCGGGCAATACAGAAGAGACCCTGCATGCGCTGCAAGAAGCCATTGAGCGCAAGGCGCAAGTGCTTTGCATTACTTCGGGTGGTCAATTGCTGGAAATAGCCAAAGCCAAGGGCTTTGATTACATACAAATACCACAGGAAGCGCCCTGCCCGCGTGCCTTTTTGGGGTATTCTTTGGTGCAGCTCATGGCAGTGCTTAAACACTTTGTGCCGGCTTTCGACCTCGAGCATGAAGTGCTTCATGTATGCCAGCAGCTGGAAAACTACCGCACGCAAATACAAGCAGAAGCTCACCGGTTGGCTAAGCTCTTTCATAAGCGCTTGCCCGTAGTCTATGCCGATGAACGTTGGTATCCGGCCATCTTGCGCCTGCAGCAGCAAATCAATGAAAACGCCAAGCAGCTGTGCCATATAAATGTATTGCCGGAAATGAACCACAATGAGCTGGTAGGCTGGGGACTCGACAAAACGCACTATCAAAACATAGCCGTGTTGTTGCTGCGCAGCAACCTCGACCATCCCCGGGTAAAAATACGCATGGATATATGTAAACCTGTGTTTGCGGAAAAAGCGGCTCAGGTGTATGAACTAAGCACACACGGAAAGAGCTATTTTGAGCAAATGCTGTATGTCATTCATCTCTTCGATTGGGCATCGTTTTACCTTGCCGAACTGAACGGCGTGGATGCCTTCCCTGTTGATATAATCAATCACTTGAAAAGCAGTTTGGCCAACTATGAAAACCAAGCAAAATAGAGAAGTAGAGTTTCGTCATTTGGGTAATATAGACTATCAGGAAGCCTGGGATTATCAAAGCCGCCTCTTCGAAGGCATCGTGGAACAGAAGCGGACCAACTACGCCTTGCCTGCCGAAGAGCAGCGGCTCTGTCCCAACTATTTGCTTTTTTGCTCACACCCTCATGTCTTTACGCTGGGCAAAACGGGTAGCCTCCAACATTTGCTACTCAACGAGCAGCAAATGCGGGAAAAAGGCATCAGTTTTTATAAAATAAACCGGGGGGGCGATATCACCTACCATGGTCCCGGACAGATTGTAGGCTACCCCATCCTTGACCTCGATAACTTTTTCACGGACATAGGGCGCTATATCCGCAGCATCGAGGAAGTGATCATACGCACCCTTGCCGAATATGGCTTGGACGCCGGGCGTATCGAAGGGCTCACGGGCGTATGGCTGGGCTATAAGCCCGGCGAGGTGCCGCGTAAAATATGTGCCATTGGGGTGCGCACCAGCCGGTGGGTGACCATGCACGGCTTTGCTTTCAACATCAATACCGACCTGCAGTACTTCAACTACATTGTGCCCTGCGGCATCAGCGACAAAGCAGTTACCTCTCTTGCCAAAGAGTTGGGGCATGAGGTAAACATTCAGGAGGTGGAAGAAAAGCTCAAGCGCCATTTCGAAGCAGTCTTCGAATGCCGGCTGTTCGAAAAACACACTGCCACACGCTAAGCATAGAAAACTTTTGTACCGGTTCAGCCTGTTTTCTATAAAAAAGAAGTATCTATGAAAAAAGACATTGAATTCCCGAATGTTGAAGGAGTAAAGGTTGCCATTGTAAAAAAAGAGAACATTGCCTCACAAGACGAGTGGTATGTGTATATACTGAACACCAACCCCTACCCTATTCACACCATACTGATTACTGCCAAAGGATATGGCGAAATAGACGGTGAAAAAAGAAAAACCTCTACCTTACGCTATCATATAGAAGAGCTGCCGCCTGAAAGTTATGCCATGATAGAGCCCATTCATCCGGATGTTTTTTCTCTTTATAGCGAATACTGGGTAAGCTACTACGTTGACAAGCAAATATTTGACAAGAAGTATATTTTTCCGCCCGACTCCATTCAGGACGCACACCTTACGCTTATCAAACCGCTGAATATGCCGGGCATTTTACACGAATAAACCAAAAAGCACACTACTTATCTTGCTTTCCCGGTATTTTTTTGTATCATTTTTGTTGGCATTACGTATAACCTTTGTGTTTTTGACCTAAGCAACAATTAAACGCTTTCAACTAAAAAAAATCAATTGCCGTACTATGGAACAGAATAACAAATCACAAGAGAAACGCCAAGCGTGGCTCATCGGCATTATAGTTGTGCTTACCCTCACCAACTTAATTTTGCTCTATTTGTTCATTCAGCGCAATCAGGAGGTAAACCAGCAAGCTGTTGCCATCGAAGAATACCAGGAAGAGATAGACCAAACCTCTGCCAAGCTCGATTCCATCTCGCAAGAGCTCGACAAACGCATAGAAGAAGCCCGCGCCCTGAATCAAGATTACGAAGCCCTGCTGAAAGTAAAAGAGCAGCTGGAGCGCGACAAAGAGCAGCTTAAGAATGCCAATGCACGCATGCTGCGCGAATATGAAGAAAAGATAAAAGCCTACGAAGAGCTGCTCATTGCCAAAGACAAAGAGCTGGAAAAATGGCGCGAAATAGCCAATGAACTCAATGAAGAGGTAGTAGAAACGAAAAAAGAAAAAATGAAGCTGGTGGACTCCATCAGCAGTGTGCAAAAAGAAAAGCAGAAACTTGAACAAACCCTTGCACAGGCTGCCATACTGAAAGCTGAAGGCATTCGCATCCTGGCTCTCAACTCACGTGGGCGCGAACGCGAAGACGATGCTTACCGGGCACGCCAAATCGACAAAATAAAGATAGTATTCAACCTGGCAGAGAACAAAGCTGCCAAAGCCGGACCCCGCCAAATCTATTTGCGACTGATAGAGCCTTCCGGGGCGGTGCTGGTAGGACCCGACGGGGGCCGCTTTCAAGATGCGCAAGGCCAAAACTTGAACTACACCACCTTGAAGCAGGTGATGTATGACCAAAGCAGTCAAGAAGTAAGCATCATTTATGACAAAGGGGGCGAGTACCGCGAGGGCACCCACGTTATTGAACTCTACTGCGAAGGGCATTTGATTGGGCGCGGCTCTTTCGTAGTGAAATAAGTCCGTTGCTTTCCGTAAACTTATAAAGAGGGGCAAAAGCTCCTCTTTTTTATTTGTTTTAATAAAACAGAAAGCTTAAATTTGCACCTTGTTAAAACCAAAAAGGATTTTCAATCTATGGAATTCAAAAATCAGTACGAAACGGTATTCATTTTAACTCCCGTCTTGTCTGAAGATCAGATGAGGGATGCCGTTGACAAGTTCAGAAAAATCCTGACTGAAAACGGTGCGGAGTTAGTGCATGAAGAGAATTGGGGGCTGCGCAAGCTGGCTTATCCCATTCAGAAGAAAAAAACAGGCTTTTATCAGCTGTTCGAGTTCAAAGCAGGTCCTGAAATTGTCAATATTCTGGAAACAGAATATCGCCGCGATGAGCGTGTAATGCGTTATCTGACCGTAAAACTTGACAAATACGGTGTAGAATACAACGAAAAACGCAGAAAAGGCGAACTGAAACGAGTAGAAGAACCCCAAAACGAAGAATAAGCCATGACACTTATAAACGAACCTATTCATCAGGAGAAACGCAAGAAGGTAAAGAAGTACTGCCGTTTCCGCAAGTACGGCATCAAGTATGTAGACTACAAAGACCCTGACTTCTTGCTGAAGTTTGTGAACGAACAAGGTAAAATTTTACCTCGTCGCCTCACCGGCAACAGCCTTAAATATCAGAAGAAAGTGGCACAAGCCATCAAGCGTGCCCGTCACTTGGCTCTGTTGCCGTTTGTAGCAGATAACTTGAAATAAAAAAACCGTAAAGCGTCATGGAAATTATTTTAAAAGAAGATATTGCCGGATTGGGCTATAAAAACGACGTGGTGAAGGTAAAAGATGGTTATGCCCGCAATTACCTTATTCCCAAAGGATATGCTGTCATTGCCAACAAATCGAACCTTCGCCAACTGGAAGAAGAGCTGAAACAAGCTGCTCACAAAGCTGAAAAAATCAAAGCCGATGCCCAAGCTATAGCCGACAAAATCGGCAACTTGGTGCTTGAAATCAAGGCTAAGGCAGGCGAAAATGGTCGTATCTTTGGTTCTGTAACCACCGGCCATATAGCCGAAGCGCTCAAAGAAAAAGGATTTGACATCGACCGCAAGAAAATCTTAATTGTAGGCGAAGCCAAAACTTTGGGCGAATACAAAGCCATCATCGACCTGCACAGAGAAATAAAACACGAAATCACCTTCAAGGTAGTAGCCGAATAAAAAAGCATAGTGGCTACTGTTTGAAAAGAGGAGGCTATCTGTTGTCAGATAGCCTCCTTCGTTTTATTGCTTTATATGCCACAATAAAAAGAAAAAACAGCAAAGGTAGTTGCATAGTTTTTGCCCATTCCCTATTTTACTCATATGTCCCACCAACATAAAAACTATGTTAAGCGCATTTCAAAGACAAAAGATAGAGCACCTGTTCCGCTTTTACGACCAAGACAAAAGCGGATTTATTGAAGCAAAAGACATCGACACAATTGCCAACCGCTTTGCCGAAGAGTTCAGGTGGCGTATTGGTGAAGAACAAGACAAAAAGTTTCGCTCGCTGTTTCGTCAAGTATGGCGCAAACTGGTGCTTCGTTTCGACGAAAACGCCGATGAAAAGGTAAGCCCCGAAGAATTTTTGCAAGCCTACACGCAAAACCTGAGCAGCGAAGAAGCGTATCAAAAAAACGTTTTTCCTTTCATAGAAAAGCTTTTCCCTATACTTGACGGTGACAAAGACAACGCATGGACTCAAAAAGAGTTTCGCCGCTTCTACCGCTGCTTCGGGCAAAGCAACGAAGGGGCCGATGCTGCTTTCGAAGCCATGGACTTAAACGGTGACGGTCTCTTGCAGCAAGAGGAGGTATTCACTCACTTCCGTGCGTTTCACCTGAGTGAGTCAGCCGAAGACATAGGTAATCACTTCTTTGGAAAACTAAGCTAAACTGCTTCTGCTTACACGCCGTCCGAAGAGATAAACATAGCTTAAGCAGGCATGTTTATCTCTTTTTTCTTATCATTGTATCATAACGGAACGTATTTTTTTTATGATTATAGACGCCAATCAGTCTGCCGTGAAACACAGATACGACGAAGTCATCGGTGCCGTTATCATCGAAATCAAGGAACGAGCCAATAGCCCGGAGCTCAAAAAAGCCATGCGCACCATAGTTACTTTGTATCTGCCCAACGACCCTTTCCGGTGGCTGGTTGATGTGCGTTATGCCCAAAACTTACCCAATGATTTTTTTTACTGGCTGCCCGACTGGTGGCAAGAAGAGCTTCCCGAGATGCTTCCCCATCGGCATTATGTTGCCTATGTGCTTAATCCGAAAGTATTTAGCGACGCCGGTTTGCAAAGAGTCAATGCCAAGCTGGAACAAAGCCAAGGCACCAAGATAGCTAAGGAACGTTACTTTGCTTCTTTATTAAGTGCCCGTGCATGGCTTTTTCAGCAGGAAATCTAAAGTCGTATGTCCGCGCGGGCGTAACCACCAAATGCAAAGGCATATCGTGCTCCTCCAAGTCGGCGATGGCTTTTAGCGGTGGCAGTAAAGAAACACCGACACGCAAAGCATGAGGCAGGTGGCGCAAAAAGGCATCGTAATAGCCTTTGCCATACCCTACCCGCCCCCCACGCAAATCAAAAGCCAAGAGGGGGACAAGTACAACGTCTATGTTTTCAAAGTCGGAAGGCGCAAGCGCAGGCGCTGAATCCGGAGGTTCCGGCACCCCCCAACTGCTCAGCTGCAATTGTGCGTGAGGCAACAAACGGTAATGCTCCAAACGCCCCCCCTTCACCTTAGGCACTGCTATTTGCACATTGGGAAACGTCTGCTCCAAAAAGTGCAAGAGCGGCCGCATGTCGGGCTCACGTTGCCGTTCAATAGGCAGGAAGGTATGCAAATAGCGCACTGCCTGCCAATGGATAAGCGCTTGCAAGTGCTCAATCAAGGCTGCATTGAGGCGCCGGTACTCTGCTTCAGGCAATGCTTGCCGCTGCTGTTTTGCCCATGCCCGCGCTTCTTGCTTCGAAAGTGCTTCATTCATCCTGTCAACTGTTTTCTTTGAGAAGCAATACATCAGTCCGGAAAGGAATGAGCTTTTGCAATAACTGCTTCCAATATTCTTTTTCCCGGTGGTAAATGAAAAAAGTAAACAAGGAATCATGGCGTTCCTGTGGTACACCACCGGGAAACAAACGTTCATGCACCGACTGTATTTGGCGCACGGCCGTTTCTTCACGTTGCTTCACTGCTTTATAAAAGCGTTTCTCCAAGTCGTCTATTTGCTTCAAGGCTTGCACTTCATATGCCTTTACTTTTTTGTGAAGCGAGGCATCAACTGCATCAATTTCCGGCAACAACAAAGCATGCGCTTCCGTTATTTTGGCTCTGGCGCTGTCGAACACATCTGTTTCATGGACATGTGCTGCCAGCCATTCTTTTATCAGGGCATCTACCGGCCGGAAGAAATCCTGCGGCTGCAGAGCATTTTTTTCTATTTTACGCCAATCAGAGGGCGTAAGTACAAACAAAGAGTGCCGCAACCCCACCACAGGCATTTGTATGTGGGCATCCACTTGGCGCCAATAAGAAAACACCTTGCGTAATTGAAGCCAATAGGCAAGCTCACCGGGACCACCCATATAAACTGCATTCGGTAATATGGCCTGCTGATAAACCGGCCGCAGCATCACATTCGGGCTCCATGCTTCAGGCTCTTGCGTCACGGACTTCCGCAGCGCTTCGAGCGACCAAGCATATTGCCCCCCTACCGTTTGCCAATGTCCATCGCCGGTGCGTTTTACCCGCAAGCGCTCCCGGCCGGTCATATAAAACAAATTGATGTCGCGCACATGGGCTTGTATGGTTCCCCCTAAGCGCTCAATCAGCTCGTTTTGCCGGGCAACAGCCTCCTTGGTAGGCGCCTGCGTGAGCTCCTGCCAGACAATATCTTTCCATAACGACTTCAAGTCCCGATCGTCGCCATCCACAACAACCACGCCCAAATCGCCAAATAAGCGGTGTATGAGGCGGCGCGTAGCCGTTGCCCAACTGTCTCCTGCCCGGTACACCTGCGCCCAGCTTTGCAACTCTTGGGGCAGTTGCTCTATAAAATGTCCCATATCGGGCAGTATATAGCGCCCTACCGCACCGCTGTAGTCAGTTTGCCATTCGTAACGCTTTGCGTGAAAATAAAAATGGTTGACTTCATCCCAATCGTGGTCCTCGCTGGCCATCCAAAAAAGCGGCACAAACTCATATTGCGGCAAAGTAGTGGTCAAGAATTCAGCCATTCGCACCACTGATAAAATTTTATATGCCACAAACAAAGGACCACCCATCAAGCCCGGTTGGTGCCCGGTAGTCACAGTGAAAGTATTCGCTTGGCTTAATTTTTCTATATTTTGCTTCACCTTAGCGGGCAGCGGCATGGTGCCATACTGCCGCTCTATAGCCCGGCGAAGGATTTGCCGTCGTTGGTCGGAAAAATGACTATTTTCTATAAACGCCTTTACGCCTTCGATGGAATATTCATGCTCATAGAGGGGCCGCAAAGTGGCATCTTTTTCAATATATCGCAACACCCAGTCGCTATATAAAGCAGCCTGCCTTGCCGGCAAGTATTGACAATCATAAAGTTGTGTCTCTTCTTGACTAATATCCATAATCTTCGTCATCTTTTTGCGTTCTTTTCTGAAATGAATACATATAGGCTTTTCCTAAATCGAAAAAGCCAAACACATTGCGGTAGGCTTTGAATATATGGGCCGTGTTATCGGCATACATGGAAGCGAGCGCCTCCATCAGCTTGGCTTTGATAGCGGTTTCTTTTTTAAACACATCCATAATATTCACCTGGGGCAGCACCAATATATCAGCCTGTTCCGACGACACAATGGCATTATAAAGGCGGCGCTTTCCCGGTAAGAAAGCCTCACTGCCCAGCGTAACGCCCTCTTCTGCATAAGCCAATACTTCAAAAGTATCCTGTATGTCTATATTTAACTCTACACGCCCTTCTCTGATGAGGTACACGGCTTGTGCGGGGTCTTCCCGGAAAAAAATCACTTCATTTTTTTTAAAACTACGGGGGTAGAAATAAGGATAAAACTCCGCCAACTCGTGCTCATCCAAGCAGGCGAACAACTGCGAGCGGCTTAAAAAACGAAACATGGCACGCTGTGCAGGCGAATAAGTCTTTTTGAAGGGGTTGCGGAGCTTCATAGTATCTTTTATGCTTTGGGTGTCCAGCTTAAAAATAATACATTTTGTGTAGATGGTTTCAAGGCAAAACGCTCATCGAGACGCTGCCCTACCAACCAGACGATGCGTCCTTGGGCATCTTCTATCACATACTGACGTTCTTTTTCAAAGAGCGAAAGTTTTTTATTTATCAAAAAGTCGCTTACTTTTTGTTTTTTTCCCTTCATTCCCAAAGGGCAAAAGCGGTCGCCCGGCTGCCATAAACGCAGCTTTAAAGGGAAGGATAAAGCATCCATATCTACATGGGCAGTATGTGGGTCATGAGGAATGGTTGCGGGCAGCGCCGGCAAAGGCTCCCATCTTAGCACCCCAAAGGCAGCCGTGATGCTGCCGCGTAGCGCTTCGATAAGCAAGCCGTCAGCATGCACCTGCGCCTTGCGGGGGCGTATGAGCACTTCCTTGCGGTTAAGCAGCAGTTCATGCGTAGCCGTGTAAAAGACCGCCCCGCTCTGTCCCTCATTGCAAACGGAAAGCAGTTGCTCCACCAGGTCGAAAGAAACGCCATAAGACGCCAGCAATGCCTGCCACAAAGCCACTTTTCGTGGTACCTCTTCATAGCAGAAGCGAATGGTGCCATCGTCTTTTTCATAAATTGCCTGCCGGCGCCACCGGGCTACATAGGTCTCCCACACTTCTTCTATTTCCTGAATGCGGCAGGTAGTTGCCCATACAGCCTCTTCCACCTTGGGATTCAGCTTCCGCAGGTGCGGCACCACATGATGACGTATATAATTACGCCGGTACTTGTCTGTAGCATTGGAGCTGTCTTCCCGCCAAGTGAGTCCCCGGCGTTTGGCATAATCGATGATTTGCGCCCGCCCGGCAAACAGCAGCGGCCGCACCAAAGGTGCTTGCTTGGGCAGAATACCGTGCACGGCTGCAATTCCTCCTCCGCGGCTTAAACGAAACAAAACGGTCTCCAGCACGTCACCGGCATGGTGGGCAGTAGCTATGTAATCATAGCCCTCTTCTTTTAACAGCTTTTCAAACCAGGCATAGCGCAGCTCGCGTGCCCAGAGTTGTATGTTTCCCTCCGCCACCTCGTTTGCTTCATACAAGAAAAAAGGCACTGCCAGCTGTTCTGCCCAGCGGGCTACCCAAGCTGCATCTTGGTCCGATTCTTCGCCACGCAGCCGGTAGTTTACATGCGCGATGGCAAAGGTAAAGCCTGCTTCTGCAAACAGATGACTCATCACAACCGAATCCACGCCCCCGCTTACGGCAAGCAGCATTTTATCCTTTGGTGTGAAGAGTTTATTTTTGTCGATGAAGCGCAAAAAATTGTCAAGCAGCATAGCGCAATAAAAAGGATACGGTTTTTTTAACACCAAAGGTAAAAAATATGTTCACTCACAATACAAAGTTGCGGGTTCGTTATGCTGAAACAGACCGGATGGGCTACGCCTACTATGGCAATTATCTTGAATATTACGAAGTAGCACGTGTGGAAACGCTGCGTGCCTTGGGCTATCGGTACCGCCATTTGGAAGAAGAAGAGGGCATTATGATGCCGGTATTGGAAGCACATGTGCGCTACCGCAAGCCTGCTTTTTACGATGAAATGCTGACCATACGTACACACATCAAAGAAATGCCGGCGAGCCGTTTCCGTTTCGATTACGAGGTATTCAACGAGCAGGGCGAACTGATTAATGAAGGCTATACGGTGTTGGTCTTTGCCAAAAAAGAAAATGGACGCCCGGTACGTTGCCCCTCTGTGCTGCAAGAGTTACTCCTGCCCTATTTTCAAAACCAAGTCGGCATAGGAAATAAAATATAACGGGCGTACGTACTAAAAACAGAGCAATCTTTATCCTTGCAGGCTTTTCTTCTCTGCCATTAAGCTCTTTTGTCATTTTGAATGTCCCTTTATGTCATTTCGAGCGCAAGCAAGAAATCGCTTTGTTTCTTACAGCTTGCTTTGATGAGATCTTCTCACTCGCATTACTCGTTCGAGATGGCAAGCTACGTGAGGTTCGAAGAAACATGTTATACTTACGCTTCGCTCGAAAATGACAAGCCAACTTTCACTCCCTCGAGAACTGAAAGAACAGAATCGATATAATTTGGGCAAGAAAGCTATCTTTGAGTAACAATCCCAAAATAACAGCCGGTATTGATGTTATTTTTACCCGGCATCTATGAGTAGCACTCTCAAAGTAACCACACAAGCAAAAAAGGGGCTTTAAAGCCCCTTTTTCTTTATTGTCACTTTTGGCTCTACTCTATCACTACCCGCTGCGGAATAACACCCTCACTGCTTTCCAGCTGAATCCAATACAAGCCACTGCCATAGGCAGACAGGTCGATACTCATCTTTTTGGCTTTCACCGGAATGGAAGTAAGCGTCTTGCCACTTACATCCAGCACACGCACGCGGTACACGTCGGCTTTGAGCGTGGTCATATCCAGCATAAAAGCTCCTTGCGACGGGTTCGGGTAGAGCTTCACCTCTGCCGAAAGAGGCGACTCCAGAGCGGTTACTTCGGCTATGGTGGTAAAGCTTTTTTTCACCGGAGACGCTTGCAGAACATTGGCATCACTTTCGGCTACAAAATAAACATCGTAGGTAGTGCCGGGGCTCAATCCGCTCACGCTCATCACGGCATCCTGGTTGGCAGTCATGGCTACGGAAGCTGCTTTCAGGGCTGCACTTCCTCCGGCCCCTTGTCCGGCTTTCACCTCTGCCGCCGAAGGGGCAGTTGCTCCCGCTTCCAAAACCACCAAATAAGCAGTACCTGACTTGTCGGCTTTTACCACGCCATCAAATGCTTCATAAGTCACATTGGTAATGACGGGATAGCCATTGGCAAAGGCGGGCGGTTGTGGTGCCAGCGTGGTAAAGTCCACTTTCACCGGAGACGCTTGCAAAGTACCACTGCTGCTCTCTGCCACCACATACACATCATAGGCAGTGCTGTTGCTAAGACCGCTGAAGGCGATGCTCCCTTCTACATTTTGCGTTAAGGAAGTGTTGCTTCCTGCTGCTACAGGTGCAGCTCCCCCGGCTGCTTTTCCGGACTTCACTTCTGCCGCCGTCGGGGCAGTGGCACCATCGGGCACTACCACGGCAAAGGCTTTGCCGTCACGATCTATTTTAACCAACAAAGTAGCTGCTTCATCGCCAATTGTTCCCATTTTGGGATAGCCGGTTGCCCAGTTGGGGGTGTCAGGCGACAGGGTGGTTACATCCAGCTTGGTAGGAGCACTTTGCAGCCCACCGCCGGTAGCCTGTATGACCACATACACATCATAAGCTGTGGAGTTGCTCAATCCGGTAATGTCTATGAACGCCTCCGTATTGGCAGTAATCGAGACATTTCCTGAAGCTGCAGGTGTTCCGCCCCCGCTTGCTTGTCCATTTATCACTTCTTGTGAAGTAGGCGCTGCTGCTCCGTCAGGCACTACCACGGCATAGGCAGTACCATCGGTATCGGCTTTCACATTGATACGGAAGGAGGTCGTGCTAATATTGGAGATGTTCGGATAGCCGGCTGCAAACTGTGGTTCAGGCAGTGCCCGCACTACGATATCGTCGATGGTAAAGTTAGAGCCGCCTCCTACCCCTTCGTGCCGGATGGCTATATAAATATTTTGCCCGGCATAAGCTGCCAAGTCAACGGAAAATTTTTGAAACTTGCCGGTACCGGTGATATTTGTCGAATCAAGCAAGGGAGCAGAGCTAAAGTCTGCCACCGTATTGCCCGTAGTGGAAACGTACACTCTAATATCATTATCTGAAATGCCTATACCTACGGGCATTCCCCAGAATAGCAGTTCAGCGCCCGTAGAAGGAATGGGGATTTGAGGTGTAATGAGCCAGTTATCACTTACTGCCGCCCCGCTTTCTGTTACCCCTACAATAGTAATGGTATCGCGCCAATTAATTTTACTACCTTCTATTGTATTAACCTTATAAACGCCACGATAAACTTCCCAGGGGGTATTGTCTGTGTCAGTAGTATTGTTGTCTATATTACCCCAATTTGTAATACTTAATGCCCCGGTTTGGTTGTAATATGCCTCGAAGCTCTCACGAAAGACGAAAGGCTGCCCGTTGTTATATACATCCGTCAACACCCGTATTATTTCGCTTCTGTCCACTTCGTTGTTGCTTCCGTCATAGGCAATGACCCGGTAGTAATATTCGGTGGCTTCCTGCAGGTTGTTGTCGGTATAGCTGCCGGCAGCCGTGGCGTTGTGCACTTCTGTCGAGTCGCTGCCCAGCAGGTCATCCGAGGGGTCACCGGGGGTGCCGCCGTCATTTATGGAAGTGGCACGGTACACTTTGTAAGTAGCCGCTCCGGCAGCATCGTTCCATGCGATGTCCACGCTGTTGTGGGTGATGTTGGAGGCAGAGATTTTGAAGGGGATGGTTACACGAAAATATACACCCACACCGGAGGCGGAATTATATTCATCTAATTCATTGGTCCATACAATATAATAAGTATTACCGGCTTGAGCGGTGAACTTTAAGTAAGCACGAGGTTTCGAACTTTCATAGGTGGTAAACCCTTCTCCATCCGGATTTTGTATAAAATTTCCGGCAGAAGGTGTGCCCTGATAGACATAAAATATGCTATATTCGGGATTGTTGGTATTCACGGGTGTCCCATCCTTTTTCTTGTCAGATATCTCCACCTCTACAGTAGAAGTAGGCGTATATTTGAACCAGCGGCCACAAGTTGCACCATTGGTCGAATAGCCTGTACCATTATCATCCGGTGGTGTTTGACAATTGGCATCCGTAAAATCGCCGGAGAAATAAACACCCGGTCCTGTAATATCCACTGCATTGGTATAATCAAACCCTCCTTGTGCCCGGGCGCCCCAAGCCACAAAAAAGCACAAAAACACACTCCACAGCAGTGGAGGCAAGGCGTGGTTTCCTAAAGCTTTCGTTCGTTTCATAACTTTTCATTTTTAGTTTAGTTACCGATAAATACAGTCTTCTTATGAAAAGGTAATCAAATTTTGTGCTACGGACAAGATAATTATCTGCTTTAAAATGTAATATTTTTTCACTGCAATACACATGACGGGCGTTCTTTGTCTGCTTGGTTGTCTTTTTGTAAATTGCCATGCTATTCACCCATAAAACCATAAAAACCTATGGCACACAAAGCTGACATACTTTATGATGCAATCCCTGTGGTGGACTTGGCAGATTTCACCTCAGGTGATGCCGCCCGAAAAGCCAAGTTTGTAGAAGAGCTGGGCAAGGCTTTTCAAAATATCGGATTCGTGGCGGTGAAAAATCATGGCTTTACTGCCGACCGTCGCGAGCGCCTTTACGAAGCCGTAAAACGCTTCTTTGCCCTGCCTGACGAAGTGAAAATGAAGTACCACAAGCCGGAATTGGCCGGGCAACGTGGTTACACCCCTCGCAACCAAGAGCACGCCAAAGACCACCCCGTGCCGGACTTAAAAGAGTTTTATCAAATCGGGCAAGAAGACATCCGGCCGGAAGACAACCTCCCGGCCGAGGACTACCCGCCCAACATATGGCCCGAAGAGCTGCCGGAATTCAAAGAAGAGACCTTGCATGCCTTCCGTACGCTCGAGAAAGCCGGGCGCCAACTGCTGCGTGCCATTGCCCTTTACTTGGGCTTGGAAGAAGACTACTTCGAAGACAAAGTGGAAAAGGGCAACAGTATTTTGCGTACCATTCACTACTACCCCATTGAAAACCCGGATGCCCTGCCCCCCGACTCGGTGCGTGCAGCTGCTCATGGCGATATCAACCTGATTACCCTGTTGATGGGCGCCAGTGCCGAAGGCTTGGAGGTGCTCCGCCACGATGGCAAGTGGATTCCTGCCATTCCCAAAGAAGACGAAGTGGTGATAAACGTAGGCGACATGCTTTCGCGCCTGACCAATAACAAATTGAAATCGACCATTCACCAGGTGGTGAACCCGCCGCGTGAAAAGATGCATGAACCCCGCTATTCGATACCTTTCTTCTTGCATCCGCGCTCCGAAATGAGCCTCGCTTGCTTGGAGAGCTGCATCGATGAGCAAAATCCCAAGCAATATCCTGACATCACCGCCGGTGAGTTTTTGCGTCAGCGTCTGATTGAAATCGGCCTGCTGAAGAAATAGTGTTCATCTTGCGCGGGGGCGTTTTCTCGTGCAGAAGCGCCTCCCGCTTTTTTTGCTACTTGCTTAGTTTGCCCGTTCAAGAGTCATGCGCCACCTACGCTACTTCATCTTTTTACGCGACACCCTATGGATAGCCCTTACCTCCTTCGGAGGCCCACAAGCGCATATCTCACTTTTTTTCACCCAGTTTGTTGACAAACGCCGCTATATCAGCGAAGAAGAGCTCATAGAGCTGAACGCCTTGTGTCAAATACTGCCCGGCCCTACTTCCACGCAAACCATTACGGCTATTGGCTACCGCATTGGGGGACTGCCTCTGGCACTGCTTACGCTTTTTGTATGGACAGTGCCCACCGTGTCTATGATGATAGCAGCAGCACTTTTGCTCAATCGTCTGCAAGAACAAAATATTTCCCTGAGTTTTACCCGTTTTATTCAGCCCATGGCTGTGGGCTTCATAGCTCATGCCGCTTTGCGCATCAGCAAGAAAATTATCAAAACCAAAACGGCTCTTTTTTTGATGGTGGCTTCGGCAGCCATCTCTACTTGGGCATACCAGCCGTGGGTCTTTCCGCTCATTATCCTTGCCGGAGGGGTGGTTACGGCTTTCAAATTCGAAAAACAACCCCAAGAAGCGCATCGCCCGCTGCGTATCCGCTGGCGTTACTTTACGCTCTATGCCGGGCTTTTTGCAGGCTTGGCACTGGCTGCCGACATCAGCAACTCTTTCAGCCTGCGCATATTGACGAACTTCTATCGCTTGGGCTCGCTCATTTTTGGTGGTGGGCAGGTGCTGGTGCCTATGATGTACGGTGAGTTTGTAAAATTCAAACACTTGCTTAACGGCAATGAATTTCTTACGGGCTATGCCATTGCCCAAGCCATGCCCGGGCCCACTTTCTCCTTCGCCTCGTATGTAGGGGCGCTGGCTATGCGCAACTACGGACCTACGGGCAGTATCTGGGGCGGAATCTTGGCGGCAACCGGTGTTTTTCTGCCCGGCACCTTTCTTATCTTTTTTGTCATACAGTTTTGGGATGAATTGAAAAAATACCGTCCCGTGCGGGCTTCGCTCGAGGGTATCAATGCCACCAGTGCCGGATTGGTGATTGCAGCGGCCATTCTGCTCTTCTTCCCCCTTATAGAAAGCCCGAACCTGCGCCTTTTTTGGAATATATTCTTTGTGGCAGGCACTTTTCTGCTCTTGCAATACACCCGCATTCCCGCCCCGCTGATTGTGGTGCTGGGGGTTATTTTGGGCTTCATCATCAAGAGTTCGGGCGTGTAAGATGCCCGCTTTTTTTGTACCTTTGCCCAAACATAGCCCTATCCCTTTCAGTTTGAATCATAAACACAAAAATTATGGCACAAGAAACCATGCAATTTCAAAAAAAGGTAAAAGCGGACCTCTTCGAGTCGCCGGACTTTTACAACATAGACGACCTGCTCACCGAAGAGCATAAAATGATACGCCAGGCGGTGCGTGACTTCGTAAAGCGGGAAATCTCGCCTTATATCGAAGATTGGTATGAAAAGGCGCATTTCCCCTATGAAATCGTGCGCAAATTTGGCGAGCTGGGGGTGTTTGGTCCCACCATTCCGCAGGAATACGGCGGCGGCGGGCTTGATTACATCGCCTATGGTTTGATGATGCAGGAAATCGAACGCGGCGACTCAGGTATGCGCTCCACTGCCTCGGTGCAAGGATCATTGGTAATGTACCCTATTTATAAGTTTGGTTCAGAAGAGCAACGCCGAAAATACTTGCCCAAGCTGGCATCGGGTGAGTGGCTCGGTTGCTTTGGCTTGACAGAACCCGACTTCGGCTCGAACCCCGGTGGCATGAAGTCACACTTCAAAGACATGGGCGATTATTATCTGCTCAACGGTTCAAAGATGTGGATTTCGAATGCCCCCATGGCTGACGTGGCGGTAGTATGGGCTAAGAACGAAGCCGGACGCATCAAAGGTTTGATTGTGGAAAAAGGAATGGAAGGCTTCAGCGCCCCGGAAATCCATGGTAAATGGTCGTTGCGTGCCAGCACCACCGGCGAACTGGTCTTCGACAACGTGAAAGTACCCAAAGAGAACCTGTTGCCCGGTGCCGATGGCTTGTCGGGTCCCTTGCAATGCCTCGATTCAGCCCGTTACGGTATCTCTTGGGGTGCCTTGGGCGCTGCCATGGACTGCTACGACACCGCCCTGCGTTATGCCAAAGAGCGCATTCAATTTGACAAGCCTATTGCCGCCTTCCAGCTTACACAAAAGAAACTGGCCGAGATGCTTACCGAAATTACCAAAGCACAGCTCGTTTGCCTGCGTCTCGGACAGCTGATGAACGAAGGCAAAGCCACTTCGGCGCAAATATCGCTTGCCAAGCGTAACAATGTTGAAATTGCCCTGCGTGTAGCCCGCGAAGCACGTCAGATATTGGGCGGTATGGGCATTACCAACGAATACCCCATCATGCGCCATATGATGAACCTCGAATCGGTAGTAACCTATGAAGGCACCCACGATATCCACCTGCTGATACTGGGCGCCGCCATCACAGGTATTCCGGCTTTCAAATAACAGGCTTTTCCTTTTCTTTATTGTTGTGGGGGCACCTGTCCATACTTTTGGCAGGTGCTTCTTTTTTTCGGACAAAATGCTTTTCTTTAAAAAAGAAAATGCAAACAATTGCTGCCTATGCTTATTGAGAGGTTTACTTTTTGGCTTTTTTTATGGTTTACGGGCGCCTTTTTCAGTGCCGGCAAAGCACAACACTACTTCCCGCAGAAATACGAGTTCCGGGCAGTGTGGGTAGCTACCCTCAACAACATCGACTGGCCCTCGCGGCGGGGGCTTCCGCCCGAAGAGCAGCGAAAAGAATTTATAGCCTTGCTCGATACACTGCAGAAGTATCATTTCAATGCGGTGATAGTGCAAGTACGCCCCACGGCCGATGCTTTTTATCCGAGTCAATACGAACCTTGGTCTGCTTACCTGACAGGCACCCAAGGCGAAGCCCCTTATCCCTACTATGATCCTTTGGCCTTCATGGTAGAAGAAGCCCACAAACGCAACATAGAGTTCCACGCCTGGTTCAATCCCTATCGTGCCGTGTCGAACCTGCAAGCCGCCCAAGTCCACGACGAGCACATATCAAACAAGCGTCCCGCCTGGTTTTTCGACTACAACGGAAAGAAATACTTCAACCCGGGCATTCCTGCCGTGCGCGACTACATCGTACGCCTTATTCAGGAAGTAGTCGAAAACTACGATATCGACGGCGTTCATTTCGATGACTACTTCTATCCCTATCAGGTCCCCAAAGAGAAAATAGATGATTATGCCACTTATCTGCGCTATGGCAAGAAGCAGTTCAACAGCATTCACGACTGGCGCCGCCACAATGTCGATTTGCTGATTCAAGCCATTCACGACAGCCTGCAGCGCAAAAAGCCACATGTTAAATTTGGCATCAGTCCTATCGGCGTGTGGCGCAATGCCTCGCAAGACAGCCTCGGCTCTGCTACCAAGATATGGTACGCCTCTTATGATGCTCTCTATGCCGACAGCCGGAAATGGCTTCGCGAAGGCTGGATTGACTACATAGCGCCACAGCTTTACTGGAGCACCCGTTCGCGCTACGGCAATTATAACGTATTGGTGCCTTGGTGGCACAAAAATTCTTTTGGCAGACACGTTTACATAGGGCATGCGCTCTATAAGGTAGATGGCGAAGACGGAGGCGATAGCACCTGGCACGACCCGCAAGAGCTGCCACGCCAATTGCGCAAAAAAATGGCTTACGATGCCATCAAAGGCAGTATTTTCTTTTCTGCCAAACACCTTTACCGCAACCCCTTCCATATTTTGGATTCCCTGGCACAATATTACTACCGTTATCCCGCTCTGCCTCCTCCCATGCCTTGGAAAGACAGCATTCCTGCCCTGCCGCCGCCAAAGCTGAATGTGCACATGACCTCGCAAGGT
The DNA here is from genome assembly GCF_026003375.1 of Thermonema sp. Classification (NCBI taxonomy): domain Bacteria; kingdom Pseudomonadati; phylum Bacteroidota; class Cytophagia; order Cytophagales; family Thermonemataceae; genus Thermonema; species Thermonema sp. Next base: position 507,001 of record NZ_BPHD01000001.1, read on the forward strand.
GTGAAACTGCAGTGGCAAACGCCCCCGCTTGCACCCGACGGCGACCCGGCCGCTTACTATGTGTTGTATCGTTTTCCGCTTACAGAAACCGTTGATCTGAGCCGCCCGGACCGCATCGTATATATAGGGAAAGAAGAACATTTTACCGATACGGACACCCGGCATTTGCCTGCCGTATATGTTGTGACCGCCTGTGACCGCCTGCACAACGAAAGCCGTCGTTATGCTTCGGCAATAGCCGAGCCGCTCACCATCTATGGCAGCCCTCGCCCCGAACAGCTGCCCATTCCTTACCGCAAGTATTAAGCTAAGTGCCCGGCAAGCCATATAAGACACAAAAAGTGGCTTGAAGCAGATGCTATCTTTGGCATCTGCTTTCTTTTTTGTTAACTTTCAATATATCAACAAATCATACATGTGTTATGAAAGCCAAACTAACTGCCTTCTTCCTTGCTTTGTTGCTTCCTTGGTTATCGCCTGCCCAAATAGACTGGCGGAAAGCGAAAGAGAAGGTAAAGAAAGGCGTAGAGCAGGTAACAGACAAGGGCATAGAAGGGGCGCTGGCAGAAGGTTTGTTCGGGAAAAAACGCGCCCAATACGATTCACTCAATTTCAGCTTTGCCATTGCCGTTGCCGACCAAACAGGTTTTTACGAAGAAAAAAATCTGTTTTACGACTTAGGCATAGACAAGCTGGCAGTAAGCACACTCTTGGGCCACGAAATCGATTCCGGCGAATACACCCCCGGAGAAGAGTTTGAAGAAAGCTTAAACTTGGCAGAAATACTTTTCGCATCGAATAAATACAAGTGGGCGGAAGATGAGTTTCTTTATGCAGAGCAAAAGATGCCACTGAATGCCAAGCCTGCAAACAAAGCCCGTCTTTACAATGATCTGGGCTTACTCTATACCACCCTGGGCAACTATAAGACTGCCGAAAGCTATTTCGACAAAGCCCTCACTGTCATATCACAAGAGCTGGGCGAAGACCATTACCTGTATTATGCCACCCAAAACAACTATGCCATCTTGCGCTTTCATCAAGCCTATTACCCCGAAGCGATACAGCTCATCGAAAACATAGAAAACAAACTATTACAAAGCCAAAAGCAAGGCATGCCGCAAGCCATTGTCCTCAACAATCATGCTTACATGCTTTACACCTTGGGGCTCTATGAAGAAGCCGAATTGCTTTACCAAAAGGCGTTGCGTATAGCCGATGAGAACATACGGGAAAAAAACACCAACTATCAACGAATACTTATCAATTTGGCAATGCTTTATCAAGAAAACAACCGCTTGGATGAAGCAGATGCCCTTTACCAAAAGGCTATAGAAATAAAAAAGAAGCAAGGCAAGAAGCGCCATCCCGATTACGCCCACCTGCTCACTTTGTATGCTGCCCTTCAGCTGCAAAGCGGCAAGACCGAAAACGTCGAAGCGTTGCTTCAAGAAGCACTTGAAATCTATGAAAAAAAGTTCGACAAGCAACACCCTGCCTATGCTTCTGCGCTCGAACAACTGGGGCGTTTCCGGCTATTTTACGGCGATAAGCGGCAAGCCATTGCTTCTTTAAAGGAAGTGTTGGACATCAGGGCGCAAACGCAGGGCACCCGCCACCCTGCCTACAACCAAACCAAAGAGTGGCTGGCAATTGCCTATTGGAAGAATGGCATGGTAGCAGATGCCGCCGCCCTCTATGAAGAAGTGATAAAACAAAACGACGAATTCATCCGCTCGTTCTTTGTTTCTATGAGCACCAACGAGCGGGAACACTATTGGCAGCAAATGCGCCCGGCTTACTTGCGTTTCTTCAACTTTGCCTTCGAACAGCAAACACCTGTCCTGCTACGCAAAGCCTACGAAGCATGGATCGCCACCAAGGGTATTCTACTACGGACCGATGAAAACATACGCATGCGCATTGCCCAAGCTCAAGACCCGGCACTTTTAAGCCTGTTTGACAAGTGGACACAAAAGAAAGAGCGGCTTGCTTATTACTATACGCTCAGCAAAGCCGAACTGGAAGAGCAGAAAATAGATTTAGACGCACTGGAAAAAGAAGTAAATACCATTGAAAGAGAGTTATCTGCCCGTTCACAAGCCTTTGATGATGTGCAAGAAAAGCAGTATCAATATGAGCAAATAGCAGCTGCCCTGCCCGCAGGCAGTGCTTTGATTGAGTTTGTGCGCTTACCCCGCTTCACCCGGCAACTTACAAACGAAGCGCAATACTACGCTTTTGTGGTTATGCCTTCATCGCAAGCCCCCGTACTCGTTTCCATTGGTGAAAGCAGCTTACTTGAAAGAAGAGGAATCGGCTATTACCGAAGCAACATACGGCTCAAGCGTACGGATGTCCGCTCATACGATACTTTCTTTGCCCCACTGGAAAAGACCTTGCAAAGCCACGGTGTCCGGCAGCTATACATTAGCGCTGACGGCGTATATCATCAACTTAGCTTGGCAAGTCTTTGGGCAGCCGACAAAGAGAAGTACTTCATAGACTTGTACGATCTCACCTACCTGTCTCATCCCACAGAAATAATAGTAAAAGAAGCCGGCAATGCGCCCCCATTACGCCAAGCCCTGCTGGTGGGCTACCCTATTTATGGCACCCAAGCCGTAAGCCTGCTGCCCGGCACCCTGCAGGAAGTGCTTTCGCTTAATCAATTGTTAAAACAAAAGGGAATAAAAACGACCCTGCTTAGCAAAGAAAGCGCCACCGAAGGCAAATTAAAACAGCTGTTAAAAGAACAGCAACCGCAAATCCTTCATATAGCTACCCATGGTTATCTTTTGAAAGATATCGATGAAGCGAGTGGGCAGGTATTGGGCATACAGAGCGAAAAGGCAGGACGCAACCCCTTGCTGCGTGCGGGCCTGCTGCTCAGCCACTGCGCACAAGCTTTTGAACAAGACAGTCTTGCACTCTCGGCACGGGGCGAAGAAAATGGCATCTTGACTGCTTATGAAGTAACCACGCTTCCTTTGCATAATACGCGCCTGGTGGCACTCAGCGCCTGCGAAACAGCGCTGGGCGAAGTGCAAGCCGGCGAAGGTGTGTATGGCTTCCAGCGGGCTTTCCGGGAAGCCGGCGCCGAAAGCGTTGCCATGAGCCTGTGGAAAGTGGATGATGAAGCAACCAAAGAGCTGTTTATTCAATTTTACAATTTCCTGCTGCAAGGGCTAAATCCCCATGTTGCCTTCCGTAAGGCACAAGGTGTCATACGAAAACAGCACCCCCATCCTTATTACTGGGCTGCTTTTGTGCTCATTGGGCGCTGATGTCAGAAAGATGACCCGGCAGTTTCAAAACAAATGCAATATTTACACACAATCATAAAAACCGGAAGAAATATGAAACGAATCTCTGTAGCTCTCATGCTTGGTCTTGGTCTATGGCTCGGGGCAAATGGCACACAAACAGCCCGGGCGCAGGTATTCAACGATTGCTATATCAACATTGAAGTGGCACCGGACCGCTATATGCGCGGAAAAGCTTATGAAATAGGACAAGCGAGCCGGAAGATAAGAGTAGAGTTTACCAAGAGCTTTGTAAAAGTGGTGTTGCCCAAGGGGGACCGGAGCATCTTTCTGGCAATTGAAAATACCGATTGCAAAGCCTATTGTCCAAAAGCCAAACGGATACGCCAACTCAAGCCGGGCGACGAGCGGCTTTTGATTCATTTATTGCGTGCACAAGAAAAACAGCTCATCGCCCAACTGGAAAATTGCGGTATCAAATAGCAGCAACGGCGTCTTATGCGGCTGCCGGCTGCCCCAGGCAACGCCGGATGTCTTCTTCGCAACGCCGCAGCAAAGCCTGGGGCGATTCAAAATCACCGATTTCGTATTTTCCCAACGAATGCAAACGCACGGTAATGCCTATAGGCATGTAAAGCAGCTTATGATACGTGAGCCTCCAGAAGTTTTCCAAAGCAATAGGCACCACCACGGCTTCGGGCATGCAAGTCACCAACTGCTCAAATCCGGCCGTTTTGAAAGGCTTCAGCTTGCCATCGCGCGCGCGCGTACCTTCTGCAAAAATACAAGCCGCAAGCTTTTCGCGGCGTATGACTTCCGCAAATGCTTTGATGGCTTTTAGTGCGCCCTCTTTGTCTTTTCTGTCGATGCACACATGCTTGCCATGGCGCAAATGCCATGATACGCTCGGTATGTTGTACATCAAGCTTTTTTTGGAAATAAACTTTGGATGGTGCTTCTTGCGAAAGACCCACCCGATAGCCGGAATATCGAAAACACTCTGATGGTTGCTCACCAAAATCAGCGGACGGTCATCAGGTAAGCGGTCAAGCAGCTCCTTGCCTTCCACTTTGAAGCGAATGCCCAGTATGAGCAACGAGTTCATCAAACTCCACATCATGGCATGAATGGCACGCATCTGCATGCGGTAGCCCATGTAGGTTGCCAGCATATTGATGGGATGAAAAAGCACCAATATCAAACCCATCAATGGCGCATAAATCAAGCCGGCAATCAAGTTCAAAGGTGTTTTTTTCATAGATATTTTGAAATGATTGAACCGCAAAAATACACGCTTTTCAACGGTCATCAAACAGCACCTTGTCTCAAGATAGTAATATTTTACCTTAGCAATACAATATTTTTACCTTTCCTGCCGGACCTTTTTACAGGTAAGTTCCTGTTACTTAGGCTCCAAATACACAAAAGGCACAATCATTTCCTCCAAGGAAATACCGCCGTGTTGGAAGGTATCTTTAAAGAAATTGACGTAATAGTTGTAGTTGTTAGGATAAACGAAGAAGTAATCTTCTGTAGCAAACACATAACTGGTAGATACGTGCTGCTTGGGCAAGTGGAAACGCTCGGGCTTGCGGGCTTCCAATACCTTTCCGTCATCTTTAAAACTGAGGTTTTTTCCGTGTTTATACCGTAAGTTGGTATTTACTTCCCGGTCGCCTACAATACGGAAAGGGCGCCGCACCCGTATGGTGCCATGATCGGTAGTAATGATGCAAGGCAGCTTATGTTCGGCAATTTTTTTGAGCAAGTCGAAAAGTGGCGAATGGATAAACCAGGTATGTGTGAGCGCACGATAAGCCGCTTCATCAGGGGCCAACTCGCGAATCATCTCCACATCGGTGCGTGCATGCGAAAGCATATCCACGAAATTATACACAATAGCATTCAAATGATTGTTCTTCAATTGAGCAAACTGCTCATTCACCGTGCGCCCCTGCGCATTGGTCAGTATCTTATGGTAAGCCATGCGTATATGACGGAAGCCAAACTTATCCAGCTGGTTGCGTAAAAACTCCTCTTCGTGCAAGTTCTTTCCTTCCTCTTCGGTATCTTCTACCCACCATTTTGTGTAAAATTTTGCCATGTCATCGGGCAGCATACCCGAAAAAATGGCATTGCGGGCATAAGCCGTAGTAGTTGGCAAAATGGAATAGTAGGTACTTTCCTCCACTATGTAAAAATAGCGGCTAATCTCTTGTGCCAGCACACGCCATTGGTCATAGCGCAGGTTGTCTATCAATATAAAAAAGAGCGTATCGTTTTCCCCCATCTTTTTTAGCAGGGGAAATACTTTTTTCTGCATAAGCTGATGCGACAGAATGGGGCGGTCAATATTGGGCTCGTTGAGCCAGTCTTCATAATTCTCCTTGATAAACTTCACAAAATTGGTATTGGCTTCTGACTTTTGGCTTTCGAGCACCTCCTCCATGCTTTGCTCCTCGGTATTTTCTATTTCTATCTCCCAGTACACCAGTTTTTTGTAGATTTCTGCCCATTCATCGTGGCTCAAGCGGTCCATATATGCCATGCTGATGTTCCGGAAATCCTGCTGATATGCCAGGTTGACCTTTTCGCTGACAATGCGGCGGTTTTCGAGTATTTTTTTTACCGACAAAAGGATTTGGCTGGAATTCAAAGGCTTAATCAAGTAATCGGCTATTTTGGCGCCTATGGCTTCTTCCATAATAGACTCTTCTTCGGCTTTGGTAATCATCACCACCGGCAAATCAGGCTTATGTTCTTTTATCTCTACCAAGGTTTCCAAGCCTGTTAAGCCGGGCATGTTTTCATCCAAAAACACAATGTCGAAAGGCTCTTCACGAATACGTTCCAGCGCATCCGTGCCACTGTTCACGGCTACTACCTCATAGCCTTTTTGTTTTAAAAACAATATGTGTGGTTTCAGCAAGTCAATTTCATCGTCTGCCCATAGAATTCTGTATTGTTGCATAAGCTTTGCTTGTTTTATTTTCCTTAATTTAACATTCAACTGCAAAAAACGACCGTTTTTATGCCACAAAAGTCATACAAAATTATCAACGACCCGGTACATGGTTTTATACGCATCAGCCACCCCTTGGTCTTCAGCATCATAGAACACCCTTATTTTCAACGGCTCAGGCGCATCAAGCAACTGGGCTTGACCGAATATGTTTATCCGGGCGCATTGCATACCCGCTTTCATCATGCCTTGGGCGCCTATCATTTGATGGGCATCGCTTTGGACACCCTCCGCTCAAAAGGCATTGACATTAGCGACGAAGAAGCACTTGCCTGCCAAATAGCCATACTCCTGCACGACGTAGGACATGGTCCCTTTTCGCATGCCCTTGAATACACCATTCTGGAAGGTGTTCATCACGAGCAACTGTCCTTGCTCATCATGCAAAAACTCAACGAGCAATTTAATAACGCCCTCCACCTGGCTATTCGTATTTTTTGCAACGAATACGAACGTCCCTTCTTTCACCAACTGGTAAGTAGCCAGCTGGATATGGACCGCCTCGATTACCTCCAACGTGACTGTTACTTCACAGGTGTGCAAGAAGGCACCATCGGGGCTGCCCGCCTGCTGAAAATGATTGACGTGGTCAATGATGAATTGGTGATAGAAGAAAAAGGCATTTACAGCATTGAAAACTTCCTGACTGCACGGCGTGTCATGTACTGGCAAGTATATCTTCACAAAACCACCATCGCCACCGAGCAAATGATTGTTCAAATCATGCGGCGCGCCAAAGAATTGGCACAGGCAGGTGTTTCGCTGCCGGCCACCCCGGCCCTCAGCTTTTTCTTGCTTAACCGTATCCGGCAAAACAACTTCCATGAAAGCGAAGAAACCCTCAAAGCATTCACCTCGCTGGACGATTACGACATTTGGGCTGCCATCAAACAATGGACAGACCACCCGGACTACGTGCTGTCGGAACTCAGCCGCCGGCTGCTCGAGCGCCGGCTATTTAAAGTAAGGCTCAGCCCTGCCCCTTTGCCTGCTGCCTGGATAGAAGAAAGGAAGCAAGAAATATTGGCAAAGCTGCCTGCCGCCGGCTACCTGCCTTATTTCCTCATACAAGGGTCCACCGAAAACACTGCCTATCAGACCAAAGGCAGCTCTATACAGGTGCTTCGCAAAGACGGCAAACTTATTGATATAGCCGAAGCCTCGGACCTGCCCAATATAAAAGCACTCAAAAAAATGGTAAAAAAGTATTATGTTTGTTGGGCAAAATACAACTAAGAAATCAGCCGTATCATGCTAAAATTCACCTTGGAACAAGTTGCCCAAATGTTGGGCGGTACTGTAGAAGGCAACCCCCATGCTGAAGTATTTACCATAGCCAAAATACAAGAAGCGCAGGAAGGAAGCATTGCTTTTTTAGCCAACCCCAAGTATGAGCCCTTCATTTATACTACCCAAGCGACGGCCGTCATCGTGAATCAGGACTTCGAGCCCAAGCAGGCGCTTCATACAAATCTCATCCGTGTCAAAGATGCTTATCTGGCATTTACCCGCCTGCTCGAACAATACCAACAGCTGAAACAAGACGCCCAACAGGGCATTGCCGCCAACGCACACATAGAGGAAGGAAGCCGGTTAGGTGAAGGTGTTTATGTTGCCCCATTCGTGTACATAGGTAAAAATGTGCGCATTGGTAAACACGTAAAGATATACCCCCACACCTTTATTGGCGACAACGTAAGCATCGATGACCATACAGTAATTCATGCCGGTGTAAAGATTTACGAAGGCTGTGTCATAGGCAAGCACTGTGTGATTCATGCCGGGGCTGTCATCGGAAGCGAAGGTTTCGGCTTTGCCCCCCAAGAAGACGGCAGCTACCGCCCCATTCCGCAGGTAGGCATCGTGAAACTGGAAGACTACGTGCGTGTAGGTGCCAACACCACCATCGACCGTGCCACCCTCGGCAAAACCCTGGTGAAGCAAGGTGCCAAACTCGACAACCTCATACAGGTAGCACACAATGTAATCATCGGCAAGCACACCGTCATTGCTGCTCAAACAGGCATTGCCGGCTCTACCGAAATAGGCAATCATTGTATGATTGGCGGCCAGGTAGGATTTGTAGGACACATCAAAGTAGCCGACAAAACCATTATTGGGGCGCAGTCCGGTATTCTGGACACCATCAGCGAAGAGGGCGGCAAGTGGCAAGGCTCACCGGCCATGCCCATGTCGAAATATTACAGAGTGCAAGCCGTCTTGCGAAAACTGCCCGAATTGTGGCGCAAGCTTAACCAATTAAGTTGAAGAAGTAGAAAAAAGTAGTAAATTTGCGGGCAGTGCCATTTTGGTTTCAAGAAGACAACAGCATGAATTTAAAGCAACATACCATAAAACAAAGCATCAGCTTCGAGGGGGTAGGTCTTCACACCGGCAAAACAGCAGTGATGACCTTTCATCCCGCACCTCCTCACTACGGCATCCGCTTCATACGTACCGACCTCGAAGGCAAGCCCGAAGTGCGTGCCCATGTGGACAACGTAGTGGCCACGGAGCGCGGTACTGTCTTAGCAGAAAACGGCGCACAGGTGCACACCGTCGAGCATGTGCTTTCTGCGCTCATGGGTATGCAAATAGACAATGTGCGCATTGAATTGAGCGGACCTGAGCCCCCCATTGCCGACGGCAGCTCGGCGCCTTTTGTAGAGCTCTTGCAGCAAGCAGGCAAAGAAGAGCAAAATGCGCTCCGTCAATATATTTGCATCGATGAGCCCATTTACTACCGCGATGAAGACCGCCAAATAGAAATAGTGGCGCTGCCGGCCGATGAGTACCGCCTCACGGTCATGGTGGATTACAACTCGTCGGTCATGGGCAGTCAGCACGCCATGCTCTTCGACTGGAACGACTACCCCAAGCAAATAGCGCCTTGCCGCACCTTTTGCTTTTTACACGAAGTAGAATACCTCTACAGCAAAGGGCTCATACAGGGCGGCAGCTTGCAAAATGCCATTGTCATTGTGGAAAAGCCCGTAGAAGCTGCCCAACTGGAACGCTTGGCAGCCCTCTTTGACAAGGAAGAAGTAGCCGTACAAAGCAACGGCATATTGAACAACCTGGAGCTGCGCTTCCACAACGAGCCGGCACGCCACAAATTGCTCGACCTCATAGGCGATTTGGCTTTGCTTGGGCGCCCACTCAAAGCCCATGTGATAGCAACCCGCCCCGGTCATCATGCCAACGTGCAGTTTGCCAAGAAAATAAAAGCATATATGGAAAAAAATCCATCAAACGACATTAAGCAATTTCATCCGGGGATGCCTGCCGTACTCACTGCCACGCAGATGTACGAGATGCTCCCCCATCGCTATCCCTTCTGCCTCGTCGATAAGATCATTTATTTGGACGACGAGCAGGTAGTAGGTGTAAAAAACGTGAGCATAGGTGAGCCTTACTTTCAAGGCCATTTCCCCGGCAACCCTGTCATGCCCGGTGTTTTTCAAATAGAAGGAATGGCGCAAACCGGCGGTATTTTGGTGCTCAATACAGTACCCGACCCTTCGAACTACTGGACTTACCTGCTGCGAGTCGATAACTGCCGTTTCCGGAAAATGGTGCACCCGGGCGATACCATCATTTATCATTGCCGCATCACAGCCCCCATCAAGCGTGGCATCATTAAAATGCACTCAGATGCTTACGTAAACAATGAGCTTGTTTGCGAAGCAGATATGACTGCAAGTATTGTAAGGAAAGACGGAGAAAAAAATGATGAATAAAGACTTAGTTTGGATACACCCCGACGCCAAAATAGGTAAAAACGTAACCATTGAGCCCTTCACGGTCATTCATGGCGACGTGGAGATTGGCGACAATACCTGGATTGGTCCTCATGTTACTATCTTAGACGGTGCCCGCATTGGTAAAAACTGCCGCATATTCCCCGGTGCTGTTATTTCGGCCATCCCCCAAGACCTGAAGTTCGGTGGTGAGATGACCTACGCCATCATTGGCGACAATACCACCATTCGCGAGTGCGTCACGGTGAATCGCGGCACGTCGGCCAGTGGAAAAACCGTAGTAGGCAACAATTGCTTACTGATGGCTTATGCCCATATAGCCCACGATTGCATGGTAGGCAACAACTGCGTGATAGTGAATGCCGTGCAGATGGCCGGGCATGTAGAAGTAGGTGATTACGCTATCATAGGGGGCACTTCTGCCATTCATCAGTTTTCGCGTATTGGCGCCCATGCCATCATTGCCGGTGGGTCACTGGTGCGCAAAGACATACCACCCTATGTGAAAGCCGGCCGCGAGCCGGTCGTTTACCTGGGCGTGAACCGGGTGGGCCTGCGCCGTCGTGGCTTTACCAACGAACAGATTTACCAAATACATGAAATTTATCGCACCCTTTACCTGAAAGGCTACAACACCACCGAGGCGCTGAATATCATTGAAAGCACCTTTGAGCCTACTCCCGAACGGGACGCCATCCTTGACTTTATCCGCAAATCAGAACGTGGCATCATCCGCACCGGGCATCATACAGCCAATCATGCCACCGAAGAATAGAATAAGGTATGCAATTAAGCAAGGTAGAGCTTGTTGACATAGGAAAAAAATTTGAAAGAGAGTGGCTTTTTCGCCACTTTTCTTTTGTTTTTGAACCGGGGCAACCCACTGCCATCGTAGGCGCCAACGGCAGTGGGAAATCTACCCTTATGAAAATAATAGCTGCTGCGCTGCCCTCGAATGAAGGGAAGGTGATTTATCGTGACCCGCAAGGCAAAGCCATCGACATAGACCAATACCCTCAGTTATTGAGCTGGGCGGCGCCTTATTTGCGCATCCCGCCCGACTTCACCCTCGATGAAGTCTATCATTTTCATCATCAATTCAAGCCCCTGCGCTTTTCCCATGAAGAGTGGCTCGATGTCTTGAATCTGCGCCCCCACCGCCACAAAGCCCTGCGCTTTTTTTCTTCGGGCATGCGTCAAAAAGTACAACTCAGCTTAGCGCTGTTTAGCAATACCCCCCTGCTGCTGCTGGACGAACCCACGATGAACTTAGATAAAGAAAATGCCGCTTGGTATAAGCGGCATGTATTGGAGTGCATACAAGAACGCATTGTCATCATCAGCTCAAACGAAGCGGCCGAGTATGACTTCTGCACCCGGCGCATTCGCCTGACCTCCTAACCGGCAACTACTCTTTCCAGCTCATCGGATAATTTTCATCCACATAGGGCAGCGCCTCTTCGGTAATGTACAACGGCCGGAAAGTGTCAATCATCACGGCATATTCGTGGGTTTCTTTCTTGCCTATACTTTTTTCTATCATCCCCGGATGCGGTCCATGTGGCAACCCGCCCGGATGCAAGGTAAAGGAGCCCCGATCAATGCCTTTGCGGCTCATAAACTCACCTTCGGCATAAAACAACACCTCGTCAGAGTCTATGTTGGAGTGGTTGTAAGGTGCCGGAATAGCCAAGGGGTGATAATCAAACAAACGGGGCACAAACGAGCAAACCACCAGGTTATGCGCTTGGAAGGTCTGGTGTACCGGCGGCGGCTGATGGATGCGCCCGGTGATGGGCTCAAAGTCGTAGATAGAGAAGGTGTAGGGGTACAGGAAGCCGTCCCACCCTACCAAGTCGAAGGGGCTGTGTTTATACACATAGTGATGCAAAAAGCCATTTTTCTTTATCTTCACTAAATACTCGCCTTGCTCACGCTCGGTAATGAGCTCTGAAGGTGGATGGATGTCACGCTCACAGAAAGGCGAGTGTTCTAACAGCTGCCCCAGCTCGTTGCGATAGCGGCGCGGGGTTTCTATGGGTGAGAATATTTCACATACCAACAGGCGCACCTCGCCCTCATCAAAAGCCATTTTATAAATGGTAGTGCGCGGAATCACAATATAGTCGCCTTTTTGAAAGCGCAGCTTGCCAAACTGGGAATACAGCCACCCGCTGCCATCATGCACATAAATAAGCTCGTCGGCTTCGCCGTTTTTGTAGTAGTAGTCCATTTGCTTGCCGGAAGGATTGCAAATCCCTATGTGCACATCGTTGTTGATCATAAGCATCTTGCGTGCCTCGAGGTAATCTTCGCCTGTGGTGCCTATCTGCGAAGTTTTCAAGTGGGTTTGTAACAGCGGACGATCTTTTAAAGGCTTTACCCCATAAGGTACTGACTCAAGCACCTTTTCTACCCTTGTAGGCGGGTAAATGTGGTAAAGGTTGGAATAGATGCCACTAAACCCTTTCGAGCTTACGAGCTCTTCTTGATAAAGGCTGCCATCGGGCTGACGGAATTGTATGTGGCGCTTCGGAGGTATTTCCCCTAACTTATAATAGTAAGTCATAACGCTTTTCTGTTTTTTGTATTTATTTTATAACAAATTTACAAATTAAAAGACTAAAACAAATGTTGAAGCCGCTTAAAATAGTCTTTTTGCTTCCTGCCTTCTGCTATTTACTTGTTTCCGTTTAGATTATTTCAGATTTTTGCTTCATCTTTTTCAGTCCTTTTCTCTAATCAAGCCAGTTTTTATGCTATATACCGAACTAAGTGCGCTCATTCAACAAAAGAAAAGCATGCTTTGTGTGGGCTTAGATACTGACATTCGTAAGATACCGGCCCACTTACACAGCAGCCCCGACCCCATTTTCGAATTCAATAAGCAGATTATTGATGCCACCTATCCCTATGCGGTAGCCTACAAGCCCAACTTGGCTTTCTATGAGGCTTTAGGTGCCCGTGGGTGGGACAGCCTGGCCCGCACCATGGAATATATGCCCAAAGATGTTTTTCGCATTGCCGATGCCAAACGTGGCGACATAGGCAATACGGCAGCCCTATATGCACGCACCTTCTTCGAAACACTTCAGTTCGATGCCGTCACCCTCTCGCCTTACATGGGCAAAGACAGCATTACTCCCTTTCTCGACTATCCCGGCAAGTGGGTGATTGTCTTGGCACGCACTTCCAATGCAGGCGGTGCAGATTTCCAAGAGCTTCCACTTGACGATGGGCGTAAGCTCTACGAAGCGGTGATTCAAAAAAGCAGCACCTGGGCATCTCATGAGCGTATGATGTATGTAGTCGGCGCTACTCAACCGGAAGCCATGCGCCATATTCGCCAATTGGCTCCCCGCCATTTCTTCTTGGTACCCGGCATAGGCGCCCAAGGGGGCGACCTGCGCAGTGTGCTTCAATATGGCAGCAATGCGGCCGGCGGACTGCTTATCAATTCATCGCGCGGGATTATTTATGCATCGAACAAGCATGATTTTGCAAGCGCTGCCGGTAAAGCGGCACAAGCTTTGCAGCAGGAAATAGAAAAGCTCATGCAATGGTAAAGGTCGTTCACCAGTTTTGCTTTATGAAAACGTTTCTTTTTCGGTTTTGTCTTGTCTTGTTGTTGGCAGGCGTATTTCTCCCTTCCGGCTTTGCTCAAGCAAATGCTAAAAAAATCATCGACTATTTTATAGAAGCAGCCTTAGGCAGCGAATTCAACAACAGCCATCAACGAATCAAGAAATGGAGAAAAGATATCCACTATTATGTCATTGGCAAGCCCCATCCGGAATATGAAGCGGAGCTTAGGCGCGTCATCGATGAGTTACATGCGCTCACCGGACTCACCTTTACGGAGGCAAAACGAAAACGGGATGCCAACCTATTGATTGTTTTCGGCTCGGCAGATACCTATGTAAAAATAGAGCCACAGGCAAAAAAATACACCGACAAAAATTGGGGACTTTTCTTTACGCGATGGAATGGATTGGGCGAAATTTATTATGCTACCATGTATGTAGATGTGTTCAGAGCCAAAGGCAATCAAGTAAAGCATCTGATAAGAGAAGAGCTCACCCAATTATTGGGACTCATGCGCGACAGTTACCGATACAAAAAAAGTATATTTTATCAAGGATGGACTACCTACACCGACTACGCCCCCATCGATAAAATACTCATACGCTTACTTTATCATCCCGACATGCCAATGAATGCCGACGAGGCTACCGCACGCGAGGCAGCCGCACGCATTTTGAAAGAAATGGACTTGGAAGAAAACTTATTTGAGTAACACGGGAGCAAAACACCTCCTCCACTCAGTTCAATCTATCATACCAAATTCAGGCTTTCACAGGCTTCTTTGGCAGCATCCTGCTCTGCCTCCTTTTTGGTGAGCCCCTGTCCTTTGCCCAATATCTGCTCGCCATCGAGGGCATGCACCAAAAATTGACGCCTGCTGCCACTTGTTTTTACGTCGATCACTTCAAAACGTATGTTCTTGCCATTGCGCTGCCCCCATTCTATAAGCATAGATTTGAAGTTGCGCGGCGTCTGCGCCAAGTGTTCTACATCGACATGCGGCTTGATGATTTTATGAATAATAATGTGACGCGTAGCAGAAAAGCCTTTATCCAGATACAAAGCCCCTACAAAAGCCTCAAAAGCATCACCTACCATCGAGCGAAAAGAGCCGGTATGACGGTTGCCTTCGTACTGTATGTAATCCATAAAGCCGAGACGCTCGCCCAGGTCGTTCAGTGTATCGCGGCTCACCATGCGCGAACGCATCTCTGTTAAAAAACCTTCGTTTTTGAAAGGATATTTACGATACAGATAGTCGGCAATGATAGCCCCCAGTACGGCGTCGCCCAAGTACTCCAAACGTTCATTGGAAAGCACAAACGAACGGTTGGGCAGGCGAACAGCCGCCGAGGTATGCCGGAATGCCAAATCGTAAAACTCAATATGAAAAGGCTTGCGTCCTGTAAGTCTTTTTACGAAGGAAGCAAGCCTTTTTTCCTTTTCATTACGATATATTCCAAAAAAATAGGCTAATAAGTTACGCCACACTTATTCTTCAAATTTTTTGAATATTACAGAGCAGTTGTGTCCTCCAAAACCAAATGTGTTGCTCAATGCGTAATTGATTTCACGCTTCTGAGCTTTGTTAAAGGTGAGGTTCAACTTGGGATCGATCTCCTCGTCATCGGTGAAATGGTTGATGGTGGGCGGCACGGTTTGATGCACAATCGAAAGGATGCAGGCGATGGCTTCTATTGCCCCTGCTGCCCCTAACAAGTGACCGGTCATCGACTTGGTCGAGCTGATATTCATCTTGTAGGCATGCTCACCAAAAACCTTTTGAATGGCTTTGATTTCCGCTATATCGCCCAAAGGCGTAGAAGTACCATGCACATTGATATAATCAATGGCATCGAGCGGTATTTGGGCGTCTTCCAAAGCATTCTTCATCACCGCTGCTGCTCCCAAGCCTTCCGGATGAGGCGCAGTGATATGGTAAGCATCTGCCGATAAACCGCCACCTACCATCTCACAATAGATCTTGGCGCCACGCTTCACAGCGTGCTCATAGTCTTCCAAGATAATGGCACCGGCACCTTCACCCAATACAAAACCGTCGCGGTCCTTGTCAAACGGACGTGAAGCGGTTTCGGGCGAGTCATTACGCTCTGAAAGTGCCTTCAGAGCATTAAAGCCACCCACTCCGGCCTCGGTGATGGCTGCTTCCGAGCCACCCGCCACAATCACATCGGCCTTTCCGTAGCGGATATAATTGAAGGCATCGATGAGGGCGTTCGTGGATGAAGCACAAGCAGACACCGTGCAATAGTTGGGACCGCGGAAGCCATAACGGATAGAGATATGGCCGGCGGCAATGTCGGAGATCATCTTGGGAATAAAGAAGGGGCTGAAACGAGGCTCACAACCACCTTCCACATAATTGCGCACTTCTTCCTGGAAAGAGAGAAGGCCGCCTATGCCGGAGCCCCAGATGACGCCCACACGGTCCACGTCCAGCTTTTCAGGCACGAGCCCGGCGTCTTTGATGGCTTCTTCGGCCGAAGCTATAGCATAATGCGAGAAGGCGTCCATACGGCGCACCTCCCGTTTCTCAATAAAATCCATCGGGTCAAATCCTTTTACCTCGCAAGCGAAGCGCGTTTTAAATTTCGACGCATCGAAGCGGGTAATAGGAGCGGCGCCGCTCACCCCCTTGACAAGGTTCTCCCAATAAGCGGGAGCGGTGTTGCCGATGGGGGTCAGCGCGCCTATTCCTGTAACTACTACTCTTCTTACCTTCATTGGCAATCGCTTTGCGATGAGATTAGGAAGCCAACTGCTTTTCGATGTAGGCGATTGCTTCACCTACTGTTGAGATTTTTTCTGCATCCTCATCAGGAATAGAAACGTTGAATTCTTTTTCAAATTCCATGATGAGCTCAACAGTGTCCAAGGAGTCAGCTCCTAAGTCGTTGGTAAAGCTTGCTTCGGGAGTTACTTCTGAAGCATCTACTCCCAGCTTTTCAACGATAATGTTCTTTACTTTTTCTGCAATCTCTGACATCGTCGTTTAATTTTTAGTCAAACACGCTGCAAATAAATGTATTTATTCGGACAAAATCAAATCCAAAATACCATGTTTTCTTGTGGGAGTCCTAAACTCCCCGCCAAGAGGCTCATTTGCAAGCGGCAAGGTAAAGATATGAAAATAGTTAGCAAGACAAGCAAAAATCTTTAATTTTGCAGATATATCAACAAACTGCTTTTAGCTTCATGCTCAACATTAACCGATTGGCAAGCTGGTGGTTTCGGCCCGCTATGCGGCGCATTCGCTTCTTTATGGAGAAGCCGGCTCTGGCACAGGATTTTCAACTGCGCCATTTGCTGCATCGTGCGCAAAAAACCGAATGGGGAAAACGCTACGGCTTTAAAGAAATTAAACATTACGACACTTTCCGGGAGCGAATCCCCGTTTCCTCCTATGAGCAGCTTTACCCTTTCATAGAACGCATGATGCAAGGTGAGCGGGATGTGCTGTGGCCCGGGCAAGTGCGCTGGTTTGCCAAATCGTCGGGCACTACCAATGACCGGAGCAAATACATACCCGTACCCAAGGAGTCTTTGCACTACTGTCATTTTCAGGGAGGCAAAGACCTGCTCACTCTTTATCTGGAAAACACCCCCGATACCCGTGTATTTAACGGGAAAGCCCTCTCCATTGGCGGAACACACCACCCACACGAGGGCAACTCAAGAGTGCGTGTCGGCGACGTGTCGGCAGTAATCATGCAGAACCTTCCGGCTTGGGCGCAATGGTTCCGCGCGCCTTCCCTTCAGGTGGCTCTGCTTGCCGACTGGGAAGAAAAAATACAGGCCATGATACGCGAGTTGCGCAACAGCAACATTACTGCCATCATGGGGGTGCCCACCTGGACAGTGGTGCTGCTCGAAGAGCTGCTCAAAAGCGAAGGCAAGCAATATGTACAAGAAATATGGCAACAGTTTGAAGTATTCTTTCATGGTGCAGTGGCTTTTGCGCCCTACCGCCCCCTGTTTGAGCGCATAGCGCCCGGTTTGCGTTTCATGGAAGTCTATAATGCTTCGGAAGGCTTTTTTGCCCTGCAAGATGACCTGAGCCGCGACGACATGCTGCTCATGCTCGATTATGGTGTCTTTTATGAATTCATCCCCATGGATGAACTGGGCAAAGACCACCCTAAAGCTTATTGGATTGATGAAGTAGAAATGGGAAAAAACTATGCCATGGTCATCAGTACCAATGGCGGCTTATGGCGCTACCTCATTGGTGATACCGTGCAGTTTACTTCTTTGTATCCTCATAGAATCAAAATCACGGGCCGCACCAAGCAGTTCATCAATGCTTTTGGCGAAGAAGTAATGGTCGAAAACGCAGAACGTGCCATCGCCTTCGCTTGTGAAAAAACGGGGGCTGCCATTACAGACTACACCGTAGCCCCGGTGTATTTGGGCGACGGCAACAAAGGCGCCCACGAGTGGTTGATTGAGTTTGCCTCCATGCCCCATGACCTCCATGCCTTTGGCGAAGCACTTGACCGGCGTTTGCGGGAAATCAACTCGGATTATGATGCCAAACGGCAGCATGACCTCGCACTAACTGCACCGCTGATACGTGTACTGCCCCAAGGTACCTTTCAAGCATGGATGAAAAAGCGGGGCAAGCTCGGCGGGCAACACAAAGTGCCACGCCTTGCCAACCACCGTCAATATGTCAATGATATTTACCGCCTGTTGGGGTGGGAAATCAAAGAAACACCTTCAGCTTAGGCGCGCGTCGGGGTGACAATAGACCTGCCGCAGCAGTTCTTCATCGGGCAGGGTGAGTGTGTAAAATGTGCCCTCCCACTGCCGGCATATGTGCAGGCAATGCTCGCGTAAACGACGGTCTTTCGTTCGCCGGCGCAGGCGATGCATGTAAATCTGTTGCTGAGTGATAAAGAAATCCAGAGCCCAGGGGTTGGTCCAAGCTGACTGCAAGGCTTCGTCGAGTATTTTCAACGAAGCCTCATCGCCTTGCCGGAATGCCTCTAAGAGGCTTTTCCAGTATTCCACCACTGCAAAGTCATGCTTGGACATGGGGGCATCATTTTCCTTTTTCCACATTGAAGGTCCATACCGGCAGCTTGGCGTGCATAGCCACTTCTTCTGCAATGCTGGGGCGGGGGCTCAACAGACGACGCAAACCACGGCGCCCATGCGTACCAATGGCTATCATGTCCATCCCAAAATCTTCGGCATAGTGCAAACACCCTTCCTCTTCATCTATGTCGGCATATTCGGCAATATTGTAATTTCTGATGCCATGCTTGTCGAGCCATTCCTCGGCGCGCCGCTTGGCTTCACGATAGGGCATCACATCCCCGGGCACATTGACCCGTACCACATGCAAGCGGGCGTTGAGGGCTTCTTGCAAATGGGCTAAATGCTGAATGAGCGCATCGCTCATGTCTTCTTCGTAAAGCGAGTTGAAAAGCGCGATATCATTAATATCTTCGGGTGATACTTTGTCTTTAATTACCAATACAGGCACCTTGGCATAACGAATCACCTTTTCTGTATTACTACCTACATATTCATAATCATGGTTGCTGATGCCATGTGACCCCATAATAATGGAATCTACCGGCTTGTCAGTAATTTTTTCAGCGATGCTTTGCATGAAGTTGCCAATTTGCAAAAACACTTCCAATTCCACATCACTGTACTGAGCAGCCAAAGCCTGTAGTTTTTGCTGGGCTATTTTAGTCATAAATAGCTCATAGGCCTTTTCTTCATCGGTTTGCACGATACGCACGCCGTCTATGTCGGCATATACATGCAAATGACTTTCTACTACATGGAAAAGGTCAATAACAGCCCCCTTGGCTTTCGCCAGCTGATACGCAAAATCAAGTGCATATAAAGATTCTTGTGAAAAATCGACAGGTACGAGGATACGCTTCATAAACAAAACTATTTTGGGTTATACATTACAGAATAAAACACAATTCTATTACAGAGCATATACCGGAATGGGCAAGAACCCTATAAGAGAATCGCTGACCGATTGGGTCAATAGTTTTTGCCAAAAACCACGCTCATGCTTTCGTGGCTTAATCGCCAGACAGTCGGTAGGCGTTGTTTCCAAGTATTGCTTTATGCCGGCTTCCGGGTTGCTGCCCCGGACAAAGTCCAGCTCATGTTCTACTTCCTCAAACAGGCTGTCTACCGCCAAGCTCTTCATGGCAGTGCCCAAGGGCATATTGGCCGGTTGCGGGTGCACATGTAAAATACGCACATCGGCTTGTAAAAGTTTGGCAAAGACAGCCAGCGGTTTGAGCTCTTCCAATGTTTGGATTTGCTCATAATCGCAGGCAAAGGTGATGTGGCGGATGGGCTCAAAAGTAGCATGGGGTGGTATCAGCAAAACGGGAGCCGGGGCTGCATGCAGCATAAAAGAAGCCGTGCTTCCCAGCAGGCGGGCGGTTTTTCCTGCCCCACTGGTCCCCATCAGCAGTAAATCTACCGGCGCTTCTTTAAAAATGGAAAGCAACTCCTCCTCCTTATTCTTACCTATTTTGATGTAAGTAGTACGGTAGCGTACTTTTTTGTTGTCATAGAGATAATTCTTGCGCAGCCTTTCCATTTTGTCTTCTATGACAGTCACTGCTTCTTCGCCCTTGTCCAATTTATCAAAGGTAAGCACGTGAAAAAGTGAGAGGTTAGCCCCTAACCTGCTGCAAAGTTCTATGGCATACAACAAAGCACGATCGGCATTGTCAGAGAAATCGGTAGCTATCACTACATGGTCAATAGTGTTCTTATGCATATTGTTGAGTTTTGTTTGTGTGCATTTTTTAGTAAATGACAAAATCGCTTGTGTATGAATTACCACATGGACAGATACAAAACATGCTCCTGCCATACCACCTCCCGTATGCGCTTTGGCGGATGCTCAAAATCATGTCTAAACGAGCATTGTTCATGTGGCAATACACCGGACAGTTCCACCAGTAAATGGCGTCCTCTAAGGACAACCTTCAAAACAGCCCCTTTGTCTAAATATAAAATCACTTCGTTGGCACTCGATACCTCCCAAGAATCGGGATTTTGCGGCAAATAAAGCATTGCCACCGTTTCTTTGTCAAAAGACAAAAGGCGCAGCGAGGCGGCAGGCTTACCGCCCGGCAATAAGCCTGCTTCTATGCTTGGCTGCCCCGGCTGAAAGAGCTGTGTGGTTCCGGAAAGTTCATGTGTTGGAATCATGGCAAGAGGGGGGGTAGTAAAGGGTTGAACATATAGCTTTGACTTATCTTAAAATTACATAGCCCCTCTTGCTTTTCCAATGATTCAACTCATTTTGTTTGCTGATTTTTATCATTTTCAATATACGGCGTCGAAGCGCCCCAGCAGTGTAGCCATCTGT
Source organism: Thermonema sp. (assembly GCF_026003375.1). Classification (NCBI taxonomy): domain Bacteria; kingdom Pseudomonadati; phylum Bacteroidota; class Cytophagia; order Cytophagales; family Thermonemataceae; genus Thermonema; species Thermonema sp. The sequence continues at coordinate 528,022 of NZ_BPHD01000001.1, forward strand.
CCGCTAAGCATTGTCCAGTCGTCAACGGGCAGGCTCAAAACCACTGCCGAAGCAGGCGACAAGCTACCCAGCGGCTCACCCGTTACCCACTCGGCAAAGTAGCTTAAATAAGGATTGTGCCCAACCAAAGCCAGGCTCTCGACCGCCCCGGGCGTCTGCTCCAGCACTTCCACTATCTGCCGCATGGAAGCATTGTAGAGGCGCTCTTCTTCTTGAAGGACTGCTATATTCAACCGCTCAGCCAACAGCTGCGCGGTTTCGCGGCAGCGCCGGGCACTGCTGTGCACAATAAGTGCCGGTAAAAAATGCTGCTGTTGCATCCATTCACTCAGCAAATAGGCCTGCCGGATACCTCTTTGCGTAAGCGCCCGCTCTTTGTCGGACAGGGCGCCTTCTTCCGCTTCCGCATGACGAATCAAAATCAACTTTTTCTCCATCTTTGTAGTTTTAAATAAAAAATTACCTTCGTAAAGATAAAATAATCAGGTGTTTTTGAGCCTATTGAAAAACAAGCTTTATATATTTGCAATTCTTTTTGTAAAATACCTTACACGCAAAAAAGAAAAAAGGCTTTCTACTGAATTGAAAGATTTATTCTTTTTTTGCAGTCTCTAAGTACCGGTCTTACCAAAACAAAACCCAAGAGCAATGCCCAAGAATTTAATGATAGTAGAATCACCCGCTAAAGCCAAAACCATTGAAAAATATTTAAAAGACCAAGATTTTGTAGTGCAATCAAGCTATGGTCATATTCGCGACCTACCCAAAGGCGAGCTGGCCGTAGATATAGAAAATGACTTTCGCCCCACCTACGAAGTAGACAAAGAGAAGAAAGATATTATCAAGAAACTGGAAACCCTGGCCAAGCAAGCCGAGACCGTGTGGCTGGCCACTGACGACGACCGCGAAGGGGAAGCCATCTCCTGGCACCTGAAAGAAACCCTTGGACTGGACGAGCAGAAAGCCAAGCGTATCGTATTCCGGGAAATCACCAAAAATGCCATCTTGAATGCAATAAAAAACCCCCGTCAAATAGACATAGATTTGGTCAATGCCCAACAGGCACGCCGCATTTTGGACCGCCTGGTGGGCTTCGAGCTGTCGCCTATTTTGTGGAAGAAAATCAAATGGGGCTTATCGGCAGGGCGCGTGCAGTCGGTGGCCCTGCGCCTCATTGTAGAGCGTGAAAGAGAAATCGAGGCTTTCCAACCCACCGCCTCCTACAAGATAGTAGCCCTCTTTGACTTGGGCAACGGAAAGCAGCTGCAGGCAGAACTGAAAAAAAACCTGCCTTCGCTCGAAGAAGCGCGCCGTTTTCTGGAAGACTGCCGGCAGGCGGCTTTCCACATTTCGGCACTGGTAAAAAAACCTTCGAAGCGCTCGCCTGCCCCTCCGTTCACCACTTCTACCCTGCAGCAGGAAGCTTCGCGCAAGCTGGGCTTTTCGGTAGCGCAAACCATGACCTTGGCACAACGGCTCTATGAGTCGGGGCATATTACCTACATGCGTACCGACTCCACCAACCTGTCGCAAGAAGCCATCAACATGGCAAAAGAGGTCGTTATTGAACGTTTTGGCAGCCGCTACAGTCAGCCACGCCAATATAAAACCAAAGCGAGCGGTGCCCAAGAAGCACACGAAGCCATTCGCCCTACCGACTTCAGCCGCCTGGAGGTAAGCAGCGACAGCGCCGAACAGCGCCTGTATGAACTCATTTGGCGCCGTGCCATCGCCTCTCAAATGAGCGATGCGCAAATAGAGCGCACCATCGCTACCATCGACATATCGACCCGCCCCGAGCAACTCACCGCCGAAGGTGAGGTCATCTTGTTCGACGGCTTCCTTACGGTGTATATGGAATCAAGCGACGAGGAAGACGAAGAAAGCAACAAGGGCGGAAACAAAGCCCTGCCCCCGCTTAAAGAAGGGCAGCGTTTAACGCTGGCAAGCATGAAAGCCACCGAACGGTTCAGCCGCCCGCCGGCACGCTACACCGAAGCCAGCCTGGTACGCAAGCTCGAAGAGTTGGGCATCGGGCGTCCTTCTACTTATGCGCCTACGATTTCTACCATACAAAAGCGTGGTTATGTGGTGAAAGAAAGCCGCCCCGGCAAAGAGCGTACTTATCATGAGTTGGTATTGCAAGGGCAATCCATCAAAGAAGAAGAAAAGACTGAAATCTACGGAGCAGAAAAAAACAAGCTGTTCCCTACCAATACCGGCATGGTGGTTACCGACTTTCTCATGCAGCACTTTGCCGATGTGATGGACTATTCCTTTACTGCCAAAATAGAAGCTGCCTTCGACGAAATAGCACAAGGCAAGCTCAACTGGGTAAAGATGCTGCGCGAGTTTTACGACCACTTCCATCCCAAGGTGGAAGCCACCACCCTCATTGACCGCAAGGATGTGCCCAACCAACGCCTGCTGGGCACCCACCCCGAAACGGGCGAGCCGGTGTATGTGAAGCTCGGGCGCTACGGTGCCTATGTGCAAATAGGGGACGGTAGCGATGACGAAAAACCCAAGTCTGCCAGCCTGCGCAAAGGGCAGCTGATGGAAACCATCACCCTCGAAGAAGCGTTGGAACTGTTTAAGCTCCCGCGCGAAGTGGGCAGCTTCGAAGGCAAGCCCATCGTTGCCAACATAGGGCGTTTCGGACCTTATTTGCTGCACGACGGCAAATTTTACAGTCTCGGAAAAGAAGATGACCCACTCACCATAGACGAAGCCCGCGCCATCGAAATCATAGAGAACAAACGGCAAGCCGACCGCAAGCGTACCATCAAAGTATTTGACGAAGCCGGCATTCAGATACTGAAGGGGCGTTTCGGACCTTATATCAAAAAAGGCAAGCTCAATGTGTCGTTGCCCAAAGGCAAAGACCCCGAAAGTCTGAGTGTGGAAGAGTGCGAACAATTGATTGCCGAATATCAAGAAAAGAAAAAAAGCAAAGGCAAAGGAAAGAAAACAAGCAGTAAATCGAAGAAGAAAGAGTAGTGAAAGCCTATCACGCAGCATATCAAATAGTGGGATTGTTGGCCGCACGGGGCTTGCGCCACGTGGTTGTCAGCCCCGGCTCACGTTCGGCACCTCTGACCCTGGCTTTTGCGCGCCACCCCCAAATCAAAACCTATGTGGTGCACGACGAACGCAGTGCTGCCTACCAAGCCTTGGGCATGGCACAAACCCTCCGTCAGGCAGTGGCTTTGGTTTGTACCTCCGGCACGGCAGCCGTCAATTTTGCCCCGGCAGTGGTAGAAGCTTTTTACTTGGAAGTGCCCCTGCTGGTATTGACTGCCGACCGCCCGCCGGAATGGATAGACCAACAAGACGGACAGGCCATCCATCAAGGACAATTGTTTGCTCCGCACGTAAAAGCCGCCTATCAGCTGCCCGTCTCTTATGAACACCAAGACGCACGCTGGCATCTGCTGCGCTCGATAAACGAAGCCTACAACGAAGCCATGCGTTTCCCATACGGGCCGGTGCATGTCAATTGCCCTTTCCGGGAACCTCTTTACCCTGCCCCACATGAGCCCCTCACTTTCGACGACGCTCCCCGCTGCATTGAAGAGCTGCCCGCCGAAACACAAACACTGAGCGAAAACAGTTGGCAACAATTGGAAAAGCTGTGGGAAGCAGCCCGCCGCCCCCTAATCTTGGCGGGGCAAAGCCACTCCCCTATGCCTTTCTACGAACATATTGAGCAGTTTTGCAACCAACTGCATGTGCCCGTGGTACATGGGCGTCTGGCAAACTACCCCTACCACTCGGGCCTTCCCTATCCCAATATCCTGCCGCAAGACCTTGCCCCCGACTTGCTGATTAGCGTGGGCGGCAGTGTGCTGTCGAAGCCCCTCAAACTGCTGTTGCGGGCGTGCCCACCCGCGCAGCATTGGCACATACGTCCGGCAGGCAAGGTAGCAGACCCTTTCCGTGCACTTACCCATATTCTGCGCTGCAATGAAGCCGCTTTCTTCCGGGAAGCCGCGCGCCGCTTTTCACCTAAAGCAAAAGACTACCGAAACCACATAGAAGAGCTGGCAACTGCCTACGATGCCTTTCTGCAAGACGCATTCCCTGCAAAAACAAATGAACTGCACGAGTTGTGGCTCACCCAACAACTGTTGCAGCAGCTGCCCGCCCACGCCCTGCTCTACGTAGCCAACAGCAGCCCCGTACGTTATGTAGAGATGTTGCGCAGCCGCCGCGATGTGGTCGTACGCGCCAACCGCGGCACCAGTGGTATCGACGGCTGCACCAGCACCGCCTTGGGCGCCGCACGTGTCGATGACCGCCCGGTGTTCCTGCTCACCGGCGACATCGCCTTCTTCTATGACAGCAATGCTTTTTGGGAAGCGCCACACACATTGAACTTCAAAGTTATTTTAATAAACAACCAAGGGGGCGGTATTTTCCGTTTAATCGACGGACCACGCCGGCAAGACGAAGGACCTGCTTTCTTTGAAACGCCCCATCAGCGCCGGGCTGCCTCTTTGATGGCACACTACGGCATTCCGTGCTTTGAGGTGCACAGCACCGCTGATTTTGAAAGCCAATGGGAAGCTTTCGTTTCCCGGGAGGGCATGGCAGTCATAGAAGTGATGATTGACAGGCAACTGAATGCCCATATTTTTGAAAAGTTTCAACAATCATGGAAAGAAAAACAGCCTATGGTTTCGCGCTCGCATTGAGTCTGATAGCAGCCGCCTGCATGCCGGTAAACTACCCGGTACAAAAAGACGAAGTGCCGCTCGTATATGACGACCACCGCTACCATGCCGACATATACACCGACTTGTTGTATCCGGTACGCGGCGAACAAGAGCTACTCACCGAACCGCCGGTCATTGCTTTGGGCGGCGATGAGCACCTGCGCCTGCGCTTCGATGACCTGGGCGAAGACGTGCGCGATTTCTATGTAAAAATACAGCACTGCCAACATGACTGGACTCCTTCGACACTGCCCGAAAATGAATATCTCGACAGTTACAACGAGTTCAACATTACCGACTACAGCTTTTCATTTCAAACCCGGCAGCCCTATGTGCACTACCGTTTCGATGTGCCGCCGGTAAAACACTCGGGCAACTACCTGCTGACCGTATATAGCCGCCCCGACGGGCGCCCGGTGCTGAGCCGCCGTTTTATGGTGTATGAAACAAAGGCTGCCACCCTCCGGGGGGAAATACAAAGCAGCGCCCTCCCTTCGGAACGCAACAGCCACCAGCAGGTCAGCTGGACAGTGGACTACAGCCCCGAAGGGCTGAGCATCAACTATCCACAGGAACAGCTGCGCCTGTATGTGCAGCAAAACTATGACGCCAACCAACGGCGCCTTTATGTGCCCTCGCGCTTCGATGAACTGCAACACCGCATCGAATACCGCGATTTCACGGGCACCCAATCATGGAATGGGGGCAATGAATACCGCCGCTTCGATGCGAGCAGCTTGCGTTTTCTGGGCTTTCATGTAGCAGAGGTGCACTATCCCGAAAGCGGTGATTCGCTTGCCCGGCTGCATTTGGGCAGAGATAAAAGCCGCCGCTTGTCGCCTTACTTCACCCGGAACGACATGAACGGTTTGTTTGTAATAAAGACCTATGACAACGATTACCCCCATACGGGCAGTGATTACGTGAAGGTGCATTTTTATTTGGAAACAGACAGCATACCGGCGCAAGGCGTGTATGTGGTGGGGGCTTTCAACCGCCGGCGTTGCCAAGAGGCTGCCCGTATGCATTACGACAGCAGCCGCCATGCACTGACCGCTACCCTCTTGCTCAAACAAGGTATTTATGATTATGCCTATGCCACCCCCGACAGCAGCGGGCAGTGCCATATCGCCCCCTGGGAAGGCAACTTTCAGGAAAGCCGCAATGTGTATGAAGGCTTTTTGTATTACCGTGTGGCCCCGGAGCGCCCCGACCGCCTTGTTGCTTACCGCCGGCTGCCATAGCCTGCTTTGTTTCCGGGGCTTTGTTGTATATTTGTATTTCCAAGAGCAGCAACCAAACTATTCCGTATGATTTTACGTGCAGAGAACCTACTCAAACAATACGGCAAGCGCAAAGTAGTGAATCATGTGTCGGTAGAAGTGGAGCAAGGCAGTATTGTGGGGCTATTGGGACCCAACGGTGCGGGCAAAACCACCTCTTTTTACATGATTGTGGGGCTGATTAAGCCCAATGAAGGAAAGATATATCTGGGCGACGAAGACATTACCCCCCTGCCCATGTACAGGCGGGCACGGCGCGGCATCGGCTACCTGCCACAAGAGGCTTCGGTTTTCCGCAATTTGAGTGTGGAAGAAAACCTGTTGGCAGTGCTCGAGATGACAGGCATTTCCAAAAAAGAGCAAAAAGAGCGTGCCGAGCAGCTGCTCGAAGAGTTCAGCCTCACGCATGTACGCAAGAGCCTGGGCAAGGTGTTGTCCGGGGGCGAACGCCGCCGCACCGAGATAGCGCGTGCTTTGGCTTCCGACCCTAAGTTTTTGTTGCTGGATGAGCCTTTTGCCGGTGTTGACCCCATTGCCGTGGAGGAGATACAAAAGATAGTGTACAAGCTGAAAGCCAAGAATTTGGGCATCCTCATTACGGACCACAACGTAGATGAAACGCTTTCCATCACCGACCGGGCTTATGTGATGTCACAGGGGAAGGTGTTCCGTTCGGGCGTACCCGAAGAGCTCGTAAACGACCCGGACGTGCGCAAGTATTACCTGGGCGAGCTGTATGAGTTTAAACGCAAGATTTTTGATACTGCTTCTTAGAGTCTTTAAGAAAGACTACCATTGACTAAAAGGACAAAGCGGCAAGCACCCGAGTGATGCCTGCCGCTTTTTTCTGTTCATTTTGTCTTTATTCCTTCCAGTAACGGGTACCGTTCAGATGAATGTAGCCGGTGTGGTCTCTGCCGTCTTTACCCTTATACGTAACGCGGTAAATCTTTTCGTAGGGCGTAGGGTAAATGGGGTATTCACTTGAATATACCACCTTGCCCGTACGGGTGTTGATGAGGTGGTAGGCCAAAGCCGGATAATCAGGAGTACTATAAAAAGCATTAAAAACATGGGCGGTATAGTTCATAGGCTGACTATCCAGTATAATGCCTGCTTCATCCTCTCCCCAGTTAATTCTTCTTCCTTTTAAGCTGGACTCTATATCAAGCCAATTTATATGTGCAGTCTGCGGTTCAATGGCAAGGAGGATCTCCCCGGTACACCCAATCAGTCTGTTATTTTCATTATCAATGACTACTTTGGCGCCTTTATAATAAAGATTGTCTGTTAGCTCATAACCTGACGTGTGAGAGAGAAAGCCTCCTAATTTTTTCACGCCATGTGCCTCGGTAAACATGTATAAATCATACCTATACTTCTCTTCACCTTCGATGATGGCTTTTATCAGCCCATCTTGTACCATATAAACCTCTGTGTACTTTTTTGCATCCTCCGGATCAAAGCAATAAGTATCTGTTTTTAAGTCATATATATTAACCCCTTTTTCATATGATTCAATTACATATAAACGATGATTCAGTATATTGCTTATCCAATGATTGATTTTTTGCCTTACATTCACTACTTCTTTTGTTTGCAGGTTTATGCTATAATCCATCGAAGAGGAATGCTTGGCAAAAGGTGGTGTGAGCACACGCACTGACTCGTCTATATCCGGGAAAACTATGGAACCATCCTTGGTAGATATAACTGCTTCTTCTGAATACTTCGCACCTTCCTTAAAGACACTCATATTCAACATGTCAAATTGATCTGAGAGAATATCTTGATGTAAATAACGCGAAAAATCATCCACATGATATGCCCTCTTGATAACCTCATCGCGTATTTTCCCCTTGCGCCAGTCCATTAGGAACCAGCGTTCCCCCTGGCTCTTGGGCCTGTTGGTACTTACCCAAAATAAGTCGGCAGACATAGGCACCGCCATTAATGTATCAGACAGTGTTTTTAATTCATGTCCCACACTGTCAATAACTACCCCGGCGGCAGGATTTTTGCGAGTACCCTTTTTGTATCCGACACCATATCCTTCTGCAAACGGCGACATGTAGCTATAGGTAGGAGAAATCAATAGGCGTTGTTGTGCCACACTAAACAACCCCCATTTCCCTTCTTTCTTTACCGGCAGCAGTAAAGGTTTCTTAAAAACCAGGCGTCCGACGTTTATGTCTTCAAACATGGGGGGCACCACCCAGTTACCCTTTAAGTCTATACAACCAACCTTCCCCTTATATCTTGCTCTAACCAAAACATAAGACACAACATCATAATAATTCAGCTTCGGTAAGATAGCATCATTCTCTTTCAAAGTGTTAAAGGTGGCATTGCCTACATGCACTTGATTATCCGGAGAGACATATACCAGACGGGACTCTTGCGTTTGTGTATTGGTAAACACAAAGTGATTGGGGAAGTACTTGCTTTCTAAGACAAAAAGTCTATCGTAGAGACAAGGATAAATTTCTTTTTTTTCCTTTATAGCATAAATACCATACTTCCCATTTTTTCTTAGAACGGCAAAAGAGTCAAAGTACTTGGCGTCCGGTTGTGTGAAGAGTGTAAATTGTATTTCGTCATATTCAATGGGTATCACTTCTTCTATATCTGTTGAACTCCATATGCCTTTCTTTCCTTCTTTTTCAAGTATCCACCAGTCATGAGACAGTAAATGCCTCCATAGCCTTTTTTCTCTATTCCCTTTGGGAGGCAACACCTTTAGGCGAGCCTCTACCAGCACCTGTTTTTTTTCTATATCCCATGCAATCAAATCAACGCCTTCTTGCGGTATCCATGTATTCGAAGATACTATCCTAAAGTCTTGGTCAGTATTCTTCTGATTTGCCCGAACACACCAAACGCGCCCATTAGCAGCATGAAAAATCAACAAATCTTTGAGTTGTGGTGCAGGATAGGTTTTAAGAGTCTTCACATGAATAAAAACCGGTACCCCTTCCCCTACTGTTCTGGCTATCAAATAATTTTCATCTCCCCAAACAATTTCTTCATAACCACTTCCTTCCTCCAAAATCACCTTGCCCTTGGCATCAATCAACATATCTTTACCATTTTTCTCCACCACTGTTCTACCATTGATGAAACGACTGATGGCATCATAACGGCAGGGCAGCACCAGCTTGCCTGTTTCATCGGCATAGCCCCACTTGTCGCCACAGTTGTAAGGCACAAGGGTTTGGGCATGGGTTTGGAAAGTGAGTAGAATCAAAATCAGTTTAAGTAATAAGTTCTTAATCATCATTATTTCTAATCATTTGCTTTTACCAAGATTCCTATTCATTGTTTCACGCTTTGCTATTAGCATTAAGCATATCTTAAGGCTCTTTTACTCATTAATTGTTAATATAGCATCGTCTAAAAAGATAACTACCGGGTAAATATGAACAGCCCCATTGTCTGAAAGCACAGATTTGGCACCGATAATCACATAATCCACTCTATTTTTGTTTCCCTTGTTTTCAGAAGTAAGCGGGATAAAGACATAAGATGGTCCTTTATTAGAATCAGAAGGCCCTGCATCTACATATAAATTATCAAGATTATTTATCTCAGCAGGGGCATCTTCAGGTAAAAATAATTTAGAAATATCTCCTCCAATATCAATCTTTACTGTTTTTAAAGCCACGCCCGTGATGGGGTTTTGGAGGTTTATAAGAAAGGTGTTCTTTGAAACATCGTGAGCTTGCAAGCCATTAACAGCTCTTGAGTTCCATTTAAAAGGCTCCTTGCGTTCCAGTTTAACCTTGTACTTATTATTTACCCCAATACTTATGGTGAATATATCACTTCCATTATCATAACGATAATCTATGTGTAAAGGATAATTAAGTATATTTAAGGTGTTTTCAGAAAGACTGCGCCTCTCCGAGAAAATTTGATAAGAATGCCCTAAATTGTTTATACCATATTCAATAAAATTACCTAAATAACCAGCAAGCCAGCCAGTGATAGCTTCCCCTAAACCAAATATACCGCCTTTCTTTATAATCGATACCATAGAAGTACCTAAAAGCCCTCCTAAGGATGCCATAAGCTTACACGGGCTCAATTCATTGCCGAACTCAGAAAGAGTATTTTCCTTAAGTCCCACAAGCTCTATTGGATGACTGGCAAGAGTAGCAGCATAGTAATCATAATTAATATAATTAAATCCAAAATACTGCCCGTTTGGATCAGTAAGTTTTTTGAGCTCACCTATAGATTTTATAAGATTCACATTTTCGCCATCATACCCCAAAGCTATCTTTCCCAAAAGTTCTTTTTGTCCCTCTTTAGCAACCTCTGACAAAGCATCAGAAATCATTGATATTACCTTTTTTGCTGAAAGTTCTTCTTCTCTTAGCCTTCTAACATCGGTTATTAATTTCTTATATGCATCTTTGAAATTTTTTTTAAAACTTAGATTGGACCAAGTATCTGCTTTGAATAGTATTTTGAATTTATCTATGGTTCCTTTTGGGTTTTTGGCCTCAAAAGAAACAAAATCTCCAATTGCTTCTGTCAGTGCTCCATGCGCTACTCCTAATGTAAAAATAACAGGGATGTCCGAATTCCAACCTTGCTCTTCACATCCCGGATACAAAGCGGTGGGCCCATCAGTCAAAAATGCCACTAACTTATTATTAAATAGCATATCCAAGATGCCCTCAGAAACAAAGATTTCGTCTCTTACGATGGTGAAGCCATGCGGTTTACCGGGGTCCTCCACTATCAACACCCTTCTGATTTCGTCCTTTAATGCCTTTGCTGCTTCAAATTCCCTATTGATCAACATCATTATTTCCTCTCTGTCAGGAATCCCCAAAGGCACTGTATATATGATGGCTTTACCCTCGGCTGCTTCCTCTATGTAGGCAGAAAAAGCCCCCAGATACTCTCTTTGATACTCAACAGCTCTCTCTGCTTGCCTGGTATTGCCGAAAGAAAACCAACCTCTGGCGGGAAGGGAAGCCAGTAGATTATTCTTTGCGTCATTCCAATCTTCGTCAAAATCCTCTTGTCGCTCCTCCAAAACAACCAGCAGGTGCAAGCGGTCTTTCAGTGACAGTTTAGAGTAAGCCCTTATGCTTGTAAAAAAGCTTTGATGCGGCAAAACTTCGCCCAGGTCATACCACACCTTCAAATAGTCGAGAATGGCTGCTGCTTCCTTTCCAAATGCATCGACTACCTCCTGATTAGGAGGGGTAACAAGCGACACTTCCTTGGACCAAGAAACCAGGGCATTATTAAACAATTGCTCCGAAGAAGAGGCATTCCATATACGTTTTACTATATCGGAGGGCATTGTTCTTGAATAAACCTCTACAAGCTTTTCGGTAGCAACCGGAGCATCATAAGAAGAAGTATGACTGTAAAAAGTTCCTGACTCAGTGACTTGGATAGTCTCTCTTTTTAGAAAAAATTCATTCAAGTCACGCAAGCCCTCTGACTTCCACGGCAAGTCGTCAATCACATTATATAAACCGCCGCGAAGCATATCTAAAAAGGATATATATCGCTCATTTATGATAGCATACAGAGAAGAATCAATATCCAGCTCATCGAGCACTTCTGAGAAAAATGCATCCTTACTATTCTTTATAGCCCTAACATCATCATCACTCATAGATTCGAACCATCCATCAAATGCACCATCATAAAATCTCTCCCACTCTTCATAGCCGTTCAAACACGCATCTAAAAGATCATGATATTCAAATACTTTTTGTTTAAAAAAATCGAAATTCATATAGCCGAACGGACCATTATAATTCATCTTTTCTACCTTCTCTTTAGACATAGCTCTAAGTAGAGCTGCAAAATTGCTTACTCTATTCAATAAATGCGAGGGCTTATCTCTTGCTTCAGACGCCTTTTGTATTTCGCTGTATAATTTCTCTCTTTTAATCTGGTATTCCCCCAAACTCATTAAGTTTATAATAAACCCCCAGTCCCTTAGTAAAGATTGTCTATCAGCAGAAAGGTCAAGAAAATGCCGTGATAGCTCAGTTGGAAAACCTAAGGAGGAGAATCCATTCTTACAAAACCACGCCTCCCACCATAAATAGCCAAGAGGGACTTCTAGGAGGTCTTTATCAGGATATTCAGTTATAGGAACGTACTCATATTTATAATTACGATAAAATGCTTGGATTGTAATTGTATTTTTATCCTCTTTACTTTTCTTAATATAGTCCCACAGCAACAAATATATCTCTCTTCTTTCGTCCTCACTAATATAATTATAATCACAATTGTTCCATTCTTCATCTGCCGGCACATCTGCCATATTACATAGCATTTCTAATTGCATAGATGAGATGAGCATGCCATGATAAGAGTCGGACACCATTACAGATCCCGCCGCCCCCTCATATCCGGGAATTTCGGCATAGAAGTCTGAAAGGTAGATATCGTAATTAACGGTTTGATTTCCATCTTCAAGTGAGCCCTCTAAATAATAAGACTCTAAAATGAGGATGATTTTGGTATTAGTAAATAGTATCCGCTCACTTAGTTCACTTAAATTAGCTATCTTAGCTCTAATTTTGCTGCTTACCTTCTCTTTTACTTTCATTGCATAATCATTGGCTATTCTCTCCCAAGCCCTCTCCATGGATAAAATATCTTCAGCCCATTCCACCCTATCGTCACTCAACCAAGGCACATCTTTGTTAAAAGATAGATTACTGAATTGAGTGTTATAATCCAGTCCATCGTAGGGGAAGAGATGGCTCCCCATAGGTTTAGAAAGAAAAGTCTTAAAAAGCCCATGCACCGCCACCATGTACTTCAAAGGAGGTAAATTAAAGGAATAAGAAGTTGCAGTTTCCGAGACCTCCCTAATACCTGATTCCCATTTTATTCTTCCGGATGCTTCATCGAAGATACCGGAAAGTGTATCCCACGCAGCTTTATTTTGTTCTTTCAGTTCGTTTTCGATGCTTTTTATGTAGCAGTTCTCCCGATACCAGGATCTGCTTCCGTTCATTCCTACCGAGAAAAATGCTGTATCGTCTTCCGATTCCACTTGTTCCGGAATAAAGAAGCGTAATTTGTCTTCTTCTCCTCTCTGCATGGCAGAATAGTTAGCCACAATTTGCTCAACAATGTGTGTGGCATGCAACTCTGCCAGGCTGTCTATCTTCTTTATATAAAGCGAGTCTATCCCTATGGCATAGCTGTTCAGAGTTAGTAGTAACAGAACTCCTACTGCGAAAGGCAATACTCTCCGTTGCATTGTAAAACCATGTTTTATTCTATTAGTATTCATAGTCAATACTTTATCTTTGCTTCGTGTTTACATCTGTTTCACCATATGCCATTTGCTCAATCAACTCCTGCGCAAGCTCTGCAAGTGAATCTAACATATTATCTTTCACGGCAACCACAATTTCTTCTTTAGGTGTTCTTTTTTTCAGTTCAAGGAGTATAAAATCAAGTATTTCCTCTCCTTTCATGGCAGCATCGCCTTGAAATTCAACATTCACTTTTTCTTCCGATGCATAATAAGCCACTAAAGCTTCGGCAAGCTTCTTCATCACCCAGCGGGCGTAAAGCTCTCTTCGCTGTATATCGGCTACAATATTGTTATACAACTCTTCCGATTCGTTCGAAAGCTCTTCCAAGGTTTTACCAAAAGAAGTTACACGGGGAATAAGCATACCGGCAGAAGTGACACTGTCTTGAAAAGTAACCCCTTGTTTTTCAAAAACCCTATAGAAGATATCCGTTTCCGCCTCTTTATATTTCTCTTCTATTTCCGGATTTTGTGCCACCTCTTCTTTTATTTTCAGGATGGCTTTCCATACGATACTGACCATATCGACAAGAGCTTGCGCCCAATAGGAGGCGGCATCGGCGTAGGCCTGACGCACGGCTACACGGGCTTGGCGCAGGCTGTCTTTGACAGCAGCCACGTCCACTTCTTCATCGTCCAATTGTGTTTTGGCTTTTTGATATTCGTTTTTCCAGTGCACAAGCTCTTCTTGTGCCACATTTATTTGGTGGAGTATATCTTCGGGCAGGTATTTCTTGAAGGTTTGCATCAGCTGTTCCATTTTAGCAAGCACGAGGTCCACTACCTCTATGGTATTCTCTGCTTGCTGGAGCAGCATATCTATATCATCGAGCAGTTGTTCGATTTGCTCCATGGTTTGGGTATCCATCACTTCAATGCCCATACCCATGGCAATCAGGCGTCCTTCAATCATTTGTTTTTGAGCATTGAGGCGCACCATATCCATCTTGTATTTGATTTTGGCGCGGTTGGCAAAGGGCAGCTCGGCTATGGCAGTGCCTCCATAGTAGCCATCGCCATATATCTCAAGGGTTTTCACGACGGCATCGAAATCGTATGCCCGGATGGTATCGCCGGGGTGCAGATTCATATATACCGAATCGGTCTGCGGATTGAAAGCAGGCGGCAATTGCCCGCAAGCTGTGGCTTCCAGCTCAATAGGGGCAGGCGTGGTAAAGGTCTTTACCGGGGACTCTACCTCCGCCACTCCGCCACAGGATGCTTTTAGTTTATACTCGTAGGTCGTTCCGGCTTGCAGCGGGCGCAGCATCGTATAAGCCAAGACGGTAGGAGGCGTGGCAATCCAGTTTTCAGTGCCTTTCTTGCGATAAAGCACGCTGTATTCATCAGTACCTTTTCCGTAGCTCCAATTGATTTTGACCTTTTCCGGGTTAATAATCTCATGCCCGATGGTTTCGGGGCACTCGCAGGCATCACCATATTGAAAAACGAAGACTTCGGAAAAGCCTCTGTTTTTAAACAAATTGAGCCCGGAGCGCTCTTTTGCCTGTACCCTCCATGCATACTTTCTGCCCAACGTCAATGGGGGCTCGGTGATGCCATATACCAACTGGGTGGCAGTGGTGGTAGTCCGGTATATGGGAATGCTGCTAAGAATAGCATCATTGGGGTTTCTATCAGCAGGAATCAACTCTACGAGTGTCAATTCATACTCCACATTGCGTGCCGCATTGGGGTTGGATGTATGACGAGGGGTCCAAGAGAAGACCACATTTTGCTGTGGCAGCGGTTTTATTTTATCTCCGTTATAAGGCATATTGAGCATGGGCGGGTCGTTGAGCATAATCCATGCGGCCTGCTGTCCCACATTGGGATTGGAGAGCAATATATCACGGTTGTAGTCACTCACCTCGAAACGTATGGTGTAGAAGCCGTCAGGCAGGCGCTTTTCACGCAAAAACTCGTTCCGGTCAATACCTTTAAAAATCAGATTTTGCGCATCGAAGTAAGGAGCCAGCTCTGCCCCACTCAAGATGAGGGGCACGCCTCCCTGCAGATAAATGGGCTCCGGTTTATAGTCCGGGCGTGTATAGATGCTGATATTGGCACCCTCTATGACCAAGCGCAGGCGTACCGGATAGTTCACCAACGAGATGTCTTCGGCAATCACTTGCAGCTGCAGACGACTGGTAGCCGGCTCGGTATAGTCGGCAAGATAGGGCGAATAAGGCGGCTGCATCAGCACTTGGGTGCGTATAGGGTAGTTCTGTGCCGATGCACGCTGCCCGCAGAACAGTAGACACAAAAGCCACAAGAGGGCAACACGTGTTTTGAACAAAGGGCTCATTGACAGTGGTTGTTTTTAATCTTTATCGAATCACAAATCGCTTCATTTGTACTGTACCATCGGCAGTTTCCGCAGCCAACACATACACGCCGGGTGCCAGCTTGGGCAGTTCTACTGCCAGCTCATGCTCTTTGGCTTCTGCCAATTGGTAATGAGCCACGGGCGAAGCTTCACTTAAGTTAAAGATACGCACGTGGACAGCTGCCGCCTTCGATAGTTCCATACGCACCTTAAAGCGTCCTTCGTTGGGATTGGGATACAGCTCAAAGACATTGAATGCAGCAGCTTCGCGGTATCCCAAGGCACTTCTTGCCAAGGTGTCGGAACGCTCCTTGATATGAACCGTTTTCATTTTGGTATTGGCGCAGCCCGATAAACGAGTGGACAAGCCTATGGCATACTCACCGGCTTCTTTAAAGACAAAGAAAGCGTAATAATGAGGCAGATTGCCGTTATCCAGACGCAAGACTTTGGACTCGTCATAAATCCACTCAATTTCGGCCGGCTCCGGATAAGTAACGTCAATAGCTACGAGGGTATCGCCTACAAAGCCTTCTGAGGCAATGAGGAACTCCGTTTGCAGCAGGTCATTCGAGATTTCAAGCGTAAAAATCTTCTCTCCCACACAACCTGCCGGTGTTGTAATCGTCAGGTGATAGATGCCGGCTTCTGTCAACTCCACGGTCCGGCTTTCGGCATAAAATCCATTGCCGGAAGACCAACGGTAGGTGCTGCCGGGGTTGCCCGCATCGAGCGCCAGCGTGGTGCCCGGGCATATCACGAAGTGCTCTTCCTCAAAAGCCGGCTTCACGGGTGCGGTCTCGGGCACTTCTATGTCAAAAGTTTTTTCACAAGCGTTTTTATCAATAACTTTTAAGGTATAAGTACCTGCGGGCAATCCTTGCCGCTCTGCCCCCTCTACTCCATCTTGCCATAGCAGAGTATAAGGAGAGGTACCTCCCGTTATGTTGTCTATACGAATGAAGCCGTCGTCATAAGCATGGCAGGTAGGTGCCCCGGCCGTATAGTCAATTTCAATAGGCCCGGGTCCGGGTACAGTCACAAGAAGCTGCGACACACAACCTATGGCATCGACTACTGACACAGTATAGGCGCGGGCTTCAAGCCCGTTGAGCGTCAGGGTGTCGCCTTCTCCCAATTGATAGCTTTGAGTACCTATTCCAGACAGCGTGTATGGTGCCTGCCCTCCGGTAACAACAAGTTGAACGGAGGCATCCTTACCACCGGGGCAGCTTACTTCACGAAGTATTTGCTGCTGGATTTGGGGTCCTGCTGTAGTGGTCAATACAATGGAAGCCTCTGAATGGATACAGCCGTTGGCATCTTTCACCTCCATGCGATACATGCCTCCACGCAGATTTTCTATATTGAAAGGCTCAGTTCCGGCAGTACCCTCATTTACCACTTCCGCTCCATAGTAGAGGGTATAAGTGTAAGGTCCGGTTCCACCTTCAATAGAGAAAGACAAGATGCCATCGGCAAAAGAGCAGGTAGCCTGCTGCACAACCGCATGATTGAGTTGCAAAGGAGCCGGTGCCGTTATATTCAAAAAATGCTCTATTTGGCAGTTTTTGCTATCGGTAATTGTGATACGGTAGCTTCCTTTCTTCAATCCGCTTAAAGTCAATTGCTCATTGTTTGCTCCTGCCGGCTCAATGGTTCCTTCCCCCTCCGTCAGGGTGGCAGTATAGGGCGGCGTTCCGCCCTGTATGGTCAGTAATGCCCTGCCGTCAGCAGACTCGGCGCAAGAGGCATTCCACAACTCATATTGAGCGATACCCAGCGGTTCAGGCTGTTTAATTTCTACCTCCTGTTCTGTCTCACACCCTTCTTTGTCGCGTACGCGCAGCTTGTAAATCCCGGCTTTGAGTCCTTCTATATATTCTGTGGTAGTAGAGGTCACAAGCTCCCAAGTAGCATCCGGGCGTCGACGCAATAACGTAAATGTATATCCACGCCATCCACCGGAAGCAGAATAAAACAACTTTCCGTCGTTCCCATCATAGCAAGACACATCTTGCACTTCGTTTACACTCAAAGAGAGCATGCCCTCGGGGGCTTTGACTTCAAAGCTATAGGCAGAGTCAGCCGGACAGGCGTTCGCATCAAGCAGACTTAACTTATATTGTCCTGCAGTTAGAGAGTCGATACGACCGCTTGGGCTGTTAGTATTCAATGTGCGTAAAGTATCGCCTGATTCTTCATCAGTTAAGTACAAGGTATAAGGCGGGGTCCCCCCGGTGAGTGTATATTCAACACTGCCGGAAGCCGTGCCAAAGCAGCTTACCGGATTGGTGTGAAGCGATGCCATCAACTTTGCCGGCTCATTGATGGTAATGCTTGTGCTAAACTCGTTGCCATAAGCCCCTATTACCTTGAGAGTATAGTTTCCACTGATCAAATTATCAATACTTATGGCATCACCCTCTCCCGATGCCCACTCGGTGGTGCCTTTGAGCAAGGTCCATTCATATTTACAGTTCAGCTTGGCAATGCCTCCGGTGATTTCTGCCCGTAGTGCTCCATCTACTCCTCCATTGCAAAGCACATGCTGCAATTGCAGGTTTTGCAAGGCAATAGGTTCCGGAGCTTTCATCTCGTAATAGCCGGTTTTTTCACATCCCTTGCTGTCAGTGACCACAAAGCGATATTGCCCCTCACCCAAGGTGATGTTTACAATATTATTTGAACCAAGGCCGCTCAGTGTGTTCACCAAGCTGCCGGAAAGTGCATCAAATATCTTCATGCTATAAGGGGCGGTACCTCCCGAGATGGTCGCTTTCAAGGTATCACTGCCACCGGGCACTGCAATTTGGAAGGTATCTGCCGTGCAGGAGGCATAGGTATTCTCCGGCTCAAAGCCCAGTTGCAAAGAGTCAGGTTGGGTAACAGATATATTGCTTGAAGTAAATACCCCGCTGCCGCTGTCATACACTTTAAGTATATAATTGCCTGCTTGCAGTCCTTCAAAAGCAGTAGTTTCGCCGTTCTTCAGGTCGAGTTCATATATCTTGCTCCCCTCCCTGTAAAGCTCAGCACGAGAGTAGGGCTTCACCCCTCCGGTGATGTTAAATTCAATTTTTCCGTCGCTGCCCCCATAACATGAAACACTGTCAGCATTGGCTTGCAGATTTAAAGGAGCCGGCTCATTGATGTAGAAGTAAAAGCTGGAATAGCACCCTGTCTGGGTGGTACCATTACCTACCTCATATACATTTTCTAATCGCACCTCGTATCTGCCGGCCGGTAAAGCATCAATTATAGCCGGAATACCGGCGCCTCTTTCAAGCGTGGCACTTTTTGTAATACTTCTATCGTCTTTTTGTACAGACACCCTTACTTTCGGTGCATTATGGCCGGTAGGATAGCCTATCTCCAACTTTCCGTCGTTGCCCGACTTCCAGGTTACATGATGGATAGTTACATAGTCAATGGTTTCTGACAGTTGCGCTTCCTCTTGTATAGTGGTATTTTGATTAATGGTATCCCCATCTGCATATCCATTAGGTAAAGGTGGAGCGAGGTCCCTGTAAAGCTCCATTTTATCAGTCACGTTTTTAGAGTAATAATACGAAGCATGCCCATTCGGCTTAAGCTTAGCCCTGAACACCACCTCTGCTTTATAAGCATCATGAGTTAAAAGCAAGTCTTTTATAGTCCGACCATTAGCAAGTTTTACGTTAGATAAAGCTTCTTCTAAAAGAAGACGGTTTTTATATGAGACGTGTAAATCATGCGTCTCATTAAAGGCACCACCGTCAAGCTTATAAACTGTATAAGAGCATTCCCATGCAACCTCACCCAACGCAAGTAAGTCCGCCCTGTTGTCCACCTGAAAACCAAAGTGAATCTTAATGCTATCGTTAAAACAGGTCGGTGTGCGAGTAGTCGTTACCTCGGGATAATCAATCAAATATCGATTATCGCCAAGAGTTATCCACTCTTCTTCTTTTATCATAGGAGGACTTCCATAATAGAAATAACTCTTTGATTCTATTCCATTATTAGGATTAAAAGAAACATACCGAACGGCCCCTAGGGTAGGTTGGTTAATATCTACATCATACTGAATCCACGAAAGAAAAATATTGTGGCTGTCATAATAATAATGAGGATAAGAGTCAATTATATCGATATCGTATTTATCCTCAAGATAATGTGTTATACCCTCATTGCAATTGTTCCCACTACAATGATAGAACGGGCAATATCCTCCCACATTGATGAGGACAAATGTTTTATTCGCTTGCTGGGCGAAACTGCCATTGACTGCTTGCAAGAGAATAGCAACAATTAGTATTAACCGCTTCATAGTGTATCTTAGTCTTTTAGTCAATATTAATTTCAGTGACCCACTCGGAAGTAGTCCGTCCTGTCCCGGGCAGTCTATATCGAAGTTTCAATGGATAGGTGCCCGGCTGTATAGGTACCCAATCCTTAAGCAGCAGGTTATGTATATATGAGTTTGAAATCCCTCGATGCTCTGCTGCCGCCGCTTTGTTTCTCAATTCCGTGCGGTCATTGTGGGCTACTCTTGCCAGATCATATACCAAAGAGAAGACGCCGGATATCGGTGTATATGCTCCGGAGGTGATATGCTCATCCCGCAACTCATCAGTAAAATCAGGCATTGTCCATTGAATCGCCCGCACAGGCACCAAGCCTAACTCATCTATATCTCGATTAGTAATGCGCAAGACAGACTGTTCTAAATAACCATCATACAACAGCGGTCTGATGTGGTAGAGCAGCCAATCGGCATTGGGGCTTGCTTCTGCATAAATCAGAGGTTCGAAATGGGCACCACCTTGCATTTCGAATCGGTCGAAGCTTTCGTTATCTATCCACGTGCGCCCGATTTCGTGAATACCCACTGCCACGGGCCACAGCCAGTCGTCGCCACTTCGTTGCAGGTTGTCCATTTTCTCCACAAAGGTGCGGAACCTGCTTGTGCGGAAATGCATGGTAAAGAACTCATCTTCCTCCATTACTTTCAGACTGCCTTCCGCACTGCGTTCCCGTGTTTTCACCCCGGCTTCTTCATCTACTTTATATTTGGTTACGACGTTCTTATCTACTTCCTGACTGACAACCAATGGTATGCGTACCAGTTGAAGAGTGTACACGGTAGTAGTGTGCAGGCCATCGGGCATTTCAAAGAATACTTCCCGGTTTTCTACATCATAGCCGATATCGAAATAAATGGAGGCGCTGCCGTCGGCCGGCGACAATTTTCCGCGATACTCCCAAGCAGGGTCTTGGAAAAGGTACGCCTGCCCTTTGTTCAGCTTGATATATCCTTCTTTGGTTTCATCAATGTAGTAGTTCAGTTGTCTGTCAACCGGATAAGCATACAAGACATTGTTTTTCGGGATATAATCCGGTGCTTTGCCGGTTTTAAAGCTCACCGTGCGGTACTCGGTTACTTTTTGCCCCTCATAGGTTACTACTACCCAGTTACCTCCCACCTGTTCTTCGAAGCTTACTTGCACTTCAAAGACCAGTTTTGTTTCCGGGGGCAGCACTTCAAAACTGTTTACTGCCAGCACATCATGGGGTTCGTTCCATTCATGAGTAGCATTGACAACCTCTCCCTCCTCCGTTTTAATACGGGCAAAATCCAATTTTACTCTGTAAGCACGGCGCTTACCTTCCAGGTCCGTCAGAGAGAACTGCTTTCCTATTTCCAAATTGAAAATTGCCTGCGGGTTGACAAACACATCCACTTCGGACTCATTGTCTTTGGGTGTCAGCCCGGCAATCACCTCTATATCGGCAACCGGAGGCGGTGGCGAGCCTATCAGCTCACACTCTTTGCCCAAGGTCATTTCAAAGCGGCAGTTGCCTTTTACCAAACCGCCCAAGATAGAGAAGCGCCCCCCTACCATACCATGCACCCAAGTGGGGTTGGGTAATTTTGCCTGGAGCAATACAGCTGCCGCGATACTCAATATTTTAAACTTCCCTTTGTAAAAGCGCAACCTCACCTGCATGCCTATATCCCCTTTGAGATAAGCATATATTTGTCCGTTGGCATACCATCCTTTGATGCCTATGGGCGAGGAAGCGCCCACACAACGGGTATTCTTATAGTCTTTCACCATGATGTCAAAGCCGGCACCTGCTACAAAGCGCGCATAAAACATCAAAAATTGAAGGTTGCCGGTATCTATTCGCATGTCAGCCCCCAAGGCAAAGCCCAAACCGGACTGCAACTTATTCAAATCGCGCATGTAATCCAGCTCGTCTGCCGAAGTGCCCAGTATGGAAGCCACCTCAGCCGGTGGTGGTGGCGCTCCGGGCAGGTCGTGTCCGGCCATCAGGTAGGCAGTAGCTCTTGCCAAACCGGCAAACTCCACGCCATTGCGTTGCTCGGGGGTGCCTATAAGAACATACCACTTAGCCGGTGAGAAGTGCATCAGCGCCCAGCCGGCCAGGCCTCCGGGGCCTACCCCTTTCACAATTCCTCCGGCTACGTTGATATAAACTTTAAAGTTTGCATCCAGTGTGCTGGTGTTGAAGTTATATTCGATGTGGGCACTTGCAGACACCTCAGATTTGCCCACCTGCTCATTGGGGAGTCCAAAAATACTGCTGCTCAAATCAGTAAGGGCATCGCTTGAATACTGCGAAGCCAGTAAGCTGTTGCCCCCTATTTTTTGATGCAGTTTCTCGGCATGCTGTGCTATCTTATTGGAATAGCCTTTGAGGCGGCTCAGGTCCAAAGTATCCGAGCGGGTCATGAAATAGCAATTGCCATCCAAAGCGACTCTTGCCAAACCACCCCGTTGGTTAAACAAGATACTGAACATAACATCGCCATGGTAGGCTTCTTTTTTAGGTCCTTGAAAGCTCAAACCGGCTTCCAAACCTAATCCCATACTTGCATCCGGCACATAACGGTTTCCGGTTTGGGTCACTCCAACTTCCTGCGCACCTGCCGGTGCCGTTCCGTCGGGCTTCATATGATAGTAAAGGGCACCCGAGAAACCGGCGACATCAAATCCCGGAAAGGTCTTCAAAGCCGGAGAGAAAAGCACTGCTGCATCTGCATACCAATAGCGAGTATTGTCAAGCGTAGTGCCAAATAGAGCAGTAGCATTCACTTCCAAACTAAAGCCATCACCAGTGGCACTCCCTCCGGGCGTTATTTTCAAGCTCAATAAGCCTTGAAATCCCTTGCCATAAACTTCGTGATGTTTAAAAAAGTAAGCGCTCCCTTTTAGAGCAAACGGACCTTGGTCGATATCCAAGTGGGCTTCCCGGAGCTCAGTATGTTTATATCGCCAAGATAAAAAGTTGCCACTATCATCCACTCCGCCCACTATTGACAAACTGGAGGAGGCACCAAAGCCGTTATCTGCCGACTTTACAAAATTCAATATAACGTCGAAATCAATGCTGACACCATCTTCATAGTTTTGCACATCGATATTCTCAATAGTCATATCGAAGCCCCCCACCCGGCGGCTCACCCCGGCTGCTCCCTCAAAGCCAAAAGCACCAACGGTCAGGTAGGGAGCCGTTGAGGTAAGTGTAAGCTCAGAAAAGCGAATACTGGGGATTTCTATTATAGTTTCTTGATAACTGTCATCAGCAGTTCCTACGGGCGAAGCAATATCCATTTGCCCGTTAAGCACTGCCTTGGGTCGAAAGCGCCCGTTCACCGTTTTAACCTCCAAATAAGAGTTCGGCTCAAGCGTGACCTTAGCTGCTTTAAGCACCGGGAAAGACACCTCAGTATCATTACTTATAACAAAAGTATAATTGGCACTCCGGGACTCAATGAGTGCACGATAGGAAAAAACCTCATCTTCTTTTGTTATGGGAAGCAATACTTGTCCGCTAAACCCGGCACTAATCAACTGACTTTTTTCTAAGTGCACACCTAAAGAATCAAGAGAGTAATGCCAATTGTGCAGCTTCCCTTGCTCTAAGGCAATCAATTTTCTACCTCTAAATTTGCCGGATATGCCGTAGTTATCAATAATCAACCCCTCTATGGAGGCAGTAATACGCCCCCCGGCAGACGAGGAAGCAGTTGTTTCAAACTTCTTAGGCAACTTTACTTCCGCCAAGTTTATGTACACTCCTCTCCATAATGCCTTGTCTGCTTCTTGCGCAAAATACCCTTGTGGAAATTGCACTTGACCGGGTGTCTGAATATCGCTAAAGTCAAAAACAGCCTGGCGAACCGTAAAGGTAAAATCAGGCAGTTCAGTCAACTGGAAGGGGACATCAAAATCAACAGCTGCCACCAAATCGGTCCACTGGGTAATTGTAGTTTTAAAATACCCCTTCACCCGGCGCTCAGGGTTAATACTACCATCAGGGTTTTCAGCCAGTAGCCACGTGCGGGAAAACTCAATTTCTGCGTCAACATTTAACTCTTGGAAGCCGGTACAGTCGAAAGTGGCATAAGTAGTTCCGCCCTTGAGCGTCAGCTTTGCCTTCTTCCCTGCGATAGGGAGAGAATAGTCAGCCGCCAGCAGCAGGTGAGCATTATAAATCCCCCCCTCTTTAGATATCCGTATATCACGCCCTATAAAATACAACTCAGTACTGTCTGCCGGATTGACGATACGCATATACGCCACCATGTAGGTATGCGTGGGCGTAACAACGATACTGTCTATCGCCACCTCATACTCTTGGCTTCCTACCTGCCGTTTGATGGCAATCGGCAATTCTATCTGAGAAGTAGGGTCCAGTAAAGAAGTATAAAGCGCATTGTCCTTAATAGTTTGAAGCACTCCCCGGGCACGTTGAACATAACGTTTCATTTCATCTGTCAAAGGAGGCTCAACGGCTGCATTCTCCCAAGCATATTCCGTCTCCGGGTCAAACAGATACTCCCTGGTATCCATCATATACTCATCAACCCCTGCCCAAGTGCGCACCGCCCCCACTTCATGCAGCGAAGTCGCTGCCTGGCGCACATCCTCTTTAGCCGTCAATCTTGTTTGAAGACTGTCTTTCGTTGGCGGAAATGCCCGGAGAGGGAAGGAAAAATAAAGTAACAAAAGGAAAAAGAGCCAGGAGTAGCGCTTCAACATAGGCTATTTTATTTGAAATAAAACACATGTAGTATATAAGACGCAATTATAAAAAAAATAAAAAAACAATGCAATTAATTTCTTAACAATCAATATATTTGCGCAAAAACAGATTATTGTACGGGTTATTGTACGGGGTTTCGCGAATACATTCAGAAGTACTACGCTTATGAAAAAAATTACCACACTCGTTCTTTTTTTTATCATACTCACAATAGCCGCCAATAAATCACATGCGCAAAGTTTGGACCAGATAGGCAAGCGAAAAATGCCCTTGAGTGTTAGTGGTGGCATTTCTGCCAACCAGGTTTTCTATACAGTAGATGGGATTCAAAGCCGCAGACAGCCTTACAACTACTTTCTCACCGGCTCTCTAACTTTTGAGCTATATGGATGGACAGCTCCTTTTAGCTTCAGCTACTCCAACCAAAATACTTCTTTTCAACAACCATTCAATAGATTCAGTCTGACACCTACCTATAAATGGTTAAAGTTTTATCTTGGTTGGAACAGCATGAGCTTTTCTTCTTATACTTTATCAGGGCACACATTCAACGGAGTGGGTATAGAAGCAACACCGCAAGAGTTTCCGGTAAAAGTATCGGCGATGTATGGACAGCTACGCCGTCCCGTTGAACTTGTAAGCGATACTACAGGTAGTATTGCAGTCAATCAACCCTCCTATGAGCGAATCGGTACAGGCATTAAGCTATCTTACGAAAAAGAAGGCGACAAATTGGAAGCTGTGGCTTTCCGTGCATGGGACCGGGAGAACTCCATTCTTCCACTTCCCGACAGTATTGGCTTGCGCCCCGAAGACAATCTCAGCCTGGGGCTTACCGCACAAAAGCGTTTGTTCAATAAGTTATCACTATCGGTTGAGTTTGGCTCTTCAGCAGTCACCAACAACAAAAATGCCCAAGGTGACTATCAGCGTGGAGGATTATATGGCAATCTAAGAGGCTTGTTTGATCCCAATAGTTCTACCGCTGTCTATCATGCTTTTAAGGGCAGTTTGTCTTACTCCATCAAAAGCATTCAGCTTGGTGTAAACTACGAACGCATAGACCCGGAATACCGGACCTTAGGTGCTTACTATTTTAATAACGACTTGGAAAATATCACGGTAAATACAGCATTCCCTTTATTACGGGGAAAATTATCTTTGTCAAGCAATGTGGGTTTGCAGCGGGACAACCTTAACCAAAACAAAACCAGCCAAATGAATCGTTGGGTAGGAGCACTTAACGTGTCTTCACAAATAAGTTCACGCGTCAATATAACGGCTTCTTACTCTAATTTCCGTACTTATACGAATGTACGTCCCATATTTGTAGATATCAACCAAACATCTCCTTTTAACAACTTAGACACCCTCAACTACCGACAAATTTCGCAGAACATATCCCTCAACTCTACCATACAACTTAAAACCACCAAAACCCAAAATCATAGCCTAAGTACCAACTTGGTGTATCAGACCGCCAATGATCAACAAGGCAAGCAATTGAACCAAGCCAATCGTTTCTACAATCTTAGCATAAACTACAACTTTACCCACTCGCCATCAAAAAGTACGGCTTCCTTATCCTTGAATGCCAATCGTAATGAGATATCCACCGGTCTTCCAACTTCAACATTTGGCCCTACATTAAGTCTCAGCCGCTCTCTGTTCAAGGAAACTGTCCGTAATACCTTGGCTTTTTCATGGAATCAATCTTATGCAGATAATGTATTGAACAGCAATGTATTTAATATTAGACTAAACAGCAGTTATCAATTAAAGAAAATACATAATTTTTCTTTGTCTTTAGTTCTTCTTCGCCGGGGCAAAACCAATATAGAAACAAACACTAACTCATTTACTGAATTTACTGCAACTTTAGGATACAGCTATAATTTCTCGCTACTAAAAGGAAAAAACGAATCAAACTAAGAGATATGAAAGTGACATATTGTAATTTAGGTGTACTTTTCGCTTTACTTTTTTGGTGTTTTTCCGCTTCTGCCCAAGTGGATACACTTGCCTATAGAGCTATTGGAAAAGCAAACCGAGAAGGAGTCATAAAGCTAAGATGGGCACCCACCTCGCCCCAAGCTTGGGTTATAGGCATACGTAACGGTTATATAATAGAACGGCATACCATTGTAAAAAACAAACAGTTACTCTCTCCTCCGACAAAAATATTTTTGACCAAGACCCCATTGCTTCCAAAGCCACTGGAGGCATGGGAATCAATAGTAGCACAAGACTCCATTGCACTGGTAGCAGCACAGGCTATCTATGGAGAAACCTTTGAAATAGAAAGCCGGCAAAATAGCATTGCAGCCTTTATTAACGCCTCCCGGGAACAGGAGAACCGATACAGCTTTGCCCTGTTTGCCGCCGACATATCATGGACAACAGCACTGGCAAGCGGCTTAGCTATGGAGGACCCCACAGGTGTAAAAGGCGAGCGATATCTCTATAAAATATACCCGGCTCTCCCCTCTTCCTCATCAATGCAATACTACATTGATACAGCCTATGTTTATTTAGGTCTGGAAGAGGTTTTTGAAGTAAATGGTATTAGAGACATATCTGTCAGCTTTTCTGACCATAGTGCTATTCTAAAATGGCCTTACAGAGCATATGAAGGGCTATTTACTGCCTACATAGTGGAGCGCTCTGACGACGGACAACACTTTGAGCGCATTACCCCCTTACCTATCATCATGCCTACCCGTAACTCCAAAGGAGACGGCTTTATTTACTGGCAGGACAGCATTCCTGCTAACAACAAAGAGTATTATTACCGAGTACGTGGCATTACTCCGTTCGGTGAGTTAAGCCCACCATCAAAAACGGTTTCCGGGAGTGGTTTCAAGCCCCTGGACGGCACCCCTTACATTACCCAAGCATTTTCCCCGGACAATCAGTCAGTAAACATAAAGTGGTCTTTTCCATTGGAAGCCGAGAAAACCGTAGGGCACTTCCTTGTAGAACAAGCAGAAAAAATAGAAGGGCCTTTTAAAAGTATTTCCCCTCCCCTTGGCCCGCAAACACGCCAATATACAATAAAAGAAAGCCCGGAAGCAGCCTATTATCGAGTCAAAGCGATTGGCAAAGAAGAAGGATTTTCTCACTCACTACCTGTATTGGTACAACTCATAGATAGCATACCCCCGGCTCCTCCTACCGGACTGCAAGGGTTCATCGATTCCACAGGTGTCGTACACATTCAATGGCAACCAAACAAAGAATCTGATATTTACGGCTACCGGGTTTATCGTGCCAATGGACCTCATGAGGAGTTTAGTCAAGTAACCAAACAGCCTTTAAAAGAGCCCTTCTTTACCGATACAATTGTATTGAAAACGCTTACCAAAAATGTATACTATAAAGTAGTAGCTTTAGACAGGCGATTTACGCCTTCCGAGTTTTCAGAAGTACTGGTATTAAAACGCCCGGACAAAGTACCTCCTGCTACACCTGTATTCTACGAACGTAAAAACACTGATAAAGGACCTGTCTTGAAATGGCATCCTGCTACTGACAAAGATATAGCTTATCAAGTACTCTACAGAAAAGAGCGATACAGCAACAGGTGGACAAGCATAGCTAAACTCCCTGCCCAAATTGGCATATATCAAGACACCAGCGCCAAAATGGGCATAGAATACTGGTATACAATGGTAAGCGTAGATAGTAGTTATTTGGAATCAAGGCCGGCACAGCCCATCTCCGGAAAAAAGATAGACAGCAAAGAGCGCCCCGGGTTTAAAGAGGTACAAATAATAGCCGATAGAGAAAATCGGCGCATTATTATTGAATGGGAGTATGAATTCACCTCCAATAACCCACTCTTAAAAGTGGAAAGTTTTATCATTTACCGCTCTATTAACGACAAACCATTAGAGCAGTTTACCAAAGTAGGCAGTAACAAACAACAATACATAGATAGGGAATCGCTTGTCTCCGGGCGGAAATACAACTATCGAATCAAAGCAGTATTCACTGACGGCACAGAAAGCCCTTTATCGGAACTACAAGCTGTCGTGTGGTAACCCCCGCCCGCCTTCAAAGCAGGCGGGGCAATTGATTACATTTTAAAACAAGCCCTCCAGCAGCTCATCATCCACCAGGTTGGGCATAGTCACTTTCATTTTGGGCTCTTGCTGCATGGCGCGGCGTATGGTGCTCATGGCATGCGGATTGCGTGCCCAGCTGCGGCGGGCAATACCGTTATTCACATCCCAGAAGAGCATTTGATGCAGGCGACGGTCGGCATCATCCGAGCCATCGATGACCAAACCGAAGCCGCCATTGATAACTTCGCCCCAGCCTACGCCGCCTCCATTGTGCAGACTTACCCAGGTAGCACCACGAAAAGCGTCGCCTACGAAATTGTGCACTGCCATGTCGGCAGTGAACTGCGACCCATCGTAGATATTGGAAGTTTCACGGAAGGGCGAATCCGTGCCCGACACATCGTGATGGTCACGTCCCAGCACGATGGGGGCTTTGATGCGTCCCTCACGGATGGCACGGTTGAATGCAGCGGCAATACGCATACGCCCTTCGGCATCGGCATACAAAATGCGGGCTTGTGAACCCACTACCAGATGATTTTCTTGTGCATGCTCTATCCACAAAATATTGTCTTTGAGCTGAGGCTTAATCTCGCCGGGCGCTTCTTCATACATGGCGCGCATCACTTCCAAAGCGATGGCATCGGTAGTGGCAAGGTCTTGCGGGTCGCCGCTGGTGCAGACCCAACGGAAGGGACCAAAGCCATAATCGAAGCAAAGCGGTCCCATAATGTCTTGCACATAAGAAGGATAGCGGAAGGTGCCGTCGGGGTTCAGCACGTCGGCACCGGCGCGCGATGCCTGCAACAAGAAAGCATTGCCATAATCGAAGAAATACATGCCGTTGGCTGCATGACGGTTGACAGCAGCTATATGACGACGCAACGAAGCATGCACCAGCTCTTTGAAACGCTCCGGCTCTTCGGCCATCATGCGGTTGGCTTCTTCATAAGAGATGCCCACGGGATAATATCCGCCGGCATAGGGGTTGTGTAAAGAAGTTTGGTCGGAGCCTAACTCTATGCGTATGCCTGCTTCGGCAAACTGCTCCCACACATCCACCACATTGCCCAAATAAGCAATGGAAACCGCCTCTTTGTTTGCTTTGGCTTCGCGCACCCGGCGAATGAGCGTCTCCATGTCGTCGATGACTTCATCGACCCAGCCCTGCTTATGACGCGTATGCAGGGGTTTGGGGTTCACCTCGGCAACTACCGACACAAGACCGGCAATTTTTGCGGCTTTGGGCTGCGCCCCACTCATTCCTCCCAAGCCGGCACTTACGAACAACATACCGCCAAAGTCGCCATCCGGCTTTACCATGCGGGCGGCATTCAATACGGTGATGGTGGTGCCATGCACAATACCTTGCGGGCCAATGTACATATAAGAGCCGGCTGTCATTTGCCCATATTGAGTCACCCCCAAGGCATTGAATCGCTCCCAATCGTCAGGCTTGGAATAGTTCGGAATCATGAGTCCGTTGGTAACCACCACACGCGGTGCATCGGGGTGCGAAGGGAAAAGTCCCAGCGGATGCCCCGAATACATAACGAGGGTTTGCTCGTCGGTCATGGTGGCTAAATACTGCATGGTGAGCAGGTATTGCGCCCAGTTTTGGAATACAGCACCATTACCGCCATAGGTAATGAGCTCGTGCGGATGCTGCGCCACTTCGGGGTCCAAGTTGTTTTGAATCATGAGCATAATGGCTGCCGCCTGCTTGGAACGGTGCGGATACTCATGAATCGGGCGCGCATACATGGGATAATCCGGGCGGAAACGGTACATATAAATACGTCCGTAGCGTTCCAGCTCTTCGGCAAACTCTTTTGCCAGCACTTCGTGCCACTTTTTGGGGAAGTAACGCAAGGCATTGCGCACTGCCAGTTTCTTTTCTTCTTTGGTGAGTATATCCTTACGTTTGGGCGCATGGTTTACATTGGGGTCGTAAGGCTTAGGCGGCGGCAACTCTTCGGGAATGCCTTGCAAAATAGCTTTTTGGAAATCAGTCAATGCGGAGGTGGATGTCGTCATAATTTTGTCCTATTTTTTATACAAAATTAACTAAAAATTCAGCTTTGGAGCTTGTATTGCCATAAAAAAAGCCGCCATGAAGGCGACTTTTTCAATAAACCAGTGTTTTTGGCAACTTAACGGTTGCGCCCGTATTCCTCGTGACTCGAGATCCAGTCGAAAGTGGAGATGGCAGAAGCCAGCGATATTTCGCCGGCAAGCACCACTCCGGCTACAATTTCGGCAAATTTATTCACTTTGCCTTTGCCATAGCAGCCCAAGAGCTCAAGGCATTCACGTTGGGTAGCCAGGCCGGTGCCCCCGCCATAAGTAGCCACTATCAAAGAAGGGATGGTAATGCTCATATACAAATCTTTTTCCGGCGTAAGTTCGCAGTAAAGCACCCCCGCCGAGGACTCCGACACATTGGCTACGTCCTGTCCCGTGGCGATAAACATGGCTGTAATGGCATTGGCAGAATGCAAGCCGTTGTTGTTGGCACCTGATAAAATAGAGCCTACATTGGCAACATTGTAATGATAAAACAGCTTTTCGGTATCAACACGCATGATTTGCTGTAAAACCTCCCGCTTTACGGTACACTCGGCAACCACACGTTTCCCTCTTGTTCTCATCACGTTCACCTGTGATGCTTTTTTGTCGGTGGCAAAGTTCGATTCAAGATAGAACTGCTTGATTTTTCCGGGTGTATAGTTGTCCAGTATCCAACCGCAAGCAGCAAAAGTAGCGCGCCCCACCATGTTTTGCCCTGCGGCATCGCCGGTATAGTAGTTAAAACGCATGAAAGCAAACTTATTTGAAAGGTAGGTGTCTATTTCCTTCAACTTGGCAACGCTGGAGGTCGCTTCTGCTTCACGGGCTATGTTGTCGAAGTTGTCTTGTACCCATTTGGCGAAGTCACGGGCTTCGCGGGCATTCTCGAAAATAAATACCGGTGCACGCTGCATGGCATCGCCAATAACGGTGCAGGTAACCCCTCCACTCAGGTTCAGCACCTTCATGCCGCGGTTGTAAGAAGCCACGAGGGTACCTTCGGCAGTAGCCAGCGGAATGAGGAACTCGCCTTGTGCGTGTTCGCCGTTTACTTTTAGCGGACCGGCAATGCCCATGGGTACCTGTGCCACACCTATAAAATGCTCGCAGTTGCCTTGTGTAATATGCGGATCGAAAGAGTAGTGAGGAACGTGCTCCAGCTTTTTGCCGGTAAACTCCTCCACAAATTTCTGCCGGGCTTTGATGGCGCTTTCGCTGTAATCATCGTTGGGGTCGCGGGGTATCTTCTTCAGGTCTTGAGGTTCCTTTTTAATGGCATCGTCGGTCTTGATGGTCAAGTTACCGAAGGGCGAAGCCTTGAATTCCACCACAATGTGGTGCATGCCTTCGGGCAGCGGCTCACAAGGCACTGTCAGTTCTATTTGTTTGCGCAAAGGAAAATGAATTTTGTCTTTCATCTGCGATGCCTTAAATAGCGGACTGCCATCCAGCAGGTCCACCGTAATTTGGTCGGCATCGAAAACTTTGTCATCGATTTTCACCCGCTTGATAGCCACCAAATCGGCATCTTTCAAGCGGTTCTTGATGCGCAAAGACACGCCTCCGGCTACATTTTTGAGGCTTCCGTGGGTGTAAAGCTGCTTCAGCAGAATGCTTGGTATAAGGTTCATAATTTTCTGTTGTTTTTATGTTTGCAGGAATTAGGTAAAAGTATGCATGTAGTAATATAATTCTTTTTTTAAAAAAACAAAAGGCGAGCATCAAGTTATTGGATTGGTGAAATATTTCACTCAAAAAATCATATTCCATCAAACAGGCGGAACGATTCCATAAAATTCGGAACAAATACATGCCGCCATTCAAAGCGGTTTTCTATTTGCTCTTTCATGGCTGTGGCAGCCGGTGTCTCTCCATGTATGATAAAAGTATATTTGGGTACAGCTTTAAAACCACTCAACCACTGCAGCAGCTCCTCACGGTCGGCATGCGCCGACAAGCCGGCCAACATAGCCACTTCGGCATGCACCGGCACATGCTCGCCAAATATTTTTATCATTTCTTTCCCCTCCAATAAATCGCGCCCGCGTGTGCCTTCTGCCTGATAGCCCACCAACAAAACCATGTCTTCATAGCGGGGCAAGCGATGATAAAGATGGTGCAGGATACGCCCCCCGGTGCACATGCCACTTGCCGAAATAATAATGGCCGGGTGGCGCAATTCATTCAGGCTCATGGAAGCCTGCTGTGTACGATAGTAGCGAATTTGCGGATGATTGAAGACGTCATGCCCATCGCTCAGGTCCTCATCTTTCAGCTTGTGGTAGTCTTGATATTTCTTGTAAAGGTAAGTGGCACTGATGGCCATGGGGCTGTCCACATAAATAAACAAGCGAGGGATTTTTCCTTCATCCATCAAGCGGGTGAGTAAAAAAAGCAGTGTTTGGGTGCGTCCTACGCTAAAAGCCGGAATAAGTACCACGCCTTCACGACGCACCACTCTGTTTACCAAAGCAGCCAGCCGCTCCGTTACCTCTTCTTTTTCCACCTGCCGGTTGCCATAAGTAGATTCCACCAACAAAACGTCGGCGTGTTCGATATGCACGGGCGGATGCATCACGGGGTCATGATAACGCCCCAAGTCGCCTGAAAAAACCAATTTCTTTTGCTGGTGGTCGCCTTGTATGAGCATTTCCACCATAGCAGCGCCCAATATGTGGCCGGCATAACGATAGCGTATCTTTACGCGCTCATGGATGCTTATCCATTCATCGAAAGGCTGTGACTGAATCAAAGGGAAAACAGCCTGTGCATCTTCTGTGGTATAGAGGGGCAAGGGCGGATTGTGCTTGGAATAGCCTTTTTTGGCGGCATAGCGTGCTTCTTCTTCTTGCAGCTGGGCGGCATCGGGCAGCAGCAACTCCAACAGGGCGGCTGTGGATTCGGTACAATAAACCGGGTTTTGATAGCCCTGCTTGCAGAGCCGGGGCAAGTAGCCCGAGTGGTCTATGTGCGCATGTGTCAGTATTACGGCATCGATGGTATTGACCTCTACCCCTATGTCTTGCCAGTTGCGCCGGCGCAGCTCCTTTAAGCCCTGAAAGAGCCCGCAGTCCACCAATAAACGGAAGTCGCCAATATCCAAAAGGTATTTGGAACCTGTTACGCTGCGTGCCCCACCTAAAAATTTAATGTTTACATCCATAAAAACCGCTTTAAAAGTCTTTTTTCTTAAATTTAAAATATTCAATCAAAGGCACGCCGTTTTTATGAATACTTTTTTCGATGTCATCATTGTGGGGGGTGGCTTGGGGGGCTTGGCCACAGGCATACAGCTGGCCATGAACGGCTTACAGGTGGCCGTTTTTGAAAAGAAAAAATATCCTTTTCACAAGGTATGCGGCGAATATCTCTCGCTGGAAGCCTACGATTTTTTATGCTCTTTAGGCGTTACCCTTTCCGCCGGGCGGTTTCCACGCATTCAGCGGCTTCGCCTGACGGCGCCTTCCGGCTTTGCCATAGAAAGCCCCCTTCCTTTGGGTGCCATAGGTGTCAGCCGTTACTACCTGGATGCAGAGCTGGCACAAATAGCCCGGCGTGCAGGTGTGTACCTCATGGAAGGCAAACGGGTGTTGCAAATAGAGCAGCAAGCGCAAAAGGTGGTTGTACATACGGCTTGCGGGCGCTGGCAGTCAACAGTAGCCGTTTTGGCACATGGCAAATACCCGCCGGCCGGTGCAGAGCGCAAGCGGTCTGAAGGAAAAGCGCAGTATGTGGGCATAAAGTATCATATTCCGGCCGGGGCGGTCCTGCCTCATACTATTGAATTGCACACTTTCAAGGGCGGTTACCTGGGCAGTTCACACGTCGAAGACGGCAAAGCATGTCTTTGCTATCTTGTAACACAACGCCGATTGAAAAGCAACTCTTTGGCAGCTTTGGAAAGTGCTATCATGAAAGAAAATCCCCAAATTGAAAAACTGTTGAGTGCCAAAGGACCGGGAAAAGCCACCACTATTTCGCAAATAACCTTGGGGCGTAGAACGCTATGGCAAAACAGACTTTTTGCTGTTGGCGACAGTGCCGGCGTTATTGCCCCACTTTGTGGAAACGGCATGAGCATGGCATTGCATGCCTCCCTGCTGCTGGCACAAGCCCTCAACGGCTTTTTCCGTGGCGAGCACTCGTTGACAGAAGCAGGGCTACGCTATGAAAAAGAGTGGCAAAAGCTATTTGCTTTGCGCATGCGGGCAGGCAGTCTGCTTCAACCTTTGCTAAGCTTGCCTGTATTGACGGAAATAGCGATACGCAGCATCGGAAAAAGCCGCCTATTGCCTGCTCTTATCCGTAAGACACACGGCCGGGCTATCCCCGCATTTGTGCCATCAACGCAAACACCATGAGTCAACAATATTTCTTTACAGACTATGTTTCAGACGATATGCTCGACCGGCTGCTGGCAGACGGCTGGCGCCACTTCGGTTGCTATTTTTTCCGTCATACTACGGAGGCCTACCGGGGCATGCACGTGCCGGTCATGCCATTGCGCATCCGGCTCAAGGATTTTGTCATGAAAAAACGACAACGAAAAATATGGCGCCGGAATCAACGCTTTGTGAGCGTTATGCGTCCGTTCCGTTTCAGCATACAGAAGCAGTTGCTCTTTGAAAAGCACAAGCAGCGGTTCCATGAACACGTCCCCTCACATCTGTTCGATTTTCTTTCGGAACACCCCGAACGTCCTACCCGTGTTTTTGAGTTCTGTGTGTATGACCGGGAACACCTTATCGCTGCCAGCTTTATTGATGTAGGCCGGACGGCGACTTCCGCCATTTATGCCATGTTTGACTCGGATTATGCCACCTACAGTCCGGGCATTTACACGCTGCTGGCCGAAGCTCACTATGCCCGCCAACAAGGAAAGGCGTATCATTATCTGGGATATACCTATCCGGTGCCCTCACACTACGACTACAAAAAGCAGTTTACGGCTTTGGAATATTATGACTGGAAAAAATGGCGCTGCTTTCCCAATGCCAACACGCATTTGAAAAGCAGCGCTCAATAAACGGTGTGTCCGGGGCATGATTTACGAACTACGGGTAGTGCGTTTTCCAATGGCATCTTCAAACTCTTTCAGCAGCATCTCTTTTACCTGATCGGCGGTGGCGCTCATATCATCCATAATGGAAGCCACTTCTACGGGGTCCAGCCCTTTCAAAAAGCGGCAAGCTGCCAAATAGACCTCCCCGGCAAATAATTCAAAGCGCTCATTGACAAAAGAATGATTGAGCTCCAAAAGACGCTGAAAGAATTGACGCTTGCGGCGACGCGGAATATCCATGATTTTACAAGTGAAAGAAATGGTGTCGCCGTTTTCAGTATCTTCATCGGCAGTAGGTGTTGTGTTGAGCATAATCACCATCTTGATGCTGCCCCGCTCAAAGCTCCAGCAACCGGGATAAGCGGCACGAGCATCCTCGGGGTCTATTCCCAAAATACGAAAAGCTTCATCTACATATACGGCATAATCTAAATATCCCATTGCATTTGGTTTTAAGGAAAGCAAAATGTTTTACAAAATTGCAAAATTCAGCGTAAAACGCTTACTCAAACAAGGAAGAAAACCGCTTTTTTTGGAAAATATTTTTACAACTTGCTTTTCAACAAAGCAAAAATAAAAAAATAAGGGGCAAACCCAAAGGGAATGCCTCTTATCGATTTTGCTCATTTTTAGGCTTAACACATCAGCAAAACGCTCTTACACCATATCTTCTATGACTAAATAAACAAAGGTCACATTCAACAGATGATACCCTATTTCGCCGTAGGTAAACACGCCGGTGAAGCCGGGCAGTGCTTTGCCTTCCAGCTGAAAGTTGAAGTAATTGTAAAGACAGCTGTAAGAATATTCTATCGGCTTGCCGTTTTCTTTACGCAGTTCTTCAAAAAAACGACTCGCATAGTCGCCCTCTACGGGCTTTGCCAAGCGATATTCCACCCCGCGAAACGTAGGCGCCGCAAAAATCATCCGGCGATTGAGATCGTCTTTTATCATACCTACATTGATTTTGGCGCCTGTATAATCGGCTACCAAGGGTAAAAAACTGTTTTGAGTAAGCATATATTCGTATAAATCGCGGCGCTCGCCATTGACCAGGCAGTGCGTATGAAAAAAGCCATCCTCCTCAAAGGTGATGATATCGCCCTCGCCCTGCTCATACACATTGATGATTTCCACCCGCCCCACTTTATGAGCCGGCAACTGTATGTGTAAAGCCACGCCTTTGTCTTCATAACGCAGCCCTTGCACATAGACTGCCGGCGCCTGCTGTCCTACCTTGTCGAAATCAACACCTGCCACCCACCCCATCAGTGGGTTGATGTATTGGTTGGGCAAAGACGGTGCCTTGAGGGCAAACTGAAAGTGCACGTCGGTGAAGAAAGGCAGGACCAACAGTATAAGTCCGTTATCATAGGCATCGGTGGCCACTTGTTCTATGGTTTGTGCATCGTAGGTTTCAAAACGGTAGGCTTCGGCTAAGCCGGTAAAGTCCTTCACATACAACAAATCCCGGCTGTGTTTGCCACCGTCAACATCCAAAAGATAGGGGTTGCTGCCACCAATCCAGTTTCCTTTGGGAAGACGCTGCAACAGGCTGTCGTCCCCGGCAATGACCAGCAAGCGCCCCTGTTCAATCAAATCGATCGTATCTGTAATATCGTATAATTTTCCTTCCATTCAACTACCAGGATTTGAATATTTCTTTACAATCTTCTTGCACTGCCAATGAATATTTTTCACATAACTGATAAAGCCTGTCTATGGCTTCCTGCATGGTAACCGTACCGAACGCCAGTTCGCGGCGCAACTGCGTCAGCACCAATTTCAATACAAAGTTCCGGTAGTGATGCTCTATTTCACCGGTTATCATTTTCTTCCACTCTTCCCTTTCCTTGGGTGGTATACTTCTTTTTGAATAGGACTTCGACTCCATGCCGTGATGTTATCATTCAACCAACGGTGCAATATTAATAATTAACAAAAAGGCACGCAAGTAATTTTTGATAAAATTTATAATTTTTTTAAAAACTCATGCTCATTGCCTGCGATTGCCTATATTTGCCTTGCCGCAGAATAAAAAAACGTACTCATTTTTTACCCAATGAAAAAGCTATTTCAAGGCAAACAAACAAGACGCATACGCCGCTGGCATCGCTATTTAGGCTTGGCTACCGGCATTCAGTTCTTACTTTGGACTGTCAGCGGCCTGTACTTCAGCTGGTCAGACATAGACCATATTCATGGCGAGCATCTTAAAACAAGCTACGAGCCTCCTGCTTTTGATTCTCTTTTGTCGCCCACTCAAATCGTAATGCCGGTACGTGAGGTAAGTTTCAGAGTCATCAATGGGCAACCTTATTATTTTATTAATAATCAGCGGCTTTATCATGCCAAAAACGGCACTCCCAAAGACACACTCACCCCACAAGAAGCCATTCAGCTTGCCGGCGAACATCTAAGTTCAGATTTAAAAGTAAAGCAAGTAGAGTACCTTACCCAAGTAGGCAGCCATCATGAGTACCGCGAACGCCCTTTGCCTGCTTATGCCATTTACTATGAGGGGGCAGGCGCCCCCATTGCCTATGTTTCTGCCAAAGACGGGGAATTCCAAACCATACGGCACCGCGCATGGCGTTGGTTCGATTTTCTATGGATGACCCATACCATGGACTACCGCAGCCGTGACGATATCAATAACTGGCTGCTGCGTATTTTTTCTGTCGCCGGCTTAATAACCGTGTGTAGCGGTTTGTTGCTGTGGATGGTTTCTTCGAAGCGCGTACGTAAAATGGTAAGCTAAAAGACGGGAGCGTTACCGGGGATAGGTTTCTTGTCCAAATTACATCAATTACCTTAGTTTATTTCTCGCGCAGCAAAGCGTAGCATGTCATTTCGAACGGAGCGAAGCGTAGTGAGAAATCTCAATCTCAACACACGGTAAGAAGTGAAAGAGATTTCTTGCTTACGCTCGAAATGACAAAGAAAAAAAACTAAAAAGGATGAATACATTTATTTTTAAGTTACACTCTTAAAAAACAAGGCATAGCCTCAAAAACAACGCTGGTACTCCACTTTGCATATCCGCAGGCAATAGTGCCGGTACCATTCTTTATGTCCACGTTCTATGGCTATTTGGTGTAACGCATGCTCACGCCACCGCCGAATACTCTCTTTGTCCTGCCAGTAAGAAGCGGTAATGCCCAAACCGGCAGAAGTGCGTGCACTTTCTACTCCTAAAAACCCTTCCTGCAAGGCAGCCGGCGCCACCATGCGTTGCGCCACCGCTTCATATTCGACATGCCCCCGTCTTTTAACAGGGAAGTAAAAATAACGGCATAGTAAGGTGTTGCAAGCATAGGCGTGGCAATGAAGTTACTTTTTAAAGATAAAATAAACTGCCAATATCAGGCAGACAAAACCGGCAATATGGTTCCATCGCAAGGGCTCTTGTTTGAAAAAGACAAGCATAAAAACGGTGAAGACAGAGAGCGTAATCACTTCCTGAAGGACCTTCAATTGCCATAGATTGAAAGGACCGCCGTGTTCGATATGCCCCAAACGGTTGGCAGGCACCTGAAGCATGTATTCAAACAAAGCTATACCCCAGCTGAGAAGAATCACGCCCCACAAAGGCAAGTTTTTCAACCAGGCCACATCTTTAAACTTCAAATGCCCATACCAAGCCAAGGTCATAAATACGTTGGAAAGCACCAACAGGCATATAGTGTAAAATCCTCTCATACAAAACTTTGTTTCCGGTTTTACCCAAGCGCGCAAAAATAAAAAACCTGCCACAATATGCAGCAGGTTTTTTGGCAAAAGTAGTTTTGATTTATTCTATGGTGTAGCTTACACCCAAAGTGAAGGTCTGCCCTACACGATATGACTGGTAGGGGTATTCTCTGCCATTATAGGTATTGACCATGCGGTATTCGGGATTCAGCAGGTTGCTGCCGCGGGCAGTAACAGCCCACTGCTTGTTGGCACCCAAACGCTGGCGCAAGGTAATGTTCAACACCGGACGAGGCTGCTCGTAAACATTGGGGGTAGCCCCTGCACTTACCACCATCAAACGGGGTCCGAACACATTTAGGCTGGCACTGGCATCGAAGCCTTTGTCTTCATTGTTGTAGTTCAATATAGCATTGACCAAATAAGGCGACTGCGCAAAGAACGGGCGCGTAGAAGGCTGCGAAGGGTCCACTGCTTTAATCAAAGCATATTCTTGTTCGGGGATATCCACCTGCGAGTAAATGTAGCTGGCATTGACCGCCGCTTGGAAGTGGCGCAAAGCGGGTAAAATAAAGTCAAGGGCTTTGCGTATTTCAAGCTCTGTGCCAACAAGGAAGGCATTGTCCACATTGCGGAAGGTGAACTCAGTGTTTTGAGCCTGCGGCACCAAAGCGCGCTCAATGGCTCCGTCGAATTGCTTATAGAAAGCACTTACCGAAATCAGCTCGCCGGCACGCGGGAACATCTCCCAACGCAAGTCGAAGTTATCAATCAAGGTGCGGCGCAAATTGGGGTTACCGGTCAAGACAAAGTCCCCGATGAAGTCGAAAGAAGCAAAGGGCGCCAACTCACGGAAAGTGGGACGTGCCAAGGTACGGCTATAGCTTGCACGCAAATTCATGTTGTCGCGTAAGCTGTAAATCACATTGACTGCCGGCAAGGGGTCCAGGTTGTCCAGCTCGGCTTTGCCCTTTGAGGGGTCCAAGCTCTCCAAAGTCATATAGGTTTTTTCGATACGCAAACCGGCATTGATTTTCCATTTGGGGCTCAGCTGAAGGTCTGTCATCACATAGGCAGCCCATACTTGTTGTTGGGCATCGTACTGGTTGCGTTTCTCGCTGTCGTCTTGAATGACCGTCTTGATGGTATAGCCGTTGCCTTCTTCAATGATGCCCAAGTTTTCATCGGCAAGGAAAATGTCTATGTCGCCCTTGAAGTCTGAGATATTCTGAATGCGATAAGTCAGGCGGCGTTCGCGGAAAGAGCGGTCTTTCATCAAAGCCGAAACCCCTACCTTTAATTTGGATTCGTTGCCCCAAGCCTTATAAGGAATGCTCACATTCAGTTTATTATCGATGTTTGTCTCGTTCAAATCACGATAAAAGCGGGTGGGCTGGGTATAAACAGAGGGCGAAATAGAGTA
Organism: Thermonema sp.; assembly: GCF_026003375.1. Classification (NCBI taxonomy): domain Bacteria; kingdom Pseudomonadati; phylum Bacteroidota; class Cytophagia; order Cytophagales; family Thermonemataceae; genus Thermonema; species Thermonema sp. The sequence goes on from NZ_BPHD01000001.1 coordinate 569,045, forward strand.
TTCGCGCACACCATTATTTTCGGTATAGTCATTGGCAAACATGCGCAAATCGGGTTGCTCCTGGTTGCTCAAGGTGTAGGCAGTGTGCCATTCGATGCGGGCTTTTGCCAAAGCGGGCAGGTAGTGTTCGCCTTTCAATTGTGCGTTGGTAAGCGAGCGTTGCATGTAGTTCAACACACGGGACTCAAACACCACCGACTCATCGAAGTTTTGCGGGTTGCGACCGGCAAAGTAAGTAGCCGACTTGGTACCGCTTTGATTACGCATCAGGTTCAGGCTCAACTTATGGTTGTCGCTCATTTTGTATGACAAGTTGGCCAAAGCGCCCCAGAGCACATTTTGCTCACCATAACGCAGGTTGTCGGCATAAAGCAACTCACGCAGTGCGCCACCGGAAAAAGAGTAGCGCCCCATTTGTGCATTTTCATAGTAGGTATTGTCTGTTTGATAGCTCAAGCCGATGATGTATCCCAAAGGACGCCCTTTCAGGTCGGTTTGGTTGCCCAAAGAGAAGCTGTGGCGCTGGTTCAAGAAGGGGGCTTGTGTAATGGGCGCCATGTTTTTATTGAAGCTGCGTGAGATGGTAGTCAGCTGCTCACGCACTTGGGCATTGCTGGCAAAAGCAACGCTGGGAATATCGCCGGCAGCCGGCGCGGGTATGGCACGGGTGCCGTCATCAAAAGCCAGCCAATCGGTTTTTCCACCTTGGTAGGTTAAAAAGTTTTGATTAAAAGTAGCCTGCGTGTTGTATCCGTAGGAAGAGCTCACACGCAGTGTGAAATATTCGGGGAATTCTTTGGTTTTCACATTCACCAAACCACCGGAAAAATCACCGGGCAGGTCGGCAGAAAAGGTTTTGTAAACCACAAGATTATCCAACAAGTTACTGGGGAACATATCGAACTGCACGGCATTGCGGCTGGGGTCCAAGCTGGGAATTTCTGCACTGTTCAAAGTGGCTTTAGAGTAGCGGTCGCCCAATCCACGCACATACACATAGCGTCCCCCCTCTACCGATACACCTGTAATACGGCGCAAGGCAGCGCCGGCATCACGGTCGCCGGTTTTGGCAAAAGTTTCGGCAGAAACACCATCCAATACAATCGATGCGTTTTTCTGCTGAAGCAGAATAGCCGATTCGTTGTTTTGTTCCATTTTGGCAGTGACAACAACCTCCTGCAAAGAGGTTACCTCGGCCGCCATGGGCACATTGAGTGTAACCACTCCACCGGCTTTGATTTCTACTCCTTCAATTTTTTTGGTTTGATAAGACACATAAGAGATTTCAATGGTATAGACGCCGGCAGGTAAGGTAAGTTCAAAGTTACCGTCCAGGTCGGTGGCCGTGCCTATGGAAGTGGTAGGTTCAAATACGGTTGCCCCAATGAGTGTTTCACCTGACTCGGCATCATACACTTTGCCACGCAAGGTGCCGGTCTGCTGCGCCCACACCATTAGGGTGGACAAACAGAAGGTCAGAGTCAAAAGAAATAATCGTTTCATTTTTTTAGTTGTTAGTTTTTAAAAACTACTTCTTGTTACTTTTGCTTTATATGAAAGCGGGGGCTTGCCCCCGCTTGTGTTATTAATTTGATAGTGTATTTTATTTCAAGAATCCGTATTCATCGAGCGCTGTCCAGCCTTTCATCCAGTTGGTGCCACTCACAAAAGCACCTATCTTGTTCACGGCATCGAAGAAGCTATCCACGGTGCTCACGTCGAAAGCAGACACATTGTCAGCAGCGCCGCCCGGAGTCAAGCTTAAATCCAAGCCTTGGCTGCCGGCTGCAACGTTCAGCCCGTTCAAGCCGGGCGTATTGTTGTAAGCATTGTTGTTGTTTTGCAAGTGGGTGGTGATTTTGGCAGCCGTGTTGCCGGGGCTGTCGGCACCTACGCCGCTCAGGTCCGTAGCGCTGCCAATTTTTGAGAACAAGTTGTTGGCAAACACAATATCGCCGGCATCCAGGCGTGCTTCGCTCTCGATGGGCTCGTCAGCCGACACGTCGTCGATGCGAATACCCGAAGCGAAGTTGTAGAAGATAGAGTTATAGAACTTGCCTCCCGAGTTCTGACGCAGTTCAACCCCCTGCTTGTCGCCACTATTACGCCCATGTCCAATGAAAGTACCGTTGGAAATGACAGGAATGGAAAGCGGCTCTTGGTTGTAGCTATAAGAAGCGTCGTTGACTACACCGTTTGACTCAAAACCACGCCCACCTTCTTCGGGCTTCTGAATGGTTACGATATATTGCAACTTACCACGGAAACCTTGGTCCCAGTCATAGGCATCATCGTTGCAATAAGCCGAAATCAGATACTTGGCACTTACCGTTCCGCCAAAGAACTCATAACCATCATCAAAGTTGGCAAATACTTCCAGGTGGTCCACTTTAGTGCCCGAGCCTACTGCCCCGAAGGTGATACCGTTGATTTCGTTACCGGCACCAATCTCTGCTCCACCATGGCGCACAGATACGTAGCTTAATTCTCCCGAGTCGTCGTTATCATCGTTGCCACCGTAAAGACCGCGAACCTCACTGGTAGGAATCCCTTCAATGGCACTTTCACCGGTGGGGTCATTGATGCGGGCTTTGCCCAAAATAATCAAGCCCCCCCACAATCCACGAACGTCTGTCTGCAAATCATCGGGATCATTTACATCATCCGAAAGGGTTGTGAAGATAATGGGCTCGGTGGCAGTGCCTTTGGCTATAATTTTCCCTCCACGGGCTACAATCAAAGCCGAAGCTGCTTCTCCGGTGCCCGGCTCTCCTTTAATCACCGTGCCCGGCTGGATGGTCAAGGTTTGCCCTTCGTTTACAAACACTTTGTTGTCCAAAATGTACACAGTGTCTTTGTACAGAGTGCGGGTGCCGATGCCTTTCCCCTTGTCAGTAATTTTCACAGCTACATTACCTACGGGGTCAGTCGTTACTTCAAAGGTGGTGGCGGTGGGATCAACCGGTACCGGTTCGTTTTTGTCGTCTTTCTTGCAAGCCGAAAGTGCGAATGCCAATACGGCCGAAAGCATTAAAAATTTCTTCATGGCTAATGTTTGTTTTTTTGACTGATGCAAAGGTAGCAGCAAGCCGGGCTTTATCGGGCAAGGCATTATTAAAAGTGTATTAAAAAAAGGTTACGCACCGGCCGGAAATACACGAAATCATCAAAAGATTTCAACAATTCCTTAACACTTACTTAACCTGGCAAAACAAGTGTCTATGTACCTTCGCAGTACATCTAAAAAAGAATGGAAAACATGAATAAAAGAAGCGTACAATGTTTTTTTCTACTCTTGAGCATGTGCTTGTTTGCCTGCCACTCAACCACGCAAGAGCATAGCAGCAGCACTCATGCCCGGCGCGCCGGCGTTGGTGTACTTGCTTTACGACATGAAGCATTTTCCGACTCCGCCACTTTTGTTTTTTTCAAAGACAAAAACCTGCAAGACACACTGCTTGTGTGTGACCTCAACTCCTTGTCACAGGCTTCACCCTATATCAACCGGCCGCAGGAAAAAACGGTATATTGGAAATGTCTGGGCTGGAACCGCCATCATTATGTGGTAGCCCTGAATGACGACGAATGGCAGAAAAAAGCTTATATCGCTTTAGACACTGCCCGCTTTCGCTTCGTTCCATGGAAAGACTTGCTGAACGTTGCCGGTGAAGTAGAGCGGCTTTCTTTCGAAAAAAATCCGGTGCGTGTATCTCCTAAAAACAGCGCGCTGCCGGTAGCGTGGGACGCCCCCCGCCAAAGCACCTTTGGTGTGAAGGAAGTATATAAGCAATGGTTACGCGTAGGCGATGCTCCGAAGGAAGGATGGATTCGCTGGGTGCATCACGATACGCTTTACATACAACTTGCCGACAGCCTGTGGCGTGCCCCCGAACTGCTGACACTCCCGCCCGACCCCACCACTGACCCACTCATTCACCGCTTGAATGCTGCTGAAAAGAAAATCCAAAAGCAATAAAGCACATCTTCACTTTTTGCCCTTTCTGAAACTCCAAATAAAAACAGGCTGAAGCATCAAAAAAAGAAGGAACGGTCATTCCAAAAACAAGAAGCCCGGACGGTCCGGGCTTTGTTTTTATCTAATTGAGTATGCTGAGCTTCGTCATGCCTCCGGCATCAGCTTGATTTTCAAGATACGGAAGCGGCTCTTCTCCTTGTCGTAATAGAATTTATTGAGCACGTCGAAAATATCGCTGCCACGAAACCAAGACACCTGCACTTTTTCGGGCAGCCGGGCATCCATCCACTCTATTTCGTAGCTCTCAAGGTTTTTCTTGTAGTTCTGAATATAATCCATCATCTGCTCGAGCAGCTCCGTTTTGCTACGTCCGCGCACCGAGTGAAACAAAAACTTCTGGTTATGCTGCGGGTTGATGGTAATCAGGTCGAGCTTTATCAAAGGATTTTTGGTATCCTCCGGATTTTGCACCAGGCTATAATCAAAATAAATGCGGGCATCTTCCAGCTGACGCCGGATGGCTTCTTCCAGTTCTAACTCTCTGATGAGCACCTCGGTGGGTTGCTGAATGGCATTATGACGATTTTCCATATTTTTTTCTTTACCTTTAATTTAAAAAAATGTAGGTATTATTGCTACATGCACGCAAAATTAGCGGATTCAATAAATCCGGACTATTGTTCGTTGTTTATCAAAAAACAAAAATCTATGAAAAAGTATTTCTTTTTACTTCTAATCAGTAGCGTTTTACACCTGCCGGTAAGCTTTGCGCAGCGCAGCGGCTATTGGCAACAGCGCGCCGAATACGTAATGGACATTGATTTTGATGTAAACAAACACCAATTCAAAGGCAAACAAAAGCTCACTTATTACAACAACTCGCCGGATGTGCTCGACCGTGTGTTTTATCACCTTTATTTCAATGCCTTTCAGCCGGGCAGCATGATGGACGTACGCTCACGCACCATCATGGACCCCGACCCGCGGGTGCGTGACCGCATTGCCCAACTCAAAGAGGACGAAATAGGTTATCATAAGATATTGAGCCTGAAACAAAACGGCAAGCCTGTCAAATACGAAGTAGTGGGCACCGTGCTGGAAGTAGAACTTGCCGAGCCCATTGCCCCCGGCAAAAAGGCTGTTTTTGAAATGGAATTTGAAAGCCAGGTGCCGGTGCAAATCCGCCGCAGCGGACGCAACAACCGCGAAGGCATCGACTACTCCATGACACAATGGTACCCCAAAATGGCTGAATACGATGAACAGGGATGGCACGCGCACCCCTACATAGGACGTGAGTTCTATGGCGTGTGGGGCAGCTTCGACGTAACCATTCATATCGATAAGAACTACGTTGTAGCGGCTACCGGCGTATTGCAAAACCCGCAGGAAGTGGGGCACGGCTACGAAAACAAAAACAAGCCTTTAAAGCGTCCCCAAGGCGACAAGTTACACTGGCATTTCAAAGCTGAAAATGTACACGATTTTGCTTGGGCAGCCGACCCCGACTACCAACACACCACAGCACAAGTGCCGGGGGGACCGCTCTTGCGCTTCTTCTACCAAGCCGACGCCAACCAAAGCGGCAACTGGGACAAGCTTCCGCAATACATGGTAGAAGCATTCCAAATCATGAACCGCGAATTCGGGCAATACCCCTACCCCGAGTTCTCTTTTGTGCAAGGTGGCGACGGCGGCATGGAATACCCCATGCTTACGCTCATCGTAGGCAACGGCTCACTGGACCGCTTGGTAGGTGTTGCCACACATGAGTTCATTCACAATTGGTACTACGGCATTTTGGGCACCAACGAAGCGCTTTACCCTTGGATGGACGAAGGCTTCACTTCCTTTGCCGAAGACTATGTGTTTAACAAAATCATGGGTATCAATTCGCCCAACCCATTTAAAAGCAGCTACAGCAGCTATTTCCGCTTGGTGCAGTTTGGCTTGCAAGAACCGCTAAGCACCCACGCCGATCATTATAACACCAACATGGCTTACTCCATAGCCAGCTATTCGATGGGCTCTATCTTTTTGCGTCAGCTGTCCTACATCATTGGCGAAGAAGCTTTCCGTAAGGGCATGCTCGACTACTTCAACACGTGGAAATTTAAACACCCCACGCCCAACGACTTCATTCGCATCATGGAAAAAGCCTCGGGCTTAGAGTTGGACTGGTACAAAGAGTACTGGATTTACACCACCAAACACATAGATTACGCCATAGATAAGGTCATAAGCAAAGGCAACAAAACAGAAGTCACCCTGCGCAGAGTAAAAGAAATGCCCATGCCCATCGACTTGCATGTAACGCTCAACTCCGGCGAAGAGCATATTTTCCATATTCCTCTGCAAATCATGCGCGGGGCTAAAAAAGGTACCGGCAAAAACTATCACGTAGAAGCCGACTGGGGGTGGGTTTACCCAACCTATACTTTTGAGCTCCCTTTCTCTACCGGCGACATCCGTCAAATAGTCATTGACCCGGAAGAGTCCATGGCCGATATAGACCGCAGCAACAACACATATCCGGCAGATAGCAGCCTGGACGCACGCGGCAAGTAAGCTCCCCATATTAAAACGGAAAAAGCCTTTCAATACGAAGGGCTTTTTCTATTTTTGTGACAATAAAAATCAAAACCCTCTTCTTAAACGCACCCTTTGATTATGAAAAATGATATAAAAACGCTCGAGCGCATCGCCACACAAGTACGGCGCGACATCATCCGCATGGTTCATGGCGCACAGTCGGGGCATCCGGGTGGCTCTTTGGGCTGCGCCGACCTGCTGGTTGCCCTTTATTTCGAGGTGATGGAGCACAATCCGGATTTCAATATGGAAGGAAAAAATGAAGACCTCTTTTTTCTTTCCAACGGACACATCTCGCCGGTGTGGTACAGCGTATTGGCGCGTAGCGGCTATTTCGACCTTAAAGAGCTGGCTACCTTCCGCAAGATAAACTCACGCCTGCAAGGACACCCCGCCACACACGAAGGACTGCCGGGCATACGGGTGGCTTCCGGTTCGCTGGGGCAAGGGCTGTCGGTGGCTATTGGTGCTGCGCAAGGCAAAAAACTAAACAATGACCCGCATACAGTCTTTGTACTGATGGGCGATGGCGAACAGCAAGAAGGGCAAATATGGGAAGCTGCCATGTATGCTGCCCACCACAAAGTAGACAACCTCATTGGCATCATAGATTATAACGACAAGCAAATCGACGGTCCTGTTCACGAGGTGATGAACGTAGGCAGCCTGCGTGACAAGTACGAAGCCTTCGGCTGGCAGGTGCTTGAAATGAACGGCAATGACATGCAAGAGGTAGTGGAAACGCTTTATCATGCCAAGACACTTACCGGCAAGGGAAAACCCATCTTGATTGTCATGAGCACCATCATGGGCTACGGCGTCGATTTCATGATGAACGACCACCATTGGCATGGCGTGGCACCCAACGACGAGGAAGCAGCGCGCGCCTTGGCTCAACTCGAAGAAACACTGGGTGACTACTAAAACTCATACAAGATAAAACAAGCGGGGTGCCCTGAAAAGCACCCCACTTGTTTTATGGCTTTACTTCCGGGACATTGTTTTTCTTTATTCGACGATCAAGCGTCTGTTTTCCACTATGTCGCCCCGCATGTAGCGCAAAATATAAATTCCCGGCGACAAAGCAGACACATCCACTGCTTCTTCCTGCCATCCTTGTTTTGTCTTGAGGCTTCGTTGCCACACCACTCTTCCGCTTAATTCATATAAGGCTGCTTCGGCTGTTTGTCCGTCCGTGTCGCCATAGTGCCGCAACATGAATTGTCCCCGTGCCGGATTCGGGTACACCTCCACTGTCAAGGGCTGTTCAAGCATTTGCTGTGGTCCGGCTGCCTCTCTTGCCGAAGCACAAGACCAATTGGCACGCCATCCCCACGAAACGCCTGAACCATTCGATACAAACTTGAAGGTGATGGCACCGCCCGAAGAAACCACTCTGCCCGGTGAGTTCGTGCCTGTATAAGCACCCATTAAGGGGGCGGTCACGTCGGCACCATCTAAAATGTAAAGGTAATCACCCGAAGCCAATCCAAAGCTATAAAAGTCAACAACGACAGGCGTACTACCCGGCGGATCGATGGTGTAGATATAATTCTCGCTGTTGCCATAGTTACCACTACTACCGCCTGTGTCGGTGAAAGTGCCGCTACAGGCAGTGACTACTGTATGACTCTGCGCTGTGGCAAAATAAGAGCTCGCTGAAAAAGTAGAACTACTCGCGTCGCAATTGGCACGCACTTGCCATTCATACATCTTGCCCGGCTGCAATCCGGTCAATATCATGTAATTATTGTCATTAGCCGTTGCTGTGCTCCAAGCACTTGCCCCTTGAATGCGGTAGCGCACAGTGAAGCTATCACCACTGCCATTCCATGAGAGCTTCGCCCGGTTCGTCCCTATTTGCGTGGCAGCTAAACCGGAGGGCACTTGGCAGCTTTCACAACTCCAGGCTGCACGCCATCCCCACGAAACACCCGATGCATTCGACAAAAATTTAAAGGTAACAGGACCATCATTCCGAATCACCCCCGGCGAGTTAGTTCCCGTATAGGCACCAATCATGGGGGCTGTTATGTCTGTTCCGTCGAAAACATACAAATAATCACCCGACGCCAAGCTGAAGCTGTAAAAATCGATGACAAGCCCGGTTGCTCCTGCCGGATTAATTGTAAAAATATAATGCTCGTTATTGCCGTAATTACCGCTGCTACCACCTGTATCGGTGAAAGTACCATTGCAAGCCGTAGTTGTTTGATGGCTGCTTGCGGTAGAAAGCAAAGCGGTGTAGCTATAACTGCCGGCACTGCCATTGGAACACTTGGCAGCAACCTGCCATTCATAAGTTTTCCCCTGTTGCAAGCCACTCAGACGCAAAGAGGTGGCAGTGGTGCCACGGCTTACCCATGTGCTTGTGCCTTTTACGCGGTACCGCACAACATAAGATGCCGCCCCACTGACAGCCTGCCATGAAAGCGTCGCAGCAGTAGTAGAAATACCGCTTGCGCCCAAAGAAGAGGGTTTAGCCAAATTACACGCAGGCGCGCTACCACCATTGATAAGGTCATAATATTTGTACCAGTTCCAATGAATGCCCGGATCGGTGTGCGTTTGCGACGAAAAGTGCTGATGCCCCTTGATACGATAAGCAGAAGAAAGCACCACTATGCCACTGTGTGAAGGACCCCGGTAACAAGAGGTAGGGCTGATGCCACGTCTCGAACAAATATTTTTCACCAAATTGGCAGATGCCCGGTACATGGCATCTGTGTACCAAGCCGGATTGCTGATGTAACCTTCATGCTCAATGCCGATGGTATAGTGATTATGGTAGGCTACGTGCCATGCCTTGTTGTATTCACGGACCATCTGCGTAATTTGCCCGTCAGAAGAACGAATCACATAGTGTGCCGACACCCTTGCCGAAGGATTTTGAAACCAAGAGATAGCACCGGCATAAGACCCTTGAGTAGTATGAATGGTTACGGCGCTAATGGCTGTCCCATTGCGCGACGAATAATTCGACGAACTTGCAGGCACCCAACGGGCATAAGGATAGTCGGTTGTTCGTGCCTCTTCGCCATCGCGTACATAAGAAGCCTCTCCATCAGTGATGACAAACTTACCGGTCTTCTCTTCATAAATCAAAACTTCCGGTGAAGACAAGATACGCAGGTTGTCACTCCCAAATATCTTTTCCATATTTATTTTTACCCCCTGCGTACGCAACTGCCCGGCACTCACGCCTTGCTCCAAGATGCGGTACACCTCATATAGCTGCAAATCCTGCGCATAACGGTTCAACGTATTATTAGCGGGAATTTCGGACAACTCTCTCAACACCGGCGCAAAGCCTTCATAACCATGCGCTTTATAGCGCACTGCTTGCTTAGACAAAAAAGCAGCCATCGTAAGAATCTGCAAGCGTGGGCTCCGCAAAAACTTCTTTTCGCTAATACCCACCTCTCTACAAACTATCGAAAGGGTGTTTCTGAAATACCCTTTTCCGTCTTTCACCAAGGCAAAAATCCCATAACGCGGTGGTTGATGTACATGTTCATCCGGCAACTTTAAGGGTTGCAGGTTCTCCATACGACTTGCGGCATACGCCATACTCTCCAAAATACCCTTCGGCAAATCAGGGTATTTTGCGTAAGCTTCTTCAAAGAAGGGCGCCCAATGGCTTGCTTCTTTTTGTGCAAACCCTGTGCCTGCACTTGCAAACACTATGCACAAACTCAACAGATAGGTAAAAACTCTCATAAGCATACTTGTTTTTATTTTATAATGCAATTTTATATATTTTTTTAAAAAAAAATAAAACAAATCAAAAAATTAAAATACTATTTAATAATGTTTTACAAAAACACTTCAATACAAAAAATTACGTAATTTGATTTCGATAATATTATAAATAAAAATCAACAACTGTTTATTAACTTTGCACAAACAGCCACTTTATCATGCTTCGCTTCGCCTTTTCTACTCTGTCGCTTACTTTTTTGGCAGCTCTATTCGTGGGGCTGTATATGCATTACCGTCTGCAGGACCTGCTGTTTGCCGGGAAAGACGTTGCCCCGGTGGCACCTCCCGCCGGAATAGAGTATCAGGAAATACAATTTCTCAACCCAAAAGAAAAGCTGTACGGCTGGATAGTGCCCGCACCTGCCCCCAGCCGCCGCTGGCTTCTTTACTTTGCAGATGGCAGGCATTCGTTCATGCATCCCGAGACCTACCGGCGCCTTTCGATATGGCGCAAACTGTCGTTTAATGTGCTGGTTTTTGATTATAACGGTTACGGACTAAGCGAAGGCGAGCCAAGCGAAGCTGCTTTTTACGAAGCGGCAAGGCAAGCCTATTATTTTCTGCTGAACAACACCGACGCCCAAGCACCTCAAATCGTGCTTTATGGCGAAGGAATTGGTGCAAGCGTAGCTTTGCAGTTAAGCGCTCAGGGCATGGCAGCAGGTGCCCTTATTTTAGACAACCCCATTTATTCGATCAAGCAGCTTATAGACGACCTGCACCCTTTCATGCCCACAGGGCTGTACGGAAAATTCCGGAAAGGGGGCGTGCCGTTCAACAGCGCTCATTACCTCAACCGAAGCTCTACGCCCAAACTCTTTCTGGTTTGTGAAGGACATTTGCATGTTCCGGCATGGCACGGCCTGCAACTTTATGAAGAAAACATGGGACCCGGTCACAAACTGCACCGTTTCCCGGGCGACGAAGCAAGCATGCTTGAACAACACGCTGCCACTTATCAAAGAGTCATCAGCCGTTTTTTGGACAACCTGCAACTTTAAGCAATGATGGAAGGAGTTCTTTGGGGAATTTTGATTCCCTACTGTGCGCTGTTGCTATGGATAATACAAGCATACCGCCACAACAGACGCCTTTCAAACGACCTTGCCATGGAAGCGCTTCCGCTCGATGAAACGGACAGTGTGTCGGTGGTGGTAGCCATGCGTAATGAATCAAGCAACATAGAAACACTTTTGGACTGTCTGGCACGGCAGACCCTCTCCCCACGTTATTGGGAGCTATGCCTGGTCGATGATCATTCAACCGACGGCAGCAAGACAATAGCCGAGAACTGGGCAAGGCGACACCCCGGGCTGTCTGTGAAGGTGCTGACATTGCCCGCCTCCATGCACGGAAAAAAAGCCGCCATTACCTACGGCATTCAACACAGCCGGCACCCTTTTATTTGCTGCACCGATGCCGACTGCCGCCCTTCAGCACGCTGGTTGGAACTGATGACAAAGCATCGAAAAAAAAACAAACTTGCTTTTATAGGCGGGCTTGTGCGGCTTCACCCTGCCAACCGGCTTGTAGAACGCTTGCAAAGCCTTGAAATGATAGCGCTGACAGGCACCGGTGCCGCCCTCCTGCAACGCCGCATTCCGGGCATGTGCAACGGTGCCAATCTGGCTTTCGAGCAAGCAGCCTTTTGGCAAGTGGGCGGTTACGAAGGCAATGAACATATACCCACCGGCGACGATGAGTTTTTGTTGCAAAAGATAGCCCGCCTGCCGGGCAAGCCCGTTGGTTTTCTGAGCCACCCGGAAGCGGTGGTATATACCCATCCCTGCCATGACTGGTACGGCTGGATAGAACAGCGCAAGCGGTGGATTAGTAAATGGAAGTATCATCAAAGCGGCATGCATAAGCTGCTGGGGGCATACATAGGCTTGCTTTACCTTGCTTGGCTTGCAGCTACTGCTGCTTTGATTTTAAATGGCTATGGTATTGTTCATTTCGCGGCGCAGTGCGCTGTTAAGTTTTCTTTTGAATTTGTATTTTTGTATGCATTATCAAAACCACACCGCCAAGCGGTGCGCTTGTTAGACGTACTGCTCTTATTTTTGGTGTACCCTTTCTATGCGGCTTATTTCGTGTGGGTGGGCAGTCGCACAAGCAGTTATACATGGAAAGACAGAAGAGTGAAAGTATGACAACCATAGAATTTGACCTGCTCGACGAGCTTTATTTTCTTGTAGATTTCGAGCACTTGCTGCGCGAAACGCCTTATCAAGAGCATGAGATACGCGATGCCCTCGAGCAAATGATAATAAAAGGATGGGTACGTTGCTACCATCCTTCGCAAGAGGAAATCATCACCGAGCTAAGCCGGTTCAGGCAAGAATACCGGAAGTATCGTTATCTTGCCAGTAAAGAAGGGCTGTTGGCTCATAACCTATAATGGCTTCTATGACAACGCAAACACAGAACAATACATATCCAACGACCACGCCGCCCCAAGGTCCTTTCTCTCAGTTTTTTTCACGCCTGAAAAAAGACTTCAAGGCTGTCAGCAGCCTTGTGGTCATCGGGCTGTCGGTACTGATTGCCCTGTTGGGCTACCTTATTGCACCGGATTCCACGCCCAATGCCAATGATGGCAGCGTACAAATCAAGCTTTTACCGCCGGGGAGCAGTGTGCGCCTTATCAAGCGGCACCGGCACGTGAAAGTAGAGCAGCAGAACTGGTTCAAACGCATGCTCTTTGGGCAAGAATCGCCGTATGCCATCATCCCCGTAGATTCCTTTTACATAGAAGGATGGTATGTGCATTACATCCCCTACCATGCGAGTAACGGGCGCAGGCACTCCATTGAAAAAATGCATCTTTTGAACGCTACTCAAGCCCTTTTTATCGGAGATAGTCCCAAATTGGATGCGTTTCTCAAATCTGACGAAGGAAAGAACTGCCAAAAGAGCGATGAAGGCAATTTTGTTATATGTGGCAACCAAGCCTATTACCTCGATAGCCACGAGCAGCTACAAACAATTACGCTGCAAGAGGTACAACAGTTATTTGAAGCGAAGCAAGTAGAAGAGCGCTTCTTTTTATTGGGAACCGATCGCCAAGGGCGCGACGTATTGAGCCGGCTCATTATTGGATTCCGCATCTCGCTTTTCGTAGGTGCCTTCGCCGTGCTCATTGCACTGTTGGTAGGCGTAAGCTTGGGTTCAATTGCCGGCTTCTTTGGTGGTCGGATAGACCGCGTCATCGTATGGTTTATGACCGTTGTTTGGTCTATCCCCAGCATCATGCTGGTTATTGCCATCAGTTTGGCGTTGCAGTCAAAGAGCCTGTGGGTTACCTTTTTGGCAGTGGGTCTTACCAACTGGGTAGAAGTGGCAAGGGTCGTGCGCGGGCAAATCATGGCGCTCAAAAAAGCACCGTACATAGAAGCCGCGCGCGCTATAGGCGCCCCCCGCCGTCATATATTACTGCGCCACATGCTGCCCAACGTGCTGGGCGCCATCGTGGTGCAAGCCAGTGCCAACTTCGCCTATGCCATCTTGATAGAGGCGGGGCTTAGTTTCCTTGGCTTGGGCGTGCAGCCCCCTACGCCTTCTTGGGGGATGATGGTCAATGAAGGATATGAGGTCATCGGGCTTTCAGCCAGCTCCACGGGCTCGCACCTGTTATGGGCGCCCAGCTTCTGTATTTTCATTACTGTGCTGGCTTTTAACCTATTGGGCAACGCCATGCGCGATGCCATCGACCCCAAATCCAACACTCAATATCAGTGGTAAAAACGAAGGTGAAAGACAAACAAGATATTGCACTGAAAGCACTCTTAGAGGTAACACAGGCAATCAATGCCAACCTCAACGAGGAGCAATTATACCGCATTTATCAATTCACCTTACAGGGCTATCTGCACTTTTCAAAAGCAGCCCTTTATGCATGGGAAGCACCGGACCAGTGCCTGCGCAAAATACCACAAAGCCAACGCAGCCAACTGCCCATGAGCATGGACGAAACATGCCGGCAGCTGTTGGCCGACATACACACTCCGGTGCGGGTAGCACAAACCCAACTGCCTTCTATCTTTAAAGTCTATGATTGGGTAGTGCCGGTCATACATCAGAACAAGGCGCTTGCACATGTATTTCTGGGTACGTATGGCGAAGAAGAAATAGATTTGGAATTCGTGCAAACGCTAAGCAACATTGTGCTGGTGGCCATTGAAAACAAGCGCTTGGTTCGCAAACAAATAGAGCAAGAAGCCCTTCAAAGGGAGCTGGCACTGGCGCAAAAGGTGCAACGCATGCTTTTGCCTTCAAAAATTGCCCACCAAGACAAGTTCGCCTTGGCCGTTTTTTACCAGCCACACCGCAACGTAGGAGGCGATTTTTACGATATCATAGGCATCAACGAAGAGGAGATGCTACTATGCATTGCCGATGTATCGGGCAAGGGGCTGGGTGCCGCCTTGATGATGGCCAACTTTCAAGCGTCGCTACGCGCCATTGTAAAAAACACCTACCACCTGCCCGACATCATTCATCAGCTCAATGAGTTGGTTTACGAAAACATACAAGGCGAAAACTTTATTACCGTTTTTCTGGCACACTACCACTTTGGAAAAAAGCAAATGTCCTACATCAATGCCGGCCATCATCCGCCTTTTTTGTATAGTGCCGGTCGACCGGTGCAGCGTCTGTCGCGTGGCAGTACCGTATTGGGCTGCTTTTGTCCTCTGCCTTTTTTGGAAGTATCCACCATAGAAAAAGTAGAGAAAGCGCTCTTGCTTGCCTACACCGACGGGCTGGTAGAGTTGCACAATGCGCAATCGGAGCAGTATGGCATAGAAAAGCTGGAGCAATTTATTCAGCGCCACCACCATTTGCCGGTAGATGACTTTGTCAATGCGCTCTTGGACGATGTACATAGATTCTGCAGCAACCCGCTTCCGCACGACGACTGCACCATTTTATGTTGCCGTTTTTTCTAAATAAAATTGCTTTTTATGCGCTTTTTTTCCTATCTTGACCCAAAAGAAGAAATAAACTAAGAAATCCAAAAGCTTACTCTTATGGAAAAGAAGGAAATATTGAAAACCATCAATTTGCTTACCGAAACCACCTTAGATATTTCTGAAATTACCGCATTGGTAAAAGAAGGTTGGCATTTAAAAGACATCAGTGTTAACGTGGAAGAAACCGACGGTAAAAAATTGTTATACATGACCTATATTTTGGTAAAGAAATAATCAAGCCCCGGGCTGTGTGGGGATGCCATATCAGGCAAAAAATAAAGAAAGGGGAGCACCAAAGCTCCCCTTTTTTGCTTCCTGTGGGTCAGAAAAGCTTTTTAAGCATTCATATCTGCGGTTTCTTCATAGGCACTCACAGGCAGGCAGCTGCACACCAGGTTGCGGTCGCCATATGCATTATCGACACGGCGCACCGGCACCCAGAATTTGCGTTGGCGCAAATACGGCAAAGGATAGGCTGCTTTTTCACGGCTATAAGGATAGCTCCATTCCGAAGCAGTGAGCATGGCGGCAGTATGGGGTGCGTTTTTAAGCACGTTGTTGTCTTTGGGGTACTCGCCACGCTCTATTTCGGCAATCTCTTCGCGTATAGCCAAGAGAGCGTCGCAGAAACGATCCAGCTCGGCTTTGCTCTCACTTTCGGTAGGTTCAATCATAAGCGTGCCGGGTACGGGGAAAGATACCGTGGGCGCATGAAAACCATAATCCATCAAACGCTTGGCAATATCTTCCACCTCGATGCCCACCTTTTTAAACGCCCGGCAGTCTATAATCATCTCGTGCGCCACTCTTCCCTTTTCGTTCGTATAGAGCACGGGATAGGCTTTTTCCAGCCGTGCCTTGATGTAGTTGGCATGCAAGATGGCGGCCTTCGTAGCTTCGGTAAGCCCTTCGGCGCCCATCATGGCAATATAAGCGTAAGAGATGGGCAAGATGCTGGCACTGCCAAAAGGCGCTGCGGCTACGGCATGGATCCCTTCGGCATGCTTTTCGCCGCCCATCACATGGTTGGGCAAGAAGGGTGCCAAGTGTTTTTTCACGGCAATGGGTCCCATGCCGGGTCCACCGCCACCATGAGGAATACAGAAGGTTTTATGCAAATTCAGGTGGCATACGTCAGCCCCAATAATGGCCGGATTGGTCAGCCCTACTTGGGCATTCATGTTGGCACCGTCCATATATACCTGCCCTCCGTATTGGTGGATAATATCGCATACTTCCTGCACCGACTCTTCGAATACGCCGTGTGTGGAAGGATAAGTAATCATCAGGCAAGCCAAATCGTTGGCATATTGCCGGGCTTTGGCTTTCAGGTCTTCCACATCTATGTTGCCACGTGCATCGGTTTTGACCACCACCACTTTCATGCCTGCCAACACGGCACTGGCCGGGTTGGTACCATGAGCAGAAGCAGGAATGAGTGCTACATGACGGTGTCCTTCGCCTTTCGACTTCAAATAAGCCCGGATGACCATCAAACCGGTATATTCGCCTTGTGCACCGGAGTTGGGCTGCATGGAAATAGCATCAAAGCCGGTAATGGTGCACAACCACTGCGACAAGCGCTCTATCATCAGACGATAGCCTTCGGCTTGCGAAGCAGGCGCAAAAGGATGCATATTTGCCCACTCGGGCCAGGTAACAGGCAGCATCTCGGTGGTGGCATTCAGCTTCATGGTGCAGCTGCCCAGCGAAATCATGGAATGCACCAGCGAAAGGTCTTTTTCTTCCAGAGAGCGGATATAACGCAGCATTTCATGCTCGGTGTGATGGGTATTGAACACCGGGTGCTGCAAGTAATCTACCGGGCGCACCAGAGCGGCGGGTAAAGCGCAGGGGGCTGCTTCGGGCAAGCTTAACGCTACCGCTCCGCCATTTGCTTCATTGAAAACAGCCACCAGGTCTTCAAGGTCTTGCGGGGTGACCGTCTCATCTATCGACAAGCGCACGAAGTCCGCTCCGTAATGCAAGTTGATTTCGCGCTTCTCGGCCGCCGCACGCACGGCTTCGGGCTTGTCGCAAAGGATAGTCAAGGTATCGAAGTAGGTATTGTTGCGCAAACGGAAGCCGGCTTTTTGCAAAGCTTCTGCAAGGAGTGCGGTCATACCGTGTACGCGCTCAGCAATGCGGCGTAAGCCTTGGGGACCATGATACACGGCATACATGCTTGCCATGACTGCCAGCAACACCTGCGACGTACAGATATTCGAAGTAGCCCGTTCACGGCGAATATGCTGCTCCCGGGTTTGAAGCGCCATACGCAAAGCAGGCTTGCCGTCGGCATCTTTCGAGACACCGATGATGCGCCCCGGTATGTTACGCTTATACATTTCTTTAGTTGCAAAATAAGCGGCATGCGGTCCACCAAAGCCCATGGGCACACCAAAACGCTGAGTAGAGCCTACGGCCACTTCCGCCCCCATGGCAGCCGGTGATTTCAACAAACACAGACTCAAAATATCGGCAGCTACCACACAACGCGTACCATGGGCGTGCGCTTTCTCAAAAAGAGAGGTATAGTCTATCACTTCGCCTTCGGCATTGGGGTATTGCACCAGCATACCGAAATAGTCGGCGTTTTCCCAGTCAATGCCCGCTTCATCGTCGATGACCAGCTCAATGCCCAGAGGCTCGGCCCGTGTCAGCAACACATCGATGGTGTGCGGAAAACAATGCTTCGACACAAAGAAACGGTTGCGGTGCTCTTGTTCTTTGGGGCGTGTTTGATAAAGCATGTTCATGGCTTCGGCAGCGGCAGTAGCCTCGTCCAGCAAAGAAGCGTTGGCCAGCTCCATGCCGGTCAGGTCGGCTACCATGGTTTGAAAATTGAGCAGCGCTTCCAAACGCCCTTGAGCAATTTCCGCCTGATAGGGCGTGTAAGCCGTGTACCAGGCGGGATTTTCAAGTATATTTCGTAAGATAACCGAAGGAGTCACCGTGCCGTAATATCCCATGCCTATATAGGAACGATGCACTTTGTTTTTTTGCGCCAGTGCCTTGAATTCTTCCAAGAATTGGCGTTCATCTACTGCACCGGGCAACGGCATGGGCTGCTGCAAGCGTATAGACTGCGGAATGGTTTGAGCAATCAGTTCATCGACGGACGCCACACCAATGGTATGAAGCATTTCCTTTTGTTCTGTCGCGTCGGAACCTATGTGACGCTCAACAAAAGGCGTGGGACGGAACCAGGTTTGTTTCATGTTCTTTGGGATTAAAGAGACCTTTTTTGCAAAGATGACCCAAAGTTAAAGACTTTTGTTTAAAAAAATAGTATGCAATACGAAGGGCTGCCCTTTGGCAAAAAGGCAGCCGCCTCGAAGAGCATCAAAGAACAAGGCGGGGCGTTAGTTAAATTGCAGTTCCTTTTGGGGCAAGTCGGCCGGAATACGGAACAAATCGGCAGGCAAGGCGCGCGGTTCTACATCTTCGGCTTCTATGATGACTCTATAATGGCGCTGCAGCACCACTATACGTAAAGGGATAGACTGTGTAATAGCAAACACACGGTCTTGTGAATTGGTATGGTGACGGGCAAAAGCAGCGGCATTGACTTTCAGCTCCGGTGCAAAAAAATACATCTTGCCCAAAACCTCGGGACTGCTTCCCACTGTTTTCACCTTCATCATCAACAGATGGCAGGTGTAGCCCAACAAATAATCTTTTTCTTCCTTGACAGGATAGACCTCCACCACTTCTTCCGTGGGCATGGTGGCGGCATGCCAATACACCGTGTCGCGCTTGATGAATTTAAAATACAAACGCGCTTGTTGCGGATCATATATTTGCCATTCGATGGAAGTACCGCGGGGCTCAATGCGATACCTGCCTTCTTTGTTTATGTAAAAATTGCCCCCTTCACCATACAAGGCGGTGACTTCCCACTCGTTGGCCAAAGTGTCTTTGATTTCTATAAAATGACGGTAACGCACCACGCCTTCAAAAAAATCGTCTTGTGCAAAAGCAGTTGAGCAGCACACGCATACCAAAAGCAAAGAAAAGAAAAGCAGCGTTCGTTTCATGATGGCTGTTATTTTTATGCATTATGTACGCAAGATACGCATTCAGGTTTACATAAGGACACACGTCCGTCGTCTGCCGCGGGCTTTGTGTTCGCTCAACATTCAATATCTTTGTTTAGTTAAACGAAAGATACCTGCCGCTTAGAAAAGAGACTATGGACGTTTTAGAAAAACACTTGCAACAAGACATTATCGTAAAAGGTGCAGCAGAGCATAATTTAAAGAAAGTAGATGTGCGCATCCCGCGCAATAGCTTCACGGTCATCAGCGGTTTGTCGGGCTCGGGAAAGTCCTCCCTTGCTTTTGACACCCTCTTTGCCGAAGGGCAGCGCATGTACGTGGAAAGCCTCAGTGCCTATGTGCGTCAGTTTTTGGGGCGCATGGAAAAACCACAAGTAGAGGCCATTCACGGGCTGTCGCCTGCCATTGCCATCGAACAGAAAACAGGCAGCCGTAACAGCCGCTCCACCGTGGGCACCGTCACCGAAATTTACGACTATTTAAAGTTGCTTTTTGCCCGTATCGGACGCACTTTTTCGCCTGTCTCGGGGCGCGAAGTGAAGCGCGATACCGTGCAAGATGTGGTGGATTTCATTTTACGCCAAGCCGAAGGCACCAAGCTATACATACTGGCGCCCATCCGCAAACCCGAAGACAGAAGCTGGGAAGAAGAGCTGCGTATCATATTGCAAAAAGGATTTTCCCGCATTTTCTACGAAAACGAAATACAAGACATCAGCGAGCTGCTGCAAAAGCCTAAAGAAATCAAATTCAAGAAACGCAGCCCGGTATATCTGCTCATCGACCGAATAGCCTTGCGCCATCGTGAAGACGAAACCCTCTATTACCGCTTGAGCGACTCGGTGCAGACCGCCTTCTTTGAAGGGCATGACGAATGCTATGTGTTGCTGCTGCCCAACGATATGCACCACTTCTCCGATAAATTCGAGCTGGACGGCATGACTTTCGAAGAGCCGAGTGTGGCTTTGTTTAGCTTCAACAACCCCTATGGCGCATGCCCTACCTGTGAAGGCTTTGGCACCACCTTGGGCATCTCCGAAGAGCTGGTTATCCCCGACCCCGCGCTTTCTGTTTACAGCGATGCGGTAGCCCCTTGGCGCACCCCACGCATGAGCGAATGGAAACAGGCGTTTATCAAGCAGGCGCACCGCTACGGCTTCCCCATACACAAACCGTATGAAGAGCTCACCCCCCAAGAAAAAGACTTGCTGTGGTACGGCAAAGGGGAATTGCAAGGCATTTATGCTTTCTTTGATTACATAGCTTCCCAAGCACACAAGATACAGTACCGCGTATTTTTGTCGCGCTATCGTGGACGCACCATTTGCCCGGACTGCCGCGGCACCCGCATTCGCAAGGAAGCCGGCTATGTAAAAATACAAGGCACTTCCATTCAAGAGCTGGTATTGATGCCTATAGACAAGGTGGCGGACTTTTTCCGCAGCCTGCAGCTCAACACGCACGAGCAGCAAATTGCCCGCCGCCTGCTGATTGAAATACAGAACCGCTTGCATTACATGCAAGAGGTAGGCTTGGGCTATTTGACCCTCAACCGGGCAGCCAACACCCTCTCGGGGGGCGAATACCAGCGCATGCGCTTGGCTACTTCGTTGGGCAGTGCGCTCGTGGGCTCTTTGTATATCCTTGACGAGCCAAGCATAGGGCTTCACCCGCGCGACACCCACCGCCTGGTAGGCGTACTGAAAAAGCTGCGCGACACAGGCAACACAGTCATTGTGGTGGAACACGAAGAAGAGGTGATTCGCGCTGCCGACTACCTCATTGACATGGGACCCGAAGCCGGCAGCGGTGGTGGCGAAGTGGTCTTTCAAGGAAAAATAGAAGAAGCAGACGCCCAAGCCATACAACGCTCTTATACCCTGCGTTACTTGAACGGGCACATGCAAATCCCCACTCCTGCCCTGCGGCGCCCCTGGACCCAAAGCCTGCGTATCGTAGGGGCTGCCCAACACAATCTCAAAAAAATAGACGTGACCATTCCCCTGGGCGTGCTTACGGTCATTGCCGGCGTTTCGGGCTCGGGCAAATCCACCCTGGTGAAGCGTATTCTTTACCCTGCCTTGGCGCGTCGCCTCGATTTAAAGGTGGAAGAAGAGAGTGGCAAGTTCAAAGCCCTCGAAGGGGACCTGTCTGTAATCAAAGACGTGCAGTTTATCGATCAACGCCCCATGGGGCGCTCTTCCCGCTCCAACCCGGTTACCTACATCAAAGCCTATGATGCCATTCGTGAGCTGTATGCATCACAAGCACTTGCCAAGGCACGGGGCTACAAAGCCGGCACCTTTTCCTTCAACATAGAGGGGGGGCGCTGCGAAAACTGTCAGGGCGAAGGCGAAATATGCATTGAAATGCAGTTTATGGCTGACATACACATTACCTGCGAAGTATGTGGTGGCAAGCGTTTCAAGCAGGAAGTGCTCGAGGTAGAATACCAAGGGAAAAATATTGCCGAGGTGCTCGACATGACCGTGGAAGAAGCCCTGCACTTTTTCGCCAAAGAGAAAAAGATAGCACAAAAGCTGGAGTTGCTTCACGAGGTAGGCTTAGGCTACGTGCGCTTGGGACAGCCGGCCTCTACCCTTTCCGGCGGTGAAGCCCAGCGCCTCAAACTGGCTACCTTCCTGGACGGGGGCGGCAGCCACAAAGGGCATACGCTCTTCATCTTCGATGAGCCCACCACCGGCTTGCATATCCACGACATACAAAAACTGTTGAAAGCACTGCAGGCACTCATCGAGCAGGGCAACAGCGTGCTGATTATCGAACACAACATGGAAGTCATCAAATCGGCCGACTGGCTCATAGAATTAGGTCCTGAGGGAGGCGAACAAGGCGGTTATCTTTTATACGAAGGCAAGCCCGAAGGCTTGTTGGAAATAAGCAACAGCCCTACCGCCCCATTTTTGAAAAACCATTTACAAGTATGAAAACAAGCGGCGTTTATCTTTCGGGGCTCTGCTGCGAAGAAGCCCCCTATCTTTTTGACCAAACAGACATTTTGACGTTTATGCTGCGCGAAACGCAGGCCGGCGAAGTGCTGCAACGTCATCTGAAAATACTTTACCGTGCTTCGGGCATCCGCCGGCGTGGCTCTTTCCTGCCCGACTTCGGCATGCTGCAGCCTGCTTTCTTCTCTACCCGTCCGCCCATCGATGCCCGCATGCAGCGCTATTTCGAAGCGGTCTTGCCTGTTGCCAAGCAAGCCGCCATCCGCAGCCTTGCACAAAGCGGGCTTGAAACCCAAGACATCACCCACCTCATCACCGTAAGCTGCACGGGCATGGCGGCACCGGGCTTGGATTTGCAACTGATGAAAACCCTTGCCTTACCGGCACATACACAACGCACGGCTGTGCACTTTATGGGCTGCTATGCTGCTTTTCACGCCTGGCGCCTGGCAAAAGCCATTGCACAGCAATCGCCACGGCATCGCGTGCTCATTGTCGATGCCGAGTTTTGCTCTTTGCATTTCACCCCCTCGACCGAACCGGACCACTTGCTTGCCAATGCCCTTTTTGCCGATGGTGTAGCTGCCTGTGTCGTATCGGCTTGTCCCGGGCATGCGCAAGCCGAGCTGCTCAATTTTCAAAGCTTGTATCTGCCACAGGGCGAAGACGACATGGCCTGGCACATCGGGCAAGACAGCTTTTTGATGCGCCTGAGTACTTATGTGCCCAAACTGGTTGAGTCAGGCATCCCTGCCCTGCTGCAGCTGTACGACAAGCACTCACAAGCAAACATTGAGCATTGGGCTATCCACCCCGGCGGGAAGCGTATTCTGCAGGCAGTTGAAAAAGCGCTCGGTTTACCGCCTGCTGCCCTGGCCGTCAGCTACGAAGTATTGCGTAATTACGGGAACATGTCTTCGGTTACCATCTTCTTTGTACTGCAACAGCTGTTGCAAAAACAAGCCCGTGGATATTGCTGGGCTGCCGGTTTTGGTCCGGGACTGACGCTCGAAAGTGCCCTTTTGCGCTTGCTTTAACGTCTGCTTTTTTATGGCAAGCAGATTGCTTTTTGTCATCTCGAATAAAGCGAAGTAAAGCCTGCCATTTCGAACAAAGTGTAAGCGTGGTGAGAAATCTCATCAAAGTAGCGCCCCTTGTCATGTCGAACGAAGTGAGACATCTCGTCAAGCCAAGTCTCTTTTTTGTACAATAGATTTCTCGCTTGCGCTCGAAACGGCAAACATGTATCAATACAGCTCATCCAGCGAGCTATACAAATACTTGTTCACCGCATGATAACAGCTCATGCCGCACAAAAGCATACCAAAGAGCACCAAGCCGCCCCCCAGAAAAGCCAACAGGCGCTCATCCATGAGCATTTGCATTTCCGGTACCTGGCTTATGAAATATTGCAAAAGCCCATATACCAAAGCAGCGGCCAACACCCCACCGGTAGCCCCTATCAACATGGCATTGCGCACAAAAGGACGGCGCACAAAAGCGTCGGTTGCCCCTACCAGCTGCATGCTTCGAATCAGCAGGCGCTGGGAAAAGAGAGCCAAACGAATGGTGCTGTGTATCAATATCACCACCGTGATGGTCAAAAACAAAGCCAACGAAGACAATACAAAACTGATGGTCGCTATATTACGATTGATGGTGCCGGTGATGGTTTGCGGATAAGACACTTCAAACACACCGCTTATCTTTTCCAAGTCGCCGGCTATTTTTTTGAGCTTTTGCTCATCATAAAACCCCGGTTTGATGCGTAACACATAAGAGTCTTTCAAGGGATTTTCCCCCAATATCTCCGTGAAGTCTTTGCCCAGCTCGCTGATAAGCTCTTTTGCCGCTTCTTGCTTGGAAATGAAGCGGATACTATTGGCATCCACATAATTTTTTGCCGCAATGATTTTTTCTATTTTTTGTCTTTCTGCTTCATCCACACTGCTGTTCAAAAAGACCTGCACTTCTATGTTTTGTGCCACCAGTTCGGCCAAACGTTTGGCTTGCAAGATGATGGCGCCCAGCAGACCCAATACGAACAAGGCAACGGTGACGCTCAGCAGCACGTTCAAAAAAGGGAAGCTGCCCAATCGCTTCTTTTTGTATTTAATTTCTTTTACAGCCATAGGAAAACACTATCTATCCCCAAAGATAAAAATATATTGTTTTTTTACATCCATTGACAACTGCTTGCAAAAGGTGATTATCCGTCGCGTTCTTTTTTCATTAAAAATCAAGCGTTTAAATAATTGTTTTATTTTTTTCTCAAAAAAACATTGTGCAGTTTCAGGAAAGCTGCTATATTTGCATCACCAAAAACGGAGGAGCGGTAGTTCAGTTGGTTAGAACGCCGGCCTGTCACGCCGGAGGCCGCGGGTTCGAGTCCCGTCCGTTCCGCCAAACATCCTAAGCAAAGCCGGGCAAAAATGTCCGGCTTTTTTGTTTTTAACTGCCTTCATATGCATAATATTTGATGGTCTCAAAACATATCATCACTTTTAACTTAACCCCCAATACCATGAAAATACTTGCTTACATGCTTGGTTTCAGCCTGTGTCTTTTGGCAACTGCCTGCCAACAACAAAAGCAAGACAGCTCAGAGAACAACACGCAGAAGACGGACACTACCGGCGTATCGTCGGCTTCGGAAACGGCCCCTTCCCCTTCCGTTCCTGCCCAAGAGGAAGACACCGAAGCAGTCATTGCCCAAATACGCGAGCAGTTCCGTGCAGTAGAAACTGCCGCAGACAAGCTATCAAGTCTCAGCTTTGTGCTTGCCGATGCCGCCCCCAAGGAGCAGCTCATCACGGCTTACTTCAACAATGGGCAGTTAGTAAAAATTAGCGTGGAAACAGCCGTCGGACACATATGGAACGGTACACACTACTACTTAAAAGACGGCATTCCTTACTTTGTGTTTGAACAAAAAACAGAGGAAAGTGCTGTAAGGGGCCCCTTCACCATCACTGAAAACAGATTTTATCTTCACAACCATAAAGTCATAAAGGCTTTACTCAAACAGAAAGAGTTTAAAGGCGACGGGCAGCAGGTCAATATGGACGACGCTCCGGTAAAAGACATCACGGCACGGGACGAGTCGCCGGAAGGCACTGCCGAAGCTTTTGAAAGCCGTTGCCGCCTTCTTTGCAAATACATTGAATCTATCCGTAAGCTCAAAGGCACATGGCAAAGCACCGACGATGACAAAAGTATTCTAAGAATAGACGACCAAGGATGGGTGTTCGAATACAGAGGGCAAGCCAAAGCCTCTTCAGACCGCTTTTACGCAAACTACTTCGCATATGCGGACCACACCTACCCAATAAAAATTCAGCTGAATGGCAAAGACAGCGGCGAGCTAATGGAGTATAGTATCTTGAAGCAAACCGAAGACAGCTTGTCACTCACCTATCTTGCGAGAGGTAACACCCTGACCTTTATAAGGAAGAAGTAGTAAAGCGCCCAAAATACTACCGCAGAGCAGCAGGCAAGACCACCTGCTGCTTTTTTATTTATGCTTTATTTGTTTTTCAAAAACACTTTGTCAGCTGTTTGACGTTTAAAAAGCGGAAAAAAAAGCTACCTTTTACTCACGCTTAATTTTTGGTTCAACAAAAAAATTTGATGCTTATGAGTACGGAAATCAGTAAAAAACGAAAAACCACCGGCATGGTAATGGCCGGATTACTTACCGCTTTCCTCTTATTCACTGCCTTGGGCAAGCTGACCATGCCCGCCATGGCTGAAAATTTTCAAAAATGGGGACTGGGCGACTGGCGTATCATCATTGCTGCCGGTGAGATAGTGTCTGTGCTGCTCTTTTTGATTCCACGCACAGGCATTGTGGGCACTTTGTTGTTAAGCTCTTATTTCGGTGGCGCCATCATGGTGCATATGGTTCACGGTGAGTCCTTTTTGGTACCGGCTGCGGTATTGGTATATGTCTGGATAACGGCTTTTATCCGCTATCCGGAACTTAGCGAGCGCCTGCGCGGATAGGCTTTTGATACTGAATGGGGCGGGCTGTTCGAGGAACAAGCCCTCTCATAATCAATATTTTAAAAAAACAAAAACAAAAAAACACCATCAAACATTTGGCAGTTTTATTCAAAAGCCATTATATTTGCATCACCAAAAACGGAGGAGCGGTAGTTCAGTTGGTTAGAACGCCGGCCTGTCACGCCGGAGGCCGCGGGTTCGAGTCCCGTCCGTTCCGCCAAGCATCCTAAGCAAAGCCGGGCAGAAATGTCCGGCTTTTTCGTTTTTTTTTTTACGGGCTAACGTAGCCAATCCCCTGTGCCATCAATACGGCAAGCAGCGGGATGGCAAGCAGCAAGAGCAGCTCCAGATAAATACAGCGGCGCACTGCTGCCGGCACCTGTACTACCTCCTCTTGCTTCCCCTTGCTCTGTTTCAGAAAAAAGACCGTCGGATAAATAGAAAGCACACCCATCAAGGCAAACAGGGCTATCTTGGCAAGAAAGAGATGATTGTTGCTGTAGTAGGCTGCCGGCTTGCCTACCTTCCACCAGAGCATCATGCCGGCAAAAAGCAACAAAACGGCGCCGGCTCCATACAGAGCATCGATGCGTGCCAGACGGCGCAGGCGGGCACGCGTCATGGAAGGCGCCACCGCAAACGCCTCTATACCCAAAGCAGCCACTATCATAAAGACTGCTACAAAGTGCAAGTATTTGTAAATCAGGAAAGCATGCATAGACTGTATAGTTTAAAATTCATGAGCAGCAATAACAATGTACGCTCATTTATGCTAAAAACACAACCCGACTTCTGTCTTTTTTATGCACCTTCCCTTTCATGCTTTTCGCCTTCTTTTTATGGCTGATGCTCTTTTTTGTTGAAAGCTCTTGCTTATGCGCCCCCGTTTGTTTCGTCTCCTTCCTTGTCATTTCGAGCGCAAGCGAGAAATCTATTTTTTGCAAAAGAGAAGCTTGGCTTGACGATATGCCTCGTTTCACCTAGCATGATAAAGGAGCTGCTTTTCTTCCCTTTCTCACGAAGCTTCGTGAGAAAGGGAAGGCTTTAGTTTATTCTCAAGGCCTTAGAAACCCATATAAATACACCTTAGGCTGTATTTTCTCAGCCAATTTTTCAAGCTTTTCACGCAATTGCGTAATGAGCTTCATATAAGTTTTATCATTGCTTTTTTTGTTTAACTTGCCTTTTTCGTTGCGTCCTTGAAAATACTCTTTAATATCGTAAAAAGAAGCATTGATATTATTGTGTGGTTGTTGATGATAGTATTTCCAAAGGGCTTTGCCTGCTTCAAAAACTTCCTTTGCCTGAGCAGAAAACTGCAGTTTTATAGGTACATTGCCTTCTTGTTGGAACAGATCAGTAGCTTGTTCTATTTTTATTTTCCCATTTATATAATCGTTCATAAAATGACTATCAAATCTATCACGGGCTCCTACTTCTTGCTCGGTGAATGGTATCCAGTGATTAGTACCATACTTGCTTGAAATACGGTTCTGGTCATGAAAAAGCGTAAATATCAAACAATCGGTCTGAAATTCTTTGTCGTGCTTCCAGCCATCGTTCGGATATAAAAATTGATCTCGATCGTTCAGCCAAGTGGCTTTCAAACAATGGCGAACGGCAAAGTAAATAGCCACCTGAATAATATTTCCTGGTGTAACTTTCTTGCAATAGCGTGCCTGTGGTTTCGACAAAATGGAGAACTTGTTATTATTTTGGAAATCAGGCGGATAAAACGACAACAACCCTATTTCTTCTCCGTTTTTATCTTCGAACTGCACAAACCAATCGTTCAATCTTTTAGGCAAATCTCCATAGAAAGTTTTCACACCTACTTTCTCTTCATTCTCATTATATACTTGGCAAATGATATTTTTTATTTCTTCTTTGGTGCCCAAATCCCAAATAGTAAACCCAATAGGAAACTGGCCTCTGACGTTGTCAAATGTATTTGAAGGCACTACAAAGCCCCCCAAATATTTTGCTCTAAAATACTGCTTAAACTTATCAAAGTTGCTGCCTTGTACAAACTTAAGCTTTGAGAACTGTGCCAAGATACAGCCCGGCATTTTTTCATAAACCTGTGCCATAAAAAGTGCAAAAAGCTCGTTGGCTGCACTGCCAATTTTAGATTTAAAATAGTGGTTCGCCTTTTGTTCTGTGGATACACCTGCCTTGTTTTTACCTGTTCGTGTTACGGTTCTGGCTGTGGTAGCTTCGGCATAAGGCGGATTAATGTAAACAATCAACTTTTTACGTTTTTCGGCATCCGAAATTATTTTAAATAAGCTGTCGGGGATTTTGCCACCTGAAGAAACGGGCTTCCACTCGTCATTCAGAAAGTCAAACTGAAAGACGTGATCGGGCAGCAAGTTCGCACCATTGCTAATGCGGTCGTGCATGACCTCCACATCTTGACGATCCAGTGTAGAGGCATAGATATTGTATTTGTTGGTCAGTCCCGTGAGCAAGTTACCGGTACCTGCCGCACAATCCCATACAAAGTATTCGTCTTGCCAGTCTTCACCCAGCACATTGGTAAGATATTGCTGCGAGAGTGCCACCCAGTTGCGTGGTGTGAAAAAACTACCCTTTCGTTCACGGATATCTTGTGGCACGAGCAAGTCTCTGCGCTCTACAATATAGTCCCAATACTCTTCTTTTGGAGGGCGCTCATATCTGTTCCAAAATTGAGTATGAGCCTGCTGCTTGTCTTGAAAATCAGCCTCTTTCTTTTTAAAGAATCCACTTTCGTCAATTTCTCTATCGAGCTCGTAATGGTCGCTTTTTAGCAAAACAAACAGCTTATCTTTGAGTGTAACGTTATTTGCAGAAAGCAAGTCTGCAAGATAAAAATCACCATCAATGATGCCACGTGCTTTTGCTTTTTCCCAATCAACGGCAATGGTTGGTTTTACTACTTCCAACCATTTGTTGTATACAGAAATGAAGTTGTTTTTGTCTATTCTAATTTTAGTTAGCCCGCGTTTGCTTTCTTGAAAGTTGAGCCTAATAAAGCGTTGAAGGTCTCTATCGTCTCTGTCAAAATAAAACAGAAGCGTCTTGCTGTCAAGAATGTTTTTTACTGTGTCATAAATAAGTTGAAACTCCTTAGTAGTGTGATCAGACGGGGCAACATTCCAATTGAAGTCATTTAAGTAAAAAAATTCTTGAATGTCGCTATAGGGAAGAAAGGCTATTTTCTCGGCATCAAAAGCCCCCAGGAAAGCTGGCGGAAGATACTTGTCAAAAGTTCTTTCTTTACCAATAGTAAGAATCAACTGAACAAAAGATTTATGGACCTCCGAACTCCCCCTTTTGGCTTCTGCCCATAACAGAGACTCCACCTCGTCTGTTGTTTGGCTTTGGTGCATACACACACAAAAGTCTATTTTACCAATAATTTTGGTGCAGTCATACAACCAGAAATAGTCCTGTGCTACCTTATTTTTTAACTCTTCTTCCAGTATGTTCGGATATTTCATTTTCTCATGTTTTTTGTGGTACAATAAAATTACTGTCCCCTCTCTCTCAACGCACATAGCTGCCTGCATTTACATCGAAGGTGGCTCCGGTGGCGTGGTCAGCATAGCCGCTGAGCAGCCACGGCACCCATAGCGCCACGTCGCGTGGTTGCGTGATGCGTTCCAGAGCTATGTCGTTTTTCACATAATCTTCGCCATAGGCATCGATGAAGTCCTTTGCCATGTCGGTCATGGTAAAGCCGGGCGCCAACGCAAACGAACGGATGCCCTCTTTTCCGTGAAAGCGGGCAATAGAACGGCTCACGCCCAACATGGCACTCTTCGATGCCGCATAGGCCCAATATTCGGGCGTGTCGCCCCGGAAGGCGGCGCGCGAGGCTATCCACACGAAACGCCCTTCTTGCTGCGCGCGGAAGTAAGGCAGCACTTCTTTTGCCAACGCCGCTGCCGCCCCCACATTCACCCGCATGCTTTGCTCCCATGCATTGAACCAGTCTTCAAAGGGCATATCGAGTGGTGCACGCAATGCAACGGCAGCGTTCAGCACCACGCCTTTGAGCGGGGGCATTGTCTGCTGCCGAAGCAGGTGCAGGCAGTCCTGCCAGAAAGCAGGGATGGCTTCCGGGCGGTTCAGGTCGAAAGCTATGCTTTGCAGGCGCGGGTGTTTTATTGTCAAGGGCGTGCGGTTTCTGTGGGCAATGACCCAAGCACCGGCTTCAAGCAAAGCTTCGACAATTGCCTTGCCAATGCCACGGCTGCTTCCCGTGACCAAGACAGTTTGTCCCGAAAGTTCAATATTGAGCATGCTTTTAAAAGTTTTTTAAATACTCTTTTCAATACATTTAAAGCAGCTTTTTTTAACGCTGTGCCTGCAGACGCAAACCAAGCACCAGCGTTTGCACTTCGGGCGCGCCGTGGTTTGCCTCAAACACAGGCTGCAAATGATAGCGTGCAAACAGCAGCCAATCGCCTTTGCCCAAGGCAGCGGTTACACCATAGCGGAAAGGCTCGGTGAAGTACTCGCCCGTGCGCTTTTCTTTGCGCTTATAGCCATTGGCATCTTCATATACCACCTTGGTATAATCAGCCAAGCCATAGCCCACGAAGCCCCCCAGCACCACGGTCCAACCACGGCGGTTGTTGTCGCTGTCTATACCGTGCCATTGGTAGCTAAAAGGCAGGCTTCCCTGAAACATAGTAAATTTGCTTCGCTTGAGCGGCAGCCCCAGCGGTTGCATCGTTAAGGTTTCGTTTTGCACTTCCAAATGCAAGTCTTTTTCAAACACATGGTTGTACCAGGCGGCTTCGACGCCCAGCGAAAACATATGGTGCGAGTCTTCACCGCCAAGACGCCAGCGGCTGTGCCATGCCAAAGCATAGAAGCCCGAATTGAAAGGTTTGATGGCAAAGTCGGCGGGCAGAGCGCCCGTCCAGCTTGTTGCGCCCACTTCAAAAGTCATATAGAACTCTTGTGCCGGAATACGAAAAGCCTCGCCGGCATACAGCTCATAACTTAGGCTGTCTTTGCTGTGTTTTTTCCATACGGTATCGGCGGGCACTTTTTGGGCAGCCACTTGCCCGGCACATACACCCACTGCCAATAGTAAAAAACAAACTGCTGTTCTCATCATATTTTTGTTAGTTTGCGCATGGTTTTCCATAAAGGTAAGCATTAGTTATATGCAAACAAACACACCTATCGGCATTTTTGACAGCGGCATCGGCGGACTGACGGTAACGCGTGCCATCCGCCGGCTGCTGCCCCAAGAAGACATCATTTACTTTGGCGACACCGCCCATATGCCCTATGGCGACAAATCGACCGAAGCCATTCAAGCCTATTCCATTAAGATTGTCAATTTCTTGTTGAGTCAGCAGTGCAAAGCCATCGTCATTGCGTGCAATTCGGCTTCGTCGGCTGCTTACAAACTCATACGCGAATACGTAGGCAACCGGGCGTTGGTGGTCAATGTCATTGATCCCATGGTAGAATATGTGGCAGAACGCTATGCGGGGCAAAAAGTGGGGCTCATAGGCACCAAGCAGACGGTGCGCTCAAATGTGTATAAGAAAAAAATAGACGACATGCGCCGGGGCATTCAGTTGCAAGCGATGGCCACGCCCCTGTTGGCGCCCATGATTGAAGAAGGCTATGCCGGGCATCCCATCATGGCGCAGGTGATTCGCGATTATCTGAACAAAGCCGCCTTCGATGACATACAGGCGCTGATATTGGGCTGCACGCATTATCCGCTTATCAAAGACATGGTGGATGATTATTTTGGGGGTAAGGTGGATATCCTCGATTCGTCTGAGATAGTGGCTCAAGCGGTAGAAAGCAAACTATGCCGGTTCGAGCTTAAGCGGGAAGATAACAGGCAGGGCAATGCGCAGTTTTTTGTATCGGACTACACGCCCGCTTTTGAAGAGATGACCGGGCTCTTCTTTGGCGAACATGCCAAGCTGACGCTTTATCCGTTGTGGGAATAGGCATTTTATTCGTGCCGCTCCGCTTCGTCTCATTCCGGGCGCAAGTTTTTTCAGGAAAAGGCGGCTTGGTTCTATTGAAGCAGACTTTCTTCTTCAAGTTCGGCAAAGTCGGCCACATCCAAGCTCTGAAAGATGGTTTCCCAATAGGTGATGATCCATGGGTTGTTTTGCGAAGCGGGGGTAGTAGGCGAAAAAGGCAGCACATAGAACACTTCTACACCGGCAAGTTCCAGGTCGGCAAACTGCTGCAAGTCTTCTTCGGCATATTGCACCGCTTGTTTTTGCGAATAAGGCGGTTTCTTGAAGAAGTCGCGGCGCCCGCTGCCCGGCATGCTTTCCACCATGTCGCTCAGATAACACACACGCACGTGTGCATCGAACGGCAGACGTGCACGCCGCTTGTCTATGATGTGCAAGCTTGCCCACAGGTCGGTGTACAGCTTGCTGTAGTTTTCATTGGGCATATCAAGCGCTTTCAGGCAGCGCTCCAATACTTTACGCTGCTCTTTTCGCAGCATCAAACCGTAATTGCTTTTTGCCATGGCTACATCAGTGGGGTTCATGCCCATGGTGTCGGGCATAGCTATGCGGCAAGTATAAGAGAACACCTTTCCGCGTGCCGTGTTTTCGTGCAAGAAGTACAAGTCTATTTTATCGCCCTGCTTGCGGATACCATGGCGCACCAGCATTTCCAAAGCTTTTTCGTATTTCTTTTTCACGAAGTCGTCTTCTGTCTTTACGGATACGGTTTTGTCTATAAAAATCAAAGTGTAATTCACCGGTGGCGGCGTGGGCGGCGTCTGCGGAGGTTGCTCTGCACCACAAGCCGTCAGCAGTATCAAAAGAAGCAAAGAAAAGCAATAGGTATATGGTCTTGCACTCATAAGTGTTTTTTTTATTTTCGGGAAGATTAGGCTTCTGTGTCCGGTTGTACTTCCTCTTAGTTTGTTTCTTTGTTGTTTTCCGGCGCGTTCTCTGCCGTCGTGTCCGTTTTGGTGGTGCGGCGCTTGCGTGTTTTCTTCTCCGCGGTTTTCGCGGGTGCTTCTTCGGCAGCAGGTGCCGGCGTTTCTTCCGCTTGTTCGTTCGTTTGCGTTTGGGTCTTGCGGCGGCGCTTCGTTGTTTTGGGTGTTGCGTCGCCCTCTTGACGGGCAAGCAGCCCGGCGGCCTCTTCCCGGGCTTTTTCGGCGGCAGCCCGTGCATAGCGCAACTCCTGCTCTGTTGTCTTCAGGCGGCTTTTTAGCTCGGTCATTTGTTGCTCACGCATCTGTAAAGATGCTTGTAGCACCTCCTTTTCCTCTTCCAGTATGTGCAGGGTGCTTTCCAAACCGAGCATGCGCGCTTCAAGCGCCTTCATTTGCTCATGCCGCTGCTCGTCTGCTGCCTGCCACTCTCTTTGCTTTTCTTCCCAGCGGCGCAACTGTTCGCGGCTCTGCTGCAGGTGTTTCTCACGTTGATTTAGTTTTTCTTCCAGTTCGGCTATGCGGTGGTGCAGGTGCTCGACCTGCTGCCGTACACGTGCCTGTTCATGCTGCAACGATACCTGCCCTTGCTCATAGCCATGGTTCAGACGGTAGATGCGTTCTTCGAGGCGGTGACGATGCAGCTCTTCTTCTATGAGTGCCAAGCGCCCTTCTATGTCTTTTATTTCCCGTATCAACTGTTCGGGGCGCTCGGTCATTTGTAATTGCTGCTGCAGGGCATCCAGCTGCGAGCGGGTTTGGCTGACGGTCTGCTCCAGCTGCTCCACTACTGCCTGCTTTTCTTGTTTTATCTTTTGCAGTTTTTTCAGGCGCCAAGGTATTTGAAACCACAGGCGTGTGTAGGCTACCAGCACGGGAAAGCTAATGCCCAAACACACCGCGCCGGCTACGGCAAAAAGCACACCGGACAGCACAAAAGACAACAAGCCCATCCGGCTGCCTACCAGTTGGTTGTCGAGTGCGCCGGCCTGTGCCGAAAGGCTTTCAAGCTCCTGTAGTTGTTGCCCTGAGAGCTCATCGGATGCCTGCAGTTGCAAGATACGCTGAGCCAGACTCTGTTTAAGGCGGTCGGTTTTATACGCTTCATAACGGAAAAAGCCCAACACCAGCAGGGTGGCTATGGTAAAACCAACCATGAGCATCTTAAACACCACATAAATGGCTTTGGCACGCCGGCTCTTGCTTTGGTTGTAGGGGATTTCAATCAGGCGGTCATAAGCCGGTTTGAGCAAAACCGACACCATGGCCAGCCCCACGGCAAAGCTCCATGCTTCTATGTTGTTCTTGATATTGAGCGCATAGGCTACAATTTCGTGCGAAATGATAAGGTCACCGGCAATAAATACAAAGCCTGCCACAAAGAAAAGTATGCCGGCA
Organism: Thermonema sp.; assembly: GCF_026003375.1. Classification (NCBI taxonomy): domain Bacteria; kingdom Pseudomonadati; phylum Bacteroidota; class Cytophagia; order Cytophagales; family Thermonemataceae; genus Thermonema; species Thermonema sp. The sequence goes on from NZ_BPHD01000001.1 coordinate 603,715, forward strand.
AGCAAAGAGTATTTATGACGCAAGCCGGCGCGTTCTTCCAAATAGCTGTTTTCTTCTTCACACACACGGTCATATTCTTGCTTGCGCCGCTCGAACTGCTTTTGTTCATAGTCAAGGCGGTGCTTGATGGCATTGATTTCATTTTGCAATTGCAAGCAGGCCGCTTTGGTTTCGGGTAAAAGCTGCTGCAGGCTTTGCAAACGCTGCTCGAGCGCCTGCTGTTCTTTTTCCAATGCCGCGATGTGTGTTTGCTCGGCAAACCAGCCTTCATAGTTGCGGCGGTCGAGCCGCAGATAGCCTATCCAGAAGCCTTGTTTGTATTCTTCCGTATCGGGCAAGGGCGACTGCGCCACCACATCCATGGGGGGCAGCCCCGTTGCGGGCAGTTCGTCTGCGGACTGCTCTTCGCCGTCCGGTCCATTGGCACTTAGGTCTTCTTTTTCCAGCCAAGGGTCATCATCTGCCGGGCTCGCCTCTTCGCCGGGCAAATCCATGGGCTCGTTGCTTCCCTCCACGAAAGCCTCACTTGCGGGGGCGTCTTCAAAAGGCAACTTTTCTTCTTCTTCTTTCATATCCGTCCACTCTATGGGCAAGGTAATTTATGCAAAAATATAAGCATTGCGCAAAACCGTAAGTTTTATGAAGCGTGCTTCCGTTGGCATATCACTTTGTAGTCGCAATATGTACAGCGTTGCACATCTTCTACCTTCCTGATTTCCTTTTCTTTATCCAGCATTTCGGCAATTACCTTTCGAATGGCTTCTTTCAGTTCTTCTTCTTTTTGGCGAATATCCCACGCTTCCCCTTGTTCTTCCTCTAACAACATCAGTTCATCTGCCAAGTTGCGGAATGAGTAAATGCCTGCATACAACCGGGGTGGTTTTTGTTGCTGCCGGCTACGCAGGTATTCCATATAAAGGAAGGTGTAAATCAACAACTGACGCACCTTGGAATAGTCTGCATTCCTGCTTTTCAAACCGTTGCTTTTTGGATCATGGGAAAAGAGGGCATCCAAATCATCCAAACTCAACTGCAGGTCTTTAGGCCTTACCCTCCCCGACTTATAGTCAATCACATAATAGACTTCTTGCCCTGTTTGGGGGTCCATGCGTTTGTCGGCGCGGTCAATAATTCCCTTCAGGCGCGCTTCCACGCGTCCCAAGCCCTCTACCTCTACGGGCAGCACAATCCTTTTTTCTTCTTCCATGCGCAACTCAAGCCCTTCGATGCTCCACTTTTGGTTGCCCATTTCTTTTTTTTGCAGGTGCAAGAAGCGTTCTATTATGGTCTCGAGTGCCACCTTTGCCAACAAACCGCTACCTTCGTTGGTTTGCCCTCTTTTGGTGAGCTCCTGCTCTATCATTTGTTTTATCACGGGCTTTCCTTTGGGCACACCGCTTGCTTGGTCGCAGACCGTATCGCTCAACCATTTGTCCAGTTCTTCTTGTGTAATTTCTTTGCCTTCATAGTTTTTGAACAGTTTTTCAAGCACGGCATGCAACACTGTTCCGAATTCGTTGTTTTCCAACTCTTCGCTTATCTCATCTTCTTTTTTAAATTTCAACACATACGAAAAATAAAAGCGCAAGGGACAAGAAAGATAGCTATCGAGTGCCGAAGGCGAAAGCCCACTTTTTTCAAGGTATTCTCGTATTTTACCGATAACTTCCCCGTCTTTTTTAATTGCAAACGTCTCTTCGGCTTTGGATTTAGCCTGTGGCAAACGCAGCTGTATTTTTTGAAGGCTTATGTTCCGGTTATAGACGCATAGCTCATCTTCTATTTGATAAAGATAGCGGCTGGGTTCGTAGTCGTCGTTTTCTACCTGCATCATCACTATTTTGCGTGCACGATGCAGCAAACGATACACATCTTGCGTGGTTTTCATCATTTGCTCTTCGGGCAAAGGCAAGCCCAGCTCTTTATGGAAGGCATAGGGCAAAAGCGAGCGGAACTCCACCTCGGCAGGCAGGTATCCTTCGTTGGCGGTTACAAATATCAGATTGTCAAAGTCAAGCAGGCGCGATTCCGACAAGCCCAACAGATGGATGCGGCTGTTTCCGGAAGAAGTGTCGGGATAAACGAAACGGTCGTGGGTCATCTGCTGAAACAAACCGCGCAAAAACCCCAAAGTGGTAGCGACTGAATTGCGCTGTGCGTCGGCAAGCAGCTGTTCTATTTCAGCAAACAGGTTTTGCATTTCTTCCAGGTAGGTCACGTCCAGCCGGGCAATGGCTTTTTTGGCTTCGCTCTCTCTTTGGGCTGCTTCGTTTTGTCCGGCTGCGTTCTCTTTTTCGGCGGCTTTCTCTTCCATGGCTTCCTTTAGTTCCTGCGTGAGGTCTTTCAATGCTCTGACTGCCGAAGTCGATACGTCTTTTCCCTGCTTCCAATAAGTGAACAGCTCTTGAATAAAAGACTGAAACAGCTGCATCAGGGCTTCGCGCTCTGCCTCCGCAACAGATGCACCTGCTTTTTCCACCGCTGCCTTTGCTATGTAGTCCACCAGTTCTTTTTTGCTGACATAAGCATGGCGGCGGGCGGTCATCTCCTTCAAAAAAGATTGAATGAGCGCCTGCGCCAATGCGTACTCGCCCAAGCCTTGCGCTCTGAGTCTTCTACCCAGCAAAACGTATATGTAAGGGTGTGTCAGCACCGCATTGATATGGGCATGATAGTAGCACAGCACGCGGCTTTCTTTGGTCTCTTTTTTCGCAGCAGACGCATCTACTCTTTCTTCCGGCTCTTCTGCCACCTGCTCCGCGTCTGTGTCGCTTTCTTCTTCCTGTAAGCTGCTTTCGCGCACGCGCCATTGCTCGTCGAAGTGCAACTGAAAAATAGACTGCATGAGCTGATAGGCGGGGGTAGCGGTGAGCGCCACGCCCATGGAAACAGCCAACTCATCTTCTTTGCTTTCTTTCAAGGCGCGTATGAAGGCAGGCAGTAAAAAAGTATCGACCAAAACAATGCCTATCGAACTGCCGGGCTCAAAGTTCAGCTTGCCAGCCAATGCGCCCTTGCCCTTCACGATGTCGCGCACCACGTGGGTTTGCATGGAAGCCATGGGCACAGATACAAAATAGCATTCCTTGCTTCCCTGCGCCAAACGGTTGCTTTTTATCAAAGCGGCAGGTCCGGCGCCCGTCTTTTCACAAAATTGCTTAAGGCGCCTGCCTACGGGGTGCCAATCTTTACCGCCCGGCAGCTTCTGTTCTTCTGTGCCGTTTTTTTGATAACCTTCATGATAATAGTCGTCTGACTCCCAATAGAGCTGCACTTTTTGCGCTTTTTGCAGCTTCTTGAGCACCTCTATTTCTGCTTGGCTCAGCTGATTCAAGCCGGCTACAATCCACAAGTCGCCGGGTGCTTTTTCGAACCACTCCGGCGCATGCTTTGCCCATGCGCGCCACAGCTGCCCTTTGTGCGCCATGCGTTTCTTTTGACACATCTCTTGAAAGTGCTCGTACACTTCCGGCAAGCTGCGATAAAGCAACACCTGCCGCCGCACCGAAGGGGGCGCCTTTCTCAATTGCTCGTCGTCTTGCCAGGCGATAGATAAATATTCAAGGTCTTTAAGCTCTTTCAAATTACGCAGTATGTCTCTAACATCGACCAGGGCTTCGTCAAGAGCAATAAAGTCTTGCAACAGGCGGGCAAGAAAAGAGGCAATGCGCTCATTCAAAATGCGCTGCACCTCGCCTTCCATTGCCTCTTCGTCCACCTCTTGGGCATCATCTTCATGCCAAAGCTCGGTGACCTTTTCTTTCAGCTCTTTATGCAAGCATTCATACAGGCAAATGAGCAATTGGGGCTCCGGCGTGCTGAATTGATGCCCTGTCTGAATGCCCAACTGCCGGGCGGCTATTTTCAGCATAAAGTCTTCCCAGGCATGGGCTTGTATGGCTTCGCCTCCCAGGCGTTTGATTTCTTTTGCGGCACGTTTGGTAGGTAAAAGAAAAACCACTTCACGCCCGGCATGGGCTCCCCCTGCCTCCAAAAGCTTGTGAATAAACGTTTCTTTTAGAACAGATGAAGTAGTAGTCATGGCAAATGCTCTTTGTTTTGTTTTTGAATATAGCAATAAGTGACTAAAAGACGAACAATAAATTTGTAATTTCACCAATCAAAACGGAAGCCATGAAGGATACATATGATTTTTTGATTGTAGGTCAGGGCATTGCCGGCACGGTGCTTTCTTACACGCTGCTCCGGAAAGGCAAAAGTGTGTTGGTCATCAGCAGTCCACACCACAGCGCCGCCACACGCGTGGCAGCGGGGCTGTTCAATCCGGTCACCGGCAAACAGCTCAAAAAAACATGGTTGGCACAAGAGCTGTTTCCTTTTTTGCACCGCTTTTATCCGGAAATGGAAAAAACCTTGGGCATACGCTTCTTCTATCCTACGGTCATTTACCGCCCTTATCGCAGTGTGCAGGAACAAAACGATTGGATGGCGCGCAGCAGTGAGTTGAAAGAGTGGCTTCGTACCGACACCGACGATGCCCACTACCGGCGTTTTACACCCGCCCCCTATGGTGGGTTGGAAACGCTGCATGCCGGCTATATAGACACCAACCTGCTGCTCGACCGCTATGCCGCCTATCTCCACCAAAGGGAAGCCCTGCGCGAAGAGGTGTTTGATTATGACCGCGTGGAAATACTGCCCGATAAAAAGGGGGTGCGCTACGGACCATACCGGGCACGCTATCTTATCTTTTGCGAAGGGGCACACGGGCGCTTCAATCCTTTTTTCAAAGACCTGCCGTTCAACTGCGTAAAGGGTGAAATATTGGATATAGAATTGCCCGAAGCCCTGCCGTTCATTGTCAATCAAGGGGTGTCGGTCATTCCTTTCCGCGGGGAAGCACGTGCCAAAGTGGCTGCTACTTATCAGTGGAAGCCCCTCGATGAAGTGCCCACCCAACAAGCACGCCAAGAGCTGATTGAAAAAACACGAGATTTATTGAGTATTCCGTTTCAAGTAAAAGGGCAAAAAGCAGGCATACGCCCGGCCACACGCCCCCGCCGCCCTTTTGTAGGCTTGCATCCGCAGTATCCGGCTTTGGGCATCTTCAATGGCATGGGCAGCAAAGGAATTTCGCTTACGCCCTTTTTTGCTCAACAATTTTATGAGTATATTGAAAATCGAAAACCTTTGCACGAAGAAGTAGATATAGCTAAATATTTCAAAAAACAATGAAGCGCACAAACCTCCTGTATTTACTATTGACTTTATTTACTTTTTTCTTGCTGTGCCAACCACGGCTTGGCCGGGCACAGTTCATTGAGGGCATGACACAGCGCCCTTTTGGCAAAAACCGTGTGCAGTTCAAAGACTACGAATGGCGCTTCAAAACCTCGCCCAATCTCGAGTTTTATTACTATGAATACGGTAGCCGTCTTTCGGACTTCGCCATCCTCTATGCGGAAGAAGAATTCAACCGCATTGCCGACCTCATTGGCTACAGCCCCTCGCAAAAGATACGCCTCTTCATCTACAACTCGGTAACCGACCTCATGCAGAGCAACGTAGGGCTCAACACCGAACTGCTGGCAGTAGGCGGCCAAACCAACTTCATTCGCCCCATAGTGGAAGTGCCTTTTACCGGCAGCCTCTACGACTTCAAACTGGAAATATCGAAAGGCATTGCTCACGTGCTGCTCAACGAGATGATGTACGGCACCGGCTTCCGCGAAATGCTGCAGGCAGCTCAAATATTCAACCTGCCCGAATGGTACCTGAGTGGCATGAGCGCTTACGCAGCCTACGGCTGGAGCCAAGAGATGGACGATTACATGCGCACGGCCATTCGAAGTAACAAAATACGGCATCCCAATCGTACCATCGGTGAAGATGCTACTTTGGTGGGGCAGTCGTTTTGGAATTTTGTGGCACAGAAATATGGTACCCACCATGTAGCCAGCATCCTGAACCTGACACGCATCACCCGCGACGAAGAGCTGGCATTTCAAAATACGCTGGGTAAACCTTTCCGCCAACTGGTGAAAGAGTGGCGTGATTTTTACACCGAAATCAGCCGGGAAGCGCAACAGAACTACGAAGCCGTGAAGTACGACAAAGTGCTTCATGGCAACCGTAATAACCAATTCACCTTCCACCAAGTGAAAATCAGCCCCGACGGGCGCTACATAGCCTATACACTCAACAAACGGGGGCGCTACAAGGTAGTAGTGCGCGACCTGCGCCGCAAACGAAAAAAAGTCATCATGCGGGGGGGCTTTCAAGTCTATACCCAACGATTCAACAAGCAAATACCGCTCATTGCCTGGTCCGACAACCACAAGCTGGGCGTTGCCTTCATGAAAAAAGGCAAATCGCGCGTGGAAGTGTTTCATCTGGACAAGCGCCGAAAAAAGAAGCCGGTATATGCACAAACGTTCGAGTTTTTCAATCAAATTGTGGGTTTCGATATTTCTGCCGATGCCACCCACTTTGCCATCAGTGCAGACCGGCGCGGGGTGGCCAACATCGAGTCGGGGGTCAATGACGTTTATATTTATGACACCCAAGAGCAATTTTTGAAAAAAGTAACGCCCAGTGACCTCTACGACGACAAGGACCCGGTATTTGTGGGCAATTCCAACGACATCATTATTTTTTCATCGAACCGCCCCAACGACACCCTGAACCTGCCCCCTGCCACCTACAAAGACCTTCACGACGACTACAACCTGTATCTCTATAACCCCAAAATATCGGAAGAACTGCTCACCCAACTCACCTTTTCCAATGCACAGGAAACGCAGCCCGAATGCCACGACTTGCAGTGGGTCTATTATCTGAGCAACGAAAACGGCATCAACAACCTGTATCGCCTCAATCTGCAGAACGGCAAGCAGGAAGTATTGACCAACAGCCTGCACGACCTGCGGGCTTTCAGTGTAGCTCAAGGCGACCTTGCCATCCGCTATTTCGGCAGCCGCAAGCTTAAAGAACGCCTGGTATTGGACCGCAATGCGGAACTCACCCCCAAACAAGTTGGTCCCGACACTTATCGCCTGCAATTGTTGCGCAGCAAGGGGTACCGTGCCGAAGAGCGTCCTTTGCCGCCGGCAGAACCGGAAGCAGCCGACAGCAGCCGGCAGGCAGAAGAAGTGCTCCCACCCTACGATCCTGAAAACTGGTCATTCGACAACTATGTGTTCGACCCCGATATTGTCAAGGAGTTCAAGCAGAATAACCGGCAAAACAATCAAAACCAAATCAGCCGCCTGATAAAAAAGGCGCAAACTTCCAAAAAAGACATTAGCATCAAAGGGGTGTTTCCTTATGAACCACGCTTCACGGCAGAGCAAACCGTAACGGCCCCCCTCATAGACCCCTTGCGTGGATTTGGATTGTTGTTTGAAGTGCGCCTCGCCGACATGCTCGAAAACCACAACTTTCACGCAGGTATATTGGGCATCACCGACCTGAAAAGCAGCAACTACTTTGCCGAATATAATTACTTAGCCAAGCGCATCGATGTAGGCGCCCGCTACGACCGCAAAAGCATTTTTATATCGAACAGTGATTTAATTCATCGTTATTCTTCCAACAGAATTGTAGGGCGTATAGCGCTGCCTTTCACCAATGCCCTGCGCATTGAAGGATTTGCCGGCTACATGGATACCCGCTTCACCGACATAGGTGTGTTGTCTAATCCGGATGTACGCGATGAGTATGTGCACTGGAAGGGGCAGCTCGTGCTGGACAACACCGTTTCCTCCGGCATGAACATGCTGCAAGGCAGCCGGGCCATTGTTAGCTATGAGCAAAACCTGGGCATGGGGGGCAACATAGACAAGAGCTTCGACAAGCTGTTTGTTGACCTGCGGCATTATCAGTCGCTTGACCGTGAGATTGTGCTGGCTACCCGCTTTGCCTACGGGCGTTTTGGTGGGAAGTCGCCCAAGCGTTTCATGCTGGGCGGCATGGATAACTGGATGGGCGCACAAACCGGCGGGGGCAGCTTGGGCGATAACCCGCTGAGTGTGGAGCCCGGCATAGGTAATTCCGATTTGCTGTTTCATGAGTTTGCCACCAACCTGCGCGGCTTCGATTATAATGCCGCTTCCGGCAGGCAGTTCTTCGTATTCAATGCCGAGCTGCGCTTGCCGCTGGTAAAATACATATTCCGCGAAACGGTCAAGTCCAAGTTCTTCCGCAACCTGCAGTTTGTAGGCTTCTACGACGCCGGCGCCACATGGAACGACAAGGGACCATGGGAACGCAACAACGACATCAACACCTATGTTGTCCGCGACGGGCAGACATTTGAAGTCATTGTACGCAATTACAAAAATCCCTACCTCATGGGCTTTGGATGGGGTGTGCGTACCTATCTGTTGGGCTATTATCTGAAGGTAGATGCTGCCTGGAGCGTAGAAGACTTCATTGTATCGGAAAAGCCACGCTACTACTTCACACTTGGCTATGATTTCTAAGCCATGCTCAATAATAAATTCATTCGTATGCGTCGGAACAACGGCAGCCGGCGCATTTTTGCTTATGTACCTCATAACGCAAAGCCGCCGGGCAGTGTACTGTCTCGCCTCTCATTTTTTATTTTTGTAGCCGCATCGTCCTACTGTTAAAAAAAAATTGTTTATGGGCTCTTCCGTACGGTACTACCTGCTGAACCTCGCCATCTTTGTTTCAGGATATTTGTTTCTGCGCTATGGTTATGAACAGCTGCAGAGTGATTTTTTAAAAGAATTTATACTCATCGTATTAGGCACCTTGGCGACGGTTGCCATCACCGCCTTGCTTCTCAACAAGCAAACCGAACTGGAGTTGTCCAAAGAGCAGCAGGCAAAATATCTCGACTTGAAGTCGGAAGTCTATAAAGACATTATCCATACACTGGAAAGCTATTCCACCAAAGCCGATCTTTCCACGCAGGACCTCAAGCACCTGGAGTTTATCACGCACAAGCTGGCCATTGTGGCTTCGCTGCCGGTGCTTAAAGCCTACAATGACTTTTTGCGCAATGTAGCCTCTGTTTTCGCAGACCGGAATATTGATGCGCCGGAAGCAGACAAGCTATCCAGCGAATTGGCAAAACTCACCGTAGCCATGCGCCGGGATTTGCTGGGCAATGGTCAGCACGACAGCACCACCGCCGATATCCTCTTTTATATCGATGACAACAGCCGGCGCTCTATTCAAAATTTTTAAGGCTTTGGCTTTTCAAGCTCTTCTTTTTCGGGCACAGGGTCGTAGCCGTGTCCGCCCCAAGGATGGCAGCGCCCGATGCGCTTCAAACCAAGCCACATGCCACGCCATGCGCCGTGCTTTTGAATTGCCTCTATCATATACTGTGAGCAGGTGGGGGTGTAGCGGCATGCCGCCGGGAACCAAGGTGAAATAGCCACTTGATAGAAACGGACTACTCCTATTAACAGTGTGCGCATAATTATTAAGTTGCTTGTTTGAAGGGAACCATCAAACGTTGAATATACATTGCATATTCTTTCCAAAAAAATGGCAAACAAGACGCATATTTCAGAATTCGTGTGGTATAAACGACATAAGCGGGGAAGCGAAACCAACAACACCCGGCAGAAAGTATAAGCAACAACAAAACAAAAAAGAGCAGCCCAAAGAGCTGCCCCTTTTGTATTTACTTCTTCATCATTAAGCCTTATTCAAACTGTAACCCTTCAGGCTGATACACATATCTGAACGTGTAGTAAGCCGATTCGTTTTGGTAAGGGTCCGGGCTGGCAGGTGCGTCTTTGTAGTAGCTCAAAATCTCTACTTTGGCATATCCTTTACCTGCGGCATCCCGGAACAACAACACACGCCCGGGAATGGGACTAATCACATGGGTTTGGGGGTTGTAGTTGTACCAGCCATTGCCGCTTCCTTTAGGGATGGCATAGCCTTCGTCGCTGTCCTGCTTCCATTCTGTGGAAGCGGGCACTGTGCCCACCTCATCAAAGACGGCGGTCAATACAGCGGCAGCCGCTTGACCGTCTCTTGCCACTTCGTCCAAGGTGGTGCTGCCACCATTCACGATGATGGTAGTTCCCTTGAAAGCGATGTCCCATGCTTCACCGTCGGCAACGGCTTGCCCTTTGGCAAAAGAGAACTTCACAAAGGGCTTCTCCTCTACCACCTGCCCTGTTTGATAATCTATCACGTCGTTGGGGGCATGCAAATTGGTGATGGTTTTCGCCTCCGGCTTGCTCACGGGTGCCGGGTCATCGTCTTTTTTGCAGGCAGCTAGTACGGCGACAACTGCCACAATCCATGCAATTTTGGTGATGTTTTTAACCATAGTGCTTACGTTTATTTTTTTGTTGAAATTGAAAACCCTAAACTTGTACCTCCTGCTTTTCATCTTTTGATTTCCATGGCTTTATCCATAGCAAGTGTTTCCACTGCTTGTAATACACACCTATGAGCAGCAAGTTTGCCAAGAAATAAAGCCCGGACATCACCACTTCGCCCGGCTCGTCTGCCTCCAGGAACAGGTGAAACAAAAAGATGTGCAAGGTAACGGGCAAGAGCACAGCAGCCCCCAGCAAAGCAGTACCTTGCAAACAAAGCAGGATGCCTCCTATTAGCTCAGCCAGCCCCAAGAGCTGCCAGGCAAAGCCGCTTGACTTCATGCCGTAGATATAGAGCATCAAAGAAGTTTTCTCCGGATGCTTTTGGCTTACTTCTATGATGCGTTGCAAAGCCTCGTGCGCAGCAGGCTGAGCCTCAAACTTATGCAACCCGCCCCAAATCATCAGGGCACCGAGGGCAAACCGCACGCCCCACAGTAAGAGTGTGGGCAAATCGAAACGTTGTTTCAACATAGTGAACTACTTTTTATTGGTGGAAAAATTGAATTGAAAGCTAAGCCACAAGGTACGTGGGGGTAGAGCCGGAATCAAAGTTTCGTTGCGAAAATCTGTAAGATTGTCCACGCCGGCTTGCAGGGTGTAGTGTCGCAGGTGGCAGGCGGCGCTTACATTGCACAATAAGTAGCCATCTACATACTCCGATGCGTCATCTAAAATCAAATTTCCGTTGGCATCGCCCCATCCGTAGCGCCCGCGGTAAATCAAACGCATGGTAGCCTCCCACTTGGAATGGGTGTAGAACGCTTTGAAGTTGGCACTATGTCGCGAACGATTGAATAAACCACCATACTCTTCAAGTTTTACCCGCCGTGAAGCCAGCGTTTGGGCATCACGCTTATATATCTCGCCGGCACGAATACGATCCTTTACCGAAGGCTCAAAGGCATCGAGATATTGATAACCCGCACTCAGGCGCCAATAAGGGCTTGGTTTATACTCAACATTGAGTTCCACGCCTTGTGTAATTACCTCGTGCAAATTGCGGTAGCTGTACACAAACTGCCCATTGTTTTTTCTTGCCACAGGCTGCGTGTCTATCATGTCTTGCAGCATGTTCCGGAAGAGGTTCACATCCACTTTCATATTTTGCAGGGGTCTCCATTCGCCCCCTATATTCAATGCCCAAGAGCGCTCGGGCTTCAGGCTTGCGACCTCTGCGGGTGGTATCAGTATTTCAGCAATCAGGCCTTGTGTCAATAGTTGCTCCATTCCTTGGCGCACCTCTTCGGTGCCCAGCACCGTATAGCCCGCGGCATTATTCGTAAAGTTCAAATACAATTGCCGGAAGTCCGGTGCCTTGTAGCCCCGCCCTACAGACATGCGCAGGCTCCAGCGGTCTTGGTTGTAGCGAATCCCCCACTTGGGCGACAGCTGCGCACCGTAAATGCTGTGTTGGTCAAAGCGGGCGCCGGTATGCATATGCCAACGCTCTGCCCGGCTCCACTCGTGTTGTACATAGGCGTAGAGGTTATGCATGTGGCGGGTTCCCTCATAACGCGTGGCACTTACCAGCTCACGGTTGGTGCCCACACCACCCGAAAGAGTGTGCTCTTGCCCTAAGTCGTGTTCGGTAAACAATTCGGGACGCCAATATAACTGCCGGAAGAAGGAATGGTCTATCTCCTCCCCGCTGTCTTTCTGCCAGTAAGAGGCGGTTGTGTGGTAAGTAGTAAAATAATTTCTTAATTGCCAGAAGGCACGCCCGGTAGGCATCCACTCTATGGCTGCATATACATTTTTATCTGCCACATATCCTTTGCCATCGAACCGCTCTCCGGCGGACTCGTAAGCGTCTTTTACAAAATCTTCGTAAAGACGTGCCCGCGCGTGCACACGCCATGCCGGCGAAGGGTCATAAGCCACTCCCCCCCTGAGTGTGTAGTTCACAAAAGGCGAAGCAGTTTGCCCATAAGTATCCGGCGTATAGTCGTAACCTTGGCTTCCATAGTAGTTGGCAGACCATGAAGTGTGCAGCTTGCCGGATGTAGTGGTAGCTTTCAGCTGAAAATTGCTTGTATTTCGACTGCCGTAACGAGCCATGCCCGATAATCGCCAAGGCTGCTCTTCATCTTCTTCCGTGATAATGTTAATGACACCCGCCAGTGCCTCGGAACCATAAATCGCCGATGAAGGTCCACGCATGATTTCTATGCGTTTGATATCCGTGATATTCAAGCGCGAGAGGTCAAAGGTGCCGGCAGTACGCCCAATCAAAGGCTCGCCGTCTATCATAATCAGCGTATAGTCGGCATCCAAGCCTTGCATTTGCAGCCCCGTGCCGTGGTCATAAACAAGCTGCAAGCCGGTTTGCTCTTGCAGGGCATCTTGCAAGCGCAAATAGCCCGCACGGCGGATGTCTTCTGCATCTATAGTATGTATGGGTACCGATACGGTGTGCAGCTCCCGCTGCAAGCGACCGGCAGAAACCACCACTTCTTGCAGCTCATATTCTTGCATGAGGGAATCGAGCTGCTGCGCTTGCGTAACATGCGCGACTACTGCCACGCCCAATATCCATAGTAACCACCTTTCTTTCATCTTGCAATACAGTCAATTGAGTGATGTTTGTGTCGTGATTGATGTTGCAAACATAAATATTATTTTTATTCAGTCCAAATAAAATTTAAAAATTATTTGTATTAAGTCTAAATAAATATAAATTTGCCGATGTAAACCAACCAAAAAACGGAAAGCGTATGTTAAAATCATGGCTACAAACATCCTTGATAGCTGCCGGCATACTGTATGGCAGCCACGTGCACGCACAAGCAAAGAAAGACATCGAAGCTATCAAAAGCATGTGTGGTTGTTATGAAGTAAGTTTCAACTTTGCCGAGACCTTCTCGCCCGACAAAGACTACCGCTTCCACGACAACTATCAGAGTGGCGGGTTGGAATGGGTGCAGGTCATAGAAGAGAGCAAAGGCAAGATAGTACTTCAGCATCTGCTTATTGTCAACGACAGCATCATTGTCAAGCATTGGCGGCAAGACTGGCTCTACGAGCCTTCCTCACTCATCGCCTATGAGGGGGCACGGCGATTCCGCAAACAAAACATAAAACCACTCAAAGGACAATGGGTGCAGCTGGTGGCACAAGTAGATGACAGCCCCCGCTACGCAGGCATTGCCAGCTGGGTGCACGCCGACGGGCGCCACTATTGGGAAAGCAGCGCTTACTCGCCCCTTCCACGCCGCGAGTTCACCAAACGCAAGGATTACAACATCATGCTGCGGCGCAACCGCCACGAAATCACCCCCTACGGCTGGGTGCACGAACAAGACAATGACAAAATTTTGCGCACCGAAGCCGGTGACCGCCTCATTGCCCAAGAAAAAGGGTGGAACGAATACAAAAGAGTAGCAGATGAGCGCTGCCGCCTTGCGCAAGAGTGGTGGCAAAAGCACGAAGACTACTGGAAGATGGTGCGTCAGAGCTGGCATAAATACCTGGCTGGACAAACGGCTTTCGAAATCGCGACCACCTATCAAGAAGAGCCCTTATATAAACACTTTTTCGAGATAGAGAAAGCATACACTGCCGGTGAAATAGACTTTGACACTGCCCGTCAGCGTGTGAACAACCTCATTCTTGCAGTTGTAAAATCGCTCTAAAAACACTTGATGAACTCTGCCAACGTTCATTCATAATAGCAAAGACGGACAGGGGTTTCCTTTGTCCGTCTTTTTGTTTAAAAAGCAAAACTGTTTGCTTACTGTTTGGTAAAGGTTAGAGTTACCTCATTAGTGAAGGATTTATCCGGATCTGCGGCATTTTTTTTCCAAATCATTTTATTGCCGCTAAACGAAACGCTGTACTTCGACTCACCACCACTGTATATATCCGGCGACAAACTGATTTCCCCGCCGGTATTGTTCTGGTTGACAGTGTAGTTATAAGTCCCTTGTTTTGTGCCTATTTTGTAATTGCTGGCAGTAAATTCTGCCGCTTGCCCGTCAACGGCGGCATAATCGGCAGGCAGGCTTCCATTTTGAATGGCTACCTGAACTGTCCATTTACCTTGCACGCTGGGACCAGAATCTTTCTTCTTCTTCTTGCATGCCGTCACCGACAACAGCATGACAAGTATCCATAGAATATAAACTCCTCTTTTCATTTTTTTGTCCTTTTAAAATTTAAATATCTGGTATAAACCATCACTAAGACAGGTGAGCAGGCTTGAATTGCCCACTCACCCGGAAATGGGAATTAGTGTTTGATGATACGTCCTATATGACGTCCTTGCTCATTTTCAAGCTCTATGATATACAGCCCTTTATCATATTTACTCATGTCGATTCTTTGCTGGCTATTCAGGCTGTCAAATGCAACAAGCACACGTCCTTGCAAGTCCATGATACGCACTCGATAGGCGCGAGAAACATTTAAGATAAGGACGCCTTCTACCGGGTTCGGATACACCTCAACACCGGCTCTTAACAGGTCTTCATTAGCCAGCGGATTCAAACTCAAGGTTACAGTTACACTTTCATCTGCTCCATTGACGGTCACACTACCGGTAGCCTCCAAATAATCAGGACCTGCCGACACCGTGTAATTATAGGTGCCATCCGGCAAGTCAATGCTCGCTATGCCCGATGCATCTGTCGTCAAAGTCTGATTGTTGATGCTGATCGACGCATTCTCAATCGGATTGCTGCCATCAGTAACCGTAAAGGTGACTGTGTAGGTAGAAGGCACCACTGGAGCCGAAGAAACAAATGCACACATTGTCAGTTCTTCATCTCCGAATCCGGAACCTATCAAAGTAGCTGCACCGCTGCTTAGATCTATAGTATAGAGCCCTCCGCTGCTTGTAGCACTGCTATATAGCGTTCCGTACAATACATTCTGTGCACGGTCAAAACCAATGTCTTGTACATAATTAATATCTACGCCTAAAGCACCTACTTCAGTTGGTACAGCTGTCGTTTTGTCGATTTGGTATAGTTTATCATCTACGATACTGATACCATAAAGGTCTCCGGAAGCATTGGCTGCAATACCTACTATCCCCAAGCCGCTTCCTATGGTTCCAACCGGAGTTAGCTCAAAGGTAGTCATATCTACTGTTGCCAGAGCCACATCAAGTCCTGAGGCTACATAAGAAACAAACAACTGAGTACCATCATAAGTGAGTCCTGTAAAGATTGAAGAGCCGGTAAGTGCTGCCACTTCATATTCGTTTCCTGCCTCATCAACAATATAGAGCTTTCCGCCAGAGGAAATACCCAGAACCACGTTTTCTACTAAGTCGCCACCAAATAGATTGGCAGGAGCGGCAGAAAGTTGCAAATCAGACTGGCTGCCGGTTGTAGCATCAACTGTTACGTAGTGGTCTTGCAAGCCGGCTGATCCGGAGTATGCATTGTAAGCGTAAACTTTACCCTCTTGGTAGTTGGGTTCCACCACCGATAAGCTGTAGGAGTAGGTATCATTGGAGGCATCGGCATCGCCGGTAATACTTACTGTTATGTTGACCGTATAGTTGCCGGCGGCAGCAGGCGTCCAAGGAGTCGTTATGCTTACGCGGCTGCTCTCTCCAAAGTTGAGTGGAGTGGACAAATTGACGGTTTCGGTAGTGGAGAAGACAGAATTGCTTCCTGCATCCAATACATCCACTGTAATATCAAATGAAGACACCGGAGTAGCCCCATTGTTCTTCACCTCTGCCAAGAAGCTCACATCACTCCAGCTCAAAGCCCAAGCTTTGGGCAGGGCGGCTATAGCTGCCATATCTGTGGCTGCCGGCTCTTCTATACGCACGTCGTCGATGTAGAGATTATTGCCGTATTTCCCAATATTTTGGAAAACAAGCACCAAGCCACTCTGACCTGCAAAAGAAGACAAGTCAACCACCTCTTCACGCCACTCCGAAGCAGAGGTAGGCGTAAAGTTACCGGTACCGGGTGAAGTCTGTAAATCTGAACCATACTTGGCATACACTTCCTGCTCGCTGCCGGTGCATGGGTCACGCACGACTATCCGCAGCCCTTCATTTTGAATAGAACCATACCCCCTGTACGCCACATAGAAACGCAGAGAGGCAGCAGAAACACCCGAAAAGTCAAGCGGAATGGACTCCAGTTCCACCGTTTGCCCGCTAAGGTCTTCATCATAGTTTCTTACCCGCAAGCTTTGAGTGCCTTCGATGGCAGCATCCGTGGTGGTTTCCCAACCTGCCGTGGCGGTGGTGCTCACCGTCCATCCGTTGATGGTGCCCGTGCCGCTTACCGTTCCACCCTCAAAGCCATTGGCTTGCGGCAATGCCTGTGCTGCAGGCGGCACTACCACGGTCACCTCTTTGGTAATGGTAGAGTTGCCATTGCCGTTGTCAACTGTCAATTCTATGGTGTAGGTATACACACCGACGCCCAGACTTGTGGGGTCAAAGGTGATGGTATGGGGTCCTTGCCCCGTGGCTGTCGCAGAAGGGGTAATGGTACCACCCGTACTGTTCAAATCGAAGTTCCAGGACCAAGAAGTAATGGCAGGCTGCCCTGTAGCAACCACAGAGGCATCGGTAAAGGTTACGGTCAGCGGAGCGCAACCACTGCTTATATCTACCGTGAAGTCGGCTTGCAGGATGAGCTCCTTAATTTGCACATCGTCGATATAGATGTTGTTGCCGTATCCTCCGATATTTTGAAATACAATTTCTACCTGCAGGCCCGAGAGTGCAGACAAATCTACTGACTCAAGGCGCCATTGCGAAGCAGTAGGTACAAATGCGGAGGTTGTAGCCGGAGCAGTAGCCAAATCATTGCCTGACTTATTGTAAAGTTCTATTTCTTGCCCGGTACATACATCCCGTGCTACCACACGCAAACCATCGGAGAAAGAAAAAGAAGAGGAATAAGGTGCATAGGCTACATAAAACTCAAGCTTTGAAAGGGAAACAGAGGTAAAATCAAGAAGCGGGGTTGAGAGTTCCACCGTTTGCCCGCTAAGGTCTTCATCATAGTTTCTTACCCGCAAGCTTTGAGTGCCTTCGATGGCAGCTGCCGCGGTGGTTTCCCACCCTACCGAGCCGGTGGTGCTCACCGTCCATCCGTTGATGGTGCCCGTGCCGCTTACCGTTCCACCCTCAAAGCCATTGGCTTGCGGCAATGCCTGTGCTGCAGGCGGCACTACCACGGTCACCTCTTTGGTAATGGTAGAGTTGCCATTGCCGTTGTCAACTGTCAATTCTATGGTGTAGGTATACACACCGACGCCCAGACTTGTGGGGTCAAAGGTGATGGTATGAGGTCCTTGCCCCGTGGCTGTCGCAGAAGGGGTAATGGTACCACCCGTACTGTTCAAATCGAAATTCCAGGACCAAGAAGTAATGGGAGGTTCCCCGGAAGAAACCCCCGAAGCATCGGTAAAGGTTACGGTCAGCGGAGCGCAACCACTGCTTACATCCACGGTGAAATTGGCATAGATAGACAGTGGGTCAGCAGCATCGGAGGTAGTCAGCTCTAACCGGCGGGGTGAGTTTTGCAAGACGGTTTCCATTCTGTCCACTTGCCCTGCGGTGAACAGGTTCATACAGGCGTCATAGGAATAATCCATATAGTTTTGGAACATATCGGGCAAGTCGCCACTTCCGGTATTACACGAGTTAGGACCCGGGTAAGTACAGGGCAATTGTGTGTAGTTTTCTGCTCCTGCCAGAGGCGTATCTGATACAAAATCATCTTGGGAGCAGTCCCCATCGCCCCAAATATGGCGCAAGCCAAAGAAGTGCCCTACTTCATGAGTAGCCGTGCGTCCTTTATCTATGCCCGTTGCCAAATTGAAAGGTGAGGGAATGGGGTTGCCCGAAGCATCATAGTTGCTTCCAAATGCCTGTGTAAGAATCACTACGCCGTCGGTATTGGCCGGCTGGGTGCCGGTAGGCATACCGGGCAAGCCGCTTCCCTCAGGGAATTGCGCATAGCCTAAAATACCACCACTTATTTCGCAAACCCATATGTTCAGGTATTTAGTAGGATCCCACGAAGTAGCCGGCTTGATGGTATTATCTATAAAGCTTGTGGAAAAAGGGCCACTACCCCACCCCTCTGCTGTAGCATCTACACGATGCACACCGGGCTCCGCCACCAAGGGGTTGCCATCTGGGTCACGCGTAGCCAGCTTGAATTCTATATCAATAGAGGAGGCTACGCCCGCAAAATCCGCGGGGGTATTTGCCGCATCAGCGTTGAGGCGGTTAAAATCCTCATTGAGTACGCGAATTTGTGATTCTATCTGCGCAAAGGGAATGTTGGTACCACTTCCTACACTCTCTCCCTTGTGAATGACGTGTACCACTACGGGGATAGTATAGGTAGCTTTTTTGTAGGTACCGTTTTGTTTGGCACGCCGCAGAGCTTCTACCTTAGGCGCCAGCCAACGCTCGAACTCTTCATCGTTCATCATGCCGGAATAACGGCTACGCAGTTTTTCCATGTAAGGAACCGTATAGCAACGGTTTGCCATATCAACTTTCAAGGTTTGTGCCCTTGAACTACTCTTTTGCACAGCACGGCTGTTCAGTGTTTGCTGTGCACCGGCGAGCTGCCATACAAACATAAACAGCATGGCAAGCCACCAACGATGTCTGAGTCTTTGTCTTTTCATAGTTTTCTTTTTTTAGTAGTTAAAAGAACAAGTGTAACAAAATGAAGCTATTAAAAAAAACATAAACATGCAAGCGCTTTTTTATTTTTTTTTCACAGCTATGTATCCATTTTTTTGCAGAAATATGAGCTAAAAATAGTCAGAACCCATCCCTATAGCGCCTCTATCTTGCTATGTCAAGTGCAAGAAAGGTCTATTTCTGTCGTTTTAAAAGAATTAAATTAAAGCTTCTTACTTCACAAGTAAGGAAATAACTGATATGATATGATATGATACGCTTGCACTTCGTAAGAAACGGCAACCGGTATCAATATAAATTTGACCCGGCACCTCCCCCTTGAGCAGCACTCCTCTCATTTCTTTTTCACCCAAAGACCCGTTTGATTGCCGCTTCGAGGGCATCCAGTGCTTCCGATGGTTTCCAGTTTTGCTCCCTACAATAGCGTTGAAAGACCTGCATGGTCTGCTCCAAACCGTGTACTTTTTCCATCTCTTGAATAAACTGATGATAGGCATGATGACTGCCGGCAAACAGCTGCTCAACAAACATAAAACGCTCGTGCAAGCTGATAGCATCGCGCAGGCTGCGGCTTTCTGTTTGGGGCAACTTCAGACTGATATTACGCGGTACTGCCTGTTTGAAACGCTCGTTCAAGCCCCCATAATATTCCTCCTCATCATCATCCGCTATGTCTTCTACCTGTTCCACAGGCTGGTTTGTCCCCGGAAGTAATACTTCTTTGGTGCCATTCTTTTCTTCTTCCGGCTGTACCTTCGTGGCAGCTTCAAGCGGGCGCCCATTGGTTTCTGTGGAAACGGGGGGCGACACCCCCTCCTCCGCCGGCAAATCCATTGCTTTTTCTTTCCCTTCCCGGCTATGCTGCTCAGCCGCATAGCCAATCAGAGCCAAGAAAGCTTCTATGGCTTCATTGTCCAAACTCAACTGGCTGCCCAGCTGCTCGTAAACGACTTTAAACAAACCTAAAAGCGCAATAGGCGGCAGTGCCTGCATGCGTTGTTGCTCCATGCGTTCAATGAGCGTGCGCAGCAAAAAATCATAGTGTTTAATATACTTCAGCTGCTTTTTCAGCTCTTCTATGCCCAATATGGGCATGGGGTTGTGTTCAAAGAAATGTACAAAAAAATGATAGGGCGAAAACAGAAGCATGGCATATAGTTTCAAGGTGCGCCCCAGCAGCTGCCGCATGGCTTCGGCGTCTATCTTTATGTGGTAAGACAAAACGTTGGCATATTCTTGCAACGCAGCTTTTACTTTCGGATGCTCGTAATCAAAATAGGGACTCTTGCTCTGCTCTATGGCTTGGCGCCATTCGTCGAACAACTGCTTAATGAGCAGCTTGTTGAGCCCTTCTATGGGCGTAAGATGCAGCAGGTCCTCCCCCCGCACATACTCTTTTTGACTATAAACGTTTTGTATGAAAGACGTTGCCCATGCTTCCCAATAGGGCTGTAGTTGTTTTACACGCTCCTCACTCATAACTTTGTTCAGGTTCTAAAATAAAGTTCTTTTTAAAGATAGCAATTTCATGCCAAAGTTGGTGATTGAAAACTTACATGATTTAAGCATAGAAACGCAAAAAGAGCGCACGCTGTTGCAAAACATACAAGCAGCCTTCATCGACTGGATGCACCCTTGCGGCGGCAAAGGACGCTGTACGGGCTGCAAGATGCAGGTAGTGGAAGGTGGCGAACACCTCACCCCCCCGAGCCCACAAGAGCTGCGTTTTATGGAACAGGGGCGCCTGCGTCCACAAGAAAGGCTTGCCTGCCAAAGCAGGCTGCTTGACGGCTGCTTGAAGGTACGCGTTCCTAAAGAGTGCCGGCTTCCTCATGTACACTACTCCCTGCCGAAATAGCAGTTTTATTTGGAATTTTAGATTTTTTTTTAAATTGCTTACAAACAACCAACCACCAAACAAGCTGTTACGTAAAAAAACAGCATAAATATTTTGAATCAGGAATTATGAAGGGCGCATCCATGACAGCTACGAACCATCAGTCTCTACTTTATTTTGAGGGACAAATCAATGAAGAAACCATCGATCAAATACTGGAAGCGGTTGAAAACAAGCTTTTAGAAATTGAACCCAATAAGAAAATACGGAAACGCACCTTTTCTATTTTTGTCGAGTGTTTGCAAAATGTTTATTTGCATGCCTACCGCAACAGTCTGCATCATCTTGAGGGGGGCAAAGTAGTCCATCATAAAATCAGCCTGTCACGCACCGATGACGGTTATTTGATTGAGACGGCCAACCCCGTCAGCCGTATGAAAATAGCGCGCATCAAAGACCAGATAGAAAGAATCAACAGCTTGTCGAAAAATGACCTGGATGCACTATATTTGCAGGCGTGGCAGCGTGCCCGCTTCATGCCCGACAAAGGGGCAGGCTTAGGCTTTATAGACATTGTGCGTCGTTCGGGCTCTAAGCTGGAATGCAACTTTGAACCTTTAAACGGGAAAAGTGTTTTTTTTACATTAAAAGTGAAAGTTTTGGAGCAAGTTGCCTAATTTTGCTGTTCTTGTTTCAAAACCCTATTTATGGAAACAACCTATGGAAAACCTGAATATTGAACCTACCAACCGCACTCCTAAAGTTTATTTCGATGCGCGCACCGGCGTTTTGGAAATAGCCGGACGTTCCATCCCTGAAAACTCTGCCGACTTTTACCAGCCTATTTTGGATTGGCTGGATGAAGCTGCCCAATCTGAAATACTGACATTCAACATGGTACTCAAGCTTGAGTACTTCAACACCAGTTCTTCCAAGTTCATCCTCGATATTTTAAAGAAACTGGAAAAAATCCACAAAGATACCGGCAAAGCAGTTTTCGTAAAATGGTATTACGATGAAAAAGATGAAGACATGGAAGAGGCAGGGCACGACTTTCGCGACATTATCAACCTTGACTTTGAACTAATACCCACACAGCTCTCTACACGCTAATTCTGTTCTTTTTTTGTCGTTCGTTCCGGATCACCGAACGAATCATATAAACCAGCCCTACATCACCAAAAGTCATGAGGCGGATAAAAATGCTTTCTTCGAGCGGCAACCGTCTCATGATTTCTTTTTCGTCCAACCCCTGATGATACCAAGCGGCCACTTTTCCGTAGAAATCTTCCAGGTATTGCAGCTTGTGCAAAACAGCTTCTTTTCCGTCTGTGAGGCGGGGGTTGTGCGCACAGAACAAAGTATCGAAGTCCAGGCGGGCGACTTTCCGTAAAGATTCTATCTGCAGGGCAATGTCTTCGCTATGTCTAAAAAATTTGATTTGTTCCGCCACAAACAGGTCACCTGAGAACAGCCATCCCCGCTCCGGCACATAGTAAGCCGTATGGTCCTCGCTGTGGCCGGGCGTATAAACCGGCACAAAAGTCAAGCGGCGCGATTGTATCTTATCAGGCAAGGGCAATATTTCTTTTTTAAAGGGCGTGGTATTGCCCAGCATCAAATATTCGTAAGGCAAAATGGAAAAGCCTTTGCGCACAATACGGGCAGTGAGCGGATGGGCATATATCGCCTGCGGACGATGCTGCTTATAAATGGCTACCAAATTGCCCGTGTGGTCTTCGTGCCAATGGGTCAGCAATACTTGTTCTATATGGTAAGGGCGCAAAGTGCGCAATACCAGACGCTCTGCGTTGCTTTGCGCTGTGTCTATGAGCACGCCATCGACATAAAACAGATGGACCGTCAGAAAAGGCGGTCCAATGAGGCTGAATCCGAACTCATAGATAGCTA
Organism: Thermonema sp.; assembly: GCF_026003375.1. Lineage (NCBI taxonomy): Bacteria > Pseudomonadati > Bacteroidota > Cytophagia > Cytophagales > Thermonemataceae > Thermonema > Thermonema sp. Next base: position 626,444 of record NZ_BPHD01000001.1, read on the forward strand.
CTTCTTCGTGTGCTTTCTTCTTTACAAACTGCTTCCCAACCAACGATAGAACACTCATATTTTCCCTCTTTACTCTTTATGTTATGAAATAGGCACATGGCTTAAGATAGCGCGGATGACATCATAAGCGGAAACACGGTCGGCCTCCGCTTCATAGTTCAAAATCAAACGGTGATTCAGCACGTCGGGTGCCACCGCCTTAATGTCATCGGGCAGCACAAAATTACGCTTTTGCAAAAAAGCATAGGCACGTGCCGCCATATTGAGTGCAATGGTAGCGCGTGGCGATGCGCCGTATTCTATATAGCGCCCCTCTTCTATCTTGTAATCTTTGGGATAGCGCGTGGCAAAAACGAGCTCAATAATATAACGCTCCAGGCTTTCGGAGAGTGTCACTTCATTCAATAACTCGCGGATGGTAAAAATATCGTCGGGAGTTAAAATACTTTGCGGCTCAGGCAAGCGGCGGAAAGAGGCCATGCGGCGCATCACTTCCAACTCTTCTTCCTTCGACAAGTAGCCTACCTGCACACGCATCATGAAGCGGTCAAGCTGCGCTTCGGGCAAGGGATAAGTTCCTTCGTGCTCTATGGGGTTTTGTGTGGCCAACACAAAGAAAGGGCGCTCCAAAGGGAAAGACTCTTCGCCAATGGTCACTTGCTTCTCTTGCATGGCTTCGAGCAGAGCCGACTGCACCTTTGCCGGTGCACGGTTGATTTCATCAGCCAGAATCACATTGGCAAAAATGGGACCTTTGCGCACAAAAAATTGTGCTTCTTTTTGGTTGTACACCATCGTGCCGATGATATCGGCCGGCAGCAGGTCGGGCGTAAACTGAATACGCTGAAAACGCAAGCGCAAGGTGGCTGCCAGCACACTGACCGTTTTGGTTTTGGCAAGCCCGGGACTTCCCTCCAGCAAAATGTGCCCACCGGTAAAAATACCAATCAACAAGCGGTTAATCAGCAAACGCTGCCCTACGATTACCTTTCCTACTTCTTCGTACAGCTGATCTATCTTTTCGTAATACTCCTCCGGGTTCATATGGATGTTTCTTAGGCGTTCGTACTGTCTTTAAGAAATGCTCCAGCGCGCCGTGGCATGCATTTGCAAAGAAGCAAAGTCACCTTCCAAATATTGGAAATGAGCAGCCATGGCAATCATGGCGGCATTGTCGGTACAATACTGCATGGCCGGAATAAACACGCGCCATCCTGCCTGCTCTGCTTTTTGTTGCAAAACAGCCCGCAAAGCGCTGTTGGCAGACACACCGCCGGCAATAGCCACCTCCGTAATACCGGTTTGCACGACTGCCTGCTCCAACTTCTGAAGCAACACTTGCACGAAAGTATGCTGCACACTGGCGCAGATGTCAGGCAGGTGCTTTTCTACAAAATGCTTGTCTGCACGCGTGTGCTTTTGAAGAAAGTTGAGAATAGAAGTCTTCAGTCCGCTAAAAGAGAAATGCAGCCCTTCCACCTGTGGCATTGGAAAGGTGAAAGCATACGGATTGCCTTCTTTGGCATAACGGTCAATCAAAGGACCACCCGGATAGGGCAAGCCCAGCAGCTTGGCTGTTTTGTCGAAGGCCTCACCCACCGCATCATCGAGCGTTTCGCCCAAAACGGTCATCTGCAAAGGGGCATCTACACGCACCAGCTGTGTGTGCCCACCGCTTACCGTCAAACACAAAAAAGGGAAAGAAGGGACCGGTGGTTCAATAAAATGTGCCAAAATATGGGCTTTCATGTGGTGCACGTCTATCAGCGGTATGTTCAGCGCCAAAGCCATGGCTTTGGCAAAAGAAACACCCACCAACAAAGAGCCCAGCAAGCCCGGTCCACGCGTACAGGCAATGGCTGTCAGCTCTTCGGGACGCACGCCGGCTACTCTCAGCGCTTTGTCCACCACCGGTATAATATGCTGCTGATGGGCACGCGAAGCCAGCTCGGGCACCACGCCCCCATATTCTTTATGAACCTCTTGATTGGCAACTATATTTGAACGAATTTTGCTATCTTGAATCACGGCTGCCGATGTATCGTCGCAAGAAGACTCAATGGCTAAAATCGTAACCTGCATACGCCTTGGCATTAGAAAGGAAAGAAGAGGATAAAAAAGAAGATATTTTAGGCAACGAAAGTACGCCTTTTTTGAAGATTTTCAAAAGGCTGCTGCACAGGTGGGTAACCCGCCCTGTTTTTTTCGTTTTGCTTTTGTTTTTGACTCTTGCCGCCTTGTTGGCGCTGCCTGCGGTGCAAAGCTTCCTGGCCCGGCAGGCTGTGGCCTATGTTTTCAAAAACAGCCATTACAATGCCGACATCGAACGCTTGCTCGTCAACCTGCCCAACCGGAGCATACACTTACGCAATGTTCACATATACGATGAGCATTTTGTGGATTTGGTGGATATAGAGGAAATACGCGTCACCTTTAGCTTGACTCAACTGCTCATAGGCAGAGTACGCATCAAAGAAGCCCGTTTGGAAAACGGACTCTTCAACATGCACTATGATATACAGCATCAAGGCTTCAATATCAATTTGTTTATCGAAGAACTGAATGAACGTTTCGGAAGCCAAAGCAGCAGCAGTCAACCGGCGCCTTTTATCATCGAAAAAGCCTATCTGAACAACATGCAGTTTCGTTATCATGACGGAAGGCAAGACAGCCTGCCCGGGGGCTTCTTCGACTACGCACACTTCAGCCTGAATAATATTTATGGTACGGTATTGGACTTCAAGGCCTTTGGCGACACCATAGCGCTCAGCACGCGGCAGCTTCAATTCCATGAACCCCAAAGTTCTCTCTACGTCAAAAGTCTTGACACAGACTTTCATATGGATGCACAACACATGTATTTCGACAGGCTGCATCTTTATTTAAACAACTCCTACCTGGGCGACAAGGTGCGCTTCTCTTATGAAAGCATGTCTGCCATGGGGGCTTTTGTGGACTCGGTTCTGCTTGACATCCATTTCGAAGGAAGCCGCATTCACCCCGCAGATCTGGCGCCGTTTCATGAGGTGTTTGCCCAATGGCAAGATGAATGGCAAATCAATGGGCAGGTCAATGGTACCATACGGGAGTTTGTGTGGGAAGATGCCTACCTGCGTTTTGGTAACGACAGCTACCTGCAGGGCATCATCAGCACGCAGGGGCTTCCTGATATTGAAGCCGCGGTCATAGAAGCCGATATTCCCTCTCTGTCTCTTAAAATGGAAGACCTCAAACAATACCTGCCTGCTTCTCTGCATCCTTGGCTGCAAAAGATAGATTTCATAGACGGTGAGCTGCGCCTTGACGGCTATGCCAAAGATTTCAACTACACCACACAACTTTATACCGCCTTGGGTGAAATAAGCAGTGAAGGCGAAGTCTTTTACAAAGAAGAGGCGCCCGCCCTGCCCCATTACAATATAAGGCTTGACTTAACGGACTTTCGTTTAGGCTACCTCATAGATCAAAGCATGCTGGGCACACTCACGGCACACATGGAACTGGACGGTTACGGGACCGACCTGCACCGGCATGATTTTAATCTGTCTGCCACCATAGATGAATTTGTTGTAAACGGCTATGCCTACCGGCAATTACAGTTATCGGGCAATTCAAGCAATGCACTTTTAAATGGAACACTTCATTCGGAAGACCCCAACGCCCGCCTGCATCTATTGTTGAAAGGGGCTTTTCTGAAAGATAGTTTACGCTTTGCCAAATTGCAAGGTGGCATAGACTATCTCGACCTGCAAGCAACCCATTGGTTAGACACAACGGCGCGGATTTCAACTCAAATACAAGGCGAGTACAGTGAGTTTAAAAGTGTAGATGCCCGCCTGCATTTTCAAAATGTGCAGTTTCTTTATGGCAACCACACACTTACCACCCACCAACTCACGCTCACTTATTACCGGCGTGCATCGCAAGCAGAAGAAAAACTACAGCTTTTATCTGATTATGTAACTGTAAGTCTTGAAGGGCACTACGACAACGGGCAACTCATTCGTTATTTGCAAGAAGTGCCCTATGAGCTATGGCTCGCCGTAAGCAAGCAGCAACAAGTGCAAAAAGACTACTATGCCCAAAAAGCATCTGCAAGTGGTGCGCATAACGACAGCCTTCACATTCAAATGGAAGTGATATGCACCAATCTGAACCCCGTTTTGCAGCTCTTTGCCCCCAATGCCTACCTTAGCCACAACAGCCGTTTGAGTGGCGAGTTTATCCAATCGGCCGACTCTTCTATATTGAGAATAGCAACTCAAACCCCCATAGACACCCTGCAATGGGGCGCCGAACGGTTTTACGAATCTGCCTTAGATGTAGAAATGTATAAGCCCCGTTATGGCGCCGATGTGTTGGCACAGCTCGACCTGCTCTCGGCCCGGCAGGAAATAGGCGGCATCCGCACGCGCCAATTGCTATTGAATGCTTCCTGGTACAACGACGCCATTGAATTCCGGCAATATATACGAGTGGACAACGATACACTTCTGTCAGAGCTAAAACTCCAAGGCGCCTTGGAGTTGGGCGAAAGCCAACAAACGCTCTACTTCTATGACTCCCATCTTACGCTGGGAGGCGCACAGTGGGATATTGAGTCCTTCCGGAATATTCAATTCAGCACAGACAGCAGCCGCCAAGTAACTTTTGACCGCTTTACGCTTTCGCACCAAGGGCAATCCATCGTGCTCCACGGTAACATTGCCGAAGCCTCTTTCCCGCATCAGTTGCAGGTAGATTTCAACATGGTGAACCTGCGTCCTTTCAGTGCTTTGGCGAGCATTCCCGTGGATGGCACGCTCTTGGGTTCTTTCACGCTGCGCAACTTATACACCTCCACGCCCATTATTGAAGGCGAAGCCGAAGTGGAAGACCTCACTTTTCAAAATATTTATGTGGGCTACCTCAGCAGTGTTGTGGGATGGGATGCCCAAACCGGCAGTATTATTTTCAATGCCGACCTCTATAATCGTGTAGATTATGTTTTCTTTATGAGCGGTCACTACCGGCACAGTTCCGGGCAAATACAGGTGATAGCGGAGATGAAGGAAACAGAGCTAAAAGTGCTCAATCCTTTTTTGAAGGACTATCTGTCGGAAATTGGCGGTACGGTTTCGGGCAAATTGGCGCTGCGCGGCAGCCTCGACAAGCCTTTACTTGCGGGCATCCTTGATTTCAAACAAGCAACATTCAAAGTCAACTACTTGGGCACTACTTACAGCTTCAGCGACAAGTTGTATATTACCCCGGATGCCATCCGCATGCGACGCTTGCGCATCATGGACAACCGCCAAGGCAATGCCGTCTTCACCGGTGATATTTACCACCACTACTTTCAAGACTTCTATTTGGATATACGGGGAGAATTTAAAAAGTTCTTGGTGCTGAACACCCCACCCCGCGAAGGCGAGCTCTACTATGGCGATGCCCTTGTCAGTGGCGATGCACAAATTAGCGGCACGCCTGACAACCTGTATTTGCAAGCCAACGCCCGTACCGAATACGGTACCAAGCTATATATCCCGCTTTACGGCAGCGAAAAAGTCTCTCAAAAAGACTACATTGTTTTCAAAGACTTTGAGAACGACAAAAACAACCAAAGCGAAACCAAAGAAGTAAAGCTGCAAAACCTGCGCATGGACTTTAATCTGGATGTAACGCCCGATGCTTACTTCGAAATCATCTTTGACCCGCGGGCGGGCGACATCATGCGCGGCAACGGGCAGGGCAGAATACAAATGAGTATTGACTCCCGCGGTGAGTTCACCATGTGGGGCGACTTCTACATCAAAGAAGGCAGCTATAACTTCACCATGCTTAATCTGGTAAACAAACAGTTTAAAGTGCGGGAAGGCAGTGCCATCTACTTCATTGGCGATGTGTACAGTGCCGAGCTGGATATTAAAGCCTATTACGAAACCATCACTTCCCTGCTTCCGCTGCTCAACAGCAGCAATACAGAGCTGAACTCGCCGGAATACACAAGACGTTACCCCGTGCAGGTGCTGTTGCACCTTACCGGTCCGATGCTTGCCCCCGATATACGCTTCGACATCGATTTTAGCGAAGTAGAGCGCAGCATCACCAATCCCGCCCTTCGCTCGGCGCTTTACAGTTTCAAAGGGCGCATAGAAGGCGACGAGCAAGAGCGTAACCGCCAAGTGTTCAGTTTGATTTTGTTTAAAAAGTTTTCCGGCGAGAACTCCTTTAGTGGCATCAGTGGAGCCGGGGGCAATACCGTGAGTGAGCTGCTTTCCAACCAACTGAGCCATTGGATGTCGCAAGTGGACGAAAACCTGCAAATAGATGTGGACCTGTCAGGCTGGGACAAGCAAAGCAATAATGTCTTTCATGTGCGCTTGAGTTATACCTTCCTGGACGGGCGCTTGCGTATCACCCGCGATGGCTTGATAGACACCCAAAATCAAAGTGCTACTGCCAACATTGTAGGCGAATGGACGGTGGAATACATGCTCACCCCCGACGGACGCTATCGTTTGAAAATGTACAACAAGAACTTGAGCAACGGCGTGGTTACTTCCATCAGCAACAGTACCAACACAGCTGCCGGTTTCAGTATTCTTTACACACGCGACTTCAACTCTATATGGGAGTTGTTCTCACGCAAGAAAAAAGACAAATCAAATCAAAAAATATTGCCCCGCCCCGATGGGTTGCTGAAAGAAGAAGAACCTTCTGAAAAGCAAGAAACCACCGGTGAAGAGGTGCAGTAGAGGTTGCCGTGCCCCGGTGTGTCCCCTTCACTTCAAATCCACTTAAAAAATATCAAGCAACCAATTCCTAAAGCAAACAGGCGGCGAAGCACACAACTACCTCGCCGCCTGTGGCATGCTTCCTTCTGCTCCCCCTTATTTCTTTGCCGGCAACACTTGTCCGGCACACTCACCAAAGCCCACGCGGTAACCATCGCCTTGCGCATACCCGCGCATAATGACGGTGTCGTAGTCTTCGATGAACTTGCGCTCAATGCCATCCCGGAGCTTTACTACATTTTTTCCGCCCCAGCTAAGTTCCAGCATAGAACCAAAGCTATCGGGAGTAGGCCCGCTGATGGTTCCCGACGCACACATATCACCCACCCGCATGGGACACCCATTCACTGTGTGGTGTGCCAGCTGCTGGCTCATGTTCCAGTACATATATTTGAAGTTGCTGCGGCATACCAACGAAGGCACACTGTCTTTGGGCTGAATGTATACCTCCAGGTGGATATCGAAGCTCTTTTTGCCTTCAAACTTAAGATAATCCAGCACTTCGGGGTCTTGCTTGGGCGATTCCACGCGGAAGGGCTCCAAGGCATCCAAGGTAACTATCCATGGTGAAATGGTAGAAGCAAAGTTTTTCCCTAAGAAAGGACCCAAGGGCACATATTCCCATTTTTGAATGTCACGGGCTGACCAGTCGTTGAAAAGCACCAAACCAAAAATATAGTCTTCGGCTTCGGCAGTGGTGATGCTGTCGCCCATTTGCGTGTCTTTGCCCACAACAAAAGCCACTTCCAGCTCGAAGTCAAGGCGCTGGGTGGCAGAAAACACCGGCTTATCGGCGCCCGCAGGCAAAACTTGCCCTTTGGGACGAATGACCGGGTGCCCCGAAACCACGATGGAAGACGAGCGTCCATGATAGCCTACGGGCAGGTGTTTCCAGTTGGGCAACAGGGGGTTGTCGGGGCGAAACATCTTGCCTACATTGGTGGCGTGTTCCAAGCTGGAATAAAAATCAGTGTAGTCCCCCACCTCTACCGGCATGTGCATGTGCACTTGGCGGGCATCGAAAAGCACCTGTTCTTTATGCTCTGCCTGCTCCCGCAAGGCAGGGTTATCGGCGGCGAAAAGCTCGGCAATCCGGTTACGCACCCGGCGGGTGGTTTCCTTGCCCAGACGAATGAAGTCATTCAAGGTGTCATTATAAAAAACAGACAAGTCAGGAATTTGCAAATCATCGAAGTAGCCCAATTCTGCCAAAGCGCTCAAGTCTATGACAACATCACCTATACGGCTGGCTGCGCGCTTGGTGCGCCCATCATGAGAAAAGATGCCAAAAGGTATATTTTGAATGGGGAAATCACTATCGGGTGCTACTTCTATCCACGAACGGAGCTTAGGGTCATTGGCTTGTATCATTGTTGTCAATTTTTTTTGGTTCCTGCCACGAAATTATAGGATATTTCCAAAAACACAAGCATTCAACAAAGCAAAAGGGTGCCATATTCACTTTCTTGCTTCTATGCCCAAAGGTTTTTTTATCTTTGATACAAAGAATGAGCATTATGAGTTTTTTGGATTACCAAGCGGATATAACAAAAAAGAAAGAGCATCCCATCTTCAAAGGGGACCCGGTGATTTGGTACATTGTTGCGGCACTCTCTCTCATGAGTATTTTGGTGGTATATAGCGCCACACAGTCATTGGCTTTCAAGTACTTGGAAGGAAACACCGAATATTACTTGTTTAAGCATGTTCGCCTGGTGCTGCTGGCGTTAATCGTCATGTGGATAGCCCACCGTATCGATTACCGCTATTATGCCCGCCTGTCGTTGTTTGCCTTGTGGGTCTCGGTTCCTCTGCTCATCGTAGCGCAGTTATACGGCACGACCATCAACGAAGCCAGCCGCTGGATTACCATTCCTTTCATCAATCAATCGTTTCAACCTTCTGACTTGGCAAAACTCGCCCTTATTTCACACCTGGCAGCCATGCTCTCCAAGCGTCAACACCGCATCGAGGACGTCAAAGAAGGCCTGTTGCCCATGCTTTTTTGGATTGGTCTGGTATGCGGCTTAATTGGGCTGAGTAACTTCTCCAATGCCCTGATTTTGTTCATGACCAGCCTCTTGATTATGTTTATTGGCCGGGTGCCACTTCGCTATTTCTTTGTCATACTGCTGATGGGGGCAGTGGCTCTCTTTGTGGCTTTATCGTTTGGTGAACGGGCGGCTACAGTAAAAAGCCGGATAGAAAGCTACTTGGATAAAGAAAATATACCCTTTCAAGCTGAGCAGTCTTATATAGCCATTGCCACCGGGGGACTGACCGGCAAAGGACCGGGCAACAGCACACAACGCAATATTTTACCCAACCCCTTCTCTGACTTCATCTTTGCCATCATTGTGGAAGAATATGGCCTGATAGGCGGCGCTTTTGTGGTCTTTTTATACTTGGGGCTTTTGTACCGCGGCATGATGATTCTTTCGCGCAGCCACCGGGCTTTCGGGGGACTACTGGCAGCAGGGCTTTCATTCAGCCTGGTTGTGCAAGCCATGGCAAACATGGCCGTTGCCGTAGGCTTGGTGCCTATCACAGGTTTGCCGCTGCCACTGGTCAGTATGGGAGGCACCTCCCTACTCTTTACCGGCTTGGCAACAGGTATTATACTGAGCGTCAGCCGGGGCGATATTGTAGAACAAAGCAATTAGATAACCGTTTCAATAATAAAAAATCAAAGCAAGCCATGAAAAAAATCATCTTATCTTTCGGATTAGCCGCTCTATTATGGAGCTGTGGTTCACAAGAAACCAAACAAGAAAAAACAAATACCGACAGCACCCAAACCACACAAGCAAGCACAGAGTGCCGCTACCGCTTGGGGGAAACCACCCTTACCTGGACTGCCTACAAGTTCACCGAAAAGGCAGGCGTAAGCGGCAGCTTTAAAGAATACCAAGTGGAAAGCCCCCTGCAAGAAGCCACTTCTTTGCAAGAGCTCATCAAAGGTGCGAGCATCACCATCAAAACAGGCAGTGTGGATACCCAAAACCCCGACCGGGACGCTAAAATAGCCAAATACTTTTTTGGTTCTTTTGCCCAAAAAGAAGGCGAAGAAGTGCTTTTAAAAGCCCGCTTGGATTCTGTCATTAGCGATACGCAAGCACTTTTAAGCATAGAAATGAACGGCATCAACAAGCAAGTGCCGGTAGAACTCACCCTAAGCGAAGAAAAAGTAAGCATCAGCACCACCATCAACGTAGAAGAATGGAATGCCGGCAGTGGTATCAAAGCCCTGAATGAAGTATGTAAAGACCTGCACACCGGTCCTGATGGCAAGTCGGTATTGTGGCCCGAAGTAAAGCTGTATGCCGAAGCGGCAGTAAACAAAGATTGCCAATAAGCACCTTTTCAAGGCCTATCAAATACAAGACAAAAGGCTATCCGTCTTGGATAGCCTTTTTTGAGTTTATGCACAATGCAACCGGCTGCATGATTTATTCTACCACCTTTACCCTGCCATCCAGTTGCAGATGGATGGTCCCTTTCTTACCGGCTGCTTCTACCCCTTCTATGAATATGTCTCTAATCTTCACCCCGGTTTCTTCCCGTTGTTTGGCTTCTTTCCAAAAACTCATATCATCACCACCATTGGCCAGATAGTCGGAAATGGCTACCCGGTATGTTTGATTCGGATCCCACGGTTTGCCTCCAATCCATGCGTTGCGTACTTTACCGGCGGCCACTTCCAAACGTACCCCGCCCAAGGCAGTATTTTTTTTGCGAAGCATGTATTCAAACAGCTCTTCCAAGGTTTTACCTTCCACGGTCAAGATTACCAATTCGTTCTCGAAGGGCATCAATTCAAACATATGCCCCACGGTAACGGCGCCGGCCGGGAAACCGGTACGCAATCCCCCAAAGGTAATCACACTCAACGACGTTTGCGGCTGCAGGGCTTGCGCTTTTTGCAGCATCAAATCGGCAGTAAAATTGCCCAACGGATGTTCATACACATTCTTGGGACGCTCTACGGCCCTGTCAGAATAAGCCAGCACCCGGCTGATTTCTGCCGTTAGGCGCTGCTTATATGGGGCAATCATGCTATCTATCCGTGCATCGGCCGATATTTCGCTGTTGATGGGCAGTGACTCGACCGTGCTTTGGTATTGCAAGCGCTTTTGGCAAGCCCCCAGCAAAAGAGACAGTGCCACAGCGTAAAACATGTGGCGACGTATGGATTGAAAGTTTGTGAACATTGAATAAAGCTTGTTTTGTAGGGGGCAAAAATACGAACTTTTCTACAATTGCGGACGCTCTGCCGTCATATGCTTGCTTAGAGAGTATTTACCTTTGAGGAAGCCAACCAGGCCTTGGCCTGCTCTATGTCGTCAAACAGACGCATTTCCAAACCGGTCAAGGCACCGCCACTTTGCTCGATGTAATCTATCAACGAACGGTTGCAAGCTATTTCAGAAGAAGCCACGAATGCCTTTTTGCGGATATTATTGGCTACATACATTTTATGAATCTTCTCATTCAACCAATCAATCACCTGCTCTGAAAACAGTTCGCCCGTCAGTTTCCGGCAATCGGCCAGCAGGTTAATGTCTATTTCGTATTTTCTGCGTGTCAGGATGATTTTATGTACAAGATTCAATATCAACAACTTAATTTTATCCTCGGAAGGATTTTGCTTCCACTCCTTCACTATACATTGAATGGAAGGGTTAAAATACATTTTCATGAAGTCATCTTCATGCAGTACTTCTACGGTGCTATTCATATCAAGTGTCATTTTTGTTGAATCTTAAACAGGGACTTATATTCTTATTATTCGTCACAAGTATACTACTTTTTTCAAAGGATAAAGCGCATCTCTATGCGCCACTTTCAAAAGATAAGATTTATTGTATTTTTGGGCATCAGGCTACTGCGATCATGGGATGGATTTGCATTCATTGCGAAACACATAATTTTGACAATGACCACCGTTGTATTGTATGCAACGAAGAGCGCTACTATCCACACAGTGCGTTTGTGGCAGCCGTCAAAGAAGCCACCGGGGCGCACGAGTGGGAAGCTTTGTACCGCCGAAGCGAAGCCAAGTATAAGCGCCTCAAAACCCGGCACCAAAAGCTCAAAGAACAGCATCAGTTATTGCTGCAAGAAGTAGAGCATCTACGGCAGCTTGCATCTCAAAAGACGGCAGAGAACCCATCCGCCCCCACTTCCCCCATTAAAAAGTGGTGGGCGCGCCTCCTCCATTGGCTTTCTTAGAAGCGCCTCTTACTTTTCGTTTTCGGCGCTATATACCTGCTCGCCCCCTATGAAAGTTGCCAGTACTTTGGCATCCGGAATATCGGCCGCTTCTACTTTCATCAAATCGCGGTCAATCACAATAAAATCTGCTTGCTTTCCGGCTTCAAGGCTTCCCCTTTCGTTTTCTTCAAAATTGGCATAGGCCGCCCAAATGGTCATGCCTTTCAGGATATCGCGGCGGCTCAGTGCCTGTTCCGGCAAAAAGCCTTCGGGCGGGAAACCGTTCAGGTCTTTCCGGCTCAATGCCGCATAAAAGGTAAGAAAAGGACTGATGCGCTCTACGGGGAAGTCGGTACCCAGCGCCAACAAGCCGGCTGCATCAAGCAGGCTTTTATAGGCATAAGCAAAAGCCAAGCGCTCTTTTCCCAAACGATTCTCTGCCCAATACATATCGGAAGTAGCGTGGGTAGGCTGTACAGACGGAATAATGCCATATTTGCGGAAATAAGCCAGGTCTTCGGGCTGCACCACTTGCGCGTGCTCTATGCGCCAGCGTTCGTTTCCTTTCAAATATTTGGCATATAAGCGCAATACCGTACGATTGGCGGCATCGCCAATGCAGTGTGTATTGGCTTGAAAGCCCATACCGGCTATTTGACTGTACAGCTTGTCGAGTGCTGCCTCGCTCTGCAGTAAAAAGCCCCGCTCGCCGGGTGCATCGTGGTAAGGCGCCAGCAAGAAAGCCCCCCGCGAGCCCAAAGCGCCATCTGCATATATTTTGAAGCTGCGGACATTGAGACGATCGGTTTTTATGCGTCCATTCTTCCGGAAGAATGCTATATTTTCGGGAGTGGCACTTGCCATCACATAAAGACGCATGCGCAAGCTTCCGCTTTGTTGCAGGCTATCGAGCAAGCGAATATGCTCTAAGGGCAAGCCTGCATCGCTCAAGGTGGTAAGCCCTACGGCAAAACAATTCTGCTGGGCTTTTAAAAGCAGCTTACTTAGCATTTCCCGGCTCATAGGTGGAATGTGGCGTTCCACCAAGTCCACGGCATTGTCTATCAAGATGCCGGAGGGGCTGCCATCGGGGCGCAACCGTATGCTTCCGCCTTCTACTTTTCTTGCCTGCAGCAAAGCCGCTTCTTGCAGCGCTTTGGTATTTACCCAAGCGGCATGTCCATCGATACGGGTCAGAAATACTGGTATGTCGGGAAAGGCTTCATCCAGCAAGCGGCGGTCGGGGAAAGACTTGTCGCTCCAGTCGTTTTGGTCCCAGCCTCTTCCCAACAACCAAGGCAGGTCGGGATTTTGCTTTCGAAAGGCTTTCAAGCGCTCTATGACTTCTTGCGGCGAAGCAGCCCCCACCAAGTCGGCCTGGGCAAGAGTTTGGGCATAACCTATGAAGTGGCAGTGGGCATCATAGAAACCCGGAAAGACAAAATGCCCCCCCGCATCGTAGATATTTTGGGCATCATAGCGTTGCTCCAGCTCTTTTCGCTCACCCGTGGCTACTATCAGGCCATTTTTAATGGCCATGGCTTCGGCTACGGTGAACGAAGAGTCCACAGTGTAAATAGTGGCATTTACTACAAGCAAGTCTATCTTTTCGCGGCGTGTATCTTGATGCTTTTTTTCACAAGACCACATAAGCGGGGAAAGTAGAAGCAGTGATACGGCAAGTAAAAGTTGTCTCATAAGCCTGTTGCTTGGTTGTTTGTTTAAGCATTAATTTTATAAAAAATTCGATAGCCGTCAACCGGAGCTATCGAAGGGCTATGTAAGTTTTCACACAATAGGAAAGTGTATGGTATTGTTCTTGCTTACCATCCGGGCACTCAGGCTGCTTTTTTTTCTATCACCGGCAGGTGTCCCTCACGCGTAAGTAGATAAAAACGCGCCGTCAACAAGGTGGCAGAGACCCCCAAACCGGTAGTAAGGCCAATCCATAGGCCCATCAAACGGTATTTGTTCACTTCGGCCGGTGGCACACTTTCGCCCCACCACGAAGCTACCGTCATCCAATCTACTTTATTGGCCAACAAGTAGGCAATCGGCAAACAAACCACCCAATAAGCAAAGATGGTAATCAACGTAGGTACATTCACGTCAAAAACCCCCCGCAAAATACCTACCCCTACCGCCTGTATGCCGTCAAACAGCTGATAAAACATGAAAACAAAAATTACGGAAGAAGCAAACAGCACCACTTCATAGTCATGCGTGTAGAGGCGAATGACCGGCTCGGCAAATACTACCAGCAAAGTAGCACTGAACAACATCAGCACGCTTACCAGCAATATGCTGGCAAAGCCGGCAATACGCACCTTGTGGTAAGACTGTTTGCCTGCTTGAATACCCACGCGTATGGCACCGGCAAAAGAAACCCCTGCCGCCACCATGTAAGTGAAGGTAGCGATACTAAAAATCACATTATGAGCTGCCAGTGCCGTCACACCAATCCAACCTGCAAGGATGGCAGCCCCGGTGAAAGCCCCCAGTTCAAAGAAATACTGCATGCCACTGGGCAGTCCCAAGCGCAAGATGCGCCGGCTCCACACGCGTGTAGGAATCGGTTTTAATATGTTGGGGATATAGTCCCGGAAATACTTCGACTCAAGAACATACACAATCATCAAACAAGCCATCAGCACCCGCGCAATAAGCGTGGATAAGCCTGAGCCATACAAGCCCATAGGCGAAAAGCCCAGATGGCCATAAATCAGCACCCAGTTGCCGAAAACATTCACCACCAAGCCCACAATAGTAATAATCATAGCGGGCCATACAATAGAGAGCCCATCGCTAAAATGCTTGACTGCCAGAAAAAACATCATGGGCACTGCCGAGGTGGCAATTACCTGCAGATAAGGGCGCGCCTCTATTTCTACCTCCTTGCTTTGACGGAAAATATCGAAGTTGGCAGCTATCAGCAACAAAGCGGCCGTAATGACCAAGCCCACACTAATAGACAATTTCATACCGGCAAAAAGAATGTAACCGCATTCTTTTTTGCCGGCTGTTTCACTGTATTGCTTGGCTACCAAGGGCGAAATAGCAGAAAAAATACCTATACCGATGCTGGCAAGCAAAAAGAAAATAGGGTTGGCGACACCGGCAGCTGCCAAAGGCACCTCGCCCAAGTCACCAACCATCATATTATCAATAATGCCCATAAACACACTGCCTATTTGGGCAATGATAATGGGCATGCTTAAAGAAATCATTTTTCGAAGCTCAGCAAACAGCTCCTGCCACATGGTACGGTTCAAAATGAATCCAGTTTTTTTGCATTGATTTTGTCATCTAAGGAAGGTAAAACGCAGTGGAAATCATATACAACAAAGCCTTTGTCACTCACTTTTATTTCATTGAACCCTTTACTATGCAGCTTTATCAGCCGCTCTTCGGCTTCCTCCACACTCAACGAAGTCTCCAAAGCCAACTCTGCCGGGGTAATCACGCCGCCTTTTATACGAGCAAAACGCACAATTTGTTCATCGGTGAGGGGACCTTTTTTTACGGTTTGCCCTCTTCTTTTATCCTTCCGGTGCCCAAAGCGGTAGCCTTTCTTCTTAACCCAACGGAAGCGCTTCTTAATGATACTTCCCACAATCAGCATCGACATCCACAGTCCCGGGTAGCCGGGGAACATAAAAATGCTGCAGATCCCGGCAACCACAACGGCATTGCCTATTTCGTACTTGGTTTCGGGTGAAAGCGCTCTTACCTTTTGAAAGAAATGCTCCGTTTTTTCTATCCAACTTGCCATGGCTTTACTTTTATTTTACCGTTCTTTAATCAAGCGTTTTTGTATTTGTGCACGCTCTGTGCGAATAGTTAGCACATACACCCCTGCCGGCAGCGACTGCAGGTCGAGCTCCAAGCGCTCTTGTCCTATGATTTGGGCTGCTACTTGCTCGCCTAAGGTATTGAACACCAAGGCCCGTGCGTCCTTCAATTCAGCCGGCACTTTAATAACATAAACACCATGACTTGGATTCGGATAAACGGCTACTTTTTCCGATAATTCCTCGTCCGGTGCTGTTACCACATTTGAAAAGATGGTAAAGTTGTTATCACTGACGTCGAAAAACACATTGTCGGCAGCCACTATCATGATGCGGGCTTGCGTGGTGGTGACAGCCGGGCAGGTGAGTGTATAGCTACCGGTGTTGGGCACGCCCGATGCCAGCTTTAAAGCGGCGGGAAAGGTAGCACCTCCATCCTTCGACAAATAGATATCGACGCTTTGGCAGTTTACAGGGAAAAGGTCGGTATTGGCCACATCCCAATTGATGGTAACTTCATCGCCTTCATACCACGTTACAAAAGAAGAGTTGGGATAAGTCACACGAAATGGACCGGCCGCCGTGGTT
The DNA here is from genome assembly GCF_026003375.1 of Thermonema sp. Lineage (NCBI taxonomy): Bacteria > Pseudomonadati > Bacteroidota > Cytophagia > Cytophagales > Thermonemataceae > Thermonema > Thermonema sp. The sequence continues at coordinate 642,813 of NZ_BPHD01000001.1, forward strand.
ACATTCAAACTCGCTGACTCGTAGCTCACCCCACCCCCACCGGCATGGTTGTCGCGTACGGTCAGGCGGAAGTTCATGCTGCGGTTGGTTGAAGGCAGCAGTTCCGGTTCTTCATTGGTGTTGCTTAAAATGCGGTCCCAAGAGGGAAACACACGTATGCCACTCGTTGTGGGCAGGTAGCTTCGAAACAAAGGCGGCAGCCCATCCTGCTCGAGGTCGTATTCTTCCCAGCAGTAAGTAAGCCCTTCGTCTTCGCTGTCGGTAGCAGTGCCTGCCAAAAAGAAAGGCGTGGAATGCGGGATGGTATAAGAAACAGTGCTTACACTCACAGCAGGCGCTGTATTGTTGACGGCTTCAACAGAGGCACAAGAAGAGCTTGCAATGGTTGTCTGAATCTCCTGTATGCTATGTATATGGAAGTACGGGTCGGAATGGTTTTGCAGGTTGAAGGGGGCGCAAATTCCGGCATAAGCCATGATGGTAGACCCACTCCATGGCTCAAAGGCAGCCGAAGGCGCTTTATTTCCCGCACAAGCCCCTACTTCTGCATTGAATGTATGATTTGCCCCGAACTGATGCCCTATTTCGTGGCACACATAGTCCACATCAAAGGCGTCGCCTTCGGGGGCAGTGCTACCGGTTACGCCGCGTGCCTTCTGCCCCGATGAACAAATAACGCCCAAGCCTGCAATGCCGCCTCCCCCCGTGCTAAAGACATGCCCGATGTCGTAATTGGCACTACCGATGACAGCGTCCACATTACTTTGGTTTTCGCTCAACATGGCATAGCCATCGTTGTTGGAGTAAGGGTCTGTGGTGGGGTCGGTGTAAATAAGCAAATCAGTATTGTCTATCAAGACCAATCGCACGGCCAAATCTTGTTCGTAAATTTCGTTGACGCGGTTGATGGTCGTCACCATGGCATCCAGTGCTGCCGCCACGGTACCTCCATGGTATTGAGTGTATTCGCCTGTGGCTGCCAGTGCCAGCCGGTACACGCGCAACTCATTGCCTTCGACCAGCTGAGCGGCACGCGCCAAGACAGACTCTTGCGTAGCTTTCACGGCACCATCTACTTCACAAAAGAAGTTTTTGGTAATCAAGAGCTTGCTTCGAAAGTAGCTCATGTAATACTCCTTCTGCCCTTTGGCATAAGGGTCAATGTAAACGGTTCCTTCTTTTGAACGAATGATGGCATGGAAGCCTTTGGTGGGTGTCCAACCTAAACGGGCAGTGGCGGTGGGGTCGTCTATACCTTGTGCCACATAGGTTTTAATAGCCGGATACTTGGCAGCTAAAGCGGGCGCCATTACCGGCGACTCATACACCCGGAAGCGCTGCACACTGCCATCCGGCAAGGGCAGCTCCATCACAACCCCTTTGGATGCAGTGCGTGCTGCTTCTTGGGGTGCTTTTTGCATCTCGTTCATGAACAAAGAGGCATTTAGCCTGAAAAGGGCATACTCTTCGGGGAACAACACGCGTTGCGCAGAAGAAGGCAGCTGCACGTCTCTGGCCTGCACCGCTTGCCAATAGGCGCTTTGCTGTGCATACACGGCGCTGCTCATGAGCCCCATTGCCCAAAAAAGAATTTTTACGATTGCTTTCATAAGTTTATTTGCTTCTTTTCAATTACCATATTTTAATCCCTCAAAAATAATACCGCCTACCGGCCGGTATTGATAACGCCGGTGATAATAATTTCGGTGCGGCGATTCAACTGGTGCAGTAGTTCCCGTGTGGCTTCATCGGGAAAGCTGTAAATAAACTCATCATTCAACACATCGCCTTCTTTCAGGAAAGGATAGCGTGCCGCCAAGTCGGCATCTACCACACGCGGCTCCCGCTCGCCGTAGCCACTGGGCTTGAGGCGCTCCCGGTCTATGCCTTTCGATACGATGTAATCGACGGCCGCCTGTGCACGGTTTTGCGCCAGTATTTCATTGTCGGCATAAGTGCCGCGTGAGTCGGTATGTGAGCGCAACTCTACGGTTACGTTGGGGTTGTCGCGCAAGAAAGTAACGATACGGTCGAGCACAGCTGCTGCATCGGGGCGTATGTTCCATTTGTTGTAGTCGTAAAGGATGTTGTACACAAAACGGGTTTTATTTACCTCAAAGGCTTTCAGCTTCACTTCAAACACCAGAACGGTATCAGTCTCCGGCTTTTCGAGCAGCTCTTGTGGTATTTTTCGCCCCGCCATGGTGAAGAACTCGCGTGCGGCCAGGTATTGCTTTTTGCCTTCGGGCAAGTCTGCCAGCACTATAAACTCGGCATTTTCGGGAACAGGAAGGGGGTCGGTCCATCCGCGGTTGTTGCTATACAGTTCTTGAATGAGTTGTTCGTTTTTGTCGAGCAGGCGTACGCGCGTGTTGGGCAACGGTTGTTCGGTGCCATTCAGTTCTATGCCCAAGGTGCGGATGGCTAAATAATAACGCACGATTTTGGTTTTGGGCGTGCGGTCAATAAAGCGGTAGATGTCGTCGCTGCCTTTGCCCTGCGGGCGGTTGGAGCTAAAGTAGCCTGTGGTATCGGAATCGAAAGTCATGGCAAAGTCGTCATAAGGCGAGTTGACAGGCGCGCCCAAATTGCGGATGGTAATTTTTCCTTTTGAACGCGTGGCAACGAATATATCCAGTTGCCCGAAGCCGGGCTGTCCGTCTGAGGCAAAATAAAGCTTACCGTCGGAAGAAACCACGGGAAACATTTCATTGCCCGGCGTATTGATTTCGTCGCCTAGGTGGCGCACTTTGCCCCAGCTGCCATCGGGCAAGCGTATGGCATAAAACAGGTCGCTTCCGCCCAAGTTGCGGTTACCAAAGTCGTCGTATTCACGTGTAGATGCAAAATAAAGGCGCTCGCCATCGGGCGAAAAGGCGGGCGATGAATCCCATGCATAAGCTTGGGGCTTGGAGCCGGGCAGTTGTTTTCCGTAATACCGCTCTTCATCGTTACTGCTGACCCCTTCCAACAGGCGCGGCGGCGTCCATTCTCCGTTCACTTTTTCCGAAATGAAAAGCTTTACATTTTTTTGCCCTTTGGCATTTTTCTTTTGCTGCGGGTTGCCCCGGGCAAAAATAAGTGTTTTGCCATCGGGCGAAAGAGTAGCCGTAGCTTCATTGATGCCATCAGTAAACAGGTTGGGGCTAAACACCTGATAAGTGCCTTCGCAGGTGTCGGTAAGCACCACTTTGTACAGGCCGGTGAAGGGCTGCCCATTGGCAGCGTAAATATTTTCCTTGCGTGCCGCACTTACCAGCAATTCGCGCGCGGAGAGCGGCAAAACAGAAAACTCGGCGGCCGGCGAATTCAGTCCGCTACAGTTTTCCACTTCATAATAAGACTTTTCTTTCATGAGTCGCTGCAGGCGCTCTATGTTTTCAATTTCTGTTTGTGCCCGCTTCACATACTCCACCTTTTTGCCTTGGCGCACATAGCTTTCGAACTGCCGTTTTGCCTGGTCGTACTTACCGGCGTTTTTCAAAGCCAGGGCATAATAAAAAATAGCGTCGTCGGGGTGGTCGTCCGGGTCAATAAGCTTCGGTATAGGCTTGTTATATATTTTTTCATAGTAAGGCAAGGCTTCGTGCAGGCGGTTGGACTTACGGTAGGATTGCGCCATATAAAAGTTGCGCAAAACGGCTTTTTTACCGGCTGCTGCTTTGGTTTTTTGCAACTGCTCTATTGCCAGCTGATATTGCCCCTTCAAATAAAGGTTTTCGGCTTTTTTTAATGAGCTGCAGGCTGTCATCAAAAACGAAGCCAGCAGACACAGGGTTATGAAGTGTTTCATCATATGTTTTCCTTTGTATAGCGAATTTAGTATTTTCAAGGAAAAAAACCACTTCTTGTAAAAGAAGGTAACAATAAAGCAGGACAAAGAAGATGGCAGGCATTCATTTTTTGGGCAAAGCTCTTTATTTCCCCCCCGTAGAAGAAGCAAGCGAGGAAGGCATTGTGGCAATAGGCGGTGATTTATCGCACGAGCGACTGCTTTTAGCCTATCGTAGCGGCATTTTTCCTTGGTATAACCCGGGCGAGCCTATTATTTGGTGGTCACCGGACCCGCGCTTTGTATTGTATCCTGCCAAGCTGAAGGTATCGAAAAGCAGCCGCCAAATACTGAAAAAAAGATTTTTTGAAGTTACTTACGATAAAGACTTCGTTTCGGTCATCACCCACTGCCGGCAAGTACCGCGCAAGGGACAGCACGGCACCTGGATTACCGAAGAAATGAAGCAGGCGTATATCCATATGCACCGGCTGGGATATGCCCATTCGGTGGAAGTATGGCAGGCAGGGCAGCTGGTAGGCGGTTTATATGGTTTGTCGATGGGGCGTGTGTTCTTTGGTGAGTCGATGTTTTCCCTTGTGAGCAATGCTTCTAAAGTAGGGTTCATCACATTGTGCCGGACATTGGAAGCCGCAGGCTTTTACCTTATCGATTGTCAAGTATATACGCAGTATTTAGAAAGCTTGGGGGCAGAGCTTATTCCACGCCGGCAGTTCATAGAAGAGTTGCAAGCAGCCCTGGCGATGCCTTCCATCACGGGCAACTGGGGGGAACTATTCCAAAAAATCAGTTAAGCGGCGATATTACGGCTCCTTTGATTGTTGAAACCATCTTTTTTTCTTAGTTTTTATCAATAATAGATTTTATACCAATTTTGCTGTTGCGATGAGACGTCTGTCATACCTATTTCAGCTTTTACTGTTCTGCTTGATTTCTAACGGCATACAAGCCCAAAAGCCCGTGCGCATACTCAAACACCCGTATCAAGTGCGCATAGAGCGGCTCTACCGCCTGAACTCACCCTTTAGAGAAACCAATCCAAGCATTACCCCGGATGGGCGCTACTTGTTTTTTATGTCCACCCGCGGGGGCAAAGAGTGGTCGGAACGTCGTGACCGCCCGGATGGAACCCATGAGTACGATGGCGATATTTATTATGCCTACAAAGAAAACGGCCGGTGGAGCGATCCTGTCTGTCTGCCCCCCCCTATCAACACATGGAATGGCGAGGACGAGCCGGTAGTAACTCCGGACGGCAACAGTGTTTATTTTCAAAGCTGGGATCAATGGAACTTCCGGCAGGGACCCTACTACAAAGCCCAAATCATAGGCGGCAAGTGGGTCAGTCCTCGCGGGCTTAATGGCGGCATCACTCAGTACTTTTTAGACCAGGAAGCCATGGGCAAAGAGTTAGCCACCGACGGCATGACCATATCGCCCGACGGTAATTTGTTCATTGTGGCTACGGGTCCTTATTACGGCAACATGGACCTGTATTATAGCCGCCGGGGGGCTGATGGCAAGTGGTCTTATCTGCGCAAATTGCCCATCAGCACGCCGGGCAATGACCGCCACCCTTTTCTGGCCGGCGACGGAAAGACTCTATTCTTTGCTTCGGATGGTTACAACGGCTTTGGCGGACTTGATATTTTCAAGGTGGTACTTCATGAAGATGGCAGTTTTGGGGAAGTCATCAACATAGGCAGCCCCTTTAATACAGCAGCCGATGATGAGTGTTTTATCATCACGGCCGACGGCTCGGAAGCTTATTTTACACGTGACGGCGATTTGTATTATGCCAAAGTAGAAAATGCCAATCCGGCCTTGAAGCCTCAAGTAACCGTGCTGCTTGCCGGAAAAATCATAGATGCCAAAACACAAGCCCCACTCGAGGGCAGTGTGGTTGTGGTCAATGCCGAGGGGAAGGTGCTTGCCCGGGGGCGCTCCTCTGCCAAAGGGGAATTCAGCTTGGCGCTGAACGATCTGTCCGGCCGGTATTTTGTAGCCGGTGCAGCAACGAATTACCAGCCCAACACGGTACGCCTGCAGGTAGGCGCAATCACCGAAACCGTTCGCTTGAACGTAGTGGTTCCTCTGACTTCGAAGGCAGAGCTTGCACGCATAGAAGAAGAGAAGCGCCGTGCCGAAGAAGAACAAGAGCGCCTGCGTCTTTGGAATATGTACCGGGAAGCCCAAGCAGCGGCTACCACCGGTATCATGGCACTTGAACGCATCAATTAAGCAACATCATAATATCTTCGGAAGAGAGCGACTTCATAAAACCTTCTTCCACGGTAATCAATTCTTCGGCAAGCTGCCGTTTCGAGCGTTGAAGTGCCAGTATCTTTTCTTCTACGGTATTTTTAGAGATAAAGCGGTAAGTAATAACGGTGTTTTTCTGACCGATACGATGGGCTCTGTCTATGGCCTGTGCCTCTACTGCGGGATTCCACCAGGGGTCCAGCAGCAAGACGTATTCGGCTGCTGTCAAGTTCAGTCCCAAGCCGCCGGCTTTCAAAGAGATAAGAAACACCTTTACGTTTTCATCATTTTGAAAACGCTCTACTTCTGCTTGACGGTCTTTGGTAGCGCCATCCAAATAAGCGTAGTTCCATTCTACCAAGTCGAGGTAGTCTTTTACTATCTTCAAATGGCTAACGAACTGACTGAACACCAACACCTTGGCGCCTTCTTGCACAATCATGGCCAGCTTGTCGAGCACTTCTTCCAGTTTGCCGGAATTGCCCTCATAATCGGGGAAAGCCAAACGCGGATGGTTGGCTATTTGGCGTAGCCGGGTCAGCCCTTGCAAAAGCAGAAACTGCGTTTTTCCTAAGCCGTCTTTTTCAAGACGCTGCAGTATTTCGTTTCTGTATTTCGATTTTTCTTCTTCATATACCTTTGCCTGCAGCTCGCTCATATCGCAGTAAATGGTCTGCTCTATTTTCTCGGGCAGGTCTTTGGCTACCTGTGCTTTGTTTCGCCGCAATACAAACGGCTTAATCAAATAATAGAGCTTTTCTTTTTTGGCTTCGTCGCCATCTCTTTCAATGGGGTAAAGGAAATGCCGCTTGAAATAAGCCTGGCTGCCCAGCAGACCGGGATTCACAAAATTCATTTGAGACCAGAGGTCGAGCGTGGAGTTTTCTATGGGCGTGCCGGTTAAGATAAGCCTGTGCTTGGATTTTAGCCTGTTGACTGCTTTTGATATGTTGGATGAAGGGTTTTTAATAGCCTGTGCTTCATCCAAGATAACATAATGAAAAGGAAAGTCTTTCAAAAGGTCGATATCCAAACGCACAATTCCATAAGAGGTAAGCACTATGTCGTAACCTTGGAATTGGCTGATGTCTTTGTTTCTGTAAGTACCTGTGTAAACAAAAATCTTCAAACCGGGAGTAAATTTCTCGGCTTCCAGCTGCCAGTTGTAAACCAATGAAGTGGGCACCACGACTAACGAAGGTGTGGAGGCGCCCTTTTCTTTCTCGGCTTGCAACAGAGCCAACGTCTGTATGGTCTTGCCCAAGCCCATATGGTCTGCCAAACAGCCGCCCAACTGATATTCGTTCAAGAAACGCAACCAATTATAACCGGCCTTCTGATAAGGGCGCAGCTCGCCGCGGAAGCCCTCGGGCAAGGGGTAGTCCTCTATTTTTTCAAAAGAACGAAGCCGCTGCAAACGCTCCGACAGCCGCACTTCTGCCAAGCGGTGCTTATGCAGATGCTCTACCAGTTGCACATGATGAGGGCGTAAAGTAGCTGTTTGCCCGTTGGGTTGTGCATAATGGAAGAGGTCATAATAGCGCTCAAACCACTCTTCGGGGATGACGGCTATTTGTCCATTGGGTAACAGAAACTCACGCTTGCCACTGAGGATGTATTCCCGTAGTTTGAGAAATGGGATTTCGTATTCACCAAAGAACACCTTCGCCTTGATATCGAACCAATCGTGCACTTCCTCTATAGCAATGGAAATAGAGGGTTTTCCAACGAAATAGGCCTTTCCCTCGCCCACTTTCTGCTCCAATACAAAGCCTTCTGCCGTCAAGGCTTCCCGGTGGGTATCTATCCAGGCGAGGGCAGCGCCCGCATCCCAAACAGCCCTTCCTTTTTTAAGGATTAAGCCTTTCTCTTTCAGACTTTGAATGATGGCTTGTTCTTTGAACAAAGAGCGAATGGTTTTGTAGAAAGTATAGTGGTCGTTGTCGTGCTCCACGGAAACAAGCGCCGCGCCTTCGTCGTGGGGCGCACAACGATGCCTGCCGTAGTCGAATTGCAGTTGAAAAAGTATCTGTCCGCTTTGCTCCACGGCGGCGTCTTCACCTGCCGGCACCAGCTTTTGCTGCGCTGCCAGGCTGCTAAACCATAAAAGGGGGCGCGGCGCGGGTTTTTCTTTGATAATATCGAAGCCCTTGGCAAAGACTTGATAACGTGCAATAAGGGGGGCAACAAACTTTCGATAATAGGTCTCTTCCAGCTCTCTTTTGATGGCAATAAATGGGCGTTTTAAAAACGGGCTTAGCTTCTGCCCTTCCACCTCATCGGCAAAATGGTATAGTTTATTTTCTATTAAAAGCCATGCCGGCTGATGGCATATGAGAATACTTTCTTTTTTATGAAAATGCACTTTTTGCCCGGCATGCTTGATGGTCGGGAAGTAATGGGTTTCGTGTTCGTGCCTGCGGAAATGAAAAAGCACGGTGGCAGCCTCTTTCATTATTTCGACCTGTTGCCATGCCGGATTGCCGTCGTTGCCCATGATATAGAGCGGGCGGTCATGATCACGCAGCAGGGCAAGGATTTTAGCCCGGCGTTCTTCTATGTAGCGTGCAATGCTTTCTTGTAATATTTTATCGCCTTTTTCAGGATGGTATATCTTCAAAAAGAAGTCAGCCTGCGAAATTTTTTTATTGTAAAACTTACGCACAATCTGCTCCGGCTGTATGCTATCCATGAGGCGGGTCAGCTCGTAATCTACTTCTGAGGCTTCTTTGGCAAATTCATGGATATTTTTGGCAGATATGTTTTGGTACCGAAGCGTGAGCTCGCCTTTGGAGTTGAGTTGTATAGCAAAGGATTCCAGGAGGTATCCCAAGTACTCATGCGCAAAAAGAGAGTAAACAATGCGGAAAGGTTGTGTAGTAGCTACCTTCATAGAGTGATGTGCTTAGAACAAACAAAGCAAAATAGAGCAATAATATACAGAAAACAATCTATTTAAGATAGCTTAACAGCTGCTTTGAGGCGGGGCGATATGTAATATTTCAAAAAAACCGGACAACTAAACAGCAGGCAGCCCTTTCAAAAAAACCTTTGCATAGACAAGCGCTATTTTACGAAACGCCGGTTTTCGCAGGCTCAGGTATTTCAGTGCACGCAGTCCCATCAGCAGGCGTGCATAACAGGCACCTTTTTCTTTTGTCCAGAAGATATACTCATTCTTCAAACTTGCATGCAGCTTTTCTTCTGCGATGGCAGATGCCCCACTACTTGCCGACACATGATGTACTGCCCTTGCTACCGGATTATAAACAATTCTGAATCCTGCTTTTTTGATGTGATAGCACCACTGCACGTCTTCAAAATACATAAAAAAGTCATCGGGCAGTTGTTTGTTGGGGAATATGTCGAGTACCTCTCTGCGCATCAAAAAGAAAGCCCCCCATACCCAGTCGGCATCCACGAGGCTTAGGTGGTCGAAATGCCATCCCAACAGGGATTGCGGTCCCATAAGCTTGTGCAGGCGCAACAGCTCTGTGAGCTCGTAACGCAAGCCGGGAAAGCGCCCCGCTACTTGTTGAATCCGCCCGTCAGGATATACCAACATGGGCGACACCACGCCCACTGCCGGGTTCTGCTGCATGTAGTGAAGCAAAGGGGTAATGGCATCTTCTATGAGCTCTATATCGCTATTGAGCAGTAGTATATAATCACCACGGGCGTGCGCAATGCCCAAGTTATTGCCTTTGGCAAAGCCTACGTTCAGAGGGCTGACAATGAGTTGTATGTGGGGGAAGCGCTCTTTAAACAGCTGCGGCGGGCACTCGGAGGAGTCGTTGTCCACAAGAATAATTTCATAGTCATGCAGGGCGGTGTATTTCAATACACTCTCTATGCACTTGCAAGTGAGGTCAAAGGTGTTGTAATTGACGATAATGATGGAGAGCATGATTTCTATTTTACCAATACTCCAATGCCGGCCCAGCCTTGCTCTTGATTTTCTATAAACTCTTGATGATTCATAAGCGGTTTTAATTTCCTCCCAATAGTTACAGACCGCTACATTCCACGTTTCCGGGTGTTTGGCTATGTCATGAAAAGCTATTATTCCACCTTTGCTTACCAATGGAGCATACTGCTCAAAATCTGTTTTTACTCCTTCATAGCTATGATCACCATCTATAAACAAAAAATCTAACTGATTGCCATTTAAAACCTCTTTGAGCTTGTTGCAATGTTTCCGGGTCGTGAGAGTCCGCTCTAAATAAAATCATTTTTTGTTTTTTGCCTGCAAAAGACCGGTAAAAAGCCTCTTTGTAAGCAGGATAACCTCCACCAAACGCTCCACCGGGCAGATCTATGGAGATGATGGTTGCTTCGGGATGTGCCAGCTTAGAAAAAAGAAAAAGCGAACCACCGTTTGCTGTGCCAATTTCTAATACAAAACGAGGCTTACGTTGCTCTACCAGTTTGCAGAGAGCCAAAATTTCAGATTTCACTTGTTTTATCCAAAAAAACCTCTTCCATCTGGCGCCATAAATCAAGTCAACCAACTGTTCGGCATCTAAACCTTCAGACTCACGCGCCAATAAGGGGGCATATTCGCTTAAGCTCACGTGCGGCGTTCCACTCGTGTATTTTTTGTTTTATGCTTTGTATCCATTTCATGACTTTCGTAATAGTTTATTCCACAAATGCTTGATTCTGGCTACGTTACGATTGTTTTTTAAAAATAACTGAAACTTTGACAAGGGAAACTTAGGGGTCGGTATTCGCTCTATAAGCTCCTCTATGTTTTGAGCCTCACAATACCCCAGTTTGGGCCAAATTTCTGCTTTGGCAGGATGAAAATTATGTAGATACATATAATTGTATTCATCAAGTGCTTTCCAAAGAGCAAAATAGCTCAATCGTCTTTCCTTAGCTTCCAACTCTTCGGATGCATGCCCCCAGTTATTTATTTTGTACAGCAGCTCTTCTTCCCCTCTTGACCAAGTTTCATGAATTACGTAGAAAGGCGTATAGTGATTGAAATGCCCATTTTGCCTTGCCCTCTGATAGTCAGGCACATTGGTAGCCATAGGTATCATTTCGGGGAGCCGGTCGCCGAATTGAACAAACAAATAACCTTTTTGGGTCTTTTTAATAAGAGGTATAAAGGGACAAGATACGTTCAATGGTTTTTCATTGCCGGTGGGGGCAGGATTCAGTTTTTTTAAGTACTCGACAAAGCCGGCAAAATCTAAGAAATATTCATCGGCATCTACTTGAATATGCCAGCCTCCTTTTCCCATTTTTTCTGCTATAAGCGTACGATGCCTATTGCAGTTTTGCCGTGAATTAAGATGAGGCAAAGCAAAGTCATCTTCATAGAGGATAATTTTTTTTTCGGTGTCAATCTCTTCTACGAAGCGATAAAAAGCTTTGTCGTCAAAGGCATATTTTTGCCCCGCCCAAGACCTGCGGTTTTTATCCAGGGCTAAACATATCATATCAGAATGCGGATATACACGAGGCAAAGAGTGAGCAAGTAAATGCCAGTCGTAGGCTACGCAAAAGCCCACTTTTATAACGGCTTTTCTAATGGTCATTTTATTATTCGTTTTAAAACTGCGTTTTCCCAAAAAAATGGCATAATAGCCTTCCAAGCCTCTTGTCCCATAGCAAATGTAGGTGTTGGGGTTGATATCAAGCTTTCTATCTTATTTTTTACAGCTTTGCTATCTATCAAAGAAGAGTTTAAAAAATTGCTTGAATGAATTATGTCTAAAAAATAAGATTTCCACGGACCTCTAATCCATTCCGTGAAAGGTGTTCCAAAACCAGTTTTTACTTTTCTCCAAGTAATTTCTGGCGGCATATAAGCGCTCATTGCATCCCTTAATATTGCTTTTGTAAAGCCGTTTCTATACTTACTCTGCCAAGGCAAAGAAAAACAGTAAGTTACCAATCTGTAATCCATAAAGGGCATCCTTACTTCAACACTTGCCGCCATTGAGTATCTATCGTAATTTCTTAATAATGTTGGCAATATGGTTTTATGAAAAATCTCATACAAGTATTGATTAAACAACCCCATTTTTTGCTTTTTAAGATTTTCTTTGGTATTGAGCCCTATTATTTCTTTTGCATAATGTTTTATTATATTTTTTCTACCCTCGTAGCCATCAATTAGATATTTTAAAGTTTTATTATCTTGAATATTTCTAATTTCTTTATATGTTTTTATGACTTCTTTTATTAATCTGCAGTCAAAAGGCTTTTCTTTTGCTATATTAAACAAGCTATTTCCGTACCCTGAAAGTAATTCATCAGCTCCGTGTCCATCAAGACTTACTGTTATTCCATGATTTTTAATAGCTTTATAGAGTTCTATCATTGGAATAGGTGAAGTAAAATATATTTCTTCAAATAACCAAAGATAATTTTCTAAATTAGCAATTCCTTTTTCTGGATTTATTTCTTGAAAAAAAGCCCTTATACCTAATTTTTCTGTCAATATTTTAGCATAATGAGTTTCATCTAAATCTGTGTTTGGGAAAGTTGCTACAAAAGCGTTTTGCCAATCCTGGGCTGTTCTCTCATTTTTATTTCCTATTTGGCACAAAGCTGCGGTAACAGAACTTGAATCTAAGCCTCCACTCAAAGCTGTTCCTATTTTTACATCTGCTCGCATCCTGATTTTGCAAGCATCAAAGAATAATTCTCTGAATCTATCTACTTGTTTTTCATACTTTTCAGGTAAAATTTCAAGATTATCTAAAGTGTTCCAGTAAGACGTTACATTTACTTTTTTCGCATCTGTATCCACAAAACCATAGTGCCCTGCTGGGAAACGTTTTATGCCTTCAATAAGACAATATGGCGAATGTTCATATTCATAAATATTTTCTAAGCACCATTGAAACTTTGAGCTCAATTTCCTCTCTTTTAAAAAAGGAAAAATAGCTTTCATCTCGGAAGCAAAAATAAATTTATCTTCAGTAAAAGCGTAAAATAGAGGTTTTATTCCAAAGCGATCTCTTGACAAAAAGAGCCTTTTGAGGTGTTTATCCCAAATAGCAAATGCCCACATCCCATTAAATTTCTGAAGGCAAAGAGGCCCCCACTCCTGATATGCGGCTAAGATGACTTCAGTGTCAGTATCAGATATAAACTTATAGCCTTTCAGTTTTAACTCATTTCTAATTTCAATAAAGTTGTAAATTTCTCCGTTAAAAGTGATTACCCATCTATCATTGTATTCCATGGGCTGCCGACCATTTTCCGATAAATCTAGGATAGATAAACGTCTATGTCCTAAAGAAACCACACCCTCTTCACTCCATATCCCAAATCCATCAGGCCCTCTATGTGCTAACTGATTTAGTGCTTGCTCAAAAAAAAATGACTCTGTACTTGGCAAAGTACCCAAAATACCACACATAACATTAGTTTTTTTTGTATTTTAATAGAGCTTTTATTAGAAATTTGAAATTCAGACTTACGGAAGTTATTGTCAAACCACTTTTAATATAGAGATACCACAGTTTCCACCCCAAGTGAGTTGATGTTGTACAAAGGTAGAAAAACTTCTTTCTTAAAAGCTTTTTTATTTCTTGGTTACTTACATATTTATGAGAGACATCCTGAGATTCTATTTTTTTGATTAGTTCAACTAAATCTCTTGCTTTTTGAATATCTAAGGTATCTCTATGGCGAAACATAAGATGTAGTAAGGTTATCTCTCTTTTATTCAATTGTAATTTATTAAAGAAATATTCAATGTATCGTTGCTCTGTTTTTACTAAACTCGCTATTTGCTCTTCTTTGTATTTCTGATAACTAATATTTTTATTGTGTATCCGATATAATAACAGGCATTCTCTAAAATTATAGAACTTTCCAAATTGGGCTAACCTAACCCACAAATCATAATCCTCGGCGGGCATAACCCCATCATAATAAAACAACTTTTTATCTATCAATACAGATTTTCTAATCATCACACTGGGATGTGCTAATGGATTAATATAAAGCATTTTCAGATGTATTTCGTTATTTTCTATGGGCAAGTCTACCACATGTTCCGATTTTCCAAAGCATTTTATTCTACTACCACATAAAACATAATCTTCATTTTTTTCAAGAAATTCTACTTGTTTTTCTAATCTTTCCGGAAGGGCTATATCGTCAGCATCCATTCGTGCAATGTATTTCCCCTTGGCTAAGCGTATTCCTTCATTCAGATGAAAAACATATCCCTTGTTTTCTCCACTATAAACCAATTTAATCCGTGAATCTTTCCGCTGATATTGTTGAATGATTTTTAATGAGTTATCGGTAGAGCCATCATTAAAAATTAAAAATTCAAAGTCGGTAAATGTTTGATTCAGAATGCTCTCTATTGCTTCTGCAAGAAATTTTTCTGCATTATAAACAGGCATAACTACCGACACCAAGGGATGTACTGCACTTATTTCTTCCATATCTTTTTCAAGATAGAGTTTTTCAGGACTTTTAATGCCAATGTTATTCCCAACTCGCCTTTTTCTATCAATTCAGCTCTTAAAGCTTGATACGCTTTTTTTTCATAAAGCTCCGGATGCACAAAATCTATAAAGTCGCTACTCGCACGGTATTTTTTAGCAATGAAGCTGTCTTTATGAGCAACAACAAATATGTTTTGCCGGTACCAGAGTTGTACCTTAGGGTTGGTCCATATTTGTGGGCGAACCAAATCATAGAAGTAAAAGCCATATGATTCAAATTTCTTTTGCCAATAGCTTGGGTATTGTTCATTGATATGCATAAAGCCCCCTTGATAAGGAATAGCTGCCGAAAAGAGAATGATGTCACCATGAGTTGTTAAGCTTTGTACCAACCCATCGGCAGCCTGTTCAGGTAGATGCTCAGCGACTTCTAAACAAAGTACAAGATCATACTTATTTTGTAAATCAAATGGTTGTCGTAAATCCTGCTCTTTAAATTTCTCATAAGGGATGAGTAAGTCATTGGGCGAAAGGTGCTCCCCGTCGAGTCCCAAATAATTTTCAACACCAAGCTTTTCACACACTTTTAACCAACTGCCATTGCCACAACCTACATCTAATACGCTTTTCGGCTTTATCTCTTGAAAAACAATCGGTAAAATCACTTCTGCCGATTGTGTATTATACACGCAAGCGTCATAAGTAAAGGATAGCTTCTTTTGCACTTTTATATTCAAATTTTGATCCATTGCTCCGGTATGATATCGTTTAGGTTTCGATAAAATATAGAATTGCTGGTTACCCACTGCTTGGGTGCAATTACTATTTTATTGGGGTTAGGATTGAGCCAAGCAGCCCACCAGCTAAAAGAGCTGTTTGCGATAATATTATGCTTACAATGCATCATAAGGCTGAAATCTTCCACTGCGTTGGCTTCACCCACATTTTCTACAAAGGTAGTTGGGTAAGGAAACTTCCAATTTGCCTTACACCAGTCTATGTCATTCGAGAAGATAAAAAAGTGAAAGTTTGAAAGGTGTAGTTTGAGCTTTGAAATAGCTTTGTCAAAATAGCTCACCTCCTGAACAGGATGCAGCGGATTGCCTACGTAATCACCCCGCCGGATATGCACACCAATCGCGTTTGGCGTTTGGATAATTTGCCGAAGCAAGTCTTGGCTTTTATCCGAAAGCTGCTGTTTCAATGTAAATTCGCTTCTAATGGTCTCTTCTACCGGTTTGAATTTAAAGTATTTTTCCGACTGGAAATACCCTTCTACAATGGCAGTTTGTTTTATTTTAAGCAAGTTTTTATCGAAATGATAAAAAGGCTCCAGCACATAACTTCTTAAATAATAAGGCAGTAGTTTGTTCTTTATTTTTACTATTGGTTTACGCTGATAATTGTTTAAATAAGTGATTACATTTTCCGTTGCAATGGGAATGGTAGTATTAAAATGATGCAGCTCGTATCGTTTATAACCATTATTCAGTTCAGAAATATCTAAAAACACTTTCTGCCGGTGTAATAGCTGCAAAGATTTCGCAAAAGCATACTGAAACATCTGATTGCCTAAACCGCCCTTTAACCTGACAAGAATCATAGTTTAACACTTCGTTCTTTTAAAAAAAGAATTTATTAGTCTGAACTTCATCCAATACAATGTATTTGTCAAATAGTACCTGTATTTGCCTGTACGATACATTACTTTAATAATATTTAACAATCCCTTAAAAGGATTTTTATAACCTATCTGATAGAACAGATAACCATTAAAAGACTCAAAATAACTATGCTCATCTACTTTTACTCCTAAATACTTATAGAGCATACCGGGAAACTCGAATATCAAACCCTCGTCCATATTTTGGGAGCTAATCCCTTCGGTGGAGTAGTAAGAGATCACTTCATTTAAAAAAAATTTTCTGCTATTGGGGTATCCAAGTAACTTTACAAAAAAAACTATATCAGCATTAATGGAGTACCTTGTATCATATTTACCTAATAAATCAAAAGCCTTTTTACTTATAAAAGCCCCCTGATGATGCACAAATTGTGGTAAAGAAGGCTTCAAACTCAGTACCTCAGCGTTATAAGGTTGCCCGATAGTACTTCCATCAGGGTATTGCACTTTACCATAGATTAAATCAAAGTCGTACCAGTTACACATTTTTACAACTTTATTGAGTACCCCTTCCACTAATCTATCATCGGCTCCCAAGAACAGTAGGAAGCCACCTTTTGCCAAATCTATACCTTTATTCATTGCATCATAAATGCCCCGGTCTTTTTCAGATACGTACTTAACATGTGGGTACTTATGGGCATATTCCGATACAATCTTTATAGTGTTGTCGGTCGAAAGCCCGTCTATAATCCAGTGCTCAAGGTAGGGGTAGTTTTGCTTGGCAACGCTTTACAGACATACCTCTATGGGTCTTCGATGTATTGAAGAAAGGCGTGATGACAGGGACTTTGGATAAGCTCATACTCCCATGCTTTGTTTATTTCTGACAGACATTACTCAAGAAAATAGCATCTGCCCACAAAAGCTGTCCTGTTTCATCAGAATACATATTCATGATACGGTAAAGCTGATAGTCAAACTGCCTTAAGTATAATTCTATATCACTGAATAAGGGCTGGCCCTTATAGATAGGTACAAACTCCACCTCTGTATAAAGAAGACCTATTTTTTGTCTTTTCAGAAGTTCCTCTGCCCCTTTAAGTGCTTCCAATTCACCACCTTGAATATCCATTTTGAGAATATCAATAAAAGATATATCCTTATTTTTACAAAAAGCATCTAAGGTAGTGGTCTTTACTTCTTCTGTTCTTATGGTATGTGTAAGCTCATCTATATTATTGCCAATTTTATTAGAGACAAGTAGAGAGTTGGTCGCTTCAAATTTATTCACATTCAGCATTCCTTTACCATTAGATGAAGACACCGCCAGTTGGTATGGTTCTATACGTGCTTCTTGCTTGGCAAGCTCAGCGGCTTTTTGAAAACTGTCAGAAAAAGGCTCAAAAGCATATACTCGCGCCTTAGGAAATAAAGAAGCATAAAGTAAAGCCGTTTGCCCATCATAGGCCCCTACATCAAAAATAGTATGTACTTGGTTGACGCCTTTGAACTTCTCCATCAACATCTTTTGATAACCAAAGGCATCCATTTCTTTACAGGAATTCTGTTTACGTATTTCGTAACCCAGTGAAAGAAATATTTTTTTAATAACTTCTTTTATCATAACTACTTGTTTCTTAATCTTCGTTCCACAAACTTCGGCTGCTTGGTGGCAATAATATTTACATAAGGGTAGTATGCTCGAAGATTTTCTGGAACTAAGCAATTCTTGGTTGCATTGTAGGTAAACAACTTATAACCATAGTCTACCAATAATTGATAGAGTTCTTTACACGAAAACCCGGCATTTTGAGCATTTTCTTCAGTAAACTCTACTATTAATGTAGGCGCATTTGCTAAGTTTAATAACTCTTTTGCTCCCCTCAGAACAGGTATTTCCCAACCCTCCACATCTATTTTTATCAGAGAAATACTCCCAACACCTTCTTTTTGTAAAAAACTATCTAGCGTAAGCGTCGGTACTATTTCTGAGCCCACAACCTTGCCTGAAGATGGTTTTGCCAAAGAATTCCAAGCATCATAGCCTTCTGACGCTACTTTTAATTCCGCCTGCCCATCCCTACTGGAAAGAGCCATTTGGTGTGCTTGTATATTTTTTAGGTTATTGAGCTCTATGTTTTCCTGCAAACGCCGGTATGCAGTAGATGCCGGCTCAAAAGCTATTACCCTACCGCTCTCACCTACATACTTAGAAGCCAATAAGGAAAACAAACCTATGTTTGCACCTACATCGATAAAAGTATCTTGATGTCTTAAAAATCTTTTCAAAAATAGCAGTTCATCTTGCTCAAAAAGCTCTTTAAATATAAGCTCAGCAACTATGCTGTCTACATAGCAGTACATAAAGATGCCATCGCCTATATTTTTCTTTAAACGCATATTAGGCTTATCACTACAAGCCGTCCATATTTCACTAGCGGCCATTTTCCGGGCTATTTTAGCCGCCTTAGCTTCTACAAACGCCTCAATTTTTTTGTATATAAAGCTATTATGCCATAATTTCTTTATTATGCCCATTTTACATAAAATTTACAAAGGTGTATAGTCCCAGTTAATTAAAGGCATAAGCACCCCTTCATGAATGTACCCATAAGGTTTGTTGAACGTTGGCACACCTGAAGAACAAATCGTTAATTTACAATCGTTATAAACGATCCAACGATAATTATGTATTCCTATCGCAATATTGATTATGTATTCCTTGGGTGACAAAAAGTTGGCGGGAATTCTTGCTAATGCACAGTAAGTCCCAGCTTTTATGGTTTCAAGTTCCTCGTGCCTGTCATCATGAAAACTTCTAAAAATAATTAACCCTTCCAGTGTTTGAAGCTCAAACCCTATTCTTAGTCCTATCACTTCTTTTTTAACTCGATATACAAATTGAAGGCAAATATCCTCACCTGAGTCAAATGCGTTATCAAGGAGGTCGCCAACAGATTTCTGAAATAGTTTTAGGGAAATAATCTCAATAAACTCATCTTGTAATTTTAATAGTTTTTCTATTTGTGTTTTGTTATCATTTTTGATAGTCACTTGGTTCAAATAATTTTTGATAGCGACATCAATATTACCCTGAAACTTCACTTTCCCTTGGTTCATTAAAATACCATAAGAGCACAATGAGTGTACCGCTGCCATATTATGGCTCACAAAGAGTACCGTGCGTCCTTCACTACTTACATCCTGCATTTTGCCAAGGCATCTTTTCTGAAACTCGGCATCACCTACGGAAAGCACCTCATCTACAATTAAGATTTCAGGTTCTAAATGTGCGGCTACTGCAAATGCCAAACGCACATACATACCTGAACTATAACGCTTTACAGGCGTATCAACATATTTCCCTATACCCGAAAACTCCACTATTTCGTCAAACTTCTTACGAATGTCATTCTTAGTCATCCCTAAGATAGCACCATTTAGAAAAATATTTTCTCTGCCCGTAAGCTCAGGATGAAATCCCGTGCCTACCTCTAAAAGGCTTGCTATTCTTCCTTTTATTCTAATTATTCCTTTAGTCGGGGGAGTTACTTTTGAAAGAATTTTCAGTAAAGTAGATTTTCCCGCTCCATTTTCGCCGATTATTCCCACCACTTGCCCTTGTTTCACTTCAAAGTTAATGTCTTGCAAAGCCCACACATATCTTCCTCTAATGTTTTGCCTATCGTTGGTTTCACCTACCTTAAAAAGTGGAGCTTCTTTCCCTTTTATTTTTGCCCAGAAACGCTCTATTTCCTCACGTAAAGAGCTCACCCCTATTACACCCAAGCGATATTGTTTCCATACATTTTCTACTGATAATACAATGTTTGACATCTTCTCTACACTTTTTAGAAAGATAGTTCTAAATTAGAATTTTCAATACCCGTCATCAAACAAAACATTATGCTGTGCATTTTAAATTTTGATTAATAATAAAAATATTTTTTGATGTAAAACTAACAAAAAAGACCTTTAAAAGAAAGTAACGGAATAATGCTATATCAAACAAATGTAAATAACATAATTGGCCATTTCTAGCGACGATGCAGGAAATAATGCTCCAAGGACAACAAGTACTTACCCAGGAACCATGCTCCTACTGCCGACATCAGATGCCACAAAAAGTGTGTTCCCATAGGCAGCCATTCTATTGAAACTTTATCCAATAGGCGAAAACCCAAACTCAAAGATAAAAAAAGACCGGCAATAGCTAAAGAGCGCCATTCCATAAAATGTGTTTTGCGCAAGATACCCCAGGTAGGTAGCAACAAAAAAATGCCACGCAACAGATATTGGGTGTTCATGTACCAGCTCCCCTTCAGTAACCATCCCAAGACAAGCACGAGCAGCAAAAAAACACCTATCACGCCCCACCAATGCACAAGGCGCTGCAACCACACCCGCCAAAAGTACCCGGCCAATGTCAGAGTTAGCAGTAAGGCGGGCAATGCATCCATCCATAAAAACCAGCGCGATACTCTAAATGCATGAAACAGCGTGCTTCCCACGCCATTCAAGAACAAAAGCAAACAGCAAAGAAACAACACGGGGGTTCTTCTCAGGTGCTCTCTGATGCGCAGGAACCAATAAATAGCCGGCACACACAAAGCCAGCGAAGAAATGGCATTCCATGGTTCTATGACCACCTGCTCTGCCACTGCGGTAAGGGTTTCTTGATACATGGGCCCTCCATCCGCCACTATCTGTAGCAGCATATTCTTCCTCGTTTTTGATGAAAATGTGTTAATATTGCAGCATCAATTTAGCACTTGTTAAACAAATCACAAGTTATGATACAGCGCATTCAATCCGTTTTTTTAGCCCTGGCAGGCATCGGCATTCTGTTACTCTTCTACATTCCTCTTTGGACCAAAGCCACCCCACAAGGCGAGCAGGAAGCTACTCTTTACTTGTGGAAGTTTGTGCATACACAAGGGGGTAAAGAAGTCAGCAGCGAAACCATTTATTACTTTGTGCCCTTGGTTTTAGCCTCTGCTGCCCTCTCATTTGGCTCTTTATTCAGCTATACCAACCGTCTCAAGCAAATCAAACTCAATGCCGTGAACTCGTTGGTATTGATGATTCTTGTACTTTGGTCTGTTTATCATGTTATCACAAAATATGAAAAGCTGTTTCTTCCCGAGCAACGCGGGCATTACTATGGCTTCTTTGTCATCATTGCCGTTATGATGTTTATCACGCTCGCCAACCGCTTTATTCGACGGGATGAGCGGCTGGTGCGTTCTGCCGATCGCATCCGGTAAGTGAAGACTTGTTTTTTTCATTGATACTTCATACCTTTGCAGCCGCATCATCGCACATGATGTGAAACCTAAAAAGAAAGGGGGTGTTTAAGCAAGTATGATTAGCGTAACTGTAAAAGAAAACGAATCTATCGACAAGGCACTCAAGCGTTTTAAGAAGAAGCTTGACAAAGCAGGTGTATTGCGCGAGTATCGCTCACGCACTTTCTACGAAAAGCCTTCGGTTAAGAGAAAACGCGAACTGGCTCGTGCCATCTACCGTCAGAAGAAAGCACAAAGCGAACTGCAAGGCTAAGCTTTTTTGCTGAAAGCAGCAATGACAAAAAAGCATTGCGCTTCGCTTTAATTTTTCTATATTGGGGTTAGAAGCAATCCAAGCTTTTAACCCCTTTTTTTATGCAGCTGACAGACAAGTTTCTACAATATCTTGAATACGAAAAGCGCCGAAGCCCACACACTATTGCCTCTTATGCCCACGATTTGGCACAGTTTCGATCCTATGTGGCAGAGATTTATGAAACCGAAGACCTCAGCCAAGTGGATCACAACGCCCTTCGCTCGTGGGTAGTGCACCTCTCCGAACAAGGACTTAAAGCAAGCTCTATCAACCGTAAAATAGCCACCCTCAAGTCTTTTTATAAGTTTTTGCTTAAAAAGGGAATTATAAAGGTCAATCCGGCACTGCGCATCAAGCCGATGAAAACGCCCAAGCGCACGCCCACTTTTGTGGAAGAAGGGGCTATGCAGCAACTGCTCGACGAAATAGAGTTCCCCAACACTTTTGCCGGCATGCGCGATCGCCTGGTGTTGGAGCTTCTTTACCAAACCGGCATGCGCGAATCGGAACTTATTCAACTCAAAGAGCAGGACATAGACTTTCTGCAAAGCACCATAAAGGTAAAAGGTAAAGGCAATAAAGAACGCGTCATTCCCATAAGTACCCACTTGGTGCACCTGCTCAAACAATACTTTGTTTTTAAAAAGAAAAAGTTTGAAAATTCATCCCCATATGTTATCTTAAGCAATAAAGGCGAGCAAGCCTATCCACTGCTTTTATACAGAATCGTGCAAAGGTATTTGACTATGGTCAATCATAAAGAGAAAAAAAGCCCCCATGTTTTACGACATACTTTTGCGACCCATCTATTGAACCGGGGCGCCGAACTCAATGCCATTAAAGATATTCTGGGACATAGCAGCCTAAGTGCTACCCAGATTTACACACACAATTCTTTGGAGCGCCTCAAAGATATCTTTGAGCAGGCGCATCCCAAAGCCTAACTTTCTTTCAGTTCCATGTTTCACTCTTAAACAGTAAGACCTATGAGAGTCAACTTTCAATCCGTTCACTTCAAAGCCGACCAGAAGTTGTTGGACTTTGTGCAAGAGAAGCTCAATAAGCTGGACCGTTTTTACGACCGCATTGTGGATGGCGAAGTGATCTTTCGCTTAGACAAAGGCGAGCACGGCCGGGAAAATAAAGTAGTAGAAATAAAACTCAATGCTCCGGGGCATTCGCTCTTTTCTAAAAGCATCAATACCAGCTTTGAGGCAGCTGCCGTGGAAGTGGTAGAAAACCTGCGGCGTCAAATTCTTAAGCTAAAAGAAAAAGAGACTACTCATTAAGAAGCAAAAAGTAAATAAAAACAGCAAAGGCGGGTTCATAAGCCCGCCTTTTTGCATATCTGCTACTATTGAAGCATTGCAAAAGCCGCCTGCACCTCTTGTCTGTCATCGAAAGGATGCTTTACCCCCTCTATTTCTTGATAGGGTTCGTGCCCTTTGCCCGCCACCAAAACAATATCTCCTCTTTGTGCCATTTGTATAGCCTCACGAATGGCTGCCCTGCGCTCCTCTATAACGATTACTTTCTTTCTGTCGGCTACGCCCACGCCTTCGAGCATATCCCGGATGATGTCCATGGGTTGTTCGTAGCGGGGGTTGTCGGAAGTAAAGATGGCGTAATCGCTCATTTGCGCTGCCATTGCCCCCATGAGCGGGCGCTTGCCCTTGTCTCTATTTCCGCCACACCCCACTACCGTAATAATACGCTGTCCGGGAACGCGCAACTCCCGGATGGTTTGCAACACATTGGCAAGAGCATCCGGAGTGTGGGCATAATCTACAATGGCTGTTATTCCATTGCTTTCAAACGTCTCGAAACGCCCCGGTGCGCCTTTCAATCCGGAAAGTGTTTCAATAACAACATCTATAGGCTCGCCCAAAGCAACCGCCGTTCCTGTTACTGCTGTCAGGTTATAAGCATTGAAAGCGCCTGTTAAGCGAAACCAAGCCTCTATGCCGTTGATTTCCATATGAAGCCCTTCGATGGTGTTTTCCAATATACGCCCTTTGAAGTCGGCCGGGCGCTTTAAGGCAAAGAACAGGCGCTGCGCACGTGTGTTTTGAAGCATATACTCGCCCCGTTTGTCATCCCGGTTGCTCAGGGCAAAAGCCCCGGCAGGCAAGTCGTTGAAAAGACGCTGCTTTGCCCGGATATAAGCTTCAAAGGTTTTGTGGTAGTCCAGATGGTCACGGCTGATGTTGGTAAAAACTCCACCGGTAAAATGTAAGCCGGCCACCCGCCTTTGGTCCAAGGCATGCGAGCTCACCTCCATGAATACGTGCGTACAGCCGGCCTGCTGCATCCTTGCCAACAAAGCCTGCACCGAAAGCGCATCGGGGGTGGTATGAGTAGCCGGCAACTCTTCTTCTCCAATACGGTTGACTACTGTTGAAATGAGCCCCACCCGGTAACCCATAGCCATAAACAAGCGGTAAAGCAGCGTAGCCGTCGTTGTTTTGCCATTGGTGCCGGTTATTCCTACCACTTTCAGCTTTTCGGAAGGGCGCCCATAAAAATTGGCAGCCAGTAGTCCCAGGGCTTCTGCCGAATCTTCTACCTGAACATAAGTTACCGACGGATGCAGCTCTGCCGGCAGTGCCTCGCACACCACCGCACGCGCACCGGCCGCCAACGCTTGCCCTATGTATTGATGCCCATCGGTTTGGGTACCGCGCACCGCCACAAAGAGGGCACCGGGCAACACCTTCCTCGAGTCAAAGGCAAGGTCAGCCACCGGCACATGCATGTCGCCCGTGGCTGATATTATCTTTATGCCATAAAGAAGCTCACTAAGTACGTGTGTCATAATCTCTGTTCGTTCAATAACCAAACAAGGAAGGTAAAATTATAGAAAAAAAATGAGGGCAGACAGGCTGCCCTCTTCTTTTATTGTTCAAAACCAAGGCGGCATACACTTATTGCACAAGCAACTTGAGCACACTCTGCTCGCCTTTTTCATTTTCTACCTTCAACACATAAGTGCCTTGGCGGATAGACTCCGGCAATTGGATCCATTCCACTTGAGCGGCACGGCGTGTATCTTTCCACAACAACTTGCCGTCCAGGCTCCATAGTTGTAGCCGGAGCATTTGCCCTGTCGCTTGTCCCACATTCATGCGGAGCATGTAGTCTTTCACCGGGTTGGGATAAATGGCTATTCCTAATTGATTTACTTCTTCTACCCCCAAGGGATCTTTGAGTTCCACCATTACTTCTTGTCCATTCTTATCCTTATTAGACAAGTGTGCACATATTACCGAGTTGTCAATATCTGCTTGGATATCGCTCACATTACTCTTGCCCGACAAATACGTTTCGATGGTCTGCGTATTGCCCTTGTCGTAAGACACTCCCCAAACTGTATAGCTGCCTTGGGGCAAACCGGTCCAGTCGAAGTTACCGGTAGGTTCTACTGCCAGTATTTCATAAGGAGCCTCTGCGGCAGTTAGCAGGTAAGTGTAGTTGTAACCGGTGCCGGGGTTGCTGTTGGCTGCATTCGTACCCAAGTAGTTGTGTTGAAAAGCGGGCAAGTCGCCACCCACATATGCATTGCTCGGCTCCGGCAGGCGGAATAATATAACCTGCATTGGCACGGCAAGCCGGCGGCACATCAAAAGCAGCGGTGCCATCACTACGGCTATTGCTACTGCCTTGTGAAGCGCTCCAACCCAAGCCTCTGCGGGCAAATACGTCCCATATTATTTGCTCGTGCGCTCCGTTATAGAGCACTTTGTCTGCGGCTAAGATGGCATCACGCCCATCCACAAAACCGGGATTGCAAGGCTGCATTTTAAGCGCTTCCACCACCAGCTTCAATACTTTGTTGTTTCCGCCATTGCCGTTTATCAAGTCCGAATCAAAACCATATAAATCGATAAACTTCCAGGTTAAATCCCAAAGCATGGTTGCCCATACAAAACCAACGCCATGCGGCACCGAAAGCCCCTGATTCGGCAAGTCGGCATAAGTGAATCCGTTCACGCTCATGTCGGTGGTATAAGGCGCCGGGCGAATGCCTACGCCTGTTGTAGGCTGCCCCGCAGCAAAGGTACCGATACCGCGCGGGTCAGTGGCTGTATCGCCGGCTTTCATGGTCAGCATCAAGGCAAACCAATCACTCCAGCCTTCTCCCATTTGCTCTTCGTTGTTGAGACAAGAAGAAACAGCAGCGCCACCGGTCAAACGTGTGGAAATACCATGCCCATACTCATGCACGATAATGCCATTGTCGAGGTCGCTATCTAAGGCACGCGCATCATACCGTATGGTGGCCGTAACCGTTTGGTTATTGCTTAGAGCTGTTTTGATGGCATCTCCATCTGATTTCTTTATCATCACAACCGGTATGTTGATAGTAGCATCTTCGCCACCCATGCTAAGCAAAGCATCTTCATAGTTGGCAACAATGACTGCCACTGCGCCCGCATTTTGCGCGTTTTTTACTTTGGTTACAAAAGTACATGCCCCACGGTCAATCAACACAATCTTACCGCTTACATTATTTACCAAAGGACTGCAAGCGTTCGTGGTGGTATCCACACCATCATCAGCCAATACGACCTCGGCTGTAATAGGTGCGGACAGCTCACTTAGCTGCTTACCAAACTGGGCGCGCGAAGTTTGTTTTTCGCCGGCAATAGAAGCCGGTGCCGTAATTTCTACATCATAAACATTACCTACCCACAAGTACATTTGCATGCGAGGTGAAGTGCCATCCGGGGGGGTGGCAAAATTGGCATTGTTGGTGCCGGAGCCGTCCTGTGCTTCTGCATTCACAGCATCGCCGGCTTGCCCGCCACGCCCGTAGTTGTTTTGCTGAAAGTTACCACTCACTTCATCGAAGCCGTAGTGGTAAAAGACGTCGTGAATAATATTATTCCAATAAAACAAATTGGTAATAACAGCATCTTGAAACAAGTCGGGACGTTGCTGTCCCATATCCAGCGGAAAGTCGAAATTCAGGGAAGCACCACCATCCGGGCTGTATCCCGGAGCGTTATCTGCATTGCTATCTTCATAAGCGTACACATTGTTGCCGCGGGTGATGGTATATTCTGCCCCCGCAGCACCGTTTACGTCGTGCCATCCATAAGGCGAGGCAGTGGGATCTGCCGGGTCGGTCACCAGGGAACGGGAACCATGGTTGGGGCTTTCCAAAGGCAAAGCAAACACATTGTATTTGGCTCCATCACCTTTCTTCTTGACTGTAGCCTGTTCTTGGCGAACCGGTGCAGCAGAGCGTCGGTTGCTGTGTTCCAAACAGAGTTCCCAATGGTCGTGCGCCGCCCAGTCGAAACGCTGCACCATGTCGCCATTCGAAGCATCTACCAACACCTCCCACCAATGAGCATGATTTGCCGAAGGCGCCGCTCCGGCCCATACCAAGCGCAAACTGCCGTCTTCTTCTTGCCACCAGAAACGCCGCAAAACTGACCGGACGCCGGTTTTCTCTTGGCGATACACCACAAATTCGCCATTGCCACGGTGCTCCCCGGCAGTCTCCCAACCACCGGTATCAGCTTCGGCATATTGCAGTATTTTAGCAAAAGCAGCAGCGGCATCGAGGGCAGCTGCTTTGGTAGCCTGTACATTCTTCAGGTCAGTAGGATCACCGGCAGCATGCAATAATTCCCCCTTGCGGAAAACAGCCGTTACATGCTGATTAAAAACGGGAATTCCCTGATACATACGACGAAAGTACCAATACTCCACGCCGTTATTTTCGAAATGATGCGTCACTTCCCAGTCTTGGGCAGATGTAGAAAGCCGGAAATGCCCATTCAATTGCTCCACCCGTGTGGAAGGCAGCTGCTGCGCACTCAACGAAGCAAGCAAAGTGAGCAGCAAACCGAGTGATAGTAGTACAATTTTTCTCATGTGTCTAAATTTTTGAAAGAATATTTTGTCAGTGCAAAGGTAAGGGTTAGATTCAAAAAATTAAAAACCAACTATACACGAAATTGTTCAGGTAAGTATATACGCTTCCAAAAGAAGAGCGCAAACACATAAAGCACTGCAACAGAGCATACAAACAAGCCGGCAGGAACCCACATGCTATAGTACCAAACAGGCGAAAAGTAGGCAAAATACTCTTGAATCCACCGCGTTTCCACTTCATATTGCACCCAAATCACCAACAGCAAAGCCAGGCAAGCAAGCACAAAAGGTATTTTCAGCTCCTGCCGGAGGAAATCATATACCGAAGCCCCCAATAAGCGGTAAAGCGCTGCGCTGCGCTGCCGTAACCCTATCCACTGACGGATGCCAATCCATGCCGTAAGCAAGAAGCCGGGAATCATGGCTGCCCAAGCCAAAGCCAGAAGGCGCACCAGCACCCGCTCATAGTTGTACTGTTGCCGCACTAAATCATATTGTTTTTCTTCGATAAACGGCACGGCGGGAAGTGTTTGAGCAAGCAGCCGGTGAATGGCTTGTAAATGTTTTTTGCTCACTTCTTCCTTCAAGCGTATCAATATGCTGCCTATGCGTCCATCGCCTTTGAGCCACACCATCGGCACAACGGGACGGTGCAGGCTCTCGAAGTGAAAGTTACGCACTACACCTATGATTTTTGCAGGCAGTGGCTTGCCCGTGCTGTCGGTTACAAAGGCGAGGGCTGCCCCATTGAGCTGTTTGTAGCCCTCTTCATTTACCATTAAGGTGGTCCGCACATCGTCCTCCGGCTTGAAGTAGCGCCCCCGCAGCAAAGTCACGCCCAAGGCGTCGGGCGCATTCTCCATGACCATCATGCGTCCCCATAATAACGATTGCCACACCCCGGGCTTTTGTCCCTGTTTATACACTATCAACTGCGGCAGCAGCAGGTCCGAAGGCACCTCCAGCACACGCCCTACCGAGCGCACGAAGGGCAACTCCAACAGTGCCTTTTGTGCCTCTTGCAATTGACCGGCTTGCACGCCGTATTGTGGCAGGCGCACCAACACCAAAGCACGAGTATCGTATCCCAAAGGATGCCGTTCCACATAAGCAAGCTGCTGCAGCATTAACCCCAGAATGCCCCCCGCAGAAAGAAATAGCAGTAACTGCCCCCAAAGAGGCAGCCATAATATTCTTGCCGGCCGTAAAGAAAAAGCCGGGCGTTGCGGTTGGCGGTAAACAGGCAAAAAGCGCACACGCTGCCTTGCCCCTATCCAAAAACTAAACATGCAAGCGCCGGCGCAAGCCATCCAAAGTTCAAACGGACTTTCTTTCATGAAAGAAGCCATGCGCGGCAACATAAACCAGCGCTCATAGGGTAACCACTCGTGCAATACACCGGCAAGTAGCACCACGCCCCCCCAAGCAGTAAATACATACAAGAGATAACGCCCGTACAGTAGCACCGGCATTTCGCCGGATACCCAACGCACAAACCACTCTTTCCGGTGCATCATCCAGCGCATCCTGAGCCAAAGGGCATAATAAAAAGCCGTTACTGCGAAAAGAAACGAAGCCACTGCCAATACGGCTTGGGGCAATACGCGAGGCAAGCTGTCGCCCATTGCCAGCTCTTCTTCGGGCATGTCCCAGGTCTTCAGATGCAAACGGTCAATAGCTGTCAATTCAAAATACAGGGCTTTGTACTCGTTATAATGCACGCTCAGAGAATCGGTAATGCGCTTCTCCCAATATTGCTCTGCTTCGGAAGTCAAAGACGCCGGCATTTTTACATACACGTAGCGCCAAGAGAGTTGCTGACGGCGTGTCAATGGTGCCCCTAACAAAAGGGCATCTATTTGTAAATGAGTTTGAGAAGATAAAGGCAGGCGCCCTTCATATTGATACACACCGTCAAAAAAAAGCGCCGATGCAGAGCGCACCTCGAGGCTGTCTGCCTGCTTTTCTGTTTCAAGTGCCCGGGCTACGGAATCGCTTAACCAAGCCACCGCTTGATTGGCTTCAAAATGCTTATCAACGGGCAGTTGAAACACACGAAAAAAAGAAGCGTCTGATAAGAAAACATATTTAGAGAAACGGTATTTCCCTTTATGACTCAAAATTGCCCCTTCGGTAGGCAGCAGATAGGTGCACCCCTCCAGAGCATCTTCAAAGAAAAACGACAGCCATTCGTTGGTGCCGGGCGGTGCTGCTGCCAAATAGCGGCGCCCTTGTTCCGTATCGAAAGAAGCACTCAAACGGTAGATACGCTCGTATCCGGGCAACTCCCGCTCGTACTCGTGATGATATTGCCAAAACTGAATGGCTACCGTCAGCAACAAAAGATGAAAAGCAAGCAAAGTGGAAGGCAACCACCATGAGCCGGAAAACGGAAATATGAATGCAGCTATACGCATCATGTCAAAGACGGGTGTTTATAAAAATGCAGAAAATAGCATCCTGCAAATTAGTAACATCCTTGTATCTTTGCTTATTGTAAGCGAAACGGACGCAAAAGAAAAATACCATGACCACTCTTGACAGAACACAAGCACCGCCCATCTTTCAAATAGACAGCATAAACATTCTTCTTCCCGAAAAGAAGTTACTTTCCAATGGCATTCCCGTTTATTTGGTTATAGATGAAAGCAGCGAGCTTGTTTATTTCCAACTCATTGTACAAGGCGGAAACTGTGCCGGCACACACGTGGCACAAGCACAGCTGCACAGCCGTATGCTGTTGGAAGGAAGCAAGCAGTACACCGCAGAGCAAATCAACGAACTCATCGACTACCATGGTGCCAACATAGGATATAGCAGCTACACTACCTACGGCCAACTGTCAGTGAGTGCCCTTGCCGGACACCTGCCTGCTCTTATCCCCATGTTGCACGACAGCCTTGCCCATGCCACCTTTCCTTCCGACCGCTTCGACCTTCAGAAAAAACGCTTTCAACAAAGCTTCATTACCGCTCTGGAGAAAAACAGCCACGTAGCTGCCCGTGCTTTCAAAAAAGCGGTCTTTGGTGACAACCACCCCTATGGGCGATTGACAGAATTACAAGATATCGAGCAAACCACTGAAAATGATCTGCACGACTACCACCAACGTCAGATACATGCCGGCAATATGATGGTGGTAGCAGCAGGCGCACAAGAAGCCTTCATCATGGAACAACTCGAGCGCCTTTTGGGCAGCCTGCCTGTCAAGTCGCCTTTTTCTCATCATCCAACAAGCGACACGCCGGCACCTAAAGCATGCCACCTGGAAGGTCCTCAACACCTGCAATCGAGCATTTATGCCGGCCGTGTGTTGCCTTCCCCGCAACACCCCGACTATCACAAGCTGGTAGTTACCGACACACTTCTGGGCGGTTATTTCGGCTCACGTCTTATGCAGAACTTGCGCGAAGATAAGGGCTACACCTATGGTGTGCATAGCTATATTCAAGAGTTTCCGGATTTGTCTTTGCATACTATTGCTACCGAAGTGGGCGCCCAACACACCCGGGACGCTTTGCGTGAGATACGCCACGAACTCCTGCGTTTGAGTGAAGTGCCTCCGTCCATTGAAGAAGTGCATACCGTGCAACTGCACCTCATCAGTCAATTCATCAACAGCTTTTCCAACATGTTCCGGCGTGTCGATACATTTGCCCGTCTGCTAAAGCAAGGCAGCCCCTTCGATTCGCTCACTCAATACTTGAAGCGCATCCGGGCGGTACTGCCCGAAGAAGTGCAGCAAGCTGCTGCTTCCTACTTTTTGCCGGATATGCTTCACTGGATAAGTGTAGGACCGGATGAGCAAGCATAGCCGTAGTTTTCACCGTTTGGCGCCCCTCTACGACGGACTCATGCGGGTTGCTTTCCTGGGAAATATCGAACGCGCCCAACGGGCGCTCATCCCTCACCTGCCGCCTCACAGCCGCCTGGCACTGGTAGGGGGCGGTACGGGGCAAATACTGCCGGCGCTGCTGTCGCATCTACAGCACGGACACGTACACTACATAGAGTGTGCGCCGGGCATGATGCAACGTGCCCGGCAACATGCCGAAGGACACTCCAATATCTCTTTTTATTTACAAGAAGCAGAAAATGTATTGCCTGCTCTTCCGGTAGATGCCATATGGCTTCCTTTTGTTATTGACCTCTATTCCCCCGAAGAAGCCCGGCAATTCATGCAACTCATACGCCGGTGCCTTCCTGCCGGGGGGCTACTGCTTCTCACAGACTACTGTTGTCTCAATAGCCTGCACCAAACTATGTTGCGGTGCATGTACTTTGTTTGCCGCCTGCTTTTACCTTTGCCCGGCAGTTATGTTTGGCATTATTTTGAATGCTTGGAATGGCAACCGGTTCAAATTCTTCAACAATATGATTTCTTTGGCTCCTTTATTCGTTCAGTGGTGGCGCGCCTGCCTTAGTGTGTGCACCTTGTGGATAGCGTTCGTGAACACGGCAGTTGCGCAACAAAGTGTAGCCCCTGCCGTGCCTGCCCAAATACATTTGATGGATTTGGACATTGAATTTGACCAAGATGCCCGGCAGCAAATACAAAAAGAAGTGGACAAGCTGTGGGCAAACCAGTACTATCTCGAGCGTCTTGCCGAAAAAGCCCGCATGCATTTTCCTCTCATTGAGGATATATTGAAAGAAGAGCAAGTGCCTTTAGATTTGAAGTACCTGGCGGTGCAAGAAAGTAGCCTGCGCGGCAATGCCGTTTCATCTGCCCAAGCGGTAGGCTACTGGCAAATGAAAGAAGCAGCAGCACGCGAAGTAGGACTACGCATAGACGACTCAATAGATGAACGCATGCACCTGGTGCATGCTACCCGGGGGGCTGCACGCTATTTGAAAAAGCACTATGCGCTTTATCGAAACTGGGCATATGCCGTCATTGCCTATTATACCGGGGCATTTGGCGCCAAACCCTATACCGATGCCCGTTATTATGGTGCAAATGCAATGAAAATACGGGGCGATACACACTGGTATCTGCTTCGCTTTATTGCACACAAAATTGCTTTGGAAGAGCTCGTCGGGGCACAAGCAGCCGAGCCCGTTTTAACGGCCGTAGCGTGGGCACCGGACCAAGTCCCCCGCCGGTGGGAAGCGCTCGCCCCCTACTTTCAAACCGACGCCGAGACCCTTGCACACCATAATCCATGGTTGAAACAAAGCACACTTCCCGGCGATGACACCTATTTATTGATTGTACCTTTGCGCAACGAGCAAATAGCACAACTGGAGGTGGTTTATCCCCGCACTTCGTCTTCCACTCCTACAGCCATACCCGCTACCGGCGGCTTTGCACAACGAAAAATCGTTACCATCAACGGCATGACCGCCGTCATCGCTCAAGAAAACGATACAGCCGAATCATTGGCACGCTTGGGCGGCATTTCCGTGGATGATTTTTATGCATACAACGACCTGCCGGAAGGCGCAGCCATCCAAGCTAATATTCCTTACTTTTTCACTAAAAAACGAAAAAAAACAGAGCAACTGTACCATATTGTTCAAGGAAATGAAAGCCTATGGAAAATATCGCAGCAGTATGGCGTGCGTTACAAGAAGCTGCTGAAACGCAACCGGATGAAAAAAGATGAGCCGCTACAAAAAGGACGAGTCATCTGGTTGCGCTACAAGCGTCCCCGCCATGTACCAATAGAGGTGCGAGAGTAAAAAAAGCCCAAAGGTAAAAGCAGTAAAATAAACATCTATAATCTCATTGCCACACAAAAGAGTTCTTGGGCCTCTTTTGCTATTTCTTATTTTTTGTATTTTTGAAGCAATTAAACCTGTTAAACAATAAAAGCAATGAGCAAAACAACTATCTGGATACTCACAAGTGTTTTATTTGTAGCTGCCTTCTTTATTGCTTTTCAGATTTACGACACCGTGCGTAAACCAATTGAGAAGAAGCGTAACATCGAGCTCACCGAACAAGCCATCATCCAACGTTTGGAAATCATTCGCAAACTGGAGCAAGCATATTATGCCAAGCATGGATGCTATGCCGATTCCTGGGAAAAATTGCTCAAATTTGCACTTGAAGACTCCCTTTACAACATATCGAAGCACGAGGAAGACTTGGGCAACGACTCCGTCATTGTTACTTACGACACCTTGTCTGTGGTTGCCGTGCACGACTCGCTGCTGAAAGGAATGAGTACGGAAGAAATAGCACAACTGCCCTTGCGCCCCTCCATTAAGGATGTAACAGGCTATACCCTTGAAGAAGAAACAGAGACAGCGCAAGCGGCCAAGCCCGATACCTTCTTCCTCTACGTAGGACAAACCGAGAACTTCGGTAATACCATCTGCTTGATTTACGTGGCAGACCCCAACCCCGAAAACCCCGACCGCAAAGCAGGCAAGAAGCCGGTATTGGCATTTGGTTCGCAAACCGAACTCACTACCAAAGGTACCTGGGAATTCTAAGCTTTTCACCTTATCATCTTTGCCCCTTCTCTTGAAGGGGCTTTCTTGCTTGTTATTTGTTTTTTGCTTATTATTTTTCAATAAAAAAGGCATCTATGATTTTCGACAAACCGGCCCACAAAATACAAGATGCAGCCTTAGATACCGACCGGCTGTCGCAATACACTCTGTCTATCATGGTGAGCAGACGGACCATCCGCCTTTGTGCCGTCGATGCGCATGAATCAAGATGCCTGTTGCTTGAAGATTATCGCGGCTCCCGCATCCAAACAGAAGATGAGCTTTTGCAAGCCATCGATGAGCTGTATGAAAAACACAGCCTGTTAAAGGCCGGCTACTGGGCAAAGGTACAGCTGGCTTTCCGGGCTACTCCTTTCAGCTGGGTGCCCACAGAGTTGTTTGACATGTACCGCTGCGACGAGTACCTGCAATACGCCGTAGATGCCGCCGCCCTGTTGGATAATGACGCTACTCGCTTCTCCGAATCGAATGCGCTGCAAGCCCATTGCGTCTTTAAAGCTTCCGGCAGCGTGGCCAACCGTCTGCAAAACATATACCTGAACCAAAGTGTCAATATTTATCATCAGGCACAGGTATTTGCAGAAGCCATTTACAGAAACACTGCGCTGGGCAACCTTCCTGAAAATGCCCTGCATGTATATGGCGAAGCCAAGTATATACTCATCATGGCTGTTAAGGGGGGGCAAGTCAAACTCATCAATCAATTTCCCGTACTGTCGCCCGAAGACTTCGTGTATTTCACCCTTTTTGCACTGGATGAGCTACAAATGCCAGCCCATGAAACCCCCGTGCTTCTTTATGGCGAAATCAGCCCCGGTGCCAAGTCGGTAGAGTTGTTGCGCAAGTATATAAAAGACCTGCGCTTCAGCGGTCGTCCGCCGCACCTGCTCTTCAGCTACCAATTCGATGAGGTACTTGACCACCGCTATTATGACCTGCTTAACATGCATCTTTTAGACTAACCCCGGCAAAGCTCCATTGCTTTTTTACACCGTAGAAGAAAAAATGGGCTCTTTGCGTTGCTTACGGTGCAAACGCAGGTCAAAAGCCATGCATATATTTCGAATAAAGGGCTTGCCGGCTGCTTGCACTTCTATACTTGTCAGCTGTCCGCTCAATGGCTTTACTTCCACCAAACCATCTTCACAAAGCGGCTGCAAGGCATTAAAAATAAGCCGGCTATTCTCTTCCCCAAGCGCTTGCGTGTCTGCTACCGTGTGGTAACGGCACATCAAATCCAAGATATGGCGCCTGATAAGCAAGTCTTCCTCATGCAAACGGTGCCCACGGATAATAGGCAAGCGCCCGGCTTCTACTGCCTTTTTATAGTCTTCTATTTTCTTTTCATTTTGAGCAAAAGCATTCCATGCATCGCCAATTGAAGAAGCACCCAAGCCTACCAGCAGGCGCGTATCTACTGCCGTATAGCCCATAAAATTACGATGCAGGTTTCCGCTTTCGTATGCCTTGTAAAGTGCATCATGCGGCAATGCAAAGTGGTCCATTCCTATGTCGCGGTAACCTGCTTCGGTCAACTGCTGTTTCCCAAACTCATAAAAAGACAACTTTTCTTCGGGCGAAGGCAGCCAGCGCTCGAAGCTCTTCTGTGCCGGCATCATCCAAGGCACATGGGCATAAGCATACCAGGCAATGCGGTCCGGCTTCAGGCGCTCTACATGCTCAATGGTACGCGCAATGGACTCCCTCGACTGCTTGGGCAAACCATAAATCAAATCGAAATTGATGGATTCATACCCCACTGCACGGGCTTGCCGCACCACCCTCTCCACCTGCTCATAGGTTTGTATGCGATGAATTGTCTTCTGCACTTCCGGCTCAAAGTCTTGAATACCCAAGCTCAAGCGGCGAAACCCCAAAGCATACAACTCCATCAGGTGCTCAAGCGTGGTGCTGGCAGGATGTGCCTCAAAGCTCAATACGGCGTCGGGCAACAAATGAGCATGGGCAGTGATACCTTCTATCAGCATGCGCAAATGTGCCGGACTGAAGAAAGTGGGCGTTCCGCCCCCCAAATGAATTTCACGTATGCGGGGCGTTTCGCCAAACAACTCCATATACAACGCCCACTCTTTCAACAGTGCTTCTATATAAGGGCGCTCTACTTGATGATTCTTTGTGATGCGCTTGTTGCAACCACAGTAAGTGCATAAACTCTCACAATAGGGCAGATGAATGTAGATGCTCATGCCCCGCTGCCGGTTTTCTTCCCGGAAACGAAAGCGCACCGCTTCCTTCCATTCCTCCTCTTCTACATTGTTTTCCCAAAAAGGAACGGTCGGATAGCTGGTATAGCGAGGTCCGGGAACAGCATATTTACGAATCAGTGAGGAAGTGGATTGTATCATAGTCAGCCACACGTTTCTATTACCAATAAGCAAAAGAAGCAATTACAGGCTGTGCATACAATGATATTGCTCATCATTCATTAGTTTTGCCTTAAAACAAAACATCTATGACGCACATACGAATAGGTCAAGGATATGACGTTCATCGCCTTAGCGAAGGCTACCCCCTGATGATTGGTGGCATTGAAGTGCCTCATCATGTAGGCTCGGAAGGGCATTCCGACGCCGACGTGCTGATTCATGCCATCTGCGATGCGCTTTTGGGCGCGGCTGCTTTGGGCGACATTGGTACCCACTTCCCCGATACCGACCCTGCTTATAAGGGCATAGACAGCAAAAAGCTGCTTAAACAGGTGGTAGAGTTATTGCAAGAAGCAGGATATGCAATTGGCAATATAGATGCTACCGTATGCCTGCAGCGACCTAAAATAAAACCTTATATCCCTACCATGCGTGAGTGCCTTGCACAAGTGATGGGCGTCCACGTGTCGCAGGTATCTATCAAAGCCACCACTACCGAAAAACTGGGCTTCGTAGGAAGAGAAGAAGGCATTAGCGCGCTGGCTATAGCTCTCATCTATAAAAATCAGGCATGATAGAAGCGCACAACTTAAGTATCGGTTACAGGAAAAAGTATGCCCTTTTCAGGGGGCTGAATTTTAAGCTCCCCAAAGGACGCCTGATAGGACTCATATCGCCCAACGGGGGCGGCAAGTCAACGCTCATCAAAACGCTGGGCGGTTTGTTGCCTCCGCTTGCCGGTGACATCACCCTGCAAGGGAAAGCGCTCAAGCGCATGAGTGCCCGCG
Organism: Thermonema sp.; assembly: GCF_026003375.1. NCBI lineage: Bacteria > Pseudomonadati > Bacteroidota > Cytophagia > Cytophagales > Thermonemataceae > Thermonema > Thermonema sp. Next base: position 680,054 of record NZ_BPHD01000001.1, read on the forward strand.
AGCGCGCCCGCTATATCAGCATTATTTTAACCCACCATCCACCCATGCCCTATCTGCGTGTTTGGGAATTGGTGAGCTTCGGACTATACCCCCATTCTTCTTTTAGCGACATGTGGCAGCTATCGCCCCCACAGCGGCTTCTTATAGAGCAAGCCTTGGCGCAATGTGGTGTGTTGCCACTCAAAGAGCATTATTTTGAACAGTTGAGCGACGGGCAACAACAAAAAGTAATGATTGCCCGCGCCCTGGTGCAAGGCACGCCCTTTATTCTTTTAGACGAGCCTACTACTTATTTGGACTTGCCGGCTCGCCATGCCCTGCTAAGTCAGCTGAAGCACTTGTGTCAACAACAGCAAAAAGGCATTTTGTTTTCTACTCATGAACTATCCATGGCTATGCAGTTCTGCGATGAGCTGTGGTTGCTACTGCCCGATGGGCGCTTGGTGAGCGGACTGGCAGAAGCATTGGGGGCGGCCGGTTATTTTGACCTTCTGTTTGCGCAAACAGGGCACCAACTCGACCCCATGAGCATGCGTTATGTGCCACAGCAAACGCATGGCAGTTATTTCCTGTACGGCTATGATGCCCCCCACGCCCCATGGACCCGTCATTTGCTTGAGCGTCTGGGCTGGCGCCTTGCCCCCTCGCCTGAATCAGCTACTCTGAAAGTGAGCTGCCAGGCCGGCGGAAGCTGGCATATTGAATTACAAGAGGTGCACATGCAAGCCCACGACTGGCAACGCCTGTATGAAATTCTTACTCAAAAAAGCAGCATAGCAGCCGGCTCCGGAACTTAAAAAGCTGCTAAAAATAAAGCCAATGAAAACGCCACCCTTGGCGCTCGTCCCAAGAGAGTGCAGGTGCCGGTATTTTTATCATATTCAAGAAGCGGAACACCGAACGCAGCCAAGACTTTGAAGCAGGCACCTGACGCCACTCGATGTCCACGCTAAAATACAGCTGGCGGTAGGGACGAAAGCCCGCCTGCAAGTTCTCGTCTCTGCGGGCATATACCATTTCTTGCGCACCATAACCTATTGCCCATGTAAGCGGCACGGACAACGGACGGCGCTTAAACAAAGCTTGCCAGTCGAAAGAGAGCCAATAGGTTTGTCCGTTATAGTCCTTTAGCCACTGCTCGGCGAGCCCGTCTCCAAGCACTCCGGGGCGCAAGGCAGCGTAAGGCGACGGTTGAAATGAATATTTAGGACGCACAAGCAATGGTCCCCTGCCGTTTTGTACCCAAAACAACATGGCACCGGCCAGATTTGCCCCGGCATCTGCCCATGAAAAGCCATAAGCCGGCGAAAAGCCGTCCAATATCTCTATGGGAAGCATTGCGGTCCATGCCAGCACGGCAGCCATATTGCGCGCCTTACGAGGCGAATAACACAAAGTGCGCAAAGCCTCGTGTGTGTGCTCTGCCAAATAGAAAGCAGTCATGGCATGCCCGGCTTTATCCATCCCCATCCATTGGGGCGCGTCGTTGAAAAAAGTAAAGTGGTCGAAGCCTTGCTGCCCATACCATATGTACCCCAGTGCCCCCATGCCTGCCGTATAGCTTGCCCCTGTAAACGCAAAAAAAGTTTTTCGCTTTTTTATGCAGCTATCAGGCAATGCAGGATTTTTTTGTGCAAAAACAAGATGAGATATAATAAAAAGAAGAAAGAGTCGATAGAACATAGGCCGCATGATTAATAAAGTATCAAAAGAGTGTTAACTTGCCTGCAAGTAAACGATAGCAGTTTGAATAGTCCGCGAAAACTAAGTAATATTGCAGAAATTTTGCTCCTATGCAAGTGCACAACATAGAATCTTCCTCGCCAACTTCCAAGCCCCTGTCGGACATGACGCGTGCACGCCGCGCGGTCAAGCTGCGCAAAGCATGGCGCCGCGAACGCATCTTCATCTTGGCATGCCTTCTATTGCTTGCATTGGCTTATGTGTTTCACCCACACCCTGTAGCCGCCGCATGGTTCGGCTTTTTTATTGCCGCTTACTCTGCTGTTGCCAACGATAGTATACAAACCATCGGTACCTTCATAGCATCCAACAAAGAGCGCCCTTGGTGGATGCTCTGGCTTTATATAGGGGGCATTTTCCTGGTTACCATGACCGTGGGCTGGCTCCTCTACGACGGCGATGTTTCTTACCAACGCCTGATGTCCGTGGACAAAAAAACCGGCGAGCTGCTGTTCCCGCAACCTACTTCTTTCTCTTTCGTGCAGCTGGCTGCCCCCATTTTCTTGCTCATACTCACCCGCATGAAGATGCCCGTATCCACCACCTTCCTGCTGTTGAGTGCTTTTACGGCCAGCAGCTCGGGCATCAGCAAGGTGTTCATTAAAAGCATAGGCGGTTATTTGCTGGCGTTTGGCATAGCCATCGTTGTTTGGCTGCTGATTCACCGCCAAACCAAAAAGTGGTTTACCGGACGCCCTCACCCGGGCTGGGTAGTGGCTCAGTGGCTCACCAGTGGGGCGCTTTGGGCTGTATGGCTCATGCAGGACGCTGCCAATATAGCCGTGTATTTGCCCCGGCAGCTCGATGTTGTGGAGTTCCTCATCTTTGCCGGTACTATCTTTGCCGGCTTGGGCTTGCTCTTCTACTTGCGCGGCGACCGCATTCAAGAGATTGTAGATGAAAAAACCGAAATAGCCGATACCCGTGCAGCCACTTTGGTGGATTTGGTTTATGCAGGCATCTTGTTATATAAGCTCACCGTCAGCACCATCCCGATGAGTACCACTTGGGTGTTTTTGGGACTGCTGGCAGGGCGTGAGCTGGCAATCAAGATATCAGACAAAAAGCCCCTCGTCAAAACATGGAAGCTCATAGGCAAGGACTTACTGTTTGCCTTCATCGGCTTGTTGGTTTCTTTAATCATTGCCATGATAGTAAACCCCGGCTTGTGGGCAGAAGGAAAAGCATTACTTAACCAATAGAAACAAACACTTCCGGTTACATAATAAAAGCGTAGATGTTCTGCCGGAGCATCTACGCTTTTTATCGATAAAGCGAACAGATATGATTGATTTTTTACTAAGTGTAAGCCTCACCGCCTGTCTCTTTCTTATTTTCAAGGTGTTTGAAAGAAAAAAGGTGCGCCTTCTGGGCGGCATTGTAGTCAACTATTGGGTATGCGTGCTTAGTGGCATGGTCTTGCTACCGGGCATTTCACTGCCCGCTTCGGCCGACAGCTTACAATCATGGCTCCCCTTTGCTTTCTTTTTGGGCTTTTGCTTTATCACCACTTTCTATATGATGGCATACACAACCCAAAAAGTGGGGGTAAGTGCCGCTTCGGTGGCTTCCAAGCTCTCATTGGTTATTCCGGTAGCTTTCAGCTTGCTGTTCCTTTCACTCGAACAGCGCAAACAATGGGACAGCTGGAATATTATGGGCATGCTGCTGGTGTTCGTAGCCATTGTGCTTACCTCTTTGCGCCCACGCTATACGCCCCAAACCTTCGACCTACGAGGGCTTGGGCTATTGCTGGCCGTATTCTTTATGAGTGGTACCATCGACACCACCCTCAATTATGTAAATGCCTACCGGCTGAATGAACAAACCCAACCTCTCTTTACCGTGGGTGTGTTTGCCACTGCCGGTTTCTTGGGCTTACTGGTAGTACTCTATAAACAATTGATACAAAAAGAGCATATCATAGGCGTAAGGGAAATCATAGGGGGCATTGCGTTGGGTATTCCCAATATTTTTTCTCTTTACTTCATGCTTCGTGCTTTGGCTTTCTTCAAACATGATGGGGCTTTTATGTTCCCTGTTTTTAATATATTGGTTATCTTGCTATCCACCATGGGCAGTATCTTCTTTTTTGGAGAAAAGCTGTCAGCCGCCAATCGATGGGGCATTTTTGTTTCTTTGCTTGCTTTAACGTTATTGGCTCATCAAGAATTATTAAGTGTTTTTGCATGAAAATTACAAGGAGAATACACATATGGCTTACACTATTATGGCTGCCTTTTAGTGGACAAGCCCAGTCATTTTCTCCTTCCATGCCTTTAGAATACTTGTTGCTGGAGCATTGGGGCACCGATAAGGGGCTTCCTTCTTCACACGCCTCCCGTGTGGCTCAAACAGAAGACGGCTTCTTGTGGATAAGCAGCTACGACGGTCTCTCACGCTTCGACGGCGAGCAATTTGTTGTTTTTGGCAGAAAGAATATCCCTGCTTTACGTTCCAATATAGTCAATGTGCTGACAACGGGCATGGGCTACTTATGGGTGGGCACCAATGAAGACGGGCTTTACTCCTACCACCGCGGTCAGTTTGTTTATCACGGGCTAAAGAACAGGCGCATTACGGCACTGCATTATCATAAGCAAAAGGTATATGTAGGAACACAAAATGGGCACTTGCTCGTCTTCGATATAGAGCAAGAGAGCTTTACACTGGACACTACCTTTGCGCAGGGCAATGGTGCCATTTACGGCATACTGGTCGATAGCAAGCAAAACTTATGGGTAAGCCAAAGCGGCGAAGGCGTTTGGCACCAAACACGTGACGGCAGCTGGCAACACTATACTACCACACAAGGGCTGCCTACTAACTTCACCTTGCGGTTATTCGAAACCGGCGATGGCCGCATTTGGTGTGGCAGTACCCAAGGCATTGCCTATTGGGATGGACAAAAGTTTCACAATCTTTTTTTGGAAGGCAGTTGCATTGTACACTCGGTCGTTGAAGATGACGCCGGCAACCTCTGGTTTGGTACTTCGGTGGGGCTTTTCCGCCAACATGCCCGGAATGGCACCATAGAACGCTTTACATTTAGGGGGCAAAACCCACTGCTGAACATCACAGACCTTTGCTATGACAGAGAAGGGAGCTTGTGGATAAGCACCTACCGCGATGGGCTCTTTCGTTTGCGGGAGCCCAAATTCCTCACCTACACCCAAGAAAATGGCTTCAGTAAAGAAGGTGCCGGTGCCGTGTGCCACCTTGACGATGGCAGCATATTGGCAGGCAGCAATGACGGGCAGCTGTTCCGTATCAGAGATTTAAAAGTAAGCCCGTTCGTTACACAAACACCTCTGCCCGCCTTGCGCATCTTTCATTTGCTGCAGGACCGTCAAAAAAGAATATTTGTAGCTACCTTCTATGGTTTATTGGTCATTCACCCCGATGGGCGCGAACAGTTCCTTGATAAGAAGCAAGGACTTTCCGATAATGCCGTGCGGGTACTTATGGAAGACCGGCAAGGCAATATTTGGGTGGGTACACGCTGGGGCGGCATCACCATTCTCGACTCCAACCTAAGAGTCATCCAATACCTCAACAAGCAGCAAGGAAAGCTGCCTTCGAATTTCATTATGAGCCTTGAACAAGCCCCCAACGGCGACGTGTTTATAGGAACCAATGAATCAGGTTTGCTCGTGCTTCGTGCAGACAGCAGCCTCCGGCAATACACAACCCGGCACGGCTTGGGAAGCAATACGGTATTCAGTACTTTGAAAGAAGGCGATCAAAACCTATGGGTATGCACAACCGGTGGATTGAGTTATATTGACCTGCAAAATGGCACAGTCAAAAACTACTCCTCACGGGAAGGGTTGCCCCACGACAGCCCTTTCGATATGTCCATCGATGAAAACGGAAATATATGGTTGTTCACAGCCAAAGGCATTGTGCGTGGCGACTATAGCAGCCTGCTTGAGCACATGCGGTCGTCGCGCCCGGCAGCACTCAGCTGGCAAATATTTTATAAAGACGACGGCATTAAAACAGATGAGTGCACGGGGGCTGCCCATAGCCTTCGCGCTCCGGATGGTAGCTTGTGGGTACCCGCCAATGGTGGTTTAATACACATACAACCCAATGATATACCGCAGTTGAAGGTCCCCCCATTGGTACACATTACCGACCTCGAAGTAGATGACAAGCACTACCTTCCAAACCAACGACAAGTACTTGAGCTGGCTCCCAACCCACAGCGAATCACGTTGAGGTTTACAGCCTGCTCTTTTGTGGCTCCTCAAAAAATCACGTTTAAATACCGCTTACAAGGTTTTGACGAAGAATGGCATATACAAAACACACCACGCATGGTGAGTTATACCAACCTGCCGCCGGGCAATTACCGCCTGGAAGTATATGCCGCCAATGCCGACGGGCAATGGAGCCATGAGGCCGCCACTATTGATTTTCGTATTCAAGCTGCTTTTTATGAAACCATTTGGTTTTATATTGCCATTCCCATTGCTTTTATTTTCCTGGTCGGCGGCTTTTATGCCTGGCGCATTCAAAATATCGAACGGCAAAAGGAGGAGCTGGAAGAAATAGTAAAACAGCGCACAGCCGCCCTTGAAGAAGAGTTGAGCATTACCCTGTCCAGCATTCAATATGCTAAGTTGCTACAAGAATCATCGCTTCCGGACATAGAAGTTATTCGCCGGCATTATGCTCATTTCTGGCGCTTCTACCATCCCAAAGACATCATATCCGGTGACTTTTACTGGTTTTCAGAGGCTGCGTTGCTCCCTACATTGGCAGTAGCCGACTGCACCGGCCATGGTGTTCCCGGAGCATTCATGAGCATCATCGGGCAGTTTTTGCTGAATGAAGTGTTCAACTTGAAAAAAACACATCCACTCCCCGAAGCCATGAGGAGCCTGCATGACAGCTTGTTGTCTATAATAGAAAAAAATGGCTTGCAAGATGGTATGGAAATAGGCATTTGTCAGTGGGATGCCTCTCAAAAAGCACTTTACTTCTCCGGCGCACGCCATCATTTGATAGCGGTGAACAGCCGAGGATTGCAAGTATATAAAGGTGCCGTGGTAGCAATCAGTGCGCTTTGGGGCAAAGAAGTGGAACAAGAAGACTTCCCGCTCTATACCATTCCCATAGAAGAACCCACCTGGTTTTATCTGTTTTCTGATGGGTATAAAGATCAGTTTGGCGGTCCTTCGGGACGCAAGCTCGGTGTCAATGCCTTTTATCGCTTGCTGCAGCGAATTGCTTCGCTGAGCCCCGAAGCACAACAAAAGCAAATAGAGGATTTCTTTTTCAGTTGGAAAGGCGGACGCCCACAAGTAGATGATATACTGGTTGTGGGCTTTCGGTTAGCGCCTTAAAAGAGCTTTTTGCAAGAACTATGGAAAATACGGATACCTACCGTACATTAGCCTGCCCGGGCGCGGGCATATATAGAGAAAAAGGCAGCAAGTTCTTGGGCTTTGCCTATCCGGTAGAATCCGAAGAGGAAATCAAAGCGCATATAGAAGCGCTTAAAAAAGAGTATTACGACGCCCGGCACCATTGCTATGCCTACGTGCTGGATACGCCCCCGGAGCCGCTTATGCGCGCCCATGACGATGGCGAACCGGCGCACTCTGCCGGCACCCCCATCCTGAATCAAATACGATCACTGGAATTGCTCAATGTGTTGGTGGTCGTAGTACGCTATTTTGGCGGCACCAAATTGGGTGTGCCCGGTCTCATTCGTGCCTATAAAACAGCCGCCGAAGCAGCCTTGCTCGATGGTGGCATAACAGAGCGCACACGCGAAGCGTTTTTTCACATAACATATGGTTACGAAGAAACGTCACAGGTGATGCGGCTTATTCATGAATTGGGGGCACGCCTCGTAGAGCAAGACTTCCAAAGCCGCTGCCATGCCCGCATAGCCGTTCCTCTTTCACGCCGGGCAGAAGCAAGGGCTCAACTGCAAAACTGGCTTGTCAGTTAGAAAGCAAAAAGCGGTCGGTTAATATCATCAGCTGTGCCAAAGGCAAATATCCGAAAGAAGCGAACATCAGCTGCAAAGCGCTCTTGCGGTCTGTATGGCGCCATAGCTTGACCGCTTTCATCCAAAACCAAACGCCCAGCAGAGAAAGCACTATGGTGGTGGGCAATTGCAACAAGGCGTAATACCACAATAGCCACGGAACCAATATAATCAAAGCGGTCACCCACATGATATAATGTGCCGTCTCACGCGTGCACTGCCCGCCGCGTGGCAGCAACCGGTAACCTACGTTTTTGTAGTCTTCATCTGCCAGCCACGCAATAGCCCAGAAGTGGGGCATCTGCCAAACAAACTGCAGCACAAACAACAAGATAGCCGACATGGTCAAAGCGCCTTCATAAGCAATCACCCCCAACAAAGGGGGCAAAGCACCGGGAATGGCCCCCACCCATACAGCCACCTCGCCTGCCCGCTTCAAAGGGGTGTAAAGAATGGCATATGCCAACAAAGACAGCAAAGCTACGTAGGCGGTCAAGGGGTTGGTAAAAGACAATAGAAGCAAATAACCCAATGCCCCCACTATCACGGCAAAAGTAAGTGCTGCATCCATAGACACCTTGCCCGCCGCCAAAGGGCGATGGCGCGTGCGCTTCATGCGCGCATCAATATCCTTCTCTATCACCTGATTAATAATCACCGAAGCACCGGTAATCAAGAACCCACCCATACACAAAGCCAGAAGTGTGCTCCACGCCCATGCTTCTCTTGCGGCAAAGAAGTAGCCAAAAGCAGAGGAAAATATCACCAAAAATGAAAGGCGTGGTTTGAGCAGCTTCCAATAAGGCAATATATGCTCTTTCCAGTTGCTTGTTTTTCCGGTCACTGCATTCATAATTGCAAATTTATGAAAATAAAGCTTTCCCACCGGGGTTTTTCAGCAGCCAAGCCCATGCCGCAAAACACCAAGCCCATGCCACCAATGCAACAAGCAGATGCAAAGGCTGAAGATAGAAAGGCATGGCATTCCATGCCAAGGTCATCCCCACGGCAGCCTCCCAGCTAAGCAGGGCACCTATCCCCATGGCCGCTTTTTTCAAAAAGGCAGACGAAGAAAGAGCAAAGGTCAAAGCCGCTGCCACACAAGCCACCAGTATAACCCCTACCGAGAGCCAACGATGCAGGGGCAACACGGCATCCAAGCCGTCCACCCAGTAGGCACGTGCCGCCTCTCCCATCTGCTGCGCTACGCCATCCACCGTTTCACGCACCCCCGTGCCTTCAATAATTTGCCAGGTAAGAAGCAAGCCCAACAAAGCATAGCTCCCCCTCAAAAGCCACAAGGAAGCAGCAGGCACAACAACCCTTTCCGCCGGCTTTTGCATGAACGCCCGCACATCTGTCCATACCCAAAGCATCCATGCAATTAAAGCCATGGCAAGTAGCATATGCAGCGTAATCATGCCCGGTAGCAAATTGGTGGACACCACAATAGAGCCTATCCACGCCTGAAAAACCAAGAGCACCAAAGCCCCCAGGCAGTGCCAAAACCACACTTTGCGCAGCTTGCGCAGGCGAAATGCGGCAATGGTGGTCAGCAACATAACCAAACCGGACAAGGCCCCCACCAGGCGATTCACGTATTCGGTCCAGGTCTTGGCTGCATTGAAAGGTTGCTCTATATAAACGGCAGGGTCATTCAAAATGCGTTCTGCCACTTCTTCTTTTCCTAAAAGCCTTAAATAACGTGCAAAACGCTCGTTTTTCTTCTTACGCTTAGCTGCATATATTTCCCTGTAATCGGGTGGAAGCTCTTTTACGGAAGTAGGCGGCACATATTGCCCAAAACATTTGGGCCAATCGGGGCAGCCCATGCCGGCACCGGTGCTGCGCACTACCCCACCGGCCAGCACTACCAAGAAAAAAGCCACTACACAAGCCATGCAAGCGATGGCAAAGCGGCGAAGCTGTAATCGTGTCATGTCGTTCATGAGCAAAAATAGCTAATTAGTGCTGCAATAATGCTGAAATTTACTTAACAGTACAAGCAAAAAGGGCTACCCTTCCATGCAGGCAGCCCTTTTATTTTATGCACACATGGCCATGAATTAAGCCTGTGCCTTCTCTAAGGTAGCATCTTCCGGAATCATAAACTCTTTTTCGAAAGCTACCTTCTCGTTTTCATGAGGCAAGTTAGAGTTGGGCGTAAAGGCATAGGGCACGGTCTGAGGAATGAAGTCGCCGAAGCCGTCTTTGTCAGCATTGGGTTTGCTGTAGTCATAGGGCCAGCGATACACATAAGGAATTTGACCGGGCCAGTTGCCGTGTCCGGGTTCCACCGGCGTGGTCCACTCCAGGGTAGTAGAACCCCAAGGGTTAGCCGGTGCTCTTCTGCCTCTAAACATAGAGTAGAAGAAGTTAAAGCCGAATATCAGCTGAGCAGAGAAGGTAATGATGGCAGCCACACTGATGAAGCTGTTCAAGTCGGCAAAGATATTAAACGCATCGAAAGAGGTGAAGGTGTAATAACGGCGCGGGAAACCGGCAATACCCAAATAATGCATGGGGAAGAATACCAGGTACACCCCAATGAAAGTAAGCCAGAAGTGAACATACCCCAAGCGCTCGTCCATCATGCGTCCAAACATTTTGGGGAACCAATGGTAAACCCCCGCCATCATGCCAAAGAAAGAAGCACTACCCATTACCAGGTGGAAGTGTGCCACCACAAAGTAGGTGTCGTGCAACTGAATATCCAAGGCGTTATTGCCGAGCACAATACCTGTTACACCCCCTGAAATAAACAACGATACCAAACCGATAGAGAAAAGCATCGCCGGCGTGAAACGGATGCTGCCCCGCCACAAGGTGGTGATGTAGTTAAAGGCCTTCACAGCCGAAGGAATGGCAATAATCAAAGTAAGGAACATGAAGATAGTGCCCAAGAAGGGATTCATGCCCGACACGAACATGTGGTGCGCCCACACGATGAAAGAGAGCACCGCAATAGCCAGCATGGAACCAATCATGGCACGATAGCCGAAGATGGGCTTGCGTGAGTTGGTGGCTACAATTTCAGAGGTAATCCCCAGGGCAGGCAACAACACGATATACACCTCGGGGTGTCCCAAGAACCAGAACAAGTGTTGGAAAAGGATGGCACTACCACCTGTGTGATGCAAGGCTTCACCGTTGATAAAGATGTCGGACAAATAGAAGCTGGTACCAAAGCTGCGGTCGAAAATCAGCAACAAAGCAGCAGAAAGCAACACAGGGAAAGAAAGCAAGCCAATAATGGCTGTAATAAAGAATGCCCAAATCGTCAGAGGCAAACGAGAGAAGGACATCCCCTTGGTACGCATGTTGATAACGGTGGCAATGTAGTTAATCCCGCCTAACAGGGTAGAGACTATAAACAATGCCATCGATATCAGCCAGTAGGTCATACCATCACCGGAACCGGGGGATGCCTGCTTCAACGCACTCAATGGCGGATAAACCACCCATCCCCCTTCGGCCGGTCCTGTTTCCAAAAACAGCGAACGGAACATGATGACGCTGGCAAGGAAAAAGAACCAGTAAGAAAGCATGTTCATAAAGCCCGAAGCCATATCGCGGGCACCAATTTGAAGGGGAATCAAGAAGTTGCTGAAAGTACCACTCAAGCCGGCCGTAAGCACGAAAAATACCATGATGGTACCGTGCATGGTCACCAACTGAAGGTAAAAGTCAGGGTCCAGCTGACCGGTTCCATCCTTCTGTATCACGATCCACTTGCCAAGCAGGGGCTGAAGGAACGAAAGGTCCATACCGGGAAAGCCCAGCTGAAGACGGAACAGAATAGACAAGAAACCGCCAATCAGTGCCCAAATCAAACCGGTTACCAAGAACTGCTTGGCAATCATCTTGTGGTCCTGCGAAAAAATGTATTTCGTCAGGAACGTTTCTTTGTGATGCTCATGCTCATGGGCATGCACATCGTGTGCGTGTGCCATAGCCATATCTCTACTTTTTATTGGTTTTCAACGTAACATTTATTTTAAAGAAGCAGTTTGCTTTTGCGCATTTTCCATCTCTTGCATTACCACTGCATCCTCCACATCGTTCACTGAATGGTATTTGCCTTCCTTCACCAAGGCTTGGCGAACACGTGCTTTCTGCACATAGTCCTCGCCTACCAACTGGGTCCAAGGCTGTTGTTTTGCCAACCACGCCTTAAACTCCTCCTCGGTCTCTACAACCACCACCAGGCGCATACCGAAGTGACCACGGCCACACACCTCCGTACAAGCAATCTCGTAATTGAAGCTTTCATAACGAGGCTTGCCGGTTTTGGGGTCAATACGCTGCCAGTTGGGCAGTTGGCTCAACTCTTGGCGCATTTCGGCAGTGGTCTTGGTAGGTGTAAACCAAAACTGGGTAGGCATGCCGGGCACAGCGTCCATTTTCAAACGGAAATGGGGCGCAAACACGCTATGAATCACGTCACGGGAACGTATTTTGAATAAAACGGGCTTGCCTTTCACCAAGTGAATCTCCGGCGGAAGAATATCATCCTCGGTTCTTTTATCGGTCAGGTCAACCCCCATTTCATTGGTAGCATCCATGAAGCGGAAGCTGTAGTTCCCCAACTCGCCATCCTTACCCGGATAGCGTACCTTCCAGGCAAATTGGTGCCCCATGATTTCCACCACCTGTGCCTCTTTCGGCGGCTCACTCATCACCTTGCGCCACACCAGCCAGCCATTCAATACCAGCACCAACATGATGAGAGCCGGCACGGCTGTCCAGACAGCTTCCAAGGTGTTGTTATGCGGGTAAAAGTGTGCTTTCTGTCCGCGCTTGTAACGGTACATGTAGGAAAAAGCGAACAGCCCTACGTTGGTTACCACAAACATCGTAATGATAATGGCCATGGTAACCCAAAACAAGTTGTCCGTCATTTCGCCATGCTCCGAAGCCAGCGGAAGATACATGTCATCGGCGGTGTTGGTATACCAAATCACCGCAGCTGCGCCAAGCAAAGGAAGCAACACAAAGAGCGTAGCATGCAGGTTGTTGGTCGATACATCTACGGGATCTTTGCGGTCCTTATTCTTGGCAATGGCTACCAGCCGCGCCACGCGAAAGATGGTAAACGCGATGGCTACGACCAGTACCGCTGCTAATATCAAGATAAGCTTCAACATAGTTTTACTCTTTTGTTAGCTCAACAGTGTGTTTTCTAAAATTGTTTGCAATACCAATATAGTAAACATGATTATTTCTTCAAATGTTCATGTTTACAAGTTAGATGGAATGATGCAAAGATTCTTCCAGCATCGGGTGGTTTTTGGCTATCAATGGTGCTTTGGCCAATGTGCGATAGAAGAACCATACAAACAAGCTGGCAAAGACAATGATAGCCCCTATTTCCATCAAGCCAAAGCCACCGTATTGTTTGGCAGTGCCGGGCATCACCATCAGATAGAAATCCAGATAGTGCCCAATCAAAATAGCAAAGGCAGTTATCTTCAAGAAGATAGGATGACGTTTTGAATCACGCGGCATCAAGAACAAGAAGGGGAAGGCAAAGTTGATAATTGCCAAAATAATCATCACGGGCGAATAAACACCACCCAAGCCGTGCAAGCGCTCTTCAAAGTAAAAGATTTCCTCGGGAATGTTTGCATAGTAAATCAGCAAGAACTGGCAGAACCAAACGTAAGTCCAGAAAATGCTAAATGCAAACATGAATTTACCCAGGTCATGCAGGTGATTTTCATTTACTGCCTTCAGGTAGCCCTGTTCTTTCAGGTACACCACTGCCAAAGTGATGACTGCCAAGCCCGATACAAACCAGCTGGCAAACACATACCATCCGAACATGGTGCTGAACCAGTGGGTGTCGATACTCAACAGCCAATCCCAAGCCGAAGTAGAAGAGGTAACGGCAAAGATGACAATGAAGACGATAGACCATACCACCTGCTTATCGTAGTAACGGAAGTCGAGGCGGTTTTGCAATTGGTCTTCTGCCAACGAAGCCTTGCGAATCATGGTGTAGCCCCAATACCAGAGGGCAAAATAGAGCACCAAGCGCAACAGCCAGAAGAAGGGGAAGCCTCCTTCGGGCGACAAAGGCCAGTAGAAGAAAGGCGCTTTGCCATTGATGATGGCATCGAACTCGGGTCCACCTTTTTCATACAGGCCGGTATGTGTCCAGTGGAAGAGTTCATGGTGTCCCAAGAAGTACACCACAAGCATGATTACTCCGCCCACGGGCAAGAAGCCACCAAAAGCTTCGGGCACTCTTTTGATAATAGCAGACCAACCGGCTTTTGCAGCATACTGGGTAGCAAGGAAAAAGACACCGGCTACCGCAATACCTACAAAGAAAACGCTGTTCAACCAGAGGTTTGCCCACACGCGCGCCATAGGGTTGAAGTGGTCACCACCTCCCCCGCCATGCTCTGCGGCATGCCCGGCGCCATGAGCAGCCTCGCTGCCAAAGCCGCTTACAAACCAAACAGCACCGGCAATGAAGAGAATCAACCCTACTGCCAGCCACATCCATATTTTTTTCTGCGTAGCGGCAGTAAGCGTATATTTTTCGTTTACGTCAACGGTTACAGTGTGTTCTGCTGCCATAATTTCTTTTTGTTTAAATTAGTTAGCCATTGCTACTTCCGAAGACTGCTCTGCGGCAGTTCCTTCTTGTGTTTCGCTTGCTTTTTCTTCTTGTCCGGGCACTATGCCGCTTTCGGGCAGGTCACCGGAAAGCACATGCACGTAGTGCACGATTTTCCAGCGCTCCAGCGGGTTGAGCTGTGAGGCATGCGGCCACATACGCCCTTTTCCATGGGTGATAACATGGAAAATATGCCCGTCGTTGAACTTCATGGCTGCAATGTTGGCAACCCCTTTGTATTTCTGCCCTACCGGGCCGTCGCCTTGCCCCTTGGCACCATGACAAGGCTGGCAGAAGCGCTCATACAACACCTTGCCTTCGGCAATCACCTGCTTGGTAGCAGGCAGTGGGTTTTTCAGTGTTTTCTCTGCCACCTCTATGCTGTCGGGGTGGGTGCGATACACCATCAAGCCCAGGTCATATTCGTTGCCGTATTCGTCCACATATTTGGTCGGGTAATTACGGCGCGAGATGGTACCGGGCACCGGCGGCAGCACATTGGCGCCGGTAGGTGTCAGCTTGTTTTCTTCTACTTGTGTCAAAGGTTCATAAGGAATCGACACATACATGTTGGGGGCATACTCGGTGCCGGGGTCGTTGTAATCGCGCTGGCAAGCTGTCAAAACGCACAGCCCGGCTACCGCAGCCATAGTATATTGTTTGAAGCGCATCATGGTTTTCATTTTCGGTTTTAACGTTCTACAATACGAGGAAGCGGGTCGGTCTCCGCGCCATACTTAACCATCAAATCGCGAATTTGCTCTTCGCTCAAAGTGTTGGCATCCAGGTCCACCACCAAGGCATATTTGTCGTCGGTAGTGCGGCGGTCAAACATGAACTCCTTCTTGCCGGGTCCCATATTATTCGACACCAAGAAAGTGGCCACCATACCCAAAGCCGAAATAAGCACGGTCAACTCGAAAGTAACCGGTACCATGGTGGGGATGGCTACAAAGTTTTTACCGCCGATAATCATGGGCCAATCGATGCCCATGGTATAGGTGATAAGGGTAATTGCAGAGAGCGTACCCAAAGCACCGAACAAGAAAGCGGCAATAGGAATGCGCGTGCGCGGATGCCCAATGTAGGTGTCGATGTGGTGAATAGGATGGGGCGAGTACACCTCATATACTTTCACCCCATCGTTTTTTAGTTTTTTCACAGCATCCACCACTTTGTCTTCATGGTCGTAAATACCCACCATGAAGCGCTCTTTGGTATGTCCTAAACGTGTATCTGCCATAATTTTTTTCGTTATAAGTCTTTGCCTTTATCGTACATAGGTGAAGCAGCAGCTACGGCGCCACCTTCTTTGAGGTATTCGGTAGCTTTTTCCTTCGCTTTGATATCCGAAGAGTTCAAGATAGTCTTCACTTCTGCCATGTTGATAACAGGCAAGTATTTGGCGAACAGGAAGAAGCAGGTAAAGAAGATGCCAAATGTGAAGAGATAATCACCTATGTCGTACAAGGTAGGATAGAACATTGCCCAGCTGGAGGGGATGAAGTCGCGATGCAGCGAGGTAACAATAATTACAAAGCGCTCGAACCACATACCAATGTTTACCACAATAGACAGGAAGAAAGACCAGGCAATGCTCTGACGTATCTTCTTGAACCAGAACAACTGCGGTGAAATCACGTTGCAGGTCATCATAGACCAGTAAGCCCACCAGTAAGGACCAAAGGCACGGTTCAAGAAGGCATAGCGCTCATATTCCACGCCCGAATACCAAGCCATGAAGAACTCGGTCACATAAGCAATACCCACAATAGAGCCGGTCAAGATGATGATCTTGTTCATGTAGTCGATGTGGGTAATGGTAATATAGTCTTCGAGCTTATACACCTTGCGGGTAATGAGCATGAGGGTTTGCACCATGGCAAAGCCCGAGAAAATAGCCCCTGCCACGAAGTAAGGCGGGAAGATGGTGGTGTGCCATCCGGGGATGAGCGAAGTGGCGAAGTCGAAGCTCACAATGGTGTGTACCGAAAGTACAAGCGGCGTGGAAAGACCTGCCAAAATCAAAGCTACGTATTCGTAGCGTGCCCATACTTTGGCACCACCTTCCCATCCGAATGCCAGCAGCCCATAGATGAAGGCAGCAATCGGACGGCGTTTTTTGCGCTTCTCACGGCGCTCCTCGGGCGTATCGGTATCCAACAAAGGATATTTCTCGAGTGTCAGCTTGGCACGGTCGCGAATGGTTGCCAAGTCAGGAATCAAACCTACATACCAGAAGACCAAAGAAACGGTCAAGTAGGTAGAAATAGCGAATACGTCCCATACGAGTGGTGAGTGGAAGTTCACCCACAACGAACCGTAGGTGTTGGGCAAGGGAAGAGCCCAGTGTGCCAGCCATGTACGCCCCATGTGCATCAAGATGAAAGTACCGGCACAAATCACGGCAAAGATGGTCATGGCTTCGGCAGCACGGTTAATCGATGTTCTCCATTTCTGACGGAACAAAAGCAAAATGGCGGAAATCAAGGTACCTGCGTGACCGATACCTACCCACCAGACGAAGTTGGTGATGTCCCAAGCCCATCCGATGGTTTTGTTCAAGCCCCACATACCAATACCATACCACCATGTGGAAGCAGCGGCATAGCCGCCTACTATAAGCATAATCAGCGACACACCGAAAGCAACCAACCATGCTTTAGAAGGTTTCTCTTCTACCCGACGACAAATGTCCTCGGTGATATCGTGCATGGTTTTGTGACCGGTTACCAACGGTTCACGAATTGGCGAAGTTACCTGCATGGTTATTCTAAGTTTAGGTTAGTCTTTGTTACGAATCTTAGTTAAGTAAGTCACATTCGGACGCACATTGTACTCTTCCAATACTTGGAAAGCGCGCGGCTCGGTGATTTTGATATCGCCATTCTCAAACTCTTTCAAGTTCAAGAGCTTGTGGATACGGCTTTCAGGGTCGTTCATGTCACCGAAGACGATGGCGTCGGTAGGACAAGCCTGCTGGCAAGCCGTCTTGGCTTCACCGTCACGCAGCTTGCGTCCGGCACGCTTGGCTTCCAACTTAGCCAACTGAATGCGCTGTACGCAAAGCGAGCATTTTTCCATCACACCACGAGAGCGCACGGTTACGTCGGGGTTCAATACCATGCGGCCCAAGTCGGTTTGTGACATGTAGTTCACATCTTGGAAACGCTCGTCGTTGGTGTAGTTGAACCAGTTGAAGCGGCGCACTTTGAACGGACAGTTGTTCGCACAATAGCGGGTACCGATACAACGGTTGTAGGTCATCTGGTTCAAGCCTTCCGAGCTGTGGGTGGTGGCCACTACCGGACACACCGTTTCACAAGGTGCATTGTTACAATGCTGACACATCATAGGCTGGAAGACTACCTCCGGATTGTCTGCCGGGTCTTCCATCTTTTGATAATTGGCATAGCTCTTATCTTCGGTATCGATGCTTTCGTCAAAGCTGTAGTAGCGATCGATACGAATCCAGTGCATCTCGCGGCGGTTGATCACTTCCTGCTTGCCTACTACCGGCACGTTGTTTTCAGTCTGACAACCAATCAAGCAGGCACTACAACCAATACAAGAGTTCAGGTCGATGACCATGCCCCACCAGTGGTTCTTGCGGTAGGCTGTTTTTTCATGCCCTTTCCACAAGGTGATGAGGCGCGGATTCAACTCTTCTTCTTTGTTTTCGGGGATGGTGCGGTTCACGTTCACCTTCTCCCCTTCTATGGTGATAGCAGGGAAGAAACGTCCTGCCGCAGGGTCCTTTTGATATTCTTTGAGGGTAGCCTCTTGCACAATAGGACGCGCCATGATGGTATGGTGCGTTTGCGTTTGTGCTATTTCGTAGGTGGCTCCCGTTTTTTCAATGCTTACTTGACGCTGTGCGTACACCAAAGCACCGTCGGCGATGCTTACGAAAGGATAAGCATTCTTACCGATGTTGTTGGCACACTTACCGGCTTTGGTGCGCCCATAGCCCAGTGCAATGGCGATGGTGCCGGGAGCTTGACCGGGCTGAATCAGCACAGGCAACTCCACGCTATAGCCGTTGGCAGTTACCTTCACCACATCGCCTTGTTTCAAGCCTTCTTGTTCGGCATAGCTCTTCGATACACACACGTAGTTATCCCAAGTGGCTTTGGTGATGGGGTCGGGCAATTCTTGCAACCAGGGGTTGTTTGCCATGGCGCCACTGCCAATACCTACTTTTTGATAGAGTACCAACTCTATGTTTTTGTTGTCGGCAGTATAACGACGCGCTACACGGCTGCCGGCTTCTTGTACGTCGGCAGTAAAGGCAGGTTTTTCGGCAGCGGCTTCGGCAACAGGCTCATATACGCCATCATGCACCACTTTGGTCCAGAAGTCTTCAAACGAGCCCTCGCCTTTGTATATGTTTTTGCGCCAGTAGCTGCGCAGGAATTCATAGAATGAGATGCCTTCTTCTGCCCAAGTCAGGAAGCTGTCTTGTGCCTGACGGGTTTTGAAGAGCGGCATGATGGTAGGTTGAGCCAAGCTGTAGAAGCCGGCACGCGGCTCTGCGTCGTTCCATGCTTCCAGATAGTGATGGTCGGGCGTGATGAAACGGCACAAGGAAGCAGTTTCATCGGCACGGTCGGCAGTAGAGACGGTCAACGCAATCTTGGGCAGTGCTTTTGCCAACTCAGCCCCTTTCACATGGTCATAAACGGGGTTGGTATTATAGAAAATCACAGCCGACACATTGCCTTTCTTGGCATCTTCTACAAAACGCAAGAATTCTTCATCGTTGCCTTGCTTCACAAAAGAAGGACGGCTCAGGTCGATGGTGCTGCCGTAGTTTTCGAGCAGATAGTTGATGGCATTCACCAACACTTGCACATCCGGGTCGTTCGAGCCGGACACAACCAGCGACTTGCCTTTGGCAGCCAACAAGTCTTTTACAGCCTTGTCGATATGAGGCACTTTCACGGCAGGCGCCGACACTGTGGGGGCGCCCACTGCTTGCGCTACGCCGTTATAAAGAGCAGCCACCACCAACCCTTCTTGCGAAGGACGAATACGGCTGCGGTAGTCGGCATTGGCGCCGGTCAGCGACAAGGTGGTTTCAAACTGATAGTGGCGCGACATGGTTTTCTTGTCGCCGCCCAGTTTGCGGGTTTGCGCATACTGGCGAGCATGCTCAATGGGCGACAACCAGGTGCCCAAGAAGTCTGCCCCTACGCTTACTATCACTTCGGCTTTGCTGAAGTCATAAGCAGGCAGTGCATATTTGCCAAATGAGCGCTCGTTGGCTTTCAAGATGCCATAAGCAGATACTGCATCGTAGCTCACATGGCGGAAGAAAGGATATTTTTCAATAAACTTGGCAATCACCGCCTTGGTTGAAGGGCTCATGATGGTGCTGCTTACGATGTAAGCAGGCTTTCCGCTTTGGGCCGCTTTTTTCAGCCCGTCTATGATTTTTTGGTCTACGGCAGCCATGTCGGCGGCTTTGCCGTTTTCCATGAAGCCCTGCAAGCGGGACAGGTCATACAAGCCCAATACCGACGCTTGCACGCGGGCACTGGTTCCCCCTTTGGTGATAGAAGACAACTCATTGCCTTCTATTTTAATGGGGCGCCCCTCGCGGGTTTTTACCAGAATGCTGCAGTATTCCCCGTCTTGTGCATAGGTAGAAGCATAGTAGTTGGGAACACTGGGGTCAATTTCTTCGGGTTTATTCAGGTAAGGGATTGCCTTTTTTACGGGCGCTTCGCAAGCAGCCAAAGAGGCAGCTGCCAGGCTGAATCCCATGAATTTCAAAAAGTCGCGACGGCTGGTGGTCAGTTCCTCGGCAGTGGGGAACTCGGGGAACTCGTCCTGCGACTTCTTTACGAAGTCAGTGTCGTTGGTCAACTCTTCCAGCCCTTTCCAATATATCTTTTGTTTTTCTTTCATATTTCTGTTGAGTTATGAAGACTTGATTTGAAGAAAGAAGATTAATAGTGACACTTAGAGCACTCAAGACCGCCAATGTCTTCTACGGTCATGGGCTTCTTGCCTGCATTGGCTTTATGGAATTGCAGCAGGCGGTCATAGTAATCGTTGCCCTCTGCCTTCACCACGGTCTTGCGGTGGCAGTCGATACACCAGCCCATAGTCAAGGGCGAGCGCTGCTGCACCACTTCCATCTTCTCGATTTCGCCGTGGCAGTACTGGCATTCGATTTGCCCTACTTGCACGTGCTGTGCATGGTTGAAATACGCGAAGTCTGGCAGGTTGTGTACACGCACCCACTTGATGGGCTCGTTCTTTTCTATGGCAGCATAGATTTTTTGTATTTCAGGCGAGCCGCGTTTGATTTCGCCGTGGCAGTTCATACATATGTTGGCAGAAGGAATATTGGCAGATTTGCCTTTGCGCACACCTGTATGACAATACTGGCAATCGATTTGATACTTGCCGGCATGCAGTTTATGTGAGAAGGCAATGGGCTGAGTAGGTGCATAACCTGTTTGCACACCTACATCCATCAGGCTGTCGATGCCTGCCTTGGCCACCACCAACAAGAAAAACACGCCCACTACAGTAAGGAATGCTTTGCTGCGGAAGGGGGCGGTCAAGTCTATTTTTTCATTGACTACCTCCAAGTCTTCTTCGGGCAGGTCCTGGTTTTTCAAGAAGCGGGTCAACAGCGATACTATCAGCAACAATACAGCCAACACCAACACCAGCACAATCACCAAGCCTATCAAGATGGCAGTCAGGTAAGAAGAGTTGAGACCGCTTGCCTGGGCAGCTTCTCCCCCTTCGGCTTGGGCAGCACCATCGGCAGCTGCTTCCTGTTGTTGGTTTTCAGCCGACTTCACATAAGCCAAAATAGCCTTGATGTCGTCGTCGCTGAGGTCCAGGAAGGAGGTCATCTGGGTTTGGTTGTACTCGTTGTAGAGCTGTACGGCTGTGGGGTCGCCACTCTGGATCAAAGCCTGCGAGTTGCGAATCCACTTAAGCAACCAGGGCAGTTCGCGACGTTCCAAAACGCCCTTTAAGCCGGGACCAATCACCACTTCATCGGTGACGGCGTGGCACGATTGACAACGACCAACAAAGAGTTCTTTCCCTTTGGCAATCGTTGCCTCGCTCATATCCAAGCCGGGCACTTCTTGCGTGGCGTTGTCCTGCGGGGCAACCTCTTGCGCCCAAGCGGGACTTGAAAAAAGCATCACTATCAAAAAGATGCTTGCGTAACAGATGCGTGTGAGCATCAGCCTGTTGGGTTTGTTCAGTAAGCGCATAGCCTTTTGCTTATGAGTTAACGTTGGTTTCACCTGATTTTTCATCTTCGCAAAGTTAATATGGCTTTTCTTATTCACAAATGCCCTTTGCGAGGCAAATCGAGCTCTAAGCTCGTTTTTTTTTAAGTAATTTTCAATAAATCAAAAGCTTATATATGAAACTTTTCCAATATTTAGATTCTTTCTAAATAACAAGCCCTTCTTTGTCCCTTTCAGCGCTTGCCCAAAGGCTTGCGGCACGGCAATAACATAAAATAAAATTGTGCGTAAGCAGGCTTTTTTTGATTTTTGCATATCGCCCAACTGAAACCATCGATTCCTTATGCTCACGGTACTTCTACTCATTCCCTTGTGTTTGCTTGTTTTACTGGGAACCACCGGCCGCCGGCATTACCACACGCAGCGCTTGCTGGTGCTGGCAGGTGTCATAGCCCAATTGTCCATTACGCTCTTTTTGTATGCCCGCTTTCCTCAAGCCGGTGCTGCCGGCAGTTTATCCTTCGAAGAGCAGTACGAATGGTTTCGTATTCCGGCCGGTGACTGGGGCACCATCCGGGCAGACTACCATGTGGGGCTCGACGGGCTTGGCTTAAGCATGCTGCTGCTTACAAGCGTTGTTTTTTTGTTGGCAGCCATTGCCTCATGGAATATCAAAGAAAAAAGCAAGGGATATTATGCGCTCTTTGCTTTGCTGATGCTGAGTGTGCCGGCGTGTTTTGTTGTGCGCGACTACCTGGTGTTTTATGTCTTTTTTGAATTCATGTTGCTGCCCATGTATTTTCTGATAGGGCTTTGGGGGGGCGAAAGGCGCGAGTACGCAGCGCTCAAGTTTTTTATTTACACGCTGGTAGGTTCTTTGTTTATTCTCATTGTATTTATTGCCGGCCTGGTTTCTACCTTCGACCCGGCAGCTACTGCCCTGGAAGCAGGTATTATTGCTTCGATAGAGGACTACACCCCTGCCCTGCTGCCCGAAGTGCAAAAGCTCATTCAAACACAGCCCGAATGGGTGGTGCACCGTTTTGATATGGATTTGCTGGCCATGCAAGAAAGCTACATACCCGGCAGTGTGTTGTTTGCCGGTCATGATTTCCGCTGGTGGGCTTTCTGGTTGTTGGTAACAGGCTTTTTGATTAAGCTGCCCGCCGTGCCTTTCCACACATGGCTGCCCGATGCCCACGTAGAAGCGCCCACGCCCATTTCGGTGATACTGGCGGGCATATTGCTTAAAGTGGGGGGCTATGGTCTGTTTCGTTTTGTTATTCCCATGTTTGCTGACTTGTGGCAGGCACATAGCGAGGTATTGGCGTTCATGGCTGTGTTGTCCATTTTATATGGCGCCATGAATGCCCTGGCTATGGATGATCTGAAGAAAATGATAGCCTATGCTTCGGTTTCGCATATGGGCTATGTGCTGCTGGGCGCCGTGTCGATGACCGAAGAAGGCTTGCAAGGGGCAATTTTTCAAATGATGAGCCACGGGGTGCTGTCGGCAGGCTTGTTTTTATTGGTGGGGGTGCTGTATGACCGTACGCACGACCGCCATATCAGTCACTACAGCGGTTTATGGCACCGCATGCCGCGTTTTAGTGTGTTTGCGTTCCTGCTTATGTTTGCTTCTTTGGGCTTGCCTTTGTTTTCAGCGTTTGTGGGGGAAGTGTTTACCTTGTTGGGCAGCTTCCGCTCGGAATGGGTACACAATGGCTGGGTAGCCGGGGCAGCCCTGGGTATTGTGCTTAGCGCTGCTTATTTCCTGTGGTGCTTGCGTCGCATGTTTATGGGTGAATACTGGCTTTCAGAGCCGGCGTATCATGAGCGCTTGACTGACCTTCGGGGGCGGGAAACGGTGCTGCTTGGTATTTGTGTGGTTTTAAGCATACTTTGGGGGGTTTATCCTGCCTTTCTGTTTGACATAGCCCAAGACAGTGTAAACACGCTGCTGCGTTTGATACCGTAAACAAGAAAACAACATTGTTTTCGGCACCGGAAAAGAAAAGGGGCTTTCGCGAAAGCCCCTTTTTGCTTGGAAGTGTTATTTGTTGCCATGGTGAAACTGCTGCAAAAGATGCATGAGCTCTTCCCGCACAAACTCGTGCGCTTCTTTGTCGATGAGTGCTACACGCAACTGCAGGCGACCGTTTTGCCACTCCATAGTATGGTGCCGGTGCGTCTTTACCCAAGGCGATTGCATCAGATAGTCCCCCACAAGCCGGGACAGGCGCTCTTTTTCTTGGGGCGTTTGTGGCGTAAGCAGTGGAAGGGTCAGTGTTACGTAGCTTCCATGTATGGTGTTCTCTTCTTTCCAGCCAAGCCCGCCCAATAACAATTTAGAGCAGGGGATTTTATGTATCCACCCCTGCGCGTCGCGCACATAAATAGCTCCTGTCTGCTGCTTGACAAGCTCACCTTCTATGTTGCCCACACGGATATAACCTCCCTGCTTTAGCTTTCCCTCCAAACGCAGAATAAAGCCTGCCAACAGGTCTTTTCCGTATAACCAGGCAAACAGCACGAGCAACAAAAGTACATAGGCCGAGCGCAGCATGCCTGCATAGTAGTTGTCTTTGAAAAGCAACCCAATGAGCAACCAACCGCTTATTGTGCCCAACAAGCCTTCGGTTATCAGCAAGAAGGGATTCAGGTAGTATTTCCATCCTCTTGTAAAAGCAGACACATAGCGCAACCGTAAAAAACGAAGCGACAACCAAACAAACAAAAGAGCAATGACCGACAAGAGTAGTTTCATAGTTCTTCTTTTTCAAACATTTGAATTACAAAACGCACAACGTAAATGCTTATAGCGTAGGTATCCAAACCACGCGACACCAACACGCCCGTTCTGAGCAAAGCTTCCAACGCCTGCAGGCACTCTTCCCGGCGCTCTTGCGGGAAGTATGTCAACAGGGCATTTTTGCTAAGCTGCTTGTGCTGAAGCACTTTCCATAGAATGGCTTTCCATAAGGGCGGCATTTTATCGAGCACGGTGATGGAAGGCACCTGCGGGGCTCTTATGTGCAGCTCTTTCTCCTGCACCTTATCTATATGCGCAATCCATGCGTTGAGCGTGATGCCGGGGTTGCCTGCCGAATACAGGAAATACTTATTGAAAAGCTGCGCCAAACGCCAACCGCTCAAACGCCGCTCTTCTCTTCCGCTCCATACAATGCGGTAACCGGTGGTGCGATGACGCCGCATGACCAGCTCCTGCAGCTCTTGGGCGGTATAGGGCTGCATTTGAAGCACAGCCAAGGCACAACGGCTCATGCTTTCGGCGTGGTTCATCAAACGGAAAGCGTAGGGGTTGGTATTCAGCACAAACAGGCAACGGTGGCTATATGCATAAAGCGTATGAATCAGTTGTTCCCATTCGGCGGCTGCTTCGGGGGCTTCTTGCCACCATTGCTCTATGTCGTTGATGATACAGGCACTCCCCCACGGCAGGGCTTCGAGCATCGACACCAGGTCGCCGCCCAAGCCCGTAGCACGGGCCAGCGCCTTGGTAAATCCTTCTATACAGCCGCATTCTTCGTTGGAAGCAAAAACATGAAATACCGTTTCTTGTGAAAAGTAATTTTGCACGATGCGCCGGCAGATGGCTGTTTTCCCGCTGTCGCGATGCCCTACCACAAACACCAGACCTTTATTGCCGGCTTTGAAGCGAAGCACGGCTTTTTGCAAGGCCGCTTCTTCATGAGGACGCGGAATCCAGAAATCATCGCCTATGTTCGATTGCCCGGAAAACAAATTGTGGTAATAAGCCGAAAGTTGCTTGCCTACTTGCGGGCGCGGCGTCAACTGCTCGACCCAGTCAGCCAGTTGGTTGGTGGTGGTGTGGGCTGTTATCTGTTCTTGTTTTTGGGTGGCCAGCAGCACACGACTCTGCGAATAGACCACTTTTTCGAGCAACTTGCGCAGGGTATCTTTGACCTGCTCCAGCCAGCGCCCGGTCTTGCTGAGCATTTTTTTACCTTGATACAAGCGGTAGAGCTGTGCGAACTCTTGGTGGGTGCGCACGATGCGGTGGGCACTCAAAGGCTCGAAGTGCTCATGCAAAATATGATTGAGCTTTTCATAGGCAGATTGCAAATAGGTGCTTAAGTCGGTTTGAATTTTTTCTACCTGTAGTGCCGCTTCATGCAGCAGGACTTTGTATTGTGCCTGCGCCTCTTCTTCACCGGCTGCATCTATATTCTCCACATTGAAGCGCAAAAGGCTCAGCGTACTGCGTAAGGCATAGGTAGCGTTCATTACTTCGGCGCTCACTTCTTTAAGGAACTCTTCTACTACCGAAGACAGCTTGGATGCCAGGAAGTGGGTAGCCAGGCGCCGCAAGGGCAGCTCCAAAGATTCGACTTCCACAATCATGTCTTGGGGACGTATGTGGAACTCACCGGCCATTTCCACCTCTTCGGGCAAGTCCGCACAAAGCTCGTAGAACGATTGTCCTACAATTTCAAAGGCTTGCGTCCATTCTTCTACCTGCAGCTGTGCGGCTTCTTTTTGCAAAGCAGGCAATAACTCTTCCTTGCTCTTCTCTTGGCGCATCCATTGCAATATTCGCTCTATGGTTTTTTGGGTGTGGTTCTCTATATGCTGCCGCACTTTTTTGTAAAAGTTAAGCGTCTTTTCCTGCACGCGCACCTTGACCAATTGCAAGTGTAAATCCACCAGGTTGGCACTCAGGGTAAGCTTGGCGCTTTCGGTGTATTCCTTGGGGTATTGTGCAATGTTTTCGATGTATTCTTCGAGTCGTTTTTCGAAACGGCGGGCCGTTCTGATTACTTTTTTATCTCCCCCTATTTCCTCTATATGGCGTCCCATGTTTTTCAAAGCCTTGCGCAACTCCCACGCTGCGCGGCGGTAATACAAAGGACGCAGTTGCAACAAGCGCTTCTTCAGTTTTTCGGTTTCGGCACTTACGGCTTCCAAGTCCCCTTTCCAGTCATTGTTGCCGGCCTCTATGTCCAGCAGAGTTTCATTGAGCATGGCGTTCATGTTGCGATACTGCTTAAGCCAGCTGAGCAGGTCATACTGAAGGCTTTCGAGCAGGACATTAAAGAAGGCAATGCGTTGTTGATAAAGAAAATGGCGCGCCACTTCACGGAAATCTACTGTGTAGGTTACTGCTTTTTTGCCGGTAATGGCTGCCCACCAACGCAAACGGCGCTTCAGACGCCGCACCGGCGCCGTGTCTGACTCGGCAACAAGCAACTTTTCTTTGGGGTATGTCAGTTTCCACTCTTTGGGGACACCCAGAATCAGGTCTTGCAGCTCTTTCATGTACCACTCGGTAGCTGCTTCGAGCCGCTGCTGCTGCAAGTCGAGATGCTGCTCCACAAACTGCTCCACAAACTGTTCCTGACGGAACAAATACTGATTGCGCAGCTTCCAACAGAAGCGCTGCCGCTTGGCTTCCGGCAAAGCATGGGCTTTTTCACTTTCTTTGCTAATCCAATCGATATGACGGGCTATCTCTTCCAAACCGTTTTGGTAGTCGAGCAGTATCGGTTCAATGATGCGCTCAAAAAGCAGGCGGTTCATTGAGCCATAGACCTGCTCCATGCTGCGCAATCGTTGCTGTACCTCCGGCATGGCAGAGAGCGGCTCTTCGGGCAGCACCCAATCATATATCTGACCGGCCTCTTCACCAAGGTCTGTTTGAACAGGCACGGGCAGCAACTGTGCTTCTTCGAACTGCGAAGAAGCAGTTCCTAACAACACCGGCGCTTTGAGCAAGTCAGCCAAACGGCTGTAGCGCGCGTATTCTTCATCGCTTTGTAGTTGATTCAAAGGTGGCAAAGGCATCAGCACCAAGTCTTTGGCAGTGGACTCTTGCACCCACAGTTCTTCGCCTGATTTGCCACGATTACCTCTGTAAATCACTTTTATTTCAAAATCCAGACGGTACTCTTCCGAGAGCAGTGCCAGCTGACGGTAAGCCACCTCCACGTTGGTAGGCTCATCGACCAAAGTCAAAAAGCGCAAATGGGCATCTTTCCAACGCCAGTTGGCGGTTAAATGGCGCACCAGCAAGATGAAATAAAGAATTTCGCGCCCGCGCACCGGCACCCAAACATCTACTTGTGGGCGCTCATCGCTCTGCTTTTCGTCTGTGCCCTTGCCGGAATAGGCATTCAGCAGCAACAAGTTATAATCATAACGAAGCAGATGACGCAGCAGGTCCAAATAGGCAGCCCGATGCGATGGTTGTTTCGACCACCCCAGCATGACCGTATTGGGCTCGATACCCGGTGCGCCATATACCCGCGCTACTGCCTCAATACCTTTAAATATGTTGGAGGTGTCGTATTTATAAAGGAAAAGCTTGCGGTCATCTCTTTCTATGAGCTCCCGAGTTTTGCGCGTAGCCAGTTCTTCTTTGCTGCCGGGCATCATCTCAAAGGCAAAGAGTGTTCCCATCTCGGTGAGCTCCAGCCCCAATGAAAAAAGCAAGGGGCGCTCGGCTTGTTTTCCTGCAAACAACAACACATTGGGGCGCCAGTTGCGCACTATGTTTTTTTCTTTCGACAAAGCCGCCATTCCCCGCTTTACCAACGAAGCCCACACACTCCCCCAGGTATCGCCTGTTTTAAGCTCTAACTGACGGCGCTTCAGGAACAAATACACAGCGCCCAAAATAAGGATGCCGCCTACCGTCGCCATGATGTCGAGCTGAATCATCACTACCAAGCAAGCCACCACCCCTATCCAGCTCACCCATGCCGGCACTTTAAAAGAAGGGCGGAAGTCGGTACTTGTCATGCGCTCGAAGGCAGCGCTCAGGTTCAAAAAGCCATAGGTCGTAATAAAGAAAGTAGATACGATACGGGCAATAACGTCAAGCTCACCAATCAAAATACCGGCTTCGGCAATAACAAATGCCAACAAAAGAGCATTGCGCGGTTCGTTGCCTTTGCCATGCCCCTTGGCAAAAAACTTGGGCGTGATGCCATCCATAGCCGTAGATTGCAATATGCGGGGTGCCCCCAAAATGCTTCCCAAAGCCGAGGAAAGCGTGGCTCCCCAAATGCCGGCTACTACCAACTCAGGCACACGTGCTATTTTGAGCAGTGCTTGCGGGTCTTCTGCCAACAAACGGGCATCTACGGTATAAGCAAAGAAGAAGACCAAAGCAATATAAACCAAAAGTCCTACGGCTATAGCCATGATGGTCCCCACGGGAATAGAGCGCTTGGGGTCGCGCAGGTCACCCGACATGGACACGCCCGCCTCAAAGCCCGTAACGGCGGGGAAAAAGATACCAAAGAGCACTATCCAGCTATAGTCTTTAAAGCCCTCTAAATTGGGCGCTTCCGGCTTGTAGGGGTGCCCATCCATGAAAATGGAAATCAAGGACAGGAAAATAGCCGCCATGATAAAATACTGCGTCTTGATAGCCAAAGACGAACTGATAAAAGTCACCACCGTAACGGCTATCAACATGATGGTACCGGTGATGCGTATGGTATTGATATCGGTGGGCCATCCCCAGTAACTCAAAAAACTTTCGGCAAAACCAATCAAATACAAGCTGACGCTGAACGAAAGTCCAACAAACAAAGCCAAGCCCAAGGTACCCCCAATGGGCAAGCCCAAGCTTCGCGAAATGATGTAGTAGGTGCCCCCCGTAGCCACTTTTTTATCGGTGGCAATGGATGCCACGCTCAAACCGGTAGTAAGCGAAATAAGGTGTGCTACCAGTACGATGCCCAGGGCACTCCACAAACCGGCAGTACCTACTATCATGGGCAGGCGTAAATACATGATTACGCCTAAAATAGTGAGAATGGAAGGGGTAAAAACGCCCCCAAAGGTTCCAAACTTATGTTTGTCTTTCATGTTTTTGAATATTGTTTAATATCCGGTTAAGGTCTCTTTAAAGAAGCATAAACCTTTTTTTGGTCACACCACCTTCGAAAAAAATATTCAAGGCTGTGACATTTTTTCTAAATTTAGTCTTTGGGATGGTTTATCCCAAAAGCAAACACAGAAATAGCTGAATCTATGGAAGGAATCAATGTTTATCTGCTGGTTATTTATGCCTCGCTGGTCATTGTCATCTCTTACTTCTTCAATATCATCTCAAAAAAAACGGGGGTCCCGAGTGTCTTGATGCTCATTCTGTTGGGTATTGGCATTCATGAAATATTGATATGGAAAGGGATGCCTATAGACAAAAGTTGGTTTTCCATGCTGGAGCTTCTCGGCATTGTAGGTTTGATATTGATAGTACTGGAAGCTGCTCTTGAGTTGAAGTTAAGCCGGGAAAAGAAAGGGGTCATTCTGCAGTCCATCAGTTCGGCATTGTTGGGCTTGCTGCTCACTACCGCCGCCATTGCTGCCCTGCTCCATTACACACTCATTCCCGACTGGTTTCAAGCCGTTCTTTATGCCACGCCGCTGGGGGTGATGAGTAGTGCCATCGTTATTCCAAGCGTCGGGGGACTTTCGAAATCCAACCAAGAATTCATGATTTATGAAAGTACTTTTTCTGATATTTTCGGCATCGTGCTGTTCTTCTCCATTACAGGCAATGCGGAAGCATCTTCCGCTTGGTCTATTGTTAAAAATGTGGCTGCCAATATCGGATTGACGGTTGTGTTGGCGGTTGTGTTGGCGGTTGTGCTGGTATGGCTGCTTCAAAAAATCACAACCAAAGTGAAGCTGTTTTTGCTGATTGCCATTCTGCTCATCCTCTACTCGGCAGGCAAGCTCATGCACCTTTCCCCTCTGTTCATCATCTTGTTCTTTGGTTTGGCATTGAGCAATTACAAATTGCTGGCAGTAGGCAAAGCCAGAAAGCTATTCAATGAACAGGCACTGCACCGCGTGCTGGAAGAAATGCACACCATCACACTCGAAACGGCCTTTGTGGTTCGTACTTTCTTCTTTGTTGTTCTGGGCATCACTTTCGATATCCGTGAGCTGCTCGACATGCAAGCTCTTTACATCAGCTTGGGTGTGCTGGCATTGATTTATTTGACACGGCTCGTTACTTTAAAAGTAAGCATGGTGAAAAGTCTGTTTCCCTTGGTATGGCTTGCCCCGCGTGGGCTCATTACCATCATGCTGGTGATTTCGGTGCCTGCTCAATACCGGACCGAGTTTCCCGATAGCATTTTGTTGTATGTGATTCTTATTAGTTGCTTGGTCATGATGGGTGGTCTGATGAGCAGCAAGCGCGATGAAGAAGACGTGCCTACGCTCACGCTCAAAGACATAGAGACCTTGGACAAAGAACTGGAGAGTTTTCTTGCGCAACACAATTGCCAAGAGAAGCCGGGCAATAAAGCGTAGCTCCGCAGGCTCCCGGTCGTTTCGAGCGCGTGCCCTTTTGCCATTTCGCGCTTTTCCCTGTTGCTTCGGGTGCCTTTTTTGTCATTTCGAGCGCAAGCGAGAAATCTCTTTCACCTCTTGCTACTTGGCTTGAAGAGATGTCTCGCTCCACTTCGTTCCGCTCGACATGACAAAAGGTAAATTTGGTTCGATGCAATTGCTCATGGTCTTCTTCCGGGCTCTCTAACTGCTTTCCCTTGCCTATTACCGTCTCATCTCCCGAAAAAAAAAAGCCTCCGCTACTCTGCGAAGGCTTCCGGTGTGGCTATATCCTGTTGCCTCAAAAGACGCACTTGCGAAGGAAAATCACCATCAGGCAGACCAAAAACATGACGATAGAGATGCGGTTGATACCGTGCATCATGCGCAAGTTGAAGCTGGTAGGATATTTAGGGTCATGTGGGCGAAATACACGTATGAAATAAGCGCCTACTTCGCCCAGTCGAAAGAAATATTTTACTTTACTCCACATAATCGTTGCTTTTAAAATTGTTGTTTTACAAAAAACAGCCTGCCCATAGATTTTGTTTCCCTATTCTACGGGTGCGGGGGGCTCTATCCAGCGTCCGTCTTCGCGTATCAACTCAATCAAAGCCTGCACCGCCTCTTCGGAAGGCACGTTGCGACGCACCACCTCTTTGCCCCGGTACAGGGTAATTTTCCCTTTGCCTGAGCCCACATAGCCATAGTCGGCGTCTGCCATTTCACCCGGTCCGTTCACGATGCAGCCCATAATGCCAATCTTTACTCCTTTCAGGTGTTCGGTATGGCGGCGTATCATGGCTGTGGTTTCTTGCAGGTCGAAGAGTGTACGCCCACACGAAGGGCAAGCTATGTATTCGGTTTTGGTGGTACGTGTGCGGCTGGCTTGCAAAATGCCGAATGCCAGCTGATTGAGTTGCTTTAATTCAAGTAACTTTGCCGCCTTGTCTTTGTCTTCTACCGCAGGGCGCAAAAACACGCCATCGCCCATGCCATCGAGCAACAAGCCACCAATGTCGGTAGAAGCATACAAAATGCTTTGCTCCCATGCTTCATTGTAGCGGCGCTCTACGACCACCGGCACCCGGATGTCTTGCTCCATTAAGAAAAGGAAAGCACGCCGCAGGGCAGGCATGGCATGCGCGCGCCCGGTGTGCAGCACCAACACAATATTGCCGTCATGGAAACGTGCCGTATTGTCTGCTTGCAGCAGCTCATCTACTGAAAGGCGCACGAAATTGCAGCGCGTGTGCAAACGGCAGTCTTCTTGCTGCCACCGGCTGAAAGTTATCAAAGGAAAGACATGAGGGCTTTCCGGCTCGTCTTTCCACACTTCGTAGTCCTGAATTGCCTTCAGTCCGTTGGGCAGCATGAAAGGTACCGCCTGCCTGCCCAAATACACAAAGTCGGCACCGTCGTCTGTCATATGCCATTTGTCCGTCGCGGGCAAGTAGTAATGCCCGATGGGCTTCAGGTCGGCAGGTTCTATGTTGGTGAAATGGCTGTAGTCGGCAATCACGCGCGGCACCTGCTCGCCCCCTACCGACAACACAGGGCGGCTGTGGCGCCGCTGATAAGCAAAGGGGTTATAAGTCAGACGTATGACCTCGGGCAAAGGGGCTTCCTGTGTACGGGCACGTTTATGATAGCGTTCCGCCAGCGCCTTGGCTACGGGTATTTCTTCCACGGGGTCTTCGGTGAGCGAAACACGTATGGTATCGCCCAAACCATCTTCGAGCAAAGCCCCTATGCCCATGGCCGACTTGATGCGTCCATCTTCGCCATCGCCGGCTTCGGTTACGCCCAAGTGCAAGGGATAAGGCTGCATCCCCTCTTCTTCCATCTTCTGCACCAACAAACGGTAAGCCTGCACCATCACCTGTGGGTTGCTTGCCTTCATCGACAACACAATGTTGTGATAGTCGAACTCCTCGCAAATACGCAAGAACTCCAAGGCGGACTCCACCATGCCCAAGGGGGTGTCGCCGTAGCGGCTCATGATGCGGTCCGAAAGCGAACCATGGTTGGTCCCTATGCGCATGGCGGTGCCGTATTCTTTACATATCTTCACCAAAGGGATGAACTTTTTGCGAATACGCTCCAGCTCTGCCTCATAGGCTGCATCGGTGTATTCTATGATTTCAAAGCGCTTTTTGTCTGCATAATTTCCCGGATTGATGCGCACCTTCTCTACGATGCGGGCAGCCAGCTCAGCGGCATTGGGGGTGAAGTGAATGTCGGCAATCAAAGGGGTGGTATAACCACGCCGGCGCAGTTCTTTTTTTATGTTGGCTAAGTTCTCTGCCTCCTTGATGCTGGGTGCCGTAATACGCACATATTCGCAGCCTGCTTCTATGAGCCGGATACATTCCTGCACCACCGCTTGGGTATCCATGGTGTCGGCCGTCGTCATTGATTGCACACGTATGGGATGCATGCTTCCCAAAGGCAGGTCTCCGATATGCACTTCTACTGTGGGGCGGCGGCGATAAGTCGTCAACGAAGGGCAATAAGGCTTGGCAGTGCTTAATTCCATAAGAAGCAGGGTTTGTTGTTTTTTCTCTAACTACAAATTTAAGCAAAAGTTTTAGAGACAGCCGGCAGGCCATGTCAGCCAAAATGCTCTATTTGCCAGCGCAGCCTTTTTCTGTACACGGAAAGAATATTGGACTTAGACAAGAAACCACGGTAGCGCCCTTCGTCCACTACGGGCAGGTTCCAGGCACCGGTAGCGTCGAATTTCTCCATCACCTCTTCCATGCTCTCGTGTATATCTACCACTGCCGGCGGGGCATACACCAGCTCGGCAATGGCTACCTTATCATAAAGCGCCGGCTTAAAGATGATACTGCGCACGTCATCCAGTAAAATGATGCCTTTCAGATAGCCATCTTTATCTACTACGGGGAATATATTGCGCCGGCTTCGTGCAATGGCATCGACCAGGTCGCGCAGGCTGCCTTCATAAGGCACCGGCACACAGTCGCGCTCCAGCACATGTTTGATGGATATGTTGTTTAAAATAGCTTTGTCTTTGTCGGCAGGCAAGTAAGCGCCTATTTTTTGCGCTGCTGCCTGAATAGCCGATGCCGGTTGAATAATCACCTTGCTAGCATAAGCAATGGCCGTGATGAGCATCAAAGGCACAAAATAATGATAGCCCCCACTCAGCTCGGCTATCATGAAGATGGCTGTCAAAGGGGCGTGGAAATACGCCGCCATGGTGGCCGCCATGCCAATAAGTGTAAACATGGTGACGGGCAGCTCCACAGGAAAATGCAATACATGGTTGGCCACATAAGCCATCAAATAGCCGGTTGTTCCTCCCAGAAACAACGTAGGTGCGAAAGCGCCCCCGTTCCCTCCCGCAGAGATGGTCAACCAGGTAGCCAAAGGTTTCAACATTAACACCAAGAACATGAGCAGGGCAATGCCCCACTCGGCCGGCAACCAGTGCCCCCACCAACTGCGCTGCAAATATGCCATTTCATGATGGTTAATCATGGCATCGAGCCACTCGAAGCCCTCACCATACAGGGGCGGCAAAAACAGAATTAAAGCGCCCAACAAAAACAATTCTTCCCAAAACAGGCGGTTCCCGTTTTTCTTTTCGCGCAGCTCCCATTGCGTCATTTGCTTCGACATCCACATGAAATAGGCGGCAATCAAGCCACACAGAATCCCCAAGAGCACCAAGAAGGGCAAATGCACATAATCGAAAGCGGGCAAGCCCTCGCGCGGCGTAAGCAGTTCGTGCTCTACCAGCATGCGTGAAATGAGCGTACTGGCGGTAGCAGAGATAAGCAAAGGAACTATAAAATTGGCGTGTACATTGGCCATGAGCACTTCCAGTGCAAACACCACACCGCCTATGGGCGTTCCGAAAACAGCTGCAATACCGGCAGCTGCCCCACAAGCCGCCAATATGACACGATAGGCGCTGTCTAAACGAAACAGGCGAGCAAAGAAGCCTCCCCAGCTTGCTCCCGTCAATACGGTAGGGGCTTCCAATCCTGCCGAGCCCCCCAAGCCTACGGTAACAGCACTGGTCAATACATGGGCATAACGGTGATAGCCTTCAAAATTGCCTTGCCGCTTGCTGATGCCATAGAGCACATAGGCCATCCCCTTCTGAAACTTGCCTTGAAACCAAAAACGCACATAAGTACGCACCAATAGGATGCCAATAATGGGGAAAATAAAATACAACGAACTGAGCCAGCCGAAAGGCGTTTCCACCAACAGGCTGCTTATCCAACGTGTGGTAAACAACAGAAAGGAAGCAACCAAGCCCACACCTAAGCCCAAAAGCACGCTCACCCCAATCACCAGCTGCCTGTCGCTGATATGCCGCAAACGCCACTGCAAAAAATAGCGAAACATCCATCGAAGTTGTAAGCTCCATCTCCTCAACCACTTGGAAACTTTCGGCATGGCTTTCAGCTTTTATTTTGTAGATTTGCGCAACAAACAGAAAGCGGCTTGTTCTTGTAGGCTCAAATGTAAGGATAAAAAGATGATTCTAACAAAAGACAACAAGCTAAAAAACATTATCATGGTGGGCGACCGGGTGCTTATCAAGCCCAAGACCACCCAAGAACGTACCGAGAGTGGTTTGTACCTGCCCCCGGGCGTGCAAGAGAAGGAAAAGGTGCAAGGGGGCTATGTCATCAAGGCCGGTCCGGGCTATCCTGTACCCCTGCCGCCTGACATCGAAGACGAACCATGGAAGGAAGTGGATGAGCGTGTGCGCTACATACCGCTGCAGGTAAAAGAAGGCGACTTTGTGCTCTTCCTTCAAAAAGGGGCCGTGGAAATACAATACGAAGGCGAACGCTATTATATTGTGCCCCAGCATTCTATTCTCATGATTGAGCGTGATGAAGATTTATTTGATTAACCCATGAGCTGCCCTTTCCGGGGCGGCTTTTTTTATAAATACTTAGCCATCAAGGCACTATTTTTGATAAAAGATAACAGCAAGAACCAAAAGGCAGACCTATGACCAATGCAGACAAACTGACCCCTTCCATCGGCATTACCCTTGACCGCTTCATCAAACGCAAGCAAGATGAGTTCCCCTTCGCCACCGGTGAATTGTCGCAGTTGTTGCGCGATATCGCCCTGGCTGCCAAAATCATTCACCGTGAAGTGAACCGCGCCGGCTTGGCAGACATCACGGGCAGCTATGGCAACCAAAACGTACAGGGCGAAGAGCAACAGAAGTTGGATGTAGCCGCCAACGTGCGCTTCATTCGCGCCCTGCGCAATGGCGGTGAAGTGTGTGGTATCGTGTCGGAAGAAGAAGCGTCATTCATAGATACCGGCAACCATCAAGCCAAGTATGTGGTAGCCATAGACCCCCTGGACGGCTCTTCCAACATCGATGTCAATGTATCGATTGGCACCATTTTTTCCATCTATCGTCGTGTGAGCCCCGTAGGCACCCCGCCCACCATGGAGGACTTTTTGCAGCCCGGCAACCGTCAGGTAGCTGCCGGATACGTGGTTTACGGCTCTTCTACCATGCTTGTTTACACCACGGGCAAAGGTGTCAACGGCTTTACTTACGAGCAGTCTATAGGCGAGTTCATACTGTCCCATCCTGAGATTCGTATTCCTGAAAAAGGTAAAATTTATTCTTGCAACGAAGGCAATCTGTTGGACTTTCCCGAAGGTGTGCAACGCTTTGTGGCGCAATGCCGCGAACAGCGTCTTTCTGCCCGTTATATAGGTTCTTTGGTAGCCGACTTTCATCGCAACTTGCTGAAGGGCGGCATTTTCTTGTATCCTTCCACACAAAAAGCCCCCAATGGCAAGCTGCGTTTGTTGTTTGAGTGCAACCCCATGGCTTTCCTTATGGAACAGGCCGGCGGCATGGCTACCAACGGCAAACAGCGCATCTTGGATATCGAACCTAAGGAACTGCACCAGCGTGCCCCGCTCTTCATCGGCTCCAAAGACCTGATGGAGCGCTTAAACCAGTGCCTTCAACAAACCGAAGTAACGGCATAAGCATCGTAAAGCATAAAAAAAGCTGCCCTTCGCAACAGGGCAGCTTTTTTTGTATAAGCCACACCCCCCGTCTGTTATTTTGTGGAAAAACAGCGGCGGTTCTGCCATTTTAAAAGCATATTTAGTGGGTGAGCCGTGTTCTTTTTACATAACAGTTTACTCCAACAAGCGCATTTGCAATTCAAAGCGCTGAATCCTTTCTTCCTGAAAAGGCGTTGCATGCCACTTCTCTATGAAAGCCACCCGGTCGTGCTTATCCCAAAGGATGATGGTCGTAAGACGGGTACCATAGCGGGGGGTGCGAATAAAAGGTGAAGCCAAAGCGCGCTCCCATTCCAAGGGCACACCGGTATGAGGTAGCTCCTCGTCAGGCGGATGCCAAGTGTCTTGCATGATACCAAACAAGTCATCAGCTGCCGGTGGCTGTGCTTCGAGCTGCTCTATATATTGTTTCAGTGCCTGCTTACAGCGCCGTACTTTAGGCCAAGGGGTATCGAGCAAGGCATTGCTTAAACCATGAATGCCTTCATCTGCCTTTTTTATGATGCGCTCTATGTTGGAATAATACATGACATCGCGCCCGTCAAATAGTAAAAGATTAAAGCCATTGTAAGCAGCAGCCCGCGGGTGAAGCCGCACCAGGTAGTTCAGACTGCTTTGAGAAGAAGTCAAGTATTGTAGCGGCAACTCGCCACGTGAGGGGGCTTTCTCCTTGATGAGTTTGGGGTCGCGGTAGTTGGTTACGGCAGCCAGCCCCTTCTTGGGCTGCAGCCCCAGCCAAGTGCCTCCTGCCTGCAAGTCTTTACCTGCCAAAAGCCCATTTTCCCAAAAATGAGCGGGCAAGGCAGACCGTTCATAAAATTCATCCCGGTTAGCTAAAAGCATCAGCTTATAATCGGGATGCATATTTTGTGCCCATATTATCAAACACATGTATGTTTCATTATGTGATTCACCAAGCGGCTTGTAAGATACAATTTTTTAAAGCTTGTTCACATCATTCACATGCAATGCACCGCATTTGACCATCTTGATTTTTTGTAATATTTTTATACATTAAAAAAGTAAGAACTTGCTTCGTAAAAAAATTGTATAATTAAATGTGTAAAAGCATTTAAATTCCAATCATCGACTCTATGACACAACTCTTACGCCGTTTCCCTCTCACTTTTCTGCTCATCATACTACACATCACAGGCATTGCCTTGTACTTTGCGGGCTATGTGGTTGCCGGCCTGTATTTATTGGGACTCAACTGTCTGCTTGTATTTGGGGTGGCACTGTCGGAAACCAAATACAACCCGCCGCTCATGTATGCCATCACCTACGGCAGCAGTTTTTTGAGTGGTCTCATAGCGGATTTGCACTTTGGGCACACCCTGCCCTATTTTACTTTTGCCATGCTGTTTTGGTTCAACTCTGCCATGTTTCGCCATGTGTATTTGGTGCGCTTGGGGTTGCTCACGCACCGTTGGATAGAGTTCGTCAGCTGGTTTTTGGGAACCCTTTCTTTTGTGCTTGCGCCTGCTGTGATGCAAACTTCATGGCCCGCTTTGTTGAGCAACCGGAGCGCTTATTTAAAAACACCCGCAGCCGCTTTGCTAAGCTTTGCTCTTTTTGGCCTTGTGATGCTGCTTTACGCCTTCTTCAAGTATTACTACGACTATGTGCAGTCCAAGCCTTACTATGGACGCCATCCGGTCATGGAAGGCAAAGAAGCACCCAACTTTCAACTACCCGACGAAGAAGGGCGGCTTGTTGACCTATACCGTGACTACAAAGGCAAAAAACCGGTTTTGCTGTTCTTTACCCGTGGTGACTGGTGCCCTTACTGCCACATCATGCTGCGTGCCTATGAGCGTGCCTATCAGCTTTTCAATGAGCGCGGCATAGAGGTTCTTTCCATCAATCCCGACCCGGAAGCCAACAACCGTTATAAAAAGGAAGCCCTGCGCCTGCATTACCGCCTGCTATATGATCCCGACCTTTCTACTGCCGAGCTTTATGGTTTCTTTCTTCCCAAGCCCAATCCGGCCGCAAAGGCGGTAAGCGACCTGGACAAAGGCGTTCCGTTGCCGGCAGCCATTCTCATAGATAAAGAAGGGATTATCCGCTACATCTCCCGCTCCGACAAAGTAGATAGCCTGAACCCGGAATCCATCTTAAAAATCGTAGAAACTTTATGAGTATTTCATTTTTTTGGTTCGTGGTAACCATCATGGTTGCCGTTCTGAGCCTCTTATGGCTCCGTGTTCAATATCGTGCACGCCTGCGCGAAAAAGAAACAGCCATAGAGCGCTATCAACACCTGGTCGATGAAGCCAACGACGCCATTGTGGTGGTGGACATGCTGGACGGCAGCCTGCTATGGAGCAACCAAGCCTTTCATCGCTTGGTTAAAAGCGAGCAAGGTAAGTATTTGCATGAGTTTGTGCCTCCGGAAGAAGTGGACAAACTCAGCCGGCGTATTGCCAAGACCTACGAAGAGGGCGGGCTTGTGTTTCAAGATATTCCTTTATTGGTTGAAGGCGATCGCTACGATGTAGAGTTTAGCGGCAAAGTGGTCCCGTTTGAAGCCAATCGCCCTGCCGTTACTTTTTATATACGGGACATACGCGAACGCATACGCCTCAGCAAGCAAATAGAGAAGCAGAATAAAAAGCTATTGGAAAGCATCCGTTATGCCCAACGCATACAAACGGCCACGCTTCCATCCGAAGCCCTCTTCAAGGAAATGTTTCCCAACTCTTTTATCCTCTACAAGCCTAAAGACATTGTGTGTGGCGACTTTTACTATTATCAGCAAACCCGGCAATACCGCTATATCATTGCTGCCGATGCCACAGGGCATGGGGTTCCGGGTGCTTTGCTTTCCATGCTCGGCATTACATTCTTGGTACAGCTTTTGCGCGAAGATGCCGACTACACCCCGGGCGAACTGCTCCACCTGCTCCGGGACAACATAGTGCAAGCCCTTAGCCGCTCCGAAGGACAAGAGAAGCAAATGCGCGACGGAATGGATATGGCTGTTGTAAGAGTTGGAAATGGCAGCATTGTTTTTGCCGGTGCACACAACGGGGCACTCATCCTGCAAGGTGCCGAAGTGCATGAATTCAAAGGCGACCCCATGCCCATCGGTTACGTAGAACAAAAGATGAGCAAGTTATTCACCAATCATACGATTCCTCTTCTGGGGGGTGAGAAAGTGTATCTCTTCTCTGACGGCTTTTCTGACCAGTTCGGAGGACCCAAAAAAAGAAAATTACGGAGTGGCCGGTTCAAGGAACTGTTGCTCGAGAAAGCTACCCTACCTTTCGATGAGCAAAAACAGGCCCTTGAGTTGTTCTTTGAACAGTGGCGCGGCAACGAGCCACAAATCGATGATGTATTGGTAATGGGGTTTGAAGTGTAAGGCAAAACAGAGGATGCAAACTGATGAGCAGCCCCCTTGCCGGCTGCTCAATTCAAGGTGTGGAGGGCGCAAAACGTCCTCCGGGGCGGTTCACCTCTCTTTTGCCGGTGCCTAAACAACGCTTACACACCAAGCGGCCGGCACCACGGCAGGTGGCACACAAAGCATCGCCTTCACAACGCCGGCATTTGCCTGCCTCGCAGCGGGGACAGTCCACCTCCTCGCCGCCTTTTTTTATGAAGCCCTTGCCGTAGCAATAAGCACAACGCCCGGTGCCTTTGCAAGACAAGCACTTGCCTTGATAACAATTCACATCGGGGCAAACCTCATAGTAGCCTGCTCCTTTGCACAATTCACACAACAAAGAGTCGGGCAACTCCTGTGACAAATAAAACTTTTTATCGTTCCGGTTTTTTTGCACCTGCGCACGGCTTTCGCTGCCCCAACAGGCAATAAGCAATCCCCAAAAAGCAAGCAGGGTTATTTTATGCATCTGTCTCATAGGCAGCCTCCATTGATTCAAGATGACGTGCCACGCGCTGCATCAGCCACATGGGCGTGGAAGTAGCCCCACAAATCCCCACCTTCTGCGCGCCTGCCAACCACCCGGCTTGTATTTCCGACTCATCTTCAATGAAATAGCTTCTTGGGTTTTCGCTGCGGCACACCTCAAATAAAGAGCGCCCATTGGAGCTCTTTTTACCGGCAACGAAAAGAATCACATCATGCCGGCGGGCAAATTCGCGCAATTGAGGCTCACGATTCGACACTTGCCGGCAAATGCTGTCATTGGCGCGGAAGTATTCGTCCGGCGATAATCCGTTTTTTTGCAAGCGCTCTTCAATGGCAGCCTTCAAGGCATAAAAGCCGGAGGTAGGTTTTGTGGTTTGGCTGAATAAAGTAATGGGCTTTGTAAAATCTACTTTTTCATCGAGGTCTTCAATGCCGGACACTACAATGGCATTTTGCCGGGTTTGCCCTATGAGTCCAATGACTTCGGCGTGCCCCGGTTTGCCGTAAATCACCACCTGCCCGTTTTCTTGCATGCTTTTATCATAGGCAGTTTTCACTCTATGCTGCAACTTCAAAACCACAGGGCAAGAGGCATCTATTAGTTCTATATTGTTGCGCAGTGCGATTTCGTAAGTTTCCGGCGGCTCACCATGAGCACGAATCAGCACTTTACAGTCTCGCAGATTTTTGAGCTCCTCCCGGTTGATGATGCGCAACCCTTTGGCATGCAGCCGCTCCACTTCACGGTCATTGTGCACAATATCGCCCAAGCAGTAAACTACTTCAGCTTCTTGCAAGGCGTCTTCTGCCATTTGAATGGCATATTCTACGCCAAAACAATAGCCTGAGTTTTTATCGATATGGATTTCCATAATTTAAAACGGGTCAAAGTACAATGAGAAAACCCCTTGTTCTCTCTGCTAATGGTTTAACAAGTTGTGATAGTGGTTTTGTTCTTTTCAATGATTTTGGAAGTGGCCAATTGAAGCACATACTCCACTTGTTCGTCTATGGTCAAGAAAGAGGTGTCGAGGTAGTGCGCATCGGGCGCTTGCACCAAGGGGCTTTCCGCCCGGTGTGTATCTATGTAGTCGCGCGATTTGAGGTTCTCTATAATTTTGTCCAAATCGAGCATTTCGCCTTTTTCGAGCAATTCTTGCTGCCGGCGATAGGCCCGTATGGTTATGTCGGCGGTCATGAACACTTTCACCTCGGCATCGGGGAAAACGGTGGTGCCAATGTCTCTGCCATCCATGACAATGCCCCGTTGTTTTCCCATGCGCTGCTGCTGGGCTACCATTGCACGACGCACCGCAGGCAAGGCACTTACCTGGCTCACCATTTGCGACACACGCATGCTGCGGATTTCGTCCTCCACATTCAAGCCGTTCAGATAGGTGTCGCTTTTGCCTTTCTTTTCGTTGTAACGAAAGTCTATTTCTATGTTTTTGAGGGCATCCTCTACGGCTTTGGGGTTGGTTAGTTCCACAAAGTGGTCAAGGAAATAGAGGGTTACCGCTCGATACATGGCGCCGGAATCGATATATCGATAATTGAGCGCTG
Source organism: Thermonema sp. (assembly GCF_026003375.1). NCBI lineage: Bacteria > Pseudomonadati > Bacteroidota > Cytophagia > Cytophagales > Thermonemataceae > Thermonema > Thermonema sp. The sequence goes on from NZ_BPHD01000001.1 coordinate 722,503, forward strand.
CCGCTACTTTCTTGGCTGTGGTGCTCTTGCCACAGGCAGAGTATCCGTCGATAGCAATAATTATCTTTTTCATAACGTTGTTTCGGTCGGCGCAAAGATACGAGCTTTCCCAAAGAATGGAAACCCTCTTTTCCTAACAGTCTTTGATCGGACAAGGAATCTTTCCGTTTTTGGGGATTTTTCCATGACGCTTATACTTGGTGCGTCGTTGAGATTGGCAACTGCTCACGCTCACTGCCCCCATGCTCAACAGTAGCAACAGCGCAAGCCATCGGCTCCATCGTTTCATAGGCTTATTTTCTTTTTCCTCTATCCCGTGGATATCCCGTAAAAGTGCGGAAGTTCATTTGTTTGTGCTCACGTGGCACCCAACGTTGGCTATCGTAGCCATAAGGTGGCCGCTTCGGTGCACAAGACGAAAGCGCCGTTGTCAACAAAAGGCTCATGCCACCTAACAACAAGCATATGAAGAGAAAGCGTTTCATGGGCTGACAGTTTTAACTAAACCAATATTTTTTCACTAACCAAAGTAATATACGAATTTGAGATGCACCGGTTAAGATACATTTTTTTGAAAGGAGTAGCAAATATCGTACTTATTCTCTATTGGCATGTATTTTTGTGATAAAAGAATGGTCATGCAAGACATATTTCGAGGCTTAAAGGTCATAGAGCTTGCCAATGTGCTGGCGGGTCCTTCGGTAGGTCAGTTTTTTGCGGAACTGGGCGCGCAGGTCATCAAGGTGGAAAATGCCCGCACCGGTGGCGATGTTACCCGCAGTTGGCTTAGCCGCAGCGAGACGCCCAACCCGGCGCGTATTTCCGCCTATTTTTGTTGTGCCAATTTCGGCAAGCAATCCATCGTGCTCGACTTACAGAAGGAAGAAGACAAGCAGCTGCTTTACAGCTACGTTCAAGATGCCGACATTGTACTGGCAAGCTATAAAGCCGGCGACGCTCAAAAACTGGGCGTGGACTACGAAACACTCCGTACACTCAATCCACTGCTCATATATGGGCACATTACAGGTTATGGCAAGGAGGATGAGCGCGTAGGATACGATGCCATCATACAAGCCGAAGCAGGCTTTACCTATCTGAATGGCGAAAGTAGCGGCGGGCCCGTCAAAATGCCTGTTGCCCTAATAGATGTGCTGGCTGCCCACCAACTGAAAGAGGGACTGCTGATTGCCTTATGGCAGCGCGAGCGCTTGCGAAAGGGCGCTTATGTGCATGTGTCCTTGTTTGAAGCGGCCGTTGCCTCACTGGCCAACCAAGCTACCAACTATCTCAACACAGGTACCGTTCCCCGTCGCTTAGGCTCCGAGCACCCGAACATTGTTCCCTATGGCACGGTATTCCCCACTGCCGACAACAAAAAAATTGTGTTGGCTGTAGGTACAGACAAACAGTTCCGGGCGCTTTGTCAGGTATTGGGCATGAGCACCGTGGCAGAGGACCGGCGCTTTCGCGACAATGCGGCGCGCGTACACCACCGCAACGAGCTGCTGCCGCTCCTGCGCCAAGCTATCTTGCAATGGAACAAAGACGAGCTGTTGCAGGCACTCCGGGCGCACAAAATACCCGCCGGGGCAGTCAACCGTATGGATGAGGTCTTTCAAACACCACAAGCGCAAAAACTCATTTTACAACACCCCCACACACCCTTCAAGGGATTGCGACAATTGGTGGCTCAAATAGAGGGCTATGCCTGGCACCACCCTTCACCACCGCCGCCTTATCAAGAGCCGCCCCGCACCGGCACCAAGCCGGATGCGCAGTAATTTTGCTATATTTCTTTGCCAAATACCGGCCAATTTTCCAATAAGTTTTGTATTTTTTGCTTATAATAGACTTGTTCCATGGCTCCAAAAAAGCATTTAATTCTCTTTTTTTGCTTCATTCATCTGTTAGTGGGCATCCAATCCGGACTCTTTGCACAGGTTTCTGCCGAGCAAGGCATAGCCTTTTACCAACGGGGGCAGTATCCGCAGGCGCTTCACTGCTGGAATCAGCTGCTTAAGCAAGCACCACACGACTCGCTTTATGCCTGGCGCGCGCGCACATACTTGGACATGCACCTGTTGCAAGCCGCACAACAAGACATCACCGAAGCCCTGCGTTTAGCGCCACAAGAAGCCCGCTACCATGCACTTCTGGGCGACATACAACTGGCTGCCAGGCAATGGCAACAAGCAGCACGCAGCTATGAACAAGCCCTTATTCTTTCGCCCCGCCGTACTGACCGGATAGCCCGCCGGGCTTATGCGCTTTATATGAGCGGCGAACGGGAAAGGGCTTACCAACAACTACGCGAAGCTGCCGCCATCGATAGCCTTTCATTGTGGGTCCGGCGCATCCATGCCCGCATTGCCTTGCAAGAAGGCAGCTATGAGCGTGCCATAGCGCTCTATAATCATTGTATCGAGCAAAGCGAAACGCTTTTCTTCCATGACTTGATAGAAAGGGGCATTGCTTACCGCTCTTTGGGGCGGTACTACCAGGCACTGGAAGACTTCCGCTTGGCAGCAGCCTTACGCCCTTCTTCGCCCCTGCCCTTTTACCAACAAGCGCTTTGTTACTATCAAAGCGGCAAATATGGGGCAGCCCTTCAGCAGGTCGAATACTGCCTGCAACACACCCCCTCTTTCACGGAAGGGCTTCTGCTGCGTGCCGCCATCGCCCGCAAGATGCAACAAAACCGGTCTGTGGAAAACGCTTACCGGCAACTGCTCGCCGAGTCGCCCCATCAGCTGAGTGCCTATGCCGGACTGGCAGAGTATTATCTCTCTACTCATCAGGTGGAACGTGCCGACAGTCTGCTGCAGGCGGCTCTTGCATTATCACGCGACCATTTGCCGGTTTTGGCTTTGCAATACGTAGTGCAGCGGAAAAAGCAAGCTACTGCCCAAGCACAGATGTTGCAGGCATACTACCTACAGCTATGCCGTACAGGCAGCGACTACTATTATCTTGCCAAAGCTTGCTTCGACTTTCTGCCCACAGAAGCTTGGAGTCCGCAAGGGCTGCAATGGGCACAAATGGCAGCCGAGCAGCAAGACACCTATGCCCATAACCTGCTGTGGGCACAAATGCTTTACAAGGCGGGGCATCCGCTTCGTGCCTATTCCATTTGCATGAAAGCCATTGATTTAGCCCGGAAAGAACATCACCCCGGCGAGGAAGCACGCCAATTGAAGCAAACCCTCGACGCACTGGGCTTGGACGACAGCCCGCCGGTCGTGGAGCTGGTATCACCGCAAGCCGGCTTCCAAGGGCGCCTTCCTGTGAGTGCTTCCACTTTCACCATCATAGGGCGTATTGCGGATGAAAGCGGCGTCAAGAAACTCCATATCAATGGCATTCCTTTGGTGCTGAACGAAAGAGATGAGTTTCGTTATACGCATAGCATGCGCGCAGCGCATGACACCCTGCATATCGAAGTGTGTGATATTCATGACAACTGCCAAACCCAAACTTTTATTCTGGATGCTGCCCCCTTGCTAAGCCAAGCAGCGCCGGCCGTTCCCAAGCGACGTCAATATGCACTTATCTTTGCCACCAACCAATATGAGCATTGGAGCGACTTGGTCAACCCTGTTGCCGATGCCCAAACCATCGCCCGCACTCTGCATACCCTTTATGGCTTCGAAACCGATTTGGTGATTAACCCAAGTAAAGAGCAGGTATTACTCAAAATCAAAGAGTATCTGTTGAAAAAATATCAGGCAGAAGATGAGCTGTTCATCTTTTTTGCAGGACACGGGCAATACGATGAGCTTTTTGGAGAAGGTTATTTGGTTACTGCCGACTCACGCGCCGACGACGAAACCAAGTCCAGTTATTTGTCTTATTCAAGCCTGCGCACCTATATCAATAACATTCCTTGCCGGCATATACTCTTGATGATGGATGTTTGCTTTGGTGGCACCTTTGACCCGGCCATTGCCAAAACTACCCAAAAAAGAGGCACGCATGAGCCCGGTGTGGAAGAAAGAGAAAACTTTATCAGTCAAAAACTATCGGTCGTAACACGCAAATACATCACCTCCGGCGGCAAGGAGTATGTCTCTGACGGAATGCCCGGCAAGCACTCTCCTTTTGTACGGCGCTTTTTGGAAGCTCTACGCAGCATGGGCGGCGAGGACCGCATATTGACCATAGCCGAATTGATGACCTATTTGGAGGTCATCAGTCCGCAGCCGCGCTTAGGTGAGTTTGGTGACAATGAACCGGGTAGCGACTTTTTATTTATCATTCCCCTACAAAGCAATAAATGATGTGGAAAGCATGGTTTAGCAAATACCGAAAATTAGGCATTACCACACAGCTCAACTTTGATCTGGCGCAGCGTGTGGAGCTGCTCAACTTGGGAGTGCTGTTTCTTATGGCAATGAACTTGATGAATGCCATTTTCTTTACCACATTGCTCGACACGCCGGAAATATACAACTACTTTTTTGCCACTTTCATCATGTATTGGGCTTTCCCACTGCTCAACTACTGGCAGATGCATCGTCTTGCCCGTTTTGTATTCGTTGTGTTCATCAATTTGAATATATTGCTCTTCGTTTACCTGTTTGGTACTGATACCCTTTTCCAATACTATTACACCACCGCCATTGTTGTAGCGGTTCTTCTCTTTACCAAAGAAGAGTTGGGGCTACGCCTACTTGCTTTGTCCATGCCTTTTGCATGTATTACCTACCTGTACAGCGTTCCCTTCACAGTGCAATTTCCCCTGCCGGAAAATGCTATTGATACCATGCGTCTCAACACCCTTGTAAGTCTTGCACTTATCAATTTGTTTGTCGTATGGGTATCGGACTGGCAGCTGCGCCGCAACAGCCATATACTTGACAAGCTCACCAAGCAAAGTGAAGCACAAAAAGAGCTGCTGCGCAAGAGGGAAGAAATACTGCGGAAAGAGAGAGAGAAAATCACCTTGCACCAGCAAAACCTTGAAAACATCATTCACCAACGCACCAAAGCCCTTATTGAAAAACAAGAAGAATTGCAAAGCTTGCTGAAAGATTATCAGCGAAAAATCATTGAGCTGGAGGAAATAAAAGAAAAGCTCAGCAAAGCACAACAGGAGGAGTTAAAGTTTGTTCAAACCGTTACCTACAGCGCCGACTGCATCATTCTATCCGATATAGAAGGCGCAGTGATTTATACCAACCCTGCCGGACAAGAACTACTACAGCTAAAAGCCGGCGAAGCAATCAACATACGGCAGCTGCTCGAAGCCAATAGCCGGGAAATATTTGAGGAGGTATTTCCGGTACTATACAAACAAAAATACTGGCGCGGTGAGCTTACCCTCATGGAATACGGCACCGGGGTGCCGGTTATCTGCGATGCCCTGCTTTTTCTGGTTCAAGACAAAAGCAAGGAGCATACCATCTGCTTGGCCGGTATCTTCCGGGACATCAGGGAGCAAAAAGCAGCCCAACAACAAATGCAGCGTATGCAGTTACAACTGGCCGAAAAAGAAAAGATGGCTTCGCTTGGCTTACTTACTGCAGGCATTGCCCATGAGCTTAAGAACCCGATTAACTTTATTTTGGGAAGCGCAGCCCCTTTCCGGCGTTATGTAAGTTATTTACAAACCATTATGCAGAGTGTCATACAGGTAGTAGAAAAACCCAACGAAAAAAACATAGAGGAGTTGCGCACCTTGGTAAAAAAAGCAGAAGGGGATGCAATCCTGCACGACATCAAGGACTTAGCCGAAGCCATAGAGGAAGGGGCACGCCGGGTCAACAGCATTATTTCAGATTTACTGAGTTTTGCCCGTACGGAAGACAGCATGCAAAACTGCGACCTCAATGAATTGATAGAACAAAGTTTGCGCTTCCTGCGCTCAGAGATGAGCACCCGCAATATTCAACTGGATTGGAAAAGGAATGAACAACTGCCTGCTATCGAAGCATTTCCTGCCCGCCTGCAGCAAGTTATCATTAACTTATGTACCAACGCCATTCATGCCATGCCGCACGGAGGCAAGTTGCGTATTCGCACTTGGCATATGAAAGAAAATGAAGTTATGATTACGGTGGAAGACACCGGAACCGGCATCCCCGAGCATGTACGCCGTCATATTTTCGAGCCTTTTTATACCACTAAAAAAACCGGCGAAGGAACCGGCTTGGGGCTGTTTATCGTGTATGGTATCATTCAACAGCATCAAGGCAATATCACGGTGGAGAGTGCAGAAGGCAAGGGCACTGTTTTCACGATTCAGCTTCCGGTCCGGCATACAAAGGAAGACGAATAGAAACACGGGTCCCCTCGCCTTCTTCGCTTTCTATGTCCATTTTTCCGTTCATTCGCTTTACAAACTCATGGCACAAGGCCAAGCCCAAGCCTGTGCCGCGTTCGCCCTTCGTACCGGGGCGGCTTATGCTTTTACCCTCCATGATTTGTGTAATCATCCAGGAAGGCATGCCCACACCCGAATCTTCCACCAATATATGGCAGTGGCCGTTCCCTTGATAAAGAGCAGTCAAAGCCACCTTGCCTCCTTCCGGCGTAAATTTCAGGGCATTGTACAACAGGTTGCGCAATACAAAGTTGAGCATCTCCCGGTTGGCTATTACCTTGATTCCCCCTGCCGGTTGTACTTGCAAATCTATCTGTTTCTCTATGGCCGTTTGACGCACCAAAGCGCCATTTTCATCAAACAAATCTTGCAAGTCCACGGGGTTCAAAGAGTAGTCGACTTCTTGTAGTTGCAACTTGGCCCATTGAATTAAGTTATTGAGCAGTTGCTGTATGTTTTGCAGATGGGTGTGGATATCCTGCGCCGTATGCACCAACTCTTCTACGGTAAACCCTTTTTCACCGTAATTGATGAATATTTGCAAGAAGTTGGAAAGCGTATGCAAAGGCGCACGCAAATCATGCGAAATAATGGAAAACAAGCGGTTTTGCAAGGCAGTCAGGCGCTCCAATTCGCGGTTGCGCTGCGACAGCTCCCGCGTGCGTGCCTCTATCCGTTCTTCCAGTTGGGCATTGGCCTCTTGCAACTCACGAACCAGCTGTTCGTTTTTGCGCAACAGGCGAAAATGTTCAAGGGCTTTATCTATTTTAAGGCGCAAATCGACCTCATTCCATGGTTTGGTAACGAAGGCATACACATGCCCTTCATTGATAGCCTGCATCAAGGCTTCTTTGTCCCCGTAAGCTGTCAGCATCATGGTAACGACCTGCGGGTAGTTCTCTGCCACCCGTTTGAGCAGCTCGATGCCATCCATATCCGGCATGCGGCGGTCGGTAATAAGCACCGCTACCGGCTGAGTGGCAAGCACCTTCAATGCTTCTTCTCCGCTTTGAGCCGTTACAATATGGTAAGATGGCTTGAAAGCATGATAAAATGCTTTTAAATTATAGCGTTCGTCATCTACATATAATATGGTGTGGTGGTCATGCATTGCAACAAGAGCTTACGGTGCTGTAATATACGAAGTTATAAGTATAAAAGTCAATATTCTTGGTCAGTAGCGTATAGCCTGCCCGTTTTGCTTGCGCAACAGGCCTCCTTCGTAGGCTACTTCCCCATTGACTACCACCAGTTCAATCCCCTTAGAAAAGCGGTTGGGGTTCGACACAGTGGCCATTCCTTCTATGGTTTCAGGGTCAAAAACGGTAATATCAGCTATTCGTCCATTTTCTATGGCGGCACGCGGCTGCAAAAGCGAAGGCGCCAACGAAGCCGGCAAAGTGGTCATTTTCGTTAGTATTTTTTCCAAAGGCAAACCTATGCTCAAAGCATGGCGTATGGCGGTAGCAAAACAGCCGGCACCTCTTGGGTGCGAGTTGGCCCGTGGTTCCCTTTCTATTCCCCCATCAGAACCTATCATACAAAAGTCGGTTTGCAGGGCCAAGTCCACTGTTTTATGCAGCGGCATGGTTCCTTCGGGCACAGCCACCAATACGCCGGGGGTCCGCCGCAGCTGTTCAAAGCGGGCAGGCGTCAGCCGCTCACCTGTTCCTACCACCACCAGGTCGCTGTAGTCCAGACCATAATAAGAGCGCCAACCGGGGTCAAAACGCTTAGAGTGCAAATAAGTAGCCCAATAACTATAAGGATACACACAAGTAGTAATACGCAGCCCCCGGGCGCGCGCTTGCGCAATCAGCTCCAAAGCCTCTGCCATATGGTAAGTGCCCCCTGTTGAGTGCAGGTGGGCAATATGCAGGTGTACGCCGGCATCGGCAGCCAATCGAATGGCTTCCTTTACGCCCTCCAGCTCTTTTTCAGGCGAAGAGTAGCGCAAATGCAATACAAAAGGGCGCTCATAACGATGTGCCAAACGGGCATACGCCAGCACTTCATCGTAAGGGGTGGGCTGATACTCCAAGCTGTGCGATACCCCCAAAGCCCCGGCCTCCAAAGCCCGTTCTACTGCTTTTAAACGCGCCGCCACCGTAGAATATTTGTAGCGTATACTCATGACTTTGGTCGATACGCCATAATTCACATAGTGGGGCTTCCGGCCAAAATAATCATAAAAAGCGGCGGGGTCACCACTACCCCCATGCATTTGCAAGACGGTGGTTAAGCCGTCGGTTACTTTATATTTCTCAAAAATATGATACGTACGCTCCGGATTGGAAGAGTTGTCGCCCAGTATGTCAATAAAACCGGCACTTACCACCTTACCATGCACTTCGTAGAGTGCTTCGGAAGGCAGGGCTACGTCCGATACGACCAAGCGGTTGTTTTGGTCTATCCCTACAAAAAGATTTTTAAAGCTCCCGTTATAAAATACCTTGCCCCCCACGATGCCTATTTTCAAAGCGCGGGAGCGCACCCTCACAAAAGAAGGTAAGAGCATAGAAGCCGTGCCCGCTGTAATCAATCGAAGCGCCTCTCGTCGATTCATGGAAACAGTGTTTTCAAAAAATCAGGTATATCGATAATAAAAATATACTTTTTTGCTGAATCCACAAGAAGAGCAGGCAGGCAAAACGGCATAGTGCAAGCAAAGACACAGCTTTTCAGGGAGTTAAAAACGTAAAATATTTTGTATTTTTGTTCTGATGAAAACAGTACGGCAAATATTGGCATCGCGACGATTACGGCGCACGGCAGCGCGCGAGCAGGTGCTCTTGTGTTTTTTGTCCAGTGACTTTGCTCTGTCGCAGCACGACTTGGAAGAAGCTTTGCCTTCTTTCGACCGGGTTACCCTTTACCGTACGCTCAAAACCTTTACCGAGGAGGGTATTGTGCATAAGATACCGGACGACAGCGGCATTCCGCGCTATGCGCTGTGCCAGCAGCTGCGAACCCGCGATGCCTCATCACCACCATCACGTGCATTTCAAATGCATCGCGCTGCGAGCACACCGAGTGCTTCGACCGCTTGTACATGTGCCCAATATTTCCCTGCCCGAGGGCTATCCAGCGGCAGGAGAAGTCAGTTTACCTGCTGGTGCAGGGCGTGTGCCCGCGGTGCAGCGGTCATTCAAACAGCAAGTAATGCAATATTTCTTCTAACTTGTTCTCCCAAAGAAAGCACTGCCGCACCCGTTCTATGGCAGCTATCCCCATCATATGACGGCGGGCCGGGCTCCGGAGCATACGCACAGCCTCTGCAAGCTGTTCTACCTCGCCCATAGGTACTATGAAACCGGTTTTTCCGTGCTCCACTATCTCGCCGGTACTGCCCGCATCATAAGCAATTACCGGACGCCCCTGCGCCATGGCTTCCACCAATACAAAACCAAACCCTTCCCAACGCGCCGTATGCACAAGCACATCTATTTCTTGCATAAAGAGCACCGGTTGGGTCACAAAGCCATGCAAAAAAACCTTTTGCTGAAGGTGTTTCTGCCGGATGAGACGCTCAAGCTCAGGACGTTCCGCCCCATCGCCTGCAATATGCACTTCAACCTCCATACCGTCCTGTATCAAATATTCTGCAAGCTCCAAGAGGTCTTTGTGCCCTTTCTCCGGTGACAAGCGGCCTACACTTCCTATTTTTAAAGGTGGTTGTTCACGGTAGGTGGGGCTCTGCCACAGCCGGGCTTTGGGCACTCCGTTATGAATCACCTTTACGGGCAAGCCGGCCACACAGCTGCTTTCCTCTTGAAGCAAACGGGCCGTCCAATAAGAGTTGGTGAGCAAGTGCGTGATATATTTCTTCAACAACCATTTGTTGGGCAAAGAGTCCCGCACAGGCAGGGCACTTCCACGCCGTAAGATACGCCGCCTCACCCCCGCTTTATATGCCGCTGCCCCCAGCACTTTGGCTTCGGTTGGTGTGTTGAACAGTATGCACTCTATATGGTGCGACTCAAAAAAAGTGCGCCACTTTTTCTGCTTGGAAGGGTTCAGCAAATCAGCCAAGGATACACTGCATGGCACCGTTCCCACATTGGCCTCTCTTAGCCGGGCGCTTAAGCGGCCTTCCGGATGCGTCATTACCCAAACAGCTATACGCGGGTCTTTTTGCAAAGCTACCGCCACTTCATAAAACCAATGCTCACCACCGCCCCAATTTTCTTCGGTATTGACCAGTACAATATTTTTCATGAGCATGCAGTTTCTACCCGCCCGCGGGCGGGCTCACCCAATGATCGTTTCACCGGCAAATTAGCAATTATCTGCCAAGACTTATGTATTTTTGAGCCAAAAAGATGAAGCAGGCTGTCAGCGCAGTAGTGATTACCTACAACGAAGCCGATGTAATTGAGCGCTGTTTGCAGAGCATTCAATGGTGCGACGAAATAGTAGTGGTTGATTCAGGCAGCACCGACGGAACGGTGGATATTTGCCGGAAAATGGGCGCCAAGGTAATACATCGTCCGTTCACCAATTTCGGCGAACAAAAGCGCTTCGCTGTTGCTCAAGCTACGCACTCATGGATACTTTCGCTCGATGCCGATGAGTATCTGTCTGCTACTTTGCAGGCAGAGATACAAAAAGAGTTGGTTACACCACGCCACCATGGCTACTACCTGCCACGCAGCCTGGTGTTTATGGGCAAAGAGATACGCTCAGAAAGACGCAAGCCTATCTTGCGCTTGTTTGACAAACGGCACGGCAATTTTGTAAACAAAGCCGTTCACGAATATGTGGAAGTAAGCGGAAGTACAGGTTATTTGCGGGGAATACTATGGCATGAAAGTTACCGCAACCTGGAAGACTACTTTACCAAGTTCAACCGCTATACGACCCTGATGGCACAGGGGATTGTAGAGAAAGGGAAAGTAAAACCGCCTGCCTATGCCCTCCTCCGCTTTGGTGTTGCTTTCATACAACAGTTTTTATTGAAAGGATGCTGGCTGAATGGCTCAGTAGGTGTCGTTTGGTCTCTCATGGCAGCCTACTACAATGCAGTAAAGTATTTAAAAGCTTATGAAATAAGCACTAAAAAGCAGTGAGCATTGTTTTTGTTCAAAACCGAGAAAAGCATGAAAGACAAAGCACATACCTATAAGCCCATAGCCTGTCATCTGCACGACCACATAGAGAGTAGCATTGTCAAAAGGCAGAGAGTGCACTTGACTTATGACGATCCTGATACAGGTAAAACAATTAGTTGCAATACTTTGCTCACCGACTGGTATGTAAAAGAGGGGGCAGAATATGTAGTCCTTGATAATCATAAGCATCTGCGGCTGGATTACCTGCGGGCATTTCATGTGATAGAGGATTGAAGCTTTTTCGCTATTTTAGCAGCCAAAAATGTCTTCTTCATCGTCTATCCTGTTTATTGAGTTTACGCCTTCGCACACTGAATGCCTGCATGCCGCCGTCGCTTATTTGAAACATCAATATCCCGGCTGCAAGCTTCACCTGGCAATACACCACGAAAGGTGTGCTGTTTTTGAGCAGATGCCTGAAGTCAGCGACGTGTTCCCCTGCCACACACAGGGCGAAAAGCTGCTGCCTAACCTACACATGTTTCAGGCATTGAAGCAATATATTAAAAACCAGGGCATTCAATACGTGTACTTCAACACGGCGCACGGCTCGCTGTGTCGTAACTTTAGCTATTTTTTATCAAGCACCGGTGTCCGGCAATATGGACTGTTGCATAATGGGGATAAGTTCTTGCGAAAAAGTGGCACCCAACGCATGATTAGCCGCAATATAAAGCGCTACTTTGCGCTGACAGATTACATTGCAGACACCGTGCGCCCGCACTGCCCGGTACCGGTAAGTAGTTACTATGCCACCTGCCTGCCTGCCTCCCTGCAACAACAGTTGCCTCATGTACAAAAACCTGCTCATGAACTATGGATTGCCATTCCGGGTAGCATAGAACTCAAACGCCGCTCCTATGATTCATTGATTCATTTACTCAACCGCCATGCGCTCCCTTCCCACATACGATTTTTGCTTTTGGGCAATGCCACCCACCCCAACAGCAACCTTTCACAACTGAAAGAAATGGCCAATTTTGCATTGGAGGACCACTTTCAGGTGTTTTACCGCTATTTACCTTCCGATGAATACTATGCCTACTTGCAAGCTTCCGATGTTATTCTGCCTTTAATACACCCCCACACCCTTTCTGCCCGCCAATATGCAAGCACCCAAATCAGCGGTTCATTCAATATGGCATGGACTTTCCGCAAGCCACTACTCATGCACAACATGTTTAAGCATATTGAAGACTTTCGGGATACCGCCTTTTTCTACGATGAACACAATTTAGTGGAAACACTTCGGCAACTCCCTGAGCTGCTGACTCACAAAGACAAGCTTTACACGCTCCCTAAATGGGTATTTGACTACCAAGCGCAACACTTTTGTGAAGCTCTTTTCCACGGCAGCTTTTAGTCTGACAACCAAGAACGCCATGCCCCCAAACGCAAGGCATACCACAACAGCCAACACAGCAACGCCCATCGCAAATAAATAGCATAGTATTCTACCACTACTTTTTTTCGCTTTACTTTGATAGGCGCTTTTTCTTGCTTGTCAATTTCCCGGAATATTTGGTGTAGGGCCTGTTGGTCTTCGGCACGATAATACCGCCCCCCGGTTATACGTGCTATGGACTGCATCACAGCCGGCTCTACCGTATTGTTTACATACACTGCCTGTCCAAAGGCATCTTTACCCTTGAGTACCTGTCCTTCTTTGCCTATCAAGATGCTATAAATCTTTATCCCAAATTCTTTAGCAATCAGGGCAGCCGCTTCCGGTTCCAATGTCCCCGCCGTATTGTCGCCATCGCTCAGCACAAGCAGCACCCTGCTTTTGGTCTTTGACTCTTTAAGCCGGTTCACCCCTACTGCAATGGCAGTGCCCAAAGCGGTCCCGCGCTTTCGAATGGTAGCAAAGCTTATTTCATCGATACGCTGCACCAGCTGTTCATAGTCGGTAGTCAGAGGCGATAAGGTAAAAGCGTCGCCGGCAAACACCACCAAACCTATGGCATCGGTGTGGCGCCCACGGACAAAATCTTTGGCAAGCGCTTTCATAACGGCCAGGCGGTTGGGCGTAAAGTCTTTCAACTGCATGGAAGCCGATACATCCAAAGCCAGCACAATGCTGATGCCTTCTGTTGCCTGCTCTGTGAGCACTTGCTGCTTCTGCGGGCGTGCCAATGCCAGCAAAAAGAAAAAAGCAGCCGGCAAGATGCAAAAAGCACTCAATTTATGCATTAACCATAAAGCAGCAGCGGGCTTGTGCTCTTCCTTCCAATAGCTGTAGCCGGGCAACGGATAAACATACTTTTCTTTTCGCACGATGGCAGCCACCACCGCCAACACCAATGCCACTGCTGCAAGCCACCACCACCATGCATACAGGTGCTTCCATTCTACCTGCTGCATAAACTGCGGTGTCAACCAACGCCAGAGCTTCCACCAATCATCGGAATAAAGTAAATCGGACTGCCTTAACAGCATCTTTATCTTTTTTCAGTTTATCGATCATCAACTCATATTCTTGTGCTGCCAAGCGGTGTAAAGTCATCCATGCTTGCGGCAGTTCCGGCTCGAAGTGTCCGCCGTAAATAGCCTTATCCAGGCAGTTGAGCGCCTCCTTCAGGGCTTCGTTTTGCCAGAGTGCCGCCAGTTCTGCCGATGTCAGGCTTTTAAGCGCCTGCCCGCGCAGCAGCTCCATGAACTCCATCCACTGACGGCGCGCCTCTTCCATGGCGGTTAAATCAAGCGCGCGAATGGCGGCTTTCCCTTGCCCGAAAACACGTACTTCATAATCATGCCAGCGCCTGTCCCATTGGTAAAGTAACCATAATTTAAGAGCATAGCGCCGCAAAGGCACCAATAAGCGCCACAACAGCCACAAAGAAAGCAGCCCTCCCACAGCCCACCATAAGTACAATGGGCGGGCAGACAAAGCCGGCACAGGCACTTCCATTTTTAGCTCCAAAGTATCGGCTTGTGCATTGGATGGAAGCAGACTTTTGAAGTACAATATTTTAGCAGGGGGCAGAAATTGCAAAGTGTCGGGCAGTGCCAGCCCATAAACCGGAAATTGCAATTTCACTGAATCAAGACGTTCAAGCAAGGTCAGCTCATAGGTCACACTGTCTTTGACAAGCTCCCCCGCTGCCATCGAAGGCGCATAGTGTATGTTTAAAAGTGTCAAGGGGGCAGCAATGCGCCCCACACGCTGCGGAAAAAACAGCTGCATGGTGTCCGGATGGTGCACAACCAGCGAATAAAACAGTCGCTCGCCAATGCTTAATGAGTCGTTGCTTACGTAAGCGCTGAGCAACACCTTGTTGTTTTGTGCCTGCACCATGCACAAAGACAAGCTCAAAGCGGTCAATATATGAGCTATTCGCCACATTATATCTTTGTTTCACAGAAGCAAGGTAATGAAGCCCGTGCATCATTACAAGCACCCTCGAAAGTAAACAAGCGCCCCGTTTCTTTTATAGACAGGAAAAGACCTTTTTCCGGTTTTCACCTTCAATTTTTTTTTCTACCTTTACACGCAAAAACGAAAACGTAAACAGTTATGCAAAATCTACGCTGGTTGTTTGTACTGATACTTGCACTTGGTTTACAAGCTTGCAACTTGGACCAATATAACAACTCCGATCCGGAAACCTTGACCGACCGCCGTGCCGGTGACCCTTATGTTTATGGTGACCCCGACGGTGAACCGCGTCAAGCATTGCTCGACTACCCCGACCCGGCCGATGGCGCTGCACGTGCCAAGAAAATCCGTGAGAAGCTTTATGCGCCTATGAACCCGGCAGACTTCTACCGCCAATACATTACCATTCAAAAAAATCAGAGCAGCAATCAAGCAGAAGAAAACCAAAACAAAGAAGACAAGCAATCATAAAGCTGCGCATATTCATAAAAGCAAAGGCGGGCTTTCCAACCCGCCTTTTTTTTGTTCTTTCCTGTGCTTTGCTTGAGCTGACAAGAGGGTAAATACCCTCGTCCTTTGTCTTGTCGGTTCTCTCTGTTCGAGCGCAGACGAGAAACCTCTTTTCGCTTCTTGTTGCTTGTCTTGAAAAGATGGCTCACTCCACTCCGTTCCGCTCGACATAACAAAAGAGAAGTTGGGTTTGGTGAGATTTCCGCACTACGCTTGCGCTTTGTTCAAAATGACATGCTTCGCTTTGCGCTCCGTTCGGCACGCCTCTTATTTCCCTAAAAAAGCGCTTCTGCCACTTTGCGCACCGAGTCTGCTTTACTCATGGAATAGTAATGCAGACAAGGCACTTTGTGTTGCATCAGCTCTTTGGATTGTGCAATACACCACTCCACCCCTACTTCTTTTACTTGTGCATCGGTTTCGCACTTCTCTACTTCTTTCACCAACTCTTCGGGCAGTTCCACATGAAATACCCGCGGTATCATGGTCAACTGCCTTTTGGAAGTCAAAGGCTTCAAGCCGGGCACGATGGGCACATGAATGCCCATGGCACGGCACTTCTCCACAAACTCGAAATACTTGCGATTGTCAAAAAACATCTGTGTAACGATATAGTCAGCCCCTTTATCGACCTTCATTTTCAAATAGCGCAAGTCGCACTGCAGGTTGGGGGCTTCGTAGTGTTTTTCGGGATAGCCTGCCACACCAATGCAAAAGTCAGTAGGCACGGCGTTTTCTATTTCCTCCTCCAAATAAATACCGTGATTCATATTGACCACCTGCTCGAGCAGCTCCACGGCATAGCGGTGCCCGCCCGGCTCGGGCGTAAATACTTTTTCTGTGGGAATGGGATCGCCACGCAACACCAAAATATTGTGTATGCCCAGATAGTGCAAATCAATCAATGCATTTTCGGTTTCTTCTTTGGTGAAACCGCCGCAAATCAGATGGGGCACCGGCTCTACCCCATAGCGATGCAAAATGGCTGCACAAATACCTACCGTACCGGGGCGCTTACGAATGGTCTTGCGCTCCAACAGACCATCGGGGCGCTTTTTATATACAAACTCCTCCCGGTGATAAGTCACATTGACAAACTTGGGCCGGAACTCCATCAGCTGGTCCAAAGTATTGAACAGACCTTGAATGCTTTGCCCTTTCATGGGCGGCAGCACCTCAAACGAAAACAGTGTTTTGTCAGTATTGCGCAAGTACTCTACAATTTTCATAGCTGTGTCGATTATTTAAAGATGAAAAACAAAAATACAAGGCTGTGTCGAATTCACTATATTTGTGCTCCTTTTCAAAGAAAATCAAAATTTTTAAAAGCCAAGACTCATGGGATTACAATGTGGAATCGTAGGCTTACCTAATGTAGGGAAATCCACCTTATTCAATGCCTTAGCCAACAACAAAGCAGAAGCAGCCAACTACCCCTTCTGCACCATAGAGCCCAATGTGGGCATCATTACAGTACCGGACCCCCGGCTCGACACCCTCGCCGAATTGGTGAAGCCGCAGCGCGTGGTGCCTACCATCATCGAATTTGTGGACATTGCCGGCTTGGTAAAAGGTGCCAGCAAGGGCGAAGGCTTGGGCAACCAGTTTTTAGCCAACATTCGCGAAGTGGATGCCATTGCCCACGTGGTGCGTTGTTTCGACGACCCCAACATTGTGCATGTGCATGGCAAAGTGGACCCCGTAGGCGACAAAGAAGTCATAGACACCGAGCTGCAGCTCAAAGACCTTGAAACCGTAGAGAAACGCATAGCCAAGACCGAGCGTGTGGCCAAGTCGGGCGACAAAAAAGCCAAAGAAGAAATGGAAGTGCTTGCCCTGCTCAAAAGCACGCTCGAAAGCGGCAAAAATATCCGCTCTCTTAGCATTGACGACAACTTTCAGTATTTAATGAAAGAACTGCAGCTGCTCACTGCCAAGCCGGTGATGTATGTTGCCAATGTAGATGAAGACAGCCTTGCAGCAGGCACGAATGAATTTGTGGAAGCCCTCAAAGAGTCTGTAGCTCATGAAAATGCCGAAGTAGTAGTGATTTGCGCTGCTCTTGAAGCCCAGATTGCCGAATTGCAAGACCCCGAAGAACGCAAAATGTTTTTGGAAGAGTACGGATTGAAAGAGCCGGGCTTGCACCGTGTCATACGCACCGCCTATCGCCTGCTTGACCTGATTACCTACTTCACCGCCGGCGAGAAAGAAGTGCGCGCATGGACCATACGCCGGGGATGGAAAGCCCCCCAGGCAGCCGGTGTCATTCACTCCGACTTTGAGCGTGGTTTCATTCGTGCCGAAGTCATCAAGTTCGACGACTTTGTGAAATACAAAAGTGAAGCAGCCTGCAAAGAAGCCGGCAAGTTGTCAATAGAAGGCAAAGACTATGTGGTAGAAGACGGCGACATCATGCACTTCCGCTTCAATGTGTAAGGCATTTTTGCTTATTTATCATGGTAAAGAAGGCATATTTTTTTGCAGCTATGCCTTCTTTTTTTATTTTTTATGAATATTCAAACGAAAGAGAAAACATTGCCGGCTTTTAGGCCGTTTTAAACAACAGTCGTTTTTACTGATATTTTTTTACATATGCGTGTAAGAATCATTTTTTCAATGCTCGGGAAAGCCATCGTGCCTTTTCACCATCAGCCGCTGATAGCGCAGATGATTGAGTTCTTGCGACAGCAGCTTCCTCCCGAAGACGCACATTATTTGCACTACCACTTTTCGAGCCTGAAAGGGCAAATCAAAATACAGAAAAATGGGCTGTTGTACCAATCCAAGCATGTCACCTTGGTATTTGCGGCGCTTTCGCCTGCATTTGTGCAAAAACTGCTGAAAGTGTTATTTGCCCAACCTAAGGTGCGTATCGGCAGTCTGTGGCTCAAACCGGAATATGTAGAAGAAGAGGTGGTACCGGAACTGCCCTTCGAATCAAAGATGCTTTGCCTATCGCCCTTGGTGCTTATTGACCCGCGGGCAGATGCTTACAATGCCAAACGCTTGATATCACCTGCCGACAACCTGTTTTCCGATTTGGTATATGAGTCCACCATCCTGCGAGCCGAGGCATCGGGGCTTTACGACGAAGCCACCCTCAACGAGTTCTATCGTTTTCAGGTGGTGCCCGACGAAGGCTATTTGCAACGCTTGGCTGCGCAAGACAAAAAGTATGCACGCCTCTACGAGGTAACTCAAGGTAAAAGCCACTCAGACGTGCGCGGTTACAGCTTTCCTTTTACCTTGTATGCCCACCCCCTGCTCAAGCGCTTTATCATGCTGACCGGCTTGGGCGCACTGCCTCACCTCGGATACGGCATGCTTGATTTGGCTTCCGGTCCCATGCCCAAACACCGCATCGATATTCATTAAATGGGGGAAGGCAAACCAAAGCTGCCATTTCGAACGGGGCGTAGGTGCAGCCTGTCATCTCGAACGAAGCGCAAGCGTAGTGAAAAACCCCACAGCACTAAGCTACAAGAAGCAAAAGAGATTCCTCGCTTGCGCTCGAAATGGCAAGGGGGAAGAGCAAAATGACAAAAAGGGAAGCTCAAACCGTACGCCACACATTCATAGCCGCCAAAAAACAAAAAGCCACCCGAAACGGGTGGTTTTTGTTTGACTTAACTTAAAACTCATCAGTTAGTTAAGGGTTTAAATATCTTTTTAGCATTTGAACTTTCAATGAGTCGGTTATCCGGCAGTTTTCAAAGTTTTCTATGGCCTCGCCGGTTTCTTTTAATTCGTAAAAATGGCCGTTTACAAAGATATAATCTTTTGCTCCATCACCCAAATTTATGCCTTGTAACAAGCGGTAATCTACTTCTTTGAAAAGCACCAATACACGGTTGTTGTACTGGTAGAAAAGACTTTTCTCAAAATCGCGCAAGGCCTGGTCTGCGGTAGTAAGCGGTTGCCCGGCGGGCAGGTGGTTTGCCGTGGTTTCGTCATTGACTGTTGGCTTTGTTCCGGATATGGTTACTTCTTGCTCTTGTTTAGGCTGTTTTTGCTTATTGGGCTGCACTTGTGGTGAGGGCAACGGCTTCACTTCCTCCTGCTTGGTCTCTGTCTGCATTGTACGGGGTGTAGCTTGTTCTACTGCCGGCGGCACTTTTTCCATTTCTGTAGTTTGCTCCTCTGCCATGGGCGACTCCGGCTTGCTGACAGGCGCCTCAACAGCAGCGGGCGCCGTATTGTTTACCGGGCGGGCAGCCTCCCGGTTCAACCACACAACCAACCAAACGGCACCACCCAAAGCAATAGCCCCTGCTCCCCAACGCCACCACTGCGCTGCACCAAAGTCGAAAGTAGGACCGTGAGGCACCGGCGTATTGTCGAGCAGATGCTTCAGCGAAGCCTTACGCTCTGCACAGATGGCCTCCACCATCAGGCGGTGCATTTCTACTTCTTCGCGTAGTGTATGATCGCTTTTTAGCTGTTGTTCGAAGTGTGTTCTTTCTTCTGCACTTAAATTTCCTTGCAGGTAAGCATCAATTTGTTCTTGCCGCTGAATGTTCATGGTAGGGCGTAGATTTAGATTAAGTCACTTTTTTTAAAGTTGGCACGCACGATGCGCTCCAGCTCTTGCATACATTTATATTTTTTAGACTTTGCCACATCAGCTGAAGCAAAGCCCAGCTGCTCGGCTATTTCTTTCATATTCATCCGGTCGAAGTAGTAAAAGGTAAGCACCTTTTGGCAAGTTTCGCCTAATTGGGCAAGGCACTGACGCACCAACTCTACACGCTCTTTTTCTTCCCAATTTTGCTCTACTATGTCGTCTTTCTCTTCACTGCTCAGACGCCGCTTGCGCTCCAGCTCTTTGCGCCACAGGTTTTGGCACACACTGTACAGAAAAGTGCTCAGCTTGGATGTAAGCACAAAGTCACCACTGCGCACTTTCTGCCACAAGACAATAAGCGCCTCTTGAAAAATATCACGTGCTTCTTCTTCGGTGCCACTGTTTTTGGTGACCAAGCGCAACATCATACGGTAATGCTTCTTATACAGATATTGAAGCGCAGATTCATCGCCATTTTTTAAACGTCTGAGAATCTCTTCATCTTTCATTTAAAAGCGTGCATTTGGTTGTACATACTCCTTCCTTTAAGAAAGGTAAACATTCATGTATGCTTTAGCAAAAAGTATTCTTAAAATAGAAGAGGCAGGCGATGAGCGTGCACGGTAAAGAGGGTCCTTGTTCATATCCGGATGCTTCTTTGGTGTGGGCATAATTGAGTAATTTAGCGCTCCGTTCAATAAAATCAAAACTTCTATGTGGTTTTTCAAGCTGCTTTCTTTACTTCCTTGGCGTGTTCTGTATGGTCTGTCCGACCTGATGTGCTTCGTTGCATTCCGGGTGTTGCGCTACCGGGTAGAGGTTGTAAAAAGCAACCTGCGCCGGGCATTTCCCGAATTGAGCGAGGCAGATATTCACCGCTTAAGCAAGCGTTTTTACCGCAACCTAAGCGATATATTGGTGGAAACACTGAAGTTGCTGCAGATGAAGGAAACGGATATTCTCAACCGGGTGCATATTCAAAACATAGAAGTCCTGCGGGAAGGCTTACGTATGCAGCGCCCGGTGGTTATTCTCACCACTCATCAAGGCAATTGGGAGTGGCTGCAACATGCCGTTCAGCTGCACTTGCCCGGCACGGCTGTCTATTTTGTATATCAACAGCTGAGCAATCCTTTTTTCGACCGTTTGATGCTGCGTTTGCGCAGCCGTTTCGGGGCACAAGGCATTGAAATGAAGCAGGTTTTTCGTAAAGCCTTGATGCTGCGTCGCGAGCCTGTCATCTTGGCATTATTGGCTGACCAAAGCCCACGCCGCGACTCTTCTTTTGAATGGGTGTCGTTTTTTAATGAACCGGTGGCTTTCTTCAACGGGGGTGCCAAGTTGGCTACCAAGCTGCAAAGCCCGGTAATGCTGGGCATCAGCTATCGCGAGAAACGAGGATATTACCGCTTGGAATTCAGCACATTGAGCCAGCCGCCCTATGATGCAGAAGCTGCATCAAGCATCACACAAGCCTATGCCAAGGCGTTGGAAGATAGCCTGCAACGGCAAGCAGACAACTGGCTGTGGTCTCATAAACGTTGGAAGCTGTCGCCACCGGCAGAGATGACACGCACAAGTTCTATGGAATAGTTTTTGTAAGTTCTTTGTTGTAAGTTTGTAAAGCATGTTTCACCATAAACAAGAAGAGTCCATGTATAAGAAGGCATTTTTACTCTTTTTCGCTTTGTTTGCAGGCGTTTTATTTGCGCAAGCACAAAGCCAGGCGTCAAATACCAATCAAGAGAGCGCCTTGAAATTTGAAAAGACAGAACACAACTTCGGTGAGATTCCGCAGAATGTGCCGGCGGTATATGAATTCAAATTCAAAAACACCTCGAACCAGCCGGTGCAAATTGTAAGCGTAAAGACCAGTTGTGGATGTACCACTCCTTTCTACACCAAAGATCCGGTAGCACCCAAGAAAAGCGGCGTGGTAAAGGTAAGCTATAACGCTGCCCGCATGGGCGCATTCACCAAGACCATCACAGTAACCACCAGCGAAGGGGCTACCATTTATCTGACCATTCGCGGCACAGTGGTTGCCAACGAGCAGTAACACAAAGAACGAAGCACTTACATAAGTTTCAAAATCCCTTTCAGCTTGCTGAAGGGGATTTTTATTTCAGGCGTACCGGTTTGCTCCGTAGCCCCGTCATTATAGGAATAGAAAGCAACCAAGTACTCTTCCTGTCCACTACCGCCGGAGAGCGAAGCGTATCCCATTTGAGCCGGCAAAGGCGGCAACTGTCCTTCAAAGCGGAAACCTGCCTTTGAAAGCGGCTCTGCCGGTTTAAGATTGTACATTTTGCGCAGCTCTTCTGCCAGCAGCTGCCGCAGGGCATTTTCTTGGTTTTTTACCAGCCATTCGCTGCGTTCCATGCGGTGCCCGTCTTGCATGTTCAGCATCAAATAATGCACGCCGTCTAACAAAGAGTAACCCACACACAACACCTGGCGGCTGGTGTAGGTAATTTCTGCACCAATGTACACTTCAACAGGCGGAGTGTTTCCCTTAGCCAACAAAGTATTGTAAAGCGAAGGCAATAGCCGGGTAATGTCTGTGCCGGATGCATGCAGCCGGCGGCTTAAGTGCTCTGCCGGATACTGCCGGATATGGTGGTTGAGCAGCTCGCCCACGGCACGTTGCGAGCAGATGAGCGAAGGCAGCGACAACTCAAGCACCAGACAGGGTGCACCACCCTCGCACCGCCCGTGTTCATAGCGTTGGCTGTAGGCTTCTACTTTCAATATTTCATTGGGGGGCGCCTCTGCGGGAAGTTCTACTCTTTCAGGCATGTTCACTTCTTGCGAAGTGGTCTCCCGGGAATTGCTGCCTGATTCCTTCCGGTTCCCGGTCTCTTGTTTGCTTTCACAGGCAGCCAACAACAGCCAGATAAAAAATATCGTGCTCAGATGCTTCATCATGCATTTGTTTTAATCTTCTTCTATCTTACGCAGTTTTCTGCCTTTTTTGCGCGCCTCGCGCCGCTTTTTCCGTTCATTGCCATATTTGGCAAGCTTGGCATAACAAGCCTTTGCCAATTTATAGTTTTTTTGGCTTTCAGCCCATTGGGCTACTTCTTGCAATGCCGCCTGATAATAGCCTGAGTCATAAGCTTCTATAGCTTCGGCATAAGCGATGGTTTTTTGGTAAAACTCAACGGCCCGCCGCATATTGTATTCATAATGCTGCGCTTTGTAGCCTAAAAAATAGGTTGCATAGCGTCCGCTGATTTCTTCATAGCCGGGCCAGCCGTCTTCCA
Source organism: Thermonema sp. (assembly GCF_026003375.1). Lineage (NCBI taxonomy): Bacteria > Pseudomonadati > Bacteroidota > Cytophagia > Cytophagales > Thermonemataceae > Thermonema > Thermonema sp. Next base: position 745,661 of record NZ_BPHD01000001.1, read on the forward strand.
CGCGTCGCAGCAGTTCTTGTGCGGGCTGTTCCATTTCCTGCAGGTGCCCTTGCAAAAACAAAAGCATGGTATAAAAACGGTGAAAGTAAGGATTGTTAGGATAGTGCTCATACAGATAGCGGGCATAACGGGTAGCTTTGTGGGGCTGGTTTTCTTCAAGGGCATAGATGCGTATTAAGAAATAATAGGCTTCTATGCGGGTATAAAAAGCATTGCGTGCGACTTCTTCGAGCTGCTCAATGCCTTTTTGTTTATCGCCCTTTTCAAAAAAAACGAGCAACGGACGCAAAGAAGGATAATTTTCAGGTATCCATACCGAGTAGTAGTTGTACAGGCCGTCCCCAAAAATAAACTCCACACTCAAAGAAGTCACCTCCTTCTCACGCCGCAAGTATTTGATAGCCTGTTTACCGTTCCATGCTGCCTTTACCCAAGACTCACGCTCGGCATATAGCCGCCCTTTGTAGCCATAAGCTGCCGCCAAATAAAACTGATATTCCGGGTTGCCGGGCTCCTGCTTGAGGCGTTCTTCTGCCAGCTCGATGGCTTTATCCAAGGCGTCGAGCAGTTCGTCATCGTAGCGGTACTTGTCAATGTTGGGCATCATCTTCCACCAAACCATCAAGCCCTTGACCAGATAGGGCAACGGATGGTTACGATAACGGTAGTGCAACCACTTCCACTCTTTTTCTGCCTTGGCAAAGTCGTAATTGTAGGTGTAATCGATAAGATCGGAAAGTTCGGTCTGTAGCAAAGGGTCATAAATCAAGCCGGTGTCGAGGCGGGCGGCTTCTGCCGGAGGCAGCTCCTGTGCATATAGTTTGCCGGCAACACAAGCAGTCAGCAACCACAAACAACTCCCAAGAATCAGCGTTCTCATATATTTTTCGAACTTAGGTAAAAGAGGCGCACAACAGTCATATATTTTCATGGTGCAGTGGTTTGTTTTTACTTAATCAAAATTCGTACATTTATTTTATTGTAAAAAAACACCGGCAATTAAACTTTATTTTTTATGAAACTGATAAAAGTAGGTGCGGGCGTCGTAAATCAAACGCCGCTGGACTGGGGAGGTAATTTTCAACGGATTGTGGGTGCCATAGAGCAGGCACGCGCACAGGGCGTCAGTTTGCTTTGCCTGCCCGAACTGTGCATTTCGGGCTATGGCTGCGAGGATGCTTTCTTTGCGCCCAATACCTTCCGGCAATCGCTTAAATACCTGCTGGCTTTGCGCCCCCATACGCGCGGCATGGTGGTGTCGGTAGGTTTGCCCCTGCTGGTGCAAAACAAAGCTTTCAACTGTGCTTGCTTGCTGGTAGATGGCAACATTGCCGGCTTCGTCGCAAAAAAATTCCTGGCAGGCAATGGCATTCATTACGAGCCCCGTTGGTTTACCCCCTGGACACAAGAGGGCTACACCACCGTGCGCATCGAAGGCAAAGACTACAAAGTAGGCGATATTTACTTCCGGGTAGGTGATGTAAAAATAGGTTTTGAAATATGCGAAGAGGCTTGGGTTGCCAACCGCCCGGGGCGCCAATTGTATTTGCACGGCATCGACGTGATTCTGAATCCCAGCGCCAGCCATTTTGCTTTCGGCAAGCTCGAAGTGCGCAAGCGCTTCATCTTGGATGGCTCACGTGCCTTCGGGGTCACTTATGTGTATAGCAACCTGCTGGGCAACGAAGCCGGCCGGGCTATTTACGATGGCGGCGGCATCATTGCTTGCAACGGACAGCTGGTTGCCGTGGGCAAACGGCTCACTTTTGAAGATTACAATGTCACCTCGGCAGTAATAGACGTGGAGCTTTCGCGTTTGGCGCAGGTGCAAATGCAAACCCAATTTGCCATAGATAAGGACTTTGGACATGTGGTGGAAGTAGATTTTCAGTTCCCTGCCATTCGCCCCGAAGCATGGCACCCCCAAGAAGCGGGCTGGGAACACAGTCCCTTCCTCAAAGAAGAAGAGTTTGCGCGCGCCATGATGCTCGGTCTGTTTGACTACATGCGCAAGAGCCGCTCCCGTGGTTTTGTGATTTCGCTGAGTGGCGGTGCCGACTCCTCGGCCATCAGCGTACTCTGCCGTATGCTCATTGATGAGGGCATTCAACAGCTGGGCTTGGAAGGCTTCAAACAAAAGCTTGCTTATTTTAAGGAAATACAAGACTGCCAAAGCGCCGATGAAATCGCACACAAGATGATTACGGTGGCTTACCAAGCCACACGCAACAGCTCCGAAACCACACGCCGCGCTGCCGAAGAGCTGGCAAAAGCCATCCACGCCGAGTATCATCACTCTGGATGTAGATGCCATCATTCAGCAATACATAGACGCTTATCAGCCGCAGCATCGGGCGCCCCCTCACTTGGGAGCAAGACGACCTCACCCTGCAAAACATACAGGCACGCGGGCGCGCACCAAGTATCTGGATGCTTGCCAACCTGAAAAATGCGCTGCTGTTGGCAACCAGCAACCGCTCGGAAGCAGCCGTAGGTTATGCCACGATGGACGGCGACACCGCCGGGGGACTCAGCCCCATTGCAGGCATAGACAAAGCCTATTTGCGGCGCTGGCTGCGTTGGATGGAAACCGAAGGCTTGGGCGGGCGCTACCGCATTCCTGCCCTGCGCTATGTGAACGAGCAGCAGCCCACGGCGGAGCTGCGTCCACCCGGCAGCAAACAGACCGACGAAGCCGACTTGATGCCTTATGAGGTACTGGACGACATAGAAGAGGCCGCCATCCGCGACAAGCGCGCCCCGGCAGATTGCTACCTGCTGCTGCGCGAAAAATACCCGCAATATGACGCCGGCACCATCAAAGCATGGGTAAAGAAGTTTTTCCGCTTGTGGTGCCGCAACCAGTGGAAGCGCGAACGCTACGCCCCCTCTTTTCATCTGGACGACGCCAACCTCGACCCCAAAACATGGTGCCGCTTCCCCATACTCTCGGGTGGCTTTGAAGAGGAACTGCGGGCATTGGACGAACTGGAATAATTTTTGATGCGCCCTCTGGGCAAAGCGGCGGGGGCGCCCGCCCATGCATTCCGTTTTCGCAGTTAAACAACTTTTAGAAACATAACCATAAGCTACTATGAAAACCGTTAATCTCCGCTCTTTTCGCACTTATTATCGTGAAAGAATAGAAGAGGAGCCAGATGCCGAACGCATCGATGAGCACTTTGTAGGTACCGTCATCCGGCTACCCGGGAAAGGCAGAAAGACCTTCGGTTTTTTTAAAATGTATCATGGCGACAAAGAAGACATACGCACCTACCTGCCTTCTTTGTTGAAAATAGCCGAAGACGAGCAGGCCTTTTATGAATTCGCTCAAAATGCGGTAGATGCCCAGTCCACCCATTTCTGGGCATTTTACAACGAGCGCTATTTCATTGTGCTGAACAACGGCGAGCCTTTCAACTTCGAAGGGCTTCGCTCTATCTTAAACATAGCCCAAAGCACCAAAAAAGAGCGGTGCGATAAGATTGGACGCTTCGGCATCGGCTTCAAGCTGGTGCACCGCCTGGTGGGCAAAGGCGACGGCAACCACGAGCTGCTGGAGAAATACAAAGGACCTGTTTTGTTCAGCTGGCACCGCCCGGAGCAACTGCAAAGCCTCATAAACGGAGAGGAAGTCCAATTTGCCGAAGAGCAGACGGCAGATAACTTAGCCGGTACTTTTGCGGATTATCCTCTGCTGACAAAAATTCTTTTGACCAACTTCCCCGCAGGCGTTGGCGAAACGGTAAAAAACCTCAACTACGAAGACCTTACGCCTTTTAGCCATGAAGAGTATGCACAGATGTGCGCTGCCTTGCAGGAGGTCACCCGGCAATACAGGCTTGACTTCAGCCCCTTCAGCCAAGGCAGTCTGTTCTTTATCGATTTGGGCGAAAACAAACATGAGCTTTTACAGCGTAACGAAGAAGACCTGCGCATTGGCATGGAATACTCCATGAACTTCTTGAAGAAACTGGAAAATATACGCATCAACGAGTGTTACCTGCACAGGAAAGAGATTCTCACCGAGCATTTTACCATTAAAACAGACGAGGCGCTTTTCCGGGAAATTGAACCCGAATCGAAAGAGTGTGACATACACATTGCTTTCGGCTATCATAAGCAAGAGGAATATGAAGACAAAAGCAAGGTAGATTACATCAAACAAAGCCCCAACTTTTACAAGTTCTTCCCCATGGGGGATGAAACCAACAAATTTGCTTTCATTCTGCATTCCGACGCCTTCGGCATGGAAGCCAACCGGCGCAAGATGCAAAACGACCACGTGAACCGGCATCTTTTGCCTGCATTCGCCGATATGCTGGAGAAACGCATGGACCAACTCACCCAAACGGAGGAAGGTTACGAGCGCTACCGTGCCATCTTTTTGTCCATCTTACTTTCCGAGCCCCCCGAAGAGCAAAGAAACGAGTGGTACAATTCTGTTTTATATGCCCCCTTGTTGGAAGCCATCAAGAAGCGGGTACCTACCGCTGAGGGAATCACTGTCAAAAGCAGTGAGATGGTCAAAATCAAAGATACGCAATTGCAGGTAAACCCTTCCGAATGGGGTGCAGCTGACAGCAAAGGAAGACCTTACTACTGGTTTGCTTGGGAGTACCACCGGGGCAGCCATATTATCAAGTACGCCATTGACAAACTAAAGTTGGAGCGATGGAATGCACTTAACCTTATCGAGCACGGTGAGGTAAGACAAATCAACATACAGTTAAACGTAAAGCCTCAAAACCGGAAAATTCTATGGCAAGAGCTATTTAAAAAAAACAAAAGCGACTTTTCTAATGAAACTTTACGAGACAAGCTATACGAAATCAGCTTGTTTCACCAAGCAGAAGACGATGTATTCTACTCACTCAATGACCTGTCGAAAAATACAGATATTCTGCTCCTGCCCCACGAATACGCCGGTTTGGAAGCGTTCAAGAAAGACCTCAACTTGAAATGCATACTTTTAAGTGAACAAGAAAGCGAATCAGAATTCTTCAAGGCTGTTATTGCGCCGGCACTTCCCTATTTAAATAACCCGAAGGAACTCAAAGAGCTGCTGTTTGATGGCGAACACATCCTCAAAAAAATTTGTGACCTCTCCTTACCCCTGCGGAGAGACTATGTTTTATGGCTTAAAAGAGTAAATTTATGCAAAATTGATGACCTCAGAGAAAAGGCCATCTTTGAAAACCGGCGGGGCGAGCGCCTGCCTCTTTCGAAAATGTTGCTGCCCTCAGAAGAGACCCCTGATTTTTTGAAGCCTTTTGAAATACATCCCGATGCTTTCAGCGCTGATTTCAAAAGGGAGTTGCTTCACAAAGCAGAAGACATTTATACCCACCTCCTTTTTGAACGCTGGGAAGACATCACCCAAGGCATCATAGATTCTGCCGGCAACGACACAGAAGCTACCATCAGCAAGCTCGTAGCGCTTTATGAGTACACCCAAAAAACCCATAAGCAGGCAAAAGAAGAAGCAGCGCAAGCAAACAGAATCCCCAACCTTCCGGACTTTAAGAACACAGACAAAGCATACATTTTGGATTACGACGGCACGCTGAGAGGTGAAAACGAAATTTACTACAACGCACAACTAAGCTGTTTCTACAAAGAAAAAGGCAAAGAAGCTTACGAGCAGCTGCATGTCTTTGTTTCGCAGCGTATGAATGTAGCCCTGCCGCATCCGCAGATGCTGCGCTTTCTCAGAGAACCATTTGGCACCACACCTTTGGCATTTGAGGAATGGGGCTGGGAAAAGCTTCGTCAATGCCCTGCTGAAATCATCGATACCCTCTTTACCCTCCTCGAGTATCAGGAAAAAGACTTGTTCCAATATTTTGTTTTGGCAGAGGTCTCCGGTGGCTATCAGCTACACCAAAGACACGATAGCAGCTACCTAAACTATATCAGCGGATATGACGCTGAAAAACAATACATCCGGGATTATCATGCCGACATGCTTTATTGCTGTACCCCAAGCCTATGAAAGCAAGGCAAAGGCATCGCCGCATGTTCTTCAAGGGGACGAGCTTAGGTGAAAAACTCGTGGACTTGCTCCCTCAAAACGAAATCAAGCAGGCTGCCCGGCTTTTAAGCAGCTGCAAACTCTCTACGGAGAGCACCAAACGGCTATTGTGTAAAAAAATTAACCATTTGGAAATTGACTATACAAATCTAACGACACTCACACAGACGTCTCCTGAGCTTATATTAATAAAAGAATATGCCGGATATACCCACGACCCATCAATAACAGAAGCCTTCAGGGAGGCATTTATACTTGCGGCAGAGAATACCGAATACACCATTGATGCCGTGCCCATACAAAACACCGTAAGAGTGGAGTATAAAGAAGACAACAGCTATGAATTTGCTATTTCGGAGCTGCTGCCTGAGCGCAACCAAGAAATCATTCTTTTTCAAGAGGTGGTACAACACATTGCCCATGTTTTCAAGCCATCCGGGCAACCCTCAGAAGAGCAGTTAAAAAAACTTTTCAATTTCAAAACAGGCGCGGACATAGACCATGAGCTCATCGGCTCGGTAATTCGTGACCTGAAACATCACCACGACGGCGTAGTGCAAAACGCCACCCAACTGGCATTCCTGCTGCTGGTGCAGAGTCTGTTCCCGGAGAAAGATTATTTAGAGGACATTAAAATAGAAACTGCCGATGGAGTCAATTATGACATACTTACCCTACCACACTTATACCTACTACCTCTTTCGTTCCTTGAATCCGCAGGATATCCTGGCTGATCACTACCACGATATCAACAATATCATAACAACGAAGACCTCTCCCTCTTCAATGGGTATCTTTAAACAAGATGGTACAGCAAAATATCTCCATTTACTGGACTGCAAGCGCCTTTTTCATACTACACAGAAAACGACGAGGAACTCACAGAGTTGGTTCGGATTGGGAGCTACTCACTCCCTTACGTAAAGGAGCCGCTTTCAGATAAAGAGCAGGAAGCACTTTGGGACTTTCTCCTTGTACCTATCGACAGGACAAAATTCATTTTAAGTCTGTCCATGGAATATTACGCGAGCATTTAGGGTTCAACCACAGAAAACATATTCTTTCTCTGATCATGAGAAAAATAGCTCTTATTGCTAACAAAGACACCTTCCTGATACCTTTCTTGGGCTTAACAAACTATCACAACAAGAACGAATTCCTTATAGCCATCTTAAAATAAACAATGAGTTGCAAAGAATTTAAGTAGATCCACTTTACCCAAACACGATATCGAAAATGAATCTGCCCTTGTAACGAAGTTGCCTGTCTCTGCCCTAAGTGCCGTCCTATGGTGGATTATTCGAGAAGGAAGTAATTGTTAAAGACGAGGAAAAAGCTGATTTAACTTCAAGACGATATGTCCGATGTTTACATGCAGCAGATTGACGATGCATCCCATGGGTTTGAAATCAGAACGCAGTACCTGGGACGATGAACTGTTACAGAAAAACAGTCGAAGAGCTGGGACGCTACCTTGGTACAAGGAAGACTTTAAGACCTAAAAGTTTACCCACTTGCGTGCTATTTACACCTATCGTAATCGATCCTTTCCCATTGTACGTTACCTTCGCTCCTCCGAAGGCCGGCAGCAGTCAGCTTTCTTCTATGGCAGGGAAAAAGGTAATGCAATCAGATCGCACGCTCTTGCTGCTGTCGTGTAACGGCATATGACCTTCTTTGTCCTTGGACGTCCCGAAAGGGTTCTATGAGAGTGGATATCTATTGGGTTCAAAGCAAAATTCAACTCAGAATAGGGTTATGCTGAGGTCCGCCTGATCGAGCTCGTAAGTAGTTTTGATAAGTACCGGGGCTATACCCCAAGTAGCTACACCTTCCTTCTCACCAGCGTCTGTTTCTATCGGAAGATACAGCAAAAAGCTGGCAAGGCTATCGAAGCAGAAAGTGTACGAAAAGTTGTACGACCTCTTACCCCAGCGACCGCTATGAAATCATATGGAATAACAAATCAGCATTGGGAAAGCAGCTATCTCGTACGACCTTGCTGTATATGAGACCGCTCAAGCGGAGAAGCGTGTCAAAAAGAATTGAGTGCAAAGCTCAAAGTCCCTGGAAAATCCTCTATAGGCCTATCTCCTCAGCCGCCGGCAATGGGCAATGTTGTCTTGCACTGACCTTAGAAAAGACGCCCCCCTATTCAGTGGGAGCTCTGGGTGGGTTACTACGTCAAATACTGGCCGCTGGCAAGATCAGACGTGCGCCGTATTACTCCGCCTATGCCGTCCCATGCCCTCTTCCATCCGGGCAGTGCTGATTTCGCGGACTTCTGCAGCATGGCGCAAAACCAGCATGATGGATGAACACGGCTTTGGTGATGACACAGAAAAAATCAAAGTTGAGTTGAATTTGGAAGGCTTGAGGGAACTGTACAATAGCACGCCAAAACCGGATTTCGACGTTTTTGAATTCAAATAAGAAAAAATCCTGAGAAGGATGAAGCTTACCGAATTTTGAAGCTACACTCTCACAAGAAAACAACGGAAGGCTGTCCTGCGGGGCAGCCTCTTTATGTTTTTAACAAGAACGTGGTGTATTGTCCGGTTTGGGCTACTCAAAAAACATCCAACTCAGCACCAGCGAGAGTGTGCGCCGCATGCCGGCATAGTAGGGCGTCACTTGGTAGCCGTTAAACGGCGGGGGTGCCATGTTTTGATTTACATGCGTAAACTGCAAGGCTGCCCGCAGTTGTTTCACCTTTATGTTGGCATACACATCGGCCAAAAAGTAGGGGCGAATGGCGTACACATCGGCTAAGTAAAACACCTTATGCAGTGGCGAGTAGGCATAAGCCTCGTAGGCACTTTGGTAGCGCCCATCCATACCCACACACAACTGCATGTTGCCTTTAAACAAATCCCGCTCGTAGAACAAAGAAGTAAACCAGAACACTTCGGGAAAACGCCACACACTGCGTTCGCCCAAATCTTTCGACAAATACAGCTCGTGCTGCCAGTGGAAATAGCGCCACTGCCAATGCGCCTTTATCCCCACCTGCCCCATGGCTTGCAGCTCACCGGACTGAAACGGCTGCACCCTGCCTTCACTGTCTTTTTGAAAATACACCCACGAAGACGCCTGCCGCAGGCGTACGAAAGAAAACAGTCGTTGTTGCTTCCGACGCAAGGGCAAACCGGCTTCCAGCTCGTTTCCAAATACAGGCGAAAAGTCATTGTGCCAATAGCCGGTGCTTCCCCAATAATATTGCTGCTGCCAAGTAGGCGAAACATAACTACTCTTTGCCGATGCCTCGAACCAAGGCAAGCGTACCCATGCTTGTAGCAAGTAGTCACTTCCAAGACGGTAAGCCCCTTCGGCATACAAATCCAGTTTTTCTTTGCGTAGCCGCAATGCAGCGCCCAAGTGGTGTTCCATGCGCGGCTTCAGTGTCAAGGCGCCTTGTGTGGAGTCGTTGTCCCAGCCAAAACGCAGGTCATACAGGCGGTTGCGGTAAAACAAGCGGTAACGAAACGACTTGGCGGCTCCCTTGATGCCCAATTCATTGTATAGCTCCCGGTAAATCACATCATCGGAAATTTTACCGGAAGGCAGCGTGCCGTAGAAGTCGGTCTGTGGGTTGTCCGACACCTTGTCGTCATGATAACGGTCGCGCCGGCGCAGGTAATAGCCCCGGTGATACAGCTGAAAGAGCGAATCGAGGCGATAGTCGTGGTAAAGGTAATAGCGGTTCTGTGTCTGCCAGCTGCTTGCCCCCAGCAACTGCGCTCCCTCTTCAGCATATTGGTAGAGGCTGTCGGGCGTGTCGTCTTCGTCCATCAGAATGCCGCCGTACTCCTGCATGGGCGCATTGAAGTGTGCGTAATGTGTCAAAAAACGATAGCGCCCGTTCTTTGAACGGCGGCTCATGTGAAGCACAAAATTGTACTGTTCAAGAATGGCATCTTCGTTGCGGTTGCCGGTAGCCGCAAACTGGCGGAAAGTGTTTATACGTCTGTAAAGAAATCCAAAATTCCACAAAGGCGTAATATTACGGCTAAATTCCAGTTCGGCTATTTGCTGCCCTCTTCCCCCCAAAGCATAATAGAAGTGCGTAAAAGGCGATTTGGTGTCGAAATACTTCACCTCTTCGGCTTGCACCACATAAGGCGCATACACATCCCACCCGTAGTGGCGCCCGATGGCACCCGGCAGTTGCGGAAACAGAGACTGCGTGGCAGTACCTAAGTTATGCCCCAAGTCTTGCAGTAAATAATGACTACGACGCACCGGGTGGTAACGATGAAAGCCACGCACCGTCGTATCGAGCGAGCGCCAAGCGGTAGAGTCCCCCAACCAATCTTTTTCGGTAATAAAACGGGTGGTGGAGGTGCCATACACCTGCTTGGTGCTGTCGTCCAATATCTGCGCCTGCACAAAGCCCGGGGGAGCTATAAATAAAAAGGAGAAAACGAAAAATAAAATACTTTTCTGCATGAGTTTGGCTACTTCTCGCACACAAAGATAGCAAGCTTCATGGAACGAATCATGAAAAAGTGTATCTTTTAGGTATCAAGCGACATACCTAACGCCCATTCACTTATGGCACATGACAAATATGCCTTATCTCTACAAATAAAAGAGCAAAAAGAGCGTGTCCGAAAAGCTATAGAAGAGCGCAGACAAACGCTTTTAAAACGATTTGCACAAATAACATTTGCCTGTTATATCGGTTTGATTTTAGGCTTTTCTCTTATAGAGCAAGGCTTCACTGCCATTGCAGTTTATGGGAGTGGTGGTACGGCCCTGTTTGGCAGTTTGCTTTTTGGGCTTGCTTACAGGCGCTCTTTTCCATGGCGGTTATATGCAGGTTATGCATGCGCACACCTTGGTTTTATTCTGCTCGCCGGCTGGTTTGCCTTCCATATTGACGGTACGCTTCGCTTGGCTGCCTTCATGATTTTGAGCGTTGCACTTTATGCCCCTGTGCTTATCAACACATTGTGGCATCCCGGTGTGCTTATTGTTTCCGGTGCTATTTTGCTGCTTACATTGCTGCTACCCGTTTTTCCGCCTCATACCGAGCTGTCTTTGATGGCGTTGGTGTGTAGTTTTCTTTTATGGCTGATTGCCCTGCTGCTGCAAAGGCAAAAACAAAAGGCAATGGAAGAAATGGTCAAAGCACATCTTATCTTTCAGAGTGTGCAACAACGTCTTTTTGAAAAAGAGCAGGCATTAGAAAAGCAGAGCAGCCGTTTGCGTGCCATCTTGGACACTCCCCAAGACATATCGGTATGGGTAGTTGACCGGCACTACCGCCTGATAGAGTGTAACGAGGCTTTTCGTTTGGCGCTGTCTGCTTACTACGGCGTGGAAGTAGTGCCGGGCATCGAGCTGCTTTCTCTTCCTCGCGACAAGCAGGAAAGCGAAAAATGGAAAGCTTATTATGATCGTGCCCTGCAAGGCCAAACGCATACGGTATATGAGTCTTACAAGCGGCAATATACCGAAATCACCTTCCGTCCGGTATATGAAGGGAAGGAAGTTACCGGCGTGGTAGTCTTTTCAAAAGACATCACCACAATAAAAGAGTCGGAGCGGCTCTTACAAACCATCATTGAGAGCACCCAAGACGGTCTCATGGTTCTGGACACCCAAGGCAGGTATTTACTCTTTAACCAACGCCATAAAAAACGTATGCAGGCATTGCTGGGCGTAACCCCTGCCGTGGGGCATTCTTTCTTTGCATTACTTCCTGCCCAAAGTCAAGAGCGTGAGCGTTTCAAACAACTTATGGAAACAGTGCTGCAAGGGCACCACTTGCGTGTAGAGATGCGTCTCAGCTGGAACCAAAAAGTATCGGTAGAAGTATCTGCCAACCCGCTATTGAACGAAGCAGGCAAAGTCATGGGGGTGGCCGTATTCATCCGGGACATTACCGAAGACAAAAACCGCCAAGAGCTACTGCAAAGCATCAACGAACACCTGCAAGAAGGCATTTACCGTACCACCCTCGAAGGCGATATTTTGTATGCCAACCAAGCCCTGGCTCAACTGCTGGGCTTTGATTCAGTAGAAGCACTCCGGGAAAGAAAAGTACAAGAGTTTTTTGCCAACCCCGGCGCTGCCCGGCAGGTCATCAACAAAATACTCAATACGGGGCGGGTATCCAATGCCGAACTGCTTTTCAAACGCCAAGACAGCACCACTTTTTGGGCACTGCTCAATGCCTCTTTTCATCGCGATACCGACGGGCAGGTTATCTTCGACGGCTCTATGCACGACATCACCCTGCTGAAAGAAATTCAGGAAAAACTCATCCGTCAGAATGAAGAGCTTAAGAAAATCAACGCCGAGCTGGACCAGTTCGTTTACAGTGCCTCGCATGACTTGAAAGCCCCCTTGGCATCCATACAAGGCATTGTGCAGGTGGCACGCATGGAAAAAGACCAAAGCAGCGTTTATCAATACTTGGAAATGATAGAGCGAAGCACCATACGCCTTGAGCGCTTTGTAAAAGAAATCATACAATATGCCCGGAACACACGCACCCAAATAGAGCCGGTACGCGTCGACTTCCACACGCTTATTGAAGAAGTATTCGAAGACATGCAGTATTTGCCTCAAAGCCGCCATATAGAAAAAATCATAGAAGTAGAAGAGACAGCTCCTTTCTACAGCGATGTCCGTCGTTTGAACATTGTTTTGAATAATCTTGTCTCCAATGCACTAAGCTATTACAACCCTTACGAAGAACACCCCTACGTACGCTTGCAAGTGACTGCCAACGAAAGGGAAGCCGTCATCCGGTGCGAAGACAATGGTTTAGGCATAGCACCCGAACATCAGGATAAAATATTTCGCATGTTTTACCGTGCTTCTACCGACAGCAAAGGTTCCGGGCTGGGTTTATACATTGTAAAAGAAGCCGTGGACAAATTGCAAGGGCAAATCAGTTTGCAATCCACACCGGGCAAAGGCAGCACTTTTATTATAAAAATTCCTAACTTGGCAAGTAAAGTCAGCAAAGCAATATCCGGCAATGAAGATAAACGACTTTCGTGAACATGCTCACCGCCTGGTAGATTGGATGGCAGACTACCTCGAGCACATCGAACAATATCCGGTAAAATCGAAAAGTAAGCCCGGCGAACTGCTGGCTCAGCTGCCCGGGAAAGCCCCACAAAAGGGCGAGCCTTTCGAAGCCATATTCAAAGACTTTCAAGAAAAGATACTCCCCGGCATCACCCACTGGCAACATCCTTCCTTCTTTGCCTACTTTCCTGCCAATGCGAGCCCCCCTTCGGTGCTTGCCGAAATGCTGATGGCCACCTTAGGCGTGCAAGGCATGGTGTGGGAAACTTCGCCTGCGGCCACCGAGCTCGAAGAGCGCGTGATGCAATGGCTGCGCGATGCCTGCGGGCTTCCCTCCCACTGGCATGGCGTCATACAAGACACGGCCTCCACGGCTTCACTTTGTGCCATTCTGAGCGCGCGCGAACGTGCCACCGGCTTTCAATCCAATGAGTCGGGCCTATATGAACAGCCCCGTTTGCGCATCTATGCCTCCGAACAAACCCACTCTTCCATAGAAAAGGATGTTAAGATAGCAGGCTTGGGCAAAAGCAACCTGGTGTATATCCCCACCGATGAGCGCTATGCCCTGCGCCCCGACTGCCTGCGTCAAGCCATAGAAGAAGACCTGCAACGCGGTTACCGTCCCATGATGGTAGTTGCCAACATAGGCACTACGGGCTCCACAGCCATTGACCCACTGGCCGACATAGCCGCCATTGCGCGCCAATATGACTTATGGCTTCATGTAGATGCTGCCTATGCCGGCACCGCCTGCCTGCTGCCCGAACACCGCTACATGATAGACGGCATCGAGCAGGCCGACAGCTACGTATTCAACCCTCACAAGTGGATGCTTACAAACTTCGATTGTTCGGCTTATTACGTCAGCGACAAAGAAACGCTGCTGCGCACCTTTTCCATTCTACCCGAGTATTTAAAAACAGGCTTGGAAGGACAAGTAAACAACTACCGCGACTGGGGCATTGCTTTGGGGCGGCGTTTCCGTGCGCTCAAACTATGGTTTGTATTGCGCAGCTACGGCATCGAAGGGCTGCAGCAGATTCTACGCCGGCACATTGCCTTGGCGCGGTGGTTCAAAATATGTATTGAAGGTCATCCTGAATTTGAATTGATGGCGCCTGTGCCTTTGAATCTCGTTTGTTTCCGTTATCACCCGCAGGGCGTAAATGACGTGGAAATGCTCAATAAGTTGAATGAAAGCCTTCTGCAGCGCCTGAATGCCGGTGGCAAGCTGTACATGTCCCATACCAAGCTGCAAGGACAGTATGTCTTGCGTTTCGTATGCGGGCAAACCTATGTGCAAGAGCAGCACGTGCAGCAGGCTTGGCAACTGATTGAAGCAGAAAGCCGGCGAATTAGCAAACTGCTGTCTTTGCTGTAAGAAAAAAATAAACGACGGTCATCCTCCCCCCAACACATTCACTTCGGGTTGCAAGCAGATGCCAAAGCGGGCAGCCACATCTTTTTGTATATCTTTTGCCAGCTGCCATAGTTCGGCACCCGTGCCCCCACCGTAGTGTACCAACACCAGTGCCTGGCGCTCGTGTACGCCCACGGCGCCCCGCCGCTTGCCCTTCCACCCACACTGTTCAATCAACCAAGCGGCCGGTATTTTCACCTGCCGTTCATTCACCTCGAAAAAAGGCATGGAAGGATACTGCGCACGCAGACGCTCAAAAAGCGCCCTTTCTACTACCGGGTTTTTGAAAAAACTACCGGCATTACCAATCTGTGCGGGATCGGGCAGTTTGGAACGGCGTATGTCTATGACTGCCTGCGCTACTTCGGCAACAGAAGGCGAAGCGATGCCTTTCTCCTCGAAATATTGCTTTAGCGCATAATAAGAAAGATTAGGCGCAGCTTGCTTTTTTAAACGCAAGCGAATAGCCAACACCAAGAAGTCGCCACGGGGCATCTGTTTGAAGATACTATCACGATAATCAAAAGCACAATCTTCGTTTTTGAGCGGCACCCCCCCCTTTCCGGCAATCCAAACACGCACTTCGTCCAAAACATCTTTGAGCTCTACCCCATAAGCACCAATATTTTGAATAGGTGCGGCACCTGCCGTGCCGGGAATCAGCGCCAAGTTCTCTATGCCGCCCCACCCTTGCGCTACGGTCCACATCACCAAGGCATGCCAATTTTCACCGGCAGCCGCCTCTATCAACACCTCGTCTTCCGTTTCTGCCACCACCCTTCTGCCTCCGGTGCGCATATGCAGCACGAGCCCTTCCCAATCAGCTGCAAAGAGAAGGTTGCTTCCACCTCCCAGCACCAACACAGGCAAGCCGGCGGCGCGTGCTTCTTTCATGACAGCCATGGCAGCCGCTTCGGTAGTTGCCGCATAATAATAGCGAGCCACGGCCTCTAAGCCCAAGGTATTCCATGCCTTGAGCGATACGTTTTCGGCTACTTGCCAATGTGAAGAAAAAGGTTTCATAAGAAGAATGATTACTGGTTGTCGTACCATGTGCGCTTGCGCTCGAGGCGCAGGTCACGCAAAGTGGAAGCTTTCACCCGGATGGTAAAAGAATAGGACTGAAACTGCCCAAAGGGGCGCCAGTTAAAGAGCATCTCCCAGCAATGCAGGTCACGGTAAAAGTCGAGGCTGGTGGTGCTCAACCTTCCTTGTGTGAAGTCAAAACCCGAGCTAAAGCCAATGCGCCATTTGGGCGTCAGGCTCATGTCGCCCGAAAAAGAAAGGCTTTGGGTGACCGGGCGCTGCGTGCTTAAAAAGTTGTAGGTAAACTTATAATTGAAACGCAGATTCCAAGGAATGTCGAAGTCCACGTATTGGTCGGGGCTGGCTTGATAATAGGCTTCATAAGAAGTTTCGGGCGCCTGCAGGGGGTCCGTGATGGCCGTGGTGGGGTTGCGCAGGCTACCCGGCACGGGTTCCGGGGTCGCGGCAGTGGTGCCACGCTTGCCGCGCAACACGTCGGGGTTGAGCGAAGCACTCACCGACATATCGAAGTTGGTAAACCGCCCGATGCCTTGCCCGGCATCCCATGCATAAGTATAAGACTTGATGCGTGACACCTGTTCACCTATCAAAGTATCGCGGAAGGCATAGGGCGCCAAGGTGGCACTCAAGTTCAGGTCAAACAAACCACCCACACGCGTACGTGCCCGGAACAACAGGTCAGAAAGCGGATACTGCCCTTTGGTTGTGTCTGCCAGCAAATTATAACTGCCAGTTACCGAAAGCTCATCCAACAACTTCACCTTCTCTGCTTTTTTTGCTGCGGCGGTGTCGGACTTAGGACGTAATTTAGCTTCCAAGGTATTGCGCACTCCAAACGAGATGCTGGCCGAGGCGCCCGGGGCACTCACGCCTGAAAAAGTGGGCAAATCTTGGTACACAGGATTGCCGTTGCCATCAATACCCGTTTGGGTACGCTGATAAAAGCCATAATTTTCGCCCGAAAAATCGGGGGCATACCCAAAGCCAATGGTAGGCTGTACGAGGTGCCGGATAGCCGAAAAGCGTCCGCGCTTTGGATAAAAGGTACCGTAAATATTGGTGGAAAGCCCCGAAGAAAGGGAATACTGATAACTGCTGCCCCACTCTTTGAGCGTATCGATTTGCACGGCTTGTTCGCTGTCGAGCCAAGTGTAGCGGTACTTTTCCCTGTAGAAGCGCTGCGAAAAATTGAACCCTACGCTTGCGTTCAGATATTTCAATACTTTGAACGGCAAGCTGACAGGAATACTATGTTGCAGGTTCATTTTGCCCCGTTCTACAAAAAGGTCGAAGTTTTCGGGGCGAAAAGCATACACAGAGTCAATGCTTTCACCGATGTTGGCTACTTTAAAATTGTAAGAAGGGGAAGTAACACGGTTGGTAATATCAAACGAGCCATTCAAAGTATAAGCCACATTCAATTGAGAGAAGAAGCCCCGGTTGTTGCCTGTCTTGCTTTTAAAAGGATACAGCGGGGTCATGCCTAAGGTAAAGGTGGGCAAGTTGAGATTGACAACCCCCGTATTGTTTTCCTGGTTATGCCGTGCGCTGAGTGTCAGGGTGAAAGGCGTTCCCCGGAAACGGCGCGAATACGATACATTCGACTGAAAGGTATTGGTCAGCTGATTGGCCAGGTCGAACGATACCCGCCGGTTGAATTGCGAGCTACCAAAATTCAAAGAAGCTGCAAAACGCCCGTCGCCACGGCTTTCAGGTGTAAAAGAGCCATTGACCCAAAACAGCTTGGTTTCGCTGCGCAAAATACTTTCGGTATTTTCATCGTAGCGCACATTGTAAGACACCGACAGGTTGCCCGAGTATTGATAGCGCCTTTTAAAGTTGCTTACCGCCTGTATGCCCCAGTTGCCGTAGGTATATACTTCTCCCAGAAGCTTCAAATCCATGTAGTCACTAATGGCCCAATAGTAGCCACCATTACGCAAGAAGAAGCCGTTCTGCTGCGATTCGCCATATACCGGCACAATGATGCCCGATTTTTTTTGTCGTGGCTTGGGAAAAATGCCAAATGCAAAGCCCAAAGGTGTGGGAATATCGGCAAGCTCCATATGAAAAGGACCACAAATGACGTTTTGGTTTTTCGTCAGCTTGATTTTGCTTGCCTTGATACGGTAGTGAGGATGCGCCAAGTTGCAAGTGGTGTAGTAGCCCCCGGCAATATAAAATTCATTTTCGGGGCTTCGCTTTACCTTAGCCCCGCCCACAAAGCCCTCCGACTGCTCCGAAACAATATTAAAGATGATGCCCCGCTTGCTTTTCAAATTGTAATCCATAGAGTCGGCTACGAACTGTTCGCTACCTTCGGTAAAGACGGGGCGCCCTTCCGGTCTGCCGGTGCTGTCGGGCAGCGGGCGTGCCTGCACGATATTACGCTCCAGGTCAATGCGTATGACGGCCGCCTGCAAGCGGCTGTTGCCATAGTCTATCTGTGCTTCGCGGTAGAGCCACCCGCGGCGGGCATCCATTTCAAATATGGCCGAATCTTTGGCACTAAATGTGATGATATCTTGAATATCGCTCTTTGCTTTGGGCGTATGCTGCAAAGTATCGGGCGGTGTGGTGCGCAGGCTGTCGGTTTGTTGTGCCTGAACGGCCAAGCTCACACACAGCAGCAAGAAACTGTATTGAGCTTTTAGCAAAAAATGCGCAAATTTGTAAAAGTGAACTTTAACCGAATCTTTAAACATATGTGGAAGCGCGTCGTTTCTTTGATGGCAATAGTCTCTTTGTTCCTGGTTTGTGCGCCAATCAGTGCACTCAATACCCATAAATTCGTTCAATATAAGCTTAAAACCGTTGTGATTGATGCCGGCCACGGCGGGCATGACCCGGGCACCTCGGGCAAATTTACAAAAGAAAAGGACATCACCTTAGCTGTAGCTTTAAAACTGGGCGAAACCATCCGGGAACATCTGCCCGACGTGAAGGTGATTTACACACGCACAAAAGATGAGTTTGTAGAACTGCACAAGCGCGCCTCTATTGCCAATGAGAACAAAGCAGACCTGTTCATTTCCATCCACTGCAATGCCATTGACGCCTCGCCTGCCAAGCGTGCCGAAGTAAGTGGCACCGAGGTGTATGTGATGGGGGTGCACAAAACCGAAGAAAACCTGGCGGTAGCCAAGCGTGAAAACGCCGTAATCTATTTGGAAGAAGGCTATGAAGAAGTGTATGAAGGCTTTGACCCCAACTCGCCCCAATCCCACATTATGATGTCTATTTACTCGACTGCCTACCTCGAAAACAGCTTGCGTTTTGCGCAGCTGCTCGATTACCAATTCCGTGAGCGGGCCAAACGCCCCAGCCGGGGCATCAAGCAGGCGGGCTTTGTGGTGCTGCATCGCAGTGCCATGCCCAGTGTACTTATAGAAATCGGCTATTTGTCGAACCCCGAAGAAGAGAAGTTTTTGAATGACTCATGGGGGCAAACCCTGATTGCTTCGGCTATTTTCCGGGCTTTCCGGGACTACAAAAAAGAACTTGAATCACTATAAATTCTTAGCTTGCACCTTTAAACAACATCAAAAACTATGAAGCTGAAACTATCGAAAGAAGCCAAAGTAGGACTGCTGGCCATCATTTCTTTGAGCATGCTCTACTTTGGATTTAACTTTTTAAAAGGACGCGGTTTTTTTAGCAGCAACAATACCTACTACATTCCCTACGACAACACCAACGGTTTGATGGTATCTAACCCCGTCACCATTCACGGTGTCACCATAGGCATGGTAACCAAAATGCGGCTCAACCAAGACAAATCGCAGGTGCTCGTGGAAGTGGAAGTAGATGGCGACATAGAAATACCCAAGGGCAGTGTGGCACTGCTGCGCGAAAACGGACTGCTGGGTGGCATGCAGATAGAGCTGCTCCTGAGCCGGTCGCAGGAAATACACCAAGACGGCGACACCCTGCGCAGCAGCAAAGAAGATGGTATGTTCACTGCCATTGAGAAGCAAACCAAGCCCATCATTGAAAAGCTGGACAGCACGCTTACGCTTATCAATAGTCTGCTGATAGATTTTGAAGGCGTCGGTGACATTTCGAAGCGAACCCTCCAGCACCTGTCGGCAAGTGCCGGCGAGCTGCAAGCCATGCTGCACGAGAACCGCCCGCTGCTCAATGGCACGCTCAAAAATGTGGAACAAACGAGTGCGCACCTGAACCAAGCCACGGCACAACTGCCGCAAACCATGCAAAAGTTAGACGCCGTAGCCGACAGCTTACAGCACCTGCCACTGCAACAAACCATAGAGCAAACCCGCCAAAGCCTGGCTGCCTTGCAGCAAGTGCTGGAACAAGCCAATGACCCTTCGGGAAGCATGGGGGCTTTGCTGCATGACAAGGCGCTTTATCAAAATCTGGTGGAACTGTCTGCCGACCTGGACAAGCTGCTTATCGATTTGCGTAACAACCCCCGCCGTTATATCAAAGTATCTGTTTTTTAAGCTTTTATTTCAGTTCAACCGGATGCCCGGGCGCTCGTTTCAAACAGCATGCCCGGGCATTTTTTTTATAACAACACTGCCCCATTTGCCACACTTTTATTTTTAATTTTTTAAATCCTTTTCATTATCATTGTGCAGATTATAGTAAAAACAAAAATATATTGCATATGAACAATTCTACTTCTGCCAAGCACCCGAAGGGGCTCTATGTGCTCTTTTTCACCGAAATGTGGGAGCGCTTCGGTTACTATCTTATGTTGGGGATTCTTTACCTCTACATGACCGATGAAAAATCGGGGCTGGCTTTCAATGAAGCTTTTGCCAATGATATTTATGGCACCTACATCGCCTTGGTTTACCTGACGCCCTTCTTGGGAGGCTTGCTTGCCGACCGTATCTTCGGCTACCGCTCCACCATCATTGCAGGCGGCTTGCTCATGGCCGGTGGCTATCTGACCTTGTCGCTTCCCGGCGTCATACCTTTTTACACCGCCCTGCTGCTGGTTATTTTGGGCAACGGTTTCTTCAAACCCAATATTTCCACCTTGCTGGGAAACCTGTACAACACCCCTCAAAATGCCTCTTTGAAAGATAAAGGCTACAATATCTTTTACATGGGTATCAATATCGGGGCGTTTGTCTGCAACTTTGTGGCTGCCTATATGCGCAACAACTACGGCTGGGGGCATGCCTTTGCTGCCGCCGGCGCAGGCATGTTGCTTGGTTTGATTATATTCATTGCAGGGCAAAGACATATAAAAGAAGCAGACGTAATACAACCCACACAAGCCGAAGACATGCCTTTGGGGCAGATTTTTGGTTATATTTTTGTGCCTGCCCTGCTTGCCGGTGCTTTGGGTTATTTTCTGCCGCGCCTCGTGGGGGTAGACAACTTCCTGGGTTCTACCACCAACGACATCTTTCTTTTTGCCTGCCTGCCCATTGTTATCTTTTATGTGTCGCTGTATGTCAAAGCCTCTGCTTCTGACAAAGGGGCAATAGGTGCGCTACTCTATATTTTCTTTGTGGTCATTATTTTCTGGATGATTTTCCACCAAAACGGGAATGTATTGACCGAGTGGGCCAAAAGCTATACCGACCGCAGCGTGAGCAGTGAGATGCAGGCAACGCTAAAACCCTTCGGTTTCTTGGAAGAAATAAAGATGCCCGAAAACATAAAAATACCGGAAGCGCCGGATGCCGCGGCCATTGCCCAAAGCATGCAGGAGGACTTGCCTTATTATTTCAAAAACATGCCGCCGCAAGAATGGCCCGCCCCCGGCAGCTCTATTTATGTAATCTCTACGGAGCTGTTTCAGTCGCTCAACCCATTCTTTATCATCATATTCACGCCTTTGGTCATTGCCTTCTTCAACTTCCTTCAGGCACGGGGTGTCATCCTTTCAACGCCTGCCAAGATAGCTTGGGGCTTGTTTATCACCGGGCTTTCTACTTTGGTGATGGTAGCAGCCGTATTTGCAAGCCAAAACGGCGCCGTAAAAGTGAGTGCTTGGTGGCTGGTGGGCACCTATGCCGTCATTACGGTGGGTGAACTGTTCCTGAGCCCCATGGGGCTGTCGCTGGTGTCTAAGCTAAGCCCGCAGCGCCTGACCGCCGTCATGATGGGCGGATGGTTTTTGGCTACTGCCATAGGCAACAAGCTGAGTGGCGTGGTGGGGCATGTAGGGGCAGAAAGCAGCAACCTCGCCCTTCCGTTCTATATCAACTTTGCCGGCGCCATGGTAGCGGCCATTCTGCTGTTTTTGAAGGTGCGCTCCATCGCCAAGGTCGTAAAAGAAAAGACAGGGCATTACTAATGCTCAGCCCTTCTTGTAGTTGACTTTACACAAGGCTCTCCGCCGGCGGAGGGCCTTGTTGCTTTATGCATCCCGGTACAGTGAAATTATGCATTCCTTATCATTTGCATGCCTGTTGTCAGCTTCATGGCTTGCATTATTTCGCTATTTTTTTGAAAGCTTTTTATTATTATTGCGCAGTTTAGTGTAAACCAAAAAATATTGCAGATGGGTATTTCTACGAAAAAAACAACACACCCTTCGGGATTATATGTGCTCTTCACCACTGAAATGTGGGAGCGCTTTTCTTATTACGGCATGCGTGCCCTACTGGTACTCTACTTGGTAGCCAATCTCGATAACTTCGGCTTTGGCATGGGTCGCAAGGAAGCCTTGGCTATCTATGCCATCTTCACAGGCTTGGTATATTTGACCCCCATCATTGGCGGATGGGCTGCCGACCGTTTTTTGGGCAAGAGAAAAGCTGTATATACGGGGGCTGTGATGATGGCTGCCGGTCAGTTTTTGCTGGCTGCCTCTGCTTTCATGGCACACAGCTTGGACCCCGATTTGCGCTTCTTTATTTTTTCTTATGGCTTGGGCTGTTTAATCTTCGGCAACGGCTTCTTTAAGCCCAATATCTCCACTATTGTGGGCGACCTGTATGACGACAACGACCCGCGCAAAGATTCAGCTTTCAATATTTTTTACATGGGCATCAACTTGGGGGCTATTTTAGGTCCCTTCTTGGCAGGTGCCTTGGGCGAACAAGTGCATTGGGGCTGGGGTTTCTTCTCTGCCGGCGTGGGCATGCTCATCAGCATGTTGATTCTCTTTGCCAAAGAAACATCGCTGAATGGGTATGGTTTGCCGCCGCATGCCAAGTTAGGGCAAACCCGTCTGACCAACAAAGACTGGGCAGAGCTGGTTGTTTTGGCGGTCGTGCTTATTTTACTCACCGGCGGCATCATCTGGGGGTGGCGGCAACTGCCCGATACCACCACCGATGTGATTGTAAAAGCAGGCTTTGCCGTCCTCATCTTGGGACTTCTTTGGGTCATTGTGAGCAATACCAAAGGGGCAACCGAGTGGAGCCGCATGGGCGTTATATTGGTGCTGGCATTCTTCAATGTAGCCTTCTGGGCAGGCTTTGAGCAGGCAGGTGGCACTTTCAACCTTTTTGCTGAGGAAAAAACCAACCGTTTCATAGAAGCATTGAACTGGGAAGTGCCCACTACGTGGTTCCAAAACATCAACCCGCTGGCCATTTTGATATTCGCTCCGCTCTTTTCGGTCATGTGGTTGAAGCTGGACCAACGCAAACTCAACCCCCGCACCCCTATTAAATTTGCCTTAGGGCTGCTGCTGGGAGGACTTGCCTTTGCCATCATGACCCAAGCCGATGCCTTGGCAGAACACGGCAAAGTGTCGCCGCTGTGGCTGGTAGCCGTGTATGTCATTCTTACGCTGGGTGAGCTGATGCTTTCGCCCATTGGGCTTTCGATGATTACCAAGCTGGCCCCCCGCAAGCTGGTGAGCGTGGTCATGGGCTTGTGGATGGCGAGCTTCGCTGCCGGCAACTACCTGGCAGGCATGCTGGAGACTTTCTTGGAAGAATTCAATGCCCACCAAGCCGAAACCCAAGGCTTCATGCTTGAGCTATACCCCTTCATTACTTACTGGATGCTGGGCAGTGGCATTGTGCTGATTCTGCTTTCTCCGTTGCTCAACAAAGCCATGAAAGGGATTCACTAAGAAAAAAAGAACCTTTATTACCTGTAATGCCAGACAGCCTTCTTGGAAGGTTGTCTTTTTTTTGACCGCAGTTGCAAGCTTGTAAAAATGTTATCTGCTATCTTTTTGCTTTTATCTTGCTTTGCTTAATAAAATTCCAATATATTTATACAAATGACTTGCCTAAAATAATAACACCCATGACAAAACGCATTGAAGACCCCGAAAAACTTGTGCCTAAGATTGCCGAGGCTCTCCGGCGCGCAGGCATATCCGCAAAGGTATATGCCGAAGGAAAAGTCATACACCTGGAGAAAATTTACTATCCGGAAACACCCGAAACGGATAATTTCATCCGGCAGGCACTCCAGATACCTGCCAATGTAGGGTTTAACGGAGCTATAAAAACTGCTTTCTTGCTGCGGGTGGTACTTGAAAAAGCAGGCATCGGCGGTAAGCTTGGCAGAGGCACCAAACGCAAAACCACCATCCGCTCGTGCTATTACATAGAGCCGGATACCCCACAAGCCAAACAATAGACAAACAGACAGACAGTGATGAGCGCTTTCTTAAGAGTAGTTTAAAATGATTACAAAACTACCCCATCTCAAAACTTTATTTGCTATATTCATAGCCGTGATTTAAAAAATAAAGAATATGATATACCATAAGAAAGGCTTACCCATACTTTTATGCGTGCTGCTATTACAAATCGTCGCTTGTGGAAGCAATCCCATCGAGCACCTGAATGCAAGAATTGAGCGGCTTGTCAGGGATAAAGAATTTTCGGAAGACGACTTCAAAAAGATTCTAAAAGAAGCTGAAAAACTCGATATTCCTGCTTTCAAAAATGCAGAAGGTAACATTGACCCGGACAAGCTGTACCAATACGTAAAAAAATACCTTGAAAGCCGCAGCAACGACCTCACGGTAAATAACCTGTGGACTCCAAGTACTCCCCAAAAAGCCGGCAAGTTCAATGTACATGCCTTTATAGAAAACTCAGCCAGCATGGACGGCTACGTAAACGGCGTTACGCAATTCGAATCGGCCGTCTATAACCTGTTGGCAGACTTCAAGATTGCCGATTTTTGTGACAGCCTTAATCTCTATTACATCAACCAAACCGTACCCTACAAGAAACTCAATGCCCTTCCCGAAGATATTGAGGATTTTATTCAAAAACTGGAGCCGGATGTGTTTCGCTTACGGGGCGGCAACCGCAGTGTATCCGACTTAAAAGAAGTAGTAGAGTATCTGCTCAAGCAGGTGAATGAAAGAAATGCCACCGTGTTGGTTTCGGATTTTGTGTTTTCGCCGGGCCCAAAGTCTAATTCATCACCCCAAGATTATTTGACCAACCAAAGCATCGGCATGCGCATCTTGTTCAGCGAGCAACTCAAAAAGCAGGATTTGGGCGTCATTGTTCTTCACATGGAATCCAACTTCAAGGGCTATTACTACCGGGTAGTCCCTCCGCCAGTCTTGTTTGAAGGCACCCGCCCCTACTACATCTGGATTATGGGGACCGACGAGCAAATACTGCGCATTCTTGCAGGAAGGCATGGTGGACAACATCAAAGGCGGTTATTTGCATAAATATGTGTTGCTGCCCGCCGGCACGAACAGCCGCTCCCGTTTAAGCTGCTTGACCAATCCCTCGTGAAGGAAGCTTTCGACCTGGCAGGCTTGAGCACGGGGCAACTGCTGAACGCACAAGCAGACCCCGAAATAAAAATCGCTTTACTTTCCATATGAACGTCGATTTGTCGGGCTTTGCCCTTTGGCGAAGAGCGAGCCTTACCAAGCCCGCCATCTGCTTGGCGCCTCAGCAACCCCAACTACCAACTGAGCATCCGCCCGCTTCGACCCCACAAGGAGCGCAACGCGCAGCAGGCAGTTCACCCATCGTTTCACGCTTACTGCCACGGCACCCTCGCCGAAGAACAGGCTGCGCATTGCCTTTGTTCCTCAATTTCCGGAATGGGTCAAGGCTGCCGGCAGCACCGACGACCGGGACATAGCCAATGACCCCGAAGAGCAAAAAAAGACTTTTGGGTTTTACCATCTGTTCAGTGGCGTGTATGAAGCTTTCTATCCCCCGCAAACAAGGAGAATGAAGCTGCTTTTATAGAAGTGGATCAACATTAAACTACCAAAATAGCATAAGCTTATGGACTGGATAGCTTGGATTTACGAGACCTTTTCCGCTCTACTCCCGCGATATGGGCGAGCACCTGCGTGGCTGGGACGTTCACTTGCACCGACTACATGGGCACCTTCTACTACGGCTGGCTTTTCTGGGCATTAGCAGGCATTGTTATTTTCACCTTGCTGCTATACTACAAACTTATTGATTCGCCCCGCTTGGTGCGGGCTTGGCACCTGTGGATGTTTATCGGCGGCGCTACCCTTCTTAACTTCATCGTAGGCTACGGGATTGCCACCTCTGCTACACAAGAAGGCAACTATTGCCCCGAGCTGGTCATTACCAATGGCGATGTCATCAGTGTGGGGCTCACACAAGCCCTGTTGACTTTGATACTGACAATAGCCCTCAGCTTCCTTTTCCGCTATTTCAGCACCAACTGTCGCAACACAACCCCATTACGTCCTTGGTAAACAAAAACACACTTCAGCTAAACCCATAATCCGTCATGCAAAAGAAACTGTATTTATTCGGTATCGGAGGCACAGGCGCACGAGTAATCAAAGCCTTGACCATGCTCATGGCTGCCGGTGTGAAGCCTCAAACAGAAGACGAGTACACCATTATTCCTGTGCTTTTGGACCCCCACAAGCACAATAAAGACCTGAAGCGCACACTGGAATATTTGAAACTATACAGGCAAATCACCCAAGAAACAGGCAATGACAACGGTTTCTTTGGCATGCCCGTCAAAGCATTGGACGGCACCAAAGACTTTGCAAGCAGCCTGCAGGAAGTCAGTGCCAAGAAATTTCGCGATTTCATAGAGCTGTCTTTAATGGACGAAGACAGCCGTGCCCTGGCAGAGTTTTTATTCTCAGGTTCTTCTGTCGATAAATACGGTAGCGAAATATCCATGCTCGACATCGATATGGAAATTGGTTTCGTGGGCAACCCCAACATAGGCAGTGTGGTGATGATGAGCCTGCTCGAAGAGCTCGACGAAATCCAATCCTTTGCCAATCAATTCAACGAGCAAGACCGCATTTTTATCATCGGTTCTATTTTTGGCGGGACCGGTGCTGCCGGGCTGCCCAGTTTGGTACGTTTAATCCGGGGCGCCAAAGACACCAACCTGTCCAATAAGGGGTACCTGAGCAATGCCAAGATAGGCACCTTGGTGGTGATGCCCTACTTCAACTTGGAGAACAGCAGCAACAGCCCCATTCAAACTTCCGAATTCTATATCAAAACCCGTGCAGCACTTAGCTACTATCAAAAACACCTGCGTGAGGAAATTAACGCCTTCTACTATCTTGCCGAAAATAACTACAAAGGCAAAGCCTACAAAAACGACCCCGGCGAAGGCGGACAAAAAAACGATGCCCACTTTGCAGAGCTCATCGGGGCGCTGGCAGTGCTCGATTTCATGGAAGCCGGGAATTTATCCTTGGAAGACCGCTATCACCGCGAATTCGGCATCATGGAAGACAGCCGCACGATAGATTTCACCAAATTGGGAAAAATAACCCAAGATAAAATCAAGCTACCCCTGAGCAGTTTCTATCTCATGCACCGCTACTGGAAGGAACGTGCCCCCGAAACACTGGAAGTACAGGCATGGAGCACTACCGACCCCAAGGTAGAGAAGTCTTGGCTCAATACAGAGTTTTATCGCAATTACCTGTCGCGTTTCTTGGGCGGCTTCGAAGAGTGGCTCGAAGAGATGGCGCAAAACGACCGTGCCTTTGCGCCTTTCAACCTCTCGCAAGACGCTTCGGTGGCAAACTTCATCAGCGGTTTTCATGGCAGCAAAAAGAAAATGCTGGGGCTGGCCAAAGGAGACGTCACTTACACCGACTTGGACGACAAGCTCAACAAAATATCCAAAGGAGCCACCTACAAAAATGTGAATCAGAAGGTGCTGCGTCTGTTCCACGACGCCACCCGCGCTTTTATTGAAGAATACTATAAGTAGTCTATTTCTTAATTACAAACTACTCAAAACATTAAAACTATGGCAGTATTTGGTTATTCAGGCAAGAAAGACGAGCATTGGTTCGATATTGACCCATACAGCGACAAAGACATACTCAACATCAAGGACCCTGAGGGCGGTGCCGTTCAAGTGAAATCCACCGCCATCCCTTCGCCTCTGGCACGCTTTGATTTAGTATATCAAGCTTTCGAAAATATAAACACAGGACAGGGCGGACTGGAAGACGCCCGCTTGGTATCCTATACCTTGGACATCGCGGAAATCTTTTTCAAATACAAGCGTCTGCACCAAACACAAAGCGACCTGCGCATTGTCAGCTGGAAGAAAACCGAATCGCTCGAAACACTCGTATCTTCCGCTCATGAAGGGCATCGCGCTTTGGGCAAGGTATTGAACATATTTTTAAAGCAAGACCAAGAAGATTACCACACCGGACTGTGGAATGCCATTCACCTTATCAAATACAGCGGCAAAATTATAGGTGCCACCTCCCCCCTCACGCTCTTTGCCGTAGCCGGCGATGTGGACGACCTGCCCCCGCTTGCGCTCGACCAGCATACTGCCTTTCAAAAGATTGTACCGCTTCGGAATCGACAAGACGATTTCATCACCTACATGTATTTGCTCAGTACAGACAAATATTTCCGCACCTACTTCCCGGCACTTCACAGGTATATTGAGCGTGAGATAGAACAACTGCGTAAGGAAAGGCGCGACTTTGTGCAAGGGCTGGAAAGCCTGTCCGAAAAAGACATAGAGAAATATCCTGCCTTGGACTTGGGCAACGGTGTGCTGGAAATGTGCAAGGTGGCACTGCGTACGGAAGACCCGCACCGAGGTAACGAAAAAGTGCAAAAAAGTGGGTTCCTGCTCAGCGGTATAAGGAAACGCGTATCCAAAAAACCACTGGTTTTGAAAGAAGGCTATGAGGGGGATGTTATTTACATTGAGGGCAAAATGTGGGACAAACGCATCATAGTGCGCCAATACATATCCGAAGAGATAGACAAGCGCACGCTGCCCGAGCTCAACATCCAATACCCCTTCGTCACAGACGATGATTTCCTGGCTCCTTCTCTCATAGAGCTGCCCGCAGCCCTCAACAAGGAGGCATTCCACGCTTTCAGCTTAAAGCAAGAAGAGGAGGAAAAAACCTATCTGTATCCTTTGAAGAAGGAATTCTTCCGCTTCTTTACCGTAGAAGATTTATTGAGCCCTGACCCCGGCACGCCTTCCATAAAAGCCGAATACGTAGGCTTAGCCGTAAAAGTAACTTTGAGCATACCCATTGCGCAAGGCTTTATTCAATTCGAACGACGCTATAATCCGCCCATAAGTGCTGACTTAAGCGATGATTTTTACATACGGACATTCGAAGCGAACATTGCCATGCTGCCCCCCATACGCTTCGAAGAGGCAGGCATCCGGCCTTTCTATGCTTTGCAGATGGTCAATATGAAAAAAGAAAACGAAGTGAAGCTTCACTTCTACAAAGTAGCACCGGATGCGGACTCGCTGCCCCCAAAAGGCGATGCCATCGAAGTGCAGCGTGCTGATAAACTTTATGATATCAAGCACTATTGGTTAAGTGAGAGCTTCGACTATCTGGAAATAGAAGACCGGCAAGGCAACCGGGGCGTGGCAATTCCCAAATGGAAAGATATAAGCAAACACCGCAGCCGCGAATTTCACTTCTGTATTGACTTCGGCACCAACAATACCCACATAGAATACACCATAGATAATTCCGGTGATCCGAAGCCTTTCGACATCCTCGAGGAACACGACCGCCAGACGGTTTCGCTACTGCGCTTCGACCAAACGCAAGGAAGCATTGAGAGCTTGGTGCTGCCCGGGCGCATAGAGCAGTTGTTTGTACCGCAGGAAATTGCTCCCGGCACGCTGTATCATTTCCCGCAACCCACCATCCTGCTGAAAGACATCCAAAGTACTTACCAAGACACCAAGCCGCTTGTCAATAGCGCCATCGGCTTTGCTTTTGGCAGAAAATCGCTCGAGGGGCTGGGCGTTACGGCGGTAAAAAACTTGAAATGGACCGGCGGCAAAGACACCTCGGATATCAAGCGATTCTTGTCGGAAGTGATGCTGCTCATACGCAACAAAGTGCTTCTGAATGACGGCAATCTGAAGATGACGCGCATCACCTGGTTGTTCCCCAGCAGTATGTCGCAGGGGCGCCGTGAAAGCTTCGAAAATATATGGAAGGAACTCTGTCAAGAATATATCAGCAAAGACTGCGAGCCCAAGCCGGTGCTTGAGTCCGTAGCACCTTTCTATTACTACCGTCAAAAATATCCTGACGTAGGCGGCAGAAGCAACCTCGCCGTATCGATTGACATAGGGGGCGGCACCTCCGACTTGATATTCTATCAAGGCGACAGCACCGCCCAACTCATCAGCTCGGTGCGCTACGCCGGCAACGTGCTCTTTGGCAACGAATACAAGCCACGTGCCACGCCTCAATGGTTTAGCGAGGTGTATGACGAAATCATCAATAAACTGAGAGACGTGCTGCGGGAAAGCAACTCCGATATTAGCGATATCATGAAGCTGGGCAGCGAGGACTTCTGGCTTAAAAACATGATTCTTTTCAGTTTGGAGGACCACCCCGGCCTTCAACAAGTTGATCGCTCCGTTTACTCTTACACCTGGCGCCTGCAAAACCATAAGCGCATGAAGATTGTATTCCTCTACTTCTATGCCGCTTTGGTTTACTATGCTACCAAGCTGGCAAAGCAAAAAGGACTGGGTGTGCCATATACCTTCACCTTCAGTGGCAATGGTGCACGGGTTATCTCCATGATTTCGAGCAAGTGGAGCGAAGGGTCTGCCATCCACAAATTCACCTTGGACTTGGTGCGCCGTGCCTATGGAGAGGAAGTGAATGCACTCAACCTGAAGTTTGAAGAAAGTGTAGCCAAAGAGCTTTCTGCCAAAGGGGTGCTTATGACAAAAAACATTGCCTTTGACCCACAACAAGATGAAGAGCTTATGGTGAGCTACACGCAGCTGCTGCTGAACAAAGTCAAACAAGAGTTCACCTATGAGGAAGTCAAATCGCCCGAAGTAGCCGGAAGGGTTCTACAGGAATTTCAGGATTTCAATGAGTGCTTCATGGCTATCAACCAAACGCTCAATCTCACCAAACAATTCGATGTGCATGCAGAAGCGCTGAAAGGCTTCTTTGAGCTGCTGGAAAAGCCCCTTACCACCGATGCCATCAGCAACGCCATCGAAGACCACGACCAAAGCAGCGAGTATATCTCCAATGACAGCCACTTTGAAAACGACCCCTTCTTTGTGCCGGTAATTCTTAAGCTGCGCGAAGCTTTGTATGCAGACTGGACAAGAGATGTAGCACAATCTAATCAAAAGTAAAACGACGAAAGACTATGCGTATCTTCTTGTATATATGTTTCTTGACCCTGCCGGCATTCTTTGCCGGCGCTCAATCCGACGACAGAGAGGCGCTGGTTTTCAATCAGTTTAAGCGCTATGCTGCCTGCAAGCTCACGCAACTTTCTGTTCAACACGGCTCTGCCTCCAACGTAACCAAAGCAAGCGTGAACAAGGTTTGTGGCGACTGTAACAAACCGCCAACCTTTGAGAGACTAATTGCCACGCTGAAATCCAAAAAAGCTATAGACAACGCCCGGCTGGTGCAGCAGATTCGCGACTTGGAGCTTCCGCCTCAGTACCGCCCACTCGACGAGGCGAGTCTGCTCCGCTTCTTCCGGGAAGGTTTTTTCCGCTCGGGGCAGCTCAAAGAGTTTGCCGGGGACCGGCTGAGTCCCGATGGCAAGTACTCGTCCCAAAAGGAACTGTTCAAACAAACCCAAGCCGACATAGAAGCCTACATCTCGCGGCTTTTTCAAGAGGCAGCCTTGTCGCAAGCGCCCGAAGAGGAGGCAAGTGCAGACGAGCCACCGCAAGAAGCCCAATACCGGGAGCCGACCGCCGCTGAGGAAGAGGCGCCTGTGAAAGTGCAGTCTCCTGTCATCAGCCAAGCGGGGGACGACCGCCCACACTATTTGCTCTGGGCACTGACCTTGCTCAACACACTGCTGCTGGGATGGCTGCTTCTGCAAAGGAACAAGAAAAGAAAGCAGCGCTATGTTGCCTACGGCTCATCTTCCACCACTTCAAACATGTCCATGGCAGCAAGTGAGTTGAAACACCTGAAGGAGGAAGTGGAAAAACTGCGCAATGAGCTCATAGAACTGCGCAATGCCAACAACAAAAGCAAAACGGCGGCTCCCGAGGAAAAAGCCCCGAAAGCAACAACTCCTCCCCCTTCCTTCGAACCCCAAACCTATTACTTCGAAGTGCCCAACCCGCAAGGCTACTTTTTGGCGGAGAAAGCCTCTTCACAATACAAAGAAGGGCGTAGCATCTTCGTATTGAACCGCTACAATGAGCAGGAGGCCGATTTCCGGCTGGTAGAAAGCCCCGCTGCCTATGAGCTGGCCATGCAATTCCGCAAAGAAGTATTGCATCCGGTTTCTGTCATAGCCGAAGGCAACGACTGGCTCCACGGCAAGCGGCTGGAGGTGATTCGCCCCGGGCGTGCCCGCCTTGAACAAGGCAAATGGGTAGTCACCGAAAAGATGGTCATTCAATATGTGTAACTCACAACAAGCGACATAACTTTATAGCCAATGATACTTTGGATTATCATTTCAATCATCTTTATACTACAATTACACCGTGCTTTCATTTTATACCGGCAGATAGAGACCCTTCGCAGCAGCCTGCCGGAAGAAAGCGAATTAAGCTTTTTGAAGCTTTATGTGTCTCCGGCAGACCTGAATGACGACGGTGCCCTCCAGAATATTCTGAAAAAGCCGGAGGTATATACCACGCCGGATGAGGATGCCATCACCATAAGGGTACTGAGTGTGCAAAAGCCCACTGTTCCCTTTCAAGGTATTTTGCAAAACTTGAACGCCTACCTGGCAAGAAACTATCATGTAGCCATCGATTTCGGCATCATGAAAGACATCATCGAGCGCCCCATAGAAACGTGGCAGAAAGGCATCCGGCAACTTATTCCGGTGCCCATCCTGCTCGGTCTGTTGGGCACCATCATCAGCATCATTGTGGGGGTCTTTGAATTGAGTGGTAGCCAATCGACAGCCGACTGGGACATCAACTCCTTCTTAGACAGCGTTGCTTCTGCCATGATAGTGAGCGCCGCCGGGGTGTTGCTGACCGTAGTCGCCAATTTGACATTATCGCTCCGCTGCCCAACAAGCCGAAGAACGCAAAAATGCGCTCTTTGCCTTCATTCAGGTGCAGGTGTTGCCCAAAGTAGATAGCGGCTTGAGCCGCCTCATAGAGCAGATGCATCACCACCTGATGCAGTTCAACGAGCGGTTTACGGAAAACACCCGCCGGCTGGACTACATCTTCGACAGAAACGAAAAGCTGCTCAAGGCAGTAAGCCAAATCCTCAACAAAGACAACCTGCAGCAAATGAGCTACTTGGCTGCCGAAACGAAAGAAATCCTTGCCCGAAGCAGGCTACTGGCAGAAAACTTCGAGTCGCTCGGTCATTTCATCAAGTCTCTTGACAAAATGACTCAAAGCAACGAAAAAACAACCGTCGCGCTGCATGCTGCCCTGCAACGCATCGACAACATCGACAAGATAGCCCGGAACCTCGAGCTGCGCCTCACGGAGAGCCAAGCTTTGCTTGAGTTCCTGAGCAAGCACTTCAAGCAGATGGAGCAATACGCCCAAGCCGTAGAGCAAGCCAACCGGCAATATGTGAGTGACATAAAGAAAGTGCTGCAGGAAAATCAAGCAACACAAGAAACCTTTGTCAACAACCTCAATGCCTCCCATAAGAACCATCTGGAAACAATCTCTAAGAGCTACAAACAATCCATGGATGCCCTCAGCCAAAGCTATGAAAAGCTGCAAGCCCACATATCCGGGCTAATCACCTCACTTGTAGAGCATCTGCACGGGCAAATACCGCCTGTACAGGATGCAGTTGAACAAAACCGCAAAAACCAAGAGGCACTCAAAGAGAGCATACAACAGCAACAGAAAGCCATTCATGATAGCCTGCAAGAGGCATTTGAGCATTTCAAAAAAGAGAAAGACCTCTTCGAAGAAGAAATCGAAAAACTCAATCGCCTGAAAGAAGGCGTGCCGCAGCGCATAGAACAGATAGAAGAACAAACCGGACGCATCAGCCGGCAACAAGAACAACTCAACGAAGCTATCAAACAAATAACGGACAAGCTGGCGCAGATGAAAACCCTCATTGAAGAGGGCAAACTGGCAGTGCGCAATCCGGCAAAAACAAATGCACATAAGCAAACGCAGCAAACCATCACGCCCCAAATCAATAACGGCCAGACGGAGGAAGACACTCTTACCACTCCCACTCAAGCAGAAGAGGTAACAGAAACGGCAGATGACGACACCGCTCCCTCTTGGCTACAAAAGGTGCGCAGCTATTTCAAAGGATGGTTTAAATAAAAGAACCCGCAGTCATGAGCCTATTCGACAACGAGGAAGGGATGTATTGGCCCAGCTTTACCGACTTGATGATTACACTTTTTTTCATCATGTTGGTGCTGTTCGTATGGGCATATTCTACCTACAACCCCGAGGCAATCAACCGGCTCAAAGAGCAGCTGGAAGTCACGCAACGGCAAGTAGAAAGCATCAAAAAGATAGAGCGGGCACTCAAAGAGCTGCCCGACAAGTATTTTGAATATGACCCGCGGTACAAACGCTTTTCTTTGAAGAAAAACATAGAGTTTGAAACCAAAAAATACGATATACGCCCGCAATACTACGGCTATTTGCTTCAAGTGGGGCGCGAAATAGAAAAGCTGATTTCACGACTCCAGGACTTATACCGCGACAAAGACATACGCTATGTCGTCATCATTGAAGGGATGGCTTCTAAAGACGGCTATGAATACAACTATGAACTCAGCTACCAGCGTGCCCTTGCCATCTATCGCTTCTGGCAACGCCATGGCATCCAATTCGATGAAAAAATCTGCGAGGTGCAAATTGCAGGCTCCGGTACCGGCGGCATCGGGCGCTTTCCGCCTGCCCAAGAAAAGCGCAATCAGCGTATATTGATTCACATACTGCCCAAAGTTGAATACTTTGCCGATGAAAACTAAGCTGCTTGCCATCACCGGCTTTTGTTTGATGATGCTTTGCCTAACGGGCTGCAACGAAGCCCGGCGCTCAGGCAAACGAAAACCCAAGGTGTCGCAAGAGCAACAGCTCCCGCAAGCGGAAGCTGTTGAAGAACGCAGTCCTGCGACAAATCCCCCTCCGCCCCGCCCGGCAAAAGACAGCATGCCGCCGGACAGCATATCATCGCCGGTCATGTTGCCCATTGAAGAAGAGAGCGGCGTGCAGTATATATGGGTGACGGTCAACGGCTTGAAGTTGCGTTTCATATTCGACACCGGTGCCAGCAACCTGTGCATCTCTGCCGCCGAAGCACTGGTTTTACAACGCCAAGGGACCCTGCGCAAGGAGGATTTTTTGGAAAAAAGACAGTTCCAAGATGCCACCGGGCGTATATCAGAAGCCTATGTGGTGCGCCTGCGCGAAGTGAGCTTGGGGCCCCGCACTCTCCATAATGTGGAAGCCTTGGTGATAGAGAATATGGAAGCTCCTCTTTTATTAGGGCAATCTGTCTTGCAGCGTTTCGGCAAGATAGCCATAGACAACCGCCGGAAAGTTATCCTCTTGGAATAAGCCTTCTTTTTTGTGTATATTGAAGGCATTCAAACCAACCCTTCTCAATTATGGAAGAAAACACACGCAACCTGTCTCCGTCATCTCCTGCTATCATAGGCGCTCAATATGGCGCGTACGCAGGGCTGGCTTCTATTTTTTACAGTTTAGCGGCTATGACTCTGGGAGTAGATCAAAACACAATCGTAGAGATAATAGGTACGGCTGTACCTGTTATTTTCATGGTACTGGGCGTACTTACCTACAGGCGCCAAAATGATGGCTTGGCTTCCTTTGGGCAAGCATATCTTGTATGCTTCATGGTGGCCTCGCTTACGGCAGTCATCGCTTCGATCTTCACCTATGCGTATTTTTCTCTTATCAACCCTGAGTTTTACGAAGCAACGATAGAGCAAGCTGTCTTGCGAATGGAAGAGAAAGGAACCCCGGATGAAGCCATAGAGACTGCCAAGCGGTTCATGACGCCCGGTTATTCGGCTGTCTTCGGTTTCTTAGGTAACATTTTCATTTTGGGAATCATTGGCTTGCTCGTAGCCGCTATTTTGAAAAGGTCGGAATAAATGCTACCGGGGGCATAAGTCGAACGGTTCCTGCATGCAAGGGGGCAGTCTGCTTTGTCCTCTTGTTTTTTGTTCTTGTCATTCCCAGTGCTTGTCTTCACTTGTTTTTTTGCCTCTTGTAGCCTCCTCTTTTTCCTCATTCTTCCCCTCTCTCCCTTTGTCGCTTCGCTTGTGCTTGCCTCCTGGCTCCCTCGTTTCGTTCTTTCGGTTCTCTCTTTTTGGTCATTTCGAGCATCCCTTTTTGTCATTTCGAGCGCAAGCGGGAAGTCTCTTTTGCTTTTTATAGCTTGAGATGTTTGAGTTTGAGATGTTCTCACCTGCACTTCGTGAGCTTCGCAAATGACAATCTATGCTTCGCTGCCATCCGAGATTTCTGACGGCGCTGCGCTGCGGTTCGAGATGAGAGGCTGTGCTTCGCTCCGGCATTTTTTAAGCTTGCTGCAAGCTGTACTCCAGCGATACCGTGGCGTTCAACAAACGGGAAATAGGGCAGTTCTCTTTTGCGTCGTTTGCCAGTGCTTCAAAGCGACCGGCATCGATGCCCGGCACCTTGGCTTGCATCTTCAGGTGCGAGGCTTCTATGGTGCCATCTTTCATTTCTATGGTGCAGGATACCTCCAATTGTTCGGCTTCAAAACCGGCTTCCTGTAAGTTAAATGCCAGCTTCATGGCAAAACAACCGGCGTGTGCTGCGGCAATCAGCTCTTCAGGGATTGGTGCCCTCCCCCTCCTCGAAGCGGGAGTGAAACGAATAAGGCGTTTCTTGCAACACGTGGCTTTGGGTGGTTAAGGTCCCCTTACCCGCTTTTCCGCTGCCTTGCCATTGTGCAGTTGCTTTTCTACGTATCATACGAATGTTGTTTTTGATAAACTAAACAAAAGTTAGCTTATTTCGCTAAATTTCACAAGGCCACCCCAAAGAGATGCCTGCTTTTTTTGACTTGCCTTCTTGCCCCTCTCTATGGCATGCTTCTTGTCTGTCATGCGTAAACAGCAGTTTTTTTCAGAAGTTTTTATTTTAGCCTTAAGCAGTCGAAACACATAAAAGAAAGCTGTGATGGAAGAAAATTTATTCAAGAAGACGATCGTAGAAACACCCCGGAATTCGGAGCAAAGATGTCTTTGTGTGCTTTGTTTGGACGTATCGGGATCAATGAAAGGCAAGCGCATTGAAGCCCTCAATGAGGGGCTGCAGGAGTTCAGCAGGGCTGTCAAAAAAGACCCGGTGGCACGCAAGCGCCTCGAAATAGCCATCGTTACTTTTGACAACATCATTGAAATAAGGCAATACCCCGAACTTATCGATTTCTTTGATATGCCAACGCTCCAGGCAGCCGGCACTACCCGGCTGGTCGATGGCGTACGCACCGCCTTGCGCATCATAGAAGAGCGTAAACAATACTACAAAAAGCATGGCTTGAACTACTATCGCCCCTTCGTGATTCTGATGACCGACGGCGAACCCGACAAAGGGCAAGATATTCATGGTTTGGCACAAGAAATCAAGGAAGGTGTAGATCAAAAAAAATTCACCTTCTGGGCAGTGGGTGCACAAGGCTGTAACTACAAGGTGCTTAATTACATATGCCACCCGCACATGCCGCCCAAAGCACTGGACGGGCTCAAGTACAAAGAGTTTTTCCAATGGCTGAGTGCTACCATGACCATCGTGAGCAAGTCGTCACCGGAGAAACGCTTTTTGCCCCCACCCATTACTTCATGGGAGTTAAGCGACCTGAGCGCAGAGCCCACTCAAAAGCCCTTCGATGAAACCGATGAATAGAATATAGCTCAAGCAAGCGGCAGCGGCCGAAAGCAAAGCCGTTAAGAACTGATGCTTTTGCCACATACATTTCACAGTGAATATATTCAAGCTGTATTTCCTTCAATATCGAAAAAGAGAATGGAAGACAATCTATTCCAAAAAACCACTGTAGAGGTTCCCCGCAACAACGAACAAAAATGCCTGTGTGTGCTTTGTCTGGACGTATCGGGCTCAATGAAAGGTGCCCCAGGCACTCAACGAAGGGATAAACGTCTTTATCGAAGCAGTAAAAAAAGACAAAAATTCACCTTTTGGGCAGTGGGCTCGGAAAATTACAATCATAGGGTACTTAGCACATTATGTCACCCGTCAATGCCACCCAAAACGCTGGACGGGCTCAAATGCAATGAGTTTTTTCAATGGCTGACTGCTACTACCATGACCATCGTGAGCAAGTCGTCAAAAGTGGAAGATTTTCAGCCGCCCCCTACCGTTTCTTGGGAAGTAGATCCCAGTCTGCCATCTCTCACCCAAAGACTCATCGATGGATAAAGGTGTGGAATGGCACATAGGACAACGCACAAAAAGGAAAAAGGAATCAACAAAAAAATTACGCACTTATGTGGCTCACTGCGCACGCTTCTGTTGAGGGCAGCTCACATGCAGCTCATAACCTGCCTTGTCAAGATGCTCACTTATGCAAACTCATAAAAGACACAGACGCTCTGCTGTGTGTGGTATCTGATGGAGCCGGCTCATCGCCCTTGTCCCACCTCGGTGCCGGCATCGTGGTAGAAGCTGCCTATAAGCATTTTTCCCGTTTATTGAAGGAAAAAGGATGGCACAACAGCCATACGCCCCCTGCGTCTGCGGCCTGGCATGAAGTAGCCAAACAGGCCTTTCGTGGAGTACGACAGACAATAGAAGCGGCTGCCAAAGAAGCGCGTGTGGCACCACAAGCCATGGCAGCCACTGCCATTGTGGCCATTGCAACCCCCCATTATTTATTGTGTTCTCATATTGGCGACGGCCGGGCCGGCTACAGAACCACCGGGGGCGTGTGGAAAAGTATGATACAACCCTACAAAGGCGAATATGCCAATGAAACCATCTTCATTACTTCGCCTATTTGGGAAGGCAACGCCCCTGACCAATACATAGAAAGCCGGGTAATAGACGAACCCGTAGATGCCGTGGTATTGATGTCAGACGGATGCGAAAACGTATGTTATGAAACGACCATATTCAACCCGGAAAAAGGCGCCTACCAAAACAAGAACACCCCCTTTGCCGGCTTTCTCGACCCAATGATCGATGCCCTGCACCGTATGTATGCCCAAGGCATGGATACGTCTTCCATTAACCGGTTTTTGGAAGAATATCTTGCCCAGGACCCTGTTTTCGCAGAAGAAACTGACGATAAAACGCTCATCTTAATCGCAAAAAAATAAGCCAATCCATGCAACTGTTTACCTCCAACGGAACGCCCGTCCAATTGGGCGAAATGCTGGGCAGCGGCGGTGAAGGAATCGTTTATGAAGTAAACAACCACCCCACCCGTATCCCCTTGGTTGCCAAAGTGTTTTTCTCGCCCGAAAAAGCAGCGCAAAAAGAAGCCAAGCTGCGCTATATGATACAAAACCCGCCCGAAATCCATCGAACAGGACGGGCACACCTTCCTTGCATGGCCCATGGACCTGCTCTTCAACGAACAGGGACAATTCACCGGCTTCCTCATGCCCAAAGCCGAAGGCGTCGAGCTCGAATACCTCTGTTCACAAGACTTCGAACACTATCCCGAATTTCAGGAGCATGCGTGGAGAAAGTTTTACTTCTCCCACCCCATGGTGGCATACTACCGCCTGCGCACAGCATTCAATATCTGTGCGGCCGTGCATGCCCTGCATCAAAAAGGATATGTCATCGGCAACCTCAAACCCGTCAATATCTTTGTATTGCCCAACGGTCTCATTTCCATTGCAGATCTCGACAGCATACAAATACACACAAAGGAAGGACACTTCCCTTCCATGGCAGTCACGCCGGAATATGCCCCGCCCGAAGCCGGCACTTGGGAGCCCGAAATGCCCAAGCAACAAAGCTGGGACCTGTTCAGCCTTGCCGTCATCCTTTACCGTTTCCTGGTGGGTATTCATCCTTTCACCGGTACCCTCAAGCTGCCCTACGACAAGCTCACCACCTATGAAGAGCTTATACGCCATGGGTTCTACCCGCATGGTAAAAAGCAGAAACTCTTTGCCGCCATACCCAATGACCACCAAAGGCTCTTTGCGCTTTATCCCCCACAGGTCGCTCAAACCTTCATAAAGGTGTTTGATACCTGCCTCTTTCAGCCGGAAAAACGCCCCTCCGCTTTAGAGTGGAGTACAATGCTGTATGTAAAAAAGAAAGAGCAAAGCCGGCTTGAAAGACAAAAGCAACAAGCCCCCACAATTACAGACAGCAAAACGAAAGCTCCTCGCACTTCTCGTTTCAAAGAAACATTCATACGGCTTACCCTATCATTTCCATTTATTATTCGCATCCTTCAACTTCATCCAGAGTCTTATAAGCTTTATGATTTTTCTTACAAAATTAACTTCAGCTTTGTCACTCATTTGCATATGGCGCTCATCATATATGCAGGCATCTACTTGTACAGGCTTATCAATACCAAGCGAACCAAGGCTCTTCGCTTTCGTTTATTTGTAGGATGCATACACTTTATCGTTGTTTTCCTGTTTACGTACTTCTTGATCATGCCCAGGCCCTTTTATTCCTTTATTCCGTTCATGGCATTGGTTCCCGTTCCGCTTACTTTCATGCTTATATGGGCGCTGCCGGTTGCTCAACAGAACATACAACTCACTTCTTTGCCCAACCAAGACAGATTGGCGCAGCTGTTGCCGGCAGCTTTGCCCTATCTGCTCGCCGGAACATTTCTCTGCTACAAAATGGTGGAATGGATAGGCACTGCTGTGTATGACACGTTTTTCTCGTTTTCTGTTCTTTTAATCCCGGAATTGGCTTTCATTATCCTTTTTCAGCTCATTACCTCATGGAGTCAATGGCACCTGATTCGGTTTGTAAAACGGTACGGACCGGTTACCCCCACCGAACAACTCACCTTGAAAACCTTGCTTTTTCTTGCTTTTGCAGCCGCTTACTTGCATGGTATTCATCAAATGCTGTTGCCGGGTACATATGGAGGATACTTCACTACTGAAGCTACTTCGTATTTGAATGCTGTCTTATATCTTATCATCGTTCCATCTTTGACTTTCGGATGGTACAAGCTCGTAACCGGCATATGGACATGGATAAAGCGCAACAACACTTGATGCCGGAAACTTGTATTCCGGCTTTGGCTTATTATTTTTGTCTTTTAAGAAAAATGTATGCAAAAATCAACCTATGAACCCCACACCTGACCCCACTCTGGATTTATCCATTATAATACCGGCCTACAACGAAGCGGAATCGCTCCCCGAATTGATAGCCTGGATTACCCGCGTGCTTGCCGGGCATGCATGGACCTACGAAATCATTGTAGTGGACGACGGCAGCGAAGACCAAACCGGGCAGCTGCTGCATACGTTGAAAAAGCAATATCCTCCCCTGCGGGCTATTCGCTTTTTGCGAAACTATGGCAAGTCGGCAGCACTTCAAACGGGCTTTGAAGCAGCCCGTGGCGCCGTAGTCATCACCATGGATGCCGACCTGCAAGACGACCCGGAGGAGATCCCCGCTCTCTATAGAATGATAACAGAAGAGGGGTATGACTTGGTGTCGGGCTGGAAATATAAACGCTATGACCCATGGAGCAAGACCCTGCCTTCGAAGCTGTTCAATGCGGTCACCCGCAGGCTGTCGGGCATCCCGCTCCATGATTTCAACTGTGGATTGAAGGCTTATCGTTGTGAGGTAGTGAAAAGCATAGAGGTATATGGTGAGATGCACCGTTACATACCGGTCATTGCCAAATGGGCAGGGTTCAAGCGTATTGGTGAAAAGAAAGTGAAGCACCATCCTCGACGCTACGGCAAAACCAAGTTTGGCATTGAGCGTTTTCTGTTTGGCTTCCTTGACCTGCTGTCCATTCAGTTTGTGTCGCGCTTCCGCAAGCGTCCCATGCACTTCTTCGGCGGCTTGGGCGTACTTAGTTTCACCATTGGTGCACTCATCACTTTGTGGCTCATTGGGTATAAGCTATGGGCACTGGCGCATGGGCTTCACTATCGAGAAGTAACCGCCCAACCTCTTTTTTACCTGGCATTGACAAGCATCATCATCGGTGCCCAACTATTTCTTACCGGCTTTTTAGGCGAAATGATCGTGAATACTGCCCCCAAGCGTCATGACTATGTGATTGCCGAGGTGATAGAATAAAAGCGAGCTTGCTTTACCACCACACAGAAGGGTAGCTGCTCCGGTGTGTAAAACACATCCTTCAACAGGAATGGTTTTTGCCTGCAAAGCAGATAGCTGTTATCTTGTTACAAAAAGCAGGATAAATATTTTTAATTCCCGGAAACAGCAGGCATCAATGCCTCTGTGTTTTGTTGAAACTTATTGTGGTAAAAAACATTATCTAAAAA
The DNA here is from genome assembly GCF_026003375.1 of Thermonema sp. Classification (NCBI taxonomy): domain Bacteria; kingdom Pseudomonadati; phylum Bacteroidota; class Cytophagia; order Cytophagales; family Thermonemataceae; genus Thermonema; species Thermonema sp. Next base: position 788,043 of record NZ_BPHD01000001.1, read on the forward strand.
GACCATGCAAGTATATACTGCGGGCGGCACCCTTCTGCAATTGGGCGAAATGCTGGGCAGCGGCGGCGAAGGAATTGTTTATGAAGTAAACAACCACCCCACCCGCACCCCCTTGGTTGCCAAAGTGTTTTTCTCGCCCGAAAAAGCAGCGCAAAAAGAAGCCAAGCTGCGCTATATGATACAAAACCCGCCCGAATCCATCGAACAGAACGGGCACACCTTTCCTTGCATGGCCCATGGACCTGCTCTTCAACGAACAGGGACAATTCACCGGATTCCTCATGCCCAAAGCCGAAGGCGTCGAGCTCGAATACCTCTGTTCACAAGACTTCGAACACTATCCCGAATTTCAGGAGCATGCGTGGAGAAAGTTTTACTTCTCCCACCCCATGGTGGCATACTACCGCCTGCGCACAGCATTCAATATCTGTGCGGCCGTGCATGCCCTGCATCAAAAAGGATATGTCATCGGCGACCTCAAACCCGTCAATATCTTTGTATTGCCCAACGGTCTCATTTCCATTGCAGACCTCGACAGCATACAAATACACACAAAGGAAGGACACTTCCCTTCCATGGCAGTCACGCCGGAATATGCCCCGCCCGAAGCCGGTACTTGGGAGCCCGAAATGCCCAAGCAACAAAGCTGGGACCTGTTCAGCCTTGCCGTCATCCTTTACCGTTTCCTGGTGGGTATTCATCCTTTCACCGGTACACTCAAGCCGCCCTACGACAAGCTCACCACCTATGAAGAGCTTATACGCCATGGGTTCTACCCGCATGGTAAAAAGCAGAAACTCTTTGCCGCCATACCCAATGACCACCAAAGGCTCTTTGCGCTTTATCCCCCACAGGTCGCTCAAACCTTCATAAAGGTGTTTGATACCTGCCTCTTTCAGCCGGAAAAACGCCCCTCCGCTTTAGAGTGGAGTACAATGCTGTATGTAAAAAAGAAAGAGCAAAGCCGGCTTGAAAGACAAAAGCAACAAGCCCCCACAATTACAGACAGCAAAACGAAAGCTCCTCGCACTTCTCGTTTCAAAGAAACATTCATACGGCTTACCCTATCATTTCCATTTATTATTCGCATCCTTCAACTTTATCCAGAGTCTTATAAGCTTTATGATTTTTCTTACAAAATTAACTTCAGCTTTGTCACTCATTTGCATATGGCGCTCATCATATATGCAGGCATCTACTTGTACAGGCTTATCAATACCAAGCGAACCAAGGCTCTTCGCTTTCGTTTATTTGTAGGATGCATACACTTTATCGTTGTTTTCCTGTTTACGTACTTCTTGATCATGCCCAGGCCCTTTTATTCCTTTATTCCGTTCATGGCATTGGTTCCCGTTCCGCTTACTTTCATGCTTATATGGGCGCTGCCGGTTGCTCAACAGAACATACAACTCACTTCTTTGCCCAACCAAGACAGATTGGCGCAGCTGTTGCCGGCAGCTTTGCCCTATCTGCTCGCCGGAACATTTCTCTGCTACAAAATGGTGGAATGGATAGGCACTGCTGTGTATGACACGTTTTTCTCGTTTTCTGTTCTTTTAATCCCGGAATTGGCTTTCATTATCCTTTTTCAGCTCATTACCTCATGGAGTCAATGGCACCTGATTCGGTTTGTAAAACGGTACGGACCGGTTACCCCCACCGAACAACTCACCTTGAAAACCTTGCTTTTTCTTGCTTTTGCAGCCGCTTACTTGCATGGTATTCATCAAATGCTGTTGCCGGGTACATATGGAGGATACTTCACTACTGAAGCTACTTCGTATTTGAATGCTGTCTTATATCTTATCATCGTTCCATCTTTGACTTTCGGATGGTACAAGCTCGTAACCGGCATATGGACATGGATAAAGCGCAACAACACTTGATGCCGGAAACTTGTATTCCGGCTTTGGCTTATTATTTTTGTCTTTTAAGAAAAATGTATGCAAAAATCAACCTATGAACCCCACACCTGACCCCACTCTGGATTTATCCATTATAATACCGGCCTACAACGAAGCGGAATCGCTCCCCGAATTGATAGCCTGGATTACCCGCGTGCTTGCCGGGCATGCATGGACCTACGAAATCATTGTAGTGGACGACGGCAGCGAAGACCAAACCGGGCAGCTGCTGCATACGTTGAAAAAGCAATATCCTCCCCTGCGGGCTATTCGCTTTTTGCGAAACTATGGCAAGTCGGCAGCACTTCAAACGGGCTTTGAAGCAGCCCGTGGCGCCGTAGTCATCACCATGGATGCCGACCTGCAAGACGACCCGGAGGAGATCCCCGCTCTCTATAGAATGATAACAGAAGAGGGGTATGACTTGGTGTCGGGCTGGAAATATAAACGCTATGACCCATGGAGCAAGACCCTGCCTTCGAAGCTGTTCAATGCGGTCACCCGCAGGCTGTCGGGCATCCCGCTCCATGATTTCAACTGTGGATTGAAGGCTTATCGTTGTGAGGTAGTGAAAAGCATAGAGGTATATGGTGAGATGCACCGTTACATACCGGTCATTGCCAAATGGGCAGGGTTCAAGCGTATTGGTGAAAAGAAAGTGAAGCACCATCCTCGACGCTACGGCAAAACCAAGTTTGGCATTGAGCGTTTTCTGTTTGGCTTCCTTGACCTGCTGTCCATTCAGTTTGTGTCGCGCTTCCGCAAGCGTCCCATGCACTTCTTCGGCGGCTTGGGCGTACTTAGTTTCACCATTGGTGCACTCATCACTTTGTGGCTCATTGGGTATAAGCTATGGGCACTGGCGCATGGGCTTCACTATCGAGAAGTAACCGCCCAACCTCTTTTTTACCTGGCATTGACAAGCATCATCATCGGTGCCCAACTATTTCTTACCGGCTTTTTAGGCGAAATGATCGTGAATACTGCCCCCAAACGTCATGACTATGTGATTGCCGAGGTGATAGAATAAAAGCGACTTGCTTTACCACCACACAGAAGAGTGCTGCTCCGGTGTGTAAAACACATCCTTCAACAGGAATGGTTTTTGCCTGCAAAGCAGATAGCTGTTATCTTGTTACAAAAAGCAGGATAAATATTTTTAATTCCCGGAAACAGAGGCATCAATGCCTCTGTGTTTTGTTGAAACTTATTGTGGTAAAAAACATTATCTAAAAAGACCATGCAAGTATATACTGCGGGCGGCACCCTTCTGCAATTGGGCGAAATGTTGGGCAGCGGCGGCGAAGGAATTGTTTATGAAGTAAACAACCACCCCACCCGCACCTCCTTGGTTGCCAAAGTGTTTTTCTCGCCCGAAAAAGCAGCGCAAAAAGAAGCCAAGCTGCGCTATATGATACAAAACCCGCCCGACTCCATCGAGCAAAACGGGCACACCTTTCCTTGCATGGCCCATGGACCTGCTCTTCAACGAACAGGGACAATTCACCGGATTCCTCATGCCCAAAGCCGAAGGCGTCGAGCTCGAATACCTCTGTTCACAAGACTTCGAACACTATCCCGAATTTCAGGAGCATGCGTGGAGAAAGTTTTACTTCTCCCACCCCATGGTGGCATACTACCGCCTGCGCACAGCATTCAACATCTGTGCGGCCGTGCATGCCCTGCATCAAAAAGGATATGTCATCGGCGACCTCAAACCCGTCAATATCTTTGTATTGCCCAACGGTCTCATTTCCATTGCAGACCTCGACAGCATACAAATACACACAAAGGAAGGACACTTCCCTTCCATGGCAGTCACGCCGGAATATGCCCCGCCCGAAGCCGGACTTGGGAGCCCGAAATGCCCAAGCAACAAAGCTGGGACCTGTTCAGCCTTGCCGTCATCCTTTACCGTTTCCTGGTGGGTATTCATCCTTTCACCGGTACACTCAAGCCGCCCTACGACAAGCTCACCACCTATGAAGAGCTTATACGCCATGGGTTCTACCCGCATGGCAAAAAGCAGAAACTCTTTGCCGCCATACCCAATGACCACCAAAGGCTCTTTGCGCTTTACCCCCCACAGGTCGCTCAAACCTTCATAGAGGTGTTTGATACCTGCCTCTTTCAGCCGGAAAAACGCCCCTCCGCTTTGGAGTGGAGCACAATGCTGCATGTAAAAAAGAAAGAGCAAAGCCGGCTTGAAACACTTAAAGCAAAAATAAAAAGCCGGCTTGAAAGACTAAAGCAACAAGCCCTCACAATTATAGACAACGAAATGAAAGCTGCCCAGAACCCTTCTTTCGATTTCGAAGCAAAAAGGATAGCACCTCGGGTAATGCTGTCATTTCTCGCTTTATTCCTAATTCTTGGGCTCCTGGGAGAAAGCAGCTTGAGTTACAGCATTTGGTTTTTATTTTTGTGGCTCCCCATTATAGTATATGCAGGCATTTACTCATACATGTTTATCGCCGGCAAGTGTAACAATCAAAAGTACACCTTATTTTCAAGCTGTTGTCATTTTATACATATTCATTTATTATTAGGTTTTGGGCTTGTGTTTTATGCTTTTTTTGGTACCATGTTATTCAAACTCCTAAACTACAAAGGAATATCTGCAACCTTGATATTCTTCGCTGGGATGCCAATATTTGTATTACTTCTTATCCCATTCGTCAAATACTTTTCTGTTCTACCGTTCACAATAGCGCTGGAGAATGCTCAAAATTATGCCCCATTCAAAACCAACCCCAAACCTGATTACGCTCTTGTACCGCTCGCATTCAACAAGAAAAGATTGCTAAAATTAGTACTTATGGCTTCGCCCTATCTGCTTATTGCAGGGAGCATCTACTTCATGATAATAAAAACAGGGAGCAGCCTCCCCCCTGTTTCACGCACGCTATCTCTTATTTTACTATTTCGGCCCATCAATTTACTGAGTCAACGGTGCCTGCTTTGGCTCATCAATCGTCTTACCTCGATTAACGCCACCGAACTGTTTGCTCTCAACACGCTGCATTTTCTTGTCTTTGCGGCTACCTACTTGGCCTGCATACATCTCGCTTATTCGGATATATTTATTAAAGATCCAAGTAACATATTGCTTGAAATCCTCTTTATCTTCTTGCCTCCAATTGCCTTTATTATAAAATAAACTATAAGTGCACTGAGCCCCCGCAACACTTGATGTCGGAAGCTTGTATTCCGGCTTTTGCTTATCGTTTAAGAAAATGGTGCATACAAAGTCAAGTGCCAGTGGGGCCGCGGAGCTTATCCACGGTCCTGTTTTTGCAAAAGAAACCGATGATGAAATATTTATTTTGATGATAAAAAATAAGTCAACATATGCAACTGTTTACCTCCAACGGAACACCCGTCCAATTGGGCGAAATGTTGGGCAGCGGCGGCGAAGGATGGATTTATGAAGTAAACAACCACCCCACCCGCACCTCCTTGGTTGCCAAAGTGTTTTTCTCGCCCGAAAAAGCAGCGCAAAAAGAAGCCAAGCTGCGCTATATGGTGCAGAACCCGCCCGAAAGCATCGAGCAAAACGGGCATCCTTTCCTTGCATGGCCTTTGGAACTGCTCTTCGACGAACAAGGACGCTTCACCGGATTCCTCATGCCCAAAGCCCGGGGCGTCGAGCTCGAATACCTCTGCTCCGATGACTTTGAAAGCTACCCCGAATTCCAAAGCACGGAATGGCATAAGTTCTATTTCTCCAATCCCACGGTGGCCGGCTACAGGTTACGAACCGCCTTTAACATCTGTGCCGCCGTGCATGCCGTCCATGCCAAAGGATATGTCATCGGTGACCTCAAACCCGGCAACGTCCTTTTGCAGCCCAACGGATTGGTCACCCTCATTGACCTCGACAGTATTCAAATCACCGGCCCGCAGGAAAGCTATCCCGCCGCTGTCCTCACCCCCGAAAATGCACCGCCCGAAAGCAAAGACATGACGGCCGAAGATTTCAAAAATGAAAGCTGGGACCGATTCAGTCTTGCCGTCATGCTGTACCGTTTCCTCACCGGCATTCACCCCTTTACCGGCACCCTCAAACCGCCTTACGACACACTCAACACCTACGAAGAGCTCATCCGGCACGGATTCTACCCACACGGCTCACGAAAAGACCGCTTCGAGGTGATTCCGCCTACCCACCGGCGGCTGTTTGCACTCTACCCACCGGCAATCGCCCAAACCTTTGGGCAAGCCTTCGATACCGGCCTGTTTCAGCCGGACAAGCGCCCTTCGGCGCTCGAATGGAACCGCATCCTCCATGAAGTACTTAAGGCGGCAGCATCGACTGCCCGGAAGGTGCCCTCGCCCTTCATTGGGATCCCACTCACAGGCAAACAACTGGTTATAACCATGGGCGTGATGCTATTGCTTCTACTTGCCTTTAACAGCTCTCTGCCCGTGCCTTTCAGACTGATGCCCACACCATGGCTTTTGAAAATAAGCATCCTTAGTGTATATGCCCTGGCGGTTTCTGCAATGACTATATTCGCTCTCCCGCTTACTGTGAATACCCATACCCAGATGCTCATTATCCCCCCTCTGATGACACCCAGCTTGCTTTATCTGCTCTCTACTCATGACCAACTGCCTGATGACCTGGGCACACCTATCATCATTCATGTCGGTTATATAGCCTTTTTCCTGGGAATAATAGGTCACCTATATGATATTCTTCAACACAAGCAGGAGCTTATTCAAGAAAAGGATTACCCCGAAAGCATTGATAAGCTGGATGATATTTTACTTGGTAGAGCTGTCATACTGTTTACCACCCTTGCAATCCCCTATTATGTTTATTATTATATTCACTCTGATTTGGAATATTCTTTATATGTAGTCTTTACGCAAGAAGTTGCTCTAAGAAAATTGATATATTTTCTGGCATACACTCCTTGGCTACTTCTTAAGGCAATTGTCGTCTCTATCATTATTATGATCGCCGGTTTCATTATTTATGGCGCATTTGCTATGGTCACCATTATCCCATTTGCCCGGATGCTGTCTATCCCGGAAGACTACCAAAACCTCGTGCCGCTGAATTTCAATATAAGAACTTTTAAGCTGTTGGGCATCACCTTTTTCTTTGCGGCTGTGAGTGCCTGCCTTTTGTATGTAGTGACCTACGGAATACTTGCACACATCGAGGAGTTACCCCCCCTGACCTTTGTAACAATCATATCTTATTTTCTGCTCACATTGTGTTGCCAAGGTATCTCTTTTCAGCTGGTAAAGAGCTATGCGCCCCTCTCGTTCTCAGAAGAATTTGTCTTGCGAAATATTATTCTTATTGCCTCTACAGCAGGCTTTTTAGGAGCATGCACTCATTACGTAATGCCTCAGTTTTATGAGCTGGGTACGCTAAGGGCTCTATATCTCCTTGTGATCATACCGTCCCTACCTTTTTGGATACACAAGTATTTGAGGAATCTTATAGGTTGGTAAATGGCTGTTTGTCCCAATGCAGGATGCGCCGCCTCTTACCAAGCACCTTGAAACATGCATGCAGCAGCGCATGGCTTCAACAGGAATGCTTTTTGCCTGTAAGCCGGATAGCTGTTATCTTGTCGGGGAAAGGGCAAGAGCTCTTCTTAATCCCCGGGAACAGCAGGCATCAATGCCTGCGTGCTTGGTTGATACTTATTGTGGTAAAAAACATTACCTAAAAAGGCCATGAAAGTATATACTGCGGACGGCAAGCTCCTCCAATTGGGCGAACTGCTGGGTAGCGGCGGCGAAGGATACATCTATGAGGTGCAGGACAAGCACCCACGCGGCGAGGTGGTCGCCAAAATATTCCACGACCCCGCCAAGGCGGCAGAAAGAGAAGCCAAGCTGCGCTATATGGTGCAGAACCCGCCCGAAAGCATCGAACAAAACGGGCATACTTTCCTTGCATGGCCCCTGGAACTGCTCTTCGATGAACAAGGACAATTCACCGGGTTCCTCATGCCCAAAGCCCGGGGCGTTGAGCTCGAATATCTCTGCTCCGACGATTTTGAAAGCTACCCCGAATTCCAAAGCCCGGAATGGCATAAGTTCTATTTCTCCGCCCCCATGGTGGCCGGCTACAGGTTACGAACCGCCTTTAACATCTGTGCCGCCGTGTATGCCGTCCATGCCAAAGGATATGTCATCGGTGACCTCAAGCCCGGCAACGTCCTTTTGCAGCCCAACGGATTGGTCACCCTCATTGACCTCGACAGTATTCAAATCACCGGCCCGCAGGAGAGCTATCCCGCCGCTGTCCTCACCCCCGAAAATGCACCACCCGAAAGCAAAGACATGACGGCCGAAGATTTCAAAAATGAAAGCTGGGACAGATTCAGCCTTGCTGTCATGCTGTACCGTTTCCTCACCGGCATTCACCCCTTCACCGGCACCCTCAAACCGCCTTACGACAAGCTCAACACCTACGAAGAGCTCATCCGGCACGGATTCTACCCACACGGCTCACGAAAAGACTTCTTCGAGGTGATTCCGCCTACCCACCGGCGGCTGTTTACACTCTACCCGACGGCAATCGCCCAAACCTTCGGGCAAGCCTTCGATACCGGCCTGTTTCAGCCGGACAAGCGCCCTTCGGCGCTCGAATGGAACCGCATCCTCCATGAAGCACTTAAGGCGGCAGAGGCAGCTGCCCGGAAGGCGAAAGCGAAGAAAAAGCTACAAGTCAGGGACAATAAAGCCTTCTCCTTCACCAAGGATCACCCCACAGACAAAAGGCCAGTAATACTATCATTAATGATAGGAATGCTACAGATAGCAATGCTTATTTTTAACAAATACCTGCCCGTGCCTTTCAGACTGGTGCCCACACCATGGCTTTTGCAAGGGGTACTTATCAGCCTATATGCCCTAATTATGCCTGTTCTCTTTACGAGAATAAAAAAAGAATATATTAATGTGCATACACATATGCTCATCGCACCACCATTGATTATTCTTCAATGGTATGGGCTATCTTTCTTTTTTGATGGTAATGGTAGCCTGCCCACCTCTGTTTTTTATTACTGTATAATCTTATTGGGTACTACCGTTATTTATTCATATCTCATCGCTCCGAAAAAGAATAAATATCGAAAAAAAGACTTAGCATTTCTCGTTGCCTTACCCTTTCTGGCTTATTTTATATGTACAGCTTATGGTTACTTCTGCTTTTTTATAGTAAATTCAGAAGATGCACATCCGGAAAAATTTCTATTTATAGAAGGTGATTTCCTCAATGAAGAAGTGTTTCTTGCTTTTTTTGACCATATAGGGGCAGGAATCATGCTAACCATCTTAATTGCCTTAATTGCCGTCACGCTAATGATTATATTCGTAGCGATTACCGTGTTCCTTGGGCTCCTTGATACCCTAAAAGAAAAAATGCAATCTTTACGGAAATAAAGGGTTCCCCTCATTCAGGACAAGGAATCTTTAGGCTGCTGCTCATGAGTTTGCTCTTTTCAGCTGTGAGTGCCTCCCTTCTGTATATGCTATACAGAAAGCTTTGTCTTGCGAAGTTTTATCTTTATTTCTTCTTCCGCGGGACTTTTAGGGGCTACCTCTAAGAGGTGGACTCTCTGCTCAATGGTATAGATGCAGCAGCGCACGGCTTCAACAGGAATGGTTTTTGCCTGTAAGCCGGATAGCTGTTATCTTGTCGGGGAAAGGGCAAAGCTCTTCTTAATTCCCGGAAACAGCAGGCATCAATGCCTCTGTGCTTTGTTGAAACTTATTGTGGTAAAAAACATTATCTAAAAGACCATGCAAGTATATACTGCGGACGGCACCCTTCTGCAATTGGGCGAAATGCTGGGCAGCGGCGGCGAAGGATTGTTTATGAAGTAAACAACCACCCCGCCCGTACCCCCTTGGTTGCCAAAGTGTTTTTCTCGCCCGAAAAAGCAGCGCAAAAAGAAGCCAAGCTGCGCTATATGGTGCAGAACCCGCCCGAAAGCATCGAGCAAAACGGGCATACTTTCCTTGCATGGCCCCTGGAACTGCTCTTCGACGAACAAGGACAGTTCACCGGATTCCTCATGCCCAAAGCCGAAGGCGTCGAGCTCGAATACCTCTGCTCCGATGACTTTGAAAGCTACCCCGAATTCCAAAGCACGGAATGGCATAAGTTCTATTTCTCCAACCCCATGGTGGCCGTCTACAGGTTACGAACCGCCTTTAACATCTGTGCCGCCGTGCATGCCGTCCATGCCAAAGGATATGTCATCGGCGACCTCAAACCCGTCAATATCTTTGTATTGCCCAACGGACTTCATTCTCTCATTGGACCTCGACAGCATCCAAATCAATGCGCCGGAAATACATTTCCCTGCTGCTGTCGTTACAGCCGAGTATGCCCCGCCCGAAAGCAAAGACATGGAAGCGGCTGACTTCAAAAATGAAGGCTGGGACCGCTTCAGCCTGGCTGTTATCCTCTATCGTTTTCTTGTGGGCATTCATCCTTTCACCGGTACACTCAAGCCGCCCTACGACAAGCTCAGCACCTATGAAGAACTCATCCGGCACGGTTTTTATCCCAACGGCGCGCGCAAAGACCTCTTCGAGGTGATACCGCCTACCCACCGGCGGCTGTTTACGCTCTATCCCCCGGCAATAGCCAAAACTTTTGAGTCGGTATTCGACAGCTGTCTCTTCGAGCCGGACAAACGTCCTTCCGCACTCGAATGGAGCCGGCTACTGAAGCTGAAAGCAAAAGCACCGAAGAAAACAAAAACGTCACCAACTCTACAGAAGCGCAATTCCCCACAACATACTGCAATACAAACACTTAAACATATACAAGAAATTGTTTTCAGCAATGGAAAGATAAATGCCGCTTTGCTGCTGCTTTTGAGTGTCTTGTATTTTAGCAGGCTATACAAGGGTAGCCTATTTAAGCTTTGGTTGAGCGTCGAAGTAATGGATAGCATACTGCTGTTGTGTTTTCCATTGACCTGTATCAGTGTGCTTGCCATATTGTATCAAACCTTATTTAGCGGCATTACATACACAAAAACACAAGCTTCCTACCCTCTTACCGGATTTATGGACCGGATAGTATATCGCCTGCCTTCTTTCTGGCTTTCGTTTGCGCCGGCTTATGCGCTTTTAAACCATACAGCTAAACATGCCCGGAAGTACCCTTTCACCCCCGTTTCTGCTTATTCGCTTTTTGGGACAGTGCTCATATCCGGCGTTGGTACATTCATTAACATAGTAGCGGCTCTCAGCGATTCATGGGCTTGGCTCATAGATATGGCAGCCGTGACTTTTATACTCTTACGAACCGAAAAACTGCTGCTTTCATGGCTGGTGCCGTCCCAAGAAATTGCCCTTGTACAGGCTCCCCGGAAGCACCTGCTGTCGATGTTCACCCTAAGCGTTCTTCACGGCATGGCATTTCTCTTCCTTTTTTACGGAGGGTTCATGCTGCTTAGCGATCACCTATTACCCGCTTCCCTTAAAGGTGTAGCCAACAGCTTGGCTACCGGCATACTATCGCCACTTGCCTGCTTCTTATCTATATGGGTGCTTACTCTTTTGGTCAAAAGAAAGGAACGAAGTAAAGAACGTATGACGCTAAACCGTTATCTTATCAACAGCAGCCATTTGACGCTGTTTCTTGCTGCACAAGCACTTTATCTTTTATTTGTGCCACCATCTGTAGGCGAATGGACGCTTGCAAGTGCCGAACATTCTTATGCAATCATCGAAATCATCTTAAATGCGGGCTTGTCTGCATTTAAAATCACCCTGATGAAACTGGGTCCCATGACAGTAAGCGTCGCTTTGTTTTCAGCCTTATCCTCATCCATCATACCGGCAGAAGCGCAACAGCCCAAAGAGGTCTTAAATAAAGGAACCGTTATTCAAAGATAATTTTCCCAATTATATCAACTCCACTCTTTCAGCTCTCACGGTGTGAAACGTGACTTGTCATTTCGAACGGAGCGTAAGCGTAGTGAGAAACCTTATCACGCCATGCAACAAAATAGATTTCTCGTATGCGCCCGAAATGACAAAAAAGAAAAGCTTCAAAAAAATAAATCTCATCTATTTTTAGCTTACACTCTCAAAATAAAAAGGCGGACGAATACCCGCCTTTACTTTATCGTGAAAAAAACAAATCCTTTTCCGTTTAGCCGTCTTGCTCTTTGCCTATTTCCAAGCCTTCGCCTTCTTCTGCCTTCAAGTCTTTAGGTTGGGGCAGGTCTTTGAGGCTGTTGATGCCGAAGTAGTCCATAAATTTGTCACTGGTGCCGTAAAGCAAGGGACGCCCTACGGTATCGGCTTTGCCTTTGATAACAATCAACTCTTTTTCCAAAAGCTTTTGAATGGCATAGTCACAGTTCACCCCTCTGATTTGCTCTATTTCGCCTTTGGTTACGGGCTGCCGGTAGGCAATGATGGCCAAGGTCTCCAGAGCCGACTTGGAAAGGCGTTTTTTTGATTGCTGCTTCAACAAAATGCTGATGGAGGCCTGATAAGCGGGCTTGGTCAGGAATTGATAGCCACCCCCACTTTTGTAAACCCCAAAAGGATAAATGTCGGCTTCGTATTTTTCTATGATGCGCTGTAGTGTTTCTTCTATTACCCTCAACTCTATGTCGGCATCAAACATTTCTGTCATGCATTGCCGTATTTCTTCTTCGGTAATGGGCGAAGGGGCACAAAAAATAAGTGCTTCTATATGGTTCTGCAAGAAGTCCATAGACTCAGCGGCTTTGAATGAGAAAGCAAAATAAAGGAAAAAACACAAAAGCAAAAGCCGCTGTTTTCCTTTGCGGCAGGAAATACACAGCGGCTTCCATGTATTGACAAGGTACAAACTTAATAAGCGTTGTTGTTAATCTTTGTTCAATTTGGCTTCAATGGAGTGTTGCGTATGCGGCACAATGCGCAGGCGCTCTTTGGGAATAAGCTTGCCTGTATCAACACAGATACCATAAGTGCCGTTTTTAATGCGCACCAAAGCCATCCTCAGCTGATTGATAAATTTCTGCTGGCGTGCTGCCAACTGGTTGATGCTCTCCTTTTCGAGCGTATCGGCGCCATCTTCCAGCAGGTTGAGATTCCCCCCCTCGGTATCGCTGGTACCTGCGTCGTCCAATTTCATCATCGAACGCTTCAGCTCTTCCAATTCAGCCTCTGCCTGACGCAGCTTTTGCAAAATCAGCTCTTCGAACTCCTTCAATTCCTCGGGAGAGTAGCGGGTTTTTTCCTTTTTATCAGCCATAATGCATGTATGTTTGCGTTCTTGGATGCAAATATAAAACAAGTTTTTATTTAAAAAACCATTTGTTTTATAAAATAAATCCAAATGAAATTTTAACACAGTATTAAAAAAGCAAAATTAAAAACAACCATTTCTTTACAAAAAGAAAAAAGATTCAAAACAAAATGGTAAGCGCACGTACCAACCAGATGTTATATTTTATCTGTTTACGGCAAAGAACAAGTTTTTACTCCTGCTGCCGCTTTAATTTCAATGCCTTTCCGGAGAAGGAATGCACAAAATTGATTTTTTGTTTTTCACTCTTTTACGCAAAACTAAATTCAAAAGTTGAAGAGAATTTTTTTATCACCTTCACCCGGTAGAAATAAAAAAAGCCGCCTGTGGAGGCGGCTTTACTACTAATATTGTGCCTTCAAGCTACTTGGCTTAGTTGGCATCCTTAGAAACAGGTTCTACATACACATAAGACTTCTTGTCGAAGCCTTTGCGCTTGAAGCGCACGATGCCATCAACCAATGCAAACAGGGTATGGTCTTTACCCATGCCTACATTTTGCCCCGGGTGATGCTTGGTGCCACGCTGACGAACAATGATGTTGCCCGCCTTCGCAAATTGACCACCATATATTTTCACACCCAAGCGTTTGCTTTCTGATTCACGACCGTTCTTCGAACTACCGACACCTTTCTTGTGAGCCATAATTCTTTCGTTTTAAAATTATTTTACAATATCTACAATCTGCAGTTTCGTCAAGTACTGACGATGACCGTTTTTGCGTCTGTAGCCTTTACGACGCTTTTTCTTGAAGACGATGATTTTTTCGCCTTTCAAGTGTTCCAATACTTTGGCTTTTACCTGGGCGCCTTCTACTGTGGGGGCACCTACGGACACAGCGCCGTTATCATCTACGAGCAACACCTTGTCTATAGTCAATTCCTCGCCCTCTGCGTTGGGCAAGCGGTGCACGTAGATATAACGGTCTTTTTCTACTTTGAATTGCTGTCCCGCTACTTCAATGATTGCGTACATGTTCGTTTCGTTTTTTTAGACCATTACAGGGTCGCAAATATACAACCTATTCCACTCAATACCAAACCGGAGATGCTTTTTTTAAAAAGCCGGGAGCAAGAATATTTGTCTTTTGCCCCCGGTGCTTTTCTTCTTTTGTCGTTACATGTTGCGACGATACTGCCCCCCTACTTCATAGAGTGCGTGGGTCATTTGTCCTAAGGAACACACCTTGGCTGCTTCCATAAGCGCCTCGAAAACGTTGCGGTTTTCCACGGCTGTTTCTTGCAGCATTTTCAATGCCTTTGGTGCCGCTTCTTTGTTGCGCTCTTGGAAAGCACGCAGGCTGTTAATGGCAAACTCTTTCTCTTCTTTACTTGCCCGCACCACCTTTTCGGGTATATCGGTAGGAGAGCCTTCGGGGTCAAGGAAAGTGTTCACGCCCACGATGGGCAACTCGCCGCTGTGTTTCTTCATTTCGTAATACATGGACTCATCTTGTATCTTGGCACGCTGATACATGCGCTCCATGGCGCCCAGCACGCCCCCACGTTCCGAAATAGACATGAATTCCTTCAATACGGCTTGCTCTACCAAGTCGGTAAGCTGCTCTATGATGAAAGAGCCCTGCAGCGGGTTTTCATTCTTAGCCAAGCCCAATTCAAGGTTGATAATCAACTGAATAGCCACTGCGCGGCGCACACTTTCTTCGGTAGGCGTCGTAATCGCCTCATCATAAGCGTTGGTATGCAGCGAGTTGCAGTTGTCATAAATGGCATAGAGCGCCTGCAGGGTGGTGCGTATGTCGTTGAAAGCAATTTCTTGTGCATGCAACGAACGCCCCGAGGTCTGAATATGGTATTTCAGCTTTTGGCTGCGCTCATTGCCGCCGTACTTATATTTGATGGCTTTTGCCCAGATGCGCCGTGCCACACGCCCCAGCACCGAATATTCGGGGTCCATGCCGTTCGAAAAGAAGAAAGACAAATTGGGCGCAAAGTCGTCGATGTGCATGCCGCGGCTCAGGTAATACTCCACATAGGTGAAGGCATTCGACAAGGTCAGCGCCAGCTGCGTAATGGGGTTGGCGCCCGCCTCGGCAATATGGTACCCACTGATGGACACCGAGTAAAAATTGCGCACCCGGTGATCGATAAAGTATTGCTGTATGTCGCCCATCATGCGCAGGGCAAACTCGGTAGAGAAAATGCAGGTATTTTGCGCCTGATCTTCTTTCAAGATATCGGCTTGCACGGTACCACGCACTTTCGAGAGCGTGTCCGCTTTAATTTTTTCATATACTTCACGCGGCAGCACTTCATCGCCGGTCACGCCCAGCAGCATCAAGCCCAAGCCGTTGTGTCCATGCGGCAACTCACCGTTGTAATAGGGACGCGGCACGCCTTTTTGGCGGTAAATCTCATCGATTTTGCGCTGCACTTCTTCTTCCAAGCCATGCTGCTTGATGTAAAGTTCGCACTGCTGGTCGATGGCGGTGTTCATGAAGAAAGCCAGCATCATGGGAGCCGGTCCGTTGATGGTCATCGAGACGGACGTTTTGGGGTCTGCCAGGTTGAAGCCGGAATAGAGCTTCTTGGCGTCGTCCAGGGTGGCCACACTCACGCCCGAGTTGCCTATTTTCCCATAAATATCGGGGCGGTAGTCCGGGTCTTCGCCATAAAGGGTCACACTGTCGAAAGCGGTTGACAGGCGATGAGCCGGCATGCCTTCACACAGAAAATGGAAGCGTTTGTTGGTGCGCTCGGGACCGCCCTCGCCGGCAAACATACGGGTAGGCAGCTCACCGGTACGCTTCAATGGGAACACTCCCGCCGCATAGGGGAAGAAACCGGGGGCATTTTCAGTAAGCAGCCATTTCAAAATATCGCCCCAGTCTTTGTATTTGGGCAAAGCCACCTTAGGAATGCGCGTACCCGAAAGCGAAGTAGTATAAAGGTCTTGCTCTATGACTTTGTCGCGCACCCGGAACTGGTATTTGTCTGCTTGGTAACGCTTCACCATTTCGGGCCACTCTTGCAACAGACGCTTGCACTCGGGGTCCAGTTTCTCTTCCAGCTCCCGGTACATTTCAATGAGGTCTTTGAGGTATTCGGGCTCGCCCTGCTCGTATTGTATTGCCTGCACCACGCCCTCGTTTTCTTCTACCTCTATCACCTTCTTGCCTATGTTGGCACGCAACTGCTCAATGGTACCTTTGAGCTGATACATACGGCGGGCTATCTCCGACTGCTCTTGCACAAAACGGTCGTAGCGCTCGCTGGTCTCGCATATTTCGGCAAGGTAACGCACCCGGTCGGGCGGTATGATATAGACCTTCTTCGACATGCCTTCGGTAATCTCGAAGTCGGAGCGTAAATGTTCGGCACCGGTTTTTTCTACAATTTTATCCATCAGCTTGCGGTACAACACGTTGGTGCCGGGGTCGTTGAACTGCGAAGCGATGGTGCCGTAAATGGGCAATTCCTCATCGGGCACATCAAAAAGCATGTGGTTGCGCTTGTATTGCTTGCGCACGTCGCGCAGGGCATCGAGCGAGCCGCGCTTGTCGAATTTATTGATGGCAATCACATCGGCAAACTCGAGCATATCTATTTTTTCGAGCTGCGTGGCTGCCCCATATTCGGCAGTCATCACATACAAAGAGACGTCCGAATGGTCCACAATTTCGGTGTCGGACTGCCCAATACCTGAGGTTTCTACAATCACCAAGTCGTAGCCCGCCGCCTTGCATATGTCGATGGCATGCTGCACATGCTGGCTCAAAGCAAGGTTGGCTTGGCGGGTAGCCATTGAGCGCATATATACACGCGGGTTGTGGATGGAATTCATACGGATACGGTCGCCCAACAAAGCACCGCCGCTTTTTTTCTTCGAGGGGTCCACGGAAATGATAGCAATGGTGTGCTCTTCGAAGTCGAGTAAATAGCGGCGCACCAACTCATCGACCAGCGAAGACTTACCGGCACCGCCCGTGCCCGTAATACCCAAAACGGGGATTTTCTTTTGAGCCGCCTTCTGCCGGACGGTTTCTTGTATCTCGCTGTAATCTTCGGGGGCATTTTCAGCCACGGTAATCAGGCGGGCAATCACGCGCGAGTCTTTGGTCTCTACATTTTCCACCAAATATTGCAGGTCTTGAAAACGTGCCGAAGGGTCATGCTCTTCGGTGTCATCGGCACCGGCAGCTGCCAACCGTTGGCGCTTGGCTTTGGGAATATAAGTGGGGAAGTCGGCTTTTTTGAGCACATCGTTGATCATGCCCTGCAAGCCCATGGCCCGCCCGTCGTCGGGATGATAGATGCGCGTAATGCCGTAGCGGTGCAGTTCTTCTATCTCGGAAGGCAAGATGGTCCCCCCACCGCCTCCAAATATTTTAATATTCACCTCCCGCTCCTTCAGCAAATCATACATATACTGAAAGAACTCCATGTGCCCCCCTTGATAAGAGGTAACGGCAATGCCTTGCACATCTTCCTGAATGGCACACTCCACGATTTCCTGCACCGAGCGGTTGTGTCCCAGGTGAATCACTTCGGCGCCCGATGCCTGCATAATACGGCGCATCAGGTTGATGGCGGCATCGTGCCCGTCGAAAAGGGAAGCCGCTGTTACCAGGCGTACATGGTTTTCCGGTTTATAAGGTTTGGTTTCCACAGACTTACACTTTTTAAGTAACTACACTACACAAAAACTCTTTAAGAATAGTACAAAGTTAAGTTTTTTTTATACAATATGAATACAGAATACAAAATAAAGGTGTTATGTTTGCCGGCATTTCGTCAAATGCATGATAATAGTTATTATATTGCCTGTTGTTTGTCATTTTTAGGAAAACTATGAAAGTAGTCATACCGGTAGCGGGCATAGGCTCGCGGCTTCGTCCACACACCCACACGCAACCCAAGTCTTTGGTGCCGGTAGCCGGCAAACCCCTGCTGGGGCACATTATAGACAGCCTGCTGGAAGAGGGCTTGCAGGACTTTGTATTCATCATCGGCTACCTGGGCGACAAAATAGAGCTGTTTATTCGTGAAAGCTATGAAGGCAAGCTCAATATGACTTTCGTGGTGCAGGAACCACGGGAAGGGCTGGCACATGCGCTTTGGGTTGCCAAAGACCTGCTCATTCAGGAAGAGCAAATATTGGTTGTTTTGGGCGATACCATCGCACACCTGAACTGGAAAGCGCTGTTGAGCATGCGCACCTCGGCGGTAGGTGTTAAAAAAGTATCGCAGCCGGGGCTGTTCGGCATTGCCGAAACCGATGCCAACGGGCGCATTTTGCGCTTGGAAGAAAAACCCAAAATACCGAAATCCAACCTGGCGCTGGTCGGTATTTATAAGCTCAAAAACCTACCGTTGCTTTTCGAGTGTATCCAGTATTTGATAGAGAATCAGCTCAAAAACCGCGGTGAGTACCACCTGACCGATGCCCTGCAGCGCATGATAGAAAAAGACGAAGAAATTTACGCCCTGCCCGTGCGCCATTGGTATGACTGCGGAAAGAAAGAGACCATTCTCGAAGCCAATGCCATCTTGTTGAACCAAAGCAAGTATAAAACCGATCTCCCGCATTTTCCCAATACCATCATCATTCCGCCGGTTAGTATTGGCGAGAACTGTAAAATCAGCAATTCCATCATCGGACCCAACGTAGCCATCGGAAATGACGCCATAGTGCAGTCATCCATCATTTCCAACTCCATCATTGGCTCCTTCAGCCACCTCGATTATGTGGTTTTACACGACTCCATCATAGGCAACGACAGCGCCCTCAAAGGGCTGCGCCAAAGCCTGAACATAGGCGACAACACGGAAATCAACTTTCAATAAACAAACGTTCAAACATATCATAACATGGCTCAGTTTGTGGACAACATAGATACGCGCTCTGCCGAAAGCATCATTCCTTACTATGAAGACCTGCTGCGGCGCCCCATAGACAGCCTCGAAGCACTGAAGCGCTGGTTCAGCGACCGCAACGAACTGGAAACCCAACTGGCCGAAGCCATGGGCTGGCTTTATATCCGTTACACCTGCAACACCGCCGACCAAGAAGCCAAGCAGGCATTTGAGCAATTTGTGGAAGAAATTCAACCCGTCAGCTTGCAATACACACAAAAGCTCAACCGCAAGGCTTTTGAATCGCCTTTTATCAACCGGTTAAAACAAGAACCGGCTTACGACATTTATATCAGACGCCTGCGTAAGCAAATAGACCTCTTTCAGGAAAAAAACATTCCGCTTATTACAAGAGTGCAGGTACTGCAACAGGAATATGGCAAAATAGCCGGCAGCATGACCGTGCATATCGACGGCAAAGAATTGACCCTGCAGCAAGCGCAAGACCTGCTTTTTGACCCCAACCGGAACAAGCGGGAAGAAGCCTATGTAAAGATAGCCGAAAGGCGCCTGAAAGATCGCAAAGAGCTGGACGAACTGCTGGACGAACTGCTGGCGCTGCGGCATCAGATAGCTACCCAAGCCGGTTATGCCAACTACAGGGATTATATCTGGGATGAGCTGTGCCGTTTCGATTACACGCCCGGCGATTGTCTGCAGTTCCACGAAGCCGTGGCACGCCATGCTGTTCCCCTGCTCGATGCCTTGGCTGCCGAACGCCAACAGCAAATGGGTGTAAGCAAGCTCAAACCCTGGGACTGGAAAGCCGACCCGCTGGGGCGCCCTCCCTTGCATCCGTTTAGCGACGAAAAGGACTTGATAGAAAGGACCAAAGCCTGCCTGGAACAAACCCATCCTTTCTTTGCCGAATGTCTGGAACGCCTCCGGGAAGCCGGTCACTTGGACCTCTCTTCCCGGAAGAATAAAGCCCCGGGGGGCTATAACTACCCTTTGCCTGTCTCGAACTTGCCCTTTATTTTCATGAATGCCAGTGGCAACCTGCGCGACGTGACCACCTTGCTTCATGAAATGGGGCATGCCGTGCATTCTATTTTGATGGCAGACCTCCCCTTGGCTGTCTTTAAAGAAGTGCCTTCCGAAGTGGCAGAGCTTGCTTCTATGAGCATGGAACTCATCACCATGCCTGCATGGGATGTGTATTTGCCCCAAAAAGAAGACTTACAGCGTGCCTACGCCTTCCAAAAACAAGAAATCATAGAAACGCTTCCGTGGGTGGCCTGCATCGATGCCTTCCAACATTGGCTTTACACGCACCCCAAACACAATCATGAACAGCGGCGTAAAGCATGGCACGACATATACACCCGCTTTCATGACCACCTCACCGACTGGCACGACCTCGAAGAATATCATGATTACTTCTGGCAAAAGCAGTTGCATATCTATGAAGTGCCTTTCTATTACATAGAATACGGCATTGCCCAGCTGGGTGCTCTCGCTCTATGGAAGAACTATCAAGCAGACCGGAAGCGAGCGCTCCAAGACTATATGAGTGCCTTGAAACCGGGATATACACGCTCTATTGCAGACATATACGCCACAGCAGGCATACGCTTCGATTTTAGTGAAGCGTATATACGGCAAGTGCTTGAGGTTGTACAAGACATGTAATTCAAACAAGAGCGGCAAGCGCACCCAATTAGTAGAGTGTGCTTGCTGCCTTCCTTGCTTTCACTCAAAAAGTGCTTCGGGCAGCTCTGCCAAAATAAAATGACTGCCTGCCACCACTATCAGTTCGCCTTCTTGGTAGTCGTGCATGGCAGCTTGCAAAGCCTCGTTCACCGAAGTATAGGCACGCGCCTCTAAAGCCTGTTTTTGCAATTCGGCTGCCAGCTGTGTTGCCGCTAATGCACGTGGCGACCGGGCAGCGCAGCAGTAGTAAGAAGACTTTGCCGCAGGCAAGCAAGAAGCCAAAAGTGATAAGTTCTTATCGGCAGCCAATCCTATGACCCAACGGCAATGTGCAGGCCGTATCTGTTCAATCTGGCGGCACAACGCCCGTATGCCTTCTTCATTATGTGCGGCATCTGCAAAAACAAGGGCTTGTGTACGCAAGCGCTGCCAACGCCCTTTCAGACGAAAAACAGACAAGCACGCCCCCTTTCGAAAAGCGGCTTGGGCTTCTTCATTGCGCCCTTCCGTGGTCATCCACTCTTTAAAAGTCACCCAGGCGGTCAACAAATTGTCTGCCTGATAAGCGGCTGTCAGCGGGGTTTCAATATCGAAACATGTTGTGTGGTCCTGAATGGTTGCCCGGCGCCTTCCGTCAGCCAAGAAAGCGCCCCATGCCATTCCGGCTTTGTCTTCTGCCCACAACAAGCGTGCTGCTTGCCCGGCAGCTTTCTCTTCATACACGGCAGTGGTTTCTGCTTGCCGGCGCCCAATCACCACCCGCATTCCTTTTTTGATGATACCGGCTTTTTCGGCAGCAATTTGTGCCAAGGTATCGCCCAAAAACTGCTGATGGTCGAGAGCTATGCGGGTAATTACGCCCATTTCAGGCATTAAAATATTGGTGGCATCCAAGCGACCGCCCATGCCCACCTCCACTACTGCCACATCTACTTCTTGCCGGGCAAAAAAATCAAAAGCCATCAGCGTGACCCATTCAAAAAAAGTGGGGCGAAAACGCTCTACCAAGGCATGGTGGCGGTTCACGAAGTCCAACACAAAGGCAGCAGGCACTTCTTTGCCATCGACCCTGATTCTCTCGGTAAAGCGGTGGATATGGGGCGATGTAAACAAGGCTGTTTTGTAACCTGCTGCATACAGGGCATTGGCTAACAAATGCGCCACACTGCCTTTGCCATTGGTGCCGGCAATGTGGATGGCACGAAAGCGACCTTCGGGATGCCCCAGCAGCGCCGCCATTGCTTCCATGCGCTCCAAGCCGGGCTTATAAGCAGCGGCGCCTTGTTTCTCAAAAAGAGGCAGTTGCCCGTAAAGCCAAGCCACTGCCTCTTCGTAATGTTCAAAAGGTGGTTTTTTCATCAAGCTATCCACAGGGTTTGTATATTCACGAATTCGCGGATGCCAAAGATAGACAATTCCCTGCCATAGCCCGAATGCTTCACGCCCCCAAAAGGCAGGCGCGGGTCCGACTTCACAATGCCATTCACAAAGGCGCATCCTACTTCCAGCTGTTGCGCCAGCTGCTCCCCTTTCAGCGTGTCGGCAGTCCATACAGAGCCGCCCAAGCCATAGGCCGAGCGGTTGGCAAGCTGCAGCGCTTCCTCTGTAGAAGAAGCTTTGATGAGTGCAGCCACCGGTCCGAACAGCTCTTCATCGAAGGCGGGCATGCCGGGCAGTACGCCGGCCAGCACGGTGGGCTCGTAGCAAGCACCGGGGTGCTCCATGGGCTTGCCTCCCAAAAGGCAGGTAGCACCTGCTTTTATGCTCGCTTGCACCTGAGCATGCAATTCATCGCGCAGGTCATGGCGCGCCATGGCTGCATAGTCGGTGGCCTCGTCTTCCGGCTTACCGAAACGCAGTTTGCGCATATGTTCGACAAAGGCTTCCGCAAAAGAATCATAAATGCCGGCATGAACAATAAACCGCTTGGCAGCAATACAAGACTGTCCGTTGTTTATCATACGGGCTTGCACTGCCTTAGCTGCCACGGCTTCTATGTCCACATCGGGCAACACAATGAAGGGGTCGCTTCCGCCCAACTCCAGCACTGTTTTCTTCAGACACTCGCCGGCCACAGCGGCCACTTTGCGTCCGGCTGCTTCGCTGCCCGTAAGTGTGACTGCCCGCACCTTGTCATGCCGGATAACCGCTTCTACTGCTCCGGCACCGATGAGCAGCGTTTGGAAAATATGTTCCGGGAAACCGGCATCTACAAACAGTTTTTCTATTGCCAACGCACACTGCGGCACATTGGACGCATGCTTGAGCAAAGCGGCATTGCCTGCCATCAAAGCGGGGGCTGCAAAACGAAATACCTGCCAAAAAGGGAAGTTCCAAGGCATGACAGCCAACACCACGCCCAAAGGGGCAAAACGCACATAACTGCGAGAGGCGTCGGTACGCACCACTTCTTCGGTCAAGAACTGCCCGGCATAGGTGGCATAATAATCGCATACCCAGGCACATTTCTCCACTTCGGCAATGGCTTCGCGCCGGACTTTGCCCATTTCAACTGTCATAAGCTGCGCCAAGGATTCTTTCCGCTCACGCAGCAAATCAGCCACTTTACGCATCAGCCCGGCACGCTCGTCAAAAGAGCGGCAGCGCCAATCAAGAAAAGCTTCATGGGCTTGGTTTATCTTCTGCTCTATGCGCCCGGCATCTTCTGCTTCGTACGTTGCCAGTACTTCGTTGTTATATGGGTTACGTGATTCTATCATGACCTTTTGTTTTATTTTAAAAAGAAAGCTACACGCTTTTTACCTAAAAGCCAAATAAGACTGCCCACTTCCTGCCACAAAAAGCAGCTGTGGAAACACCTTTTTCCGTCTTTTAAAAAAGGAAAAAACAAAACCGCCTTACGATGCTCGCAAGGCGGTCTGGCAAAGGCTTGAAGCTATATGCCTGTTTAAAAGTCCAAGAAGTTTTCTTCCAGGTCTTCGCAATGGAAGTCTTTATGCGGGCGATGCCCTGCTTTTTGGGTGGAAGCGCCTCCGTTTTTGGCTTCTATCATCTTTTGAATCAAGCGTGCGCGCTCTTTTGCAATGAATTCGCGCAGTTGTTTGTCTTCTTCCATGTCATACATCAGGCGCCCATCAACAAAGGTCTTTTCTGCTTTGGCGTAAATAGACAAGGGGTGGTCTGACCATATCACCAAGTCGGCGTCTTTCCCTACTTTGATGCTTCCCATGCGGTGGTCAAGATGCAAGAGCTTGGCAGGGTTTAAAGTCACCATTTTCAGGGCTTCTTCTTCGCTCACGCCCCCGTATTTTACCGCCTTGGCTGCTTCTTGGTTCAGGCGGCGCCCCATTTCGGCATCGTCGGAATTGATGGCTACAGTCAGACCTACTTTGTGCATGATGGCGGCATTGTAGGGGATGGCATCTTTTACCTCGTTTTTATATGCCCACCAGTCGGCAAAGGTAGAAGCCCCGGCACCGTGTGCTTTCATCTTGTCAGCTACTTTGTAGCCTTCCAGAATGTGCGTAAAGGTATTGACACGGAAGCCAAAACGCTCAGCCACACGCATGAGCATGGTAATTTCGGAAGCTACATAAGAATGGCAGGTGATAAAACGCTTTTTATTAAGAATTTCAAGCAGCGTTTCCAGTTCCAGGTCGGTGCGTACCACTTTTTTGCCCTTGCTCTTGGCTGCTTCTTCTTTTTCTTTTTCATACTGAAGCGCGCGGGTGAAGGCATCGACCATCACCTGCTCCACGCCCATGCGCGTTTGAGGATAGCGGATGCGGTAGTCGTCGCCCCAGTTGCTTTGTTTTACATTTTCGCCCAGCGCAAACTTAATGAAGCCGTCTGCCCCTTCTATCAACATTTGTGCCGGTGCCATGCCCCAACGCATTTTGATGATGGCTGACTGCCCACCTATGGGGTTTGCCGAACCATGCAACAGCTGTGCGGCAGTAACGCCCCCCGCCAACTGACGGTAAATGTTTACGTCTTCGGAATTGACGGCATCGGCCATGCGCACCTCCGCCGAGATGGCTTGCCCGGCTTCGTTCACGCTAAACAAGGCAATGTGTGAGTGCTCATCAATGATACCGGGGGTTAGGTGTTTGCCCGCTGCATCGATGATTTTGGCACCTTTGGGGGCTTTCAGCTCCTTGCCTACGGCAGCTATTTTGCCGTTTTGAATCAGCACGTCGCCTTCTTGAATGATGCCTTCGGCTTCGTTGGTCCACACCACCGCATCTTTGATAAGCACGGTTTCTTGTGGTGGCAGCTGCGCACGTCCATAGGCTACAAAAGGATAAATCACTTCGCCTGCTGCCTGCTCTTTTTTCTCTTCCTCTGCTACCTTTTTCTCTTTTTCTTCTTTTTTCTCTTCTTTTTCTTCTGCCGCGCCTTGGTAACGGGCTACCCATTCAAACCATTTGCCTTCGGCATCTTGCCCTTTCCCTTCCAGCGCTTTGTCTTTAATCCATCCGGTCAAACGATACAAGGTGGCTGCCTCGCCACTTCCCAAGGTGAAGTACAGTGTAAGCAAATCGCCTTGGCGCTGCACATTGACTTTGGTGTCGGTGGTGTCGCCTTCGGCACGCAGGCTCATTTGTGGGGCATGGGGCTTGCCTTTAACCGTCAGGCTTAACTTCTTGCCGTTCATTTCCAGCTCATACTTGCCGGCAATGGGCTTCAGGCTCATGTCTGCCAACACATAGCGCTTGCCCTGCACCCAGTTTTCATAAATGGTGGTTTCTTTGTCGAATATTTCCCCTGAAGTAATGAGGAAATTAGCCCAGGCGCCGGGCTTCAAAACGCCCAGCTCGTTTTCCACCCCCAGCAATTGAGCCGGGCGGTAAGTCAAGGCTTTCAGGGCTTCTTCGGGCGAGAGACCTGCCTCTATGGCTTTTTGCACCTGCGCTATGAGGTCTTCGGCTTTGTCGAGCCCTGCTGCCGTGAAAACAAAAGGAATGCCTGCCTGCGCCAAACGGGCGGCATTCGACGGTGCCAGCTCCCAGTGTTTCATTTGCGCCAGCGTTACCAGCTGTGCGTCGGCGGGGTCGCTCACGTCATAGGGCTTGGGGAAGTTGAGCGGTACAATAAAAGTAGCCCCGGTTTGCTTCAATTCATTCAGGCGCATATATTCATCGCCTGCCCCCTTGATAATATATTGCACACCGAACTCATCGCCTATCTTGTCGGCAGTCAGAGCCTGCAAGCGGTGCTCTACCTCGAAAATAGCAGGCAGGTTGCGCTGGCGGTTAAAAGCCTCGAGCGTAAGGTTGTGCTCTTTGTTCGGCTCTTGGCTTTTGGCATACCAGTCGGCATCGTAGTACACTTGGCGAACGAGCGCCACCATGCCCATCAAGGAAGTGGGATAATCCTGCTGACTGCTGCCCCGTTGAAAGGCAAAATGCGTGGAAGCGCGCTCTTTTAAAATAGAGAGGTGCTCTTCGCCTTCCCCTGCCAAGCTGACCAAAGCCCCGCTGCCACGCACAATGCCATCAGGATAGTGCGTAAGCACGGCACCGAAGCCGGCTTTTTTCAGGTCTTCTGCTTCTTTCGCTTTGTTTACAAACATGGAAGCCGCTTCTTGCTCGGCGCGCACGGCTTCGTTCCAATAATAGGCGCCTTGCTTCGAAGATTCGATCTGTGGTCCTCGGCGCCAGGGGCGCTCTTCTACCTTGGGCATGCCATAGTGCGAATACAAATCAATAAACGAAGGATAGACGTGCTTGCCTGCCAAGTCGATGACTACGGCTTCTTTTGGCACAGACACCTTTTTTCCGGCTGCAATGACCCGCCCTTGACGTATCAAGAGGGTGGCGTCTTCTATCTTGGTGCGGTAGTCGAGCCACAAGGTGGCATGCGTAAAGGCATACAATCCTTCTCTGGGCTCTGCCACGCCGTTGCGTGGTTTGGTCTGTTGCGCTTGGCTGTAGTGTCCTGTTATGGACCACAGCCCCAAAACCAACAAGAAATAGATAAAAATTCTCTTCATGAGCTTCCGTATTATGTTTTCTTGTAAACGTTATATAACAGGTAAATATTTTTCTTTGAGTAGGTTCACATGATGGATGGCATGACCTGCCACAACGGCACAAAGGGCCAAGACACTCACCTCCACCCCATTGGCTATGCCACGCCGGGCAAGCACAGTTTCATCGAAGCTTTCAAACAAACACATATTGGCATGGCGCAAATGGTTGAATTCATCGAGCAGTGAGCGCATAGAACGGTGCGCAAACTGTGCTTCTGCCACATAGTCGTCTTCATCGAAACCGGGCAAAGTTTGCTTTTCGCCACGGGCAATGCACATAGCCCTGTAGCTCATCACACGCTCGGCATCAATGATGTGCCCCAGCACCTCCTTGATAGACCATTTGCCGGGTGCATAGGCATAAGCAGCCTGCTCGTCGGTCAGGTTGCCCAACAAACGGTTCACTTCCTCCCGGTTCTTGCGCAGGCTCAACAACAGGTCATCGTCTAAAAGCTGTATGTAATGATGGTATTGCTGCCCCCAGTCAGTTATGCGAATACGGGAAGTGCGAAGTGTATGTTCCATGATGAAATATTTTTGGCGTTTGATTCGTTAAGATAACGAAAGTCGCCTAATCTGCAAGCATGAAACTTTCACGGCTTGCTCTTCGTTAATAAGAACGAATCTAAAAAAGAAGCAGCGCATCAACTGTTTCATTTTTCAGTTGGTTTTTCATAATTTTTTGGAAAAAAGCTCTCTGCTCTGCGGGGGGCTTTTTTGTTTTGTGCCTCTCAAAAAATACGCTTCAGCTCAAAATTTCGTACTTTTGCCTGTTCCTATAAAGCCAAGTATCTTTACCCCTACGCCGGCACTTTCCTCTTCATTGTCTGAGTACCCGTATTCACCAAAAGCAAGCTGTAAGCCATGTCCGATATTATCCCTTTTATCCACTTGCACTGCCACACACAATTCTCACTGCTCGACGGCGCCACACGCATCGAAGACATGATGCGCAAAGCCAAAGAAGACGGCATGAAAGCCGTGGCACTCACCGACCACGGCAATATGTTCGGGGCGTTCAAGTTTGTGGCAGAAGCTCACAAACAAGGTGTAAAGCCCATCGTGGGCTGCGAATTTTACTTGGTGGAAGACCGGCACAAAAAGCAGTTTTCCCGGGAAGAAAAAGATGTACGCTACCACCAATTGCTGTTGGCCAAAAATGCGGAAGGCTATAAAAACTTGTCAAAGTTATGCTCCTTGGGCTTCATTGAAGGCTACTACTCGAAATACCCGCGTATAGATAAAGAGTTGATTGTAAAATACCACAAAGGGCTGATTGCCACTTCTTGCTGTATCGGTGCCGAAATTCCGCAGACTATCCTGCGGCAAGGCGAAGCAGCGGCCGAAGAAAAGCTCAAGTGGTGGATCGATGTTTTTGGCGATGATTTCTATATAGAACTGCAGCGGCACCACCTCGAAAACATCGACGGCACGGGCATTTCCCAAGAAGACATCAACCAGACTTTGTTGCGGTGGGCTAAAAAATACAATCTCAAGGTCATTGCCACCAATGATTCGCACTACCTCGACCAAGACGATTGGAACGCCCACGATATTTTGCTGTGTATCAACACCGGTGCCAAGCAAAGCGACCCCAAGGGCGAAGGTAAGGGCATGCGCTTTGCCTTCCCCAACAACGAATTTTATTTTAAGACCCAAGCCGAAATGAACCGGCTCTTTGCCGATGTGCCGCAAGCGCTCGACTTCACCAATGAAATTTATGATAAGGTAGAGACCCTGCAGCTCAAGCGCGATATCTTGATGCCGCACTTCCCTATTCCGCCCGGTTTCAAAAACCAGGACGAGTATCTGCGGCACTTAACTTTCGAAGGGGCGAAACGCCGCTACGGCACCATCACCCCCGAGATAGAAGAGCGCATCAACTACGAGCTCAACATCATTCAAAACATGGGCTTCTCGGGCTATTTCCTCATCGTACAAGACTTCATAGCTGCGGCGCGCCAATTGGGCGTTTCCGTAGGTCCCGGACGGGGGTCGGCAGCCGGCTCGGTAGTAGCCTACTGCACCGGCATCACCAATATAGACCCCATTCGTTACAACCTGCTTTTCGAACGATTTCTGAACCCGGAACGTGTATCCATGCCCGATATAGATGTGGACTTCGACGATGAAGGACGGCAACGTGTCATCGATTACGTGGTAGAGAAGTATGGATGGAACCAAGTGGCGCACATCATCACCTATGGCACCATGGCCGCCAAAATGGCTGTGCGCGACGTAGGGCGTGTGCTGGAACTGCCTCTGCAGGAAACCGATGCTTTGGCAAAGCTCATCCCCGACAAGCCGGGCACCAAGCTGCAAAAGGCTATAGAAGAAACCCCCGAGTTGAAAGAAATATACAACAGCAACGACCTGAAAGCCAAGGTGCTGCGCGAAGCGTTGGTACTCGAAGGCTCGGTGCGTTCGCGGGGCGTGCATGCTGCCGGCATCATCATTGCCCCCGGTGACCTGACCGACTATATCCCCGTTTGTACGGCACAAGATACCAACTTGCTGGTCACTCAGTTCGATGGCAAGGTGATTGAAGATGCCGGGATGTTGAAAATGGACTTTCTCGGGCTCAAGACCCTTACCATCATCAAAGATGCCCTTGCCATGATCAAGAAAAACAAGGGCATAGACATTGACATAGACCACATTCCCTTGGATGACCCCAAGACCTTCGAGCTCTATCAAAATGGCGAAACCATTGGCACTTTTCAGTTCGAGTCGGAAGGTATGCAAATGTATTTGCGGCAGCTGAAGCCTACCAACATAGAAGACCTCATTGCCATGAACGCCCTTTACCGGCCGGGGCCCTTGCAGTTTATTCCGGTGTATATACGCCGAAAGCATGGCAAAGAGCCGGTGGAATACCCTCACCCGCTGCTGGAACCCATCTTGCGCGACACCTTCGGTATCATGGTTTACCAAGAGCAAATCATGCAGGCGGCGCAGGTCCTTGCCGGCTATACACTGGGCGGTGCCGACCTGCTGCGGCGCGCCATGGGGAAAAAGAAAAAAGAAGAGATGGACAAGCAGCGCGCCATCTTTGTAAAGGGCTGTAAAGAGAAAAACAACATACCCGAAGAAAAAGCCAATGAAATCTTTGACATCATGGCGAAGTTTGCCGAGTATGGCTTCAACCGCTCACACTCGGCAGCCTACTCGGTCGTAGCCTACCAAACGGCCTATTTGAAAGCCAACTACCCGGCCGAATACATGGCGGCGGTGCTCACCCATAACATGAGCAACATCGACAAAATCAACTTCTTCCTTGCCGAATGCCGCCGCATGGGACTCGAAGTACTCGGTCCCGATGTCAATCAAAGTGATGTGCACTTTGTGGCTGTCAACGACAAAGAAATTCGTTTCGGTCTGGCAGCCATCAAGGGCGTGGGCG
Source organism: Thermonema sp. (assembly GCF_026003375.1). Lineage (NCBI taxonomy): Bacteria > Pseudomonadati > Bacteroidota > Cytophagia > Cytophagales > Thermonemataceae > Thermonema > Thermonema sp. The sequence continues at coordinate 818,179 of NZ_BPHD01000001.1, forward strand.
AAGCCGCCGTGCGTTCCATCATCGAAGAGCGCAATCAGCATGGTGCTTTCAAAGATATTTTCGACTTTGTGCGCCGTGTCAACCTTTCACAGGTCAATAAAAAAATCATGGAAGGCTTGGCACTGGCCGGTGCTTTCGACTGCTTCGGTTTAGACCGCAGCCAATATTTTCACGAAGAAGACGGACAAAGCTATATAGAAAAGCTGCTGCGCTATGCCAACGCCTATCAGGCTGAGAAGCTGAAAGCACAACAGTCTATCTTTGGCGACATGCAGGGCGATGTAGCGCTGCCCCCACCCAAAGCCCCCCAGTGCGAGCCGTGGGGCGCCGTGTATAAGCTAAAAAAAGAAAAAGAAGTGGTGGGCTTCTATCTGTCGGGGCACCCCCTCGATATGTATGAGCTGGAAGTAAAATACCTTTGCAACAAGCGCTTGGACGAGCTGGCAGAGTATAAACCCCAAAACAACGGGCACAGTGAGCCCATTCGCATTGCGGGCGTAGTTACCGAGGTGAACCGCCGGCAGGGCAAAAATGGCAACCCTTTCATGATTTTCAGCATAGAAGACTTCCACGGAAGCCTGCAAATAGCGCTTTTTGGCAAAGACTACGCACAGTTTATGCCTTATGTAGAAAATGGTCAACTGCTTTATATCGAAGGGGAAATGCGCCTGCGCTACAACAACCAAGACCAATGGGAGTTCCGACCCAAAAAAATGGAATTCCTCAGCGAGTTGCGCAATCAGGCATGGAAAGGCATCCGCCTGCTCATTGATTTGGACAACTTCGACCCGGATACCCTGCCCAAGCTGGAAAAACTGGCACAAGATTATGCCGGCGACAAATGGATGGAAGTGCATTTGTTTGACCCCAAAAAGCAAATCAGCGTGCCTGCTTTTTCTAAAAAATACAAACTGTCGGTAAGCAAGCATCTGCTGGATTCGCTCAATCGCCTGCCGGGCATCAAAGCCCTGCCCGTGCATTGAAAATAGTCAGCCGGCTGACAGACGCATATAGGCTTTTATGCTTATCTTTGAAGAGCAAAACAAAAATTAAACTCTTTTCATGTGTTCTGTGTTTAAAAAGCGTTTAACAACCATTTAAATATTCTATTGTCATGGGAAAAGCTTTAGAAATTACCGAAGCAAACTTCAATGAAATTGTGAATGGCGACAAGCCTGTATTGATTGATTTTTGGGCCAGCTGGTGCGGACCTTGCTTGATGTTGGCACCCACTATAGAAGAGCTCGCCGGCGAATATGAAGGAAAAGCAGTCATCGGCAAAGTGGATGTAGATGCCAACCCCAACCTGGCAGCTCAGTTTGGCATTCGCAGCATTCCTACCTTGCTCATCTTCAAAGGTGGCGAAGTAGTTGACAAGCAAGTGGGCGTGGTACCCAAGACTGTACTGGCTCAAAAGCTGGATGCTGTCGCTGAAAAAGTATAAGTGGTCGTTGTGCCCCCTTTCGATACGCGCAAAAGAGCATGAGTGAAGAAATTTTGCTCATGCTCTTTTCTTTTTCACAAAAAAACAGTCGCTCAATTTGCCGGATTAAAAAAAAGCCGTATCTTTGGTTTATTGTTTCATAATTATCTATTATCAATCATGTACAAAGGTATTGTAAAATTCTTCAATGAAACCAAAGGTTATGGTTTCATTCGTGACCTCGAAAGCGGTAAGGAATATTTTGTTCACGTTACCGGTCTTATCGACGAAATCAAGTCGGATGACGAAGTAACTTTCGACTTGCAAGAAGGTCGCAAAGGAATGAATGCTGTGAATGTTCAGTTAGCGTAACACATAAGAACACCGGCATCAAAGCCCTGCTCATGAAGAGTGGGGCTTTTTTGTTGCCCGGACATCAAGTGTAAGTAAAAAATATTAAGAAATATTCCCACAAGAGTTGCACAGTCCAATTACTTTGCCTACCTTTGTTTCATAGTATTTATTTAATTATCAATTATTATCATGTACAAAGGTATTGTAAAATTTTTCAATGAAACTAAAGGTTATGGTTTCATTCGCGACTTGGATTCAAATCAAGAGTATTTTGTTCACGTGAGTGGACTTATCGACGAAATCAAGTCGGACGACGAAGTAACTTTCGACTTGCAAGAAGGTCGCAAAGGAATGAATGCTGTGAATGTTGAGTTAGTATAACACATACATAGTAGCATCGACAAAAGCCTCGCTCGCAGAGAGCGGGGCTTTTTTATTGATTCATTCCGAAAAATAAATAAAAAAATATTTAAAAATACAGACTATAAAGTTGCACAATCCAATTACTTTACTTACCTTTGTTTCATAGTATTTATTTAATTATCAATTATTATCATGTACAAAGGTATTGTAAAATTTTTCAATGAAACTAAAGGTTATGGTTTCATTCGCGACCTGGATTCAAATCAAGAGTATTTTGTTCACGTGAGTGGGCTTATCGACGAAATCCGGTCAGATGATGAAGTAGCCTTCGACTTGCAAGAAGGTCGTAGAGGAATGAACGCTGTGAATGTTGAGTTAGTATAACATATACATCGCATAACGTTGAAAGCCCGGCATTTGCCGGGCTTTTTTTATGGTTTGTGCGTGCTGCTCAAACAACACCCCCATATCAAAAGCGCGCCGGTGCCTGCCCTTCACATAGCCTTTCAGCCCAAACAAGCGAGGTGCAGCTTGCCATCTCGAGAGCTCTATCAAACCAAGCTACAAAAGGCAGTGGCTCTTTTTGCTTGTGCTCAAATTTTCAGCATTCCCCTCTCTTATTTCTTTTTCTCTCCCACACCAAACAACAAAGGCACCTCTCGTTCAAATGAACGGCAAGAGGTGCCCGGGGCATGCAAGTAAGTCAGTTCTCAATATGAGCGCAAAAGGTAATTGAAAGTCAGGCTGTCTTTTTCAGTTTCTTATCATGGATATAGAGCATCACATCTTCCACCGTCTTGAAGTGCTCGGAATCAGTTTCGGGAATAGACATATTGTACACCTGTTCCAACTCCATAATAATCTCAATGTAATCGAGCGAATCTATCCCCAAATCTTTTACCAAGTGGGCTTCGGGCGTGACGGATGCCGGTTGAATACCCAGCTTTTCAGACAGAATGTCGCGCAATGTTTGTAAAATTTCTTCCATGATTCTTCTGTGTTTTCTGTTATTGTTTTTATTTTAGCAAAAATCAAGCCCAAGATTGTATTTTCCTAATGCTAATTTCGCATAAAATTTACATTAACATATACAAGCATGAGCAGCAAAACAATACTGATTGGTGAAGACAGTTCTGTGATACAGAACCTTGTAAAGCGTGTATTTGAGTTGAAAGACTATCGCATACTGGTTGCCAAAAATGGGCAACAAGTGCTGGATATATTACAAAAGGAAAGCATCGACTTGGTTTTATTGGACCTGAATATGCCTGTACTGGACGGTATTGCCTGCCTCAAACAAATCAGGCAGTTGGACGCCCCCAAGAATCAAGTGCCGGTGATTGCCATCACAGGCAATGCGCCCAATTACTCCGAAGCCGAGTTTCAAGCTTTGGGCTTTCAGGATGTTGTCTTGAAACCCATTGACTTTGATGCTCTTTTTCAAAAAGTGGAAGCACTTCTACATGCATAAGCTATGAGTATTCGTTACAACAAACCTTTTTTACAAAAGCTGGAAGAGCTGCTCAGTGAGTCCGGTTATATTTTACGCTATGAAAAAGGCAACTTCCAAGCGGGCTATTGCATTCTTAAATCACAGCGCATCATCGTTGTAAATAAGTTCTTTACCTTGGAAGGTAAAATCAATTGCCTGATAGACATTATCCGCTCGCTAAACATAGATGACAGCCAACTAAGCGAAGCCGGCCGCAAGCTGCTCCTGCAAATACGGCAGCTTAGCCTTTCATAGCGGCTTGTGCCACCACTTGGCGCCCGCTACCGCTCTCCTGCTCCAAGGTGAGCTTCCAGCTACTTACTTCATAGCTTGCTTTCGTCCGGCAAATGCGGTGCAGCTGCAAATCGGTTAGTTGATGGGCTCTCCCCTGTGCATCTACCGCCCACAAGCGATAACAATACCCCTCAGGCGGCGGGCTCAACCAAGCACTAAAAACGAAACCTTCCCCCGTTTGACGGTTCCATACAACCACTGCCTTTTGCTGTGCGTCGCCGGGCGTCCGGTACAAAGGCACAAAGTAAGTATGCGCATGCAACAGCACTCTGTACTCATCTTGCATTTGCACGCTCTGTGCCAAAAAGCGCTGCTCCATCGACTGCATTTGACCAACCAACTCCTCATTTGCCTTACGCTCTTTGAGATAGAAAAAAAACAAAAGCACGTTGAATATTACGCTTATCACCATTGCCGCTGTCCAAAGGCGTCTGCCCTGTGGCAAAACACGGCTTTGCACCGGCTGCTGATATGGTAAAGACTGCCTCTTTTCTTTCTGACAATGCGTCTGAATCTGCTTGTCAGCATAGTAATCAAGTGCGCTTTTCATTTCGGAATAAACAGATTGCAGCTCCGGATGGCGTTCCATCATCTTTTCCACTTTCTGGCTTTCTTTTTCGTCGAGCAGGCCCAAGATGTATAACTCCATCTGCCCGGATGCCAAAAAACGACTCACTTCGTGCTTCATGCTCAATATTGTTTCGAACTTTTAAAGAAACCAAACAGGCAACTCAATTGTTTGAAGTGTCTATTTCGCAACTGAAAGTTAAATAAACATAACATTACCCTCCGGTAATGAAAAAACCCTCAAATTTGTTTTAGATTTGCGAAGGATTTATCTTAAGGTAAAATTACTATACTGAATGGCTCAAAATTTCAAGCATAGTCACAACGACTCCTCTTCATGGGTGCAACGTTTCGAAGAGATGCTACTCAACCAAGAGCAGTTTTTCTTTGAAGTGGAAGCCTATGAGGCCATCATTGACCACTACTCTTCGCAAGGCAAATGGGATGAAGCCCTGCATGCCTGCGAGATAGGCATTCGCCAACACCCTTTCTCTTCCGACCTGTTGCTCGACAAAGCCGACCTGCTGGCCCGCTTGGGACAGTACGATGAAGCCCTCTCATTGATTGAACAGGTATTGATGCTTCATCCGTCTGAAACGGACGCCCTCCTGCTCAAAAGCAACATTCTTTCAATTCTCAGCCGCTTTGAGGAAGCCATAGATACTTTACGCACCGCCCTGCATTGGGCGCAAGACGACACCGACATATGGTTTCAGATGGCGTGGGCTTACCAGCACTGGGGCAAGCCGGAAAAAGCCATCGCTTTGTACGAAAAAGTATTTCGCAAAAATCCGGCGCACGACCTGGTACACTATGAATACCTTCACTGCCTTGACCAACGCAATCAAATAGAGCGGGGCATTGCCTTCTATAAAAAGGAAATAGACCGCAACCCTTACAATGCCTACGCTTGGTTTTATTTAGGCGACGTGTACGCCCACATAGAACGCTTTGAAGATGCCCTTCATGCGCTCGAATACGCCACGCTCATCGATGACAACTTCGGGCAGGCACTTTTTAAAATGGGCAATACCTACATGAACTTAGGGCAGTATGGGCAAGCCAAAGAATGCTATGAACGCCTGATTGAAAAAGAAGACGAGCCGGCTGCCGAACTATTCTGTTATTTGGGCGCATGCTACGAGAAAGAGGGCAATTTATCGCAAGCGCTTCACTACTACCGAGAGGCTTTGCGCATAGACGATGCCTGCGATGAAGCATGGTATGGCATTGCTTGCTGTTTCGAAGCCTCGGAACGCTGGTTCGAAGCCATCCACCATTATGAAAAAGCCTGCAAGCTGGACCCCTTCAATGGCAACTATTATTTAAACTTAGCCAAGCTGGAGTTCAAAGTAGGGCATGTGGTATCTGCCCTTGAGCACTTCCAATATGCTGCCGAACTCATGCCCTTCGATACCGAATGCTGGCTGCATTGGTCTTATGTGTACTACGAACAGGGGGACTACGAAAAGGCCATAGAAGTGTTGCAGGAAGGCATTGACGCCAACCCGGAAGAAGTTGATTTGCTCTATCGCATGGTAGCTTACCTGCTGCGCGATGCGCGCTTCCAAGAAGCTATTCACTATTTAGAGCGTGCTTTACTGCTGGATTTTGACAAGCACGAAGCGCTCTATGAGTTTTTTGAAGACCTGCAAACACAAAAAATGATATTCCGCATGGTCGAGATGTATCGTCCCCAAGCGTAAGCGCTTATTGATTCCATATTGCCCATGCGGCTTCGGCTTGGAGGTAAAGCATCTCCAAGCCGTTTTGTATTTTAGCCCCTCGTTCAATGCCTTCTTTCAGGAAACGGGTCAGTGGCGGATTATATACCAAATCATAAAGATAGAAGGTTGTGTCTATCTGCTCGTAAGGCAAAGCCGGTGCCGTTTCCGTTTGTGGACTCATCCCCAAGGGGGTGGTATTGACAATAAGCCGGGCATTCCCCCACCCCTCCCTTTGTATGTCCCGGTAGGTCAAATCGCCTTTGGTTTTGTCGCGCGACACCATACGGTAAGGCACCCCCAACTGCCCCAGCACATAGGCTACCGCCTTGGAAGCGCCCCCCGTTCCCAAAACCAGGGCTTCATAACCCGATTCCTTAAAATAAGACAGAGGCAGCCAGCGCAAAAGCGCCTGCTTAAAACCTTCCACGTCAGTATTATACCCAACAAGCCGCCCATCCGGCATTTTTTTTATGGTGTTCACTGCCCCCACGGCTTGTGCCCCTTCTGCCAACTCATCTAAAAAAGCAATTACTTTTTGCTTGTAAGGAATGGTTACATTCACCCCTTTCAAAGCGGGATAAGTCTTCCATAAAGCCGGGAAAAGTTCAATATCTTGCAATTCAAACAAATCATAGCGATGCGCTTTCAAGCCCATTTGCTCAAACTTGGCAGTGAAGTAGCGCTTGGAAAACGAATGCGATAAAGGATAGCCAATTAAACCAAAAAGTGGCATATGAACGTTTATTTTCAGGTACAAGTTTAAAAACATAGCGCACTTTCAAAAGTACAAAAATAAGTATGCACACTCAACACGACATGCAAGACACGCAAAAAACACTTACCGTAAGGCACATTCGCCGCCGCAGCTGGCAAGCATTCATTGCCCCCATTGCGCTGCAGTTTTATAAGCTGTGGCGCCACAACCGCCCCACTTCATTAAAAAAAGAGCGTCGCACCTTTGAATACTTATGCGCCCGCATTCCACTCCCGGAAAACATAGAGCAGCGGCGCACGGGCGCCAACGGTATCCCTTGCGAATGGCAGCTGCCTGCCGGCACTGAACCCCCACCCGTGTTGTTTTATGTACACGGTGGCGGCTTTGTCGTAGGCAGTGTAGCAGGCTACCGCCCTCTTACCTACCGCTTGGCTAACGCCACCGGTTTGCCATTGCTCGCCGTAGATTATTCGTTGGCACCGGAACACCCTTTCCCCACCCCACCCGACCAAATATTGCAGGCCTACGGCTGGCTGATAACACGTTATGACCCCGCACAAATCATTGTGATGGGCGACTCGGCAGGTGCCAACCTGGCTTTATCTGCACTCTTGCAAGCCAAGCGGGAAGGCAAACCCATGCCGCGTGCGCTTGTGCTGATTTCACCCTGGGCAGATTTGACCCTATCGATGCCCGGTATTCGTAAGAAAGCATGGCTTGACGGCATCTTGCACCCCAAGCGCCTGGCTATGGCTGCCGAACTCTATGCGTCCGGACAGGACCGCCGCCAACCCTTTTTATCACCTCTTTTTGCGGAAGAATATGCCGGCTTTCCTTCCACCCTCATTCAAGTGGGCACACACGACATCCTTTTCGATGAAGGCAAAGCGCTTGCCGAGCGCATGGCACAGCAAGGTGTGCACGTAGAGTTGGAAATATGGCACGGTATGCCGCATGTGTGGCACCTGTTTGCCCACCGCATGCCGGAAGGACAAAAAGCCTATCTTCACATAGCCGATTTTGTCAAACGTCATTTGTCAGTTTCCTGACGCCTTTATCATTTCATAACCATTAGCTTTGGTTTTGTTTACATTGAATCGCTTATTTTCACAGTCGAATAAGCCATAAAATAAAACACAGTCATGACACGAAAACTTTATTTTTTACTGATCCTCTGCCTGTGGCTTGCCGCCGGCGGGGCACAAGCACAAATCGAAGAGCACGCCCATTGGACTCATAACCTTCGTACCCCCCAACCCCTCCACGTAGGCGACACGCTCGAGCTTGTATTCAAAGCCAAAATAGATAACGATTGGTATCTGTATGCTTCGGACTTCGACCCCGAGTTGGGACCTATGGTTACCGAAATAGAAATTGCCCAAATACAGGGGGCGAAAGCAGCAGGACCGCTCCTTTCGGTCAACTCCATCAAAAAATATGATGAGATTTTTGAAGGGCAAGTGGCCATCTTCAAAAAAGAAGGCACTTTTATTCAAAAATTTGTAGTTACGGCGCCCGAAGTCAATATAAAAGGCAGCATCAACTTTCAAGTGTGCTCCAATGTAACGGGCATGTGCGTACCGGGCAGCTACGATTTTTCGGTGAGTGTACAAGCCCGGGCGAAGGAAAGCGGGCATAAAGAAAAAGAGAAAGAAGAAAGCACGGTAAATACTACGGCAGACACCCTTCCGCAAGCCATCGACAGTGTGGTAAGCAGTGGCGCCCAAGTGGTAAAAAGCGTTCAAGACGGCACAGAAACCACACAAACACCCTCACCTGCCACTCCCACCTCCCCCGAAAAGAAACAAAGCTTGTGGCTGTTTGCCCTTACGGCTTTTCTGGCCGGCCTGGCGGCCATCTTTACCCCCTGCGTGTTCCCCATGATTCCCATGACGGTTTCCTACTTCATGAAAGGCAACATAGCACGCAAAGAAGGAGAAGATGAAGAGCGTTATCAGCAGCGGTTGCGCGCCGCACGCCGTCAGGGCATTAGCAAAGCCTTTTTCTATGGTTTTTCTATTATCGGCATCTATACACTTGTGGGCACCTTGGCTGCCGTATTTTTAGGGGCTGAATTTGCCAACGAAGTAAGTACCCACTGGCTGGCCAACCTGATATTCTTCCTTGTATTTGTCATCTTTGCGCTTTCTTTCCTGGGGATGTTCGAAATCACGCTTCCCTCTTCTTTCCTTACCAAGGTAGATAAGCAAGCCGACAAAGGGGGCTTGGTGGGCATCTTCTTTATGGCACTCACCCTGGTGTTGGTGTCGTTTTCTTGTACTGTGCCCATCGCCGGCAGCCTGTTGATTGCTTCTGCGGGGGGCGAAGTGCTTAAACCTATTGTAGGTATGTTGGCATTTTCACTGGCATTTGCCATCCCTTTTACTTTTTTCGCGGCATTTCCTACTGCCTTGAATAAGCTGCCCCGCTCCGGCGGATGGCTCAACTCGGTCAAGGTGGTACTGGGCTTTATTGAACTGGCATTTGCTTTCAAGTTTTTAAGTGTGGCCGATCAGGTATATCACTGGCACCTGCTGGACCGCGAAGTGTATCTGGCAATATGGATTGCCATTGGCATAGCCCTTACGCTCTATCTTTTAGGGAAGATACAACTACCCCACGATAGCCCCGTAGAGCGCCTGTCGGTGCCCCGCCTGTTGTTAGCCTTGGTCACCCTTAGTTTCGTGATTTATTTGATTCCGGGCATGTTTGGCGCGCCACTCGAAGCGCTGTCGGGCTACTTGCCGCCCATGTCCACCTTCGACAAAATAGAAGTAAAAAGTGCAGGCAATGGCGGACAGGCGGCTACAGATTCGAACTTTCCTGCCAAAGTAAAATATGGCGATTTGTTCGAGCTTCCTCATAACTTGCAAGGCTTTTTCGATTATGAAGAAGCCGTGGCTTATGCCCGGAAGGTAAACAAGCCACTGTTCATTGATTTTACCGGACACGGCTGTGTGAACTGCCGCGAGATGGAAGCCAAAGTATGGAGCGACCCACGAGTGTTAAAGTTGCTACGCGACCAATACGTGGTAGTTGCCCTTTACGTGGATGACAAGACCCCGCTGCCCGAAAGCGAGCAGTATGTATCGTCCTATGACGGCAAACTAAAGAATACCATCGGGCGCAAATTCTTCGATTTTCAAATCACTGAATTTGGTGCCAATGCCCAGCCCTACTACTCGCTTCTGGATACCGACCCCGGCAAAACCCCAAAAGAAAACTTGTTGCTTCCACCGAAGGGATATGACCTGAACGTGGATAACTTTATAGAGTTTTTGGAAAAAGGTCTGGAAGAATACCGCAAGCGGCATCAACCATAAGCCAATAGAAAGCCCCGCCAAGCAGCGGGGCTTTTTCATTGCCGGGCTCAGGTGTCTGCCTGCTGTTTGTTCATAATCACAGAGAGCGTTTCGTAAGGCATATTCACCTTTGCCTCGAGCAGTGTCTTCAGGATTGCTTCCCTCAGCTGGAAACGAAGCGCAATATGCTGCTTCTCATCCCGGATCCACACTCTGAAAACCAGTTCTATATTGTAATCGTTGATGCTGTTGAGCACCAACTCGGGCGGAGGCGTGCTCAAGTAAGTGTTTGTATCCTGCACCAAAGCAAACAGAAGGCTGCGAATTTTAGCCAAATCTTCATCGGGGGCTACCGTAAAAGGTATATCAAGGCGTAAGTGCGGGAAATTGGTATAAGACACAACCATTGAGTTTACTATCTGCGTATTGGGAATGGAAATCATTTTGCCATCTACTGTCGTCACTTTCGTAGAACGCAACGATATTTCCTCCACACGCCCATATTGTCCCCCAATCTCAATCAAATCACCTACTACGAAGGGGCGGTCCCAAAATATAAAAAGTCCGGATATGATGTTGGAAAGTGCATCTTTGGCAGCAAAACCCAAGGTCAAGCCGGCAATTCCCAAACTCGCCAAAATAGATGCCGGATTTACCCCCATTTGAGTAAGGGCCGCCGAGAAGCCAAAGACATAGACGACCGTTTTACCTACATTCACCAAAAAGTTTTGCAAGGTTCTGTCCACGGTAAAGCGCCGGAAAAGCATACGGAATAAACGGCGCACCAGCTTCCACAGAAAAACAAAAAATGCAAATACCAAAATGGCACTCAACAACTTAGGCAAAAAAGCCACAATACTTTCAATTGCGGCGTGAAAATCAAAGTACTTCCGGAAAAGCTCGATAATATATTCCATAGGCAGGTTGTTTAACAGTTTTTCATCAATAGCAGAGACAGAACAGCGCCATAGGCGTCACTGCTAAAAACGATAGCGCACTTGTAACCTCAACTCCGAACGCCGGTTGCCCCGGATTTCTTCCAGTCCGCTGCCTATGGTATCTGTGTTAAGGTAGCGCGTTTGCGCATAGCGAATCCAAAGGTGCAGCTGCCGGGTAACATTATAGCGCAGCATCACAAAATAGCGATACCCTTGGTCTTGGTAGGCCGGCAAGGAAAAGGTGTAAAGCACATTGCGCTCATACATGTATTGTCTGTTTTGATAGTCGTCGGTATCGAACACCACAAAGCGCGTGGCAAGCTCCCATTGCTTGTAGCTCAGGTTTATGTCTTGTGCCAAAGCCAAGCCGCGCGTGGTTTTTTGGTTTTGGGTAAAAGAAGAAAACTGAAGCCTGCTTTGCAAGCCGATATATTTTTCGGCAGCGTAGCGCACCACCAGCCAGTAATTGCGGCGGATGCGTGCCCCCAGAAAGTCCATGGCCGTATCGTTGTCCGGTACGTTTTCCTCTTTGTTTTCTTCGCGGTATTGCGCGTACATGGAAATGCGCCGTGTGGGGGCATAAGTTACTCGAAACAAGTATTCATAGCCTTGCGAAGGGGCATCCACCTTGTATTTCAACCAGGGAAAGGCAAACTTATCATAATAAGCAGCAAAGCTCAGTTGCTTGAATGGCATGAACTTCATGCCCCAATAAAAGCCTCTTTCGTTAATAGGGCGGCTGTTTTCTGCCAAAGCATTGCCGTAAAAAGAATGAAAATCGCGGGCATAGTTCCGGTACAGCAGCGCCATTTCAAGTGTGGGCGTCAAGCTTCCCAACACGCCACTTATTATGCCCATGCCGCCGCTTTGCGAACGCGCCGCTTCACCAAAGAAATTAAAGTTTTGCCAGTTGTAAGAGTAGTGCAAGCCCACATTGTAATTTTGCTGCCCGTTGAATTCAAACTGATTATAGGTAGTGGGCGTGCGCTTCAACGGCACCCCAAAGCGCGTGTAGATGCCCGTGAGTCCCACTTCCAAACGGCTGTCTTTGGACTTGTAAGTAACATTGGCACCCCCTACTTGCTCATCAATGGCGTCTTTGGCTGCCAGCTCCGTTGGCGTACGGTGAAAGCCGGCGGTCTGTATGCTGCTGATGAAAGTCTCTGTTTGCTCGTCCAGTGTGTCGCCAAGCGTCTGCACATTGGCATCTTGGCGCTGCCAGGAAGCAAAAGCGGTCAGGTCTATGCTGCCTTTATCCAAGCGCAGCAGCTCATAAGTAGCCGCTGCCCCCCTGAAAAAACCGGTTTCGAGTACCGAAGTAAAAGGCCGGATGCCCGTGCTGCTGCGCCGGATGGTCTGTACTGTTTCTGCCCCCTTGCCTATGCGAAAGCCGGCGCCTAAAAGCAATCCTTGCCCTATTTGAATTTGATAATCGCCCAAAGCAATGGCTTTAAAACGTTTTTTATTCCACAATACCAGATGGTAAGAATAGAAATCCATTCCGTATTGCTTTTGGGCGGGATTCCATGCAAAAGCTTCGCCGGCGTCTTTTTCAGCCGTAAACCCCAAGCTGAAATCGCGAATATGGCTTACCCGGAAACGGGCATACAGGTTGTAAGGCGAGCCGGCATAACGCTGCGTGTAGCTGCTGTCGCTTTTGAGCGTGGGGGGCGTGTAGCCCTCTTGCGTTTCCAGCGTGCGCGTCATGCGCCATACCAGGTAGTTGTTTTCCTCATGCAAAATACGCGACAAAAGACTGCCATCGCCTTCGTGGATGCTTTTTTCGGCTACGGTTACAAAAGGCAGCAACTTTTGAATGGTTTCAAGGTCGAAACCGGGAATGGCTTGCAGCTCATAAATAGAAATCAGCCGGCCGTAGCGTGCCCTATAGGCCAGAAAGTTGTTGATTTGATATTCCTGGAGAATAAACAGCGATGCCAACTCGTCGCGTCCGGCGGTGTTCAAGTCCAAAGGCTCAAGATAAAGCTGATACAGGGCTTCGTAAATATCTTCGTAATTGGCGCCTGATTCAGGGTCTTGAAGTGCAAAGTTATCTTCAATGAACTGCTGCAGGTCGATATCTTGCGCCGGGCGTTGCCCTACGCTCTGCCAAGCGCACAAACAAAAAAAGAGCAGGCAAAAAATACTACTGACGGAACGCATAGGACACAGATATATGATGAACCAAGCCCAAGGGGTTGTGAATCATTAAACCATAATCTACCGATAGTTTCTTCGGACGAATGCCTATGCCAAAAGTGTTTACAAAAGGCTGTGTTTGCACGCCTGTGCGCACATAGAAAGGCTTTGCCAAACGGTACTCAAAGCCCGCCTTTACACGTGCCGGCTGTTCTGTGTCTTTTTCTGCTTCTATATTCAACCACAGGCTTTCGGTAGGGTGGTAGCCAATGCCGGTTTTCAGCACCACCGGCAGATACTCTTCCCTGTAGTCGGAAACCATGCGGGCTTGCCCTAAATTATAGGCATGCATGCCCCAATAAAGCGTAGGAAGCAGCCGGGCTATTCCCCCTATTTCAAACAAAAAAGCCCCTTGCGTGCGCGAAGTGACGCCCGTAGGGTCTTGTACAGCCCGTTGGAAATAAGAAGCCTTCACGCCCACGCTCACCATGCTTATTTTATGAGCAAAAGCAAGCCCGAAGGCCTGTTCATTGAAGAGCTTATCGCCAAAGCGCATGGCCGACACGCCCACTGCCCCGCCCCAAGGCAGTGGCGCACTTGCTCCCAAATAGGCTGTTTGCAGGGCACCAAGCCCATAAGGCTGTTGTGCGGCAACGGCTACTTCCACACGCTCTTGCGAAGCAAGCCCCGCCACATTATTGAAAACAGCCCAAGTATCGGACAAAGCGGCTACGGCATTGCCCATAGCGAAAGCACGCCCCCCTGCCGCCGCGGGGAACTGCTGGCACATGGCAAGCCCACAGGACATCAATACAAAAAAGAAAGAGAGAATGTAAGGATGTAAATTCATGTTTTCGACTTCAAGGAAAATTGCCTTGAAGATACAAAATCCCTTTATTACTTGAGTAATTTTTCTGCCTTTAAAAGCCGATAAGACGCATCGGCCGAAAGCCCCGAGCGCACACAGTCAAGCAAGCGCCGTACCAACAGCAGGGGGGCTTCACTCAGTTGAAAATGCTCCACCAAGCGGGCACAATATTCTATTTCTTTGGGGTGCACAACATAATCGGCCAACATCAACAATGCCACTTCGTGCAGGTGGTGAAAGCGCTTTTTTACAGACATACGCCCTAAAGGCTCCTCCTCTTCTTCCTCTTTCTCCAACATATGGTGCAGCAAAGCCTCGTCGATTCCTTCCTTGTGCGCCCAAGCCAACAGGTATTCATACTCGGCATTGGCCAATTCACCGTCAACCAAAGCCATGCGCACCATGCTTTTCAACTTTCTTTGATGCTCACCTGTCAACCAATTCAAAAAATTCATACTATCAGGGTTATGTCCTATTCAAAATATAGCATCTTTGAACAGACATAAAAAATAAGACATCCCGCCGTCGTGTAGGCTTTGCCCTGGTGCACTCCAAAGGCCGGATGCCTTCACTCTTTGCGGCCACAAACTTACATTGCCTGCTTGCATGGTATGATTGATACACTTTCACATAAAAAATACAATAGCAGCCCATCCACGTCGTTTTTATGGAAGTTGAACCAAAAACATACCCAAATGAGACGAACGTTTCTACTACTGATTGCCCTGCTGACCGGGGCATTTTCTCTCCGGGCACAAACCCGCCTGGTAGAGAAAGTAACTAAAAAAGAAGGCGAGTTGGTTATTCCTTACGAGAAGTACGTACTGGACAATGGGCTTACGCTTATCATTCATGAAGACCACTCTGACCCGCTCGTGCATGTGGACGTCACCTATCACGTAGGGTCGGCAAGGGAAGAAATTGGCAAGTCGGGCTTTGCCCACTTCTTCGAGCACATGATGTTTCAAGGCTCGAAGCATGTCGCAGACGAAGAGCATTTTAAAATCGTCACCGAATCGGGGGGAACACTCAACGGCACCACCAACCGTGACCGCACCAACTATTTCGAAACGGTGCCTTCCAATCAATTGGAAATAGCGCTCTGGCTGGAAGCCGACCGCATGGGATTCCTGTTGCCGGCCGTCACGCAAGAGAAATTCGAAGTGCAGCGTGCTACCGTGAAAAACGAGCGGGGGCAGAACTACGACAACCGCCCCTATGGCTTGGTGCGTGAGTACAAAGACAAAACGCTTTATCCTTATGGGCACCCCTACTCTTGGCTTACCATTGGTTATGTGGAAGACCTTGACCGTGTAAGCGTGGAAGACCTGAAAAACTTTTTCCTGCGTTGGTATGGACCCAACAATGCCACACTGACCGTGGGCGGCGACGTGGACCCCAAAGAAGTGGTCCGTTTGGTAGAGAAATACTTCGGTTCCATTCCGCGCGGTCCGGAAGTGCAAGATTTGCCCAAGCAAATCCCCACACTCGAGCAAGACCGCTACGTATCGTATGAAGACCCTTATATCAAACTCCCGCTGCTTTCCATCACCTATCCCGCAGCACCCCGCTACACCTACGACGAGCTGGCGCTCGACTGCGTGGCAGACCTCTTAGGGGGCGGCAAAAACTCTATCCTCTACCAAAAACTGGTGAAAGCACAAAAAGCCGTACAAGTAAGCACTTCCAATGCAGGCTATGAGCTTGCCGGTGAATTTTCTACTTATATTTTGCCCTTCCCCGGCCTTTCGCTGGCCGACATGGCAAATCTCTACAAAGAAGCACTGGCAGAGTTCGAAGCCAAAGGCATCAGCGATGAAGACGTGGAGCGCTTCAAAGCACAGCGCGAAGCCGAGCTGATTTACGGGCTTGAAAGCGTAAGAGGACGCGTTACCCGTCTGGCAGCTTACCAAACCTTCTTAAAGAACCCCAACTTTTTAGCCGAAGAGCTGAAGATGCTAAAGCGCCTCACCAAAGAAGACGTATGGAAAGCCTATCAGAAGTATATACAAAACAAACCGGCCGTATATGTAAGCGTATGCCCCAAAGGTAAACTGGACTTACGCGCTGCCGAAGACAACTACACCATAGACAACACGCAATACAAAGCCCCTGATTATGGTTATGAAGGCTTGAGTTATCGCGAACCCAAAGACAACTTCGACCGCAGCCGCCGCCCGCAACCCAAGCCGGCCAAGCTGGTGGAAGTGCCCCCCTACTGGAAAAACACCTTTGCCAACGGGATGCCTGCCATAGGCACCCGCAACGACGAAATTCCCGTGGTAAACATGCTGATTAGCATAGAGGGCGGGCAATTGTTGTTGCATGGCAACACGGAAAAGGTAGGCTTGGTTGGGCTCACCGCTGCCTTGTTGAACGAAGACACCCAAAACTACAGTGCCGAAGACTTTGAAAACGAACTCAAACGCCTGGGCAGCAGCATCAGCATCTACGGCGATGAAACGGGCTTCTATGTGCAAGTCCGTTGTTTGAAGAAGAACCTGCAACCCACCATGCGCTTACTTGAAGAGCGCCTGCTGCGCCCTAAGTTCGAAGAAGAAGACTTCTTGCGCATTCAAAAACAACAAATCGAAGGCATCAAGAATGCCAAGGCGCAAGCCCGTTATCTGGCTTCGAGCATCTTCGATAAGCTGCTCTATGGCTTAGACGACGTGCGCGCCTACGATACCGACGGCACCGAAAGCAGTGTGGCTGCCCTCACCCTTGCCGACGTGGAAGCATTCTACCGGCAAGCCATCAATCCGGCATATGCCAATGTGGTGATAGTGGGCGACATCACCGAAGAAGAGACACGCCAAGCCCTCACTTTCCTGAACACATGGAAAGGCGAAAAAGTAAACGGGCGCATCCCCGTATTGCGTGAAGGGAAACGTCCCGGGCAAAGCCGTATTTTCCTGGTGGACGTACCCAATGCCGCACAGTCTGAAATACGCGTGGGGCATCCGGCCATGCCTTACCACCCCTTGGGCGAATACTATCACGCCTATTTGATGGCATACCCCTTGGGCGGCGCTTTCAACAGCCGGATTAACCTGAACCTGCGCGAAGACAAGGGCTGGACCTATGGCGCCCGTGCCGGTTTTGGCGGCACCCGCTACAGCGGCTATTTCGTAGCTTCGGCAGGTGTGAAAGCTGCCGCTACCGACAGCGCCGTTTATGAAATCGTGCGCGAGATAAGCGAATACAAACAAAACGGACCCACCGAAGAAGAGATTACTTTCACAAAAATGTCTATTGGTCAGCGCGATGCCCTGAACTATGAAACGGGCTTCCAGAAAGCCTTCTTCCTGCGCCGCTTGCTTGAGTACAACCTGGAAGGCGACTATGTGAAGAAGCAAAGCGAAATATTGCAACAGCTTACGCCTGCCAAAGCTCATGAATATGCGCGTAAATATCTGGACCCCGAGCATTCGTTCATCGTGGTAGTAGGCGACAAAGCCCGCATCCTCGACGGCTTGAAGCGTTTGGGCTACGACATCGTAGAGCTCGACAAAGACGGCAAACCCGTAGCTGAGCAAAACGCTACAGAAGTAGAAGTGCCCGCTTCCACCGGAGAAAACGCACTGCCTGTTGAGAGTCAAGAGAAAGGGAAGAAGAAAAAGAAAAGAAATAAACGCAAGCAATAAGCAACACACCCGTCTATTGAAACACAAGCAGCCCCGCCTCTCCCGGTGGGGCTGCTTTGCTTTTTGTTGTGCCTTTTTTGTCACACAACATTTGAACTTTCATGTCAACCGTTTTCTGCTGTTGTTATCTTCTTCTTGTCATTTCGAGCGCAGCGGCAATTTCTTTTGCAAAAAAGGCTTGGTTTGAAGAGATGTCTCACTTCGTTCTACATGACAAAAGTAGGCTTGGTTTGAAGAGATGCCTCACCTCACTACGTGAGGCTCGAAATGACAAGCCGTGCTTCACCCGTTCAAGATGACAGGCTATGCCTGCGAGCCGTACCGGCGGTAGCATGCAAGCAAGGGCAGCAAAAGAAAAAAAGCCCTTGTGGAAGTGCACAAGGGCTTAGAGGGCTTGTATTGTGGGCTGCTTACAGGTGAATCACCTCGCCATAGGCAGCGGCTACGGCTTCCATGATGGCTTCCGACATGGTGGGATGCGGATGCACCGATTTGATGATTTCGTGTCCGGTGGTCTCCAGATTGCGGGCAACCACCACTTCGGCTATCATTTCGGTAACGTTGGCACCAATCATGTGTGCCCCCAGCCATTCGCCGTATTTGGCATCGAAGATGACCTTCACAAAACCGTCTTTGGCGCCGGCAGCGCTGGCTTTGCCCGAAGCCGTATAGGGGAACTTGCCTACTTTGATTTCATAACCGGCTTCGCGTGCCTGCTGTTCGGTCATACCTACCGAGGCAATCTCGGGCTGGCAATAAGTACAGCCCGGAATGTTGCCGTAGTTGAGCGGATGCGGATTCAAGCCGGCAATTTTTTCCACGCATATGATGCCCTCGGCAGAAGCCACGTGTGCCAAAGCAGGACCGGGCGTCACATCGCCGATGGCATACACACCGGGCACATTGGTGCGGTAAAACTCATCTACGGCAATTTTGCCCTTTTCTACTTTCACGCCGGCTTCTTCCAAGCCTATGTTTTCGATGTTGGCAACCACGCCCACTGCCGACAGAAGCACGTCACATTCAAGCACCTCTTCGCCGTTGGGCGTTTTTACGGTCACTTTGCAGCCTTTGCCTTTGGTATCGACGGCCGTTACTTCCGAAGAAGTGTAAATCTTAATGCCTTTCTTCTTGTATATCTTTTCCAACTGCTTCGACACTTCCTCGTCCTCGTTGGGCACAATGCGCGGCAGGTATTCCACGATGGTTACTTCCGTGCCAATGGAATGATAGAAGTAGGCAAACTCCACGCCGATGGCGCCCGAGCCCATAATCACCATTTTCTTGGGCTGCTTTTCAAGCGTCATTGCCTTGCGGTAGCCAATGACCTTTTCGTTGTCTATCTTGATATGAGGCAGTTCACGGGCACGCCCGCCGGTAGCTATGATGACATGCTTGGCTTCATATACTTTCTTTTTCCCTTCCTTGTCGGTTACTTCCACCTTGCGGTCTTTGGTGAGCTTGCCCCATCCTTGAATCAGGTCGATTTTGTTTTTTCTGAACAAGAACTGAATCCCCTTGCTCATGCCGTTGGCTACTTCACGGCTGCGCTTAATCATGGCTTCAAAGTCGTGCTTTGCCGAGCTTACTTTGATGCCATAGTCTTCGGCATGTTGAATGTATTCGAATACCTGGGCGCTTTTAAGCAGCGCCTTGGTGGGAATACAACCCCAATTCAGGCAGATGCCTCCCAATTCGGCGGCTTCCACCACAGCTACTTTCATATTTAACTGAGCTGCACGGATGGCTGCTACATAACCACCGGGACCACTCCCTATTACAATCACGTCATAGTTTTGACTCATAGTCTTGATATTTTGGTTGAGTTTTGATACATTCACTAAGGCTTGGCACAAAAATAGTTGAAAAAGTGCAACAAAAAATATTTTTCACCATAAAATCCCATGCAAGAAGCGCTGCTACATCACATCTGGCATTATCGTTATTTTCGCACCCCCGGCTTGTTTTTGGTGGACGGCCGCCCTTTGATGATTGTACACCCCGGCACGCACAACACCCACCAAGGCGCTGATTTCAGCCAAGCGCAGCTGCAGATAGGCAACCAAAGCCTGCAAGGTGATGTAGAAATACACCTCCGCAGCTCTGACTGGTTTAAACATAAACACGAGCTGCAAGCCCATTACCGGCAGGTAGTGCTTCATGTGGTGTGGCAGCACGACATGGACGCCCCCCATACCGAAGGCATCCCGGTGTTGGAGTTGCGCCATTATGTAAATCCGCAGGTGCTCAATACTTACCGGCAGCTGGTGCTGTCGCCCATTCACCGGCGCCCACTGTGTGCCCCGCAGTGGCAAGCAGTATTGCCGCTGCATAAGATAGACATGCTCGAAAAGGCCGTGATGCGACGCATGGAAGAAAAGGCACAACGCATACTGCAAGAGTATGAAAGCTGCACATTATGGGAAGAAACTGCCTACCGGGCGCTTGCCTATGCTTGGGGGCTTGCCCAAAATGCCACCGCCTTTTTGAAGCTTAGCCGTCAAACCCCACTTAAAGTACTGCGCAAACACCGCAACAACTCCATAGCCATAGAAGCCATGCTGTTTGGACAAAGTGGTTTGCTCCCCACGCCCCCACTCGATGATTACTGCCAACAACTGGCGCAAGAGTATGCTTTTTATAAGCATAAGTTCTCTTTGAAAGCGCTGCCGGCAACAGAGTGGAAGTTCTTGCGCATGCGCCCCGGCAGCTTCCCTACCTTCCGGCTGGCACAATGGGCTGCTTTGCTTGTTCAACAAGATTTACTGCACAATCTGTTGCTTGAAAGCCCGGCGGAAACGCTTCAAAAAACATTTGCCTCGCTGCCGGTAAGCGACTATTGGCAATGGCGTTACCGCTTCGGAAAGAAAGGGGCACGCCCCACACCAAGCGGCATGGGCAAACAAATGATTTACACCCTGTTGATCAACGCCGTGGTGCCTTATCGTGTGGCTTATGGCTTGCATAGCGGCAAGAAATCGTATATTCAAAGCGCAATGGAATTGTTGCAGGCGCTGCCGCCCGAGCATAACCGCATCACCCGCCTGTGGGCAGGATTCGTAGAGCCTCAAAGTGCTTACGACTCGCAAGCGCTCATTGGGCAGTATAAGCAAGCCTGCTTAAAAAAAGAATGCCTTTCATGCGTCATTGGAAACCATTTGTTGCGCAAGAGCGCACGCTCTTCATCCTGAGTTGGGGCTGGCGTTATGCCGTAGCCATGGCAGTGATTGCCTACTACAAGCACCTGCAAGAAGGCGATATTTTGGTCTACCTCCACGATTTACAAGTCCTGCAAAGCGCCTTGCAAACGGGGCTTCTGCCATGGCAGGATTTACTGTCTTTTGCCCCCTTACCGCAAGCCGTCAGTATTCAATTGTGGCTATATACCCAACCCCGGGCCTATGCCTTCGTATTATGCCTGCTGCCGCTGTGGTTACTCTCCGGGGGCATAGAGCCGCTGTTTGTGGCTGTGGTGGTGGGCATTGGCAATGTTTTGCTTTACCGTTGTTTTACAAGCATCAAATGCTATTACCCTCACTTGGCACTGCCTGCCTTTATTGCTTTGTTTTTGCTGCCTTCCATGGCCATATGGACAACACCGCCCTTAAAAGAAAGTCTTGTGATTCCGGCGATTTATTATGTCTATGCTTGCTTGCTACACTATTGCCATCGCAGGCGTTTGGCATTCGTTCATTTTTTGGGCACGGGCTTTGTGTTGTTTTTGCTTTGGAAAACAAAGTACTACTACTTTGCCACACTTGCCCCCTTGGTGGCGGCATGCTTCGTATTGTGCTGCCGCCGTTTGCCCAAAACGGCTCTGCTTATTCTTGCCGTGGTCATACCGGCCGTTTTTGTGTATCTGCTGCCTTTTATTCATCCCAACCTTTCGCTGCATGCTTTCATGGCAGCCCTGTGGCAAAACCATCGCGACATTGTGCGGTTGAGCAACCCGGCCAATGTGTACCCGCTGCCTTTCGACGGCCATCCCGGCTCGTTGATTCAAAGCGTGCTTCCGGCATTGTTCAATGCCTTGTTTCGCCCCTTCCCATGGGATGGTACGCTGTGGGCAGGACTCGTTTTGGGAACAGAATGTTTGTTGCCCGTCGCTGCCATGTTTTTTTTATTGAAAAAAAGAAAGCGCTTGTTTTCTGCCCTTCCTGCCTATTGGTGGCTCTTGCTGCTGTTTATTGCAGGCAATGCCGTGTTGTTGGGAATAGCAGCGCCCAATATTTCAGCCCTGAGTCGTTACAGGCTAATCTATTGGGCACTCTGGTGGTTGCTGTGCGCTTCGTTTATTATTCCGGGCAAAAAAGATTATAAATAAGGCTTTATGTTTTCAACATCAATAGCCAAATGAGAGCTGTGATACACGCACTTGCCATCTTTAAATATCAACAGCTGCGGCGATTGGTGCTCCACTCCCGACAAGCGGGCAATGGCGTTGGACAAAGGGCGTTCTTCTATGACACGCACCAAATAAGGATGCAAAGCCTGCTGAAAGGTTTCGTTCCATGTGCGCTCCAGACGATTCAAGGCAGTGGCACTGATGGAACAGCGGGTGCTGTGTTTAAAAATAAGCACCGGCTTTTCGAATGATGTTTGTTCTATGGCATGCACCAAGGCTTCCTCATTGGGGAACTGTTGCCATGCCGGGCGAGTCAGCCCTTCTTTGTTTGCGCTTTCGCTGCCAAAGATTTTTTCAAAAAATCCCATGATTGTGCATTTAATAAAGGTTCAGGCTAAAAACAAAACCGTAGTGGTAAAGAGTTCGCTTTGCGAATGGTTTCCGCCTGCCGCTTACCACTTCACCACCTTTTGTACAAGGGGGGGCAGGTCTTCAAAAATCACCTCTACAAAATAGACACCTTGCGGCAATGGCTGCATATCTATTGTTAGCGGCGTTGCGCTCCATGACTTACGGCTTGCCCACTCTCTGCCGGTTATATCATAGACGCGCAGCTGCTGTGCCGGACGTAGCAGCTCTATTTGCAGATAATCATGAGCAGGAACCGGAAAAATGCGAACAAAACGCGCCGGCTCGGTAGCCGTGGGTTTTTCGGTATATACAAATGCCCTTGGCGGGGCATAATTACTTTCTTTGCCCTCTGCCGTATTTTTGGCTTTTACACGCACATAATACTGCTTTTTGGGCAACAACGATAAAGGCGAAAGCGATGCGATGGTGGGGTCGGCAGCAGGGTTATTGGGTGCCACGATTGTCTGAACGGCGGCAAAGTCCAATGTTTCACTTAGCTCCACCTCGTATTCGGTAGCCGTATAGTCACAAGAAGGGCTTGATGCATAGATTTCGACCTCGGCAACCACATTGGGACTCACCACATATATCTCAAAGGAAGGCGTTTCAAGCGGGCATAAAGTGATTGCTTCATAATTGGGCGCGTTCGACACCGCAGACACTGTAAGTGCACTGAAATAAGGAATGTAGCTGGAAGAGGCGGGTCCGGAAACTACATAATTGAAAGTGCCTGCCGGCAGGGCAAAAGTAGCCACGCCCGAGGCAGAGGTAGTCACCGTTTCGGTCTCTATGTTCACCTCGGCACCCGCTATGGGATTGGCAGTGATACCGTCACTGATGGTAAAGTCATAGCGAGCCAGTGGCTTTTGCAGATATACAAAAGCATCGGCACCACTTGCCGATGTGTGATTGTAGGTGCCTGAAAGAGTGGGGTCGAAATCGACGGTACTATAAAAGCCTCCGGCAAACACTACTTTATCGTTTTGTTGGGCAAGGGCAAGTGTCCACGCATAATTGTCGCCACCGATAAAACAGCGGGCATAGAGCATGCGAAGTGAATTACCATCCTCGTAGATTTCTGCCAGAAAAGCCCCGTCTGAATCAGTAGGATAAGGATTGTAAAAATCAGTAGAAGAAGGGTCAAAGTCAGGATTAGCATCATGATAATAACCTGCCACATATATTTCTCCGTTTGCTCCTATGGTAATGTTGGTTATAAATTCACTATCTGGCGCCCCACCGTCATTCCTGTCCAATCCATAATATGGGATAGAAGTATCTAAAGCACCGGAAGAGGGGTCCAAGGGCAGCAGCACCCCCGCCTCATACGATGCAGTAATATTTGTCTGTCCTGTCCCGGGGTCTATATCTATATTACTACCTGCTACCCTGCCACCCAACCATAATATGTTCCGAAAAGCATCCCAGGCGAGGGCATAACCATATCCTCCTGTGTTACCAGACGATATATCGCCACCAAAGCTACCCACCCAGGCAACGTAAGGAGTAGCCGAAAAGTCTATTTTTGCCACCCAACCACTTGAACCGCCCAATAGAGCAGACGATAAAGTAATACCACCAAAAGAAACAGAAGAACCGTTAAAATAACCCGCCGCATACACATTACCCGCATTGTCCGTTGACAGTGTCCGCAAGTAAACCACATTGCCTGTCCCCGGGTCGGCTATTATTATATGCCCTTGATAGCTCATATCACTCAATTGCCCTTTTGCTACAAAAGCAAGTGTTCCTGTAGTAGTAGGAGTCAAAGGTGTAGAACCGTTCCAATCAAAGTGATTATTATTCAGTGAAATGCCGCCTACATAAAAACCAGATGATGTAAGTTGAATATCATTTAATTCGACTGTCCCGCCTGGGACGGGTTTTATAATTTTCACGTTTCCATAAGAGAGGTCTGCGTTTAATTTAAGAATAAAACCACCTGCATCTGTTGAGGACCCTCCGCCGAAATCCGCACCACCTGAGGTCGTTCCCACTACCAGTATGCTTCCATCCGGGGCAATGGCCACCGCCGTTGCGTAATCAGACGATGAGCCAGTTGCAATATACTCCCTTACCAAACTCCCATCTGTCCCGCTCAATTTTCTTACCAATATATCTGTACCTGCTCCTGAAACTGCCTTTTTCCCTACCGCAATTATGTCGCCGGAAGCAGTGAATGCCACATCGTAAATCACTTCATCGCCGGCGGCATTGGCAAATATCTGCAGCCATTCACGCTCTACGATCTGCGCCCGGGCAGCAACGCCTGCGACTATCAAAAACACAAAGCCATATACCATTTGCCTCAATACACGCACCATAGGATTTCTCTTTTTTACTCTTTGTTTCATAAAGCAATGATTGTCTTACTTAAGTTTAAGGGGCGGGCGGGGCAGGCAAAGTACGAAAACGCACTTCTGCACTACGACGCAAGGAGTTGTCACTCAGCCGTGCCAGCAACACCAAAGTATATTCTGTATCGGGCACCAAAGCAGGCATGCCGTAGTTTGCCTGCAAAGTAGAATATTCGTCTTCCAGTATGAGCGGATAAGTTGAAATTGTCCCCGGGTCTTCAAAGGAAGCCACACTGCCATCCGGTGCTTTGATTTCCAGCCCGACGGCAGTTACATCCAAACCATCGACCGGGGGGCGCTCCACTATCCCTATGATGCGGGCATCATTATGGGTGATATTACTTACCGACTGAATGTAAAGAGCCGGTGTTTTGTCGGGTTGCACTTCATAGGCTTGCACTTCGGCAATAAGCAAATAATTAGCTTGATCAACAGCAGCCGCGTATTCGATCCGCCCGCCCGAGGGTAAGCTCACGCTGTGACGAAACTCAAAACCGCCCCCTACTTCACCCAGTCTTACACTATCGACAATGGTAGTATCTTCGAAAACAATGCTGCCTGTTGCGTCTTTAATAACATAATAGAAGCCATAAGAGCGTCCTTCATCCCGGGGGCTTACATCTACGAATTGCCCTCGCAGCTCTATCGAGTCTGCCTGTTGGCGTGGCTCAAGAGTAACTATTTTAGTAACACGCTCGAAAGTATCGAAAAGCATGGGGTCACAAGAAAGCAAGCAGCCTGCTACAAAAAGTGCCCCCAAAGACGAGATAGGCGTTTCATGGGCTGATATGTTTAAAGTCAGGAAATTAAAATATCACGCTACAAAATCCATGCTTGATTAAACTACAATTTAATCAAAATTGAACCAAAGGCCAAAGCAAATAAAAAAAGCCGCAAGGTTTTTTCTTCCCTACGGCTTCACTCTCTCTTCTATTGCTGCTTTAACTTACGGTAGCGTTCCGCATCCTCTGCCCTCAGTACTATGGTGCGAGACAGTGAATCGTGCCAACCACGTGGATGCTCAGACAGAAAAGTAAGCGCATCAAAGGGTATCAAGCGTGCCAAAGTGCGCCCCAATGCCCTAAGGAAGGAGATGCGTCCACCAGTCCGGGCATCTACCACCACTGTCCCCATCAGTTTTTTGCCTATGGTACGTTGAAAGAAATACTCGCTTAACCATACGTAAATAAGACAGATGAGATGCACGAGCATGCTCCCCCCGCCGTGCCTTACAAAGTCATTTAATCCAAGCAATGGAGTGAGGAAAATGGCTAAAAAAAAACGAAACCAAATAATCAATGATGCGTCCCAATAAACGGGCACGCCATGATGCAGGTTGCAGCGTAGGCAGATCGTTCGCAGTCTCTTGGTCAACAACGCTGACAGACTCGTGTGTGTGCTTTGTCGTCATGGCTATCATGCTTTTGCGTGAAACATAAAACTCAATCGCAATAAGCATAAACCGGGCATGCAAAAGGCTTTTTTACAAGCTTGTTGCATGCCATTCCGGAAGTTCACACAGCCTGTCATTTCGAACGAGCAAAGCGTAGAGTGTCATTTCGAACCGAACGTAGTGAGGTGAGAAATCTCATCAAAGCAAGCCATAAGAAGCAAAAGAGATTCCTCGCCTACGCTCGAAACGTCAAGAAGTAGGTTAAAAAAAGAGCTAAAAGAAAGTGAAGGGAAAGACAACAAAAGCAAACAGGCAACAAGGCGAATGGAGACGAATAAAGCCCGTCCGGGCCGGAACGGGCTTTGGTTTTACTCGCCGCCGTCTTGTGGCGCAGAGCGTTGCTCTTTGGGCTTGGCTTCCGGCATAGGCCGCGGCTTCGCCCATATTTTATTTTCCTTGCGGTCATAGCGCAGCTTAGGTGGCTTTTCACGCTGCCAGTTGGGCAACCCTTTGCGCTGCCACGGCAGCAGCAAGCGTCCCTTGCGTGTATAACGTGGATCGCGATAGCGGCTCAAAGTAGCGCTCTTGGGTGTTCCCGTGTAGCGGTCGGCATAGGACTTGGCACGATTGCGCTTCACTTTAATAGTTCCGCGATAGCTTGCCATCGCGCGGCGGTTGCTTTGGCGGAAACGTTCCAGCTTGCCGGACAGCTTGATAGTGCCTCGATAGGCAGCCATGCGGCGGTTGTTGCGCAGGCGGCTACGCTCAAAGGCATAGTTTCGCTTGATGGTGCCCCGGTAGTTCGCTCTTGCCTTGCTTGATGCGGCGGCCCGTTGGCGTATTTTCTTCAACACACGATAAGGGATGCGCTGTGGGTATTTGGTGGTGAGGTCTTGTTCATCGCCTTCTTTGAGAATGACGCCCACCGGTCCACGGAATTGCGAAATCATAGCAGGAGGCGCCATGCGGTGCGGCTCCCGATCGCCACGCCATTTGCTGCCCTTAAAAGGCCCATATTCTTGTTGCGTGCGTTTCTTGGGCTCTTTGTCTTTTTTCGACAACTTTTGAGCATGCAGCCCGGTGGCGGGCAAAAACAACAAGCAACAACAAACGTATAAAATGCTTAGCAATGACTTCATACTCTACTTTCTTCCTTGTGGACAGGGTGGGTCAACACAATCCTCCTCTTTGGTTTTCTTACTTTTTACTTTTTGCCGTTTTACATTCTTGTCTTTCTTATCGTAAAACAAGCTCGGATCTTTCTTAAAATCCTTATCCGTTTGCATTTGCCGGCTACGCTTGGCTTTCTTTTTTGACAGCTTT
This sequence comes from Thermonema sp., assembly GCF_026003375.1. Classification (NCBI taxonomy): domain Bacteria; kingdom Pseudomonadati; phylum Bacteroidota; class Cytophagia; order Cytophagales; family Thermonemataceae; genus Thermonema; species Thermonema sp. The sequence continues at coordinate 845,837 of NZ_BPHD01000001.1, forward strand.
TTCTTTTTCACCAAGTTGGTAGCCGTGCTGCGCTTCACTCGTATGTAACCATTGGCAGTGGGGTCATAGTCGCCCTCAGCCACACTGACCGTCTCCACCTCACGATAGGTAGCGCACTGCAGGCGTTTGTTGCAGGCCATCAACAACAAGAGGCAGCAAAGACCTGCACATGCGCTCCATAAGTTTCGTATCAACCATTTCACAGGGACTGTCTTTTTTTTAGTAGGCAATCAGTTCTTGTATTTTTTCTTTCATACGGGAATAAGGCAGGAACTGTTGCTCTAAGGGTTTCACAAAGGGCACCGGTGTGTCGAGTGCTCCCACACGCATAACGGGGGCATCCAAAGACTCGAAACAGTGCTCGGTTATCCATGCTGCAATTTCTGCGCCAATTCCGCCGGTCAGGCAGTCTTCGTGGGCAACAAGCACCTTGCCGGTTTTGCGTACGGCAGCCGCCACCGCTTCTTTATCCCAAGGCAGCAGGGTACGCAAGTCAAGGATTTCGGCCGTGGCTCCTTCTATCTGCTGCATGATTTCCACCGCCCAGTGCACACACAAACCATAGGTAATAATGGTAATATCGTCGCCACTTTGCACGGTGCGCGCCTTGCCTATTTCCACGGTGTAGTAATCGTCGGGAATGTCTTCTGCCAACGAGCGGTAAAGATACTTATGCTCGAAGTACATGACGGGATTAGGGTCTTCGATGGCGGCATTCAGCAATCCTTTGGCATCATAAGGCGTGGAAGGATAAACGACTTTCAGGCCGGGGGTATGGAAAAACCATGCTTCGGTGGATTGCGAGTGGTAAGGACCTGCCTGCGTGTTGGCACCGGTGGGCATGCGCACCACCACGTCGGCGTTTTGTCCCCAGCGGTAGTGCAGTTTTGCCAGGTTGTTTACGATTTGGTTAAAGGCACAAGTAACAAAATCGCCAAATTGCATTTCCACCATGGCTTTGTAGCCCTTGATAGAAAGACCTAAGCCGGCGCCTACAATGGCCGACTCACAAAGGGGCGTATTGCGCACGCGTTCTTTGCCAAATTGCTCCACAAAACCTTCGGTGATTTTAAACACGCCCCCGTATTCGGCAATATCCTGCCCCATGAGCACGAGATTGGGGTAACGCTCCATGCTTTGACGCAGGGCGTCGGAAATGGCATCTACAAAGCGGCGGCGGCTCTTGGCTTCGCTTCTTGGCTTTATTACTTCTTGTTGAAAAGGCGCATAAACATCTGCCAACTCACGCTCTACCGATGCTTCGGGATAGGGTGCCGCATCGGCTTTTTTCCATGCGTCGTCTATTTCTTTCTTGATTGCTTTGCGGATAGTCTGCACTTCTTCTTGTGTGATGAGCTTTTCTTCGAGCAACCAAGCTTCATAGTTGAGCACGGGGTCGCGTTGAGCCCATGCTTCCATGAGCTCTTTGGGTACGTATTTGGTACCGGAAGCTTCTTCATGTCCCCGCATGCGGAAAGTCATGGCTTCTATGAGCACCGGGCGTGGGTTCTGGCGTATTTCTTCGGCATAGTGGCGTATGGTGCGGTACACTTCCAGTATATTGTTGCCTTCGATTTGCACGGCTTCCATACCGTAACCTATGCCGCGGTCGGCAAGGCGCTCGCAGCGGTATTGCTCGTTGACGGGCGTGGAAAGTCCATAGCCGTTGTTTTCAATGACGAAAATTACGGGCAGGTCCCACACGGCTGCCACATTGAGGGCTTCATGAAATTCGCCTTCGCTTGTAGCCCCTTCACCGGTAAAAGCAACCGTTACCTTGCCTTCCTTGCTCAATTTAGTTGCCAAAGCAATGCCATCTGCCACTGAGAGTTGCGGTCCCAGATGTGAAATCATGCCCACGATATGGTGCTCGATGCTTCCGAAGTGGAAAGAGCGGTCGCGCCCTTTGGTGAAGCCGCCCGCCTTGCCCTGAAACTGTTCAAACAAGCGTTGCAAAGGCACTTGACGGGTGGTAAATACGCCCAAATTGCGGTGCATGGGCAGTATGAACTCATCGTCGTGCAGCGCCGAAGCCACCCCCACGGCAATGGCTTCTTGCCCAATGCCCGAAAACCACTTTGACAATTTGCCCTGCCGCAGTAAAAGCAGCATTTTCTCCTCAATCATGCGGGGTTTCAGCAGGCGTTTGTACAACTCCACCAACAGCGGTTTATCGAAGCCTTCCTTTGAGTAATTCAATACGGGTGTTTGTATGTTTGCTTTTGCCATAAAACCGGTTTGTTGTTTGCTTTGACGCTACAAAGCAACGGTAAATTTTGGAATTTTAGAATTTCATCGAGCGTTTTTTCGGCATTTGATTGCTGCCGGCCAATGCCATCAACGCAGCAACACAATTTCCACACGGCGGTTTTCCGCTGCCTGCCATGGCTCTTTTTCTTCCTTCCACACGGGGTGTGCTTTGCCAAAGCCTTTGTACCGAATGCGTTCGGCTTGAATGCCTTTTTTCACAAGATAATCAAAAACGGCCTTGGCACGTTGCTCGCTTAGTTTGATTTGCTGCTCATCGTCGCCTTTCAGGTCGGTGTAGCCATACAACTCCGCAACCACCAACGGATCTTTTTTCATAAACTCCGCATAACTGTCGAGTGCGGGCAGTGCCTGAGGCAACAATTTACTTGAATTGTAATCGAAATGCACGATGACTTGTGGCGGCACAATCACCTGCTTGCCATTAAACAAATGGGCAGTCTTCGATTCAGAGGGCACGAATTCTTGCTCCTGCGCCCGGAAGTCATCGAGTTTGGGCAGTTGGTCCAAGGGGATAGTAGCCACGCTGCGGCGTAGTCTTTGGGTATTCACTTGGTTCCACACCTCGAGCTGAAACTCGCGCCAGTCGTCTTTACGCAGTGGTTTGAAAGACACCAGGTAATAGCGGCGCAGCAGACGCGGCACGTTCCGGTACACCTCCTTCAGCTGTTCGTAGCGGTTCACGACGGGAAAAAACAAGCCATCCAGCAATTCGGCAAGGCGGGAAAGTGTAAAAAAGTTCACGCCCTCCCCAATCGGGAAAATCAGCAGCTTCACGCCTGCCTTCCCGGCATGAATAGCCAACTGCTTGAGGTCGAAAGCATGGGTGCGCCAATAAGCAAAAGAGCTGTTTTCGTAGCCGTCGGTTAAGAGTACGATGTATTTTTCGTACTTGTCTTTTCCGGGCATCTCTTCAAGCATCTTCACCGCTTCATCTATGGCTGCGTAAAGGGCGGTATTTCCGCCAAACTCTTTGAGTCCCGCAAAGCGGTAAGTACCGGCTATGGTGTCCCGGCTTTGCGTGATATGGGTCGTGCGTCGCAGACGGTCGTCGAACTGCACAAAGCCAAGGTAGTCCGCATCCAGCTTGGCTTCTATAAAAGCCTTAATTGCCTGCTCTTGTACAATAATGGGCTGCCCATACATGGAACCGCTATAGTCGGCAACCGTTACGAACACTTTAGGGCGCAGCAGGTCTTCTTCTACTTCCTTTACCGACAGGATGCTGTACTCAGCCGGCTTGCCCTGCCATTCTTCTATTACCTTCTTGAAGTATTTTCCGGGCACGGCATCCAAACCGCTTACAAAGCGCCCTACGGAATCGGTTACTACTACCTTAAAAGAAATTTGTTCGGGATAGCGGCTTTTGTCGGTTTCTATAATTTGAAAATGCAGGCGGTGCTGCTTGGGCAGCTCTTCTATTTTCACCACACCACCGGTTGCCAATGGTTTTTGCACGCGCAACAGCGGGATTCCGGTAGCTTTTTTTTCTTCATCGTAAAAAACAAAATGATAAATGCCCGATTCGGTGGGAATGAAAGTATAGCGTCCTTTGGCGGGCATTTTAGGCTCTATGGCATTCCATCCGGGGTCAAAAAAGGCTGCCCGGACGTAGCCCTTCGACTGCCACTCAATGCGCACCACGTCGCCACTGAAGGCTTCTATGTTTGCCTTCTTTTCAACGGCCTGCCCATTGATTGATACCTTGAATGACCAAGCCTTGGTAGTGTCCTTGTAGGTCTGCACCACTTCGCCTTTGGCATACAGGTAATGAGCATACTGCATGGAAGGGATACGGGTTTCGAGCATGTAATAAATCACCTGGTGCTTCGAAGGGGTGTCGAGCGGAATGCTGCCCACCGCAGGCAAATGGCTTGCCAAGCGGGTAGTATCGTTGTGTGGCATGCCGGCACGCACATATCCATAGTTGAGTCGTTCGTTGACACGGTACAGGTTGACCTCCAAGCTGCTATCTACTTCCCAACGGGCAACATAAGGCCGGTTGAGCGAATCGAGCGGTGAATGTAAATACACGGGTTCTACGGAAAAAGAAGGTTCACGCAACACACGCACGGACACCGTACTCACCAGCTTATGATGAGGGTAGTCGTCGTTCCAGCACTCGAGGCGCAGTGTGTAAGCACCGGCCGGCAGTTTCAATTGGTTGCGGTAAGAGTTGGGCAGCTCGTTGGCAATCATCACGGAATCGCCCAAAAACAAGCGGCAGCGGCGAAAATAGGGTTGATACCATTGATAACGCAATTCTTCGCCTTCTACCAATACTTGCTTTTCCACTTGCAAAGCTTGCTCGGTAGTGTCTATCAAACGCGGCTGAATACCATAGCGCTTGAACACTTGTTTGCCGGCTCGCAATGCAATGTAGTACCCGTTTTTCCCATCGAAAAAAAGCTTTTTGGTGCCTTCCAGAGGCAAGTCTTCTATTTTCTGCCTGTTGGCATCTTCCAACCAGAGCTCTACTTTTTTCAGTTTTTCGCCCCGCGTAGTCCAGCTGATAATTTCTTCCGAAGGACGCACCAAGGCGCGGGGAGCCTCTACTCTCACGCCATAGCTCTGCGCCATGGCTTCTTCGCTACAAGTAATAAAAGCAAAAAATAGCAATAGTAGCAGAAAGGTATTTTTCATTTTGTTTCCATTTTAAGCTTTAAAAACAAGCGTTTATATAAAGTAAGCGGTCGTGAGGTGTAAATATACAAAAGGATTTTAATTGTAATAAAGTTTGGTTTTTTAATTTTTTTCACCAAACAAAGCCAAAACACTCCTCTACCGGAGGATGTTTTGATTGAAAAGCATTGCCAAGCGGGAATGTTCGTAAAACAAGCAGGCGTTTAGCCCATGGAAGCTTATTGCAGCGACTGCAAAAACGCCCAAAAAGCCTGTGTGTCGTAATTTGCCATTCCTTTTTTCCGGTAAACCACCTGTCCCGAAGGCGACAGCACAAAAGTGGCGGGGATGGCTTTTGAGTGCAACAAGGGTGGCTCGGGCGAAAGCGGGAAATAAGTAGCGGATGTTATGCCTTTCCGTGTGGCAAAGCGCAGCACCTTTTCACGCTCACCGGTGCCTTCCACATTGACCAGCAAAAGGCGGATATTGTCTTTGCCTTCTGCTTCGATGCGTGCCTGCAGATTGCGTAAACTTGGCAGCTCTGCCACACAGGGGGGGCACCAGGTAGCCCATAAGTTAATGACCACCACCTTGCCCCGCAGGTCTTGTATGTCGATGCGTTTGCCGTCAAGGTCTTCCAGTAACCAATGCTCTTGCAAGCGGGGCGCCGAAGCTGCTGCTTGCGGACGGGCATTGAACAGACCTGTCCATAAAAGTACCCGCTGCATGCTGCCCATCACTTCGGGGAACGCCCCGGTGAAGCGCAAAAGCAGAAAGACGAGCACAACAATCAGCCACAACGGAATTTTTTTGAAAACCTTTTTCATGCCCTTTTGTACGTTTTTTCGGCAAACTTCCTTCTGAACACCCACCCCAATGCCCGGCGTATCCATCCCTTGGGAAACAGATGGCGCAAACGTGCATACATCGCTACCCAGAAGCCCGGGACATGCTCGCTTTTGCCTTGCAACATAGCACGCACGGCGCTGCGCGCCACCTGCTGCGACTCAAGTGAAAAGGCTACCCCTAAGCGTCCCAGGCGTTCAATAGTCCGGCGCACGTCGGGGTTGGTAAGCACTCCGCCGGGGCAAACCACCGTGACCGATACGCCACTGCCCCGCAGCTCTTCGCGCAATGCCAAAGAGAAATGATAGACAAAAGCCTTGGAAGAGGAATAAAGTACTTTATAGGGCATTTGAAAATAAGCGGCCATGCTCGCCATGTTCAGAATGTAAGCGGGCGTATGGTCACGCAGCAAAGGCAGCAGCAAGCGCGTCAGGCGTGCCGTTGCCATCACATTCAAATGCAGCACCTTTTCGTAAAACTCATAACTGTAAGACTCATAGGGTCCGGTAAAGCCCATACCCGCATTGTTTATAAGATAACGCAAGCGCCACTGTTCCCGGTAACAGCGTTCTGCCACCGCTCTGATATCTTCCTCACGGGTAAGGTCAGCGGGCAAGGCTTGCACGTCTATGTGAGGATACTTGCGTTGCAGTTCGGCACAACTTTGTTCAAGATGCACATCGGGTAAGGCGACCAGCAGAAGCGATACGCCACGCGCTGCCAACTCATGGGCAATGGCAAGTCCTATTCCTTGGCTGGCACCTGTAATGAGAGCATAGCTTTTTTCCATTCTTGTTTCAATGCTTACCTTTGCCAAAGGTAAACAAAATTATCCGGTGAAACTGCACAGAAATCTCATCGAGGGCATCATAGAGGTGCTTCAAAAGGTATTTCAAGAGCATGCCTACAGCGACAAAGCTATAGAAAGTGTATTCAAGCAAAACAAGCGATGGGGCGCCCGCGACCGGGCTTTTGTAGCCGAACACAGCTACAATCTCATCAGGAATCACAAGCGTTTGCGCTACGCTTTGGGCATGCCCACCGAAGACGGCGCCCAAGAGCAACATACCGATGCCCTGCGTCGCCTGGCAGCAGGCTATTTTTTATTGCTTTTAAAAGAGTTGCCTTCGTGGGATTTGTTTACCGACATTCCTGCTTATACTCAACTACAAGAGCGCTATGACCGCCCCCCTCACCCATCGATTGCCTACAGCGTTTCCGATTGGCTGTGGCAGTACGGCACCCGGCAAATGGGCGAAGGATGGCAGCGCGAACTGGCAGCCATGCATACTCAAGCCGATGTTTATTTGCGGGTCAATACGCTCAAAACCGACATACATGGCTTGCGGGAACGCCTGCTGCAGGAAGGCTTCGCCACTGAGCCTGTAGAAGAGGTGCCTTCGGCATTGAGGCTTACGGAACGCGGCAATATATTCCGCACGAAAGCTTTTCAAGAAGGGCTTTTTGAGGTGCAAGATGCCGGCTCGCAGTTGATTGCGCCTTTTTTGGAAGTGAAAGCGGGCATGCGGGTCATTGATGCCTGCGCCGGTGCCGGCGGCAAAACACTTCACTTGGCTACGCTCATGCGCAACAAAGGGCACATCATTGCCATGGATGTGGAAGAGTGGAAGCTAAAAGAGCTGCGCAAGCGTGCCCGCCGCAATGAAGTGTTCAACATAGAAACACGCCTTATCGATAATCAAACCATCAAACGCCTGCGTGGCAGTGCCGACCGCCTGCTGCTGGACGTGCCCTGCACCGGCTCGGGGGTACTGCGGCGTAACCCGGATGCCAAATGGCGCATCACGCAAACATTTGCCGATGAGGTGAAAGCCAAACAACAAAAGATACTGGAACTGTATCCACAGATGCTTAAGACAGGCGGTAAGATGGTGTATGCTACCTGCAGTGTGTTTCCTGAGGAAAACCGCCGGCAAATAGAGCACTTTTTAGCGCTGAATCCGCATTTTGAACTGGAAGCCGAAGAGCTGCTCTTGCCTTCTTATCACGGCTGGGACGGATTTTATATGGCACGCCTGCGGAAAACAGCCCCATAGCAAGCCGCTCCATCAACCGGTAACATTTTTCAAGATATCGGAAAGATGGCTTAACAGGGCTTTGTTTTCCTGCATTTTCTTCAACAAAACCATTTGCTGCTCCATATCTTGCGCCTTGGCTGCTTCTTTCATGGCATCGAGCAGCTTCTTTTCTTTCTTTTTCAAAAAACGATGCTTCAAACGCAAAATGTTTTTGTAGGCGTTGTCGGTGAAAGTGTCTTCCGGTTTTTTTATAAATATTTCGTAGCGCTCCCACCCTTTCGAGGGCTCGCTCAAGGCAGTAAGCATATCTATGGCTGCCTGCTTGATTGTTTCTTGCGGGTGATGTAGAAAGTGGTCTAAGGTGAGCACTTCGCCTTGTTCCAAAGCAGCGCAAAATTCGTCGAGCATGCTTTTGAAGGGCTCATGTTCAATGTCTATGTCGGCAATTTCTTCGAGCACATATTCGGCAAAGAAGCGCTCGTCTTCGAGTTGCTCTTTGGCAAAAGACAGCAGCAGGAAAAGCAGGTCGCGCTCTTGTCGGTACTGCGCCGTATCGATAAGAGCAGAAGGAAGGGCTCCGGTAGCAGCGGGCTCTGCTGCTTCGGGCACTTGCTTGGCGGCTTCGCGCTGCAGGGGCAAGCCCCGTTTTTCGCGAAACAGAATGGTATTGACCTCATCGACTACCCACTCTTCTTCTATGTTCAGCTCCTGACTGAGCTGCCGTATGTACATACGCCTTTTGAGGCGGTCGCCAATGCGGGCGATGGAAGCAGCCAACTCGCGCACTGCTTTGGTTTTCGCCAAAGGGTCTTCGGTGCCGGGGGGCAGCAAATGGCGTGCTTTGAAATGCAGGAAGTCCTCTTCTTTTTGAGTGATGTAGTCCACAAAAGCAGCAGCGCCCACTTTCAGCAGGTAGCTGTCGGGGTCTTCGCCGGGGGGCATCAACACCAAACGCACATTTACGTTTTCTTCCAAGAGCAAGTCAATGCCCCGCAAAGCGGCTTTAATACCGGCTTCGTCACCATCGTACAAGATGGTGATGTTTTCGGTAAAGCGACGCAGCAAACGCACCTGCTCTGTGGTAAGCGAGGTGCCCGAGGTAGCCACTACATTTTCAATGCCTGCCTGATGCAGGCTCATCACGTCCATATAGCCTTCTACTATATAGCATTTGTCTTGCTGGCGTATGCTTTGCTTGGCAAGATGCAGCCCATAAAGCACCTTGCTTTTGTCATAAACCGGCGTATCGGACGAATTAATGTATTTGGCTGTTTTCTTGTCGGTGCTGAAGGTGCGTCCGGCAAAGGCAATTACCTTGCCGGAAAGGTCATGAATGGGGAACATCGCACGGTTGCGAAAGCGGTCATAAAGGTTTTGGTTTTTGTCGGAACGGTGCGTCAGGTCGGCTGCTTGCAGAATTGCCGCTTGATAGCCCGCTTTTAAGGCTGTTTGTGTAAAGGCATCCCAAACATCGGGGGCGTAGCCCAATTCAAACTTGCGAATGGTGGCTTCGCGCAGCCCCCGCTGTTTAAAATAAGACAAGCCGACTGCCTGCCCTTCTTCTGTCTGCCAAAGGAAATGGCTGTAGGTCTGTTGCGCAAACCGCAGGGCAATCAGTATGCTTTCTTTATGGCGCCGTGCTTCTTCGGCAGCATCTATTTCTTCTTTGGTGGCTTTTTCTATCTCGGGCAGGGCTATTTTATAGCGTTCAGCCAAGCGTTTGACTGCTTCCACGAAGCTCAGCCCTTCTATTTCCATGACAAAAGAGATGGCATCGCCCCCTTTGCCACAGCCGAAGCACTTATAAATTTGTTTGGCAGGCGATACGGTAAAAGAAGGCGTTTTTTCGTGATGAAAAGGACACAAAGCCACGTAATCTTTGCCTTTTTTCTTGAGACTTAGATAGTCCTGTATGACTTCGACCACGTCGGCGGTTTCTTGTATCTGCTGTATGACGGCTTCGGGAATAGACATGCTGCCCTTTTGTTTGCGCTTTCTACAAAGATACGTCTGTTTTCGAAAATCAAACAGCCGGCGCGCGCTACCGGCTGCTGTTGCTTGTATCGTTCCATGTGGATGGTTACTCCAACCGCAACTTGCCATCTACATATTTAAGCGTGAAGGTCTGCTCCTTCGCCTCGCCTACACTAAATGGCATCGTAGTACGAAGCAAAGTATTTCTTGAAGAGCCCGGACCGTTTTTTCATACAAAACAACGGACATCATATAATCTCCGGGCAGCAGGTCCATAGCCAAACTGCCTTTTTTGCCCTCTTTCTCGCTGTTGTAAACCCCACCTCCGCGAACAAACACTTCCAAATCATGGCCGGATATAATTGAAGGATGAATATTGATTTGCACATCCACTTTTTTCTTCCGGAGTGCTGCCCGGCTTACCTCTTCGATGACACGAACAATTTCATAAAATGGCTTTCTCCACTTATCTTTCAATACGTGCATCCCCGAATTGTCAAGAGTCGTATTTTTGCCGTTATGCTGAACGGATATGCTAATACCTCCACGATCGGTAACATTTTGTTCTTCGGATTCTATACGCTCAAAATCATTATCTTGCAGGGTCTGCCAGATACGATTCAGCTGCTCCGGGCTTAACTTGAAGGGAGTGTGCCGCTCTACCTGATGGTCCTTTTCCTTGAAAAAACACGCTTCTGCCGAAATAAAAAGGGTGGAATACACCGGCAACATGCCTTCGTTTTTGGTGAGTGTAATACTGAAATCCGGGGGTAAAGCAACATTCATGGAAGGGGAGCTGTTTTGGGGCACTTTTTCTTGCTCATGGGCATGCCCGTTATCTTGGCATGAAAGCAACACAGCAGCTGTAAGAATGAAACAAAAAGAAAGTGTATGTATCATCATTTTGTTGTTTCATAAAATATACTTAAATATCTCACAATCAACAAGCAAACTCAAACTCAAAGGAAATAACGCTCAAAAACACCTCCGTTTCGACACATTTGCCCCTGTGCAAGGCAGGTGGCACAGCTCATGCATTCAACAACAAGCGGGGGCACAGCCCGTATGGGGACCCTGTACCCGGAATACGGCCTCCGCCAAAAAGGAAAAGCCGGCACCTCGATACGGCACCGGCTGCACGGATTTTAATTACCGCTTCAAGTATTTAATTTACTCCACTACCAACCTACCTCCGACATATTTCAGTGTAAAAGTTTGCGGTTCCACCTTGAACTTAAGCATGGCATGGACTACAATCTTGCGTACATAGGCCGGCGTTGTGTTTACATCAAACCTTTTACTATTCTATCAATACTTTCTGACGGCTTTGCCCTTCGGTATTTTGCAGTAAAAGAATATACTGCCCCTTGGGTAAGTTTTTCACCGGTATATCAAATAAAGAGCTTTGAGGACGCATAGACAATACTTCTACCCCTTTCATGTCTATAAGTTTCACCTCCTCTACTCTATGACGACTCTCTACTTTAATAACATACTGCGCCGGGTTAGGATACACCACCGATATTTCACTCTGTGAGGCAGAGACAGTTGTCAAAACTCCATTTTTCAAAGCTACACAATGCGCATACCCGCCTGCTATGGAAGTGATATTGGTAGCTGCGGGCGGTATGTCCGGTTCACCTTTACCCAAGCCTCCATATACTGCAACCGTGCCGTCCTTTTTAAGGACAAAGGTAAAAAAACCTCCTGCCTCCACATCCTGCACATCACTCAACGGCGGGAAGGAAGCCTGTCCCTGACCGGTGTTTCCCCATGCTACCAAAGAGCCATCTTCCTTTAGAGCAACTGAAAAATCTTCTCCACCATCTATATCGATCACATCTTTCAAGCCAGCAGGTACATCGGCTTGTCCTGAAATATTTGCTCCCCACGCCCTTACTGTACCATCCTGCAACAGCACCATGGCTGTACGTGCACCACAAGCTATTTTTTTTACATTGGAAATATCTGCCGGTATATCAAGTTGCCCTTCTGCATTACTTCCCCAAGCCACCAATGAGCCATCGGCACGCAATGCCAATCCAAAGAAAGCACCGGCCGCTATATCCACAATATCGGTTAAAGAAGTAGGGGCTTGGTTTACCTCCTTACCATTACGTCCCCAAGCGACTATAGAACTGTCTTCTTTAAGCGCAATGGTAAAATATCCCCCACAAGCTATTTTTTTTACATTGGAAAGTCCTTCGGGCACGTTCAGTTGACCTTCGTTGTTGCCGCCCCAAACAACCACAGTTCCGTCTTCAAGTAGAGCAGCCGAGTGTATGGTTCCGGCAGATACCATTCTAATCTTAGCGTCTGACAGTGATACAGGAACGTCACACTGTCCATCGTCGTTTAGCCCCCATGCCAATACTTGGCCTTGGGCACTGGCACCAAAAACAGATACCAAAAGAAGAAGAAGCAGGAAACGAAACATACTAAATTTGTTTAGGGTGATATACATGCCTGTACATACGCCTCCCCCTATTAATTGGTTACGTAATATTGACTGTTTCATTTAACTTTTTCACTACTCCACTTTTAGCGCTCCGTTTTCGTATTTCAGTGTAAAAGTTTGCGTTTCGCCCGGTTCCACCTTGAACTTAAGCATGGCATGAGCCACCGTTTTTCGCGCATAAGCAGGCTCGGTATTTTCCTGCAAGGTAGCCGAAAGGATGTGCTCGCCGGGCAACAGCTTCATTTCCAGCACTTCTTTTTTTCCCTCTTTTTCGCTGTTGTAGTTCACGCCCCCTCGAACGAACACCCCCAACACATAAGGCGTAGTCGTAATGGAAGCATCTATGCGCAGCTTCACTGTCACCTTCTTTTCTTGCATGGCGGCGTCCGTCATCTCCTTAATCGTCGTTACGATCTCATAGAATTGTTTGCGCCACTCCTCTTTCAAGATATAGCTTCCTACGTCGTAAAGCTTGGTTTTCTTGCCATTGTGCTGCACAAACACACTGACGCCACCACGGTCGGCAATATTATGCTTTTCCGATTCGATGTGCTCGAAAGCGTTGTCCTGCAGCGTTTGCCAAAGGCGTTCCAGCTGTTCCGGGCTTAAGGTAAAGGATGTGCGGCGGTGCACCATGTACTCATATTCGTCGAAATAGCACTCTTTTGCAGAAATGAAGATGGTAGAATACACGGGCAGCATGCCTTGGTTTTCGGTAAGTGTAATGCTGAAATCTTTCGGAACGGTGTTTTTCATATTCGGTTGGTTCAAGGCTTGACTCTGCCCTTTGGCGTGCCGGCTGCTTTGACACGACAATAAGGCTGCCAGCAAAAAGGTAAAACAAAAAGAAAGTGTGCGTATCATATCATTCTGATTTTAACTAATAGCGAATCATTTATTCAGTTTTTCCATACGGTAAATGCCAGGAAAAGCCAGCCGGCCATGAAAAGCAATCCGCCCAAAGGCGCCACAGCCCCCCAGGTAGTCATGCCGGTGAAGCAGATGGCATACAGGGACCCACTAAACAAAAGAATGCCCAACGTAAAGCAAACAGCCACCCACTGCACGCGCCGCCATGGTAAATGGCGTTGTGCTACATATAACATGAATAATGCCAAAGCATGGTAGAACTGATAACGGACGGCTGTTTCATAGGTATCGAAACGGCCCGCCTGCAGCAGGCTTTCTTTCAGTGCATGAGCCCCAAAAGCTCCCAAGGCAACGGCAGTGCCTGCCAACAAAGCAGCCACTACCCCAATCCATTTTTTCATATCTTAGGCTTGTTTTTTGTATAGACCACAGCAATATATTAAAATTCGATTACTACTTCACAGCTTTTCGCTAAATTGAATATTCTCTCGTAGATTGTAAGTGATGATGCATGTTTTTACACAAAAGATACGGTCTCGTGTCCTTTTATTATCTGCTGGCGGACTATTGCTGTTGCTTTTGGCATGGCTGCTTTCTTTTGACACAGCCCATCGTTTTTTATCGCATGCAGGCATAGACAGCCAGATTCAAGAAAATGTGTTGCATGCTTTCGAAGAAGCGCAGGAAGAAGCAGACCGCGTGCGCCTGACCTTTCAGAACAACAACCAAGCGGCATTGGCGCAAATACTCGATGAGCAACCCTACCCTTTCTATGTTTTCAAAAACGGCTCACTCTTCTTTTGGTCAGATTTCAGCTTCGTGCCTCCGTATGAGCACCTCAAAGGCGCGTACCGTTACCGCCTGCTGAATTTGAGCCGTGGTCTTTTCCTTGCCTATCACGATGAGTTCTTAACCGGTGGCAAAGCCTACATAGAAACGTATGTGCTGATTCCCATTTACCGGCGCTACCCGGTGGAAAACAATTACCTGCAGTCGGGCTTCAATACCGCTATCATACCGGTAACACAACAGGAAGATATACGCATCAATCCGCCCTTAACCACCGACATAGTGGAAGTAAAAGCCCCCAACGGGCAGGTGGTGTTCAGTTACATGCTCATGCCCGATGCACGCATAAGCTTGAATCAGGCGTTTGTGCAGCGTATTGTAATTGGCATTGCTTGCCTGGGCATGGTTTTGCTTGCCTGGGCAATATGGTTGAGCCGGTTTTATTGGATACAAAAGCAACTGTTCGAGTTCTTTTGGGCTGCCTTCTTTGTGTATTTGCTGCTCTGCCGCGGTGTGATGACCCACTATCGTTGGTTGAGCACCCTCACCCGGGCGGAGTTGTTCGATTCCAAACTCTACGCCTCTTCCATGCTGAGTCCGTCTCTGGGCGATTTGCTGGTGAATGCTTTGCTGCTCACCTGGCTGGTGTTTGCCTTGCGCGTGCATCTGCCTCATACCTTCTTTATCCACCGCCTGCACAAGGTCAACCGCATCTTTGGATTTGTATGGGCTACTTGTCTGGCGCTGCTGTCCTATGTGTCCATCGGATTGATTGTGTACTTTATCAGTACTCTGTACTTAGATGCCACCATATCACTGGACATAAGCACGCAAATCAACTTTTCTGCTGCACGCATTGTTGCCTTGTTTGTTTTCTTGCTTTTCTGTCTTGTTTATTTTCTGCTCACCAACTTATGCGTACGTCTCTTTTGTAAGCTGTTACGGCAGCACCCTCTGTGGATGATGCTTTCGTTCAGCACCGCTACCTTATTTATTGTGATGCTGAGCTATCAAGCTCATTTTTATCATCCATGGATTGTTTTCATTCATGGTGTTTTCTTTTTGCTAAGCGCTTTTACCAAGCTGCCCAATTATTTGTTTCAGCTGCGCTACCGCACCACCCTCTACCTCTTTGCCGGCGCGGTGGTGTGTGCCTTCACAGGGGCTTACACCCTAGGCCTTTACAGCCAACAGCGCATATTGATAAACAAAGTGCGCTATGCCGAATCGTTGATGGCAGAACGGGATCTCTACACCGAATTTCTGTTGAAAGAAGTACACGAGCAAATCAGAAAAGACTATAACATACAGGAGCATTTGCGCTCGCCTTTTCTTCCCAAGCAACTCATTAAGCAGCGAATACGGCGCATACACCTCAACAACCGGTTTGACAACTACCAAGTACGCATTCTGCTGTTTGATGCGCAAGGCAATTCACTTGATAAAAGCGATGCCGCCCACTTAGACACTTACCTGCACAAATACGCGAAAAAACAATTCCAAACCGAAGAGCCCTATTTGTATTTCATCAACGAACAGCAAGCCGTAGAGTATAAAATAAGTCCCAACCTGCTGCGCGCCTATATACTGAAAGTGCTCATCAAACATCAGGGCGTGCCGGTAGGCTATGTTTTGCTTGAGCTCAAGCAGAAAAAAGACCTGCCTTACAACGTTTATCCCGAGTTGATGGTCGATAGCCGTTTCCGGATGCCGTCGGAAGTGCAACATTACAGTTATTCGGTATGGCTGGGGCGGCGGCTGCTTTATAGCTACGGACAGTACAACTACGAAAAGGATTTCAATTCGCGCCTGCTCAACGAAGCTGCATTGTATCAAACAGGGATTGAAAGTAATGGTTTTCATCATGTAGCTGTTTTGGACAGGGCAAAGCGCACAAGCAACACACCGCCAAAGATAGTGGTCGTATCGTCGCCGGCTTACAAGCTTAGCCGCAGCTTTACCAACTTTTCTTTTCTGTTGTTGATATTGATTCTTTTTACCGGTGCCTTGTTCTTATTGCTTAGCAGGAACCGCCTGTCTTTCAACCGCCTGTCTTTCACTGCCAAAATACAGCTTTACCTTAATTTCGCCTTCTTTGTGCCGCTGCTTATCGTAAGTGCGTTCACCCTGAGTTTCATGAAGAACTCATACGAAGAAGACTTGCAGCGCTCTTTCTTGCAACAAGCCAATAATGCCATGTTGAGTTTGAGCGGCAGTCTGCAGCTGTTCGACAACGAAGACCTGCAGCTGGATGCGCTTCAGCAAGAGCTGGCCATCCTAAGCCGCTATGGGCAAGTGGATATCAACCTCTTTTCTGCCGAAGGCAACCTGATTGCCTCCAGCCAGCCCAATATTTTTGAAAACGGCTTGATTTCGACGCTCATCAACCCCAAGGCGCTGGTGGCCATACGCGACTTGCGATTTAAAAACATATTGCTGGAAGAACAAATCGGGAAGTTGCGCTATCAGTCGGTGTATGTGGCGGTGAAATCATTTGAAGACGGCAAGCTGCTGGGCATTTTAAGCATACCCTTCTTCGAAGCACAAGACGAGCAAAGCCAAAAACTCAGCGATTTGCTGGCTATCATCATCAATATTTTCACCATTACCTTCAGTGTGTTCTTGCTTTTGTCGCAAGTAGCCTCGCGCACCTTGACCGAACCCCTGCAGATGATTGCCCAAAAACTAAGAAAAACCACTTTCCAAGATTACAATGAACCGCTGGATTGGGATTCAGATGATGAAATAGGGCTGCTGGTGAATGAATACAACCGTATGCTGCTCAATTTGGAAAGCAGTAAGAAAGCATTGGCACAGAGTGAAAAGGAATCGGCATGGCGCGAGATGGCCAAGCAGGTAGCCCATGAAATCAAAAACCCGCTGACCCCCATGAAACTCACCCTTCAACAACTCGAAAGACGCATGCAAAGTGACAACGTAAGCAAGGAAGACTTGCAACGCATGCTGCACCGCACCATTTCAAGTCTGGTACAACAAATAGATACACTCAGCGACATTGCCACCTCTTTCTCAACCTTTGCCAAGATGCCCTCGCCGCGCTTGGCACCTTTCGATATAGCCGATACCCTGCGCAACATTATAGAACTGCACCGCAGTCAAAATAAAACCGTTTTCTTTTTAACCAACATAGCGCCCGGCTCCTTCAAGGTCATGGGCGATGACCGGCTCACAGGGCGTATTTTAACCAACCTGATATTGAATGCCATTCAGGCGGTACCCGACGATCGCACCCCGCAAATCATGGTATCGCTTTACCGTACCGAAGAAAATATGATTCGCATAGAAGTGCGTGACAATGGCAGCGGTATCCCCGAACACATACAAAAGCGGATATTTACGCCCAGCTTCACCACCAAAGCCAGCGGCTCGGGCATTGGTCTGGCAGTAGCCAAGCGGGGAATCGAGCAAATGAATGGGCGCATATGGTTTGAAACCAAAGAAGGCGAAGGCACATGCTTTTTCATAGAATTGCCGCCACTCTCCTAAGCGGCTTATGCGTGCTTTTGGGCATCTTGTTCCCTGCTCATGCACAGGAACAGTGCCGGTGGATAGCCACGCACGACACCCTCCGGCTCGACAGCCTGCCTGTTCTGCCTCACAGCATACGTATTGCCTCACCTGCCGCCGGTGTCCCTTTTCGTTTCGATACACGCACCCAACAGCTGTATTTTCTTGCTACACCCGGCTTACCCGATTCGGTATTGGTGTGTTATCGTGTGGTGCTCCTGCCCCTGCAAGACAGCTATGCCAAACGCAGCATGGCACTTATCGATTCAAGCGGTTTTTTCCGTCCGGTGGCCGGGCAAAATACTTTGCCTGCCAACAGCATGGCACTGCTTGGCAGCGACAGCCTGCACACTTCGGGCGTCATAGCCCGCGGCCTCAGTGTGGGCACCGGCAACACCGCACAGTTTAATTCTACGCTCAACCTGCAAATAGAAGGCAAACTAAGCGAGCAAGTGCAACTGCGTGCTTCCATCACCGACCGCCAACTGCCCTACGAGCCCGAAGGCAACACACAGCAGATACAGGACTTTGACAACATACTCATTGAGTTCATCCATCAAAACGGAAGCCTGCAGTTGGGCGACGTAGTACTTAGCGAGAACGATGATTATTTTTTGCGCTTCAGGCGGAACGTGCAAGGGGGCTACCTGCAAACCCACTATGCCGTAGGAAAACACAAAGCACAAAGCAAAGCCGGCTTTGCCATTGCCAAAGGCAAGTTTCATTCGGCGTTTATACAGCCTATCGAAGGCGCCTTGGGACCATACAGGCTGCGGGGGGGACAAAATGAGCGATTTATTTTGGTATTGGCAGGCTCTGAAAAAGTCTATTTGGACGGCAAACTATTGGAAAGGGGCTTTGACCGCGACTACGTCATTGATTATAACCAAGCCGAAATCACCTTTAACCCGCATATTGTCATCACGCAGTTTAGCCGCATACGCGTCGATTACCAATATACTGACCGCACCTATAGCCGCTTGACCGGCTTTGTTCAACAGACGTGGGAAAGCCGGCGCAGCCATACCCGTTTGAGTTATTACATAGAAACCGACAACCCCAACCAACCGCTGTTGTTCAGCTTGCGCCCCGAAGACAAACAACAATTGGCATTGGTGGGCGACCAAAGCGAACGCGCTTTTATTACGGCAGCCGATACCGTGAGTTTCTCTCCCGACTTGGTTTTATACAAAAAAATTGACACGCTGACCGCTTCCGGCTTGTATGAAGGTGTTTTTGTATATACGACCGAACCCGGTGCACCGGTTTATCAGGTGCGTTTTTCCGAAGTAGGTCCCAACAAAGGAAACTACGTGCTGAGTAGTTCCTTAGCCAACGGGCAAGTGTTTCAGTGGGTAGAGCCGCAAAACGGCATTCCACAAGGCAACTATGCCCCGGTTACGCCGGTGCGCCTGCCCGAAAAGCGTAGTATGTGGCATCTGCATCATAGCCGGCAACTAAGCCGGCGGCAGCGGATTACCATAGACCTTGCCCACTCACTCACAGACCGTAATCTCTACTCTCCTATTGACGACGGCGACAATGCAGGCTACACCGGGCGCCTGCATTACCAAATAGAACACCCCACGCTCGACAGCCTTCGCCGGCGCGAAAGTGGTTTTATTTATGAGTACAACAGCCCTTCCTTTTCTTTTATCGACCGCTTTCGTCCCGTAGAGTTCAACCGCGATTGGTCGTTGCCTTACGACACCACCCGCCTCAACCAACAAAGCGAGCATATTGTAGAATGGTATAGCCATTTCGACGGGCACCATACCGGCTACCGGGCAGAAGTAAACTACCGCCGGCGCGATAAGCAACTGGAAGGATGGCAAAGCCGCATCCGCTGGAAAAGTGAGTTTTCCCGCTGGGTGTTCGAACAACAGTTTTTTGGCTTATATGCCCTACTCTATGCCGACAGCCTGCAAAGCCAACGCCAAAGCCGTTGGTGGCGTAGTTACACACGCCTGCAGTATAAAGGGAAACATATACAACCTGCAGTCATTGCCGACCTCGACCACAACAAGATAATACAAAGCAGCAACGACAGCATCACCTTTTCAGCCATGCACTATCAGGCATTGAGCGGCATTTTGCAATCGCCCGACACGGCGCGTTTCCGCTGGCAGCTGATGCACACCTACCGGGAAGACTACCGCCCCAAGGAAGGCAGCATGCAGCTTTTTACCTACACAAACACCACCCAAGCCGACATAAACCGGCAAGGCAAGCAACAAAGCATAGAAGCGCGCCTTACGTACCGTCATTTGCTTTATGCCGACAGCCTGCGTAATGAAGAGAACTGGGCAGCACGCCTGGCATGGGAAAGCCGCAGCCGCCGTAAACAGCTGCAACAGCGACTGATTTACCAACATGGCAGCGGGCGGGAACTCAAGCGCACTTTTGCCTTCATACAGGTGCCCGTAGGGCAAGGCACGCACACTTGGCGCGACGACAATGGCGACGGCGTAGCCCAACTCAATGAGTTTTACCTTGCCCTCAACCCCGACGAAAAAAATTACATTAAAGTATTCACACCCACCGATGAGTATGTGACTGCCTACAGCTCCGATTGGTACTATCGCTTGCAATGGCAGTTTCCGGGCAGCGGTGTGTTCAAAGCCTTGTCGGGGCTTAGCAATTGGCAACTCAATCAGAAAGTCAACCGCAACGATGGGCTTGCCCGCTGGCTTCCTTTTTTCCGCCCCGCCGACGAAGCGCTGCTCTCACGCCGCGAACTGTTGCGCAATACGGTATTTTGGAACCGCAGCCATCCGGTTTATGGCATTACCATCAATCAATGGCAAAGCAGCCAGCGGCAACTGCTCACACAGGGCTACGAGACCCGGCGCGAAGAGAACTACGAAATAAGTGTGCGGTGGCAGTGGCACAGCCAATGGCAATTGGTGGTGTCGGGGGCAATCAAAGACGTGGACAACCGCTCGGACGTGTTCCTCAATCGGAATTTTGCCTACCGGGTACGGCGCACACAAGTAGAAAACACCTGGCAGCCCGGCAGGCGGTGGCGCCTGCGTCCAAGTTTGATTTACCAGCAGAAAGAAGGCAACGAAAACGTACAAGCCCGGTGGTATGAAGGCAGCATGGACATACAATGGTCCAACTACCCTCATTTCAATATACAAGGGCAGTTAAGCTTTATTCGCCTCACCTACACAGAAGGCGATTTGAACACGCCCTTGGCTTATGAATTGCTCGAGTCATTGGCGCCGGGAAACAACTGGCGCTGGCAATTGCAATGGCAACAGAAGCTGAGCAGTGGCTTGCAGCTCACCTTTGGTTATCAAGGAAGAAAGCTGCCCGGCAGCCGTATCATTCATTTTGGCAATGTGCGGGCAGCTTTGCTGTTTTAGCCTTTTTTGGTTTCAGGATGCTTTTGGCTGTTTGTCTTCACGTGTGGCGAAGGGATCGTATTTTTTAGGCGCATAAAGAAAACCGAATGCTTCTGCCCCTTCTTTTTCCAAATATTTATGGTGTATTTTATGGGCGCGTATCATGCGTTGCAAATAACGGTTCTTTGCCATAAACTTAATCTTGATGCGCCGGTGCACAATGATATCGTGAAAGGCAATATAAAAGATGCCATAAGCCGTAATGCCTACACCAATGGCAGTGAGCCATGACCATTGCATGGCATAGCCGAAGTAAAAAGCAGCGATGGCCGGCACACTGAACAGTATGAAGAACAGGTCGTTTTTCTCCCAAAATCCTTGGTGTGGCTTATGGTGAGATTCATGCCAAGACCACAAGATGCCATGCATAATGTACTTGTGGGTAAACCAAGCCACACCTTCCATAAAGAAAAAGGTAGCGACAGCAATCAAAGCAAAGCTTAGGTATTCCATTTTTGACGGTCGATTTTTGTTTGTTTTCTAAATATAGCGGTTTAAAAAGATTCTATCTTCGCTTTTACTTCTTCCATCAGCCACATGGGCGTGGAAGTAGCACCGCAAATGCCTACGCGGTCGCCGGGCGCAAACCACTCAGGACGCACTTCACCGGGCTGCGATACGAAGTAAGTATGCGGATTTTGACTTTTGCATACTTCATACAACACTTTGCCATTCGATGATTTGGTACCTGCCACAAATACAATCTTATCAAACCGGCGGGCAAATTCGCGCAACTCCTTGTCCCGGTTCGACACCTGCCGACAAATCGTATCGTTGGCGTTCACTTCATAGCCCATCTGCTCCAAAGCGGCTTTTATTTCGTAAAATTTATCCGTGCTTTTGGTTGTTTGGCTGTAAAGCGTAATATGCTTGGGCAGTGGTTTATCTTTCAACTCATCCAAAGACTGAAAAACGACGGCTTTGCCTTGGGTCTGCCCCAACAAGCCTACCACCTCGGCATGTCCGTGCTTGCCATAAATAAATATGTGTTCTCCCTTGTCAAAAGAATTTTTGATTCTGTGTTGCAACTTAAGCACTACCGGGCAAGAAGCATCTATCAGCTCAAGGTTGTTTTTAAGCGCTATTTCATAAGTAGAAGGCGGTTCGCCATGGGCACGTATCAATACTTTGGCATTGCGTATGCCTTTCAGCTCCTCGTGTGTGATGATAACCAAGCCTTTTTTCTGCAGACGCTCCACCTCTGCGTCGTTGTGCACGATGTCGCCAAGGCAGTAGAGCAGCCCTTCTTCGTCTAAAATATCTTCTGCCATGGCTATGGCATACACCACACCAAAACAAAATCCCGACTCCTTGTCGATGGTTACTTGTACGTTTGGTATCATATATACGAGTGCATTGATAAAGTCATAAAATATAAACGCCGTACGCTCTGTTTTGTTTGCATAAAGCCGGGAATCTCTACCAAAAAGATAGTCAGTTTTTCAGGATATTACAAGCAAATAGCCGGTATTACTTTTGGGCATGAAAAAAGCACCGCCCTTCGCGAAGCGGTGCTTAACAAAAGAAGTATGAGACAGGCTATTACTTGTCAATTGCGTGCCCAAGCTTTGCCAAGCTTTCCTCGATGGCTGCTATTTTTGCCTCTGCATCTGCCAGCTTTTTACGCTCTTTTTCCACCACAGCTGCCGGTGCATTTTGTACAAAACGCTCGTTCGATAGTTTCTTTTCCACGCTCTGCTTGAAGCCACGATAATAGTCGAGCTCTTTGAGCAGGTCGGCTTTCAGCTGCTCCGTATCCACGCTTCCTTCTACCACCAGGAAGCACTCGTCTTCTTTCAAAACGAACGGAATGGCGTTTTGTCCTTCGGCAGGCTCTCCAAAGGCTATTTCCGCAAGGTTAGCCATCTTTTTCACTATCTCGGCATAGCGTTCGTACAGAGCTTGGCGGTTCGTCTTGATGAACAGAGGCAGGCTATCTTTGTTCGGTATTTGGCGCTCGGCACGCACATTGCGCACTTGTGCTATGAGCTCCATCATGCGCTCCATTTCTTCTATAAGCCCTGTGTCGGCTGCTGCCTGCACTTGCGGATAGGGTGCCCGGCAGATGGTTTCACCGTTCCGGCGCTCGCTCAAATGCTGCCACAACTCCTCCGTGATGAAAGGCATGAAAGGATGCAACAGGCGCAATATTTCATCGAAGAAAGCAGTTGTCTGCTCATAGGTAGGCGCATCGATGGGTTGCCCAAAGGCAGGCTTCACCATTTCGAGGTACCAAGAGCAGAAATCATCCCAAATGAACTTATACAGGGTCATGAGGGCTTCGGACAGGCGGTACTGTGCAAACTGTTCGTCCAGGGCTTGTTTCACGGTTTCGAGGCGTGCCCGCAGCCAGTCTGTAGCCAATCGGTTGCGTGCCGGCATGGCAGCGCCCGCCTCTACGGTCCAGCCCTTCACCAAACGGAAGGCATTCCATATTTTATTGGCAAAGTTGCGCCCTTGCTCACACAGTTTCTCGTCGAACAGCAGGTCATTGCCCGCAGGCGAAGAAAAGAGCATGCCCACGCGCACGCCGTCGGCACCATATTGAGCCATCAGCTCGAGTGGGTCGGGCGAGTTGCCCAAAGACTTCGACATTTTGCGCCCCAGCTTATCGCGCACAATGCCGGTAAGATACACATGCTCAAAAGGACGTTCGTCTAAGTATTCATAACCGGCAATGATCATACGAGCCACCCAGAAGAAAAGGATTTCGGGGGCGGTTACCAGCACTTTGGTAGGGTAAAAATAGTTCAGGTCCGCGTTCTTCTCTTTGTGTATTTTCCCTTTTTCTTTGTCGAAATACTCATCTTCAAAACCATCGAACACGGCAATGGGCCACAGCCATGACGACGCCCAGGTATCCAGCACGTCTTCATCTTGGCGCAGGTCGCTTGCTTGCAAGTGCGGGTTGCCGCTTTTTTCACGTGCCAGTGCCACCGCTTCTTCAATGGTTTCGGCTACCACGAAATCGTTTTCACCTTCACCGTAATAGTAAGCCGGGATGCGGTGTCCCCACCACAATTGGCGCGAAATGCACCAGTCACGCACGTTTTCCATCCAGTGGCGGTAAATGTTTTTGAACTTGGCAGGCACCAGCTGCACCTCGTCTTTTTCCACGGCTTCGAGTGCCCGTTTCGATATTTCCTTCATTTTGATGAACCACTGCAACGAAAGGCGCGGTTCTACCACTGCGCCGGTGCGTTCCGAACGCCCTACCTTGTTCGTAATTTCTTCCACCTTCACCAACAAGCCTGCCTCTTCCAAGTCTTTGGCTATCATCTTACGCACTTCGAAGCGATCCTTGCCCACATATTTTTCCACGCCGCAGGCTTCGTTCAAGCTGCCGTCTTCGTTAAGAATATCTATCACTTCCAATTGGTGGCGCAGTCCTATTTCATAGTCGTTGGGGTCATGTGCCGGCGTTACCTTCAAACAACCGGTACCGAAGGAAGTGTCCACATAGTCGTCGGCAATGATGGGGATGGGGCGGTTCACAAAGGGCACCAAGGCTTGCTTGCCCACCAAGGCGGCATAGCGCTCATCGTTGGGGTTGACGGCTATGGCGGTATCTGCCAAAATGGTCTCGGGGCGGGTTGTGGCAATCACTACATGTCCGGAACCGTCAGCCAAAGGATAACGCACATGGTAGAGCTTCGATATTTCGCCTTCTTCCTTATAGATGACCTCTTCGTTTGAAAGTGCTGTTTTGGCTTCGGGGTCCCAGTTAATCATGCGCAAGCCGCGATAGATGTAGCCTTTTTTGTAGAGGTCCACAAACACACGGATGACCGCCTTGTAATACTTGTCATCCATGGTGAAGCGGGTGCGGTCCCAATCGCAAGAGGCACCCAGCTTTTTCAGCTGCTCGAGGATGATGCCGCCATATTTTTCTTTCCACTCCCAAGCATATTTTAAAAACTCTTCACGGCTTAGTTCGTGCTTGCTGATGCCACGCTCGCGCAACATACGCACCACCTTGGCTTCGGTAGCAATGGATGCGTGGTCGGTACCGGGCACCCAACAGGCTTCTTTTCCCTGCATGCGTGCGCGCCGGATGAGCACATCCTGTATAGTGTTGTTGAGCATATGCCCCATATGCAACACGCCGGTTACGTTGGGGGGCGGTATGACAATGCAGTAAGGTTCTTTTTCGGGATTGGGCTTGGCTGAAAACACTTTATTTTCAAGCCAGTACCGGTACCATTTGTCTTCTACTTCGGCCGGGTTATACTTCTTTGCTAATTCCATATGGCTGTATCATTTCTGCTTTTCGGGAAACAAGGAATCCTTTGGAAGCTTCAAAGTTATGAAAAATGCATGTTTTGACATGAGAAAAAAGCGAAGCAGAGAGCAAGCAAGTTTACTCTTGCGGCAGGCGTTGCTTAAGTACTGCCAGCAGTTCGTACTCTTCCTGCTCAATCAAGGCTTCTTTCAGAGCCCGCAGGATAGTCTTCATCTGCATCCGCGGCGGCTCACCGGGGGCAAACTGAAAACGTGAATAGCGCAGAGGCTTGCCTTCCACGTCGGCCATCTCCACCACTATGCGCCCGTCTTCGAAAAGGTCGGCTTCTTCGAAGCGCACCCCCACGGCTTGCTCGTATTGTGCCACAAACTCGTCGGCGCGGGCGGTTCCCACCCAGCGCAAGCCATTTACCAGTCCTTCGATGAGTGCGGGCAGAAAAGAATACTCTGCTTCTTCAGAAGTGGTATATACTTCCTGAAAAGCATCTACTACGCGGTGTTTGGGAATATTCAAGATGGCAACATAAACAGGCATAGGGATAGAACTTATGTTTTCAATGTTGATTGAGGATGCTCTCGCTTAACAAGCGGTAAATGCGCTGCTTGTCCGGGTCGTGAGCCAAAAGACGCAAATGCTGCTCTATCAGCTCCACATCGCCCCGTGCCGCCGGTCCGGTTTGTGCTTGGCGTGCCCCTATTTGCATGGCTTTTTCGATGGTTTCGCCAACCAAAGGGCGCAGCATGTCAAAATCCAGGTCATATTGTTCGCACAAATCTTCTGCCAAAGCCAACAAGTGGTTGGTAAAATTACAGGCAAAAACAGCCGCCACATGCAAATAGCGCCGGCGTTCCGAGTTGACTTGATAGACACGAGTGCTCAACGCCCGCGCCAAGCGCAAAAGGCGGGCTTCCGTTTCAGGTGTGTTGCCCTCCACACAGATGGGCAGCCGGTGCCAGTCTAACGGTTTGGTTTTGGAAAAGGTTTGCAAAGGATAGAAAACACCATGCGGCACCTCCAACACACGCAACACTTCCAAGGGACGGCTGCCGGAGGTATGCACTACCATGAGGGGATGTTCCGGTAAAATCAGACGATCGACCACCACGGGCAGAGCGTCATCACTCACCGATAGCACAAAAAAGTTGGCAGCGGTCTCGGAAAAATCCAATGAATCTGTGGCTTCTGCCTCATACAGGCGCTCGCAAAGTGCTGCGGCATGGTGCAACCGCCGGCTGTAAACGGTAGTTACCAGATGCCCACACTGCTCCAAAGCGGGTGCCAAATGCCAAGCCACATTGCCGGCACCAATCATTGCAATCTTGTACATTGCTTTCTTCTGCTTATCTTGTTTGCGATTACAAGCAAAAAACAAAGATTTTCCATGATTCGCAAACTCATAACGCCCGGTGATGAACAACCGCTTTGTTGGATAGACGTGCAGTCGCCCGGTGCCACCGAGTTCGAAGCGTTGCACCAAACTTATGATTTCAGCCTTGAACACATACAAGACTGCCTGGACCCGGAACACCTGCCCAAAGCCGAGCCCTTCGAGGAAGGGCATTTCGTTATTTTAAGAGCCTATCAACAAGATGCCCCTGCCGATGCCCATACGGTGCAAGACCTTAGTACCAAAATAGCCATTTACACCAAAGACCATTTGTTGATTACGATTCATCGCATGCCCCTGCCATTTATTGAAGAAATAGCCAAGCGCTTCGAACAGTGGCAAAAGGCATTTAGCACCCGGCAAATCATTGTGCATTTGATTCATGAGAGTTTGGAAAGTTACCGCCCCATAGTAGTAGAGCTCATCAAGCAGATCGACGAGTACGAAGTTCGTTTGTTTCAAGAAGAAGAGCTGCAACCGCAAATGCAAAGGAGGTTGTATTTCCTAAAAAGGAAAGCAGGGGTTTTGCGCAATATCGTTTTTCTTATGCAAGAGGTATTGAGTGCCTTCCGCAGCGATAAAAAACACCAAAGCTTCTATTGGCAAGATACGCTCGATTTGGCGCAACACTTGCAAAACACTTTCCGGCAAGCAGAAGAAGACGCCGGCAGCCTGTTGAATTTTTATTTATCGTTGGCTGCCCACCAAACCAACGAGGTGATGCGCATACTCACTATTTTCTCGGTATTCTTTCTGCCCCTGACTTTCATCGTCGGAGTATATGGCATGAACTTCGAATACATGCCCGAGTTAAAGATGCATTATGGCTACTTTGGGGTATGGGGTGTCATGGTATTGCTTACGGTGGTCATCTATTTCATTTTCAAAAAGAAAAAATGGCTATAGGTTTTTTTAGCGCTGCTGCCGCACGTATTCCACAAATCCCCGTTGAATGCCCAACTCTTTGGCCACCTTCAACAAGGCGATGGCTTCTATTTCGGTTACGTAACCTTTCGCTTTGTTGGCATTCCATACCTGAATGACATATTCAAGGCGGCGGTCTTCGGACAGCTCGGCAAATACCTCTTTGATACGGGTGAGCGCAGCCTCAAAAACAGCTACCTCACTCTGATTGGTTTTTTGCAGAATATCATCTACAAAAGCATACACTTTCGCCAATTGGCTTTGGGCGTTCAGGGCAGCCGCATCGCTTTCAAGGCGTGCCCGCTCTTCGTCATCAAAACCATGATAGCGAAAGATGGCATACTCAAGCAGCAGCAGGGCTTCTTTTTCTTCTGGGGTCATAAAGACGGTCAGGTTATCAGCATACATACAAAAATAGTTTTTTTGGTGAAATCTCCTAAATCATACTTCAATTTCTTTCAGGGGAAAAAGCACAGGCGTTGAAGGCACTGCGTCGGTTTCCCAAAAGGGTGCCATCAGTTGCAAGGCATATAAGCCATCGGGCAGCGCATCGGGCACGTAAATCAATTCGGTTACGGTAGCATGGCGCCGTATCGCCTGCGGGTACTGCCAAAAGGCTTTGTGTGCCAACAACTTGCCGCCATCTTCTTCACGATCGAGCGAAGGCAAATCTACCAACAAATGCCGGATGCCTTGCCGGGCACACCATTCGGCAAGAGCAGGCTCCATATAGGGCGGGTTGGTGTTATTGTAGTTTTTGGTCATTTTTTCGGCTGTATTGGGCAGTGTGCGAATCACCAAAGCTTCAAAGTCAGTGAGTGGCAGTTTGTTTATTGATGCTTTTAATGCGCTTAAGGTAAGCACCCGGTCGCCGGATGCTTGTTTTTCGGGCTCGAGACTCACAAGCAATGCCACCCACCAGCCGGCTTGAAGGCAGCGGGCAATGGTAGCCTGCGGGTCATCGCATATATGTCCATAGCATTCGGTGTGTGTGCCATTGCCATGGGGTGTAAGGGTTACTTTTTGATAGTTGCAACTGCCTCCCTCTGCCACACTGCCCACAAAGTCGCCCACGCGTATGGTTTCGAAGCGTGGCGGCTCTGCCCAATAGCAGTTGGGGTTTTGACCGCCCGCACGCAATGGAATGCCAATGGGGGTTGCCTTGTCAAGCTCGAGGCAATAAGTTTTGCCTTGCCATTGTATGGTCATACATTTAGGCATGCTTTTGTTGGTTTTGGTTTTGGTTTTAGTTTTGTTGCTCGTCAATAGCTCTTCATCTTTAGCAACAAAAAAAGCGCCAACAACAGGCGCTTTTTTCTTTTTTGCCTCCGCAAAGTGTTTTTAATCATCTGACGAAGCCGCCATAAACTGCAACACATAATAGAGCAGCATGGTAAGTGCACTCAAGGCAGCTACTACATAGGTGTAGGCAGCCCATTTAAGCGCATCACGCGCCATAGGGGCTTCGGCCGGACTCACCACGCCACGCGATTCTATCCAACGAATGGCACGGCGGCTTGCATCTATCTCCACAGGCAAGGTAACGAAGCTGAACAAAGTCATGACGCCATAGGCTGCAATGATGATAAGCAGCACTGTTTCGATAGGAATAAGCCGGAAGAACAGATAGCCCCCCAGGAAACTCACCCACATAATAACATTGAGAATGGTGGCACTCACGTTTTGAACGGGCACCAAAGCAGAACGCAACTGCAGCATACTGTATGCTTCGGCATGCTGAATGGCGTGCCCGCATTCATGAGCTGCCACGGCGGCTGCGGCTGCCGAGCGCCCATAATACACATCTTCGCTCAGGTTGACGGTTTTGTCCATGGGGTTATAGTGGTCGGTCAATTGCCCGGGCACAGAGATAACTTCCACGTCATAGATGCCGTGGTCGCGCAGCATCTGCCGTGCCACTTCTGCCCCGCTCATACCCGATGCCAAAGGAATGCGGCTATATTTGGCAAACTTGCTTCGCAAGCGCCATTGCACAATGCCGCCTATAATCATCAAGGCAATAATCAGTACAAAATACATAGGCTATTTTTGTTTTTGACAGTGTAATTTTATGATTTTTTCGATAATCTTAGAAGTGGAAAAACCATCCAGAAAAGGGATTACTTCCACATGTCCGCCTTTGCTTTTTACAAAATCTGCACCAACGATGGTGTCCTCTGTATAATCGCCCCCCTTTACCAAAATGTCAGGACAAAGTGTCTGTATGAGCGCCAAAGGGGTGTCTTCTTCGAAAAACACCACCATATCCACTGCCTGCAAGGCAGCCAGCAAGCGTGCCCGCGCCTCTTGTGGCACAATAGGACGCGCCTCACCTTTCAAACGACGCACTGAAGCGTCGGTATTCAACCCTATCACCAAGCGGTTGCCCAAAGAACGGGCTTGCTCCAAATAGGTTACATGTCCGGCATGCAGAATATCGAAGCAGCCGTTGGTAAACACCACGATTTCGCCGGCTTGCTTCCATTGCCTGCAAACGGCTTGTGCTTGTTGCCGGTCGTTAATGATTTTCGATACAGTATTCATTTTTTAACCGTTAAATAAAGACTATTCACTCTTTTTCAGTGCCTCATATAGAACTTCTGCCAAGTGCATGGCCTGCCGGCCGGTGCCGTCGGCTATTTGATGCCGGCAGCTGGTGCCCGAGGCCAGCACTATGTCACCCGGGGCAGCCTGTCGTACGGCAGGAAACAGCACCAACTCCCCTATTTTCATCGATAAGTCGTAATGCTCTTTTTCATAACCAAAAGAGCCTGCCATACCACAGCATCCCGAAGGTATAAAACGCACAGAAAGGCCGGGAATCAACGATAGCGCCTTGCGCGTGTAGGTGAGCGAAGACAATGCTTTCTGGTGGCAGTGTCCATGCACCCATATTGTACGGTCCAGTGCCTTGAAAGCACTGTTTGAAATAGCCCCTGCTTCCATTTGCTGCGCCAAAAACTCATCGAGCAGCAGGGCTTTTTCTGCTACTGCCTTTGCTTTACTTTGCAAGGTGCCGGAAAGCAAATCGGGATATTCGTCACGAAAACTAAGAATGGCAGATGGTTCAACCCCCAACAACACTGCCGGCTGCTCTATGAGCAAAGGGGCAAATATTTCCACGTTGCGTCGTGCATAGTTTTGTGCTTCTTTGAGCAAGCCTTTGGAAATACAGGCTCTGCCTGAAGGAAAGTGCTTTACCCGGCGCACTTCATAGCCCAATGCCAGCAGCAGTTCGGTCATGGCTATGCCGGCCGGCACATCGTGATAGTTAGTAAACTCATCTACAAAAAGATACACCACCGTGCGCTGCGAGGCAGTGGTTTGGCCCGCTGCCAAACGTTTGTTGAGATATTGCGCCCAAGTGCGGCGGTGCAGACGGGGCAAGCTACGCTGTGGTGCCATGCCCATCAGGCGTTTGACAAGCGCCCCACGCCCCAGCCTGTTGTAGAGCGATGGCAGCAAAGCAGCCCAACGCATGACTTTGTCTATGGAAGCAATCAGGCGGCTGCGCCATGGAATGCCTTTTTCGCAATAGTATTGATAAAGGAACTCCGCTTTCATCTTTGCCACATCCACATTCGAGGGGCATTCTGCCTTGCACCCTTTACACGAAAGGCAAAGGTCCATGACTTCGTGGATTTCATCATGTGCAAAGCGGTTGGACTTGGGCGAGTGGGTCAAAAACTCCCGTAAAATATTGGCTCGTGCCCGGGTGGTGTCTTTTTCGTCGAGTGTAGCCATATAGCTGGGACACATGGTGCCGCCCCGGTGGTGCGTACGCCGGCATTCGGCAGTACCATTGCACATTTCTGCCATACGCAGAATGCCCAGGCTACTATCGAAATTCAGCAGCGTGGGGATGTCAGGCGTGGGCTGCCCCGGCTCAAAACGCAAGGAGGTGTTCATGGGGGGCGTGTCCACTATTTTGCCCGGGTTGAAAATATTCTGCGGGTCGAAGGCTTTTTTCACTTCTTTCAACCAGGCATATACCTGCTCGCCCAACATGAAGGGAATGAACTCGCCACGCAGGCGCCCATCGCCGTGTTCACCACTCAAAGAGCCGCGATAGCGCTTTACCAGTGCGGCAACTTCTTCCAAGATGGTCCGGAAAAGTGCATTTCCTTCTTTGGTTTTCAAATTGATGATGGGACGCAAATGCAATTCGCCATCACCGGCATGGGCGTAGTGTACCGAATACAGTCCGTATTTTTTCAGTATGTCGTTGAACTCGCGGATATAATCGGGCAGGTCGCGCACATCTACGGCCGTGTCTTCTATGACGGGCACCGGCTTGGCATCGCCGGGCATATTGGACAACAAGCCCAAGCCGGCTTTGCGCAGCGTCCACACTTTTTGAATATCATCGCCGGTCACGATAGGATGATGATAGCCGTAGCCCGCTTCTTTCAAATGGGCTACCAATTGTTTTGCCCGCTCGATGGCTTTGTGCTCGCTATGGTCCGAAATTTCCACCATCAGGATAGCAGCCGGGTCGCCTTTTACAAAAAAGCGGTTCTGCTGCTGTTCTATGTTGTTTTTTGTACACTCAAGCACATAGTGGTCCATCAGTTCCGAAGCGGTGGGCCGGTGCTCCAAAGCCAACAGATTGGCACGCAGCGATTCGTCAATACTTTCACAGTGAATACAAACCAGTGCTTTGTGAGGAGGCGGCAAAGGCTCCAGGTTCAATTCCAGCTCTGTCATGAGCATCAAGGTCCCTTCCGAGCCGGCAAGCAAGGTGCACAGGTTAAAAGGTGTGCCGTCTTCTTGGAAAGGGCGATGCCGCAACAGCAAATCCAAGGCATAGCCGGTATTGCGGCGCCGGATGCTGCTTTTGGGATATTGACGCTCGATTTCCCGCCGGTTTGCCGGTTCTATCAATATGTTGTAAAGCGTGCGGTATATCTGCCCTTCCGGGTCGCCGGCTTGCAGCTTGGCATAAAACGCTTCGTCAGACAAAGCATGGATATGACGGTAATGCCCATCGCCCATGAATCCTTTGACAGACAGCAGGTGGTCACGTGTGCTGCCATATACCAATGAATTGGCACCACACGAGTTGTTGCCCACCATGCCCCCAATCATTGCCCGGTTGGCGGTAGAAGTCTCCGGGGCAAAAAACAATCCATATTCTTTGAGCGCCATGTTCAAGTTATCGCGAATCACACCGGGTTGCACACGTACACGCCTGCGCGCCGGGTCTATATTCAGAATTTGCCGCATATGACGCGACACATCCACCACCACGCCATTGCCTACCACCTGCCCTGCCAATGAAGTGCCGGCGGTGCGCGGAATCAAAGCAAAACCATACTCAAGCGCTGCCCGCACCAACAGAGCCACTTCTTCTTCGTTGCGCGGGCAAGCCACCGCCGCCGGCAGCTCCCTGTAAGCCGAAGCGTCGGTTGCATATAACCGGCGCATGGTCTCATCAGTAAAAAAGCCGCCTTTTATCTCTGATTGTAAAGCACGAAAGACACTAAGAATTGAAGCACTCATGGGGCTGTAGCTTATGTTTTGTTCTTTACGGCAAGGTACATTTTTCTAATAAAAATGTAGTACTGCCTTTCAACAATCCTTTTAACTTTGCTTTCTTTACGAATGCCGCACCGGGCATCAAATATTGACGTCCTTCACTCTTACACAAAATCTTAGCATCTTTGTAAGATAAAAAGTGACTTTCCTGACACCATGCGCCATCTGCTTGTTTTTCGTTTTCTGCTTACCGGCTGTCTGTCATTGCTTGCCATATCTTGGGGGCATGCCCAAACGCTTTTCGTTCAACGCTCTGCGCAAGGGCTTTACGGCTACAGCCCCACGCCCGGCCATGATGGCTTTGTTATTCCGCCACGCTTTCAAAAAGCATTTCCTTTCATGCGCAGCGGCTATGCCAAAGTCATGGAAGCAGGCCGGTGGGGGCTTATCGACAGCAAGGGGAAGTTTGTGCTTCCGCCACAGTATGACTACATCGGCTGGGCAGACGACTACTACTGGATAGACTACCGGCGCCATGGCAATGTAGCCGACGGCTCTCTTCAGCAAGACAGCTACAATCAGCTCATAGGATTCGTGCAAAACGGGCTGTGGGGTTTGGTGCATATCCCTACGGGCAAAGTGGTGCTTCCGGCTCAATATGATGCCATTCGCTATCCACAATCCGGCCTGCTGGCAATAGGCAAACGGCAAGGCAAAGACACCTTGTGGGGATTGCACACTTTAAAAAACAAGGTAGTGCTGCCCCTTCAATACCACTTCATGCAGAGTGTGGAAAGGGGCAAATACTGGATTGTGGGCAAGCGTCAGGCAAGCGGAAAGTGGTTGTTTGGTGCTATTGACTTCAAGGGGAAAGTCATATGGGATATTGCCTTCCAAGGGCTGCGTTTTGAACAGGGCTTTTGGCTTGTGCGCCGTCAAAGCCGCTGGCAAGCCTATCAAGAGCAGACATTGACACCTCACTTTGGCGGACGTGCATGGGACGCCCTGCATATCGTAGATGCTGCCCACGCCATCGTGCAAGAAAGTGGGCGCTGGGGCGTATGCGATGCCCAAGGCCGGCTGCTGCTGCCACTTCAATACCGCGCCATTTATGCCATCCACGACAAACGCTACCGGGTGGCACCTTTCCCCGAATGGCAGTTCTATGATGAAAGGGGCGAACAACAGGCAGTGCTCTGCCTGGCAGACATCTTCCCGGTCGATGCCCAACTATTGGCATACAGCTTAGACGGCCGCAGTGGCTTTCTGTCG
This sequence comes from Thermonema sp., assembly GCF_026003375.1. Classification (NCBI taxonomy): domain Bacteria; kingdom Pseudomonadati; phylum Bacteroidota; class Cytophagia; order Cytophagales; family Thermonemataceae; genus Thermonema; species Thermonema sp. Next base: position 879,945 of record NZ_BPHD01000001.1, read on the forward strand.
CCCGGCGGCAAGCTCCTGACACCGCCACAATACGAATACATTCAGCCGGTAGGCGACGGGCTTTGTCTTGTACGCGACAGCAGCGGCTGCTATGTGCTGAACCGGGCATTTGAGCGCATCACCCCTCCTGCTGACAGTGTGCGCACCGATCTGCCGGGCTTTTTCAGCGTTTACAAAGAAGGCCAATGGGCGCTTTACGATGCAAACAAAAAGCAACTTATTCCCTTTGGCGCCTATGAAGATATTCGCCCGTTTCACTTTGAGCGCTTTGCCGTGAAGCAAAAGGGGCAATGGGGCATCATGGACCGCCTGAGCCGCTGGGTGGTTGCGCCGCGCTTCGATAGCCTGCTTGCCTATGTTCCCCCTTACTGGATAGTGCAAGTAGAACAAAAGCAAGGGCTTTATTCCGAAGCTGCACAACAGTGGATGGTAGAGCCTGCTGCCGATTCCCTGCTACTGCTCAGCCGTTATGCCTGCTTAATCAAGCAAAACCATGACTGGCAGCTGCTGCGCTTGCCACAGGGTGAGCCGGGGGGGAAAGTTCATGAATGGAAGCAACTCAATCAAGACCTTTACCTTGTGCGCTATGGGGGACATGAAGGTGTTTTCAATCGATTGGGACAATGGATCATAGAACCACTTTACGAGCGCATACTCGGGCTTTCGCAAGACGGCATTTTTACTGTATATCATGAAGGAAAATATGGTCTGGTAAGCAACACAGGCGAATGGCTGCTGCCGCTGCGTCCTTTTGGCGCCTTGGGACTGGCACAGCAAGGCTTGGTGCCGGTGCGCGAAGGCAGCAGCTGGGGTTTTGTGAGCACACGCGGCAACAAGCGCATCAGCACGCGCTATGGCGATGTAAAGCCCTTTTCAGAAGGGCTGGCTGCCGTGCAAATAGCCGGAAAGTGGGGCTTCATAGATACATGGGAAACACTACGCATACAGCCGCGCTATGCAGAAGCCGAAAGTTTTCAAGCAGGTACGGCCATTGTAAAATACCAAGACAAGTGGGGCGTTATCAATAAGGAAGGTAAAACCGTAGTGCCTTTCGAATATGACAGCATTGAGCGCCTGCCCGGCGGCTGGTGGTTGGTAAGCAAAGCAAATCAACAGGGCATTGTGGACACTCAAGGCATTGAGCGCTTGCATACGGATTATGAGCAGGTTGTGCTGCTGAATGAACAAATAGTGGTGGTCAAACAGCAAGGGCACTGGGGCTTATTACGTATGGATGGCTTCATGCTGGCAGCGCCTGTATTTGACAGTTATAAACATGATACCGCCAGTGGCCTGTTGAGTTTCAAACGGGAACTGCCATGGCAAACTATAGACTTGACAGATTAAACGCATACGGTTCTCTACAAAAAATTGATTATTTTAGGCGAAGTTTATAGATTAAAAACGAAGGTACACATCAACGGTTTCTCATGAAAAAGTATGTTTTTTTGCTTTCTGCGTTGTTTGGTTTATGGGCACAGGCACTATGGGCTCAAATGCAAGCCCCGGAGGTTTATTGGGCAGACCAAGTGCTGGAGTATTCCTCTTATTACACACGCCTCGATGACCCCAAACAGTATGCCCCCGAACAGGTGCTGGGACCGCCCAACGGCTTTTTAAGCAACGGCAGTGGCGAAAGTCCGGTCATGTGGGCGCCCTCTACCCCCAACGCCAATGAAGAGTTCATCAAAGTAGGGTTTTCCAAGCCGGTCAAAGGGGTGCGGCAGGTGGTAGTAGCCGAATGCAGCCGCCCGGGCGCTATCCGTGAAATATATTTCTACGATACCGACGACAACCCCTACTTGGTTTATCGAAACACCAATCTGGGACCATTACGCGAAAAAAGCCGCCTTTTCAGCGTAAGCGTTTCGCCCACCTCCTATGCGGTCAAAAGTGTAAAGGTCATTCTTTCACCGGTGAAGGTGCCCGGCTATAATTGCATCGACGCCATCGGCATTTCTACGGATACTGCCCCCGTAAAACCACATATTCCCGTTGCCGACGACGTATTTGAATGGAAAGCCACCGCCGAAAAACTCAGCGAAACCATCAATAGCCCTTATATCGAAATAGCCCCCAACATATCGCCCGACGGCACAATACTCTATTTTACCCGCGAAAACCACCCGCAAAACATACCACTTGTCAATGAGCGGGGCGAAAAAGAATACCGCCAGGATGTATGGTACAGCAAAATCAACCCGGACCTGTCGTTTAGCGAGCCGGTCAATTTGGGTCCTCCCATCAACAACCCATCACACAACTCCTCTTTTTCCATTTCTGCCGATGGCACCACCATGCTCATCAACAATGTGTATCTTCCTGACGGCAGCATGAAAAAAGGGGTGTCTATTGCCAAAAAAATTGACGGCAAGTGGACACAGCCCGAAGAGCTCATCATCGAAGGGTTTGAAAACAGCAGTCAGTTCTCGGAATACTGCCTCTCTGCCGACGGGCAGGTGTTGCTCATGGCCATCAAGATGGCAGACACCCATGGGGGCAAAGATTTATACGTATCTTTTAAGAAAGGCGAAAAACGCTTTTCCAAGCCCCGTAATTTAGGCCCGGTCATCAATACCGCCGCCAACGAAATGTCGCCTTTCCTTGCTGCCGATGGCAAAACCCTTTACTTTGCCAGCACCGGGCATCCCGGCTACGGCTCGTCGGATATATTCATGAGCCGCCGCCTCGATGACAGCTGGACCAACTGGACCCCTCCCAAAAACTTGGGACCGGCAGTCAACACCAAAGGCTGGGAAGCCTATTTTAGTATTTCAGCCTCCGGCGAATATGCTTATTTCGTATCCAACGAAGACATTTATCGCATACAAGTCAGTATAAAAAGCCGCCCGAAGGTAGTGATTATGCTCACCGGACAGGTGCGCAATGAGCGTACCAAAGCCCCCATTGCTGCCGAAGTGAAAATAAGCTCCGATGACACCACCTTCACCATCGAAAGCGATGCACAGGGCATGTATCAAGCATCGCTGGAGCCACAGAAAAAGTATGTGGTGCATGCAAGTGCCAAAGGGTTCTTTCCTGCCGAGGTGACCATTGACCTTTCAGACAAAAAAGAATACACGGAGGTGGTCAAAGATATTGAACTGACACCCCTCGAAAAAGGCAATAAAATCCGTCTTGAAAACATATATTTTGCCCGGGGGCGTGCCGACCTGCTGCCCGAGTCCTACCCTACCTTGGATGCCCTGGCTGAAACCCTCAAAGAAAACCCCAACACAGTCATTCTGTTGGAAGGGCACACCGAGCCGTATGGCAACAAAAAGTCGCTCATCAAACTTTCCGAAGACCGGGTAAAGGCTGTAGGCAGCTACCTGATTCGCAAGGGCATAGACCCCAAACGCATCAAATACAAAGCCTATGGCGGCACACGTCCCTTGACCATGAAAGATGACGAAGCAAGCCGTGCTTTGAACCGGCGGGTAGAGGTGAAAGTACTCAAATAAGAAGCCAAAGGCTGCCCTTCCCGGGCAGCCTTCTTTTTTATACACTCAAAGAAATCCCTGCCGCTGCAAAATGTAGCCAGCCATTTCGAACGGAGCGCAGCACAGCCTGTCATTTCGAACCGAACGCAGTGAGGTGAGAAATCTCAAAGCCCAACAAGCAACAAGAAATAAAAGAGATTTCTCGCTTGCGCTCGAAATGACAAGAGGGGAGTTGAAAGAAAAAGAAGGACCCGAAAAGATAAGGGGAAGGCATAAAGTAGGCAGAGAAGGCAAAAAACAAGAAATTGCTCGTGCAGAAAAAACTTTTTTGTCATCTCGAACGGAGCGCAGCACAGCCTGTCATTTCGAACCGAACGCAGTGAGGTGAGAAATCTCAAAGCCCACCAAGCAACAAGAAGTAAAAGAGATTTCTCGCTTGCGCTCGAAATGACAAGAGGGAAACCACCAAATGGCTGCGAGGAAAAAGCACAAATAAGCAAAGGGGGACGCTTGAAGCGCCAAAAGCAATCGAAATGAGAAAGACAAAGTGAAAAAGCTTTCTCGATGGCATTACTCTACCACCGCTATCACCTTCAACTCTACCGCAATGGGTGTAGGCAGCGCCCCCACTTCCACGGTGGTGCGTGTGGGCTGTACTTCGCCGAAATACTCCTTGTACACTTGGTTGAAGGCGGCAAAGTCGCGCTTCATATTGGTAAGAAACACCGTCACATCCACAATGTCTTCCCAACGGGCACCTGCCTCTTCCAGCACAAGGCGAATATTTTCAAAAACGGCCTTTGCCTGTTCCACTATGTCGTAATCCACTATTTCGCCTTGTTCGTTGTAAATAGCCCCGGGGATTTCTTTCTGCCCCCGGCGGCGCGGTCCCATACCACACAAAAAAAGCAGGTTGCCTACCCGTTTGGCATGCGGGTAGGGACCAACCGGCTCGGCAGCCCGTTGGCTGTAGATGGTTTCTATTTGCGGTTTACTCATAGCGTATGCACACGTTTTTAGGTTCTGTAAAGAAACGCAGGGCATCGAAGCCCCCCTCGCGCCCCACGCCCGACGCCTTCATGCCGCCGAAGGGGGTGCGCAGGTCGCGCAGCATCCAACTATTCACCCACACGATGCCCGCTTCTATGGCTGCCGCCACGCGGTGAGCACGTGCCAGGTTTTGCGTCCAAACCGAAGCCGAAAGACCATAGGGTGTGGCATTGGCAAGATGAACGGCTTCTTCTTCGGTCTCGAAAGGGATGAGCGTAACCACCGGACCAAAGATTTCTTCCTGATTGGTGCGGCAATGGGCATCCAGCCCCTCAATGACAGTGGGTGCCATAAAATACCCATTGGCACAACGCCCCGCCGGCTGCAGGGCAACACCGCCGGTCAATACCGTGCCTCCCTCCTCTTTTGCCAAGTCAATATAAGACAGCACCTTTTGGCGGTGCGCTTCGGAAATCAAAGCGCCCAAGTCTGTGGCGGGGTCCAGCGGGTCGCCTATGCGCAAGCGCTGTGTTCTTTCTACAAAATCTTTTTTAAATCGCTCATACAAAGAGGCTTCAATCAGCACGCGCGAACCACACAAGCATATTTCGCCTTGGTTGCGGAAGGCTGCCCGCACGCTGGTCTCGAGTGCCTGCTCGTAGTCGGCATCAGCAAAAACGATGGTGGGGTTTTTGCCGCCCAACTCCAAAGACAACTTTTTGAAGCGAGGGGCTGCCAACTCTGCAATGCGTGCACCGGTGCGCGTGCCGCCGGTAAAAGAAACCGCCTTCACTTGTGGATGCAACACCATGGGTTCGCCTACCTCTGTCCCCACCCCATGCACGATATTCAGCACACCGGGCGGCAGGCCTGCCTCTTGGCACAATCCGGCCAAGAGGGTGGCAGTTACGGGCGTAAGTTCCGAAGGCTTGGCTACTACACAGTTGCCGGCTGCCAGCGCCGGTGCTATTTTCCAAGTGAACAAATACAGTGGCAGGTTCCAGGGGGAAATGCAGGCAACCACCCCTAAGGGTTGCCGCAACACATAATTGATAGCGTGTGTGTCGGTTTGGTAGCTTTCCGATGCCATCTGCATGATGGCAGTGGCAAAAAACTCGAAATTCAGGGCTGCCCGCGGAATATCTACCTGCTGTGCCAAAGACAGAGGCTTGCCCGTATCGCGGCTTTCTGCTTCTGCCCACATGGCCAAACGCGCTTCTATGCCTTCGGCTATACGCATCAGATAGTGGGCGCGTTGCCGCACCGGCATGGAAGCCCAAGCGGGAAAAGCAGCCCGGGCTGCCTGCACGGCCGCTTCTACATCGGCAGCAGTACCCGCCGCCACTTCGGCATATACCTGCCCGGTGGCCGGCTCCACCACAGGCAGGAAGTCACCCGAGGCAGGCGGGCACCATTGCCCATTGATATAATGCATGAAGCGTTGCATAGTAAGCTCCGTTTGATGCTTTCGTAATCGACGACTTTAAGCAAAGCCCATCACCCGGCGCACCCGCTGCAGGGTTTTGTGTGCTATCTCCCTTGCTTTTTCTTCACCTTCACGCAAGATAGCGTCCAGCTCTTGGGGGTTACTCATATAATGATTGAACAGCTCCCGCTCTTTTTCAAACTTCTTTTCAATCAATTCATACAGTGCCTGCTTGGCATGCCCATAACCATAGCCTCCTTTCAGGTAGTTTTGGCGCATGGCTTCCACCTCTTCGGGGCTTGCCAGCAGACTGTACAGCTTAAACACATTGCAGGTGTCGGGGTTTTTGGGTTCTTCAAGGGGGGTGCTGTCGGTGACTATCGACATGATTTGCTTGCGCAGGGGCTTGCCACTCAAAAACACATCAATGGTGTTGCCGTAGGATTTACTCATCTTCTGCCCATCGGTGCCGGGCACGGTCATTACCTGCTCCTGAATGCGTGCTTCGGGCAACACAAACACTTCTTCGCCATAGTGGTGGTTGATGCGCTCGGCAATGTCGCGCGTGATTTCGAGGTGCTGTTGTTGGTCTTTGCCTACCGGTACAATATTGGCATCGTAAAGCAAAATATCGGCAGCCATCAATACCGGATAGGTAAACAAGCCGGTGCTTACAAACTCCTCGCCCAGCTTTTCGGACTTGTCTTTAAACGAATGAGCCAGTTTCAAGCGCGAATAAGGCATAAAGCAAGACAGGTACCAAGTAAGCTCAGTTACTTCGGGCACGCGCGACTGGCGATAAAAATAGTTTTTCTTGGTATCGAAGCCAAAAGCCAACCATGCGGCAGCCACGGCATTGGTGTTTTCTATGCGCTGAGCCGCATCCCGGATGGTGGTCAGCGAGTGAAGGTCCGCAATAAAAAAGAAAGATTCGGTGTCCGGGTTTTTCGACAACTCAATAGCCGGCAAAATGGCACCCAGGATATTGCCTAAATGGGGGCGCCCTGAACTTTGAATACCCGTCAATACGCGTGTCATAAGGTTTTTGAAGGTTTTATATTTGGCATTTAAACATACTGAAAATCAAAACACTACAAATAATCGGGGAAGCGATAGCCAAAGCGCTTTTCTATTTTCTTCCGGCTCATTTTTTTCACTTTCATGCGCATACGCACATCTTGTTTGGGGCGATCGTTGGCATCGGTTTCTACGGCAGCAATTTTATCGACTACTTCCATGCCGGCAATCACTTCCCCAAAGACGGTATAGTTTTGGTCCAGATGGGGAATGCCACCTACCGTCTTATAGGTTTCTATCTGTTCGGGCGTAAATTGCACACCGGTACGCTTAGAAATGGCAGCAATTTGTTCGTCGGTCAGTTTTTTGCCCTGCACAATATAGAATTGACAACCGGAAGAAGCTTTTTCGGGGTTGTTGTCGCGGGCAGCCCCCACAGCCCCCCGCTTGTGATAGAGACGTGCATCAAATTCGGCATCGATACGATAGCCCACATCGCCATCGCCCAAAAGCTGTCCTGCTTTTGCATTGCGCGAGTCAGGGTCGCCCCCCTGAATCACGAAGTGCTCAATGACGCGGTGAAAAAGCAAGCCGTCATAAAATCCTTGTTTGGCGAGCTTCAAAAAGTTTTCCTTGTGTTTGGGCGCCAGATCATATAAAAGCAACACTATCTGCCCGTAGTCGGTATCGATGAAAACCAAAGGCTCTTTTCCTTTCTTGTGTGGCTTTTGTGATGCCTTGTCTTGCGCCCGGGCAGCTACTCCCGTAAACAGAAAAACAAGCATCAGGGCGAGAATGCCGTATGGTCTTTTCATAAAAACAGTTCATTTAAAAGGTTGAACAAAAGCGAAGCGGTGCAAAAGCTAATAAATTCCCGGGAATAATGCTTAGCGAGGCACTATCAAATGCAAGGCACGGGGCTCTATTTCCACATGCAAGCGGTTGCCTTCATACACATTTTCGCCATCGAGATGGCTCACTGCCGCCCGTTTCCGGTAAAATGTAACTTGTTTCACACACCGGTGCTCATAAAAACTAAAAGCAGGCAGTTTTTTAACAAACAAGGCACCACCTACAAGGGGCATTTTCCATTTGGGAAAAGGTTTCAGCAGGCACAAATCCAAATATCCGTCGTCGGCAGTTGCCTGCGGGGCAATATAGGCATTGTTCCCATACTGTGATATATTGGCTACCGTAGCCGAAAAAATGGAATAAGCATGCCGCCCTTCGCCCCAGTCTATTTCTACCTCTTCGGGGCGATAAGTGGCGAACACCTCCAAGGTGCTGCGCACATAGGTCATAAAACCACGGGCTTGGTAGGAAGCAAAGCGTTCAGACACCGCCGCATCGAAGCCAATGCCGGTTGTGCATAAAAACACCTTGCCGTTGATGCGCCCCACATCCATGCAAATGGTTTTGCCCTGCTTCAACAATGCCAAGGCTTTTTGGGGGCGTAAAGGAATGCCAAAATGCCGGGCCAGGCCGTTGCCCGAACCGAAAGGCACCACCCCCAAAGGCACCGGTGTGCCCAACAATGCCTGTGCCACTTCATTGATGGTGCCATCGCCCCCGACGGCCACCACCGCCCGGCAAGGCTGCTCAATGGCCCGGCGGCTAAGCTCCGTAGCATCGCCCGGCGCCTGCGTATAGTGAATGTCTATCTGCCATGCTTCTTTCGAAAAGAAATCACGTATCCACCCGGCAAAGCCCTCTTTGTTTTTGCCCCCGGCAATTGGATTGACAATAAAAACCAAGCGTTGTGCGTTCATGAGAATATGCGAGTATCTGAAGCGTAAAAATACAATCCTTTCACAAACGGCAAGCATTATAAAAAGGTGGACATGCTATTTTCAAAGCGATTGCCGCAGAACATAAAACTCATTGTTTTCACAAAAAAAATTGCGAAAAAGCAGTTTTCATTTTTAAAGATTTATACTTATATTACTCAATGCTTCGCGCACTACATAGCCCACCTTTTGCCTTCCTTCATGTTCTTATCGTGTTTTATGTTTAACTTTCGCTGTTAAGATAAGCAGCAAGTACACAAAAGCAAACATGTGTTTATATGAATAAAAGTATGCAAAAAGAGAAGCGCTCCATTGGACTGTTTTTCTATTTACTTGACAAAATGTATAACCGGACCCTTGCTTACGAATTACATTTTGCCCCTGTCGATAGGCATTTTCATACACTTTGGTTAATTCATGAACACCAAAACAAGATAAGTCAGCAACAACTGTCCGACTTATTGAAGGTAGATAAAGCAGCCATGACCCGCATCGTGCGTGATTTGGAAAGAAAGGGCGTGATTATACGACGCGAAAACCCCCATGACGGGCGCTCCTACTGGCTAAGCCTTACACGTAAAGGCGAAAAGACTGTACAAGATGCACTGGAAGCCATCGACGAGCTTCATGCAGAAGTGTTCATGGGATTCAGCAAAGAAGAAGAAGAGCAATTTCTGCATATGCTCAAACGGATATACCAAAATTTAAGCATGCAGCCCAACAGTGACGTATTCTTAGAGTTTTTGGAAAAACAAGAAGAAAAAGAAAACATATAGCTCCCGTTCAATCTCTTCTTTTTTAGACGCAGCCGGCAACTTTTCATATCGACTGCGGTCTTTTCTTATAGTAAGAGAAAGTGGTAAAGCAAATAGTTTTCGATTGGGGAAAAAAACTTCATAAAAACCTTAATACCCTTTTAATTTCTTTGCAAAAGACATTAACCAAGTTTCCACAATCAGACGTACTGGTTATGGTATTGGTCACGGTGGTTACGGTAATGCCGCACAACCGGCACCGGCAGTTATCATAGGCGTCATCATTGCAGCCCTGGTTTTTGCATGGGACAACGCCAAACGCATACGGGCAAGAAAGCGTATCGACGAGCAGGGCGTAAAACATTATGAAATCTACGGTCCTCTTTTTTTCGGTTCTGTCACTGCTTTCAATGAAAAGTTTGACGTACACAACGACCCCAACGAAGTCATCATCGACTTTGCCGAAAGCCGTATTGCCGACATATCTGCCATAGAAGCCTTAAACAAAGTGACGGAACGCTACCGGAAAGCCGGCAAAAAAGTGCATCTCAAACATCTGAGTCCGGACTGCCGCCGTTTGCTACAAAGGGCAGATGCGGTAATTGAAGTCAATGTAATGGAAGACCCAAGCTACAAGGTCATGAGCGATGCCTAATGCCTTCCCAAAAAAGCAGCCCGGCAACGCACCGGGCTGTCTGCTTTTATGGGCAATAAAATAAAAGGTTTTCATTTTACAGAATCCACTTCACCAGCTTTTTCACCATATTCAACTTGCCTTCATAAGGCGCATAGCGCAAGGGCACATCCAGCCAAGTGGCATGTTTTACAATGCCTTTGTAATGAGTGAAGGCATCAAACCCATATTTGCCGTGATAGTTGCCCATGCCGCTGGGTCCAATGCCGCCAAACGGCAGATGATGGTTAGCCAGGTGCACTACCACATCATTTACACATCCGCCCCCAAAAGGCACCCGCTCAATCAAAAGCTGCTCGGTCTTTTTGTCATTGGTAAAAATATACATGGACAAGGGGTGCGGCATGCGCTGGAGGCGGTGCATCACCTCGTAAATATCGGTAAAGGTAAGCACCGGCAAAATAGGTCCGAACAATTCCTCTTCCATCAAAGAATCATCCCAACCTACTCCATCTACGATGGTGGGCGCAATATACAGCTGCGTGGCATCGAGCTGCCCGCCATGCACGACGCGCCCCTTGGTGCGCTCCAGCAGTTTCGACAGGCGCTCGAAATGGCGGCTGTTCACTATACGCGGAAAGTCGGGACTCAATTCGGGCTCTTCGCCGTAAAATTCTTTTATATACTTCACGGCATGGTGCAAAAACAACTCTTTTACTTCTTCATGCACCAGTACAAAGTCGGGCGCCACACAGGTTTGCCCGGCATTGACCATCTTGCCCCAGATGATGCGCTTGGCGGCTGTCTCTATGTTGGCGGAAGCATCTATAACCGCCGGGCTCTTGCCGCCCAGCTCCAAGACAACCGGGGTAAGATGCTTGGCGGCTGCCTCCATCACTATCTTGCCTACGCGGGTGCTGCCCGTAAAAAATATTTTATCCCATGCTTGTTCAAGCAGCTTTTGGCTTACCTCCACGCCGCCTTCTACGGTAGCCATAAAGCGGGGGTCGAAATAGCGGTCGGTCAGTTGCTTGATGAGCGCCGAGGTATGTGGCGACAGCTCCGAAGGCTTCAATACCACACAGTTGCCCGCAGCAATGGCCGGTATGGCCGGTGCTATGGTTAAATGAAGCGGGTAATTCCAAGCGCCTATGATCAGACAAACGCCAAAAGGCTGCGGATAGACGTAGTCAGAAGAAGGGAAGTTCAACAAAGAAGAAGCCACTCGTTTGGGAGCAGCCCAATCATCTATGTGTTTCAGCACAAAGTCAATTTCAGAAACCAGTACTGCTATTTCGGTCACAAAAGTTTCGAACGGTGACTTTTGGAAGTCTTTTTTGAGGGCTTCATAAATAGCCGCTTCATTTTCTTGCAAGGCTTTTTTCAATTGCACCAGTTGTTTCTTACGGAAACTCAGGGGCAATGTCTGTCCACTGTAAAAAAACGCTCTTTGCTCTTGCAGCAGCTTGTCTATGGAGACCGCTTCGGGAGGTGTTTGTGACAGGGTGGAAGTCTTCATGGCTTTTTAAGTTGATTCTCAACGAATTTAACATTTTCCTGCAAATAATTGTTCTGCCTGCAGTCAATCAAACAGGATACTGCTCTACTTTGCCTCACTGCCCGGTTCTGCTATGTAAAAGAGGGTGCTGCAATTGTTGGGGTTAAGCACTTCGGCAGCTACACGGTTTATGTCGCCAAGACTTACGGCACGAATACGCTCAAGCTCATGCTCTATGTTTGCTGCATTGCCCAACAGCTCAAAATAAGCCAAATGAAGCGCACGGTTCATCAACTCTACGTTGCCCATAGCCCAATCGGTAGCGGCTTGGTTTTTTACTTTCTCCAGTTCCCGCGCTTGCACGCCTTCTTGCAGCAGCTGCTCCACCACTTGCTCTATGGCGCGGTTGGCAGCTTCTATGGAGACACCTTCGTTCAGTTTGCCCTGAATCACCAATAAGCCGGGGTCCAAGTGCCCCATGATGTAAGCATATATTTCATGAAACAGGCGTTGTTCTTGTACCAGGGCTTTGTGCAAGCGCGACGACTCGCCGGCGCCCAACACATTGCTCAAAATGTCGGTGGCATAATAATCCGGATGGGTACGCCCTACCATATGATACGCCTTGTAAATAGCAGACAAGGGCACGGCAGCCTTCACTTCTTGAAAGCGGGCCTGAGTTTGAGGGGGCTCTTGGGGCAATTGCCTGTGGTATGGTTCGCCGGCAGGGATATCGCCATACCATTTTTTGACCAGCTGCCGTGCATGCGATGCCTTGATGTCGCCTGCAATTACCAGAATGGCCTGCTGCGGACGATAAAAACGGAAAAAGAAGTCCTTCACGTCGTCCATCGTTGCGCGCTCGATATGCGAAATATCTTTTCCTATGGTATTCCAGCGGTAAGGGTGCACCTTATATGCCAAGGGGCGCAGGTGCAGCCACACATCGCCATAGGGCTGATTCAAGTAGCGCTGTTTGAACTCTTCAATCACCACCTTTTTTTGCACATCCAGCACTTCTTGCTTAAAAGAAAGAGAAAGCATGCGGTCAGACTCAAGCCACAGGGCTGTTTCGATGTTGGCAGCCGGCAAAATATCGTAATAGTTGGTGAGGTCATTGCTGGTGAAAGCATTGGAGCTGCCTCCGGCTTTTTGCAGGGGTTCGTCAAAACTTTCGGCATGCGCAGAACCACCAAACATCAAATGTTCGAACAGATGAGCAAAGCCGGTTTTTTCGGGGTGCTCGTCGCGGGCGCCCACATCATATAAAGTATTGACCACCACCATGGGGGTTGTGTGGTCTTCGTGTACTATTACACGCAAACCGTTCGGTAAAGTAAATTTCTCAAAGTGAATCATAGAGCCATTTCAATTTAGAATAAAGGAAGCACTGCCCAACTAAGAAAAAGCAGGAAATCTGTTTTTCAAAAGGTGAAATTAATCAATAAAGCGGGAATATCCCCACTACCGCTGCCCGGGCAGCCCCCTGTTGGCAAGGCTGCACCGGATTTAAAAAAACGAAAAATAACAATTGAACTCTTCAAAGATATTCCATTCTTTTGTTAAGAAAGCAAGGCATTCGTAACTTTGCCCACCATGTCAAACCAAAAAGCAAACGCATGCCTTACGCAAAAATTACGGGATTGGGGTTCTATGTACCGGAAAATGTAGTGACCAATCATGACCTTACCCGGTATATGGACACCAGTGACGAATGGATTCGGGAACGTACCGGCATAGAGCAACGCCGTTTCTTTACCGAAGGCAAAGACACCACCGCCAAGATGGGGGCGCGCGCAGCCGCACAAGCCTTGGAACGTGCCGGCATCACTGCCGAAGAAATAGACTTCATCGTATTTGCTACCCTTAGCCCCGACTATTTCTTTCCCGGTGCGGGGGTTATTTTACAACGCCTGCTGCCCTTCCGCCAAATAGGTGCCTTGGATGTGCGGGCACAGTGTTCCGGTTTTATTTATGCACTATCGGTAGCCGATCAGTACATACGCAGCGGCATGTATAAAAAAATTCTGGTCATAGGTGCAGAAATACAGTCCAATATTATGGAACTGAGCGACCGGGGGCGTGCCGTAGCCGTGCTTTTCGGCGATGGTGCCGGTGCCGCCGTGGTGGAAGCTACCGACGATCCGGCGCATCGCATCTTATCTACCCACCTGCACTCAGACGGCAACTTTGCCGAGGATCTGTTTCTGGAGCACCCGGGGGCTGTGCTAAAACAACGCCTCACCCCACAAATGATTGAAGAAGGCAAGCACCTGCCCTTCATGCGAGGCAATGCCGTATTCAAACATGCCGTTACCCGCTTTCCGGAGGTCATACTTGAAGCGCTCGAAGCCAACGGTTACACGCCCGCAGACCTTGACCTGCTGGTGCCTCACCAAGCCAACTTGCGCATTGCCCAGCATGTGCAAAAAACCTTGAATCTGCGCGATGACCAAGTGTTTAACAACATACAAAAGTATGGCAACACTACTGCCGCCTCCATTCCCATTGCCCTGACGGAAGCATGGGAAGCCGGCAAGGTAAAACCCGGACACTTGGTTTGCCTGGCTGCCTTTGGCAGCGGCTTCACTTGGGCTTCGGCACTCATTCGCTGGTAACAAAGGGAAACCCATACGCTCATGCATAAAAAAACGCTCATATTAGGCGCCACGCCCAATCCCTCCCGTTATGCCTATATTGCGGCAAGCATGCTGCCGCAATATGGGCACCCTTTTGTGCCGGTAGGCATCAAAAAAGGCGAAGTGTTTGGGCAGAAAATTCTCTCCAAAGCGGAAGCAGAAGCCATGCTCAAGCCCCGGGACATCCACACCATCACCCTTTACGTGAACCCGCTGCGCCAACAAGAATGGTATGATTTTTTACTGAACTTGCAACCCCAACGCATCATTTTCAACCCGGGCACCGAAAACCCTGCCTTGGCAGAGCGGGCACAGGCACAAGGCATTGAAACGGTCGAAGCCTGCACCCTGGTGATGTTGCGCACGGGGCAATATTAGCCTGCCTGCCTAAAAGGGCAAAGGTTGTTGTGCAGGCGAGGGGCGTTCTCTTTGCTTTTGCTCCAGCAAATGTCGCTCCTCTTCCGGCAGCTTCAAAGTAAACTCTTGTAATACTTTTTTATTGTAGGCTTTCCAGCCACCCCGAAAATCACGGCTTGACACTGCAATGAAATCAGCCATGCGCCGGGAATTCAACTCGCGCAACAAGAAATCGTAATTGCCGGCATACTTGATGCAGTAGCCTGAATAAAAAGTAGTATCTTCGTTTTCCACTAATATAAAGCGGGGCACCTTGTTCATGGGCGAAAACAATATCTTCTTACCGAAGCTTGTATCCAGCCCTTGGCTTCTGCCGAAAGCATACCACGCCACCGGGTTGGGCTTGCCATTGTCCCTTTTGTCCAGCCATTCCTTCACGCTCAATAAATAATCATATGCCAAGGGGTAGGCGCGCTTCAGCCGTTCCTCGGCAATGATTTGATGCTTCCCGTTGATTTTTTCATAAGGAAACAGAACAAATTCGCGCACCGGCTCGTGGGAATCTTTCAATTTCGATGCTTTGATAATGGGCTTAAGAATGGCTTTTTCCATTTTCACCTTTCCGCGGTAGTGCGTATGGGCAATCACATAATCCGGCTCGCCCTCTATGGGTTCAAGTTGAAAAATATAAGCTTTGTCGCATAAGGTGGTAATACCCACATGAATATGGCAGATGTCGCCCAGGCGTACCCCTTCGTTCATGCCGTGGACCGCAACCCGCACGCTCAACTGCCAAAAGGGCTTCTCTTTCAGCTCTTCACAGCTTACTTTTCGCTGTTCAAAAGAGCGGGCGGTCTTTGCCTGTTCAAAAATAAAATGGTCTTGCCGCTTCCTGCCAAAAATAGTAATGGCACTGTAAGTAGTAGCGTTGTCAAATAGTTGTATGCTGCCGTAATTGGTGAGTTTGCGCAAAAGGCCGTATTCCAGAAAGTAGTTGCGCATGATACGGGCAGTTTCGCTGCTCAAAAAAGAGTTGGGCGTAATGAGTCCGCAAACGCCCCCGTCGTCCAACAGATGGTAACACAGTTCAAAGAAGGCTATGTAAATATCGGTTGAGCCGCTACGGCAAAAGGCATAGTGCTGTTGTATGAAACGGCGGTCTTCTTCGTGCAGGTGCTGAATGCGTATATAAGGCGGATTGCCCACAATAAAATCAAAAGGTTTGGCTTTCCGGTGCCGGCCTTCGCGTAATGCATCACATACTTTTATATTCCACCGTGGCTTCACGCCCAAAGGACGAACCAGCGCATCCAAGCGGGCAAGACAGTCTTGTACTGCCTGCGGGTCTATGTCCCAGCCGTGTACACATTCAAGGTTTTTTTCCAGCTGTTCCGCAGGCGAATAGCGGATGATGCGCTCAATGACCACTTCCAAAAAGCGACCGTCACCACAGGCAGGGTCCAAGATGCTTTTTCCCAATATGTGGGAACCGTCATAGCCCGTTTCGTTCAAAATCTTCTCCACCACAAAACGCGGGGTATATACTTGCCCCAGCAGTTTTTGACGGTCATACGTTTTGTTTAAAGACGCCATTATTGTTTTCTATCGGTGTTTACTCTTCTGTAATTCGCCGGTTTTTAATTCAATAATTGAGTCTAAAAAGATTGCTAACTGACAACTCATGTTTGAAGAGCATCAGTTACCCGCCTTTATTCATGCCAAGTGCTTTCCAAGGAACTGCTTTTACCATACAATTCGTCTCATCTATGATCTACGATGGCTACTGCTATAGCACAATGTGCCTATGGGGTACATTGCTCCTCGTTCTCGCTGGCCAGAGAGCTCTATTTTTCTATATCTTCTATTCACTTATAGTCTCTATTTTTTTAGCCTTCTTATCCTTCTGCAGCCCGGTAAGGTCCTTTTCCTATTTCGGCGTCTTGCAGTGCCTCAGTGATGGATTAACTGGGCATCAGGCAGTGCCTGCCCGTTGCATCTTTGCAGTTTCTGGCCAATCATCCCCTCAAAGTAGTTATTGCTGCCGATGTCTCGTTTATGAGTTTTTGATGTTACCTGAAACTTTAGCTCCTGGACAAAAGAACTGCTTTTTCTTTATTTTTATAGGTTACAGCAATGTGCCACTTGTCGTTAGCGTAGCTATTTCCCTTTTACAGAGCAGACCTGCTCTTGTTGCTCTCCTATCCTACAGGAGTAAATTTGGTAGTCGCTTTCGGATTATTTATGCACTCAATAGCATCAGAAAGATATTTAGTCGAACGAGGCGTCTAACGTTTCTTGACTTTCTTCTGAGCTTCCGGTAGTTCCCCCTGTGCCTCACAGCTGTCTTTGAATGAAGTTGTGCATATAGCATTTAGAACATGCTGACTCATCAACTCTATAATGCACTATACAGTAGTAACCTGCATTCCTTATCACAGAATAAACATTATAAACTTTCGGCACCTCCTCCGCCCTTGTGAAGTTATCCCCCATAACGTATCCGTCTGAAAAACTTCCCCTTCTTGCAATCTCCTTGCTTGGGCACAAGCGCCTATTTTTGTAATTTGCGGTGTTATTCTCAAATTAGCTGTAAATTATGACCTTAATAGCATCTATATCCGGAATTAGAGGAACCATTGGCGGCCGGCCTGTAGATAATCTGACCCCTCCTGACATTATTCGTTTTGTTTCGGCATACGGCAGCTTTCTTCGCGAAAGCAACCGGCACCCCAAAGTAGTAATTGGGCGCGATGCCCGCCTGTCGGGCGATATGTTGAGCCGGCTGGTAACCGGTACCTTGCAGGCCCTGGGCCTCGATGTCGTCGATTTGGGGCTGGCTACCACGCCCACCGTAGCCATGGCAGTACCTCACCTCAAAGCCCAAGGGGGGATCATCCTCACGGCCAGTCATAATCCCATTCAGTGGAATGCCCTTAAGCTGTTGAACGCAGAAGGCGAATTCATAGACGCAGCCACCGGCGAAGCCGTTCTTCAAAAAGCCAACAGCGGTGATTTTCATTATGCCGAAGTGCATCAATTGGGGAGCTACAGCACCTATGAGCAGGCTTTAGAGTACCACATAGAAGCCATCAAAGCACTTGATTTGGTGGACGTGGCGGCTATCCGCGCAGCCGGCTTCCGTGTCGTTGTTGATGCCGTGCATTCAGTGGGTGGCATTGCCGTGCCGCGCCTTCTGGAAGCCTTGGGTGTAAAAGAAATCAAAGTGTTGTACGGCGAACCTACCGGGCACTTCCCCCACAACCCGGAGCCGCTTCCCGAGCACTTGAGTGAATTGAGCCACACCCTTGCCAAAGGAAATTACGACATAGGCATTGCCGTTGACCCCGATGTGGACCGGTTGGCGCTCTTTTGCGAAGACGGCAGCCCCTTTGGTGAAGAATACACACTTGTGGCTGTTGCCGACTATGTGCTGCAGCACGAGCCCGGTCCGGCAGTATCGAACCTTTCTTCCACACAGGCATTAAAAGTTGTTTGCGCACGCAAACAGCTGCCCTATTATGCCTCGGCTGTGGGCGAGGTAAATGTTGTTGCCAAAATGAAGGAAACAGGTGCCACCATTGGCGGCGAAGGCAACGGCGGCGTCATCTATCCCAAACTGCATTACGGGCGTGACGCCCTGGTGGGCATAGCGCTGTTTTTGTCTTACTTGGCAAAATCAGGAAAAAAGGCATCTGCCTTGCGGGCACAATACCCCAATTTCTTCATGATAAAGAACAAAATAGAATTAAGTGAAGATTTGCATCCGGAATCTGTATTGCAGGCACTGCAAGAAAAGTATGCCCGCCAACCACACAGCACCATCGATGGGCTGAAAATACACTTCGACGATGCCTGGGTGCATCTGCGCCGTTCCAATACCGAGCCTATCATACGTATTTACGCGGAGGCACCCACACAAAGCATTGCGGAGAATCTTGTGGAAAAATTCATGGCAGACATCAAGGAACTCCGGCAAATCAGCAGAGAATAGAAAAACGAAAGAACTCCATGAAACGTATTTATTTAGATAACGCAGCCACCACCCCTGTTGCTCCCGAGGTAATAGATGCCATGTTGCCTTTTCTGCGGGACACCTTCGGCAACCCCTCCTCTACCCATTGGCACGGGCGGCAAGCCCGGGCGGCCATCGAGCGTGTGCGCAAACAAATAGCCGGATATCTGGGCGCTTCGCCTGCCGAAATCATATTCACCTCCGGCGGCACCGAAGCCGATAACTGCGCCATCCGCAGTGCCGTGCGCACCCACGGTTTGCAGCACGTTATTACTTCTCCTACCGAACATCATGCCGTGCTGCATACCGTAGAAGACTTGGCAGCGCAAGGAGTAGTAAAAATGCATCTGCTGCAGGTAGACGAACAGGGGCGTATCTCGCTGCATGAGTTAAAACAACTCTTAGAGAAGCACCCTAAGGCACTGGTATCGCTCATGCATGGCAACAATGAAATAGGCACCCTGAACCCCATTGAAGAGATTGCCGACATATGCAAGCATTACGGCGCCTTTTATCATTGCGATACCGTGCAGACCATGGCACATTACCCCATCGATGTGTCTAAAATACCAATAGACTACCTTGCAGGCTCCGGCCACAAATTTCATGCGCCTAAGGGCATCGGTTTCATGTATATGCGCAAAAAATCTAAAGTGCACCCGCTCATTACCGGCGGTGCACAAGAGCGCAACATGCGCGGTGGGACGGAAAACGTGGCGGGCATTGTAGCCTTAGGCAAAGCCATGGAGCTGGCACAGGAGCACATGCAGGCACATGCCCGGCATATCCGAAGCGTCAAGCAGCACATGATAGAACTGCTGCGCGCCAAGATTCCGGGCGTCTCGTTCAATGGTACCAGCGCCAACACCGACAACAGCCTTTACACGGTATTGAGCATTTCGCTTCCCCCTTCCCCGCACAACGACATGTTGCTGTTTCATTTAGACCTGCAGGGCATCTCCGCTTCGGGCGGTAGTGCCTGCTCCAGCGGTGCCGTGAAGGGCTCTCATGTGCTGGCTGCCATCAAGCATCCCGCCGAACGTGGGGCTATCCGCTTCTCTTTCAGCCGGTACACCACCCGCGAAGAAGTAGAACATGCAGTGAACGTGTTGCAACTACTGCTCAGCACCGATAACCCCGTGGAGTTGGTGCGAAAAAATTCGTAGCCACAAGTACAAAAAAAGGGCCGTTCTCCGCGCGGGGAACAGCCCTTTTTTTATATCCTGAACCTTAGGCTCAACTTCTGCCCAACTGCTTCAAAGTGCGGAAGTGAGAGCTGACAGCACGCGCAAATGTAGGCGCTTCGTGATAGGGCACCCCAAACTCTTGTGCACATTGCTTTACTATCTTTGCCAGGCGCGGATAATGCACATGACTGATATTAGGGAACAAATGGTGTTCTACTTGATAATTCAAGCCACCGGAGAACCAGTTCCAAAAGCGGCTTCTCGTTGCAAAATTGGCAGTCGTGCGCAGCTGATGCACCATCCACTCTTCTTCTATCTGTCCTTCGGTAGGCATTGGCTTGTCGGTTTCTTCCACTACATGTGCCGATTGAAATATCAGTGCCAGCAACAGACCGGCTACGAAATGCATGGTCAAGTAACCAATCAACCATTGCCACCACGCCATATCCAGCACCCACAGGGGAAGTACCACCATGTAGCCATAGTAAAAGAGCTTAATCAAGATATTGTTCACCAGCTCTTTGGCAAAAGTGGTGCGCTGCCTGTGCAGCAAACCCATGCGATGGTAATTTACCAATTGGCGGAAGTCCTTATGCACAGTCCATGCCAAGGTCATCAAAGCATAGAAGAAAGGAGCATATAAATGTTGATAGCGATGAAACCAGCGTGTTTTTTCCGAAGGCGTAAACTTAAACAGCCCCCCTACTGATATATCCTCGTCTTTATGAGGAATATTGGTAAAGGTGTGGTGTAAAATATTGTGCTGAATGCGCCAATTGAGTGGACTCCCCCCAAAAAGAGCAAGTGTTGCCCCCGCCCACTTATTAAGGCGATTGCTTTTGGCAAAGGTTTGATGATTGGCATCATGCATCGTATTGAGACCGACAGCCGCCATGGAAATCCCCATGACTACGGTCAATAGCCATGCTGTCCACAAAGGCATATCCACGGTAAGAATCAAGAAATAGGGAACCAAATAGGCAGAAAGCCAGAGAATGGCTTTAAAATGCACAGGCCAGCTACCTTGCTTAGGCAGTTGATTCTCCTGAAAGTACTGCTTCACCCGTTTGCGAAGCTCCGTACTGAATCCGTTGGCTTGGTTGCGTGCAAAAGCAACCGGAGTGAATTGACTCATAAAACAAATAATTGATGATGATAATTGAATAAATATTAAATTGAAAATGGGGTAAAAATACTTGCAGATGATATTGGTCAATGGTGAAATGAAGATATAAATCGAAAATTGCAGTTGTATATTATGCAAGGTACGAAAATTTGTCATTATTGCCAAAGCAAAACTGAAATTTTGACAAAAAAACCTTTTGCTTAATGACAAGATAACACAGCCGTTCGCCTGTGCACACTTTTTGAAGTAGTATAAGGCAGATGGTATCTTAAACAAAACATGTTCAACTAAAAAAGGAGGAATTACTATGACTGCTGTAAGTAACAAACGAGTCACCAAGTTGTTGAAAGAATTAACGCAAGTGCGTGAGTTCCCTTGTGTAACCATTACCATGCCCACGCACCGCACACACCCCGACAACGCTCAAGACCCTGTTTTGCTCAAAGACCTCATGAAGGAGGTGAAAGAGCGTCTTTTAAAAGAGATGGATAAAAAAGAAGCAGAAGCGCTTTACAATAAGCTGGAAGCCTTGGCAGCTCAAATTGACCATCAATACAACACTGAGGGCTTGGCTTTGTTTGTAAGCCCTTCGGTAAGCGAGTATCTACGACTGCCCGTAAGCCCGGAAGCCCGCACGGTGGTAGATGGCTCTTTTGAAATACGCGACATCCTGCGTGCGCTGCACAAAACCGATTACTATTATGCCATGGTGCTAAGCAAAACCAAAGTGCGCCTCTTTGCAGGTATAGGCACCCATTTGCAAGAAGTAACCGAAGGCGGTTTCCCGATGGAGCCCGAGTTTAATGAGAAGAAAATAATTGATAGCGGCAACGCACATGAAGTAGAAAACAAAATCAAGGAATTCTTCAATCGTGCCGATAAACTGTTCTGGGAAATCTACAAAGAAAACAAAAGCGGGCATTTGGTACTTTTAGGCGATGCCAAAAATATAGGCTATTACAAAGAAGTAGCCGATCATCCACAGCTTATTATTGGCAGCGTGGAAGGCAATTATGACGATGCCAAAGCCCATGAAATAGCTCCCAAAGCCCAAGCCATCGTAGAGCAGTTTTTAAAAGAGCGTCGTCAGGAAATGCTTGGCGAACTGGAAAAAGCCTTCAAAGACAAGTTAGCGGCTGCCGGCATCAATGAAGTGTATCGCACCGCTCAAGAAGGGCGCGGGCGCTTGCTGTTTGTGGAAGAAAGTTACCAACAAGCTGCCAAAATAGAAAACAACCAACTGTTTTTCGATGTGGACCCCAAAGCACCGGGCGTTATCGACGACCTGATAGATGACATAGTGGAAACAGTATTGCAGTTTGGCGGGCAAGTAATTTTTGTGCCGGACGGCACGCTGGACAAATATGACCGCATAGCCATGGTACTCAGATACTAAGCACTTACATATCCGGAAAGAGGCACCTGCGGGTGCCTCTTTTGGTTTAAAAAATTATCAAAACTGCTTGCACGATTAGCAAAATCATTATACCTTTGCCATCGCAAAAGGCTACCAAAGAAAGCTCGTGTGGTGGAATTGGTAGACACGCCATCTTGAGGGGGTGGTGCCCGTTAGGGCGTGGGGGTTCGAATCCCCCCGCGAGCACAAAATGAAAAGAGGCTTCCCTGTTGAATGGGGAAGCCTCTTTTCATTTTACATAAAACACATTTACCGGCTAATTCATATGAGTCATGGGGCGTCCGTTGTTGTCTTGGGGCAAGCGGGCATGATAACGCATGCTTAGCAGCTCGCGGCGGGCACGGCTCAGCTCCTCCCGCATGCGGCAAATAATTTCAATACCTTCTTTGTTGACGCCCAAATCTAAAGCCAAGCGCAACACCCGTTCCACATGCCCCAACATATCCTCTTCTACAAAATCGCCTTCTTCGGTATGTACCAATGGTATCAAGCCAAAATCAACCAACTCGTCCCACACAGAAGCGGGCACTTCATAATATTCTATAATGCGTTGAATATGAATACGTGCCATAGGTTTATGCTTTTTGTTTTCTTAACTCAGCCAATCGACGGAACAGCTCCTTTTCTTCCTCGCTCAACCCCTGCGGCAATCGAGCCTGTAAAGTCACATAAAGGTCGCCTTTCTGCTCCTCTTGTTTGTATTTGGGCAATCCTTTGCCCTTCAATCTAATTTTGGTGTTGTTTTGTGTCTCAGGTTTTATTTTAGCCCGCACACGCCCGTAAAGGGTATCTATTTCGGTTTCACCGCCCAGAATCAAGGTGTACAAATCCACTTCATGCGTCATGTGCAGGTCTTCGCCCTCTATGCGGAAACGAGGATCCGGTATAATATGGAAGGTAATGTAAAGGTCACCATTGGGACCTCCATTCACCCCCGCTCCGCCTTGTCCCTTAATACGGATGGTCTGCCCGTCTTTAATACCGGCAGGGACAGTAATGCGCAATTTCTTTCCGTTGAACTCTATGACGCGTTTGTGCGTGCTTAGTGTTTCGCTCAGCGGCAACGAAACCGTTGCCTGCACATCCTCGCCTTTCATAGACATGCGCGTGCGGCGGCGCCCACCGCCTCCCGTGAACATATCACCGAAAATGGTCTTAAAGAAGTCTGAAAAGTCGGAATATTCGCCAAAGTCCGAGTCTCCAAAATTGGTATAGGTGTAGTATCCGCCCTGTCCGCCATATTGCTGATTGAACTGGTCTGCATGCTTCCACTGTGCCCCAAATTGATCGTATTTTTTACGTTTTTCGGGGTCACTAAGTACTTCGTAAGCTTCATTGATTTGCTTAAACTTGGCTTCTGCCTCCGGATTGTCGGGGTTTACGTCCGGGTGGTACTTGCGCGCCAGTTTCCGGTACGCTTTTTTAATTTCGTCGGCTGATGCGTTTTTATCTACCCCCAACACTTTATAGTAATCGATAAATTCCATATCCTGTTCCTCCTTTTTGGTATTTTATTTTTAAGTAAACAAAAGGCAGCCAATAGTTAAAGAAAACCCTGCCTTTTGTAAATAAACAACTTCAAAGATTATACCCGCTTATAAAAAGGCATAAAAACTGCCATTTTGTCTTTTTATTTTTTTATCAACAGCACAAAAGTGCCCTTTTCACCTTCTTAAAAAAAGAAAAGCGGCTTGCCCGAAGACAAGCCGCCATTTTATGGTTTGCAACTTTTTTATTCTCCTTCTGCCAGCTCTTCGAGAGGCTTGTCCACCTCTTCAATAAACTTGGCACGCAGGAATTCGCGGTTCAGACGCGCAATATTTTTCACCGAAATGCCTTTGGGGCACTCTGCTTCGCACGCGCCGGTGTTGGTGCAGGCTCCGAAGCCTTCGGCATCCATTTGGGCTACCATTTTCGATACCCGGATGGCCCGCTCGGGGTCCCCTTGCGGCAACAATGCCAAGTGAGATACTTTGGCAGCCACAAACAACATAGCCGAGGCGTTCTTACAAGCTGCCACACAAGCACCACAACCGATGCAGGTAGCGGCGTCGAAAGCCTCGCTGGCTTTGTCTTTCGGAATAGGAATGTTGTTGGCATCTTGTGCCGAACCTGTGTTTACAGAAATGTAACCACCTGCTTGAATGATGCGGTCAAAAGCGCTGCGGTCCACCACCAGGTCTTTTACCACAGGGAAGGGCTTGGCACGCCAAGGCTCAATCACAATGGTATCGCCATCTTTGAAGCTACGCATGTGCAGCTGGCAGGTGGTGGTTTGCTCAGGCCCGTGCGGCTTACCGTTGATGAAGAGGCTGCACATACCACATATACCCTCGCGGCAATCGTGGTCGAAAGCTACCGGGTCCTCGCCTTTATGAATCAAGCTTTCATTGAGCACATCCAGCATTTCGAGGAAAGACATATCGGGCGACACGTCGTCCACCTGATAGGTAACGAAACGCCCTTTATCGTTTGCATCTTTTTGACGCCATATTTTGAGAGTCAGTTTCATAGCTCTTGGGGGTTTGTTATTTGTAACTTCTTTGGGTTAGCTTCACGTTTTCGAACACCAGCGGTTCTTTGTGCAAGACGGGCTCGTTGCCGTCACCGGTATACTGCCATGCCGCCACGTAGGCATACTCTTCGTCGTTACGCAAGGCTTCGCCGTCGGGCGTTTGATATTCTTCACGGAAGTGACCGCCACAAGATTCATTGCGATGCAGGGCGTCGATAATCATAAGCTCTGCCAATTCGAAGAAGTCAGCCACGCGCAAGGCTTTTTCCAGGGTTTGGTTGAACTCTTCGTTCACGCCTACCATCTTGAGGTCAGACCAGAACTCTTCGCGCAGCTTCACTACCATTTCACGGGCTTTGGTCAAGCCTTCGGCATTACGCGACATGCCGCAGTAATCCCACATGATTTTGCCCAACTCGCGGTGGAACTCATCTACCGTGCGCTTACCGTTGATGCTCAACAGCTTCTTGATGCGGTTTTCCACCTCACGCTCGGCATCCTTGAAAGCAGGATGAGTAGTCGGCACTTTGTCGTAAGGCATGCGTGCCAAATAGTCGCCAATAGTGTAGGGCAAGATGAAGTAACCGTCTGCCAAGCCTTGCATCAAAGCGCTGGCTCCCAATCGGTTGGCACCGTGGTCAGAGAAGTTACATTCACCTATGGCATACAAGCCGGGAATGGTGGTCATCAGGTTGTAATCTACCCACAAGCCGCCCATGGTGTAGTGCACGGCCGGGTAAATCTTCATGGGCACTTCGTAGGGGTTTTCCCCGGTAATGCGCATGTACATGTCGAAAAGGTTGCCGTACTTGGCTTCAATCACTGCTCTGCCGTCGCGCTTGATGGCATCGCGGAAGTCGAGGAATACAGCCAAACCGGTAGAACCAACACCACGCCCTTCATCGCACACATATTTGGCGTTGCGCGAAGCCACATCACGCGGTACCAAGTTACCAAACGAAGGATATTTGCGCTCGAGATAATAATCGCGGCGGTCTTCGGGCAGATCGTTGGGATTCAGTTCACCCCGGCGAATTTTTTCGGCGTCTTCTACTGTTTTGGGCACCCATACCCGTCCGTCGTTACGCAACGATTCGGACATGAGGGTCAGTTTCGACTGGTAGTGCCCCGACACAGGAATACAGGTGGGGTGAATCTGAGTGAAGCAGGGGTTTGCAAACAAAGCCCCTTTCTTATAGGCACGCCATGCAGCCGAACCATTAGACCCCATGGCGTTGGTTGACAAATAGAAGACGTTGCCGTATCCACCGGTTGCCAGCACCACGGCATGTGCCGAGTGAGACTCTATCTTACCGGTAATCAGGTTACGGGTAACGATACCGCGGGCCTTTCCATCGACCAACACCACATCCAGCAGCTCGGTGCGGGGGAAGAGCTGCACCTTGCCGGCAGC
Source organism: Thermonema sp. (assembly GCF_026003375.1). Lineage (NCBI taxonomy): Bacteria > Pseudomonadati > Bacteroidota > Cytophagia > Cytophagales > Thermonemataceae > Thermonema > Thermonema sp. The sequence continues at coordinate 906,162 of NZ_BPHD01000001.1, forward strand.
TACCTGACGCATCAAGGCAGAATAGGCACCCAACAGCAGCTGTTGCCCGGTTTGCCCTTTGGCGTAGAAAGTACGGGACACCTGTGCACCACCAAATGAGCGGTTGGCAAGCAAGCCGCCATATTCACGGGCGAAGGGCACACCTTGTGCCACGGCTTGGTCTATGATATTAACACTTACTTGCGCCAAGCGATACACGTTGGCTTCGCGGGAACGATAGTCACCCCCTTTGATGGTATCATAGAACAAACGGAAGATGCTGTCGCCGTCGCCTTGGTAGTTCTTGGCGGCGTTGATACCCCCTTGTGCCGCAATACTGTGAGCACGGCGCGGGCTGTCTTGAAAACAGAATGCCTTTACATTGTAGCCCAGCTCTGCCAATGTGGCGGCAGCCGAAGCACCGGCAAGCCCTGTACCCACTACAATGATATCGTATTTACGTTTATTGGCAGGGTTTACCAGCTTAATGTTGAACTTGTGTTTTTCCCATTTTTCGGCTAAGGGTCCTTCGGGGATCTTAGCGTCCAGTTTTATATCAGTTGCTACAGTGCTCATAGTCTGCTTGTTTTAATCGTTTGCTTAGTATCTGAAATAGATGATAACAGGGATGATGGCATAGCCGATGGCTACGGCAATAGAGAAAGCAATACCCAGTCCTTTGATAAAACCGTTGTACTTACGGTGATGCAAACCGAAAGTACGGAAAGCGCTCATAAAACCGTGAGAGAGGTGATAGCCCAAAGCTACCATTGCCACCACGTAAACAATAACTATCCACTCTTGTTGGAAGGCTTCTTTCACTACAGTGAACAGATCCTTATACTGCACTCCGTCATATTCCACCATGGGTACCCCACCAAACTTCATTTTGAACCAGAAGTTGGCGAGATGCACTACCAGGAAGATGAAAATAATAGAGCCCAGAAAGCCCATATTGCGCGAAGCCCAAGTACTGCTGTTCTGCATGCGCGACACATGGTACTTCACCGGGCGCGCCTCGCTGTTGCGACGCGTCAAGATGATGGATGTAATCACGTGCAGAAGAATGAAGGTGAAGTTCAGAATGGAAACTGTTTGAATCAGAGGGTTGTGCCCCATGAAGTGTGCGTACTTGTTGAACTGCTCTCCGCCATCGTTCAAAAGCAGCTGCAGGTTACCCGACAGGTGCACAATGATGAAGAGAATCAAAAAAAAGCCGGTAAGCGCCATGATTACTTTGCGCCCCACCGAACTCGTGAGCGTTTCAGCTATCCAACTCATAGTTTTTTTTTGTTTAGCTTTTTTAAAGTATAAATGAACCGTTTAGGAAAGTTGTTTTAATTGTTCGCTCCAAATTTACACTACTGCCCGATAGAAAGCAAAAGCATGGTTTTATTTTGAATGTATCTAAACAAACTCCTTTTTCGTTTCCGAATATGGCAACATATTGTAAATTTGTTTTGTTTTGGTTTTACCCTTCCATTGGGCAGCGTATTAACTATCGACTATGAAACAGCAGCATACCATCTTTCGCCATCTTCTTCTCACAGGGCTTGTATTGCTTGGGGCTTTGGGCACCTTGCATGCCACCCACCTGCGTGCGGGCCAAATCACTGCCTCACAACTGGACCCTAACTCACTCACCTACCGCATCACCCTGATTGTATATAGAGACACGCGCGGGGTACCCGCCGACCCCGAAGCCACTTTGGTAATACAGCCCGGGGGGGTGTCGCTGACGGCCCCACTCTTGGATGAAGTGCAGGTGGCACCGCTCATCACCCGTGTACGCTACGTGTTTACTTATACCTTCCCCGGTGCAGGCACCTACCGCTTGGGTTACCGCGAGCAGTTCCGCAACGGCTGTACCGTCAATATGAGCAATCCCTTGGAAACCGATTTGTTTGTTGAGTCCGAACTGGTTATTCAACCATTTGTGGGGCTTAACAGCAGCCCCGTCTTGCTGGCTCCTCCGGTAGATCAGGCTGCCTTAGGACAAAAATTCCTGCACAACCCCGCAGCCTATGACCCCGACGGTGACAGCCTTTCATTCAAGCTGGTCACTCCCAAAAAAGACTTCGATACAGAAGTGGCAAACTACGTCTCTCTGGATAATTACTTAAGCGCTATTTCCGAATCGGGCGGCACGCCTTTTTACGGCATAGACCCTGTAACCGGCACCGTCACATGGGATGCACCCGGCGGCCTTGCCAACGGCTCTTGTGTCAATATTGCCATTAAGGTTGAAGAATGGCGTAAGGTAGTCAACTCTCAAGGACAGGTCAGCTATGTGTTTTTGGGCTATGTGGTGCGTGACATGCAAATTGTGGTCACCGAAACACAGAACCGCCGCCCGTTATTACAAGTCCCCGGGGATGCGTGCGTGGCTGCCACACAAGAAACCCTCAACGAGACCATCACAGCCACCGACCCCGACGGCCACAGTGTGCAAATCACGGCTACGGGACAGGTATTCGACAGCAACTTTCCCACACCACAAGCCTCCTTCGATGGTAGCACCTTTCAGTGGGCACCTTCCTGCGACCATATCCGCGCACAACCCTATCAAATAGTGTTCAAAGCTCAAGACAACCCGCCCCCCAGCTTAGGCGACCCACTTGTGGACATCAAAGTATGGAACATAAAAGTGGTAGGTCCCAAGCCTGTGAACCTTCAAGCCAATGTGGACAATGCCAACGATGAAATTACCCTTACATGGGACCCCTATGTGTGTGCTGCTAAAGCACAAAAGCTCATTGTATGGCGTAAAGACGGTTGCTCTACGGGCAACCCCATGAACTGCGACACCGGTGCGCCCGATGGGCAAGGTTATGTGGCTATTGCCGAGCTGCCTCCTACCGCCACTTCTTACACCGATAAAAGCGTGAAGATAGGACGCCGCTACAGCTACCGTATTTCTGCGGTCTTTCCGCCACCGGCCGGCGGTGAAAGCTATGCTTCCGATGAAGTGTGTGTAGCCTTAGCCATTGATGTACCTTTGTTTACCAAAGTAGATGTGCTCAATACAGATGCCACCAACGGCAGTATAGAAGTAAACTTCATTCAGCCGTTTCAGTTTCCCAACGGTACACCTCCTGCCCCCTTTGGCTATGTGGTTTACCGGGGCGAGGGCTTGGATGGTAGTACAGACACGCCGGTATTCAGCCTGTACAATGTCAATCCGGCTGACCGTAATATTATCTCTTTTACTGACAACGGGCTAAACACAGCCGAAAAAAGTTATCATTACCGCATCGCTTTTTTCGGCAATGCCACCGATGCAAACAGCGCCGTGTTCGTCGATTCATCGGATGTGGCTTCTACCGTGTGGCTTCGTTTAACCCCCAAAAGCAACTGTATCGACTTGCGCTGGGACTACAATACCCCATGGAGCAATGCCTTGCAAAACCATGATATTTTTCGCAGCCTGAACACAAGCGGTAGTTTTAGCCTGCTGGCGCAGTTTATGCCTACCGTTACGGAATATGGCATTTATACCGATACCGATGCCGGACAAGACAACACGACCTATTTTTATTATGTGCTTACGCGCGGTTCTTATTACAACGACGATATCACCAATGAATATCCCTCATTGAGTGTTCCCCTGCAGAATCGCTCGCAGGTAAACAACGGGCAACCCGACGACCAAATACCGCCCTGCCCGCCTGTGCTCACTATTCAAAACATAGATTGTGAAACCTTTGACTTTTCTGCCGGTCCTCCCTTCAGCAATCAACTGCAATGGACACTCGACAATGGCAACAACGGCAGCGGCACCTGTGGTGAAACCTTCAACGGCTGCGAATATGAGCCTTCCAATATTTCGGCTTTCCGCATTTACTATAAACCAACCATCGATGCCGATTATGGCACGCCCATAGCCGAGGTAAACGGCACACAGTTTACCTTCACCCATGGGGGGCTCAGCTCTCTGGCCGGCTGCTACGTGGTGACAGCCGTTGACCAATCAGGCAATGAAAGCGATTTCAGCAATGAAGTATGTATAGATAACTGTATTCAGTTTCAGCTGCCCAATGTATTCACGCCCAATGGCGACGGCATTAACGATGTGTTCACGCCCCTCGAGCCCCTGTTGTTTGTGGAAAGTATAGAATTTGAGGTGGTCAACCGCTGGGGAAAACGCGTTTTCTACTCTCCTTCCGACCCGGCTATCAACTGGGACGGCCGCTATAATCCGGATGGCAACAGCGACGGCGGCAATGAGCTGCCTTCCGGCGTGTATTACTACAGTGCCAAGGTGCGCTTCTTGCGCGTGGACCCCCAAAACTCTGAAAAAACCTATAGAGGATGGATTCACCTGCTCAGATAAAAGAACAACTGCGTATCTTATGGCAAGCGGACAAACGGCTGGTGCTTTTCGATGGCGTATGCAACTTTTGCAATAGCAGTGTCAATTTCATCATACGCCATGACAAAAAAAAGCGGTATTTGTTTGTGCCCTTGCAGGAAGCATTGGGCAAACAGCTGCTCAAGGCTTATCACCTGCCGGACGATTACCTGGATAGTTTGGTATTGCTAAGCAACGACAAGATATATTCCCACTCAACAGCTGCCTTGCGCATAGGCGAAGGACTGGGCGGCCGGTGGAAAGCACTGGGCATCTTGCGCCTGATTCCTGCACCCCTGCGCGATGTGGTTTACAAACTCATTGCACGCAACCGCTATAGATGGTTTGGCAAAAAAGACAGCTGTATGATTCCTTCCCCGGAAGTCAGGAAACGTTTCTTACTGCAAGAGAAAGACATTGAACAGTTTACAAATACCGTTTCTCATTAACGAAGAAGTTTTCATTTACCCACATAATGGCTTGCTGCTCCGTGTTGAATTTGCGGATGAATTTCAAGCCTTTTTCTTGCAGTCGCTTTTTGTTTTTGGAGATGAAAGCAATAAAAGTGGAGTTTTCTTCTTTGGTTCCTACGTAAATCATGATTCTGAAAATATTTTGATAGTCGACACTCCATAATATATACAAAAATCTTTCCACTTTTCCAAGAAATTAAAAGCAAAACAAGTATTCACAATGGATTTCATACCAAAAGCCATTCAAGAGTATGCAGAAAGGCATAGCTCTGCCGAGCCGGAAGTGCTCTATGACCTCAACCGGCAAACACACCTAAAAGTGCTTAAGCCACGTATGCTTTCAGGACACCTGCAAGGGCGCCTGTTAAGCCTGATTTCGCACATGATAAAACCTCAATTGATAGTAGAAATTGGCACTTACACCGGTTATTCGGCGCTGTGCCTTGCCGAAGGACTGGCAGAGAACGGCCGGCTCATCACCATTGATGTCAATGAGGAACTCAAAGGTTTTGCCGAATCTTTTTTTCAAAAAGCCGGTATGCAAGACCGCATACAAATGCTTATCGGGCATGCCGCTGATATTATTCCCACACTGCCCGGATCCATCGATTTGGCTTTTATAGATGCCGACAAAAAAAATTACCGTCTTTACTATGACCTTTTACTCCCCAAGATGCGTCCGGGTGGCTTCCTGCTTGCCGATAATGTGTTGTGGAGTGGCAAGGTGGTGGATGCCTCACAAGCCAAAGATCCGGCCACCCGCAGCATCATGGAGTTCAACGAATATGTAAGTTGCGATCCGCGTGTGGAGAAGGTACTTCTTCCTATACGGGACGGCATTTATCTCATACGCAAAAAATAGCCCTTGCCTCAAACGGCCGCTTGTAGCCAACGGAGCGTTTCGGCTATGGCTGTTTCCAAGGGCGTTACTTCATAGCCCAGCTCACGACGCGCTTTCTCTATGCTTACCCGCCAATCGTAGTGGTATTTCCGCACGAAAGGCGGGGTTATCAAGGGGGGGCGCCCCCAGGTATCGGCTTTCCACTGCTCAAAGCGTGCAATGCCCATCATCAAAGACAGAGGCAAGGGAAACATACGATAGCGCTTGCCCAACACTTCTGCCACCTTGTCGAAGAACTCACGGTAAGACACATTGTGCCCGCCCAATATGTAACGCTCGCCGATGCGCCCTTTTTCCATGGCAAGCAAATGCCCTTGCACCACGTCTTCCACATAAACATAATTGCCCGACTGATGCCCACTGCCGGGATAAAAACGGAACTTGCCTTTGCTGTAAAGAGCAATCAACTTGGTGACGGCGTTGCTGTCGTTCAGTTGCCCCGGTCCAAAAACACGCGTTGGGTTTACGATGACAATCTCCAAACCTTTGTCCAAATAACGCTGTGCGATGCGCTCGGCTTCTGCTTTGGTACGCTCATATTCAGTAGATAACACCACAGGCTTTTGCGATTCATCCACGGCTTTGCCATCGGGCGACGGTCCCAACACACCTGCAGTGGAAGTAAACACCACACGCCGCACGCCACAGGCCAAAGCCGTTTGCAGCACACGCTCTGCCCCTTCCACATTCACACGATAAAAAGCCTGCGGGTCCTTATCCCATACTTTGGCATAAGCGGCCAAATGATACACTTCCTCGCAGCCATCCATGGCTTTTTGCAGGGCAGCGGGGGCATCCAAGTCGCCTTCAACAATGGAAACCTCCGGTGGCAATAACATACGTGCTTTTTTGGGATTCCGGCATAGCGCCCGCACTTCCATGCCTTGTTGCAACAGGCGGCGTGTCAGACGTTCGCCAATAAAACCGGTGGCTCCGGTAAGCATGATTTTTTTACTCATGGTCAATCAATAAAATTTAGCGCTTGATTTTTTTTGCCTTTCAATTTAAAAAGATGGCAGAAAGTTCGTCATTTTTTTGCACCTGCCCTTGGTTACTCATTCAAAGAAGCCAATAAAAATGATACATAGTCTTGAAAATCAGCATCGCTGTATAGAAGCGGCGTACCATAACGGCAGATGTTTTTAACTCCTGCCGCATCGGCATACTTCTTTATTTCACGGGCATGAAACGGATGATGATACAAGGCACTTTGATTCGCCGGCGGTCCATTGGGCGTGCCCGTGCTGTAAATCCACAAGGGCGGGTCATCGGCAGACAAAAAAGCAAGCATGTCAACTTGTGTGCGATACAAAGCGGTTTCCGTTGATTGGTACTCTTCCCACGAGCCTACGCCATACACTTGAAAAAGTTTGGAAGTCCCCAAAAGCATGGTCAAATCTGTCATAGAGAAATTAAAGTCGGCAAACACTTCATGTATCCAACGCCCTTCAATGTCATAACTTGCTTGGGTAGCATACAAAGCAGCGGCCTTTACACGGCTACTCTCGCGCAAAACAGGATCAGGATGGTTGACTTCTTGCAAATCGTCGTTTGTTGCCAGCCAAAGAGCAATGCCCCCACCTGCCGAGCTGCCACAAAGCACGAACTTTTCTTTGTCTAAGTTCAAAGCCCGGTGGTGATAACGCATGAACTGCAGAGCACGCTTGGCATCATTTAAGCATTTGCGCACTCCTTCTTTTTCATTCGACTCGAGTAAACGGTAGTTGATGGTAGCCACGGCTACCCCCGCCCTCAAAAATGCACGTACATCTTCACGCAGCTCTTCACTTTCATAAATCCAGCTTTTATCGCCCGACGAAAACCCACCACCGTGTATATACACAACGCATGCTGTGGGGGCGTTGCTTTCGGGCAGAAAAATGTCGAAAGTAGTCAGCCGGTGCGTATCGCATGGAATATCTTCAGCAAAACAAGCTTCTATGCCTTGCAGGTCCATGGGTGGCGCCACACACTGCAAATCAAGCGCCGGCAAAGGCGTTGTCCTCTTTTTTGCGCAAGCACACAACAAAAAAGCGAGACCCCAAGTGTAAAATGCAGGCTTGACAAGAGCTCTTATTAAACTCATTTTTTCATTTATGATACAAAAAGAAAAACAGAAGGGCAACTGATGCCCTCAAAACGTTTTTCGCCAAGCGGTGCACTTTCACCGTTTAAGGCGCATGTCCGGCTGATAATACAAAGACAGATAAGAGTTACTTAATGCCAGCACCACATGTATGCCCCAGGCAATCCACAGGGTGTGTGTTTGCAACGTAAGGTAGCCCAAGAGCACGCCCAGGGGCATTGCCCCCACCGTTTCTTTGAGTCCTTTGGGAATATGAGCGATGGCATACAAAGAAGTGGTAAGCAAAATGGCCGTCCACATGGGCAATACTGCGGCAGCACTCATCAAGAAAAGCCCGCGAAACAGCCACTCATAAGCAAGCAGGTAAGCAGCCCAGCTCATGGCATTATGCAACACGACCGCCAAACTCCACTCTTTGAGTCTGATTTGAGGGTACATAGCCAAATTATCGAGCTTGCGAGCATTGAAGTAATTGATGGGCAAAATAAGCAAGGCAGTGCCGCCAATCCACATGAAGTCATAGGCTGTCATGCCCGATTGAAAACCATAGTCCAGCGGGCTCTTGTTCAGAAACCACAAGCCTGCTGCCGGCAGCACCCCCAAACACAGCACGCCCATATAGCGCTGATACAACACCAAATAATAGGCATATGCCCTTTCGCCTCTTGCACGCCAACGCTCAAGCACAGCAGGCGAAAAACTAAGGAAAAAATAAGCAATAAAACCCAAGGTCAAGGCGGCTATAGCATAGTCAAAAACAGGCATAAGTATTCTCTTTTAGACAGCCGCTAAAATTACGAAGGCTATGCTTAGCCGGCAAACTTTTGTTTCCGGCAGGCTGTTTTGAATAAAAAAGCCAAGAAATGATGCCTTTCAACAAAAAACCGATTCTACTTTATTTTTTATCTTTGATTATAGGGGCTGCCTGCGGGCAAACCCCTGCACAAAAACAAAACACTTCAACTATGAGCCGGGAAAACACACATTTGGAAATAGCCACCTTTGGTGGTGGATGCTTTTGGTGTATAGAAGCTGTCTTTCAGCGCATCAAAGGTGTCGAAAAAGTGGTATCGGGCTATGCAGGCGGACACAAGCCCAACCCCACTTACAAGGAGGTATGCAGCGGCACTACCGGTCATGCCGAAGTGTGTCAGATATATTACGACCCCCGGCAGATTTCTTATCAGGAATTGCTGGAAGTGTTTTTCACAGCCCACGACCCCACCACACTTAACCGTCAAGGCGCTGACGTAGGCACTCAGTATCGATCCATTATTCTGTATCACAACGAAGAGCAAAAGAAAATAGCGGAGCATTTCATACAAAGGTTGGAAGAAAGCAAAATATTCAATGACCCAATCGTGACAGAGCTCAAACCTTTTACTACCTTTTACCCTGCAGAAGACTATCACCAAAACTACTACAACAACAATGCGGCACAACCTTATTGCACCTTTGTGGTAAAACCCAAAGTAGAAAAAATCAAAAAAATATTTTCCGAAAAAATCAAATACTAAAGCTACCCTATCCATTTGAAAACCAACAAAAAGAACATTTAAACCCCACCGGTTATGGCATCAGGAAAAGAAATTAAACGTGACCGCTTGATTCCTTCCAAACGGAAAAACAACACGCCGCCTGCAGGCGAACAAGCCGATTGCAGCTTATGGCAACTCATTGCAGAGAATTCGTTGGAAGGAATTCTTGTCTTCGATCAAGAAGGAAAGCTTGTTTTTAAAAATGCTACAATAGATGATTTTTTACAAGGGAAAAATATTAGCGCCGAACAATTCTTACAATTGCTGGGGGGCAATTACAGTTCCATTGCCGACTTCTACCAGAAATTTCAAGCCCCACTACGCACCGGTATGGAGTATGACCTGCACCTTGGCAACACACTTCACAGCGTAATCCTGCGCGGTTCCTATCTGGAAAGCCAAGGCAGCTATATTTTTCATATCCGTGATGCCCAAGAGCGCAAACAGCTTGAAGAAAGCTTATTGAAGCTGCGCGAAGATATGCGGGCAGCCTTCAAGGTTGCCAAAATGGCTACCTGGTTTTTCGATACGGAAAAACAAGAAATGCAGCTGAGCGACGGTGTTTTCGACATGCTGCGCACCGACGCACGCGAACAACAAGGATACCGGCTGCCCCTTCAACAGTGGCTGGATAAGTTCGTACACACAGACTACCACCAAGCCTTCCGGGAGCATATAGAGGATGCCATAGCCAAAAAATCAAAAAAGAAATCCAGCACCCTCACTTTCAAAGCCATACGGCAAGGGGGCGACAGCATGTATCTGAGTTCTACGCTTTCCCCTTCTCAAACCAAGCAAGGCAAGGTAATACAACTGCGCGGCGTCTTTCAGGATGTTACGGCACGCGAGCGCATGAACAGTGCCCTGCGCGAAAAGAACAAAGAGCTGCAGCAACGCGAAGAGCAGTTGCAGCAAAACATAGAAGAACTCAAGACCACACAAGAAGTGCTGGCAAGCAAGCAGCTGGAACTGGAGAGACAAAACGACTTGCTCAAGCAAAAGGAGGAAGTGCTCAAGAAAGCCCTTGCCAAAGCCAAAGAGCAAGAGAAAGAGTTGGCACGTCAGCGTGCCCACTTCGAAGCCCTCTTCAACAGCACCGATGACTCTATTACACTATTAGACAGGGAGTACCGTGTCATTTTGATGAATGATGCAATAAAAAAACGCTACAGAGGCACCCCTTACGAAGGCATGCAAGAAGGCACTTGTGTACTTGACTTTTTGGGCGAACATAAAGACGAATGGAAAAACTACTACGACCGTGCCCTGCAAGGCGAGCGCCTGCAGTTCATCATGGAAAGTATTGTAGAGGGGAACAAGCACTACCGTGAGTATCACATCAACCCCATTTACCAGGACAAAGAAATCATCGGTGTGTCTGTCTTTTCGCGCGATGTAACCGACCGCTTCCGCCAAGAGGCTGAAATCAAGCGGCTGCTGCAAGAAAGCCAGGAAAAAGCAGAACTACTACAAGCCCAAGAAGAAGAGCTGCGCCAAAACATAGAGGAACTTACGGCTGTGCGCGAGAAAGAGGCTGAGCTGTACAAAGAGCTGGAACGCTCGCAGTCCGAAATGCAATCACAGCTGAATGCCATCAACCAAAGCAGTATTTTCGTTACTTTCGATTTGAATGGAAAAATCGTAGATGCCAACCCGCTGTTTCTTCGCATCACCGGCTATACCATAGAAGAGCTGCGCCACACCTCCTACTTCGATTTGATTCCCTTCGAGGAAGAGAAAAAAGCCTTTATGGAGCTGTGGCAGCAGGTAAAGTCGGGGCGTGCCATATCCAAAAAAGTAAAGCGGCAAGCTAAAAACGGCAAAGTTCTGTGGATTGATGCCAGCTATGCGCCTGTGTACGATGAAAAAGGCGAAGTGGCCAAAATCATCAAGATAGGCAAAGACATCACCGGCTTCCAAGAAGCTCTGCTGGCTACCCAAAACTTCCTGACTGCCATCAGCCAAGGGAACTTAAATGTCAACTTTGAGCTCAACCTCGACGAGCTGGACGACGAGCTGCAAAAAATGGCTCAAGCCAACCTCAACCTTCAACGCACCCTTTCCAATATATTGGCAGAGGTAGGACGCGTGATGCGTCTTGCCGGTCACGAAGGCAAACTCAACGAGCGGCTTCAAACCGAAAGCCTGCAAGGCGTATGGCTCGAATTAGCCAACAACATCAACTACCTGCTCGACAGCATCAGCCGGCCGGTAATCGAAATCAAAGAAGTGCTCAAACAAGTAGCCGAAGGGAAGCTGAACGTACAGTACAGTGGCGATGCCAAAGGTGTGTTGGCAGAAATGGCCGACTCATTGAATGCCGCCATTCGCAACACATATGACCTCATAAAAAACATACAAATGCACACTTTGGTCATTGAGGGCTCTTCCATAGACATGCTCGACAAAGCCACACGCATGAAACAACAGCTGGAGTCCACCACCGGCGCCATCACACAAATGTCAGAAGGTGCCGAAGACCAAGTGCGCCGTACCGATGAGGTCTCTAAGCTTATAGAAAACATCTTGTCTTCTGCCAATCAGATGCGCGCCAAAGCAGAGCTCATCAACCGGGTAGCACAAACCGGGCAAGAAAACTGCAACCAAGGCATTGCCGTCATCAATACCTTGGTCAAAAATATGGAAGCCATCAACACCTCGGCAGACCAAACGGCCATGACCATAGAAACACTCACCCAACGCTCCGAAGAAATATCAAAGACGCTGCGCGTCATCACCGATATCGCTTTTCAAACCAACCTGCTGGCGCTCAATGCGGCCATTGAAGCGGCGCGTGCCGGCGAAGCAGGACGTGGATTCGCCGTAGTGGCAGAGGAAATACGCAAGCTGGCCGAGCAGTCCAAGCAGTCAGCCGATGACATAGAAGACGTCGTACGCAAAGTGCAAAAAGATACTCTGGCTGCCACCGAAGCCATAGAAAGCATGCGCGACAATGTAAAGGCAGGGATAAAGTCCACGGAAGAAGCCTCACATGCCTTTAGCCAAATCAATGAATCGAGCCGCGAAACACTTGGCCTTGCCGCCGAGATAGTGGAGGCTACCCGCCGGCAAGAAGAAGACCTGCATGTAGTGGTGCGCAACATAGAAAAAATAGTGGTCGTATCGGAAGAAACAGCCGCAGGCACCCAAGAGGTAGCCCGTGCCAGCTTGCAACTCAACCGTCAAATGGAAGAGGTAGCCAAAACCGGGGATCGCTTACAAACCATTTCTATTAAGTTGAAAGAGAATGCACAAAAGTTTCAACTATAAATACTTTTAGCAGAAAAAATGCATAAAAACAGGGATGTTTCTTCGAAGCCTCCCTGTTTTTTTCTTAGCTTAAGACAAACAAAGCCGCTTGACTTTTTACACCTAAATATTACACGAAACCCGGCCGCCATAACATATTTTATAAATTGTAGTTCAAACCTAAAATATCCGGCTCTTATGAAACGCACTATCTCTGACAGCTCCACCACCATCGACTTAAAGGCACACTGCGAAGCCATCTTTGATGCCCTGCCTGCTCCTGTTCTTATCACTACCCCCCAAGGACATATTATACACAAAAACAGCGCAGCCGAATCCCTGCTCAAAGGAATCAAGCAAGAGAACATAGAGTCGCTGCTTCCTTTCTTTGAAGAAGGCGAAAAAAGCATCCGGGAACTTAGTGAAGCACTCCAAAACAAGCAATTGCGCCTGCCCGGGCAAGGTTCGCCCCTGCCCTTTCGCATACAAATAAAATCCATAGACATTGAAAATCAAGGCTATAAACTGGTTATCCTTTACGATATTACACCCGAAATTAAAGCACAGCAAGAGCTGGAAGAGCGTAATTTAGCCCTGACTGCCCAAGAGGAAGAGTTGCGGCAAAACCTGGAAGAGCTGCAAGCAACTCAAGACATACTGGTGCAGAAGCAAAAAGAGCTGGAGGCTGCCAAAAAACGTATGGAAGCCAATGAAAAAGTGCTTTTAAAAGCTTTAGAAAAAAGCAAAAGACAAGCCGAAGAGCTAAAAGTCAAAAATCAGGAGCTGCAAGCCCGGGACGAAGAAATGCGGCAAGCCATGGAGGAGCTGCAAACCCTGCGCGAGCAGGAAATACAACTGCGTGAAGCACTGGAAGTATCACAAGCCGAGTTGGAAGCACAATTACGCGCCATCAATGCAGGTAATGTATTTGTGGAATTCGACCTGCAAGGCAATATTTTGTTTGTAAACGAGGTGTATCAACAGCTCAGCGGCTACAGTGCCGACGAGCTGCAAGGGGGCAAGTACCAAGAGCAGTTGTCGGAAGAAGAGCGTGCCGCCATCATGCAAAACCTGCAAAGAGTCATCCGGGGCGAATCGGTTCGTTTGAAAGCCCGCCGCCGCCGCAAAGACGGCAGCCACTTCTGGGTAGAAGCCATTTACTCACCGGTATATAATAAAAACGGGGAAATTATTCGCATCATAGCCATCGGGCGGGATATTACGGCCTTCCAGGAGGCGCTCATGGAAACCAGCCGCTTCTTGTCTGAGTTGAGTGCCGGTAACTTGGATGCTCAATTCAAACTCGACGTAAGCGACATAGAGGCGGAGCTGCGCGATATGGTGGAAGCCAACCTGCACCTGCAGCGAACCCTGCGCAACATACTGGCAAACATTACCGAAGTAGTCACACAAGCCGGCGAGGCAGGTAATCTGCAAGCCCGCCTGTCACTGAACGGACTGCAAGGCGTATGGCACACCCTTGCCCAGAGCATCAACCAATTGCTTGATAATATCAGCAACCCCATTTTACAGATTAAAGAGCTGCTTCATAGTGTGGCTGAAGGCAAACTGAGCATACGCTACGAAGAAAACCTGCGCGGCACCATGCAAGAGATGACCCAAGCATTGAATACCGCCATACAAAACATAGCCCACCTCATTCGAAACATACAAAAGCAGGCAGGTAATATAGACCAGGCAGCGGCTGACATGCTGCTGAAAGCCGAGCGCACACAACAAGCCCTGACAGCTACGGTTAGCGCCATAGCGCAAATGTCAGAAGGTGCCGAAGACCAAGTGCGCCGTACAGACGAGGCATCCAAGCTGCTGGAACAAACCTATAACGATTCCAATGAAATAGGCAAAAAAGCCGAACTCATTCACGAATCTGCCAAAAAAGGCGAACAAGATTGTGTCAATGGTATTAAAACCATCGGTCGCCTGACCCAAAGCATGGAAGCCATCAATAATTCGGCAGACCAGACTGCTCAAACCATTGATATTCTGAACAACAGCTCGGAAGAAATCACCAAGACCCTGCGCGTCATTACCGATATAGCGTCACAAACCAACCTGTTGGCGCTCAATGCAGCCATTGAAGCTGCACGCGCCGGTGACGCAGGGCGTGGCTTCGCCGTCGTAGCAGAAGAAATACGCAAGCTGGCCGAGCAATCCAAGCAGTCGGCCGATGATATTGAGAGTGTAATCAAAAAAGTACAAAAAGATACCCAGGCAGCTACCAAAGCCATCTCACAAATGAAAGGGAATGTACAAAGCGGTATAGCTTCCACCCAAGAAGTGGAGCAAGTCTTTCATGAGATTAAGGAATCGAGCAGCCGCACCCTCGCCTTGGCAGGTGCTATTTTGGAAGATACCCGTAAGCAAAGACAAAGCCTCGACTCTGTGGTGCGCAACATCGAAAAAATAGTGGTGGTATCGGAAGAAACAGCCGCAGGCACCAAAGAAATAGCGCATTCATCTACTACCTTGCGCGAACAGATGAGCGAAATTGCCGAAACAGGCAATAAACTCAAGCAAGTGGCACAAGAACTAAAAGAGAATGTAGGTTTGTTCCGCATTTAAAAACAATACAAACATCATTTATCCGGACTTTAATCATCATGCACCATGGAAAACCAACAGCCACTCCAAGCAGACGCCGGCATGCCCGAAGAGAACCACCAACGGTTACAACTCATTTGTTTGCAGGTGGGCAAAGAGTATTATGCCCTTCCCATCGAGCAAGTCAAAGAGATAGTGCCGCTTAGTCATATTACACCGGTTCCGCTGACCCGCCCTTTCGTTCTGGGCGTCACCAATATACGTGGCAATATCATACCGGTTATTCAGGCGGAACTATTATTTGATACGCCCCCGGCTGAGCGTAGTGATGCAGACCAACACAAACAGTTTGTTATAGTCATCGATGGCAAAAACTACCTTTTGGGCGTTTTGGTACACCGCCTGCCGGAAACATTAAATGTCAAAGAAAAAGATGTTGACCGCTCACCGCATATCATACAAAGCGAAGTGGGCGAGCAAAGCTATATTAAAGGCATCATACGCCAGCCCAAGCGCATGATTGTTTTACTCGACTTCTACCAGCTCGTAGAATCCGAACTGATGGACCAAATGGTCATTGACTAAGTCTTTTAAAGTTTTTTATATTTGAAAAGAATACTAACTCATTTAAACTGCATACACTTATGAGCAAAAAAGTATTGGTCGTAGATGACTCTTTGTACATGCGCACATTGATAAAAGATGCGCTCACCAGCATAGGCTATGAAGTACTGGGCATGGCTGCCAATGGCGAGTCGGCAATAGATATGGCATTTGAACTACAGCCCGACCTCATCACGCTCGACAACATATTACCTGACATGTTGGGGCTTGATGTGCTCAAAACTTTGCGTTCCGAAGGGCTCACAGCCAAAATCATCATGATTAGTGCCGTAGGGCAAGAAGCCGTCGTGGAGGAAGCCATGAAAAACGGTGCCAACGAATATATCATCAAGCCATTTACCACCGAACAACTGGTAGAAGTAGTGCAAAAAGTAATGTAAAAAGCTAAACCAACCCTCAATGCCTCCTGTCAAGGTATTAGTAGCAGACGACTCCGGTTTCATGCGCCTTATTTTGCAAGACATACTGCAGCAAAACAACCAAATAGAGGTTGTTGGCACTGCCCACCATGGCAAGGAGGCATTTGAGAAAACTTGTGCGCTTAAGCCGGATGTAGTGTTGCTGGATTTGATGATGCCCGAGTATGATGGTTTATATGCCATAGAGCATATCAACGCCCACTGCCCCACCCCCATTGTTGTGCTAAGTGGCGCAAGTAGCGAGCAGATGGAGCATATTATCTTGGCACTTGAAAAGGGCGCTTATGATTTCATACTAAAACCCAATGCCGGCATCAACGCCAAAATACGCCAATTGGCACCTGAAATCACCCATAAGATTATACAGGCAACCCAAGCCAAGCGTTCGGTGCTTGGCGGCTTGCCCGTTAAACGAAAGAATACTCATCCGCACACCTTCGACCACGTAAACTACGAAATAGTATTGATTGGGGCATCTACGGGCGGCACTACTGCCATAGAGCAAATATTGCTTCAACTGCCCTCCAACTTCCCCGTGCCGGTCATCATTGCTCAACACATGCCCCATTCTTTTATAGAATCTTTTGCACGCAGGCTGCAGCAGCTCACCGAGCTGAAAGTAACCATGGCCGCCGAAGGCATGGCACTGCTTTCACAAAGCATCTATATCTTACCGGGCAATTGTAATATGGTACTCATGCAAGACAGCCTCAAGCAGATACGCTTCAAAAAAAGCGAACAGCAGTTTGAGGCATACAATCACCCTTCCATCGATGCACTTTTCTTCAGCGCCGCTTCACTCTATCATCACAAAGCCATTGCGGTGCTGTTGAGCGGCATGGGGCGCGATGGTGCCGCCGGCATGGAAGCGCTCATGAAACAAGGCGCCTATACCATCGCACAAGACGAGCAAACGGCCACTATTTTTGGCATGCCCAAAGAAGCCATCGAGCGCGGCGCCGTGAAAAAGATATTGCCCATTTATGAAATAGCTCCCTTTATAGTGAGCTGTCTGTAATCTATAAAACCAAACTTTGCATGCTACCATGAAAGATGATGAATTAAGAGAGATATTTTTCACCGAAGCGCAGGAGCAATACGATGAACTAAACCGCTTGTTTGTTGAACTGGAACAAAACAAACAAGACAAACAGATTATTGACAGCTTATTTCGCCTGCTGCATACACTCAAGGCAAATGCCGGCGGCATGGGCTTTGAACAGCTTGCCCAATTTGCCCATATTCTCGAGGACGTATTCGGTGAAATAAAAAAAGGACACCTCCACATCAACAGTGAGCTATTCAATACGCTCTTCCGCGCCAACGACGTGCTGGGGGCTATGATTCAGCACCTCAAGGACCCGGAACACCACGAAGCACCTAAATATAGAGGCATCAAAACCAAACTGGAAGTACTGGTGCGCAAAGCCCGGGCACAGGCAACGCCCCCGTCAGAAGAAACGCCTGCAAGCGACGAAACGCAACCGGCGCGGGAAGCAGCCCCCCCGGCTACCGGTATCCCTTCAAAAGAAAAAGAGAGCCGCAGCCCTTTGAAAATAGAAGATGAAGCGACTGCCGTTGCTACCGAAGAACAGCTGCATTTGTCTGACAGCATACACGTGCCTGTAAAAAAGCTTGATAACCTATTGAACTTGGTAGGCGAGCTTATCATAGAAAAAGACCGCATCATCAACCTCTATGAACAGTTGACTGCCCAGCGCAAAGGCTACAACACCGAAATGACCCACATTCAACGGCTGACCAATGAGCTTCAGCATGCAGTCATGAGCATCCGTCTGGTGCAGGTGGGGACACTGTTCAAGAAGTTTCACCGTATTGTGCGGGATGTAGCCAACGAAGAAGGCAAGCATGTGCGGCTTGTGCTCAAAGGCATGGAAAACGAAATAGACCGCAACATTCTACAAATCATCAGCGAGTCGCTGGTGCATTTGGTCAGAAATGCCATCAGCCATGGCATTGAAACCGAAGATGAGCGCGTCAAGCAGCGCAAACCGGGGCAAGGCACCATCACGCTCTCTGCCGAAACGGTCAAAGAAGAGGTGCGCATACAAGTAAGCGACGACGGCAGGGGCATAGATGTAGAGAAAATCAAGCAAAAAGCCTTGCAAAAGGGGCTTATTTCGCCCGAAGAGGCCAAGCGTATGCCGCCCGAGCAGCTCATTCAGCTTATTTTCCTGCCCGGTTTCTCCAGCGCCGATACCGTCACTAAAATATCGGGGCGTGGTGTGGGCATGGACGTGGTCAAGCGTGCCATTGAGCGCGTGGGCGGACAAATAGATATTGAATCCACCTTAGGCAAAGGCACTACTTTCACCCTCATACTTCCCTTATCTATGGCAGTAAAAAGCACCCTTCTGTTTCAACTCGACGATATCACCTACGCCATTCCTTTGGCTTATACTTCCGCCGTAAGCACTTTCCGCAAAAGCGACATTCACTATGTGCGCAACGGACTGGCAGCCAACTTTTTGGGCAAGAGCATTTCCGTTGTTTTTCTCAAAGACATCTTCTCTCTGAAATCCATTCAAAACCCGGACAAGCAGTTTATTGTCAAAAGCTTTGAAGAAACCCCGGATGACGCTCTTTTCCCCACCATTATCATCAACTACGACCAAAAAGAAATAGGTATCATTGTTGACCGGCTGCTTCAACAAAAAGAAATTGTGGAAAAACCCTTGGGCACTTTGTTGAAAGATGCCTACTTTGTAAGCGGTGCTACCATCTTAGGCACCGGCGAAGTATGTTTGGTACTGGACGTGCCCGGCATCATGCATTTTTTGTTCAAACAAATCCGCTCTTATCAAAACTCAAACGCTTAAAACTATGGTACAACTCACACCTTATGAATTCGATATTACCCGCGAACTGTTCAGCATTGCTTTAGCCAATGCCGCCGATGCCTTCTCGAAATACGCGGGCGAAAAGGTCATGATAAAAGATTATAGCATCGAAATATTCGATAAAGAACAACAAGACGAAACCATCAAGCGCCTGCAAGACGAATATTTTTATACACTCACTACAGAAATCAAAGGCGCCCTTCACGGAAAAACATATTTGCTCTTTCAACATGAAGAAATAAAAAAAGTATTTCAAATTTTTGCCCAACCGCCGGTAAGCATCGTAGAAAAAGAAGGCGAAATCACAGATATTCAAAAAGACATTTTACTGGAGCTGGACAACATCATATCGGCTGCCGTGGTTACGCAAGTGGCCAATTTCACCGACCTGTTTATTTATGGCGATATTCCGCGCTTCAGCTACCTGCCTGCCCAACAACTGAGCGAGCAGTTCAAGGCAGACTTTGCCACCTTCGGCCATGTGCTCAACATACGCACCCAATTGCAAAGCTACAATACCAACCTCAACCCTCTATTTATTTGCTTCATGGACGACGACTTTCTCAATACCATGAAGCAGATGATCAAAGCCAAGGGAAACAATATTTTACAGAAACGGCTCAAACGGCGCTAAAAAACCAAATATTTGCATAGCCGCCATAAAAACTCTATCTTTCAATAAAAGAAAGCGACGATATCAATACCTATGAGCCAGAGAAATACCTCCTCGCTAAGTAGCATCATCCTGATAGGGCTGGCAACTACAGCCCTATTGCTTATCCTGTATGTGTGGCTTAGCCCTGCTTGGTCCGTGTGGCTGCTTACCGCCCTTCTTGCTTTCATGGCATTGGCGGGGCTTGCTTTACACCAAACGTTGCGTCAAAAAGTTTTTAAGCCACTAAAAAAAATCAAACTATTCTTCTCTGCCAACAGCATCGATACCGAAATACCTGTTGAAGAGTTTGACGACAGCGACATACAGGTAAAGGAGCTGGTGAAGGAGCTGCAAAAAATTTCGGAATCCAGAAAAGAAGCGGCCCGTTTTATAGAAGCCATCGGTCAAGGCAACTATGACGTATCCATGGAAGGGCTGCAGGTATCCGAAGGTATTGGGCAGGCGTTGATTCGCATGCGTGACCAGCTGAAACAACTCAACGAAGAGCGCGAACGCCGAACCTGGGCTGTCAGTGGCTTGGCTGAGTTCAACAACCTGTTACGTGAGCATCAAAACGATAAGATTGAAGACCTCGCCTTCGCTTTCTTACATAAACTGGTAGAGTATGTGCAGGCGCATCAAGGGGCTGTGCATCTCATACAAGAAGAAGCCGACCCGCCTTATATCAGCACCGTAGCTGCTTATGCCTTTCAAAGAAGAAAGTATTTGCAAAAGCGCTTCGAGCTCAAAGAAGGGCTGGTGGGGCGCTGTGTACTCGAAAACGATTTGATTTACATAGACGACATCCCCGAAAACTATCCCAAAATCGTTTCCGGATTAAGCGAGGGCAAGCCCAAATGCATTGTTCTTTCGCCCATTCGTCATAATGATCGTGTATATGGCGTAGTTGAAATTGCCTCTTTGCGCCCCCTCCCACCCCATGTGCGGCAGTTCATAGAGGATGTAAGCCAAACCTTTGGCTCCAGCGTTGCCAATGCACTCAATAAAGCACGTACTGAACGGCTACTGCGGCAATATGAGCAAACAGCCAAAGAACTGCAAGAGAAAGAAGCTACTTTGATGCGCAATACGGCAGAGTTGGAACGTACCAAGCGCATTCTTGAAGAAAAGATGCAAGAAGTGGAGCGTGAATCCATGCTCACGAACTCTATTCTAAATGCGGTAAACAAAACCAACTCCATGTTGGAGCTGGACCTCGAAGGTAGAATTACCGACGTCAACGATATTTATACCAGCCTTACGGGCTATAGCAAAGAAGAGCTTATAGGCAAGGCCGAAAACATGCTGTTGCCGCCCGACGAGCGCGACAGCTTGCGTTATACCATGATGTGGGAAGCCGTAAAAGCCGGCTCTTATATATCAGGCGAATTCCGGCGAATTGCCAAAAATGGCAAGGAACTATGGCTTTCTGCCACTTACAGCCCTATCTTTGACGTAAACAACCAAGTATATAAGATTGTGCAATTCGGGCAGTTTACCACCGAGCAAAAAGAGCGGGAGCAAGAGTATGACAGTAAAATCAAAGCTATAGACGAGGCAGTGGCACTTGTTGAAATAGGAAAAGACGGCGTGCTGCTGCGTGCCAATCCCCGTTTTATGCAGGAGTTTGGCTTCCAAAGTCGCATGGAAGTGCGCCGCACCCGCTTTGCCGGCCTCTTGGACTTACAAGACGTGGACGACTTCAATGAGATATGGCAACAAATACTGCAAGGAACCCCCGCTCATTATATTTATCGATTGTATACACGCACCGGTGACTTGCGTTATTACCGGTGTAGTTTTAGCCCTGTAAAAAACCTGAATGGCGAGGTTTACAAAGTGGTTGCCATCCTGGCAGACGTAACCGAACTGCAAAAGCTGCGCCAACAACTGCAACAAAACCTCAAAGAAGAGCGCCGGCAAAATGTGTTGATGAACATGCAAATGACTACCACAGAAGACTTTGCAGAGCAGTTGGCGCAAATGCTGCTCGAAAACAGCAACAACATAGAAAAAGAGTTCAGCAACAAGAGTGTGCCGGTGGTGCGCATCAACCGCCTGGGCGAAATACTCTCTGCCAACATCATGGCTACACGTCTGTTGGGCTACGACGCACGGCAGCTGCAACACAAACCCATTCAGAAATTCCTGCAGTTTCACTCGCAAGTAGAGCAAGATTACTTCCGGGCAAAAATAAACATGCCGGAAATGGCACAGTTGAAGCTCTCGGTGCGGCTCGATGAATATAATGCGCCCACTTTCAATGTGATATTGGTGCCGCAATATCCGCACCCCAACAACCCACAAGAGTTTGACATGGTCATGCTATTCGTAGCTATAGAACCGGTAGATATGCTTTAAAAACAAGGCTTGCATGCTGAAAGAAGAAGAAGTAGAGGCCATCATAGAAGCTATTTATCAGCGTTACCGGCTGGATTTCAGCAATTACGAGCGCAGCTCTTTACGGCGGCGTTTAAGCAAAGCCATGCATACGTTCAAGCTGAACGGTGCCGTGGACCTGTGGCGTAAGATGCTTTACGAGCCGCATTTCATCCACGACCTCATCGATGCCATCGCCGTCAACTTGACTGAACCTTTTCGTAACGCTGACCTGTGGAAGTTTTTACGGCGCAAAATCCTTCCTTTGCTTTTCGACAAGCAACAAATTCACATCTGGCATGCCGGATGCGCCACAGGCGAAGAAGTGTATTCTTTCATGATTCTGCTTAAAGAAATGAATCTCTTGCAGAAATCCCATATCCTCGCTACCGACATCAACCCCAAAGCGCTTGAAATAGCTCAACAGGGCAAATACAGCATCAAAGCATCCGAACAGTTTCAGCAAAACTATTTTATTGCCGGGGGCATCCATGATATTCGCCGCTACTGTAGCCTGTCAGAAAAACATATTGTTTTCGACAAGATACAACAGGAAGCAGCCCGTTTGGAATTTCGCCAACATAATCTCATACAAGACCCTGTCGAAGGCCGGTTCGATATCATCTTTTGCCGTAACGTATTCATTTACTTCGACCCGGTACTCAAGATGCGCGTGTTAAAAACATTTTACGAGCACAGCAGCCCCGAAAGCCTGCTTATCATGGGCTACTACGACAGTCTGCCCCAAAACCATGAGGACTACTTCGAATTGCTCTACCCCAAGCATAAAATTTATATTCGAAAGGAATAATATTTGCGAAAAAGCAAGATAAGCGAAAACTTAAAATCAAAACTGAAAACGCTATGCCTACAATTCGTCGCTATGTTTTACGCAGCACCTTATTGCTTTTGGTGCTTTTCAGCTTCAACAGCTGTAAAAAAGGGAACCCCATTTTATTCTCTCTTCAGGATGAAATACAGCTGGGGCAGCAAGTGCGGGATGAGGTACTCAGTAACCCGCAGGAATACGGCGAAGTGCTTGACCGCTCGCAATACCCGCAAGCCTATGCCTATCTCGACAATCTGGTAAACAGCATTCTGGCTTCGCCCGATGTGCGCTACAAAGACGAGTTTGCCTGGGAAGTGCGCATCATACACAAGCCGGGTGTATTGAATGCCTTTGCCACGCCGGGCGGCTATATCTTTGTTTATGTGGACCTTATCAAATATTTGGATTCTGCCGACCAACTGGCCGGTGTCTTGGGACACGAAATTGCTCACTCCGACCGGCGCCACAGTGCCCGCAACCTCGAACGCGTATATGGCGTAGCCATCTTATTGGATATCGTATTGGGAAGCGGCGGTTCACAACTCACACAAATTACCAAACAGCTGGCATTGGGCTTGGCAGGGCTAAGCTTCAGCCGCGATATGGAACGCGAAGCCGATGAGTATTCGGTTATCTACCTCAACAGCACCTCCTACCAGTGCGATGGTGCTGCTGGCTTCTTTGAAAAACTTCAGGCAGAGGGCAAATGCGGCGGTCTTACCTGGACCAGCACCCACCCTGACCCCTGCGAGCGTGTGCAAAATATCAATGATAAGGCGGCGGCTCTATCTTGCGACAACCGTCCGGCAACCATCTCTTCTTATCAGGATTTCAAAAATTCCCTGCCATAGGTATTGTAAGTTCAAAAGGCATCTATTACCTTTGCAGGTGGAGACGTGCCGGAGTGGTCGAACGGGCTTGACTCGAAATCAAGTGTACCCTCTAACGGGTACCGAGGGTTCGAATCCCTCCGTCTCCG
>NZ_BPHD01000001.1:930146-1194078 GCF_026003375.1 Thermonema sp.
TTAGACAAGATCCCTCTTTTGATGTTGTTCATTTTAGACGTTTTATTCATAAGGATAATGCAGAATTGTTCTTTAGTGATAGAGTAATTTTGGTAGAGGGACCAACAGAAAAGCATCTTTTTAATAATTTAGATAAAATCACAAAACAAAATCCCGCAGATCCAGATAGTGAGGATTGTAATTTTGACAGGATAAATGTCGGTATAATTAGGATGGATTCTGTTGATAGTATTGTAAATTACATAAAGATACTTTCTGCTTTTGGTATTGAATATTGTGCAATTGTTGATAAAGATTTTGTTTTAGATCCATCAAAACAGAATAAACTTAAGGAGTTATGTAGAGAGATCGGGGTTAATTATCAAAACAACGACATACCCCAACTGATAAATGATTTAAAATCAAAAAATATTCTAGTTAATACAAAAGGAGAAATCGAAGATTTATTTCCTGACCAAGATATTGCAAATATTACTGGAAAAAATATATCAGATATACAGAAAATAAAGAGTAAATATCCAAATAAGACAAGCAAAGCATTTAAAGAATTGTTTGGTACTGGGAAAGCAGAATACGCAATCCAGATTGCAGATTTTTATGCACAAAATAATACCTCTCATCCTTTAGAGGATATTATTAGAAAACTTTACAAAAATGATATTTCTAATATAAATTTATAAAAGAATTTGCCGCCAAGCTCGGCGAAGCCGAGCAATCCGCCCTTGGCGGATTAGAAAAACTTGAAATCGTCCAATCCGAAAAGGTCGCCTTCCGCGGGGCGGGCGGAAGGGGGGTCTGGGGGGGAATGCCGCCCGCCCCGCGAGTTTTATCGGTTTTGGGCGAAATCGGTTCGAATTTTTTCGAACAGACACCGCTCATGTAAGCCGTGGCACACGCTACGGCTTTTTTCCTTTTTGAGGTCTATAAAAAGCCTCTATCGTAGCTATGATATAGTCTTGCTGGGTGTGAGTCAGCTCGTAAAACAGCGGCAGGCGCAACAAACAATCGGCAAAACGGCGACAATTGGGCAAGGGGCGCCCGTCGTGCTTCTCTCTATAAAAAGGCGAGTCGTGCAACGGTTGATAATGAAAAACAGCCAAGATGCCGTGCCGTTTCAGGTAATCTATTAGCCGGCTACGTTCTTCCAAACTACGACAAACAATGTAAAACATATGGGCATTGTTGGTGGCATAGGCCGGTATCGTGGGTAAATCTATAAAGCCGGCTTCTGCCAATGGTTTCAGCCCTTGGTAGTAGTAGTTCCACAAGTTCAGACGGCGCTGCTGTATGGCCTCCAAATGTTCGAGCTGTGCATACAAAAAGGCGGCTATGATTTCGGAAGGCAAAAAAGACGAACCTACATCTACCCAATTGTATTTATCCACCTCGCCTCTGAAGAAAGCACTGCGGTTGGTTCCTTTCTCCCAAAGTATTTCGGCACGTGCTTCCATGGAAGGGGCGTTTATTACCAGCATTCCCCCCTCTCCGGCAATGATGTTTTTGGTTTCATGAAAAGAAAAAGCAGCCAAGTGCCCCAAACTGCCCAAAGGCAAGCGGCGGTTCCCTTCCTTATGATAGCTGTCAATGGCTTGTGCGGCATCTTCTACCACATATAAACCATGACGTCCGGCTATTTGTAAGATTGTTTTCATGTCGTTGGCCATGCCTGCATAATGCACCACCACAATGGCTTTAGTTCGTGGTGTTATCAGCGCTTCTATGCTGTGCGCATCCATATTAGGATGCCAAGGCAGGCTGTCGGCAAATATGATTTTGGCGCCACGCAGTACAAAAGCATTGGCTGTGCTCACAAAAGTATAGGAAGGCATAATCACCTCGTCGCCGGGCTGAATGTTTAGCAACAGGGCAGCCATTTCGAGTGCATCCGTGCAAGAAGTGGTCAGCAGGCAACGGCGAAAGCCATAGCGCTCCTCAAAAAAGCGCTGACACAGGCGCGTGTATTTGCCATTACCGGAAAGATGCCCCCACCTTTTTGCCGCTTGCTCAATATAAAGGGCTTCCTTACCTGTAAGGTAAGGCTTGTTAAATACAACATGGTAGTCTTCCGGATTGATACGCATGGATTTACCGCTCTACCTTTTTCAACTGTTCTTTAAGCGCCAACAGCTCATCGCGCAGGGCGGCCGCTTGTATAAAATCCAAGTCTTTGGCAGCTGCCTCCATGGCTGCTTGCACTTCTTTGATACGCGCCTTTAGCGCCGCAGCATCCATACTGTGGTAGGCATGTGCCGGCTCGGCTACCTGCTTGTGACCTCCCCACTTATCTGTTTTGTAGCCCTGCTTTTCTTTGCTCTCTTGCCCGGTCAGGCGGCTGCGCTCCAAAATAGCCTCTTTTGACTTGAGCACCGTCTTGGGCACAATGCCCCGCTCACGGTTATATGCTTCCTGCTTGGCACGCCGCCGGTTGGTTTCCTCAATTGCTTTTTGCATCGACTTCGTGATGCGGTCGGCATACATCAACACCCGCCCGTTGGCATTGCGGGCAGCCCGCCCGATGGTCTGAATCAAAGAACGCTCATCGCGCAAAAATCCCTCCTTGTCGGCATCCATGATGGCTACCAAAGACACCTCGGGCAAGTCCAAGCCTTCGCGCAGCAGGTTCACCCCCACCAGCACATCGAACTCGCCCAGGCGCAAATCGCGCAGTACCTCTACCCGCTCCAGGGCATCCAACTCCGAGTGAATATAACGCGCCCGGATGCCTATCCTGTCCAAATAGCGGCTAAGCTCTTCGGCCATACGCTTGGTGAGCGTCGTAATCATCACACGTTCCCCCCGCTCAATGGTCATCGATATTTCATCCAGCAGGTCGTCGATTTGATTCAGCGTAGGACGCACTTCAATCAGCGGGTCCAGCAAGCCGGTCGGGCGCACCACCTGCTCTACTACTGCTCCCCCCGACTGCTCCAGCTCATAAGCAGCCGGCGTAGCACTCATAAAAATCACCTGATGAATCAACGACTCAAACTCTTCAAAACGCAAGGGGCGGTTATCTAATGCCGCCGGTAAACGAAACCCATGCTCTACCAATGACAACTTACGCGCCCGGTCACCGTTGTACATGCCTCGTATTTGTGGAATGGTCACGTGGCTTTCATCTATCACCATTAAATAATCATCGGGGAAGTAATCGAGCAGGCAGAAGGGGCGTTGTCCCGGTTGCCGGCGGTCGAAATAGCGCGAGTAGTTCTCTATGCCTGAACAATAGCCCAGCTCAGCCATCATCTCCAGGTCAAAGAGGGTGCGTTCCTTCAGACGGCGGGCTTCTTCGCTTTTCCCTTCTTTTTCTAAAAAGGCCACCTGCTTTTCCAAATCTTCTTCTATTTCGCGCATTGCCATATCCAGCACCTCTTTGCCCGTAATAAACAAGTTGGCAGGAAAAATGCGGATATATTCTTCCGTGCTGATCTTCTTTCCTGATTCCGGTTCTATGCGGCTGATTTCGTCGATTTCATCATCGAAGAAGCTGATACGGTATGCCCAATCGGCATAGGCAGGGAACACATCCACCGTGTCGCCCTTCACACGAAAGCTGCCCCGCACAAAATCGCCTTCAGTGCGGTGATACATGATATCAACCAAAGAGAAAAGAAAGTCGCGCATGTCGCACGTCTGTCCCCGTTTGAGGTGAATGGTGCTGCGGGCAAACTCATCGGGATTCCCCATGCCATAAATACACGACACCGAAGCCACGACTATCACGTCGTTGCGCCCCGACAGCAAAGCAGAAGTTGCACGCAAACGCAACTTCTCGATCTCCTCATTGATAGCAAGCTCTTTTTCTATGTAGGTATCGGTGGTGGCAATATAAGCCTCCGGCTGATAATAATCGTAGTAGGAAATGAAATATTCTACGGCATTGTTCGGAAAAAACTGCTTGAATTCGCCATACAATTGGGCTGCCAAGGTTTTATTATGGCTGATGATAAGCGTAGGTTTGTTGAGCTGCGCAATCACGTTGGCGATGGTAAAAGTCTTGCCCGAGCCGGTTACGCCCAACAATGTTTGCGCCTTTTCGCCCCGGCGTATGCCCTCCACCAATTGACGGATGGCCTCCGGTTGGTCGCCCGTAGGCTGAAAAGGTGCTACCAATTCAAATTTGCTCATAAAATGACTGTTCGGTTGTGTCGCTTAAAACAACAAGCATAAAAGCTTTTTAGGTTCTTAATCCTCAAAAATACAACACTTTCCACACAAATTAGTTGGCAAATAATTTCTAAAGTAAAAACAAAAATTGTATTTTAAACATAAAAAATAAAACTAATCCATGAAAAGCATTTTTATCACCGGGGCAACGGGCGGTATCGGTGCTGCTACTGCCCGCCTCTTTTCACAAGAGGGTTGGTTTGTGGGGCTTTTTGACCTTCACGAAGAAGCTCTTCAGAGGCTGTCTGCTTCTTTGCCCGGACCATCCTGCTATGCCGTTATGGACGTACGCAAAGAAGAAGAGGTGCGCAAAGCAATGGTGCTGTTTGGAGAACAGACTCAAAAGCAGATGCACGTACTCCTCAACAATGCAGGGCTGCTGGAAATGGGTTTTTTCGATGAACTACCACTTGAAAAACAAAAACGCTTGGTAGATGTGAATCTGTGGGGCGTGATGAATGTAACCTATCATGCCCTGCCGCTGCTTAAAAATACAGAGGGAGCCTGCGTGGTCAATATGTCTTCGGCATCGGCTATTTATGGCACACCGGAGGTGGCGGTCTATTCGGCAAGCAAACATGCAGTGAGGGCATTGTCCGAAGCTTTGGAATTAGAGTTTGAGCGCCATGGCATACATGTTTGTGCCATGATGCCTCTGATTGTGCGTACGCCTATGGTTACTGATGCCCCTTACCGGGCTTGGAGCTTCGGTCAGTTCGGCTATGACCTGGAAGCCGAGGACGTAGCCCTTGCTATTTGGAAGGCGGTACATCATCCCCGCACACATTATAAAATTCCTTTCAAACTACGCTTCCTTGTTTGGATTTACGACCATTTTCCATTCCTGCGCAAATGGCTGATGCGCAGACTTACCCTTGCCCCCGAAATAAGAAAGCAAAAAAAGACATCAAACAAAATTCTAAAAATATAATTTTAATTAGAAGCATTTTAAAAAAATAAAGATATATTCTAATATAGAACAACCAAATCTCTACGGTGATGGAAAAGCGAGTGTGTATCATTGGCGCCGGTTCCAGTGGCATTGCCGCCTGCAAGGTGCTCCAAGACGAAGGTATTCCCTTCGACTGCTACGAAAAAGGCTCCGACATAGGCGGCAATTGGCGGTATATGAACGACAACGGCATGTCGTCGGCATACCGCTCTCTACACATCAATACCTCTAAAGAGGTCATGGCTTTTTCCGATTTTTCTATGCCGGAAGACTACCCTGACTACCCCAGCCACTTTCAAATCTATGAATACTTCCGGCGCTACGTAGAACACTTCGGTTTCAGAGATAAAATACGGTTTCGAACCGGGGTGGAGCGTGTCGAAAAAATAGCAGACAACCACTATCGCGTGTATCTGCAAGATGGACGTGTACATGACTATTCTGCCGTCTTGGTAGCCAGCGGTCACCATTGGAAAGCTCGCTATCCGGATTTTCCCGGCACCTTTACAGGCCTTTGCATGCACGCCCACGACTACAAAGAACCCGATATATTTCTGGGGAACAAAAATGTAGTAGTAGTAGGCTTTGGCAATTCAGCTGTAGATATTGCCTGTGAAGCGGCGCGTTATACTACCGGACAGGTCTGGATATCTTCACGCCGTGGAGCTCATGTCTTGCCCAAATATATTGTAGGTATTCCCTTCGACACGCTGAATAAATACAGCGTAGAGTGGCTGCCTTTGAGCATGCAACGTGCACTGCTCTCTTTTTTCCTATGGATAGCCCGTGGCAAACAAGAGCGCTATGGCATACCCCAATCAGACAAACCCCTTTTAAGCGAACACCCCACCATCTCGCAAGATTTATTCAACTTAGCAGGACATGGGCGCATTCGCTTTAAACCTATCATTCAAGAGTTGCAGGGCAATCGTATTCTATTCAGTGACGGAAGCAGCGAACAGGTCGATGTGCTAATTTATGCGACCGGTTACAAAATCAGTTTTCCTTTTTTCGATAAAAATTTTTTGTATGTGGAAGAAGACAATCGCCTGCGTCTTTATAAACACGTGATACACCCCGAGCACAAAGGGCTGTACTTTATCGGATTCATTCAGCCTTTGGGTGCTGTCATGCCCTTGGCCGAGCAGCAAGCTATTTGGGTAGCCAAGCTGCTGAAAGGCGATTGTAAACTACCCGATAAAGCAAGTATGTATCGCGACATTGAGCGCTACGAGCAACAATTGCGCCGACGTTACAAAGAATCACCCCGCCATACGATTCAAGTGGACTTTTACCCCTATAAGCGAGATATCAAAAAGTTGATAAAGCAAGGGGCGCACCAGCCGGTGAGTGTTGCTATCTTTTAACAACAAATCATATGGAAAGCAGCTACGATTTCATCATCATAGGCGCCGGCTCGGCAGGTTGTGTGTTGGCCTACCGTCTGACTCACCAAACGCCTTTCAGGGTGTTGCTTGTAGAGGCCGGTCCCAAAGACAAAAAGCTCGAAATTCATCTACCGGCTGCCTATTCTAAGCTCAATCGCAGCGCGGTAGATTGGGCATTCTACACAGAGCCGCAACCGTATGTGCTGAACAGGCGTTTGTTTCAGCCCCGTGGAAAAACACTTGGCGGCAGCAGCTCCACCAATGCCATGGCTTATATACGTGGCAACGCGAAAGATTATGACGACTGGGCAAATATGGGTGCCACGCACTGGAGTTATCAAGATGTATTGCCTTATTTCATCCGCTCTGAACACAATGAAAATATAGATGAGCTTGATACCGCCTATCACGGCACCGGCGGCTTGTTGAATGTGCGCTTTCCCTACACCCACCATCAAGTGTCAGAAGCCTTCATAGAGGCTTGCATTCAATGTGGTATTCCTTTCAACAAAGACTTTAACGGTAAACAGCAAGAGGGCACCAACTTTTTTCAATTCACCATCAAAGATTACAAAAGACACAGCTGTGCCGCTGCTTTTTTGCGCCCGGCACTTCGTCATCCGAGACTTACGGTCGTCACCAACACACATGTAAGACGCCTGTTGATTGAGAACGACCGGGCAGTGGGGGTTGAAATAAACAAAGGCAAACAAAGCACAGAGACGGTATATGCCCGTAAAGAGGTGCTGCTTTGTGCCGGTGCTTTCGGCTCACCTCAGCTTTTGATGCTCTCGGGCATAGGCGAAGCCGGGCGGCTGCGAAGCCTCGGCATAGAAGTAAAAAAAGACCTGCCCGCAGTGGGAAAAAACCTGCATGACCATTGTTTTGCTATTGTAAGCAGTCGTGCATGTGTGCCCACTGCCAACCATGAACTGCGCTGGTACAAGCAATTACAAGGGCTTGCCGAATACTTGCTTTTGAAACGTGGTTTTGTGGCGGCTTCTCCATTAGAAGCCAATGCCTTTTTGAAAGTAAATGAAAGCAGCGACCGCCCCGACATGCAATTCCATTTCGTACCGGCTCATCTGGGCGGATATGACGTTGACCTTTACGACCTGCGGCAATATCCTCGCCATAGCGGATATTCTATTTTAGTAACTTTATTGCGCCCTGAAAGCCGCGGTTTCATTGACCTGCGCAGCGCTGACCCTTTTGCCCCTCCCATCATCCAGCCTTTTTATCTGAAAGAAGAAAACGACAGGCAAACGCTGCTTCGTGGTGTGCGCAGGGCACTGGAAGTCATGGAAAGTGATGCTTTTATGCCCTACCGCAAAGAGACTTATTTCCCGCCGGCCGATAGCGATGACGAAACACTCATGCAGCACATACTACGCACTTTGGAGTCTGTGTATCACCCGGTGGGCACCTGCCGTATGGGCAGCGAATCTGACGAGCAGGCAGTGGTAACTCCTGATTTGCGCGTAAAAGGCATTGAAGGGCTACGCGTTGTGGATGCCTCTGTGATGCCCTGTCTTACAAGCGGCAATACGAATGCTCCTACGATTATGATTGCAGAGAAAGCCGCCGACATGATACTGCAAGCCCAACAATGATAAAAAAAAACAGGCGCCTGCCTTTCTCAAGACAGACGCCCGCTGAAAAGCAAGCCAAGGCGGCATTAAGCATCAATATTGGCATACTTGGCATTGCGCTCTATGAATTCGCGGCGTGGTGCCACATCATCGCCCATCAAAATAGAGAAGAGGTGATCGGCTTCGGCAGCCGACTCGATGGTTACTTTCTTCAACTTGCGGGTTTCGGGATTCATGGTAGTATCCCAGAGCTGTTCGGGGTTCATTTCCCCCAAACCTTTGTAGCGCTGCACACTCACCGAATCATCCTTCCCGGCGCCCAGCTTTTGCACTGCCTGCTTCCGCTCCTCTTCGGTCCAGCAATATACGGCTTCCTTCCCTTTTTTCACCAGATACAAAGGCGGCTGTGCAATATATACATAACCTTTCTCTATGAGTTCACGCATATAGCGGAAGAAAAGAGTCAATATAAGGGTGCGTATGTGGCTACCATCCACGTCGGCGTCAGTCATAATGATGATTTTATGATAGCGCAGCTTGCTTAAATCCAAAGCCTTGGAATCTTCTTCCCCTTCTTCGTTGCGCACGCCCCAGCTTACGCCCAAGGCACGCAGGATATGCTGAATTTCTTCGTTGGCATAAATCTTATACTCCTGCGCCTTTTCTACATTCAATATTTTACCTTTCAGGGGCAAAATGGCTTGGAAGTTACGGTCACGCGCCTGCTTGGCAGAGCCGCCCGCCGAATCGCCCTCTACCAGATAAATTTCGCAAAGCGCAGGGTCTTTTTCTGAGCAGTCGGCCAGCTTGCCGGGAAGCGAGTTGCTGCCCAAGACGCTTTTGCGTTGCACCTGCTCACGGGCTTTGCGCGCGGCATGACGCGCCTGCGCTGCCAGTATCACCTTATCGATGATGGTACGCGCTACTTTAGGGTTCTCTTCCAGGTAGTATCCCAGTGCCTCGCTCACACAAGTATCCACGGCGCCACGCACCTCCGAGTTCCCCAATTTGGTTTTGGTCTGTCCTTCGAAAAGAGGCTCTGCCACCTTTACCGAAATCACGGCAGTAAGCCCTTCGCGAAAGTCATCCCCTGTGATTTCCACCTTTGCTTTTTCAAGCAAGCCTTCTTTTTCGGCATAAGCCTTTAGCGTACGTGTAAGTGCACTACGAAAACCTGCCACATGGGTCCCCCCCTCTATGGTATTGATATTGTTCACATAAGAGAACACATTCTCTTGGTAAGAGTTGTTGTAAATAAGCGCCACTTCTACCGGTACGCCATTCTTTTCGCCTTCTACGTAAATCGCTTCCGGGATGATAGGCTCACGTGTAGCGTCCAGGTATTCCACAAACTCAACCAAACCACCTTCCGAGAAAAACTCCTCCTTCACAGGCTGCCCATCCTCTTCTTTTTGGCGCAGGTCGGTAAGCGTCAATCGAATTCCTTTGTTCAAGAAAGACAACTCACGCAAGCGATCGGCAATTGTCTCGTATTTGTACTCGGTAGATGGAAATATTTGGGGGTCCGGCTTGAAATGCACGGTAGTACCCGTGCGATCGGTGGTGCCCACGACCTCTACCGGGTGTTGCGGCACGCCCCTCTCGTAGCGTTGTTTGAATATTTTGCCATCACGATGCACAGTTACCTCCAGCCATTCCGACAAGGCATTCACACAAGACACCCCCACACCATGCAAGCCACCCGACACTTTGTATGAGTCTTTGTTGAATTTACCGCCGGCATGCAAAACGGTCATGACAATCTCCAGAGCGGAACGCCCTTCCTTGGGGTGAATGTCGGTGGGGATACCGCGCCCATTGTCGGACACTTCCACCGAGTTGTCTTCATGCACTACCACCTCAATTTGCGTACAGTAGCCGGCCAAAGCCTCATCGATAGAGTTATCGACTACTTCCCAAATAAGGTGGTGCAAGCCTTTGACGCCCACGTCACCGATATACATACCGGGGCGCTTGCGCACGGCCTCCAGACCTTCCAATACTTGAATACTTGCTGCTGAGTAATCAGATGAAGCGACTTTTTTGGTCTGTTCTTGATTCATATTCTCTCTTGTCTAAAAAACACAAAATCCACAATAGAAACCTGCCCTGCAGGCAAGGTTTTGAAACATGTAAAGATAGCAAAAAAACAGGGATTTTGAAAGCTTTTTCAGCTGTTTAAGGCATCATGCAGAGCCTGCAGCCGCCGGCTGTCGTTTTGTATTTTTTCATGAAGCAGACGCATCTTGTTGCCCATCTCCGCAAACTCTTCGGTCTTTGCCAACCAGTCGTCACAGGTGCGCCGGGCAATGCCAGCCAAGCGTGCCAGTTGCACCTGGCTTACGTGGGCTTGTATCGTCTCCATCTCTATTTGCCGCAACAGATCTTCAACAAACTCACCGATTTCATCGCCCAGCACATACAGATGCTCCTGCTTCGATACTGCCCGCACACAGGTATTCAACAAGCTGAAGGTGCGGCTAAGCACGGCGTAGTCATGACGCCCAAAGTGATAAATTTGGTCAAAAGCCTGATTCACTATCTGATCGAAAGTAACGGTGCGCACATAAAGCGGTTCGTTGCGATAACGGTTCACGCGCCCCGTGGGCATGCGATATTCGGTAAGCGAAAGCACCAACTGACCCAAATAATCCAAGCAGTTGATGGCAGTGGTAGGATCATTGACTGCCGGCGATATTGCCCGGATGGCAATATCGACAATCTGGCGAATGCCAAAGTGCACATCTTGGCGAAAGCTGCGGAATTGCCCTACCGAATAACAGCGCTGCAAAAAATGCCCGGTTTTTTGCATCAATTGATGGCGTTGCGCTTCAGCAAGCGTAGCGGATAAACGAAAACGAAAAATAGGCGCACCGGCTGTTAAAAAAGCGCCTACACTACGGCTTTGCTCCACAAATAAAACCCCGGGATGCCGGCGCAACCAATGACGTATGGCTTCATGGTCGATTTCTTGTATATACCCAAAGCGCTTACTTTTCACATAACAATCATTTTCCGATGCCGCGGGCGCCTCTGCCTTTTCCATTTGTTCCCATGCTTGCGCCTCTTCTGCCACTACGTCCAATGTATGCAAAGCGATTTTACGAATAATATGAGCGGCATTGATATTTTGCGCAATGGTCAAAATAAAATGAGGCAAAAGAACTGCCAAAAGAAAAAAGGCACCGTAAATAGCCGCATTTACCCATAAAATAGCGGTGTAGCCCGGCGGGGCGTCAAATGGCAAAGGGGATAAAATCCAGAACTTAATAATCAAACAAAAGATTATCCAGCTTAGAAAGCTGCCCAAGGTAATTTGTGTGTACAAGTCTTGCGAAAGCAAATGGCGTATAACCCGTGGCGAGAACTGTGTTGAGGTAAGCTGCAGTGCCACTATCGTGATGGAATAGGTGGTAACCACAATACCCGCCAACAAACCTATAAGCAGATTCATCATGTCGTGAAACACCTGCACGGTAGCATAAATCAAAAAAGTGCCGCGCATTGTATAAACTACCGCCGCTGCTATGCTTGTCAATAAAAAAATCATTACAAAAGAAGGCCCACGCAACAAGTGCAAGGCTTCTCTTTTCAATTCCCTGTATTTCAAAGACATAAAGCAGATATTTTTTACATTCCAAATACAGCTTGCAAAGCACAAAGAATAATTTAGGCAAAAGCATGCATATACCGGTAAAAAACACCCGCCGGATACATAAAAAACCTTCTCTTTCGGAAAGAGAAGGTTTTTGCACTTAAAAACGACTGTTAAAGAAGTCATGCCACAAAGCCACGTAAGCCAGTGCCCGGCGCCGTAGCTGTTCGTGTTCGGGCCGGGGCTCGCCGGCTTGCCACTTGCCCGTAGGCTGCCTGTGCAGGTACAACGTTTTTTGTTGCCGGATATCGGCAATGCCATATTGGCTGTCAAAGGCAGTAGTGCCGGCATTCAAGGCAAAAAAGCGTCCGGGCTGTGAAGCATCAAACAGGTTTTCGCCTAAGCTCCAGTAGTCAGCCCCGGACAAAGCCAGTGGAAATATAGTGGCAAAAATATCTTTGTGAGAAGCAGGCACGCCCGTATCCACCGGCTGTTTGGGGCGGTATGCCTCCGGTATGTAAAACAAGATAGGCACGCTGCGCTTCGCCATCAGACGGCTGTCATCATAAGGAATCACCATCAAGTTATTGTGATCGCCCGTGATGACCACGATGGTGCGCTTCCCTTCCTCACTTTCTTTCAGGCGCTTCAAAAACAAACCCAACTGATGCGCTGCATATTGGTAGTTGTAAAAACTACGCTGTGCCATATCCGGCTCGGTCAACATCGCACGGCGAATAGAGTCGGGAATGCTTACCGGCAAAGGCTCATAAGTGGAAGGCAGGCGGAAAGGTGTGTGGTTGGTCGTGGTCAGCAGGAAAAAGAACTTGGGCTTGCCGGGCGACTCCTGCAGTTTTTCAAGCGTGTAATCGAATAAAAACTCATCATATACCCCCCAATCGTTTTCTTCGGCTTGCGGATAGCGCTTGCGCAACAAAGAACGTCCCACCTGAAAATCGAAATATTGGTAAGGTAAAAACTCTTCCAGGTTTTGCCATGCCAGCTTGCCGCTTGTCAAAAAGCCCGTCAAATACCCTTTCTGCTTGAAAGGATAAGCCACCGAACTTTCGAAAGAAGTACGACGGTGGCGCGACTGCGTGATGGGATGCAAGGGCGTATTCAGCAGCAACTCTTCTACTGTTGGTATGGTACCATTTTGTGCCGAGGTGGTGTTCAGAAAAACATACATTTCCGGCAACAAAGCAGCAAGGCTTCCCAAGGTGTTGCATGTTTCGCTGTGCAGCCGCAGGTAATCGGTGCCCATGCTTTCCATGATAATAAACACCACATTGGGCGGATTTTTTGCCAGAAAGTCATTAACAGGTGTTTTTTTGTGCAGGTCCTCATGCCCCAGTACCTTCAGGGCTTCTTCCCTGCCCGAAAACCCATACTGTTCCCATATGGAAGCCTTGGGCTCAAACAAGTCATTTCTTTCCTTAAATGCCTCTTTGAAAGTAAAAAAACCGTTTGGCGTAAGGTAGTTTACAAAACCATTGTCAGAAATAGAAGCATCATCGATGAGCAGGGGAAACTCGGTAAATGAACCGCGCAAGGCTACAAAATATAAACCATGCCACAAAAGCAGACACAAGGCCGTTGCCCCCTTGGACATCTGCCAACTGACCACCCAAGGACGGGCAAACCAACGCCGCATCAGATAAGCCAAGCCCATGGTAATGAGCAGCCACAAACTCAAAAAGAGACCCGGTGAGTGGTCAGACCATATCGAACGCAAAATATTCACCGTGTCATCTTCAAGAAAAGCAAACACAAAAACATTCAGATGGCTTTGAAAGTAGGTATAATACTCTTGGTCGATAAGCAAGCCCAGGACTGCTGCGGACAGTATGAAGGTTGCATAATAGCGCTGAAAGCGGCGAATAGCAGCTTCTGCCTTGCCGCCACGAAACCAATAAAGCCACGAGCTAAGCAGCAGAGGCAAAAACATGTAAGCAATCACCAACAGGTCATAGCGCGCCCCCACTACAAAAGCCCATACGACATCCTGCTCATAGCCTTCCAGGTTTTGCCCGAAGCGCCAAAGCAGTGCCAAACGAGCTGCCGCAAATATGCCCAATGCCAGCGCAAAAAGCAGCAACAAACGCTTTTGACTGCCCCAAAAGAGCGCCGGCGCATTGCTTTTTTGTTCTTTTTCCTGCGTAAACACTTCCGTTTTCATAAAACTGACCTTTCTTATTATCAAAGAAAAAGGGCATACTCATACACATGAGTGCCCTTATGGTTCACTGTAATGCCTGCCGGCAATAAGGCTTGAACTAATAGCGATGGTCTTCAATGTGCACATCAATAGGCACTACGTGGTCGTCGTGCCCAATAAAAAAGCGTGTTTCTATGCTGTTACGCAAGCGCATATACTCCCGGAACTTATCCGAGTAATCAAAACGTTCTTCGATGGCCTGCTCAAACACACCACGAATACCCAATACCAGCTCACTGATTTCACGCACTGCATTATCCTTCCCTTCGTGACCGGTAATGTACTCGCAGTAGTTGTTTTTTCTTACGTAGTCGTTAAATAAGACAGCAGCCGTGCAGCGCACCAGAAAACGCACGCCGACCCGTTTTGCCACGGTGATATCGGCAATGTCGTCGAAAGTCATGGCCACTTCATAGTCCTGAATGCCATACGCTGCTTCGAGGTGCTCCAATGCCAGGGCTTTATGACGAAACTTATAATAGACCACATCGAAGTGTTCGCGTGTAGCCAGCTGAAAGGCGGAATGGTTTTCCTGCCCGGTGATGATGCCCATTTTAGGGATTTCACCGGTTTGCAGATAGTAGCCAAAGCGCAGCATGTTCAAGCCCATAGAGTCCACCTCGGCATAGAGGCTTGTGGCACCCTTTCCTTTTTCGCCGGCATTGAACACACCGTCCCAATCGAAAAGGAAGATGCGGGTGTTATCGAGCCGCTCCCGCAGCTCCTGAGGCGAAACACAAAACTCTCCTCCTATGCTACGGAAGCGGTCGGTAATTTGACTTGTCAACATGATTTATACAAAAATATTTAGTTGCAACAGGTCCTGCACGTCCAGCATGCCCACCAGCTTGCCGTTTTCAGTTACCACCAAATTATCTACCGACTTTTGGCGCAACATCTCCACGGCTTCATGCAGCAGCGCCCCGGCTTCAATGGTCAACGGCTTGTGCCATTCAAACTCGCTCATTTTCTTTTGCAAGATATCCTTGCCGTTCTCACGCAAGCGGCGGCGCAAGTCTCCGTCGGTAAAGATACCCACGATGTCGCCTTTGTCGTCCACCACGGTCACGGCGCCAAAGCCCGACTCCGTCATTTGAATGGTTGCATCCAGCACGGTTTGGTCCAAACGCACCACCGGGTTGTAAGGCTTCATCACCTCTTTCACATGCATGGTCATGAGCTTGGTATGCTCAAAGAACTGCTGCGTACCCAGTGTGGTAAAGTTATTTTCGGTGAGCATCTTCATTACTTTCCAAGGCACCGTACAGGTATGCACGCCTATGTTGATGGCGTTGCGCACATGCTCGGGATGACGCACCGACGAAAACATGATTTTCGAAGGATAGCCATAGTAGTTCACTGCCTTCACACACTGCTCTACCAGTGCCAATGCGTCATGTCCTTGGTCTTGCAGGCGTCCTACCAAGGGGCAAACATAAGTAGCCCCGGCAGCCATGGCCATATAGGCTTGCTGCAAGGTATATACCAAGTGGATATTCACCTTATACCCTTGGTCCGTCAGGCGCTTACAAGCTTTGACCCCTTCCAAAGAAACGGGGATTTTAAAGACCGTCTTTTCTTTGTCCAAGCCCAGCCCAATGAGGCGTTCGGCTTCTTTTACTATTTCATCGGCGGTTTCGCCCAGTGCCTCTATCTGCAAAATGGGCACCATCTTCGACAGCTTGATAATGGTGGCATCGATATCGCGGATGCCCTCACGATGCATAAAGGTAGGCGTGGTGGTAAGACCGGTCAGGAAACCTAACTTGAAGGCTTCCTCTATTTCCTGCATATTGGCAGAGTCAAGATACAATTCCATAGGCTTTATTTGCTTTGTTTCTGTTTATTCGGTAAAGACAGGTCGGTATTTTACTTCTAAATTGTGAATTTCAATCAAGGGTTTTAAAAACTCTTCAAGGTCGAAAACGCACATTTGACTGGCCGCATCACAAAGCGCTTCGGCGGGGTTGGGGTGTGTTTCAATGAAGACACCATCCACGCCGGCTGCCACGCCGGCACGCGCAATCGTAGGCAAGAACTCACGGGCGCCCCCGCGCGGGTCGGCACTCGGAATACCGTATTTGCGAATAGAGTGGGTAATGTCGAACACCACCGGATAGCCGGTCTGGTTCAGATGGTAGAAGCTACGCGGGTCCACAATCAAGTCGTTGTAGCCAAAGGTATAACCGCGCTCGGTCAATATGATTTGGTCATTGCCGGCATCTACTGCCTTCTGCACGGGCTTAATCATATTTTCGGGTGCCAAAAACTGCCCATGCTTAATGTTGATTACCTTGCCGGTCTTTGCAGCCGTCACCATCAGGTCGGTTTGCATGCACAAGTAAGCCGGTATTTGTATGACGTCCAACACTTCGGCTGCAGGGGCTACCTGCGAGGGGTAGTGCACATCTGAAAGCACCGGAAAGCCGAATGTGTCTTTTATCTTTTGTAAGATACGCAAACCTTCTTCCAAGCCGGGACCGGTGTAGTATTTCAAAGAACTGCGGTTGTCTTTCTGAAAAGAAGACTTATAAATAACAGGAATACCGAGGCGCTCAGACACTTCTTTCAGCTTCTCGGCTGTTTGCATCATAATGCTTTCATCTTCAATCACACAAGGACCGGAGATGAGGAATAGTTGCTCGCTGCCACAAGCAATATCGCCTACTTGAACAATTCGTTTTTTCATTGTTTACAGAGCCGTTAAAATCGCTGCAATTTAGAAATTTTTCATTAAACCGAAGGGGTGCACGTACCTATTCGCCTGTTTTTTCTACAGATATGATGCGAAACTCGATGCGGCGGTTTTGTGCCCGGTTCGCGTCTGAGGTGTTGGGCACTGCCGGTTGTGTTTCGCCATAGCCTTTATAGCTTAGGCGGCGGGGCTCAATGCCTGCCGCTATCAGGTAATCATATACCGCTTTTGCCCGCCGAAGCGACAGCTCCATGTTCGCTTTCTCTTCGCCGATGTCATCGGTATGCCCGGCTATTTCGGCGGTTACTGAGGGGTTTTGTTGCATGAACTCCACCACTTTGCGCAGCTCGGCTTTCGATTCTTCCCGGAGCGTGTATTTTCCGTAATCGAAGAAGATATTCGACAGAACAAACTTACTGCCTGCCGTAATGGGCTCCAGCTCTATGTCCAGTATCACCGGGCGCAGGGTATCATTCGTTTCTTTAAGACGGAAAGAAAGACTTTTCATCAAATAACCGGCTTTGTTTACTTCCAGTGCATAATCTGCTCCTTGATTCAGTACGATAAGGTATTCGCCGGTGAGTGTATCGGACCAAACCTGTGCTATCAGGCTGTCTTCATTCACATTGAACAACTCTATTTCTGCTTTCAGAGGCTTGCCGGTTCGGGCATCCCGCACTACGCCTTTCACATAGGCTGTTTGTTCGGCGGGTATGAGCTGCGGGGGCATGTCGAAGTACATCAAAATAGCCGACAGCTGACGGCGCCCCTCCCATTGCTCTTGCGCATAATATCCTTTCTTGCCATCGGCAGTAACAAACAAGGACACTTGCGACTGATGGTCGTTCAAAGGATAGCCCAAGTTTACCGGCTCACTCCAGCGCCCGCGATGCCAATCGCTATAATACAGGTCGAAGTCGCCCATGCCTACATGCCCATTCGAGGCAAAAAACAAACGTTTGCCGTTGGCATATAAGAAAGGCGATACTTCATCGGCATAAGTATTGATGGGGGCACCCACATTGACAGCCGGCAGCCAGCGGCCGTCTTCATCGCGCATGGTCATGTAAATATCCCGCTCGCCCATGCCACCGGGGCGGTCGGAAACAAAGAAGAGCACGCGCCCATCGGGCGACAGCGTAGGCTGCGACTCCCAAGAAGAACTGTTCACGTTGGCGCCCAAGTTAACGGGGGTGCTCCATTCATTGCCATAACGGTAAGAAACAAAGAGGTCGCAACTGCCATAGCCGCGCCGCGACTGGCAAGAGGTAAATACCAGCACGGTGCCGTCGGCCGAGATGGCACAAGTGCCTTCACTGGCAGCCGTATTGATGACCGGTGACAAAGGTTGCGGCTCGCCCCAAGAGCCATCTTCCTGCCGGTAGCTTACAAGTATATCTTCATCGCGCCCTTGCTCTTTCCGCCTTGCCGTAAAAATAAGCATCTCTTCATCGGCAGTAAGCACAGGGAAATACTGCAGGTAGTCTTCGCGATTCACCTTGCCGGGCAGGGGTTTCGGCTCAAAAGGCAGTGGTTGCTGCATGGCTTCCAAGGCAAATTCTGCCGAAGCCACTACCCGCTCAATGTCGTTGGTGAAATTGTTCGGTTCAGGGTGAAAACTCAAAAAGCGCAGTGCATACTCTTTCGCTTCCCGGTAACGCCCCTGTTTTAAGTATTCGGTAGCCAAAGTATAATAAGCGCCCACTACCTTGGGGCTTTTCGGATCTGCCTTTACGGCCGCTTCGTAGTGCTCCAAAGCCTTGGGCAAGTAACCAAACAGTTGAAAGTTATGCGCCAAGGACATATGAGCCTCCACAAAGGCGGGGTCTTTTTGTACGGCTTGTAA
The DNA here is from genome assembly GCF_026003375.1 of Thermonema sp. Classification (NCBI taxonomy): domain Bacteria; kingdom Pseudomonadati; phylum Bacteroidota; class Cytophagia; order Cytophagales; family Thermonemataceae; genus Thermonema; species Thermonema sp. Next base: position 948,600 of record NZ_BPHD01000001.1, read on the forward strand.
CAGCAGGTTCATGCCCGTTTCGTAGTCGCGTAAACGGAAGCTGGCACTTGCCTGCTCATACAACTTAATGGCTTTTTTGTTTTTGGTTGAATACTGCTGGGCACGTCCTCCAAAAGGAACCATCAACAGCAAAAAAAACAGAATCAGGACGAATCGACGCATAAGGCTGTCTTTATGGAATGTTCATGTATTTATGTGTTTGTAACGAAATACGCCAACGCGGGTTGGCTTTTACGTATTCTATAATGAGTGGCAAAAGCTGTTCGGCGCGGCTCCACTCGGGCTGCAAAAACAGCAGGCAGCCTTCCGGTACTTTGGCAGCATATTCTTCTGCCCAAGCAAAATCGCTTTTATGATACACCACCACTTTCAACTCATGAGCTTGGCGGCACACACTTTCATGGGGACGCCTGAATTTTTTAGGTGAAAGACAAATCCAGTCCCACGTACCGGAAAGCGGATAGGCGCCCGAAGTTTCGAGGTGCAAACGGAAGCCCGCCTCACGCCACTGTTGGCACCATGCATCCAGGCGATACATCAAAGGCTCGCCGCCGGTGGTCACCAGCAAACGGGCAGGGTGGGCGCGTGCCGCTTCTATGAGTGTATCTACCGGCAAGGACGGGTAGCCGTCCGTATGCCATGATTCTTTCACGTCGCACCACACACAGCCCACATCGCAGCCGGCAAGGCGTACAAAATAGGCAGCATGCCCTTGATAAGCCCCTTCGCCCTGCAAGGTGTAGAAATGCTCCATCACCGGGAACACAAGCGGATGCGCCTGTTCCCTTTTCATCTTTTTGTTTTGTTGGGTATCTATCATAAGTCCATCTCCAAATGCCAAGCCCGCAAAGATACGGCAGTTTTATTATCTGCTACCCTTAAAACGATACTTTTTCCTTAATACTCAACAAGTGCAGCTTTTGTCCTTCGGCTTCAAAGGCAGCCCGTGCCTGCTGTTTGTCTATACGAATAGGCTCAAAAGTATCGTAGTGCATGCCTATTACATGCTTGGCTTTCAGCCAGCGGGCAGCAATGGCCGCATCGGCCGCATCCATGGTATAGTGCCCCCCTACCGGCAGAAAAGCCACGTCTATGTCGTAACGCTCGCCGAAGTACTGCATATCGACAAACAAACCGGTATCGCCGGCAAAATAAAGGGTACCTTCCGGGGTTTGCAGAACGAAACCGGCAGCAACACCCCCATAAGAGCCATCGGGCATGCTGCTGCTGTGGGCGGCGGGCACCAAAGTAAGTTTACCGAAATCGAACTGTGCGCTGCCTCCTATGTTCATGGAAGTCACGCGCTTCACGCCTTTCTGGGCAAACCAGCGGCTCACTTCAAAGACAGCCACCAGCTCTGCCTCGCAATGCTGGTACACACTCATGACCTCGGCCACATGGTCTTGGTGCCCGTGCGATGCCAACATGTAGTCGCAACGCATGTCTTCCAAAGATACTTTATCGGCAGCCAAGGGGTTGCCCGACACAAAAGGGTCAAAAAGAATTTTGCAGTTGTTTACTTCTACCAAAAAACAAGCGTGTCCTAAGTATTGTATAGTCATGGCTTTTTTGAAAGGTTTAATGACAAAGCTTTCTGTAATTGTTTGGCTTGCAAAACTACTTGCTCAGCCTCCTCCCCAAGATAATAGAATTCTTGATAATAGAGAATATCGAGCAAGGTATTGGGGCTCTCTTCCACTTGTATGTCCATCGCTTTTTCCACGAGGCTGTTCAGGGGGAAATAACGCATGGCGGCAATATGGTACAGTTGTTTCAGCGGGTCATAGGCAGCCATCCAAAAATTACCGTCTTCGTCGGCGCCTAAGTAAAAGAGGGCGAAGTCCCGTACAAAATTAAGCGACTGAAACAAAACAGCCTCTCCACTCAAAGGCATTTCCAAGTAACCCAAATAAGCCAAAGGATAGGTATAAAGCTCATGTCCCACGCCTGCACGCGTGAAGTGCTCTTTGAGCAGCTGCAGCCTTGAACGAATATTTGCAGCCAACGTATGTTCGCGCATAAGCGGGTGAAAAGGCACCCAACGGTTATTCCAGTCATACACTTCGGCTTTGCCCAGGCGCAGCTTGTAATCGAAGAGGGGGTGCGCATCCAGAATATAACCGGGGTAATAATAATGCATTTGGCGTTGTTGTGCCCACTCTATTTCCAAAAGCATGGTATATATGCCTAAGCTATAACGGCTATAATCCGGGTCAAAAAAGCCCAGAATGCTGGCCAGGCTGTGCATCCCCACGTCGAAATAGCTGACGGCCACGATGCGCCGCCCGTCATAGACGGTCACTTCCATAGTATTAAAAGGGCTGTGCTCATGAAAGCTGCCCAGCATAAAAGCATCGAGCGTAGGCACCACCATGCCCTTAAACCGCTTGATATGCGCTTTATACATTTGCCGGCGCCGCTTCGTAATTCTTGCCGGGCGCACTTCATGGCGAAAGCGCTTGCGGTTGCGGCGCATCAGCTTGCGCAGCCGCTTAGGGTATTCATAGTCACGCAGGTCGTAGCGTATGTTGATTGTTTCGAGCAATTCCCCTTCCACACACAATACATTCGAGCGCAGCATCATATGACTACTACGAAACCACCCCTCCGCCAAATAGTTGTCAAGCCACAGACTGTCGGCAAATTCCGGCACTTCAATATCAAAAAATATATTTTGAATCATACTTCATTTTCAAAGGTTTGCACACGATTTTAACTACAAACAACAGGACAAAGTTAAAAATTTCATGCGCAACGCTTGCATAGAAAATAAGCTTGTATTAAATTTGCATCAGCAAAACGGGGAATTAGCTCAGCTGGCTAGAGCGCTACGCTGGCAGCGTAGAGGTCACCGGTTCGAATCCGGTATTCTCCACCAAAGGCACCTTTCAAAAAGGTGCCTTTTTTGTTTTTAATTGATTTGTTTTTTTTGTATTATAAACAACAGAAATACAGGGTTGCTATCAAACGTGCAGCCGAGGTATTGAAGACACCTTGCATTGCACCTTGAAGCGCAACGCTTTGATTGCCAACCTGAGCCTGTTGTACAGGGTAGCGAGCATATATGAGCCGGTCCACCCGGTGATTAAGTTCGTAGAAGACTTGAAAAAGTATAATTAGTCAGTAACAATCAAAAACAAAAAGAAAGCGATAGAAGCATCATTGAATCCCACCGCCTGTTTCTGGTGAAGGTCAAAAAGTGATAGACTTGGTGTTATCAAACCAGGACATAGACGACCTTCGCATTGCTTTATTCCTTGACACGGATCCCAAGTTTGCGCACGAGGTTGATTATTTGGACCCGCCCGTGCTGATGTATTACGACAATGAAACCGACTACGACGACCGTGTCCTCACCTTGATGGCATATGAGGGGGTACGTAGTCATGCTTTGCCCGGCACTACCTTCTATTATTTCCTTGCCGGGGCGATAGAGACGAAGCGGTTCAAGGCAATCACGCCTGATTTCCTGTTGACCATGATTGACGAGTTAACCTTACCCGGTGGTGAGGCCGACATAATATTCCAAAAACACTCTGACTTCATTGAGATAGGCAAGATGGTCACCAACCGTTAATCGACAATCACAAACAAAAACCGAAACAATCATGAAAAAGCTACTGTTCATCACCTTCATCCTCTTGACTTTCTTTAAAGTCAAAGCACAGCAGGACTCCATCCCCTTCCTCCTGCCCGACTACATCGCCGAAACCGACACCTTCCACGTGTACCACTGGGAGTTGGACCACCGATTCGAAGAGCACTTGGACATAGCTTTCCCCCCATTTTATATATCCTACAAAGGGGGCCCCTTTGCAGTCATGTCCATGGCTATATGCACCATGACACACAAGCCATACTTCTTAATGTTCATCCCCTTCCAAACCCTGCCTGACAGACGCATCATGCTTTTCTTTGCGGATGCCGGGGGGAATGTAAAAGGTCTTTTTGAGACCGACAGAAGAATTACCGCGGAAACAAAATATATCAGTGTCTGCTATTCTGAATCGATAAAAGAATTAATATTCTAAGACGGGAGCGTTATATTTACTTTCCCTATTGAAGAAAACAACATGTCCTTGTCGGTTATGAAGGAACATTTATGCAAACCGACTATCATGTTTGGTTTGTATATGTTCAAACGGGATCCGACAGATGACATTGAGAACATATCCATCGTAGGCAATCTGTATAGCAAAGTAACGGACATATTTTGCTTCGGACTCAAAGTATATGAAGACTATATCCGGCTCAATAACATAGACGTGGACTTTGCAAAGAAATAAAAAAAGCGTTGAAGTCAGTTATCCTTATGCTTATCTCAGTCAATGCCAATGATGTGCCGCAGGAAGAGATACTACCCATGCAGGGCACCGGCTTTAAAAGAAAGAAGCGCCGGGGGCATGGCTTTGGGAATAAGCGGCAAGCAACTCTTTGTAGAAAAGCGGAAGCGAACGAATGCGCTCGTAACGCCTACAGTGTGTGCAAGGCACATCTTGGCGTGGCGGGGCGCTGCCCAACACCATCTTCTGCGCATAGCGGTAGCGCTCGCTTTGCAATATGGCTTCCAACCCCTCTTTAAAGGCATTGCCAAAGCTTGCATAATGATTGACACAGCAGCCCAATACTTCGCCATCATAGTTGATTTGCGGCGACACCCACAGCTGCATGCAAGCCGGCGATTGTAAGCGCCCATAATGCTGCTCGTATTCATCTATGGAAGCCACCCCCAAGCCACTATCTTGCCGCACCTTGGCAGGGTTACGCACCGGTGCATAGGATGGCTCGTAATTAAACTTCACCTTAAAGCCCATGCCCAGCTCTTTTGCCATTTGGCGTGCTTTCACTATCTCGTGCTCGTTATGCCCAAATACAATAAACTGCCATTTCAGCTTGGGGTATTTACTGCCATATTGCTGTTTATAAGCGTTCAGCTTGCGTATGTTTTCCATCACACGTTCAAAGTTACCGCCACGCCTGTAAACGGCATAGGTTTGCGGGCTTGCGCCATCAATAGAGACTTTTAACTTGCCAAAACCATAACGCACCATGGCTTCGAGCACTGCATCAGGGGCATGGTTGAGGTTCACCCCATTCAGGGCACTAAGGGTTACCGCACGCTCATGTGCAATCCGCATTATGTCGATAAGCTGCGGGTTGAGCAGTATTTCACCATAATTCGACAGCTCCACATGGCGCACCTGCGGGTGTTTGTCAAGGAAGGCTTCAAAATCGAGAGCTTTCAGATGCCCCCACCCCACCGCGCTGTGCTTGCGGTGATAGCCTTGGGCAGTCAAACACAAAGGACACTTCAGCTGGCATTTAGAAGACGCCTCTATGCGCACCATCCCCCGGCGCCAACGCAGACGCACCAAACGCCGGCGCCGCCCGTATGCCTGCAAGCCCGCAAGCAGCCTTCGAATCATGCCTTTTCCCATCGTTTCAACATTTGTTGTAACAAGCGCCAGCGTGCTTTCCAATCTGCCGGGCAGTTTTCTGCCGTCTTCACCTCTATAGCCAAACAAAGCAGCTGCCACTGCAACAGCTTTGGCAGCACATCAGAAGCCTCTTTGCCTGCCGGCAATTGCTTTTCGACAGCCTCCCGCATGAGTTGCAAGCTGTCGAGGGACGGCAGTGCAGCCAGCCATGCCTCCGGGCTTTCCTGGGGGGCGGTTAAGTCTATGCTTTCCTGCTCAATGGTCTCTGCTTTGTCGCACACACGGAAGTCGTCGCCCAAGGTTTGTGCAATTAGTTGTTCCACTTCTTTCCCATGCCATTGAGCTTCTTTTATAAAGGCAGTAATGCGCTCATCCACACGTATGCTGTGGGCGGGAATGTCGCTTTTCAGCCGCAAGCCTTCCAGCGAGCGGCAACGGCTCAATGCCACATAGACCTGCCCATGGGCAAAGGCACGATGCAACTCGGCATATACTTTTTCGAAAGTCATGCCTTGGCTTTTGTGCACCGTAATAGCCCAAGCCAAGCGCAAGGGGAACTGCACAAAGCGCCCCACCACCTCTGTTTCCACACTCAAAGGCATGTTTTGCACCCGGTGGGTGCGGTAGCGTATGTTTTCCCACTCTTCACGCTCCACGATAATTTCTTTGTCTTTGCCGGTAATTTCCACCAGTATTTCGTCTTCATCAATGGCGCGCACCATGCCTACCTCGCCATTGTAGTAACCTTTGCTCCAGTTATTTTTGGTGAACATGACCTGAGCCCCCACTTTAAGATGCAGCTCTTTTTCTACCGGATACATAGAAGGCGGGAAATCGCCTTCCACGATGGCTTCGAAAGTATGCTGCTTTCCTTTAAGACGATGCAGGTTGCTACGGTTGATGGCTTCGGCTTGGCGGTTGTGTGTGCAAATGGTTACAAAACCACTATTGGGGGGTGGTTGAAACTCCACATCCACACGCAAACGCAGCAGTGCACGGTCTTCTTTGGTGAGTGCATTTTCACGCAAGCGATTGAGCAAGCTCAGGAAACGGTGGTCTGCCTGCCGGTACACCTTCTGCAGCTCTATACACACCGGGCGATAGTCTTGGCGAAAGACCCGTGCTTGAAAAAAGTAAAAGTTGGGCTCATAGTAGTTTTTCAGCAAGGCGCGTTCTTCTTCGCGCACCACCGGCGGCAACTGATAGAGGTCGCCAATCCATAAGACAGGCAAGCCGCCAAAGGGCATCAGGGGCATGCCCCGTGCCACACGCAAAATGCGGTCTATGACGTCCACCAGATCGCAGCGCAGCATCGACACTTCGTCAATGACCAGCAATTCCAACCCCTGCACCAGCTGTATGAAATCGTCTTCTATGCGAAAGGTCTCTTCTATCTTCGCAAAAGCAAGGCGGGGGTCATCGGGCAAAAACAGTTCTTTGTAGTCTATCTTAAAAAACGAATGAATGGTTTGCCCGCCGGCACGCACAGCCGCAATGCCTGTGGGGGCAAGCACCACCATTTTTTTCGGCAGATGTTGGCGCAGATAGTGCAAAAAGGTTGTTTTGCCCGAACCCGCTTTGCCTGTCAAAAACAGCGAATGCGTGGTATTTTTCAGCAGGTCAAATGCCAGCCGGAACTCTTTGTTTTGTTCAATTGCCGGTGGAAGAAGCGAAGCCATAGCGCTTTAGGTTTTATTTTGCGCCACACCATCGACAATCAAAAAATCGTCGGCATCCAGATGCACGGGGAATTTTTCGCGAAATCTTTGCAATGCTTGCTTGTCGAGCTTCACACAGAGTGTTTCTTCTGTGTTGCCCGCTTGTGCCAAAGGCTGCCCCTTAAAGTCGAAGACTGCCGAATGCCCCGGATAAACCATGCCTTCAGTGTCTGTTCCCGTGCGATTGACCCCCGCCACATAAGCCACGTTTTCTATGGCACGGGCTGCCAGCAGTGCATCCCAGGCAGTAATGCGCGGTGCAGGCCAATTGGCAACATAAATAGCCAGGTCATACACTAAAGCGCGGTTGTAAGACCACACGGGAAAGCGCAGGTCATAACAAATAAAGGGGGCAATATGCCAGCCTTTGTATTGAAAAACAGGCAGATGACTGCCCGGTGTATATACCTTGTGCTCACCTGCCATGCGAAACAGATGGCGTTTGTCATAATATTGCACATCGCCTTCGGGCGTTACCCACAGCAAGCGGTTGTAGTAGTGCCCGTTTTCTTTGACGATAATGCTGCCGGCAATGACCGCACCGCTATGGGCTGCCATCAGGCGCATCCAGCGGCAAGTATGAAAATTCATGGGTTCGGCATAAGCAGCCGCTTCCATGGTGAAACCGGTAGTAAACATTTCGGGCAACAGCACGATATCTACTTCTTCGAGCTGACGCAGATGCTCTTCTATGTGTGCCCGGTTGGCGTCGGGCGAGTGCCGGTGCAAGTCAAGCTGTAGCAAGGCAAGGTGCAGTGTGTCAGACATGGTATTGTGGTTTCGTAAAGAAGAAAGGTAATCAATTCCGGCAAAAGAAGAAAGCCTCAAAGCAAATAAACGCCCTCTGCATGCAAGGGCGTTTGTGTTGTCATCTTCAAGGGCGGCAAGCATGCGCCATTGCCGAAGCGGTCATTCTTGCGGATTACCGGATACAGCCGCGCGGCTTTCTACCTTCAACACCTCTTTGATATATCGGATATTGGCTTGCAGGCTGTCCGGGTCATCATCAATCAAGGTCACATGCCCCATCTTGCGCCCGGGTTTGGTTTCTGCCTTTCCATAGAGGTGCACATATACGCCCTTACGGGCAAGTGCGCGTTTCAGTCCACGGTAATACACCGCGCCGTAGTGGCCGGCTTCGCCCAATAGGTTCACCATGGCTGCGGCACAGCGGCTGTCGGTGCAGCCCAAAGGCATGTTGGTGATGGCACGCAAATGTTGTTCGTATTGGGAAGTATAGTTGGCTTCGATGGTGTGGTGCCCGCTGTTGTGTGGGCGCGGGGCTACTTCGTTGACCCACAAACTGCCATCACGATTTAAAAACATTTCTACTGCCAATATACCGACCATGTCCAGCGCCTCTATTAAACGGCAAGCAATGCTTTGTGCCTCTGCTGCCTGCTCTTCGGTGAGCTGTGCCGGTGACAGCAGGTAGTCCACCAAGTTTAGTTGTGGGTCGAATACCATTTCCACCGGGGGGAAAGCACGCACTTCGCCTGCTTCATTACGCGCCACAATCACCGATATTTCTTTGTGTATATCGGCCGCTTTTTCAAGTAAAGAAGGCGCCTGAAAAGCCTGTGCAAAGTCAGCAGGGCTGTGCAAAGGCAAGACCCCACGCCCGTCGTAACCACCCTTGCCCACTTTCATAAATGCCGGCAGGAAGTTAGCATGCTTGTGCAAGTCCGAGGGGTGGTCAATCAAGACGAAGGGGGCAGTCGGTATTTGATGCTGCACAAAAAACTGCTTCTGAAGCCGCTTATCCTGAATAGTTTCAATCACGTGGGGTTGAGGGTACACCTTCACGCCTTCGGCCTGCAAGCGCTTGAGTGCCGCTACATTGACGTTTTCTATTTCAATGGTAAGCACTTCCACTTGCTTGCCAAAAGCATAGACCGTGGCTTCGTCTTGCAAACTGCCCGTTTTAAAATGTGGTGTAGCCGCTGCGCAAGGGGCTTGCGGGTCGGGGTCAAGCACGTGCAGCTCTACCGGATAGTTGAAAGCTGCCTGCAACAGCATGCGCCCGAGCTGTCCACCGCCTAAGATGCCTATTTTCATGGTTTTATACTTGATTTGCGTTTTTACGGAAGGTAAAAAAGAAAGCGCCCTTGAGGGCGCTTCGCACATCTATAAGACACTATGCCTTCGTTTTGGCAAAATAGCGTTTGAGCCAGGTATCCACGGCGGGCACGCACCCCCACTCTGCCTTCGTGGCAGCCTCTTGCTTATAAACCGGCGTTTCGGCGGTAAGGCGCCCTTCGGTGACCGCCTCTTTCACAGCCCCTAAAGGCAGGTAATCGATGCCGCCGGCAGCACGGAAATACACGCGCCCACGCTCAAGAAAAGCCAAGTCGTAGTGTTGTGCCAGCTGACGGATAAAGCCCACCTGAGCATCTATAGAGCAGCCGGAAGGCGGCTCGGCATGGGGGTCGGCAGCTACCAGCAGAAAGTAATCTTCCACCACCGTAGCCGCTGCCCGCAATGGTTTGCCGTGTGCACGCCAGTTCTGCAAGAAGGTGTGCACCTCTTGCAAGAGGCTTTGTTGTTCTGTGCTGCTTAGGGGGCGGCCTGCCGGATACACCCACAGGCGGGCATCGGCAGGCATTTGCTCAAACGAAGTGTTCATTGTGTCTTTCATTTAGGCTTTTTGCAGTGCTTTGGTGCTCTCAACGGCAATGGCGTTTTTTTCAAACACCACCTTGGTGCCTTTGCCATCGATGTCGATGGTCACGGTATTGTCGCCCACTTCCACTATTTTACCATGGATGCCACCAATGGTAACCACCTGCATGCCCTTTTGCAGACTTGCCAAGAAGTTTTTTTGCTCTTTGGCACGCTTCTGCTGCGGGCGAATCATAAAGAAGTAGAAAATAAGGATGATGGTTCCGAAGAAAATCAGGTTAAACATCATGCCACCACCCTGTGGTTGGGCAGCTTTTTGCTGAAGGAATACGAATAAAATGGTTTGCAACATAGCGTTTGGTTTGTTTTTTTAAATTACTGTTTACGAGGGCCTTCGGCATCGATGAGCATCTTTCCGGTCCCCTCCACAAAAGTTTTGATGGTTACTTGCGAAACTTCGGGTTTGGTATTGGCAGTAATGGTTACTTGCTTGATTTGTTGCCCTGCTTTGCCCTTGCTGTTGAACTGTACTACAATTTCGCCGGTGCCCCCGGGCGGAATAGGCTCCTTGGTCCAGGTAGGCACGGTACAGCCGCAAGGCGCCGTGGCGTTTTGAATTTTCAAGGGGGCATTGCCTGTGTTTTTAAACTTAAATACATGCTCTACCACATCGCCTTCTTTAATGGTACCGAAATCATATTCGGTTTCTTCGAAGGCAATGACCGGCACACCTTCAGTTGATTCTTCGGTTGCCTGGTTTGCCGCGCTCTCGTCTTGTGGGTTTACCTGTGTTTGAGCGCTCTCGGTAGAGGCTTCATTGCAAGCCCACAGCCCTACCATCAAGCACAACAATAAGCATACTTTTTTCATGGCATTCTTTGGTTTGATATTTTACTTTTCAATCAATTCCATTTGTTTTACAACGTTCCGGGCAAACTCCATAGTATTGGCTTTGCCGCCTAAATCGGCAGTGCACAGTTCTTTTTGTGCCAAGGTGCGGTCTATGGCAGTGCCCAGCTTTTTAGCCAAAGCTTCTTCGCCAATGTGTTCAAGCATCATGACCGACGAGCGCAAAATGGCCGTAGGGTTGGCAATGCCTTTGCCTGCGATGTCGGGGGCAGTGCCGTGTACTGCTTCAAAGATGGCTATTTCATCGCCAATGTTGGCACCGGCCACTACGCCCAAACCACCAACCAAGCCGGCGCAGAGGTCGGAAAGAATATCGCCAAAAAGGTTGGAAGTAACAATCACATCGAACTGCTCGGGGCGCAGCACCAGCTGCATAGCCATGTTATCAATGATTTTGTCGTTCCATTCGATGCCCGGGTATTCTTTGCTGATGGTTTCGGCAGCTTCGAGCATCAAGGCGCCCGACTTCTTCAATATGTTGGCTTTGTGCACCACTGTCACCAGCTTGCGCCCGCGTTGTTTGGCATATTCAAAAGCGGCACGCACAATGCGCATGCATCCTTTTTTGGTAATGCGGCTTACAGAGTCGGCTATTTCAAGGCGTTCATCGTAGTAGTTCAAGCCGGCATACAGCCCTTCGGTGTTTTCGCGGAAAATCACCAAGTCCACATTGTCGAACTTGCTGCTCAAGCCCGGGGTGCTTTTGCAGGGGCGTACGTTGGCATACAAGTCGAACATTTGACGCAAGGTGACGTTGATGCTGCGAAAACCTTTGCCGACGGGGGTTGTGATAGGTCCTTTCAAAGCCACTTTGTTGCGTTGAATAGACTCCACCAAAGCAGGGGGAATCAGTTCGCCGGTTTCTTTCAAAGCTGTTTCGCCGGCAGGATACTCTTCCCATTCTACGGGGGCGTCCATTTCGCGGAAAACAAACTTAACGGCTTCAATGATTTCAGGACCGATGCCGTCGCCGGGAATTAAGGTGATGGTTTTCATAAGACAAGACAGGTTTTAAATAAGGGACAGGGACAGGTTTTGTTTTATTTTTATTGGGCTTTTTGAATTTGCTCGATGAGTGCTTCCACCTCGCCTAATAGCTTTTCGGCTTTTTCTTTGGTTTCGTTCACTACTTTCTCATTCTTAATCTTGGCTTGGCTTACGATGCCTTCGCCATGTTTGATGCGGTGAAGCAGCTGCTCCAGGCTTTCTTTTGCTTTGTGCAGCTTATAGGAAAGCATGCGGCGCACTTCCTTGCCTTCGGCGGGCGCATAAAGCAGGGCAACCGTGGCGCCGGCCACGGCGCCAAGAATCAGCCCCAATAAAAACTCATGACTCGATTTGTGCTCTTGTTCGGGATACATAGGCATATGGTGTTTTAATTATTGGTTATCGATAAGTCCGCGGCCGCTCTTGCGTATTTGCCCTTCGGCTTGCAGGGTGGTAGCAATACTATCGAGCAGCCCGTTTACGAAGTTACGACTTTTAGGCGAACTGTAATGTTTGGCCAATTCCACAAACTCGTTGATGGTTACCTTCACAGGAATCTGCGGACAATATTTCATTTCCACAATGGCCATCTGTAAAAGGGTTTTATCTACCAGCAAAAGGCGCTCTATTTCCCAGCCTTTCAGATGCTGTTTAATTGTCCGCAGGTTTTCTTCTTCCTCTTCTATGGTTTTATTGTACAGGGTCAGAATGAAGTTTTCATCGTCTTCCCAATTGAGCGACAAATCTAAGAGCCGGAAGTCTTCGGGGCGGTCAGGATTTACCGACTTCAGGGTTTTTATGACCATGCTGCGCAGAGCCGAGCGGTTTTCTACCCATTTCAAATCGCGCTCTTCAAAGAAGGTGTACATAAAAGGCTCTTCTTCTATCACCTGCCCCTCCTCTTCTTCCCACACGTGTTGTGCCCGTGGGAAAATGTGATGCCGCACGATGTGATCCAAAATATTGTAATCGTCTTCAAGAGAAGCCTGTGGCAAGTCGCGGTAAGCTATATAAGTGGGGTCTTTGCGCAGATGGTCACGGTAAAGAGTTTTGACGGTTTCTTCTTCATCCTGCCAAGAGATATAGTAGCGCTTCAGCGCTTCCTGCAGCTCTTGGTTTTCCTGTAAGAAACGGATAATTTGGTTATCGGCCAGTTTGTAATGGGCTGCCACTTTCACCTTGGTGGGGTCAAGGGGTTTGCGTTCCCGTTCGGCAGCCACCAGCTTGGCCAGTTCTATCAAAAGAGCCAATACAGAAAGGTAGCGCTCATACAAGCCCTCTATTTCTTCTATAAGCAAACGGCGAAAATGGCGTTTGTCGCGCTCTATGTTTTGTTCATAAAGCCGGATGGCCTGTTGCACTGCCACTTGCACTTCGGCAGATACGCCTTCTTCTATCATTTTGGTTTTATGTGCCTGCTCGAAAGCGCGCAGTGCTATTTGTGTGTTGCGTTTAAGCGCCTCGTAATCGGGCGGTGTCATCGAGTTCAGGTCGGGTTGAAAATAGTTGCGTATGTGCTCCTCTGCCACATAGTAATCGGAAGAGCGGCTTTGGAAATAGGCATACAGCGCCTGCATGACCTTCACTCGAAGTAAGCGTCTATTCAGCATAAAAGTCGGGTTTCACTCATTATTGTTGATGGCAATGCAAAACTACATAAAAAAAGCAAAAAGGGGCTTGTTTCAGTAAGTATATCGCTTGGTTTTCCGGCGTTATGACGGCTTCTATTTCAAGCGCTCGGTAAGCAGCAGGCTCAAGCGGTTTTTTTCCAAGCGCAGCACCCATAGGTAGCGTTCGCCCCCTTCTTTGATTTTCAGTTTCTTTTTTACCTGCTCCACACTCAAAGGCACGTGGCGCAATAAGATGTGTGCTTTGCCTTCGGGTAAAAGCTTTGCGAGTGCCTTGCGGTCGAAGGGCAGCTGTGCCAGCACGCGGAAAGCACGCCCGGGAAAATCTTCTTGGTAGTGTGGCGAAGTAAACAGGTGGATGCCGGGGTGGATTTGCTTGCATTCATAACGCTGCGACAAATACTGCCATGCCATGCACTTCATCAATGCCGGTGCCGGCTCATACAGAAAAGCTTGGGGGGCTGCAACGGCAGCTGCGTGTTTGGTTTCATGACGCACTTCATGCACCTCATGCCCTGTTGCGTGCAATGTAACTGCATGCCTCCGGGGCGTGAGCGGGGCACCGGCAGCCATATCGAGCCACACCAGCACTTCTTTACACTCTTGCGCAGTACCCACCACCCATATGTCTTGCAAATAAGGCGAAAGCCGTTGCTCCAGCAGGCTCAAATCCAGCATAGGCGATAGCTTCACCAAGAGAAAACGCGCCTTTTGCCCCAGCAGGGGCATCAGTTCAAGTATATTGGGGCTGCAGTCTTCCAATGCCCATACTTTGCGATGCGCTGCCCGGCGCGCCGGGTCCAAATAAATGAGCGTGTATTGGTGCGGCGTCTGTCGTAAAAAGGTGGCGGCATCGGCATGAACCGCCTGTATGTTATGTTGCCCGAGCTCACGAAAATTATGGGCTGCCAAAGTGCAAAGCGATGCTTGTTGCTCTACGTAGTGCCATTGCTCAAAAGCGCGCGCAAGGTAAAAAGAGTCCACCCCAAGCCCTCCGGTAAGGTCGCAGCCGTGCCCGCCTTGCAGCCCATAGTATTTTTCCAGCAAATGGTGTTTGAAAGCAGCTGTCTGTTCCGAAGAAGCCTGTTCCAAGCTAAGCAGGGCAGGCAACAGCACACGTGTTGAAGCCGCCCAGGTGGGCAGTTTATCCGCTACACGCCGGTGCCGTTCTATTTGTTGCGCCACCGCCTGCACGGGCAAGGCAGGATAATGCGCCGCCCGGCTGCTTAAAGCAAATGGGTCTTCACCGGCATGCGCTTGCCAAAAAGCTTGCGTGTCGGGATGCAGCAAGCTGTCGATGAGTGCTTGTGTTTCGCTCATGCCTGCTGTGGTATGTAACGTAAAAAACTCAAGCTTTGGGGTTGAAATATCTGTTGCGCCACGGCTTGAAGCTGCCCGGCAGTGATGGCATCTATTTCTTCAAACAACTTGGGCAAGGGGTCAATGTAACCGTAATCCAGTATGGTTTTGCCCATCATCAACATGAAATTCAGATTGTTTTCTTCTGCCATAGCCAACTGCCCCTTCAGTTGGTTTTTGGCTTGTTTGAGTTGGCGCACACCCAAAGGCTGCTCACACAAGCGTTGCATTTCTTGTAAAATCAACTTTTCGGCTTTGCTCAAGTGTTTGGCATCGATGGCAAAGAAGACACCCCACAAGCCCGTGTCGCTCAGAGGCGTATAGGAAGACTCGATGCCATACACATAGCCGTAGCGTTCGCGCAGCAACATATTCAGCCGGGAACTCATGGCCGGTCCGCCCAGCAGGTTGTTCAACAAAAAGAAAGACAGGCGGTCCGGGTGATGCATGGAATAGGCCGGGCGTCCCAAGGCGCAATGCGCTTGGCTGATGGGCAAATGCTTTTCTTCTTGACGCGGGCAATACAACTGCCCGGAAAAAGGCAAGCGCCGTTTGGGCTGATAACGCGGGGCAATCCCTTCTATCAGACGTTCCACCTTGGGCAACACTTTTTCAAAGGGCAGCCCACTCACCGAAGCTATCACGATGCGGTCGGTGCTCAGGTGCGTATCGATAAACTCCCGGAAGTCGTGGCGGCTGAAGCTGCGCACGCTCTCTTCGGTGCCCAAGATGTTGTATCCGAGCGGGTGGTCGCCAAACACCAGTGCGTCGAACTCGTCTTGTATGGCTTCTTCGGGCGAGTCTTTGTACATGGCAATCTCTTCCAAGATAACGCCCTTTTCCCGCTCAATTTGTTTTTCGGGGAATACCGAATCGAAGGTGATGTCGGTCAGTAAATCAACGGCTTGCAGGTAGTAGTCGTTCAGCACAGAAGCATAAAAACATATTTTTTCCTTGGTGGTATAGGCATTCAGCTCGCCCCCCACGGCTTCCAGGCGGTTAAGAATATGATAAGCGCGGCGCCGGCGCGTGCCTTTAAACGCCATGTGTTCCCAAAAGTGCGCCAGCCCCTGCTGATGCGGTGCTTCGTCGCGGCTGCCTATGTCCAGCACATAACCTATGTGCGACACCTGACTAAAAGGCAAGTATTTATGAATGAAGCGGATGCCGTTGGCAAAAGTATGCATCTGATACTGTGTGTCCATCCCTGCTTCCCGTGACATAACTTTCCGTAGTTGCATAGTGTTTTCTATGGCTTTTTCTCTATTAACAAAGAAAGCCATACAAAGGTCGCAAGTTTTTTCTTCCCACAAAAGCAAGGTGTTGCCTATGTGTGTTGCAAGCGGATAAAATCCCGGGCAAGCCTGCCGCACTTAATGATACGAAGCAAAAAGCTGCACAAAATAAATATAGCCGTGCAGGCGGTACACGGCTATGGCAGTATGGGTAAAATCCCCCTCCATATTTTTCCGGTGTCCGGGGCTTTCCAGCCATGCCTTGACGGCTTCTTGTGCCAAATTGGGGGTGCCGTCTTCCAGCAAAGCCACATTTTCTGCCATCGCCTTAATCGTGCGCGTGCGTGCAACCATGCGTACGCGGTGCTCAAAGCCCTCATGTCCGAAAGCTGTTTTACCTTCTGCCATATTCTTGGCATGCGCAAGGGCTTGCGCGTATAAGACCGCATCGTATTGAAGCGGCTGTTTGTTCAAATCGCTGCGGTATGCATTCACCAGGCGCAATATCTCCTGCTCTATGTTTTTTTGTGCAGGAAAGCCGTCTTGTGCCTGCATGGTCAAAGCGGGTAAGATGAGAAAAGAAAAAAGAAGCATCTTCATGGTTCGCACTTTTTGTAAGTTGAAATAAAGGTTAAGCCTGTGCTAACTGCCACAAAGAGTGCGCCAGGATGCTTCTTGGGGAATAGAAAAAACCAATATTTATGGACTTACTTTTACAAAAATATGGGTAAAATAATAGCGGCCATCGCCGGACTTGGCCACAGCCAGCCCACAATGCGTGTAGTCGCCCAACATATTTTTATTGTGTCCGCTGCTGTTGCGCCATTGTTCAAATGCAGTTTGAGCGGGGTCAGGTCCATAGTTGTAAGCTACATTTTCAGCAGCAGGACCGGCATTCAACTCGGCACGGATGCGCTCGACACGCGCACTGAATCCATCATGCCCAAAAGGCACTTTGCCTTCTGCCATGTTGGAACTGTGCTGATAGGCTTCTGCATAAATGGCCGGATGCGTCTGAAGGGGCTCTTTGCCGTTTTGTATGCGGTATTCGTTGATAAGCTGCAGGCTTTGTTGCTCTATGCCGGCATAGGGGCTTTGGGGCAATGCCGCTTCATTTGAATTCTTACAAGCAGAGAACAGCCACACGCTTGTCAGGCATAGCGCCATCCATTGCATTGTCTTTTTCACCTTCATTTAATCTATCGTTTTGAGTTTTTATTTGTCTTCCTACGAAGAACGCGCCCGGAAAGATGCCACAACACTACACGCCGCTTATAGGCTGCTTCATTTGTTTTTTTATTTTCAGGGACATAAAGATGCGAACTTTTTTTGTAAGGCTACGGTATCTTTCAATGAAACAAGTACAACATAAATCACCGGCTTATTATGAAAAAATGGCTATTCGTTTGGGTTGTCGTCGCGGGATTTGCTTTGCCGTCGCAGGCGCAATACTTCGGAAAAAACAAAGTGCGCTATACGCCCTTCTATTTCCGGGTATTGCAGTCCCCACATTTTGAGTTGTATCATTACCTGCAAGACAGCAGCAGGGCAGCAGACTTCCTGCAGTCTGCCGAGCAGTGGTATGCCATTCATCAAATGGTATTTGCCGACACTTTTCACACGCCCAATCCCGTGATTCTTTATAACCACCACGGCGACTTTCAACAAACCGGTGCCATCTCGGGCTTAATAGACGTAGGCACCGGCGGGGTGACCGAAGGGCTCAAAAACCGGGTGGTCATGCCGCTGATGTTCACGCGGCAAGAAACCGAACATGTATTGGGGCACGAATTGGTGCATGCCTTTCAATATCATATCCTAAAAAACGAAGACAGTCTGTCGCTGCAAAGCATTCAAAATTTGCCCCTTTGGATGGTAGAAGGCTTGGCAGAGTATTTGTCTCTTGGGCGCATCGATCCGCACACCGCCCTTTGGATGCGTGATACCTATATACACGATTATTTCCCAACACTGGACGACCTGGACCGCAAACCGCACATTTATTTCCCCTACCGCTATGGGCAAAGCTTCTGGGCGCTCATTGCCGGCTTATGGGGCGACGAAATCATACGTCCGTTTTTTGTATATACGGCGCGCTACGGCCTGGATGCCGCCCTGCAGGATTTGTTAAGCACCGACCGGCAGGCATTCAGCAAGTTGTGGAAAGAGTATTATCATGAATATTACGCAAGCATCGGCTTGAAAGAGATGCATGGCGCCATGGGTGACAGTGTCTTACGCGATAAGCGACCGGGTAGAATGCAGCTGTCGCCCTCGCTCAGCCCGGACGGGCGCTATATGGCTTATCTGTCGGAACGCGACTTGTTTAGCATCGATTTGTTTTTGGTCGATATGCAAAGCGGCAAGGTAATACGGCGCCTGCTTTCCACTGATAAAGAAGGGCATATCGATGCGTTGAGCTATTTGGAAACGGCCGGCAGCTGGTCGCCCGACGGCCGCCTGCTGGCTTTCGTGGTGTATGTCAAAGGCAAGCCGCAACCGGTCATCATCGACGTGCAAAGCGGTAAGATAAAAGAACAACTCTTCCTGAAAGATGTAGAAGCAGTTAACCATCCGGCCTGGTCGCCCGACGGCCGCCTGCTGGCTTTCTCGGGCTTGCGGCAAGGGCAAAGCGACTTATATGTATATGACTTTCAAACCAAGGAAGTGCGCCGCCTCACCAACGACCGTGCCGCACAAATACAGCCCGCCTGGTCACCGGATGGGCGGCAGCTCGTGTTTGCCACCGATGCGGTGGCTTTGTCGAAAGGTTATGCCCATGCCGGTTTGAACATAGGCATTTACGATATGGGCAGCGGCAGCATCCGCCTGCTTGACTTCTTTCCGGGTGCAGACAATGTCAATCCGCTATTCAGCCCCGACGGGCAAAGCATCCTGTTCCTTTCCAACCGGGACGGGTTTCGCAACTTATACTCGTTACGAAATCGTCAGCGGCAACTTAGAGCAGCTCACACAGCTGCCCACAGGCATCACAGGCGTTACCGCCCTGTCGCCGGCTATCACCATAGACCGGCAGGGGCAGGTAGTGTATGTGTATTATGAAAACAAAGGCTACCGCCTGTACCGTGCCTCACTGGATGACTTCCCCCGCAAGGCGGTCAATCCGGAAGCAGTGGACTTCACGGCTGCCACCTTAGCCCCCGTGTTTGTAAACAAAAGCCGGGTGGTGAGCCGCCTTATCGCACGACACGCGGTGCAGCTGCCGGCAGACAGCCTGCACGCCAAGCCTCTGCAACGCCGCTTTCAACTGAGCTACATAGGCAATACCGGCATAGGCATCAGCACGAGCCGCTGGGGCACGGGCGTTGCCGGTGGTGTGGTCATGTTGTTTAGCGACATATTGGGCGACCATCATGTTTTTGCATCGCTCGGCTTGAATGGTGACATTCTGGATGCAGGCGGCTCGGTGTTTTATCTCAACCAAAGCCGGCGGCTCAACTGGGGCATACAGCTGTCGCACATCCCCTACCGCTTTGGCAGCGTGGGCATCTTTGGCGATACGCTTGCCGTAAGTGTCAACGGACAAAACAGCCTGTTGCCTGTCGATGTGGTGCAGTATGATTTGGGGCGCCTGTTCGAAGAAAAAATAGGCGGTCTGTTGGCTTATCCGCTCTCACGCAGCTTGCGTTGGGAAGCAGGGCTCAGCTATGCCCGCTATCATTACAACATTCAGCGATTCAGGACCTACTACTATTTTGGGCAGCCCATTGCGCAGTCTAAAGAAAACATAGACGCGCCGCCGGGCTTCAATCTATACAGCGGCTATCTGGCTTATGTGGGCGACAATAGTTTTTATGGCTTGGCATCGCCGGCACGCGGATGGCGCTACCGCTTCGAATGGGGCTTCAATGCCGGTGAGTTTGAGTATCAGAGTGCCTTGCTGGACTACAGGCGCTACTGGTTTGTGCGTCCTTTTACCTTCGCCTTGCGCGCCTACCATCTGGGACGCTATGGGGGCGACAGCGAACGCATCACACCACTTTATCTGGGCTTTCCGGGCTTGGTGCATGGTTATGACAACATAGCCTACCAAAACTATTTGCAGGGCAGTAGCAACTATGCAGCCTCTGTTGAAAACTTGTACGGCAGTCGCTTGGCTGTAGTCAATGCCGAGTGGCGCATTCCTTTACTGGGTCCCCGCTCCTTTGCTTTGATTGGCTCGAACTTCCTGCCTGCCGAGCTGAACCTTTTCTTCGATGGCGGCATAGCATGGAACGAAGGCAACCGCTGGGTGGGCAAAGAAGAAGAAGTACAACAAGCCGGTGACCGCGTACCTGTATGGAGCACGGGGATTAGCATACGCTTTGCCCTCTTCGGGCAGATTGTGCTGGAGCCCTACTATGCCTTTGCCCTTCAACGCAGTGACATAACGGGCACCTTTGGTTTTAATTTGCTTCCTGCGTGGTAGATACCATTTGCTTTGCGTACCTTTGTAGGTCCTGAAAACGCTGAGGAAATTCATGAGCATGGAATTGATTAACAAGTACCCTTTTTCGGTGGTGTATGAAGACAACCACCTGATTATTGTAAACAAACCCGCCGGCATGCTGGTGCAAGGCGACCGCACCGGCGACACCCCGCTTTCTGAACACGTAAAGGCTTATATCAAAGAGAAATATGAGAAGCCGGGCAATGTGTTTTTAGGCACCATTCACCGCATAGACCGCCCGGTGAGCGGCTTGGTGATGTTTGCCCGCACTTCCAAAGCCTTGGAGCGCATGAACGAGATGCTGCGCAAGCACAAGATTCAAAAGAAATACTGGGCTGTAGTGCGCAACCGCCCGCCTAAAAAATACGGACGACTGGTCAACTGGTTGGTAAAAGACAGCGAAAAGAACCAGGTGACGGTTTATGACTATCCGCGCGGCGACGCCCAAAAAGCCGAAACAAGCTACCGCATCGTGGGCAAGCTGAATCACTATTATTTGTTGGAAGTAGAGCCACACACCGGGCGTCCGCATCAAATACGCGCGCAGTTGGCACATATGGGGTGCCCCATTCGCGGCGACGTAAAATATGGCTATCCCAAGCCCAACGACGATCAGTGCATCAACCTGCATGCGCGCCGGCTGTATTTTACCCATCCCGTGCGTAAAACGCCCTTGGTGTGCGTGGCAGCCGTTCCGCCTCAAGCGTTTTGGGAAGAATTTCTTACCTTGGACGATGAGAAGGTAAAACCCGAACATCTGGATTTTCGCTATGAAGGATGAAAACGAAAGGCAGGATTCGTGGCTCCGGCGCCTACAAAGGCGCTGGGGCTTGCAAAATGCCACTCAAGTATGGATTGTTTTGCTGGTGTTTGCTTGCACGGGCACCACAGCCGTATATATCAAAAAGCCCATTTTTGCCCTTTTAGGCATCGATGCTGCCACCCCTTGGTATTGGCGCACCTTCTGGTGGCTGCTTACCGTGCTGCCCGCCTACCAAGTATTGCTGTTGTTTTATGGTTGGGTGTTCGGGCAGTTTCGTTTTTTTTATAACTTCGAAAAACGACTGTTTTCCCGCCTGTTGGGACGAAAAAGAAAAGACGCTGACTCATCCGACAACAAGAAGGACTCTTAGCCATGACAGCAGCCAAGCCTCCCCTTATCAGCATCATTACCGTTTGCTACAATGCAGCCGATGCGTTGGCACACACCTTGGAAAGCGTGGCGGCGCAAAGCTACCCTCACATTCAACACATCATCGTGGATGGCGCCTCTACCGACCACACAAGCGAAGTGGTGGAGCGCTTTCCACATGCTTGTTTCTACAGTGAACCGGACGAAGGCATTTATGACGCCATGAATAAGGGCTGAGCTATGCCTATGGCGACTATGTGCTGTTTCTGAATGCCGGCGATACGCTCTATGCCCCCGACACCCTGCAGCAGGTTTTTGAAAAGCAGCCCCCCGCCGATATTTATTATGGCGATGTGATGGTGGTAGATGCGTGGTACCGTCCGTTGGGGCTGCGCAGCGAGGTCACCCCGCATAAGCTGCCCAAAAACCTGCATTGGAAGAGCCTACGCTTTGGCATGGTGGTTTCGCATCAAGCTTTCATTGTGCGCCGCAGCATAGCACCGCATTATGACCTTATGCATCCTTACAGCAGCGATATTGATTGGGTCATTCGTTGCCTGAAACGTGCCCGTAAGGTGGTGCATACAGGACAAGTCATTGCCAACTTTCAAGTGGGCGGTTTCTCTTACAAGAACCGCCTGCCTTCACTCATCGACCGCTTCAAGGTGTTTCGCAAACACTATGGTTTGCTGCCCACCATAGGCGCCCACTTGTATATTGCCCTGCGGGCTGCCTTGTTCAGACTGCGAAAAGGGAAGTATTGAGTAAGCATTATCATTTTTTGCACTCATTTACTATTTTTTTAATATAACTGAGTACCCCATCACTTAAAGTGACTTCGTAACAGTCCGCCTCCTTTTTGCTTAATTTAGTCATATTTTTCTCGAGCCCGGCATGGGCTACAAAATTGCGGGGGTCAAATTGTAAATTCTTTTGGTAGGAAGGGTTATCTGCATCTTCAATAAGCTTTTTAAGCTCACTTTTAAAAGAAGAGGTGAACACATCCCCTAAATGGCAATCATTAAAAGCGCTCTTCCACTTTGCTTCCTCTTCAATACTAATATTGGAAATTTCTCTTTTCTTGGCTTGCCATTCTACTGTAACAACTAATTTATCCGGAAAGCCCTTGAACTTTTCATAAAAGCCCTTGTACATGGCATAGCAAAAGAAGAAGGCATAAACCATCGAATAGCGTTTCTTCTTGTCTATGCTTTTTGAAAAAGTCTGTTGAATCAATAAATCATCCGGACGAATCTTTAACTCTTCTTCTATGTACTTTATCAGCTTGGGAATAAGCAACACAAACCCCTGCTTGATTGAGAAAAACAAAGCGGGAAAATACTCTAAGTAAAAGCTCTCCATTCTCCTTTTATCCTTACTCCAAAGAGTACTCACTAACGATTTAATTTGATTTGCGTCAACATTTCTAAGCGGCAGCTCCATGAAGCCACGTGCACGGAAAGGCGACACATAGAGATTCACCTCTATCTACCCCCGGCACTATGGGGTCAGAATAAAGCACCATGGCTTTTAATTGTTTTTTAAAGCCGTGCATCAGCTCGTAAATGGGAATAAATCGCATGACAGCACTTAGCATAGCCGTAACATAAAGGTTATGCCCGGCGGTAATGTCCACGTATAGTTCCTCGATGTCGCTATATTCTTTTACCAGGCAGGACAATATTTCAAGAACAATGTCATCGATGGTTCTGTCTTTGAACTCGTCGACTCGTCAGGTGACTCCCCACTTTATATTTACCGATGCAGGAAAGCATCAAAAACGATTCATTTTCAACAAATGGATGCCTACGTGCCACCTCCTGTGCATATTCTGCCTCAGAGGGGCGGTAACGTGTATAATCTATTTGGCTGCAGTACTGCAAATATTCGTCTGTGCATTCACCAAAGTTTTGTAAAGGCAAAGAGAACGGAAACAAGAAAAGTATCCGGGTGTCTTCTTTGAATACTTCTTTCTTCCAAAACAGAGCACTGACCGGTGCCTTGCCTTCAAGGATGTGTTGCTCCTCCTTTGTATAAGAAAAGTAAATTTCTTTTTTATAGTTTCTGTCAAGGCGTGCAACTTGAAGAATTAAGCGTTTGGGTCTCATCGCATGTAGGGGTATTTGGGTTTATGAAATAGTTATTTTTCATTTTGTTTGAAGATATAAAGTAAAAATCATAAAGGCAAAATACCGCGCGGTATTTTGCCTTTGGCTGTATGCTTGAAGCAAGTGTGCTTATTTAAAAGTCCACCACTACACCGATGCTGGGCAAGGTAACCCCCGACTCATTTTTGAGCAGGCGGTACCGGTAAGCATCCGGATTATTGGGGTCGGTAAGGGGTTGCCCTTGGTCGTCGCGCAGCACGTCGAAGTTGTCGCGCAAGCGCACCTTGTATCCATACAGGTTCTGAATGTCCAAGTAAAGCTCTATGCTCCAGCGGTTAAAATAAAACTGCTTGGTAATTCGCACATCCAGTTGGTGAAAGTCGGCGGTGCGCTCACTGTTCAAACGGCTGTAGTCAGGCACGCCCTGTTTGTTGGCCTCCCAGTTGGCTTTCAGGGCACTGGCTTCCAAGTCGTAAGGGGTATAAGGGGCTCCGCCCGAGAACAGAAAACGCCCCGACAGCTCCCATGCTTTGCCAAAGCGCCAACCGGCCGTCAAGCTAAGGGCATGGCGGAAGTCCCAAGCCGAAGGACGGTAGTTGCCTTGTGCGTCGGTGAACTCGCTGCGGAAGAAGGTGTATGCCAACAAGCCATACACTCCTTTGAATAGGCGCTGCTGGTAGAGAAACTCCACGCCATAGGCTCTACCTTCCGAAGTGGGCGTTACTTCTTCGTTGCCCACCACATTAAAGTCAGAGCCTAAGTTTGCCAACGATACGCCTTGCGCTACAGAGAAAGGATAGCGGTCATAGCGTTTGTAGAAAGCCTCGAGTGTGATACGCGCCTTGCGTTCGGGCAACAGAAAGGCAAAGCCTGTGGCTGCCTGGTCAGAACGTATGTAAGTCAAGCCGTTGTCACGGTTCACCAAGCGACCATCCGGCGCGCGGTAGCCCATCACCGTATAAGCCGGCAGCTGGTAATAGCGCCCCACAGAAGCGCTCCACTGCCAACGGGGGGCAAAGCTGTAAGCCACCGAAAGCCGTGGCGAAAGCTGCTCCAAGGGGCGGTTCATGTCTTGACTGTAGTCGTTAAAGTCGGTGCGCAAGCCTGCCGACACGCTCCACTTTTCACCAAAAGTGCGCGTTAGCTGCGAAAAAATAGCCACTTTATTCATTTTCAATTCGCTGTTCACGTCAACAGGCACCTGCCCATTGGCAGTAGCCAAGGTATAGCGGCTGCGGTTATTGTATTTGGCAAGCTCATAGCCTGCACCGTAACGGATGGTCCAAGCGCCACGATAGCGCACATCTTCAAAGCGCAGTTTATTTTCAATCTCTTGCGACACATAGTCGATGCTTTTGGGCTTCGACTCGTCGTTATCCGGATATTTGTAAAAGGCATTCTCGAGCATGCTGCGGCTCACCACCAGGGTGTAGTTGCCATCCTTGCGGAAGTGCTCATATTTGCCGCCAATGGTGTAGTTCCACTGCCCATATACGGGCAAATTATCGAGCAAATAGCGTTGTTCGGGCGTTTCGTTGGCATCTAAGTTCAAACGGAAGCGATCAAGTGCGCCCACACTGATAAGCGTGAAGCGGTCTTTTGGTGAGAAATCATGCTGCAACTTCAGCTGATAGTCGTTGTAAGTAGGCAGGAAAGGCAGCTCCAAGGCATCGAACAGAAACTGCAGATAAGAACGCCGGACAGACAATGAAATGCCGGTACGCTCGCCTAAAGGTCCTTCTGCCACCAAGCCGGCATCCGTAGCACTGACAATGCCGGTAAATGCCCACTCATCGAGGCGGGGCTGCTTTTGCTCCAGCTCCAACAAGCCACTGAGCAGGTTGCCGCGGGTAGCCGGGAAAGCTCCGGAATAAAAGTTCACTCCATCAATCAAATTGATGTTGATAAGCCCCACCGGACCGCCATTGGCGCCTTGCGTAGCAAAGTGATTGATATTGGGAATTTCAATCCCATCTAAGTAAAAGCGTGTTTCATTGGGTGCTCCACCGCGAATGATTAAGTCATTACGGAACGAAGGGGTGCTTGCCACGCCGGGTAAAGCACGCATCACACGCGAAATGTCGCGGTTGGCGCCCGGGAAACGTCCCACTTCGGTACTCGAAATACGTTTGAGCGAAAGTGGCGCTTCTTCGTTGGTTTCCAAAGCACGGTCCACCGTCACGGTTACTTCGTCCAATCCGATGGTCTCGGGCTCCAATGCCACATTCAGCACGGCAGGTGCTGCCGAAGTGAAGCGCACATCTTCAATGCGCTGCTCTTGGTACCCTACGAAAGAAAACACCACCGTATGCAAGCCGGGCGGAATACCTGTCACCTCAAAACGCCCGTTTTCATCGGATGCCGAACCTATGTTTAAATCAGGCAAAAAAACAGACACGCCGGGCAAGGGCGCATTGCTCCGGGCGTCGGTCACCGTACCGCGCAAAACAGAAGTCTGTGCAGGCTGCTGTGCCTCCGCGGCATAAGCGCTTAAAAACAAAAGCAATACGCTAAAAAATACATTTAATCGCATCATTCAAGCAATTTTTTTATAAATTCATTCGAGCATATAAACCCTTAAAAGTACCAATTGTTTACTTCAAAAGCTGTTTGTTTATGAACAACCCCCGCAAACCACTGACCATCTTGAATGCCTCTGCCGGTTCAGGCAAGACCTACAACCTGGCTCTTTACTTCTTGCGTTTTGTTTTAAAGAAAGAAAACTACAAAGATGCGCGCTACTTCCGTCATATATTGGCCATCACCTTCACCAACAAAGCCACCCATGAGATTCGCGAGCGTGTACTGAAGTTCTTGCGCATTTTGGTGCATCCACGTTCCGAAGACGAGTATAAAGACGCCGAAAAGCTCAGAGAGCAGCTGCGCAACACGCCCGGCATCGACTGCTCGCCTC
The DNA here is from genome assembly GCF_026003375.1 of Thermonema sp. Lineage (NCBI taxonomy): Bacteria > Pseudomonadati > Bacteroidota > Cytophagia > Cytophagales > Thermonemataceae > Thermonema > Thermonema sp. Next base: position 975,100 of record NZ_BPHD01000001.1, read on the forward strand.
AATATGTAAGCCGGGTATATCATGAACTGCTGCACCACTTGGACGAGCTGCACATAAGCACCATCGACAGTTTCATCAACCGTTTGGGTAAAGCCGCCGCTTTCGACCTGATGCTGCCGACACGCTATGAGCTGACCACCGGCGTAAGAGAATCCCTCGATCAGGTGGTTGATTTTCTTATGTTGCATGTGCGCGACCTGTCGCAGGAAGAGCAGCAAGGCGGCAGTCAACAGTGGATGCCCATCATAGAAGAGTTGAAGAACTTTGTTAAAGAAGAAGCACTTGCCGGCGATGAAAGCTGGGAAAAACTGCTGCAAGGTGAAAAGTTAAAAGAAGCGGGCAAACAACTGTTCGACAGCACCGTTCTCGACATCGTGGAAGAAAGCCGCCATGCACTCATCAAAGACAAGCAGTCTGCTTCGCTCAGCGAGCTGTTTCAAGCCTTGAAGGAAAAGAAAAAACAAGCCTATGAAGCCCTGAAAAGGGACGTAGAGCCCCTCCTTCAAGATTTGAAGGAACGATGGGAAGATATAGAAAGCCTGCTGCAAAAAGAAGGCATCGACCGCCATCAAGACCTTTCTAACCAAAACAGAGCCCCCCGTATTAACGCCGCCAAAGGGTTCAAGGCCTTAAGCGAATTGATAGAAAAAGTCACTCAACTAAAGGAGACACTCACAAGCGAACAACCGGACAGCAAGCAGCTGAATGAATACGTTAAAAGCATGACGGCACTATCCGGTATCGGTTCACAGCTTCCCCCCGACAAAGAATGGATAAAAAAGAGTGCTAAGAAGAGTCTGCGGCCCGAAGTGCAGCAAGAGATAAGCCGCCTTGCAAAAGAGATGGAAAATGTGCACACCGAAGTTTGCATGCATGTGCTTTTTCAGCTTACCGTCATACAGAGTGTACAAAAGCTCTTTATTTATTTTCTCATGCACCACTTGCTGGAAAACACCCTTTCACGCAACAGCAAGCTGTATCTGGGCTGGCTTTCGTTGAAGTTAGCCCGCTATTTGACCGACAACCCCATGAGCCCTCCGCAAATCTACCAGCAGTTGGGCAATATTTACAAACACTTCCTTATCGACGAGTTTCAAGACACCTCCATTACACAGTGGCGCATTCTCTATCCTTTCTTGAAGGAAAGCACCTCGCAAGGGCTGGAGAGTCTGATTGTAGGCGACCCCAAACAGTCGATTTATGAATGGCGCGGCGGCGAATCGCAACTATTGGTCAACTTGACACAGGCCGGTCCCAATGCCAATTCGGCAGATTTGGCTGCTGAAATGCTCGACTTTTTAGGACTCGACGCCACCCAACGCCCCGAAGTAGAAGCTTTTTTGCAGAGTGTGCAAAGCCACACACTGGATAAAAACTTCCGAAGCGCTTCCCGTATCGTGAAATTCAACAACGAGCTGTTCAAAGCCATCAACAAAGAGCAAGCGACCAACCCCTTCATTATGAAGGCGTACACTTCCGTGGAGCAAGAACCCCAACAGGAGACCGAATCAGGCGAAGTGGTCGTAACGTTTGTTCCGGGCAGGAACAATCAGCAAATACTTTCCAACATGGTGCACATCATCCACCAATACATCCAAGACAAAGGCTTCAACTATGACGACGTCACCATTTTGTGCCGCAAGAATGACGAAGTGAACCAAATCGTACAGCAACTGAACAGCCTATCTAAGGACAAGCAAGACGAGCACGGCAAGGACTTGCAGGCTTATGCGCCCGGCTCCCTGACCATAGACCGCGCCCATGCCGTGAATTTCTTGGTGGCCTTCTTGAAAAGCCTGGCGCAACCCGCCAACCGCTTGGCTAAAGCCGAAGCACGCTTTTTTTACTGCCTGTATTGTCAAGCTCTTGAAAACGAAGGTAAGCCACCGGCGTCTGAAAGCCCCATCGAACACAATACATTACAAGAAATATTCGGTGAAGTGCCCGAAGGTGCCGACTGGGATTATTACCGCGAAAAATACACCTACCTTAAAACTTTCGGATTCGAGCAGTTGAATGGTAAAAATGTTTACGATATTGTACTGGAAGTAATTGAACACTTCCGCTTGCTGAAGCTGAAAGACGAGCAAGCCTATGTATTTCGCTTCCTGGAAGTGGTGCATGAATTTGTGCACACCGAAGGGCAACAGCTTCATGCTTTCGTAAAATACTGGGACACCCTCAGCGAAATGCCCGCCTTGCAAGACGTCCGCCAAAACGCCGTGCAAGTGATGACCCTTCACAAGTCCAAAGGACTTGAATTTCCGGTAACCATCATCCTGCTCAACTGGTCCATTACGGATAGTAACCGGCAACACACGCTTTACGTACGCTTGTCCGATAGCGGTACGGCTTCGCCTCTTCCCTATTTGTTTGTTACTCAAAACCATAGTTTCCTTGAAAAGATTAAAGAATGTGGGGATGATGCCATTCAGGGAACGCTGTACAAAACATTTATAAGCCGCATCATTCAAGAATTCACCAAAACCACTCAAAAAGAAGATTTGGCAGCTCTCAACCTTTTTTACGTTGCCTGCACCCGTCCCAAATCGTCCATGAACTGGCTAATACCGTCGAAGAGTTCGAATAGTTCGAATAGTTCGAAGAGTTCAAGCAGTAAATCGATTGGAGACCTTATCCCCAAGCAATATAACGAGCAATGTAAAAAGAGCGATCAAGCAGGAAAAATACCGAAACAAAGCGAAGACGCTTCACAAGAAAACGGACAAGCAGCAGCTTATGATGAGTACTCTTTCGCCTATTTGTGTGGCACGCCCGATGAAAAAAACCAATACGCAAACAATAAAAAGAAACAGGAAAGCGAAGTCATCACGATAAACTATCTGCCACAAGATTAAAGGAAAGCATCTACCGGCACATCTTTCCATACAAAACGCCATGGCAGCAGGGCATCTTCACCGGCATAATCAATGCCTATGCGTGGGGTTGCCTGTATTGCCCCCGGCGGGGGCTTTATGCCACGGTCTTCAAGCCACAGCAGCTGCCCAAGCGTCAGGTCGTGGTGGTTATGCAACAGTTCTATACCCAATGCTTGGGTAAGGGTGCCCGGTCCGGCACTCAAACGGGGCGTCAGCCGTTGGTGCTTGCGGCGCTGCAGCATGTGTGCCAAGCCTTCGAGCGGTACACCGGCACGAATCAAGACGGCATCGGCCTTTTCAGCCCGGTTGGTTACCACATTGAACAAACGATGAATGCCATAACACAAATAAACATAAGCATGGCCGCCGGCTGCATACATTACCTCGGTGCGTGGGGTACGCCGGTTGCCAAAGGCATGACAGGCGCGGTCAGTAGCACCACAATAGGCTTCTGCTTCGGTAATAACCAAAGCCGTTCGTTTTCCGTCAATTTCCGATACTATCACCTTGCCTATCAGGTCGCGGGCAATGCCCACTACATCTTCCCGTTCATAAAAGGCTCTGTCCAGCAACATGGGCTATGCGCGTTTTGTGGCAAATATAAAAGATAATGGCATGGCATACTTTGCGCCGGCAGGCTTCCTCAAAGGCTTCTGCTTTTTTCGAGCATGGAAAAGAAACCTTTTTGTTTTGGGGCTATGTGCAGCGCCAAGTGCCCTTTCTTCCAAACGGCACAAAAAGCCAAGCCATAATAAAACCGGCATTGCAAGGTGCTTTAAAACCTGCAATGCCGGGAGGCGGCTCAACGTAAAATGGCAAGCCGTTATTCAGGCGTTTCGCCAAAAGCTTCCATCAAGCGCAGCTTGGTTTCTTCGAGCTTTTGCCGGCTGCTTTCCGACAGGGCAGGGTTTTGGCTGTGCCGGTTCAGATATTCCATGGCTGCTTCATAGCTCACATAACGGTAATCTTGCTCTGCTTCGGCTTGTACCGGATAGGCTTTCTTTACCCGCTCCAAGTCCTCGTCCTTATAGACCACTACCTGAATCCGGTAGCTTTTATTTTCGTCTTCACTTTCTTCCCACTGATACCATTCATTGCCCAAAAGCGTATAGGCAAGGTATTTGGGACCAAAGTCTTCATAGCTGAGCACAAAGACACGCAGTGCTTGCTTGTTTTGTTTCTGACAGGCGCCCAAGCAGGCAAACAGCCAAATAAGCAATAACAGACGGTTATGTTTCATAGGCTTTTTTGTTGAATTTGTGCAAAAAAGTTCAAACAAGCAAGTGTGTATCCCTTACTGCCCACGCAATGGGATATTGATACCCAGACTAAAAAACAACACATCGGAGCGTGAGTTTTTCTTATTGGCTTTGGTGCGCACTTCGCCTATGTCTTCCGAAGACACATTGCCCGGGTCATAGTTGGAAGGACTGTTTTTAAACTCTACCGTCCACCCCTTGGTATCTTCCGAGTCGTAATAGCTCACTTCGCCGCTCATCAGGTAGAGCGCCCGCAATTCGAGATTGGTGCCGCCCAGCGTAATCAACAAACCGGTTCCCCCGCCGTAGCTCCATGCAAAATCGCTGGCTTGGTTCTTGGCAGTAATCAGGCGGTCGTTGTTGTTATTGCTCGAATTATTACCACCTGAATAGCGCCCATCGTCCGACTCGTCATAAATCTTGGTGCGTGTGTAAATATACTTAAAGCCCCCCATGATATCTACATAAGGCTGCACATAAGGAATAGGTGCAATGAAGCGGCTTATCACATGTGTATGGAAGATGTTGTTGTTGACCACTATGCGCAAAGGCATGTTGATTTGGTCAATCAAAATCTGGTTTCCGTTGTTGTCGTAGGCAACCAGCTCGGCGGTGAGCGTTTCGCGCTGCTCATTGCGCCCATACAACGAATAGCCTACATCCAAACCTATTTGAATAGATTGGTTGCCTGCGATGCTCCCCATGCCGTAGATGTCGAAGCCAATGCCTACGGCATCGGTATTTTCCGCAAACTCACCGGTAGGAACGGCTACTTGAAACCCACCTCCAAAATACTGTGCGTGCACCTGTGTGCCCCACAACAAAACGATGAACAAAAGAAAAACAGGTCGCATAAACTTTTTTTAGCTTATGTGGTCAATAAACATACCATCTTGGTTTAATTCTGCCGGCTATTTGCAAGAAAAAATGCACTTTACCGAATCGATTTACAAAGATGCGCGTCGCCGGCTTTAAGCCAAAAACCGTCAGCATGCTAAGAAGCTACTTTTTTTTGTTGTTTCTTCAGGGCAGGTGTAAGTGTAACATTCAAAATGACACCGGCTAAGACAAGCAACATGCCCACGATGGTTTGCCAGGTGAAGGTCTCGTGAAAAAAGACGTATCCCAAGCCCAAGGCATACACAATGCCTATGTAACTGGCAGCGGCCACCTTGGCAGCCGATTCAGCCTGATATGCTTTGGTCATCAACACCTGCGCCCATTGTGTGAGTACCCCGACAGCCAGCAACCAAAGCCAGTCTGTTCCTTGTGGCATCACCCAATCGAAAAACATCCAGATGGCTGCCAAGGGGGCTGTCACCAGCGGGAAATAAAGCACAATAACCACAGGGTGCTCTTGCCCTTTCAAATAGCGGATGCAGTTGTAAGCACAGCCGGCACAAAATGCAGACAGCACCCCCATGCCCACATCCACCCACCCTATGCGCCAGTCGAAAGACTTCATCACCAGAATACCCATGAATGAAAGCAGCATAAAAACAAACTGCAGGGGCAATAAACGCTCTTTAAGCACCAAAGCGGCAATCAAGGCGGTAAAGATGGGGGCTATAAAATGAAGCACCGCCGCACTTGCCAGCGGAATGCGCTGCAAGAGCATAAAAAACAAAGCCAAGGCAATGGCGCCGAATAAGCCACGCAAAACCAATATTTTCCGGTTGTTGCCCAGCAGAGGCACATGAGCACGACGCAGCACCCACACACTCATCACCAAAGTAATCAGCGAGCGGAAAAACACAATTTCAATGGCCGGAATATGGGGCACCATTTTCACACAAATATTCATCAAAGCAAACAAAAAACTTGCCCCAAACATCAATTTTACACCTCTGCTCAGCATGCCATGCATTGATTTACAGAGCGCCTTGTGCCACGCCCGGGCGGTAAGCCCGGCTATTTCAACAAACGCAGACGCTCTAAGAGTTGATCGATATACAAACGGAAATCGGCATCCTTGTCGCGCAATTCACTGATATTTTGCACGGCATGAATGACCGTACTGTGATCGCGCCCACCAAAATGATAACCAATGGATTTTAAAGAAAAGTTGGTGTATTCTTTACACAAATACATGGCTATCTGGCGTGGCACTACTATTTCTTTTTTTCTGGATTTCGATTTGAGCGCTTCCACGCTTAAACCAAAATAGCGCGCCACCTCTTCCATGATGGTATCAATGTCTACCTCTATGTCTTCGTGCGGAAGCTCATCTTGTTTTTGCACCACATGCTGCACCACCTCTTTGGCCAATGCCATATCTATGGGGCGGCGGTTCAAAGAAGAGTGTGCCATCAAAGACACAATCACCCCTTCCAGCTCGCGTATGTTACTGTCTATGGTATTGGCTAAATACTCAATGACTTCGGGGTCCAGTGTGATGCCCTCATTTTGCAGCTTGCGCTGAATGATGGCAAGGCGCGTTTCAAAGTCGGGCTGTTGCAAGTCGGCAGTAAGTCCCCACTTAAACCGCGACAACAAGCGGTCTTGTAAGCCTTTCAGCTCGCGTGGGGGGCGGTCACTGGTCATCACTATCTGTTTGCCCTTCTGATGCAAATGGTTGAACACATGGAAAAACAGCTCTTGTGTCTTTTCCTTGCCCGACAAAAACTGCACATCATCAATAATCAATACATCGATGAGCAAGTAAAAGTTGGTCAAAAACTGCAGGTTGTTGTTTTTGAGCTCTTCTATAAACTGGCTGGTAAACTTTTCGGAAGAGACATACACCACAATCTTCTCCTCCTGTGTCTTGCGTATATGATTGCCTATAGCCTGCACCAGATGGGTTTTACCCAGCCCTACGCCCCCGTATATCATCAAGGGGTTGAAAGAGGTGACCCCCGGCTTTTGCGCTACGGCAAAAGCGGCCGAGCGTGCCAAACGGTTACAGTCGCCTTCTATGAAGTTATCGAAAGTATAGTGTGGATTCAGTTCGGTTTCTTCGAGCAGGGGCTTGTACTCCTCCGGTATTTTTTTACCTTTTCGCTTGGGACGCAAAGAAGTAGCCACCTGGCGCTGCCCCGGGGGCACACTCTCCGGTTGTTTTTGCCGGGGCGTGTTGCCATTTCCGTTGCCGGTTTTGGCGGTGGGAATATTCATTGCCAACGGATGGTGGGAAGCATCGCCCCTATCAACCACCACCGAGTAATCGAGGCGCCCCCCTTTGCCCAGCACTTGCACAATGGCCTTGCGCAAGGCATGCACATAGTGCTCTTCTATCCACTCATAGAAAAAAAGGCTGGGGACCTGAATGGTTAAGGTATTGCCCTCCAGATGCAATGGCACGATAGGCGAGAACCATGTCTTAAATTGCTCTTCATCCACCTCTTGGCGAATGACCTTAAGACACTGGTTCCATATCGTTGTTGCATCACGAACACTCATATAATCATAAGGGCTATGCTTAGTACCTGGAATAACCATAAACAGAACTCAAAAAGGGCTGCAAAGTTGTTAAAAAAAGGGCAAATCCCCAACCACTACATTATACACGGCCGGCGCTGATGGGCAGGGCGCGTGCCGACACCATCCGTTTTTTTCCGTTTTCAATCACCAGGTCGATACGTCCCAAGCGTACCCCTGCCCATCCTACTTGATGAATGATGGTGTAGTTTCCGTCGGCATGGCGCATTTTATATGGCTCTTGCATAAAGGTATGCGTGTGCCCGCCCAAGATAATGTCAATGCCCGGCACTTTGCTTGCCAGCAGCACATCCGATATCTTTCCATTAGAATAAAGAAAGCCCAAATGCGAAAGGCAAATCACCAAATCGCACTTTTCATCTTTGCGCAGGGTTTTGACCATCTCGCGTGCCACGCCCACAGGGTCCAAATAACGTGTTTTGCCATACAAACGCTCATTGACCAAGCCTTTCAGCTCAATGCCTATGCCAAACACGCCGATGCGAATGCCGCCCCTTTCAAACACCTGATAGGGCTTGGTTTTGCCATGCAGCGGGGTGCGGCTAAAGTCATAATTGGCGGTCAAGAAAGGAAAGCGGGCATGAGGTAGCATCTTCAACAGCCCTTCCAAGCCATTGTCGAAGTCGTGATTTCCGAGCGTGGCGGCATCATAGCCCATTTCGCTCATGAGCTTAAATTCCAATTCGCCCCCAAAGAAATTGAAATAAGGTGTACCTTGGAAAATATCGCCACTGTCAAGCAGAAGCACATGCGGGTTTTCGCTACGTATTTGCTTAATAAGAGCTGCCCGGCGTGCCATGCCTCCTTCGCCGGCGTGTTGTGGTGCCGACAAAGGAAAGGGCTCGATGCGCGAATGCATATCGTTGGTATGCAGGATGGTGAGGCGGGTAGCCTGTGGGCGCCCTGCCAACAGTTCAAAAGGGGCCACTGCCGCCACACCGCCGGCAATGAGCGCTTGCTTCAGGAATGTTCTTCTATTCATCGTACTACACTCTTCTTGCTGATGGTCAATACCTTTTTTGCCTGTACGCTCAAGCGCTGCTTGAGGTTAAGGGGTACAAAGATAATGAACTCTGCGCTTATTGTGGGTGCTTACTGCTCAATCAAGACGAAGGCAGCCCAAAAATAAGGCTCGCTGTACTTTTGGCGCAGCTCCATTTGGGCTTGCTTGAAAGCAAGGGGCACTTCCTTTCCTTCGGCTATGTAATGATAAAAGCGGCTCATGAGTTGTTGTGTGGCGGCATCATCTACACGCCAAAGACTCATGACCAAATAATTGGCGCCCGAGAGCAAGAAAGCGCGCTGCAGGCCATAGACACCTTCGCCATTTTGCACCTTGCCCAAGCCTGTTTCACAAGCCGACAGCACCACCAGTTGGGTTTGCGACAAATCCAGATGGGCTGCTTCATAAGCGGTGAGTATGCCGTCATCGCGACGCCCTTCACGGCGCCCGTTGAAATAATCAGTTACACCGGCCAGCACCAAGCCTGAGCGCAGCATGGGGTCAATGGGTTCTTCGTCGAGGACTTCGCGACTGATGAAGCGCCCGCTTTGTACTTCGTCTTTGGGCGAGGGAATAAAGAAGCCGTGGGTCGCAATATGCAAAATCCCCGGTTTACGGATAGCCTTAATGTTTTCTTCGCGTGCTTCAATGCCTTTGAACACTTTCACCATCCAAGCAGCTCCCTTCAGTAAAGCGGCAATTTGATTGACCTCTGCTTCCGTACCGGGCAAGGGCAAAAAGCGGGCATTCGCCAACCAGTAACTTCCTTGATTTTCCAAATCCACAGCCGTTGCCTCTGCCCCCAAAGCAGGGTCGATTTGATAAGTGGGATTCCCCACCAATACCGCTTCTTTTTTTATTTCTGCCTTGCGCACAGTATCTATGAGGTATTTCGTATTGGACACAAACACAATTTCTATCTCGTCAATCACATAGCGGTTCTGCTCCGCATCATATAGTGCATAGGGGTTGATTTGGTAATAGGCGCCATCGGCAGAGAAGTAAAGGCGGCGCACACCCTCCAGGTAGGGCTTCAAAGGTGCCCACATGACGTTGTAGCTTCTGCGGTCGGCGAGTTTGAACTTCACTGCATTGCGATGATAATTCACATGGCGCTCTATGTTTTTGCCGGCAGTAAGCACAAACCACTGCGGCACCGCCGCTTGGGGGCGCGCCATCAGTCCAATGTAATACACGCTATCGGCCTGTGGTTCAATGCGAATCAACTCCAAGGCTGCTTCGCCGGCTTTCAAGCTGCGCGTTAAAGTGTGGAAGTCATACTGCCTTTGTTGGCTTTCACCGGCGAAATCGGCCGAGCGCTGCGAGAGTATCCGCTCTAAACGATTGGCTTCTTGTTCGAGCGCTTCCACCTTCACACCGCGCGCTTCGGCTGCCTGCAGACCTTCGGTATAAATATTGGCAATCAGCTCACGCAGCGCCTGCCACTGTCTGTAGGTCTGCTTGAGTGTTTCGTCGGTGGTGTTTTCCACCAATGAGCGAATGCGCCCGGTGGTAGTCAGCAAAATGCCTTTTAATTGAATCTGCAGGTTATACGCTTTCACCAGAAGGCGTTGGGTCAATGCTGTGCCGGGTTTTTCGGTGGCATACTTCACCACGAAAAAGAAAAAGTTCTCATAAAACGGGCGGTATTTGTAGTAAAACGCGCGCTTTTCCTTTTCACTCAATCCGGGAAATATATTTTGTATAAAAGCGCTCAACACATCTACACTTTGCTCGTAGTATTGTGCCGCTTGTGTGTAGTCTTTCTGCTCATCGTACAGAATGGCCAGGTTGTTCAGGGTAGTGATGTAGTCGGGATGCTGCTTGCCCACAGTCTGCTCAAAAGCTTGCAGGGCTTCGGTATAGTAACGCTGTGCTTCGGCGCTTTTTCCTGCACTTTCAAATAAAATAGCCAAGTTATTGGCAGAAGCTGCCGTAGCCGGATGTGTCTTTCCATAGAGCGTAAGGCGTGCCTCATAGGCTTTTTTCAGCAAATCAATGGCTTCCTGCCATTTGCCTTGTTTTTTATAAAGATTGGCAAGGCGTTCCGAAACACCAATATACTCGGGGCTATATTCCCCTTTGGTTTTGAGGATATCCAGCGCCCAACGATACAACTCTTGTGCTTCGGTATGGTTGCCCACCTGTTCATGATAAGCAGCCAAAGCGTTCAAAGCCAAGGCATAGTCAGGGTGTCCGGTGCCCACAATGCGCTCTCTGAGCGTCAGACATTGCTGCAGGGTCTGAATGGCTTCCTGCATACGTCCCAGCTTATTCAAAGTCTTTGCCATGAAATAAAGCACATCGGTATATGCCGGTAGCTCCCGCGCATTCTGTTGCTCATAAAGAGCACGTGCCCGGCTAAGATAATTTTCGGCTTCCACATAGCTGCCCATCAGATAATTGATGGCGCCCAGGTGTAAGCAGGTTTCAGCCACTGCCGGATGTTCTTCGCCCAATAACCGCCGCCGGGCATTGAGGTTTTGTGTCAGTAGCTGCTCCGCCGTATCGTAATATCCTATGCTTTGCAGCAAAAGGGCATACGCTTCGCGCAGGTCCAAATAAAAAGGGTGCTCCTCACCCAGACTCGCGGCGGTCTCCGTCATGGCTTCCACATAAAGTGCCTCGGCAAGCCCGTAAAGCCCACGGTTGGCATACACGGCTGCCAGGTTGCGCACTACTGTCAGATAGGCTAGGTCTCCTACTGCAAAATTCTTTTTGTAAATATCGATTGCCTGCTGATAATACTCTTCTGCCCGGTTATAATCACCGGTTTCATACAGTACATTGGCACAGTTGGCCAGCACTTCGGCATAAGCCTGTGCGTCTTGTCCCAATAGTTGCTCCAGTTGTGGCAGCAGCTGCTCATACTCTTTCAGAGCTTGCCGGTACTGCCCGTCCAGCATCAATGCCCGCGCATAATCTGCGTTTGTGAGCCAGTAAGCAAGTGTTTTCTTCCCGTGAATATGCTCCCAAGCCATCATAGCCGAACGATACTTTCCGGCAGCGCCTTCATAATCGGTCATGCCCTTCTCCAACACTTCGCCCCACAGCAAATAAGCGCGTGCATACAAAGACGATTCTTTTCCATGGTTCGTCTCCATTAAATGAATGGCTTCTTCGAGATGTTGCATGGCATCAAGCCAAAGGGCCAAAGTACGCTCTATTTGCGCCCGGTTGTACAAAAGAGTAACACGCTCTTGCCATGACGCCTGCTCGCTATAGGCTGTCTCGAGCTTATCCAGGAAAGCAAGCGCTTGGCTGTATTCTTGCCGTGCCACCGCCAGCAAAGCCCTCGCCTGGTAGTAATCTATTAACAAAGCAGGCACCGCCTCCACACGCGTGGCAATACTTTGCAAATACTGCCCGGCTTGGTCATACTTTCCGGCTTTCACATACAAACGCCCCAAAGCCACGGAAGCAGCAATGGCTTCCACGGTGTTGGGGGCTGCCATGCGGCTCAATGCTTCCAGCTGTTCAATTGCTTGTGCAGTTTGCCCTTCTTCTTCGGCTATCAAAGCCAAATCTAAGAGCGCCTGACGCTGCAAGTCTGCCACCTTGCCTGCCTGCGCCAGCTGCAAGCCTGCTTGTAGCAGCGGCTTGGCTTCCGTGTAATTGCCCTGTTCTACCAACAAATGCCCCTTGCCTACCAATACATAGGCATATTCAGGGCGGTTGGTAAGCTGTGCCTGTTGAAACAGGCTATCTGCCTTGGCAAGGTAAGCATTTGCCTCCTGCCATGCTGCTTTTCGTATGGCCAACTGCCCCAGATAAGCCAGTGCCACCGGATAATACAAGGTCAACTGCTTTTGTTGTTCACTCAGCGCCACTACTCCGGCATAAAGCTGCTCTGCTTCTGCATGCTTGCCTTGTGCCACGTAAAGTGCCGCCAGTTGAAAGGCAGTAGAAAAATAAGATGGCAGGTCTTGGGTCTTTCGCAGCTCCATAGAAGCTTGATACATCGTCTCGGCATCAGGCAAGCGTTGCGCCCGTGTATAAATCACAGCCATATTCTGATAAAGCGCCGCCAGCTGTTCCGGCTTGTTTTGCAGCGCTTGTGGCGCTATGGCACGCAAGCTGTCTGCCAATGAAGCTGCCCGCTGTGTGTCGCCGGCATTGTAGGCGGCAAGCATCGACTCATAGAGCCGGGGAAAATCTTGCTGTGCTTTTACAAGCTGTGCAAAACATAAAAAGCTAAAAAGCAATATCCATCCTTGCCGTTTCATAAAGAAAGTGCGCATAAAACGTACACCGTCCGTCATCATTCAGTTGCATTTTGTTAAATTTATGCTTGAATTTAGTATATATTTTTCAACTTATTTTCATCGCGACTTATGAAAACGCTCATAAAACTGTCATTTCCGGTACTCTTATGCCTGCCATATGTGCTGCTTGGGCAAAAGCTGGATTTACGGGATGAACAAATTGTAGTGAACCGTAAGGAGGGGAAGGTGATTTTGCCTTACACCTTGGAAGACGGCAGCATTCGCTATGAATTTCACACCGAATTGTACTACTCTAACGACAGCGGTAGAACATTTCAAGGACCATTGAAAGAAGTGCGCGGGCATATCGGGCGACGCGTGCTTGCCGGCGACAAACGAGTCATCTGGCATTATGAAAAAGAAATGCCCGACTTCGATGGTAAAAACATACAATTCAAGATAAAGGCAAAATATGAGCCAAGTGTATTGAACCTAAAAAATGAGGGGGCAGCCCTTTACTCTCTGGTAGTACCCGGCTTGGGCAACCCCAAGGTGCGCTATTACAGATGGTGGAAGTGGAAATACCGCTGGGTAGTAACCACGCTCTTAGCCTACGGCACTGCGGGGGCAGCCATCTGGCAATACGGCGAAGCCAATAAAAGCTACGACCTTTATTTGCAAAGCAACCGCCCCGACCAAGCCCAAACGCTCTATAACCAAGCCAACGAACAACTGTTGCTCGCCAGTGGCTTGGCAGTAGCAAGTGCCGTCATTTGGGGGGGCGATGTGGTCCGTGTTTTCTTCCGTGGGCTGCGCAACCGGGTAGATAAGCATTATTTGAAAGAGCTCAACGAAGCAATGGATATTGAAGCCGGCATTGTGCCGCAAGCCACTTATCTGCGGCAGTTTGTACCTGCATTGCGTCTTAGTGTGCGTTTTTAATGAATCCTAACCTTTGAAAATTTTCATCCAAATGAAAGCAGTTCGATATATATACTTGGGTTTCTTCTTCGCTTTGGCAATATTCAACGGGCATGCCCAAGAGCTGGAAGACTCTTCTCCCGTGATTCCTGATTTGGGCATCAGCACGTTTTCTACGGAATTCATTATTGAAGATAAAGAGCTGGGCAGCCCGGTAGAGGCGCGTGTCGATATACGTGACGTGATAGCAAGCCAAACCATCGCCAGCCCAAAAGCTGTGGGCGGGCGTCTGGTGTTGGATTTACCCGTAAAAAAACTGTACAACATACACATCACAGACCCGCAATTCGAGGACACCACGCTCACCATCGATGCCAACCGCCTTGATACCTTCAGGCTGGTGTATCGCATTCCGCTTGCTCCCAAAAAAGTGGAATATGAAATCAACATTCAAGACATAGCCTCCGGCGAGGGATTGGATTTTGGCGTGGTGCTCACCAACCGCAACCGCGACGAAGTGATAGAGCTTAGCCCCGAAGATGCGCAAAATGGGCGTTATTTGGTCAGGTTGCGCGAAGGGGATGAGTATGAAATAGAAGTTAAAAACCCGAATAACTACCTCTTCTACGCCCGTAAATTTGTTGCTTCGGCAGCCAAAGACTTCACAGAAGCCCCCACAGCCTCCAAAAGTAAGCTGGATGTAAAAATGACCGGCTTGAAGGTAGGTGCCAAAATACCGCTGCACAACATCACCTTCGATTATAACAGCTGGGAACTGAACGAGGATGCCAAACGCGAAATAGACCGTATTTACAAGCTGCTTAAAGACAACCCCACGGTAATAGTAGAAATTGCCGGGCATACCGATGACCGCGGCTCGGCAGCTTACAATCTGGAGTTGTCGCGTAAGCGGGCCAATGCCGTGAAAGAGTACCTGCTGCAGAAAGGCATGGCGCCGGACCGCTTCGTAACCAAAGGATATGGCGAATCACGCCCTATTGCCGACAACCAAACCGAAGAAGGGCGTGCCAAAAACCGGCGCTTTGAGTTGATTGTGTTGAGTATGTAGGTCTTCGTGCCGGTCACGAAGTGGAAATTTACTCGTCTTTCACATGTATTTCGGGGCTTGATGCTTGCCATTCAACAGCGGGCTTCCTTCACCCCCCTCCTGCCATATACCAATAAGCGCCCCACATGGTGGCGCTGCCAAGCAGATAGCCCCCCAACAGCTGTGCTTGCGAATGGGCATTCAGCATCAAGCGGGCGGCATATACCCAGCCGCTTGCCCAAATGGAAGCAATCAAAGGGAACAGCAGCATGATGTGGTGTGTATGATAAGCCAAAGCGGCAAAAAAGGCAGTGGCGCCCCCCATTGCCAAGGTGTGCAGGCTTATTTTAGAATACTCGTTGATAAGCAAAGCCAACAAAAGACTCAGCGCCACCCCGGCCGGCAGCGCTTGCAGCCGCTCGTCCAGCTCCCAAAAGTGCATAGCCCAAGCCGAAAAAATATAGACCGGCAGCAGACTAAGCAGCGGCAAGCGACGTTCGTGGGCTTCTTCCATTTCCCAGCTGCGTATGAGGCGGGCTTGTTTCAACAAAAAAAGCACACCGGAAGGCAACAATAACCACAGCACGGCTGCCATCTTCAAAAGCGCTGCCGGTAAATGGCTGCTCCAAAGAAAAAACAGGGAATCATAAAAATGCAACGCTACATAAAGTATGCCCCAAGGCAGCCATAAAGGATGAAAAAGCAAGGACAGTATCCAAGCCCAACAGGGTCGTTTCATAAACGCTACAGCTCTTTGCGCAGGCGGGCTACGGGAATGCCCAGCTGCTCACGGTACTTGGCTACCGTACGGCGCGCAATTTTGTAACCGCGCTCCCTGAGCAATTCCTCAAGCTTTTCGTCGGAATAAGGGGCGCTCTTGTCTTCGTTGTCCACCAGTTCTTTCAACACATGCTTCACTTCCCGGCTGCTGGCTTCACCGCCCCCTTGTGTTCCAATACCCTCCGAAAAGAAGTACTTCAAAGGATAAATGCCGAAGTCGGTTTGCACGGTTTTGCTGCTTGCCACCCGTGACACCGTAGATATATCCATGCCTATTTTGTCGGCAATGTCTTTCAAAATCATGGGCTTGAGCTTCGACTCATCACCCTCCAGAAAAAACTCTTTTTGGTGCTCTACAATGGCATTCATCGTGCGCAGCAGCGTATCTTGACGCTGTTTGATGGCATCGATGAACCACTTGGCCGAGTCAAGTTTTTGTTTCACGAACGAAATGGTCTCTTTCAGCTTCTTGTCTTTCTTGTCGCTGTGTTCATATTGTTGCAGCATCTCGGCATATACACGGTTGATGCGTAACTCCGGCGCATTTTTGGAATTCAGGCTTACTTCCAGTTGTCCGTTCCGGTTTTTCACAATAAAGTCGGGGATGATGTATTGGTTACGCACAAATGAATTGCCCGACACCTCGCCCGGCTTGGGGTTGAGCTTGGTAATCAAATGAATGGCTTCGCGCAATTCCTCTTCGCTCATGTGCAGTTTAGCCTGAATCTTGTCATAGTGCTTTTTCTTAAACTCATTGAAACACTTGCGCAACACCAAAAGCGCATTTTGTATATGACGCTCTTCTTCCTCGGTAAGGAACTCTTCTTCCAGCTTGCGTTCGAGCTGAATCATCAAGCACTCCTTCAAATCACGCGCAGCAATACCGGGCGGGTCACAGCTCTGCACTTTCTTGAGCACTTCTTCTATTTCCTGCTCCGTCACTGCCATATTTTGTGTAAGCATAAGGTCATAGCGCAGACCTTTCAAGTCGCGGCGCAGGTAACCGTCGTTGTCAAGACTCCCGATGATTTGGCGCGCGATGATCTGCTGCTTTTCGTCCAGGTCCAGAAAGCCTATTTGTCGTTCCAGGCTTTCCAGCAAAGACGCACTGCTTACAATGGGCACTTCTTTATCATCGTCATCGTCGGAAGAATAGTTCGAATAATCCGAGCTATAGCCGTTTTTCACATCTTCATGCTCCAGGTATTCCTCTATGCTGATTTCTTCCTGCACATCTTCCAGCTCTTCCGACTCGTAGTTGTCCTCCTCCGCTTCCAGGCTATAAGGCTCTTCTTCGGGCGGTCCTTCTTCCAACAAAGGGTTCGACGCCAACTCTTCTTGCACCCTTGCCTCCAGCTCCACGCTGGGAATTTGCAGCAGCTTGATATACTGTATCTGCTGAGGTGATAGTTTCTGCGTCTGTATTTGTTTCAGGTCTAACTTTTGCATGCCCCTACTCCGCTTTAAGATTGAAGTAGTTAAAGTTAAAAAAAAATGTGAATACTTCCTTACGGAAGACTCACATTTTTTAACCAAAGGCACATTTTTTGCTTGTAACTACTCGGCAAAAACCAAATCTATGGTGCGGGCAGCCAAACTGGTTGCTTTTACCTTCACTTTCACCTTATCGCCAAAAGCAATGATGCGTTTGGTCTTGCGTCCTACCAGGCGATAGTTCTCGTGGTCCAGCTCGTAATAATCACCTTGTAAATCACTCATGGCCACACGCCCTTCACACTTGGTTTGCACAATTTCCACGTACACACCGTGCTCGGTGACGCCCGTAACAATGCCATCAAAGACTTCGTCTGTGCGGTTCTGCATGAATTCCACCTGCTTGTATTTGATAGAGGCGCGTTCGGCTTCTTCGGCGCGTCGCTCCATTTCAGAAGCATGCTCACAATACGACTCATACTCCTCTTTGTTGACCGACTGCCCTTTGTGCAGGTAGTGCCATAGCAGGCGGTGCACCATCATATCGGGATAGCGCCGGATAGGCGAAGTAAAGTGGGTGTAATGATCGAAAGCCAGTCCGAAATGTCCCAAAGGCTCGGTGGTGTAACGGGCTTTCGACATGGTGCGAATCGCCAATGACTCGATGAAGTTTTGTTCCGGCTTCCCTTCCACGGCTTCTGTCAAAGCGTTGTATGACTGTGCCAGGCGTTTGGGGTCGCTGGTGTCGAGCTTGTAGCCAAATTTGGCGATAAACTTTGCAAAGGTTTCGAGACGGTCTTCCACAGGCGGCTCGTGCACCCGGTACACCATCGTAAGGCGCGGCTCTTTCTTTTTCAGGTTATAGACAAACTCGGCCACCTTACGGTTTGCAAGCAGCATCCACTCTTCAATCATCTTGTGGGCATCTTTGCGGATCTTGGGCACTACTTCCAAGGGAGTGCCGTCTTGTGCCAAGCGGAAGCGCACCTCCACGGTTTCGAAGCTGATGGCACCGTGCTGAAAGCGGCGTTTGCGTAAAATCTTTGCCAGGCGGTTCAAGGTACGGATGCTCTTGGCAAAGTCGCCCCGCCCTGTTTCTATGCGTTCTTGCGCTTCTTCGTAGGTAAAGCGGCGCTGCGAATGGATAATGGTTCTTCCAAACCAGCTATGCAATACACGGGCGTTGTTATCCACTTCGAAGACAGCCGAAAAAGTCAGACGGTCTTCATGAGGGCGCAACGAGCACAGTTCATTGGAAAGGCGCTCGGGCAACATGGGCACCACGCGGTCCACCAAATAAACGGAAGTAGCACGTTGGAAGGCTTCTTTGTCCAAGACAGAGCCGGGCTTCACATAATAGGTCACATCGGCAATATGCACGCCCACTTCCCAGTTCCCGTTTTCCAGCTTGCGTATGGAAAGCGCATCGTCGAAATCCTTGGCATCTTCGGGGTCTATGGTGAAGGTGGTCACGCCGCGAAAGTCACGCCGCCGTGCAATTTCGGCTTTGGGTATTTGGGCAGGTATCTTTTCCGCTGCCTGCTCCACTTTTTTGGGGAACTCGTAAGGCAAGTTATACTCTGCCATGATGGCATGCATTTCGGTATTGTGGTCACCGGCTTTGCCCAAGATGCTCACCACCTTGCCCACGGGCCTTTTCCCGTTTTTAGGCCATTTGACAATCTCTACAATCACCTTATCATCGGTTTGGGCACCATGCAGTGCCTCTTTGGGCACAAATATGTCCATGTAATAGCGCCGGCTGTCGGGCTCTACAAAGGCGAACTCGCCCGAGCGGTCAATGGTCAGGCGTCCTACAATGCGGTTATGCTTGCGCTCTATAATCTCTATTACCTTGCCTTCGGGATTCAAGCCCTTTTCTGAATCAAAGTAAGCCACCTTGACCACATCGCCGTCGAAGGCGGTATTCAGGTCTTCGACCGATACCCACACATCGGGCAAAGCCGGGTCTTTGGGCACGACAAAAGCATAATAAGGACTGGACTGGTCCACCACGCCAACAAGCACATTCTGACGCTCAAGAGCTGAGCGCATGCGTCCATCGGAGGTGAAATAAATATGTCCTTCATCAAGCAGTTCTTCTACGGCCTGCATCACCGCCCGCTTGGTTTTCTTACCTTCGGCATGCAGCTTGCGCATGATGGTACGTATGGAATAGCCATGCTTTAATGGCTCTTCCATTACTTTCAAAATCTGCTCTTTCAAGCGCTTGAGGTCAATGGTATTTTTATTTTTGCTTTTTCGTTTTGTAACAAGTTTTGCTTTTATTTTTTTCTTATTTCTGGTCATAGTCATTCATTTCATTCATTTTAAAATACAAAGTAAAAAGAATAGCCGCCACCATGGCATGTGCCGGAAATGGCAGGGCTGTCTTTTTGCTTAGGGTTTGGTTTGTCATATATTATTGTCTCATGAAGCATGCACGCGGCTGTTGCGAATGGCTGCCCGTTCTTCAATGTTTTTCCTGATGGCTATGATATCGCCTTTGGGAATGGCATCTAAAAGGGATTGGGTGTAAGGGTGCGACGGGTTCTCAAAAATCTGATGGTTATCTCCTTGCTCAACAATCCTGCCATCTTTCATCACCATGACACGATCGGCAATGAAACGAATCACAGCCAGGTCGTGCGAAATAAAGATGGAAGAGAACTGATATTGTTCTTTCAACTCATTAATCAGATTCAGCACTTCGGCTTGCACCGACACATCCAAAGCCGATACCGATTCATCAAAGATAATAAACTGCGGGTCGGAAGCCAACGCCCGGGCAATACAAATACGTTGACGTTGCCCGCCGGAAAACTCATGCGGATAGCGGTGGAACACATGCTTGGGCTCCAAACCTACATCTTCCAACAGGCGGAAGGCACGCTCTTTTTGTTCCTTCGCGCTGCCGTACAGTTTAAACAAACGCATGGGCTCGGTCAGTATTTCGCCAATGCTCATGCGCGGGTTGAGAGAGGCAAAAGGATCTTGAAAAACAATTTGCATGTAACGGCGCAAGGGGCGTATGGCACGCTCGCTCATGGAAAATATATCGTGATACTGCACCTGCCCGTCATCGCTGCGCACGCCAAAGGACACACGGCCGCTGTCTGCCTCCAGCAGGCGCAGAATCAGGCGCCCCAAGGTAGACTTGCCGGAACCCGACTCGCCGACCAAACCCACGGTCTCGCCTTTGAATACTTCGAAGCTCACGTCGTCCACCGCCACGAAGCGCTCTTTGCGGCGCTGCCCCTGCTTTTTCACCCAAAACGACTTGCTCAACCCCTCCACCTTAAGTATGGGCATGGGCGCCTCGGCTTGCTTGCCTTGGGGCGGTGCTTCTTCAATGTCTATCATAGAGAAGATGGTCTCGCCTATGCCTATGTTGTCAACCTTTTTGGACTTTACGTTTCCTTCTGCGTCCACTTCTATAAAATCCGAAATGGTGGGCAAGCGCGAAAGGCGCGTAATAGAAGTATCCAAAAAGCTCAGGTCCACGCGTGGACGGCAAGAGAAGAGCCCGCGCGTATAGGGGTCTTTAGGGTTATCGAAAATGGTGAGCACTTCTTCAAACTCCCGCTGCTTGCCCCGGTACATCACCATTACATGGTCAGACACTTCGGCAACCACGCCTAAGTCATGGCTGATAAAAAGCACCGATATATCATCGCGGCAGGTCAGCGCCTGAAAAATATCAAGAATGGCTCTTTGTGTGCTCACATCCAAGGCGGTGGTAGGTTCATCGGCAATGATGAGTTCCGGGTCGCAAGCCAAAGCCATGGCAATCATCACTCTTTGTTTTTGCCCACCGGACAGTTGATGCGGAAACGAGTGGTATATTTTTTCGAGCTGGGCCATGGCACTCTCTTCGGAATCGCCCTCATCCCGGCTGTCGAGGTGCACATCCCTAAACTTGCGAAACACCAGTTGCCGCGCCTCTTCTTTGCTCAGCTCGGGACGATGCAAACGGATGGCTTCCATCACTTGCTCGCCACAGGTCATCACGGGATTAAGCGAAGTCATAGGCTCCTGAAATACCATGGCTATTTCGCCTCCCCGGATGCCGCGCATCTGCTTGGGACTTAGCTCCAGCAGATTGACCCAACCCAAAGAGTTCGAGTTGAACCATATTTCGCCACTTACTTTGGCATTCGACGCCAACAGCCCCATGATAGCCAGCGAGGTTACTGACTTACCCGAGCCGGACTCCCCCACAATGCTCAAGGTATTGCCTTTGTACAGGTCAAAAGATATATTGTCAACAGCCAAGAAGTTGCCTTTATCGGAAACAAACTCGATGGTAAGGTTCTTGACCGAAAGCAAAAGATTAGCATCTCTATTCATAGAATAAACAAAATATTTAACAGGTATGTAGCGTAAATTTCAGAATTTATTTCAAATCATCAAATAAAGCTATTATGGATCCCGCAGTGGCTTGCAAGCATTCAGGCGTGGAAGATAGGCAAAATACAGGAAAGTGGCCTTCAACAAAAAGTTATTATTTTGCTTTTTTGGGTCTACCTCTTTTCCCCAATGGCTCGCGCACCAGGTCCATGGTCATACTTTCCCAAAGCGTCTGGTAAGGAATAATTTCCCATTCGCCAAAATAATCTTCGCCCGGCTCGCCCTTCCACTCCGACAACTGCTTTTGCGTGTATCTTCCTTTGTTACGACTGCTTTTCTGTTTGAAGTCATTCTCAAGCATGATTTTAAGTGCACGGAAGAAAAGGCGTGTGCGCGGCGATATGTTGGCGCGCAAATTCTGATTGGTATATTTCTGCAACATAGCTACCCGCTCATGCACTGCTTCATGGTTTTGCATGCGAACCGCATAGGCTATCTGCAAAATTAAAAGCGGTATATGAAAGCTCAGCTGATGGCGGTCATAGGGCGGTAATTGCCGGTAATACATTTCTTCATCGAACAGGTGGCAGAGTCGTTTGTCGTTGGTAATGTATGCCAAGTAAGCGGCCAAAAGCCCCCATAAACGTTTGGTTTCGTCGGGCAACTGATGCCTGTATTCATTATTGAAACTGGCATAAATCAGTTTTTCGGCCAACTCATAATCTCCTGCAAAGCAAGCCAAGCGCACATATACCGCATGAAAATCGAACCAGCTTTCGGAAGCCGCCGGGAATAAGGGCGCATAACGCTTCGCCAGGTTCAAACCTTCCTCAATTTGGAAGGTGTGCAAGCATGCTTCTATCTCCAATGTGCGATGATACCACAGGTCGAAACGGGAAGAAAAGAGAATATGCTCACCTTGTATGGCATCCACCTCTTTCAAGAAAGCGGACAGCGCTTCATACTCGCCCTTGTAGCGGAAAATGGCTACCTGAAGGTTGTAGTAAAGCTCAAATACGTTGTAATTGCCGGTTTGTTTCCATATGCTGCGCAAAGAAGCGGCTATCCCCCGGGCTTCGTCCATAAAGCGAGTGCGGGAAAAATAAGATTTTCCCAAAGTAGCCATAGCCAAGCGATAGGCATCCTTGGCTTCTTCTTCTATGTTTCGCTGCTCTCTCAAACGCTCAATCAAAGCTTGCATCTGGCGATAAGCCGGGAAGTTATGCTCTTGAATGTAATAGTCTATCAAAAAGTTGGCAACCAAATAGGCAATATCCGTAAATGCATGCTCTTCTGCCTGCTGCAGCGCTTTGCGCAACATCTTTTCCCCCATTTTGGCATAGCCCTCTTCCATAAGCACACGCGCCTTTAAAAGCGTTTCCCAAAGAGAAAGCTCGTTTTTCCAGCGGGGCTTTACGCCTATCCTTTCTAAATCAACAAAGTACAGGTGATTCAGAAGCTTTTGCTTGAGCCTGTACTTCAAGGATTTATAGCGCACATCTTTTCCGTCGGTGCCATACATGCCGGCTGCTGCTTCGTCATCGGTGCGAAACATTCCTTGTTTTATGTGCAAAAGCAGTTCTTCTTCTTTATTTTGTTTTTCAAAGTTCAATACCGGCAGATTCTGCAAGGTTTTCTTCTCTACGATTTCATAAAGCTTTACAATATCTTTCATAATAAAGGGATTTATTAAGACAAGCAACTTCTAATTGGCAAAAATACAAGGATGATTTTAAGTATAACAAAAAATGCGCTTTTTTTATTTCTATTTTTATTTTTTTCATTCATTTTTTGCTGCTGCCGGCAAAGTGCCGGGCTTCATATATCGATATATATTTTGTAATATTGCAGCACCGTACCAAAGGTACAACACCATAAGTTTCACTTACCAAACCTAAGCGTTGCCATGTCAACAAAACTAAAAGTAGCCATCAACGGTTTTGGGCGCATCGGGCGTCTGTCGTTCCGTGCCATGCTGCAAAAAGAGAACGTAGAGGTTGTAGCCATCAACGACCTAACAGACAGCGCAACATTGGCGCATCTGCTCAAATATGACTCTGTGCATGGCCAGTTTCCCGGCACAGTAGAAGCCCATGCCGAAGGAATCGTTGTAAACGGCACCCTCATTAAAGTATATGCTGAAAAAGAACCTGCCAAGCTGCCTTGGGGCGAGCTGGGCATAGACGTAGTGCTGGAATCTACCGGCCGCTTCTTGGATTACGACAGCGCACATGGTCACATTGCTGCCGGTGCCAAGCGCGTGATTCTTTCAGCCCCCACCAAGTCGCCCGACAAAGTGCCTACTGTCGTGCTGGGCGTAAATGACGATATCCTGACCGGCGATGAACTCATCGTATCCAATGCATCTTGCACCACCAACTGCCTGGCACCCATGGCCAAGGTACTCGACGAAGTGTTCGGCATCGAAAGTGGTTACATGACCACCGTACACGCCTATACTGCCGACCAGCGCCTGCAAGATGCGCCGCACAAAGACCTGCGCCGTGCACGTGCTGCTGCTTACTCTATAGTACCTACCAGCACCGGTGCCGCCAAAGCCGTAGGCTTGGTATTGCCTCAGCTGAAAGGCAAGCTGGATGGCATCGCCATGCGGGTGCCCATTCCTGATGGCTCGGTAACCGACCTGACCGTAGTATTGAAAAAAGATGCCGACAAAGAAAGCATCAATAAAGCGATGAAAGAGGCAGCCGAAGGTGCACTGAAAGGCATCTTGGCATATACCGAAGACCCCATCGTGTCTATTGACATTGTAGGCAACCCGCACTCCTGCATCTTCGATGCCGATTTGACCAGCGTAAACGGACGCCTGGTAAAGGTTGTAGGTTGGTATGATAAT
The DNA here is from genome assembly GCF_026003375.1 of Thermonema sp. Taxonomy (NCBI): domain Bacteria; kingdom Pseudomonadati; phylum Bacteroidota; class Cytophagia; order Cytophagales; family Thermonemataceae; genus Thermonema; species Thermonema sp. The sequence continues at coordinate 999,277 of NZ_BPHD01000001.1, forward strand.
GAGTTCGGTTACTCCAACCGCATTGCTGACCTCATCGAGAAAGTAGGCATTCTGATGCGCAACAAAGTCAACGCCTAAGCAAAACAAACACATAGTCACCATACAAAAGCTCTCTTGCAACACTGCAGGGGGGCTTCTTGTTTTTTCAGAAGATCCTTTTTTAAAGGTTGTCCACCTAAGCACAACACTCTCGCTATCAACAATATTTGCTAAAACGAATAAGGATTTTTCATATTAAACACAAAGCCTTACCTTTGTATTTAGTAAACCAAACCTGATTAGAGAACCCCATGGAGACTTTTTCTTATGTAGCCAATGCACACGGCAACTACATCGAGTCTTTGTATCAGTCATACAAACAAGACCCGCAATCTGTTGACACAAGCTGGCAGCGCTTTTTCGAAGGTTTCGAGTTTGCCCTGCAGTATCACAGCAACGGCATGGCAAGCACCGACACCGAAAGCGTGCTGAGCAGCAAAGAACTCAATGTATATCAGCTGATTCATGCCTACCGGAGCCGTGGGCACCTGAAAGCCAAAACCAACCCGGTCCGGGAGCGCAAAGACCGCCGCGCCATCCTGGAGCTTGAGTATTTTAACCTGACCGAAGAAGACCTCGACAAAGAGTTCAATATTGGCGCTGAGTTAGGCATCGGGCGCGCCAAACTGCGCGATATCATTGCCGCCCTGCAGAAAATCTACACTTCAAGCATCGGCTTCGAATATATGTACATCAGGGAGCCGGAAATCCTGCAGTGGTTCAAGGAAAAAGTCGAATACGAGTCCATTCACTTCAACCCCGATATCGAATACAAGAAGCGCATTCTTCAAAAGCTGAATGAAGCCGTCGTATTCGAAAACTTTTTGCATACAAAATACCTCGGACAAAAACGCTTCTCGCTGGAAGGGGGCGAAACCACCATTCCCGCACTCGATGCCATCATTAACCGCCTGGCTGACTTAGAAGCCAAGGAAATCATCATTGGCATGGCACACCGTGGGCGCCTCAACGTGCTTGCCAACATCATGGGCAAGACCTATGAGCAAATATTCAGCGAGTTCGAAGGCGCGGTTATCCCTGACTCTACCATGGGCGACGGCGACGTAAAATACCACATGGGCTTTGCCAGCCAAATCAAAACGCCCGCCGGCAAGGAAGTAAACCTGCGCTTGGCACCCAACCCTTCGCACCTCGAAGCCGTGGACCCCGTGGTGGAAGGCTACACACGCGCACAAATCGACGAAGAGTTTTTCGATAAGAAATATGTAGTGCCTATCCTCATTCATGGCGATGCAGCCATTGCCGGGCAAGGCATTGTTTACGAAGTGGCTCAAATGTCGCAACTTGAAGGCTTTACCACCGGCGGCACCATCCACTTTGTCATCAACAACCAAGTGGGCTTCACCACCGACTTCGACGATGCCCGCTCAAGTATTTACTGTACCGACGTAGCCAAGGTAATCGACGCCCCTGTGTTGCACGTCAACGGCGACGACCCCGAAGCCGTGGTATTCTGTGCCCAAATTGCGGCCGAATTCCGTCAGAAGTTCCACCGCGATATCTTCATCGATATGGTGTGCTACCGCCGCCATGGGCACAACGAAACCGACGAGCCGAAATTTACCCAACCCAAGCTCTACAACCTCATTGCCAAACACCCCAACCCACGGGAAGTGTATATAGAAAAGCTGCGGCAACGTGGCGAGCTGGATGCGCAGTTGGCCGAACAAATGGAAAAAGAGTTCAGGCAGCTGCTCGACGACCGCTTCAACGAAGTAAAACAAAAGCCGTTGCCTTACACCTACCTCCAGCTTGAAAAAGACTGGATGAAGCTGCGCAAAGCCACCGAAAAAGACTTTGAGCAGTCGCCCGAAACCGGCGTATCGCCCGAAGTCATCGAAAAGGTAGGCAAAGCACTTTGCACGGTGCCCGAAGGATTTAAACCTTTAAAGCAAATCAAAAAACTGCTTGCCGAGCGCGAGCGCATGTTCTTCCAAGACAAAGTGCTTGATTGGGCTTCTGCCGAACTGTTGGCCTATGGTTCTATTCTGTTGGAAGAAAAGATTGTGCGCCTTACCGGGCAAGACGTACGGCGCGGCACCTTCTCGCACCGTCATGCCGTTCTCTACGATTCACAAACCAACGAACCTTACTTCAGTCTCAACCATATTGTACCTGACCAAAAGCAGCAGCTGCGTATTTACAACTCCTTGTTGTCGGAATACGGCGTACTGGGCTTTGAGTTTGGCTATTCCATGGCCAACCCCAATGCTTTGGTGCTTTGGGAAGCCCAATTTGGCGACTTTGCCAACGGCGCCCAAGTGATGATAGACCAGTTCATATCTGCCACCGAAAGCAAATGGCAGCAAATGAACGGACTGGTGATGCTGCTGCCTCATGGTTACGAAGGGCAAGGACCGGAACACTCTTCTGCCCGTCTCGAGCGTTTCTTGCAGCTCTGTGCCGAGCTGAATATGGTGGTATGCAACATTACCAAAGCAGCCAATTTCTTCCATGTGTTGCGCCGTCAGCTGGCTTGGGAATTCCGCAAGCCATTGATTATCATGACACCCAAATCACTCTTGCGTCGTCAAGAGGTAGCCTCACCGGTGGAAGACTTTGTAAACGGCCGCTTCCTTGAAGTACTTGATGACCCCTATGCCGATCCCAAAAAGGTAACAACCGTATTGTTGTGTAGCGGCAAGGTAGCCCTCGACTTGCAAGCCTATCAGCAGGAACACGAGCGTAAAGACGTAGCCATTGTGCGACTGGAGCAGCTCTACCCCTTCCCGCACAAACAGCTGGAGACCGTGCTTGCCAAGTATCCCAAAGCGCATTTGCGCTGGGTGCAAGAAGAACCCCGCAACATGGGCGCCTACACCTACATTGTTACCAACTACAAACCCGTGGAAGGCATCAGCCGTAAAGCCAGCGCCTCACCGGCAACCGGCTACTACAAAGTGCACGTGAAAGAACAACAAGAAATTGTAGAAAAGGCTTTTGCCCCCGTGAAGTAGCATATCCGGCTGCCTGTGCCATCAAACACAGGCAGTCTTCTATTCAACTGTCAAACAGCATATACACAATAAAAACAACAGAAAACCATGAGCATGATTGAGCAAAAAGTCCCCACTCTTGGTGAGTCCATCACAGAAGTAACCATCGGACAATGGCATAAAAAAGATGGCGACTACGTAGAAGCCGACGAGCTCATTTGCGAGCTTGAATCAGATAAAGCGTCTTTTGAAGTAGTGGCAGAAGCCTCCGGCATCCTGCATATCGTAGCTCAAGAAGGCGAAACGGTACCCATCGGCGGCGTGATTTGTAAAATAGACCCCCAAGCCGCCGGCAGCGGCAACAAACCCGCCGGTGATGCCAAGCAAGAAAGCGCAGCCAAAGAAAGCGCAACCGATGCCCCCAAACCCACCGGGCAAGTAGTGGAAATGAAAGTACAACCCCTGGGCGAATCCATCAACGAAGTGGTACTGGGCAGCTGGCTCAAAGAAGACGGCGCCTTTGTGCAAACTGATGAAATTATTGCTGAAATAGAGTCCGACAAAGCCACTTTCGAACTGCCGGCCGAAGCTACCGGTATCCTGCGCCATGTGGCTAAGGCAGGTGACACCTTGAAGGTAGGCGACCTGATTTGCAAAATAGAGGTGATGGAGGGCGCCCCGCAAAGCGAGGAAAAGACTTCAGCACCGGCACAAGAGACCGCCGGACAAGGCAACGATTATGCTAAGGGCCACCCCTCGCCCGCAGCCAAAAAGATATTGGATGAAAAAGGAATCCCCTACGATCAGGTGAAAGGTAGCGGACCGGGCGGACGCATCACCAAAGAAGACGCGCTTAAGGCAGAGAAAAAGGCAGAAAGCAAACCCACTGCCGCCAACAAAGCACAAGAGGAAGCTCCTGCCAAGCCGGCAGCCGGCAGCCGCAACGAACGCCGCCAGCGCATGTCTTCGCTGCGCAAAACCATTGCCCGCCGCTTGGTGGCTGTGAAAAACGAAACAGCCATGCTCACCACCTTCAATGAGGTGAACATGCAGCCTATCATGGACTTGCGCAAGCAATACAAAGACAAGTTTAAAGAAAAGTACGGCGTAGGCTTGGGCTTCATGTCCTTCTTTACCAAGGCTTGCTGCATTGCTCTTCAAGAGTGGCCCGCCGTGAATGCCCGCATCGACGGCGACGAAATCGTATATCACGACTATTGCGACATTTCCATTGCCGTTTCTACCGACCGTGGCTTGGTGGTGCCTGTCATACGGAATGCCGAACAAATGACTTTTGATGAAATTGAAAAAGAAATCATACGTTTGGCAACAAAAGCCCGCGAAGGCAAATTGAGCATAGAAGAAATGCAAGGGGGCACCTTTACCATCACCAATGGCGGCGTGTTTGGCTCTATGCTGTCCACACCCATCATCAATGCACCACAGTCGGCCATTTTGGGAATGCACAATATCGTAGAACGTCCTATTGCAGTAAACGGCGAAGTCAAAATAGCACCGGTTATGTACGTGGCTCTGTCTTATGACCACCGTATCATCGACGGCCGCGAATCGGTAAGCTTCTTGTATAGAGTAAAAGAGTTGCTTGAAGACCCCGCACGTATGCTTATTGGTGTATAAGTGCAGCATACAAAGCTACTTTTAAGCAAAAAATTACATCTTACAAAGCTGTTTTTTTAAATTTTTATAGTTTCGTGATTCCTAAGAGAGAAGCAGTCAACTGCTTCTCTTCTTTTTGTTTATCTTTGTAATAAGGACTTATTAAACGGATAGATGGGACTATGTCGGTAGGACAGAAAAACACTCAGCTGAAAAGCAAACTCAAGGAAATTTTTGGTTATAATCAATTCCGCGGCAACCAAGAGCAAATCATCGAAAACCTCCTGGCAGGCAAGCATACTTTCGTAATTATGCCCACAGGTGCCGGTAAATCGCTCTGTTATCAGCTGCCTGCGGTTATCATGGAAGGCACGGCCCTGGTTATTTCACCGCTCATTGCACTCATGAAAAACCAAGTGGACCAGCTCAATGCGGTAGGCGTAGAAGCTCATTTCTTAAACTCAACCCTTTCCAAATCGGAAGTACAACAAGTAAGAGAAAGCGTATTGGCCGGCACTACCAAGCTGTTGTACGTAGCGCCTGAGTCCTTAGGTAAGGAAGAAAACCTGGAGCTTTTCAAGCAAGCCAAAATATCCTTTATTGCAGTAGATGAAGCGCACTGTATCTCAGAATGGGGGCATGATTTCCGCCCCGAATACCGCAAGATAAGAAGCGTGATAGACCAAATTGGCGAACTGCCCATTATTGCACTGACTGCCACCGCTACCCCTAAAGTACAGCAAGACATTATCAAAAACCTGGGCATTGAAGATGCCACCGTATTTAAGTCATCATTCAACCGCCCCAACCTTTATTACGAAGTACGCCCCAAAATAGAAAGCGAAAAGCAACTGATTCGCTTCATCAAAAAACACAAAGGCAAATCCGGCATTGTGTATTGCCTGAGCCGCAAAACCGTAGAAGAAATAGCCGAGCTGCTCAACGTCAACGACATTAAAGCGCTGCCTTACCATGCCGGCCTCGACTCCGAAGTGCGCATGCGCAACCAAGACGCCTTCCTCAATGAAGAGGTAGATGTCATCGTAGCCACCATTGCCTTTGGCATGGGCATCGATAAACCCGACGTGCGCTTTGTCGTTCATTACGATGCACCCAAGTCTCTGGAAGGCTACTATCAAGAAACCGGGCGCGCCGGGCGGGACGGCTTGGAAGGGCACTGCCTGTTGCTTTATAGCTATGACGATATTCAGAAGCTCGACAAGTTCAATAAAGACAAGCCCGTCACTGAACGCGACAATGCCAAATACCTGCTTTCCGAAATGGCCGATTATGCCGAATCGGGCGTTTGCCGCCGCCGGCAGTTGCTTCATTATTTCGGCGAGTACTACGAAGAGGAGAATTGCGAAATGTGTGACAACTGCACCAATCCTACTCCACAATTCAAAGTAGATAAAGAGATTCAGTGGGCATTGGAGGCAGTAGAAGCAACCGGCGAGCGCTTTGGTGTGGACCACCTCATCGATGTGCTCATGGGCGAATCCAACGACTACATCAAAAGCTACGAACACAACAAACTGCCGGTGTATGGTAAAGGCAAAAAGCGCGATGCCAAGTTCTGGCGCTCTTTGTATCGTCAAATTCTTATCATGGGCTTCTTGTCAAAAGAAGTAGAACAACAGGTCATCTATAAACTCACGGAAAAAGGCAAGAAGTTCATAGCGCACCCCTACATGGTGACCCTGCACGAAGACCACGATTATTCTAAAGCAACGCTCGAGGAGCTTGAAAAGCAAGAAAACAGCGTGGCTACCCAAGCCAAAGCCTACGACGAAGTGCTTTATGACCTCCTGCGCAACCTGCGCAAGCGCATAGCCAAAGAAAAAGGCTTGCCACCTTATGTAATCTTTCAAGACATTTCGCTGGAAGAAATGGCTACCACCTACCCTACGACCGAACAAGAGCTCGAGCAAATCAACGGCGTAGGACGCGGTAAGGTAGTGAAGTTTGGGCGCCCCTTCCTCGAAGCCATACGCAACTACGTAGAAGAGCACGACATAGAAACGGCCAGCGAGGTTGTTGTCAAATCCACCCCTTCGCGCTCTAAAACAAAAATTTATATCATACAACAGATAGACCGCAAGATGGACCTTGAAGAGATAGCCGACAATCTGGATATGGAGTTCAGCGAACTGCTCGACGAAATAGAAAGCATTTGCTACTCCGGCGTGCGGCTCAATCTCGACTACTACATCAACCAGCTGCTGGAACCCGAGCGTCAGGAAGAGATTTACGATTTCTTCCGCAGCAGCGAAACCGACAACATAGACGAAGCCTTTGAAGATGCCCTGGCCGAATTTGAAGATGAATACACCGAAGAAGAGTTGCGACTCATGCGTATCAAGTTCATTTCGGAATTAGGCAACTAATTTCATCATAAAGGAGCGCCTTGTTGCGCTCTTTTGTTTTTATTATAAACCAAACCTCATAAGACCTTTTATTCCTATGTGTGGAATTGCATTTGTTCGCCTCAGAAAGCCTTACGAGTACTACATCGAGAAGTATGGCACCCCCCTTTATGGCTTGAACAAGCTTTATTGGATGATGGAGAAGCAGCGCAACCGTGGGCAAGACGGCGCCGGTGTGGCTGTGGTGAAACTCGATGTACCCCCCGGTTATCGATATATTAGCCGGTACCGCTCCATAGACCCGAACCCCACGGAGAAAATATTCAAGAAAATACATAAGCGTATTAAAAAAGCGCTGGAAGGCTACGAAGATTACGCACTCAATGCCCAATGGCTCAAGCAATACGTTCCTTTTACCGGTGAAATACTGCTCGGCCACCTGCGCTATGGCACGCATGGTGTCAATGCGCTGGAAAACTGCCACCCCCAATTGCGGCAAAACAACTGGCGCAGCCGCAACCTGATTCTTGCCGGCAACTTCAACATGACCAATGTGGAGGAGTTGTTCAATAAACTAATTTCACTGGGGCAGCACCCCAAAGAAAAAATAGATACGGTCACGGTGCTCGAAAAAATAGGGCACTTCCTCGACGAAGAAAACGAACGCATTTACCGGCTGTACAAGGGGCAGTACAGCAAGCAAGAAATGAGTCATATCATAGAGGAAAACATTGACCTGCAACGCGTACTGCAGCGTGCTTGCAAAGACTTCGACGGCGGCTATGCCATTGCAGGCATTACGGGCTACGGTGCCTCTTTCATAGCCCGCGACCCCAACGGCATACGCCCCGCCTATTTTTATGCCAACGATGAAGTAATAGCGGTTGCTTCGGAACGCCCGGCCATTCAACAAGCCTTCGGTATCGGCTATGACGAAATAGAAGAAATCAAGCCGGCTCATGCCCTTATCATCACAAAAGATGGGCGCTTTGAACAAAAGCCATTTATTGAGCCACAAGCCTTGACCGCCTGCAGCTTCGAACGTATTTATTTCTCACGCGGCAACGACCCCGACATCTACCGCGAACGCAAACAATTGGGCATGCAGCTGGTGCCTAAAATACTGGAAAAAATAAACTACAACTTGGAAGATACCATCTTTTCCTATGTGCCCAACAGTGCCGAAAGCGCATTTTTGGGCATGATAGAAGGCATTGAGCGCCGTTTGTCACAAGAGCGCATCGAAGCCGTCAAACAGCAGGATATGGAGCGTCTTCAAAAGCTGGAGTCGCAGTATGCCCGTGTAGAAAAACTGGTGATAAAAGACGCCAAATTGCGCACTTTCATTGTGGATGACCATAGCCGTAACGAATTTGTAAGCAGTGCTTACGACACCACTTTCGGTATTGTTCGCCCGGGCGTGGATACCCTCGTGGTTATGGACGACTCCATAGTGCGTGGCACCACCTTGGAACAAAGCCTGTTGCGCATGCTCGATAAGCACGTCCCCAAACACATCATTATCGTTTCATCGGCACCACAAATACGTTTCCCCGACTGCTATGGCATCGATATGTCCCGCTTTGGTGAATTTGTGGCTTTCCGTGCCGTGTGGGCTTTGTTACATGAGCGCAATATGGAGGACCTTCTCGAAGAAGTTTACCGGCAGTGCAAAGAAGCCATTGCCCAAGGCGGCGTACATGAGAACTACGTAAAACGTCTTTACGAGCCGTTTAGTGATGAAGAAATTTCAGAGAAGATAGCCGAAATTGTACGGCCGGCATCCATGAAAGCCCGGCTGTCAGTGGTGTATCAAAGCGTGGAAGGGCTGCACAAAGCCTGCCCCAACCATCAAGGCGACTGGTACTTCACCGGTAACTACCCCACCCCGGGCGGCAATATGGTAGCCAACCGGGCACTGGTCAACTACATGGAAGGCAAGCTGGAAAGAGCGTACTGACAGGCACTTCTATCGAAGTATAATAGCAAAAAGGGATGCTTGATAGCATCCCTTTTTCATGTTGTATGAAGTAGCGTTCTGTCTTTCCTGCTTCCCTTCTTTGTCGTTTCGAGCATTTTCCTCTTTGTCACTTCAAGTACCCCTCTCGTCCTTTCGAGCGTTAGCGAAAAATCTCTTTGGGGACTAAAGGCTTGGCTTGTTGAGATGTCTCGCTTCACTTCGTTCCGCTCGACATGACAAAACAAACGTGCTTGGCTCGATGCGATTTCTCACTGCGCTGCGCTCCGTTCGAAATGGCAAGCTTACAGCTCGCTCATTCGAGATGACAGCCGGCATCTATATGATTTTGGCAAGAAATCTAATCTGCCTTTTTAAGCAGGGCTGTCCTTTACTTTTGTGCGCTTTCTCTCATAATGGCTTTTTGATGGCGCTCTACAAAGTCCATCTTGGCTGCTTGGAAAGCTTCCACTTCGGGCGCCAGCTCAATGGCTTTGTTATAGCAACGCAGCGCATCGGCAAACAAGCCTTTTTCTTCAAAGTAAGCCGCCTTCAGTATATAGTCGATGGCGGTTTCGGCCGGTTCATCGCCCAACTCTTGGCTTATCTCTTGATATTTCCCGTCACCGGGAGCTAACAAACGAAGCGAATACATGGAAGCGCCCCCCATATTCACATTTGCTTCTTCATTATTATCTTCTATGGGCGTAATCACCATCATGAAGGGCTCGTCTTCATACAATCCCAGCTTTTCACGCAAGCCGGCATCTTGCAAGAAAGAAAGGTCGATTTCGCCTTTATCGCCTTCTATCACAAATGTTTTGAGCGCATTTCCCCCTTCTGCTTCTGCGTCAAAAAGAGTTTTAATTTCTACCTTGTAACCTTTGTACTTGGTATCCGGATTGGTGGCAAAAAGTTCTAAATAGAGCTTGGGCTCGTAGAGTACCACCTCTTCGGGAAGCAGGGCAGCTACTTTACCCAGCAAAGCGCGCTGTACCGACCCGGTAATTGCCATATAGCGGCGGTGGTTGGTATTGATGTCCTGCTTTTCAGCTTTTGCCATTTCGCCTACTACATAGTTCACATATTTGCTGGTGGTACTGCTCCTGCCATTGCTCACCTTAGCGCTAAGTTCGGCAATGGAATAAGTGCCGGGCGACTTGATTTCAATGGTTTTACCGGATTTATGCACCAAGCCCAAATAGCTGGCACTACCTACTACCACCTTGTCTCTGCTTGACAGCTGCGAGCCTGCCCACAGGCGGCTGTTCGAACTTTCCTTGTGCACTTGCCCGTGTGATGCTACTACTTTAAACTCATAACCTTGGGCTTGTACCACACACACCCCCAAAAAGAAGAGGACACTTGCAATAAGATACTTGATTGGTTTCATGGCTTTCAAAATTTTACACACTGATTTTCAATAATTTATACTATTAAACATGGAAAAGTTAGCATTTTCCGTATTTAAATTATCTTTCAAAATTCGTGCCTAAAATAGGCAAAGCTCAATCACTGCCGGAAGAATCAACATCCACGACCTGCCCCTTCATCTGTTTGCGCTTATTGAAGCGCTCTGCCACTTTGGCCACAACACCATAATATATTTCTACCAGGTTTGCCGATAAAATCACGCCCAAGAAAGCCAAGCCCCAATCTACCTTCATCGAAAACTTATCGAATACGATAATGATCATATACAAAAGAAAAAGCACCAAAATAGCTTGTATAAGCAAGCTCAATCCGTCATACCAGAAGTCAGCTTTATGGTAGAGCACTGAAAACACCATAATAGAAAACAGCAGCACCAAGCTGCCGATTGTCAGGTTCAGCCATGTGGGCATTTCATCCACATATTCTTCGTGCAGAATCATGGAAAGTATGTTAGCATGCACCACCACACCGTACATATCCCGCTCTGCCCGGCCTACATAATTGGGATTCATAGGCGTATAAAACTTATCCAAGGGCGACACTTCGTTTAAGGTATTGCCCATAAAGCCCAGCAGTACTGCCTTGTTGCGGAAAATGTTTTGTAGTGCGGCTTGTGCGCCCTCATCGCCCTGCATGGCGGCATCGTACATTTCGAAGAGTTGGGGCCAATCTACTACCGTGAATTTTTGAAAGTTGCCCCTGAAATGAATGTATTCTACCTCTTTGTTCCGTTCAAGGAAGCGTTTGGCTTTTTCAGGCGCCAAGATTTCAGCCATCTTCACGGCAAAGGCAATATGTTGTTTGCCGTCTTTGGTGGTCTCTTTGGGCGAAAAAGAACGACAGGTCTCCAAGCCGCCGGCCAGGTCCGATATCAACGCATTTTCACGCGTAGCAGGCGTAATCAAATTGGCAAAGCCACCCAAGGCATGCCGTGCAAAAAACGGATGAGAAGTAATCAAGGTATCGAAGGGCACGAGCTCGCCGGGCTTCCATTCTTTTAGCATGGTTTCGGGCGTGTAATCTACTTTGGTTACCAACACCGCATGGGGCGTTTGTGCCAATGCTTCGGCAAGCAGTGTGTCGCCGGGTTCGCCCCTCAGATGCGAGAAGAAAGCATCGATGCCCACTACGGCCGGCGAAAATTGCCGTATGATATGCAGCTGTTCGGCAATGCCTTCTCTTGGTAAGTTACCAATATTGACCAATACAATGTTGGTGTCTGCTTCAATATCAACGCCCCGGATGCGGGAGTAGTAAATATCGGTAATATCGAAGTCGTTGAGTGTTTGCTCAATAGGGTTAAAAGCATCGAAGTCAAAGGGGATATGCATGATGCCAATAATCACCAAAGCGGTTAAAATGGCTATCAAGAAGGTATCTCGCAGCAAAAATTTGAATTTACGCATGGCTCTGTTAAGTTTATGGCTACATCTGAGAAAGATATTAAATTTAGCAGAATCTTTCGGAAAAAGCGGATTTGGTATTGTAGTTTAAGCCCATAAATTTCATGAAACGCAGACTAAGCATAGAAGAATATACCGAAGGCGTTCTTAGCGGCAACCGCATCATACTCAGCAAAGCCATTACTTTGGTAGAAAGCCGGCGTCCGGCAGATCGCCTGTTGGCCATGCAGCTGCTGGAACGCCTGCTGCCTCACACGGGCAAGAGTTACCGCATCGGCATCACGGGCGTGCCCGGTGTGGGCAAAAGCACTTTTATAGAAGCCTTCGGACTTTACTTGATTGAACAAGGGCATCGCCCCGCCGTATTGGCCATAGACCCCAGCAGCCCGAAAACCAAAGGCAGCATACTGGGCGACAAAACCCGTATGGAACGGCTTTCCATGCAAGCAGAAGCCTTTATACGCCCTTCGGCATCGGGGCGCTCGCTGGGCGGCGTGGCACATGCCACGCGCGAAGCCATGTTGTTGTGCGAAGCGGCAGGCTTCGATGTGGTCATCATAGAAACGGTGGGCGTGGGGCAGTCCGAAGTATTGGTCAAAAGCATGGTCGATTTCTTTTTGCTACTCATGCTTGCCGGCGCCGGCGATGAGCTGCAAGGCATCAAAAAGGGCATTATGGAAATGGCCGACGCCCTGGTGATTAACAAAGCCGATGGCGACAACCAAAGAGCTGCCGAACAAGCCAAGCGTGCGTATGAGAATGCCTTGCACCTGTTTCGCGCGCCTGAAAACGGATGGTTTCCGCCGGTACTCACCTGCTCGGCACTCTACAACCAAGGCATGGCAGAGATTTGGCACACACTGCTGCGCTTTCGTGAGCAAACCCGGCAAAATGGTTACTGGGAAAAGAACCGTCAAAACCAACGCCTTGAGTGGCTCCGTTTTGCCTTACAAGAGCACCTGCTGGAAGCTTTCTACCGGCACGAAGCCGTAAAAAACAAGTTGTCCGCACTCGAAGAAGCCGTCCTGCATAACCGGCTCTTGCCGCAGCATGCAGCCCACATGTTGGTAGATCTGTTTTTAAAACAACAAACCGAAGCGTAAAGACGGTTTTAGGATGCTGCATTTAATCATTAGATTTGCAGCCAAACGAAGCAACCCATGGAAGACGTCATATTAGTCAATGCGCAGCTTTTGCTGCCGGGCCACCCTCTGCACCTGCAAAAAAAGCACCTGCATTTGCGTTCCGGCATACTGGTCAATATTTCAGATACGCCCTTGCAAGTATCCGGCGCCCTGTATGTTGAATCGCCGGCGCTCAAAGTGTCATGGGGATGGTTCGATTTGCGCGCCTGCTTTCCTGACCCCGGCTTTGAACAAAAAGAAACACTGCAAAGCGGGCGGCGTGCGGCGGCAGCAGGCGGCTTTACCGAAGTGGCACTCCTGCCCAATACGCAGCCTGTTGTGGACGACAAAGACACCTTGCGTTATCTGCAAAGCGACAATGCCCGCGAATTGGTACAGCTACACCCCATTGCCGCCGTCACCAAGAAAGCAGAAGGCAAAGAGTTCAGCGAGATGATAGACCTGCACCGGCATGGTGCTCTTGCCTTTTCCGACGGCTTGCACCCCATACAAGACAGCGACCTGGTGCTCAAGACACTTCTTTATTTGCAACCTTTCAACGGGCTACTCATACAACGCCCCGAAGACACCCATATTACGCGCTTCGGCGTCATGAACGAAGGCATTACGGCCGTTCAATTGGGCTTAAAAGGGATGCCTGCACTGGCAGAGCACCTGATGATTCAGCGCGATTTGGCATTGCTCGAATACGCCGGCGGACGCATCCATTTCTCCTGCATTTCCTCTGCCCGCTCGGTAGAGCTGATACGGCAAGCCAAAGCCCGCGGCTTGGCAGTAACCGCCGATGTGGCAGCTCCCTACCTGCTTTTTGATGAAACGGCACTCAAGGGCTTTGATAGTGTTTTCAAGCTGAATCCGCCTTTGCGCACTGCCGAGGACCGTGCCGCCCTGTGGCAAGGGCTTCGCGACGGCACCCTCGATGCTATCGTGTCGGACCACCAACCACATGAAATAGAAGCCAAACAGCTGGAGCTTGACTTGGCTGCTTTTGGCATGAGTAGTATAGAGACCGTCTTTGCCATGAGCACCATGGCAAGCAAGCTACCCACAGAATTGGTTGTTGAAAAACTGAGCGTGGCTCCCCGCAAGATAGCAGGTGTGCCTTTACCTCCTTTTGAGGTGGACCAAGCAGCCAATCTTACTATATTTGACGATAGCATAGAATGGACCTTTGAAAAAAGCCGTTCCCTCTCCCCTGCTCACCCTTTACTGGGTCAGCGCCTGAAAGGCAAAGTACTGGGCGTAGTCAACAACCAAAAAACAGAATGGTTCCTATGAAACATCCTTTCTTCCGAACATTGAAGTACGGCATACTCTTGGGCTGTGGTGTATATACCCTGTTCTGGATTTTACTTGTGCTTATTTACGACAACCCCATAGACAGCACCCCCAAAGCCATGGATGTTCTCTTGTTTATTGGTATCAGCGTCGGCACCACCGTTTATTATAAGCTACGGGTTGCCGGTGGGCAGCTGTCTTTCTCAGAGGGTTTGGTAATGCTCACGCTCACCTACAGTAGTCTGGTAATTATGCAAGGGCTCTTGCTATATGTGACGCTGGAGCTTTCGCCCGGCTTACTGGATACTGTCAAACAAATGCGGCTGGCAACGCTGGAAGCCGAGAAAGAAGAATGGATCAGCCGCTTGGAAAAGCCAAGCGACTTTGCAAAGCTCAAGAAACAGGTACAGCTGCTGACCACAGGCATTATTTTGTGGCAAGAAACGGGCTTCCGTCTGCTTGTAGGCTTCGTTGTTTCACTGGTAGGGGCTACCGGCTTGCGTTCATAAATGTGCTTCTTGTGCTCAACCGTTTTCTTGGCTCCCCCTGTCCAAATGGCAAAGCTTGGGCAGGGGGCTTTTTTGAAGTACACACATAGAAAATAGCACACGCCCGGCGGCATGTTATCTGCTTCCACGCCTCTAAGTTTGCGATAGACAGCTTTGCAGCTTTCCACAAAGCAAGCCCCCCTCGATTCCGTTTCCAAAAACATTTTTGCAATCCCGTTTTACTGCTCTTTTGCATTTGCATTTCATGCAAGTTTATTATCTTTTGCCAACACGTAACTTCTATATGGCAACACCTTTAAACGAACTGAGCGACGAGGCACTGATAGACCGCTTTCGCCGGACCGGTGAGCAACGCATTT
Source organism: Thermonema sp. (assembly GCF_026003375.1). Taxonomy (NCBI): domain Bacteria; kingdom Pseudomonadati; phylum Bacteroidota; class Cytophagia; order Cytophagales; family Thermonemataceae; genus Thermonema; species Thermonema sp. The sequence continues at coordinate 1,014,341 of NZ_BPHD01000001.1, forward strand.
TGTCAGAGCTGTACCGGCGGCACAGCAAGGCGGTTTACCGGAAGTGCTTGGCTATTATTTGGGATAAAGACGCCGCCCAAGACCTCACCCACGATGCTTTTGTAAAAGCCTTTCTTCACTTAAAAAAACTGCGCAAAAGCAGTCATTTTAAAGCATGGCTTAGCCGCATTGCCTATCATGCTTGCATAGACTACCTCAAGGCACGAAAACGCCTGCAGCTGGAAGAAGACTGGCAAAAGCTGGAGAATCAATTGCCCAATGTCACAGACATGGAAGAAAGCGAAGAGTATCAAAACACAGAGTTCAATCTGGCTCAAATTGAAGCAGCTTTGCAGCATTTAGGTGACGCCGATCGCCTCATTTTAGTCATGCGTTATTACGAAGGGCTTAGTATCAAAGCCATACAGGAACTGCTGGGGCTAAATGAAAGCGCAGCCAAAATGCGCTTGATGCGTGCACGCAACCGCTTAACAAAAATTATTCAAGATGGACAGGCAAGCAGAAAAAAAACTTAAAGCGCTGTTTCAAAATATCCTTTCCGAAGAGCAGCCACCGGAAAAACTGGAACAAGAGGTGCTCAACACCTACCACCTCATGCTCCTCATGGAAGACATAGGCTCACTATTCACCGAAAAGATGGTAAAAACCCACCTGAGCATACTCACAGAAGAAGAAGACTGGATTATGCCCGGTGACTGGTATGACCAAGAGCTGACAGATGATCCGGCGCCGGAAGAGTGACCGGGAAGTATGATGTCTGTCTTTGTATTAACATTAATACATTGATTATTAAAATCTGTTTCAGTCATGAAAGAATATATTGTTTCCTGGAATCAAGTCATCATGGAAAGCCTCTCGGGCTTACTCCATCAAATTGCTGCCTCCATTCCTTTTGTCATAGGCGCGCTGCTCACCTTGCTAATTGGCTGGCTGATTGCCAAGCTGCTGGCTTTTGTTACTTATAAGTTTCTGAATGCCGTAAAGTTCGATGCCCTTTTTGCCAAAGATGGTGCACAACGCTTCTTGAAAGCTGCCGGCTGGCAGGGCTCCCCCGCCAAACTCACCTCCCGCATTGTATATTGGATTGTTATCTTGCTGACTGCCATCGCCGCTACCGACATCATAGGGTGGAAGGCCGTCAGTCAAGAGTTGGCGCGCCTCATCGGTTATTTGCCCAAGTTTTTGTCTGCGGTAATCATCTTCATTTTGGGCAGCTACATTATACGTGCAGTCCGTGATTTCCTGCGGGGTACCACTGCCGGCTTGGGTATCGGGGCGGGGCGCTTGGTCAGCGGCTTCGTGTATTATTTCCTTTATGCGCTCTTGGTCTTGACCGTACTGCAACAGGCAGGTGTGGACACCCAACTCATCAACACCAATTTGACTTTAATCATTGGTGCCATTTTGCTGGCTTTCACCATCTCCTACGGCTTTGCCTCCCGCGACCTGTTGGCAAACATACTGGCAAGCTTCTATGGGCGCCGTCTTTACAAAGAGGGTGACCGCATACGCATTGGCACGCAAGAGGGCGAGATAGAAGAAATTAAAAATGTGGCGGTCGTCATCCGCACACAAGAAGGCAAGCGCATCGTCATCCCTACCCACCGCCTCCTGCAAGAAGAAGTGGAAATATTGCCGTCCGACACCTCCCGTTAATTGCACCTTGTTCCCGCATAGCCGTGCGTGCGGTAGCTGCTTCATCGCTGCCGTTAGACGCACGGCTGTTTGTTATATGCCTGCCTTTTGCTGTCTCTTTATAAATGAAAGGGCACGAATATCAAATTCTGTTTGTATATTTGCAGCCAATATCATTTCTGACGATATCAAAAAGCGGTGAACAGACCCGGTTACATCCAAAAAAAAACAATTCTTCGCCTCATAGACCTGGCAATACAGGAAGATATCGGCGAAGGTGACCATTCTACCTTAGCTTCCGTGCCGGCAAATGCCCAAAAGGAAGCTATTTTAGTAATGAAAGCCGACGGTGTCATTGCCGGTGTGGAACTTGCCGGCTGGATTTTTCACCGTATCGACCCTCAACTGCAAGTGGAAGCCCACGCACAAGACGGCGACCAAGTAAAAAGCGGCGATATAGTCATGAAGGTGAGTGGTGCGGCGCGCTCCATCTTGCAAGCCGAGCGGCTGGTGCTCAACTGCATGCAACGCATGAGCGGCATTGCCACCAAAACCCGCCATCTGGTATCCTTGATAGAAGGCACGAGTGCCCAACTGCTGGACACACGCAAAACAACGCCCAACTTCCGCCTCTTCGAAAAATGGGCAGTGTATATCGGCGGCGGGCAAAACCACCGCATGGGGCTTTACGACATGATGATGCTCAAAGACAATCATATCGACTATGCCGGGGGCATACGGCAGGCTCTTCTTGCCGCCGATGCTTACCGCAAACAGCTGGGCAAGCCCATTCAAATAGAAATAGAAACCCGCAACCTCGAAGAAGTGAAAGAGGTACTGGCAACCGGCATTGCCGACATCATCATGCTCGACAACATGAGCCCGGCAGACATGCGTGAAGCAGTCAAGCTTATCAACGGGCGCATGAAAGTAGAAGCATCCGGCAATATCAATGAACAGACCATCCGCAGCGTTGCCGAATGTGGTGTGGACTATATATCGGTGGGTGCCCTCACGCACTCCTATCAAAGTTTAGACATCAGTTTAAAAGCAGTAAAGTAATAGCACTTTATGATAGTAAAAACCAAAAAGCATCAATTAGACCCTAAAGAGTTTCGCCGCGTGGGCATGCGGCGCATCATCCGCAGCCAATGGTGGCTACCGGCAAGCATCTTTGCCGGCATCATCGTGCTGAACCTGCTGCTCAACCTAATTTATCCCAACGTGTGGATCTATTTCTTGGCACCCTTGGGGGTTTTGTTGTGGTGGCTGTTCTGGTATGCGCAGTTCACGGGCATCCCTTACATGGAACAAAACAAACCCATGTTCGAGCGCCTGAGCTACGAAATAAGCCCCCAACACATTCTTATCAAAAAGACCCAAAAAGAAGGCATGATGCTGAAATGGGATATGATAAAAGGCGCCGAAAAATTGAAAGACGGTTACCTGCTGCTAATGGGCAAAGTACAGTTTCTGTGGTTCCCTTTTTCGGTCTTCCAATCGGAAAAAGACATGAAACTCATGGAAATATTATTGAAAAGAAAAGGGCTTTTGAAAGAAAAAGAACATCCGCAAACGGTCAATGCTCAATAACTTATTCCTTTCCTTCGGGAAAGGATTTTTTTTATATCTACGGTTTTAAGGACAAACAAACGACTCACCCCAAACAAAAAATAAACACAAAACAATGCCAAAACGCAACGACATCAAATCCGTCCTCATCATTGGCTCCGGTCCCATTGTCATTGGGCAAGCCTGCGAATTTGACTACTCGGGCTCACAAGCCGCCCGCTCGCTGCGCGAAGAAGGGATTGAGGTCATCCTCATCAACTCCAACCCTGCCACCATCATGACTGACCCCGTGACGGCAGACCATGTGTATCTTCTTCCTCTTGAAAAAGATTCTATCATTCATATTCTTGAACGCCACAAGATAGATGCCATACTGCCTACCATGGGCGGTCAAACGGCACTCAACTTAGCCATGAAATGCCACAAACTGGGCATTTGGGAAAAATATGGCGTGGAAATGATAGGCGTGAACACCGACGCCATAGAGACCACCGAAAACCGTGAAGCCTTCCGCAAGCGCATGCTCGAACTGGGCGTGCATGTGTGCCAAGGCGAAACGGCTGATTCTTTCCTGCGCGGAAAAGAAATCGCACAAAAGATAGGCTTTCCCCTGGTGATTCGCCCTTCTTATACCTTGGGCGGTAGTGGTGGCGGTTTTGTCAACACCCCCGAAGAATTCAACGAAGCCCTAACCCGCGGCTTGAAAGCTTCGCCCGTACACGAAGTACTCATAGAGCAAAGCATCTTGGGATGGAAAGAGTATGAGTTGGAGTTGCTGCGCGACAACAACGGCAATGTCATCATCATTTGCTCCATCGAGAACTTCGACCCCATGGGCGTGCATACGGGCGACTCCATCACCGTAGCTCCCGCCATGACACTCTCCGATAAGGTGTATCAGGAAATGCGCGACCAAGCCATCAAAGTAATGAATGGCATCGGTCACTTTGCCGGCGGCTGTAACATACAGTTTGCCGTGAACCCTGCCACCGATGAGCTTATATGTATAGAAGTGAACCCGCGTGTGTCGCGCTCTTCGGCACTGGCAAGTAAAGCCACGGGCTATCCCATCGCCAAAATAGCTGCCAAACTTGCCATAGGTTACAACCTGGACGAACTGAAAAACCAAATCACCAAAACCACCTCCGCTTACTTTGAGCCTGCCATCGACTATGTGATTGTGAAGATACCACGCTGGAACTTCGAGAAGTTTCACGGCTCCAAAGACAGCCTCGGCTTGCAGATGAAATCGGTGGGCGAAGCCATGGGCATTGGGCGCAACTTTCAGGAAGCCCTGCAAAAAGCCTGTCAATCGCTCGAAATCAAACGCAACGGCTTGGGCGCCGACGGCAAAGAGCTCACCGACCAACAAGCCATCCTCCACAGCCTGGCCAACCCCAACTCCAAACGTCTTTTCCATATCTACGATGCCTTTAAAATGGGCATCCCCTTCAAGACCATACAGAAACTGACCAAAATAGACCCCTGGTTCTTGCATCAGATAGAAGAGCTGGTGCAGCTGGAGAAAGAAATACAAAAATACGATCTGCAAACGCTGCCCCGTGAGCTGCTGCTCGAAGCCAAAAAGCGCGGCTACGCCGACCGCCAAATAGCACACCTGCTGCGATGCCTCGAGAGCGAGGTGTATAAACGGCGCAAAGAGTTGGGCATCGAGCGCATATTCAAACTGGTGGACACCTGCGCCGCCGAATTCGAAGCCCAAACCCCCTACTACTACTCTACTTTTGCCACACAGCCCGAAGGCAGCGAAGAGCTGCGCCAAGAGGTGAATGAATCGAAGGTAAGCAATCGAAAGAAGGTGGTCATCTTGGGCTCCGGTCCCAACCGCATTGGTCAAGGCATTGAATTTGACTATTGCTGCGTGCATGGCGTGCTTGCTGCCAAAGAGTGTGGTTACGAAACCATCATGATTAACTGTAACCCCGAAACGGTTTCTACCGACTTCGACGTAGCCGATAAGCTCTACTTTGAACCTGTCTTCTGGGAACACATCTACGACATCATTCAGCACGAAAAGCCGGAAGGCGTCATTGTACAGTTGGGCGGACAGACCGCACTCAAATTAGCCGAAAAGCTCAACCGATACGGCATCCCCATCTTGGGCACCTCTTATGAAGCGCTTGACCTGGCAGAAGACCGTGGCAAATTTTCCGAGCTGCTGCGTTCGCTCAACATACCCTATCCTAAGTTTGGTGTGGTGGAAGATGCCAACCAAGCAAGCGAACTGGCCAAACAGCTGGATTTTCCACTGCTGGTGCGTCCTTCTTATGTGTTGGGCGGGCAAAGCATGAAAATCGTCATCAACGAAGAAGAGCTTGAGCAGCATGTGGTCGATATTCTCAATCAAATCCCCGACAACCGCATCTTGCTCGACCATTTCCTGGAAGGTGCCATCGAAGCCGAAGCCGATGCCATTTGCGACGGCGAAGATGTTTATATTATCGGCATCATGGAACATATAGAACCCGCCGGCATCCACTCGGGCGACTCCAATGCCGTGCTGCCGGCTTTCTCCTTGGGACCACTGGTGATTGAACAAATAGAGCTCTATACCAAAAAGATAGCTTTGGCGCTCAATACAGTGGGACTCATCAACATACAATTTGCCATTAAGGACAACAAAGTGTATGTCATAGAAGCCAACCCACGGGCTTCGCGCACGGTGCCTTTCATTTGCAAAGCCTACCAAGAGCCTTATGTAAACTATGCCACAAAAATCATGTTGGGCGTCAATAAGCTCAAAGACTTCACTTTCAACCCCAAACGCAAGGGCTACGCCATTAAAATGCCGGTGTTCTCATTCGATAAGTTCCCCAATGTAAACAAAGAGCTGGGACCGGAAATGAAATCGACCGGTGAAGCCATCTACTTCATCGAAAACCTGCAAGATGAAGTGTTTCAGCGCCTTTATGAAGAGCGTAATCTGTACTTGAGCCGGTAAAGCATTTCGCTCTTTGCAAGCCCGCCTCTCCGCAGGAAGCGGGCTTTTTTATTGAGCAAGTGTCCTTGCAATATTTTCTACCCAAGCGAAACGGCTATGGGAAGTCTGGTTGTGGCCGATAGAAAGACGAATAAAAAAGTATACAAACAAACCCACAAAAACAAAAAAAGAGGCTACCTTTCGGTCAGCCTCTTTTCGGTCAGCCTCTTTAGAGTAAGCTACTCTCTCTTTTCGCCTTATTTTACTTCTTCGAAATCCACATCGGTTACGTCGTCGGCACCGCTTTGTTGGTTGCCTTGTTGGCTACCGGCGCCGTCTTGGGCTTGTTGCTGTCCACCTTGATACATCTCGGTAGAAGCAGCCTGCCATGCTTGGTTCAGTTTAGCCAAAGCGGCATCGATAGCAGCCACGTCTTTTTGTTCATAAGCCGTGCGCAGCTCTTGCAGTGCTGCATTGATATTGTTTTTGTTTGCTTCCGACAGTTTGTCACCAAACTCTTTCAACTGCTTTTCGGTTTGGTAAATCATGGAGTCGGCAGCATTCAGCTTCTCGATGCGCTCTTTTTCGCGACGGTCGGCTTCGGCATTCATTTCGGCTTCGCGCTTCATACGTTCGATTTCTTCCTGTGTCAAACCACTCGAAGCCTCGATGCGTATTTTTTGCTCTTTGCCGGTGGCTTTGTCTTTTGCCGACACGTGCAAGATACCGTCAGCGTCCACGTCGAAGGTAACTTCAATTTGAGGCACGCCACGCGGTGCCGGCGGGATGCCGTCCAAGTGGAAGCGACCGATGGTCTTGTTGTCTTTTGCCAATGGGCGTTCCCCTTGCAACACGTGGATTTCCACGGAAGTCTGGTTGTCGGAAGCCGTAGAGAACACCTCCGTTTTCTTGGTAGGAATGGTGGTGCCGGCTTCAATCAGCTTGGTGAACACGCCCCCTACGGTTTCTATACCCAATGACAAAGGGATTACGTCCAGCAGCAGCACGTCTTTCACCTCACCGGTGAGCACACCACCTTGAATGGCTGCCCCTACAGCTACCACTTCGTCGGGGTTCACGCCCTTGCTGGGCTTCTTACCAAAGAACTTCTCTACTGCCTCTTGGATTTTGGGGATACGGGTAGAACCACCCACCAAGATTACCTCATCGATGTCGGAAGGCTTCAAGCCGGCTTGTTGCAATGCCAAGCGGCAAGGCTCCATGGTTTTTTCGACGAGGTCGTCAATCAGCTGTTCAAACTTGGCACGGGTAAGCGTGCGAATCAGGTTTTGCGGCTGATTGTCGATGATGGTAATATAAGGCAGGTTGATTTCTGCCTGAGTAGAAGACGAAAGTTCAATTTTTGCGTTTTCGGCAGCTTCTTTCAGGCGCTGCAAAGCCATGGCGTCTTTACGCAGGTCCACACCCGGATGCTCTTTCATGAACTCTTCTGCCAACCAGTCAATAATGCGTTGGTCGAAGTCTTCACCACCCAGGTGGGTATCGCCATGTGTTGCTTTTACCTCAAATACGCCGTCGCCCATTTCCAGGATGGAAATATCGAAAGTACCGCCACCCAGGTCATATACGGCCACGGTCATATCTTTGCCTTTCTTGTCGAGACCGTAGGCCAGCGCAGCGGCAGTAGGCTCGTTGATAATACGGCGCACCTTCAAACCGGCAATTTCACCGGCTTCTTTGGTAGCTTGACGCTCGGCGTCGTTGAAGTAAGCAGGCACCGTAATTACGGCTTCGGTTACTTCTTGCCCCAAGTAGTCTTCAGCAATTTGCTTCATTTTTTGCAGAATCATAGCCGATATTTCTTGGGGCGTATAGGTGCGGTCATCTATTTTCACGCGGGGGGTATCGTTCGGTCCCTGCACTACTTCATAAGGCACACGCTTCACTTCGTCCAACACTTCCGAATAGCGCTTACCCATGAAACGCTTGATACCGGTAATGGTGCGTTTCGGGTTGGTAATTGCCTGACGCTTGGCAGGTGCCCCTACTTTACGTTCGCCATTGTCAAGAAAAGCTACTACCGAAGGGGTAGTACGTTTTCCTTCGTCATTTATAATTACTACGGGCTCGTTGCCCTCCATTACGGCTACGCAAGAGTTGGTAGTACCTAAGTCAATGCCAATAATTTTTCCCATAGTTGTTTCCTCCTTTTTGTGTGTTTTTATTGTTTTGTCTATGCATGAAGCAATGAATATGCCAAGGAAAAAAAGCTGCCAAATTGACACACAACCTTCCATATATGACAGAAAGAGGTTTGAGTTTATGCCAAAAAATAACGTATCTTTGAGCACAGAATGACAGCCTATGCCGTTTCGTTATTATCTATACACCTTCGGACTGCTGCTACTAAGCGCCTGCGTCGAACTGCCGGTGGTATGCAGTGGTGCCATCGAACAAAATGTGCAGCTAAAGTTTCAGCGGCTGCTTGTACTGCAAGACCTTCAAGGGCGTGACTCATTGGTTACTCAAGACACCGCCCTCATCGTGCGCCAAATAGCTATTGAGCAAAGCGATAGCTTATTTTACGTACAAGATACCACAAGCACTGCCACCCTTCCTTTACACCCTCAGCGCGACACGCTGCTTTATAGCATAGACATAGAAGGCATGGGGCTGCGCAGGCTGCAAGTACACTACCGCCGCAGTGCCGAATTGGTATCGCCCGAGTGTGGGGTAAAGATGAATTACCGTGAGTTGTCTATCCTTCAAACCGATTTTGACTCTGCCTATGTCAGCCAAGATGCCAACAAAAACTTCGTTATCCGCCTTTTTATTCCGGCAAACTAAATATGCTTTTGTCTTTTTGCTGCTTGGCTTTATGATGCAGTCCGGCAGCGGCCACGCCCAAAGTCAGGGTGTTTCGGTGGGGGTCGATCTCTTCGGCATCCTCCGCGGGCAGCTGCCCGGCAGCCAAGTGCAACGTTACGAGGGGGTAGCAGAGTACCACCGTCAGGCGTGGGTGGTATATGCCGAGGGGGGCGTGGAACAGTTTCGTTCCAAAAAAGACGAGCAGTCCATTGGACAGTATCAAGCCCAAGGAAGTTACCGCAGGCTGGGAGTGGCCTACAATCTGTTGGAAGGCACGCTTTCTTCAGGCGAAATGCTCCGTTTGGGGATAGGCTATGCACGCGCCACCACGGAAGAGCAGTTGCAAAGCACGCTGAATAACTCTGTGTTTGGCAATGCCCCACTCGACTTGACACAACAAAGCGTTGCCCGGTGGTGGGAATTGTCCATGGCATTGCGCGTGCGCGCCTGGCGTTTTCTGATGCTGGGCTTTACGGCACGCTACCAAATGGCACTCAAAGTGTCCGGTGCCGACAGCTTTTCGAACTATTATGTAGCAGGTTACGGACGCGGCGACAAAAACCGCTTCGGCTTCGCCTATCAGCTGCTATTTCACCTCCCCTTCAAGTAAATAGGGTTTGGTATTATTTTGGTACATACTTTAAAACAGAGCAAATACATCAAAGCTATGAAAAAGCAGATACTATTTTTATTGTGCCTGTTCGGTGCCTTTGTGGCAAGTGCCCAAAGCAATTACGAATTTAAAGTCATTGCTTCTTATGGCAACAACCAAAAAGAGCCTACAGGCGAGCGGCTTTGGGCCGGCACCGAATTGCGCCCCCAAGACCGTTTTGTGGTGGCAGTAGGTGGCTATGTAGGCCTGATGCATAAAAACGGTCATACCCTCGAAATCAAAAAGCCGGGCACTTATCAAGTAGCAGAGTTGCGCAAACAGATACCCGGCAGTAGCCAAGGAACCACTAAAAAATACTTCGGGCAGGTAGTATCGGAAGTAAAGAAAGTAGAACAAGAAGACCTGCACGCCACGCATAGGAAATATATGGCCATTACAGGGTCGGTACAACGTCGTGGGGCGGCTGTCAAACTCAAAGTGCTGGTTCCCAACGCCCCCCTGAGTGTAGTAGAAGCCAACGAAGTGCTGCTTGCCTGGATGCGCCCCGATAAAGTAGTGCGCTATACTTACCAAATCACGGTGCGCAACATGAACCCCGACCAAGAGCAGATAGTAGGCACCTACAGCACCCAAGACACTACCTTTGTGTTGGACCTTAGCAAGCTCGAACCCTACAAAGACGAGCAGGGCTTTATAGTGAAGATAAGCACCAAAGAAAATCCACAAATCGTGGCAGACGAGTTTTACGTAGGCGTTGAAGAAAATACTGAGCGTTTAAAAGAAGTGCAAAACGATCTTGCCGGGCTAAATGATGACGGTAGTGCCCTGAGTGCCTTCATTCGAGCCAACATTTACAAAAATCATGGTTTTGTAGCCGACGCTATTAAGTATTACATGAAAGCTATTGAGCGGGCACCGGAAGTAGAACTGTTCCGTTTGGCGCTCATAGACTACCTGGCAGAAAACAAAATAGTTTTCCGCAAAGTGGAATAAGAAATACTTGCCTTTTACACAAAAAGTAAACGGTGGCTTTTAAAAGCCACCGTTTTTTTATTCTCCCTTTCGTATTCGCTTATGAAGCAGCCTCTTCTTTCGAGCCCGCTACTTTTTCCTTTGCCTGCCGGATCCAAGCTTCTACTTCTTCCTTCGATGGGTTGGCGGCTTCTATTTTCATTTTCTTGCGCAACCCACACACATCGTTGTGTAGTTTGTTTACCGAAGCTTCGGCCAGCTGCTCCAAAGTCATGATGCCGGCTTTTTGCAATACAGGAATCAAGGCTTCGGGCACCCCTACCGACAAATAATCCTCTTTGGTAGCATACTGTATGCGCTTTTCGGGGCGCATATGCGGGAAGAGAATCACTTCTTGTATAGAGTGCGAGTTGGTCATAATCATGGTGAGGCGGTCAATGCCGATACCTAAGCCGGCAGTGGGCGGCATACCAAACTCCAAGGCGCGTAAGAAGTCCTCATCCAAAACCATGGCTTCATCGTCGCCGCGTTTGCCCAACTCCAGCTGTTCTTCAAAGCGCTTGCGTTGGTCGATGGGGTCATTCAATTCGGTAAATGAGTTGCAGACTTCTTTGCCGTTGCAAATCAGCTCGAAGCGTTCTACCAAGCCGGGCTTGCTGCGGTGCTTCTTTGCCAAAGGCGACATCTCGATGGGGTAGTCCATGATAAAGGTGGGCTGAATCAAGAAAGGCTCGCACTTCTCACCGAATATTTCATCAATGATTTTGCCTTTGCCCATGGTGTCGTCCACTTCCACGCCCAGCTTTTCTGCGGTTTGACGCAGCTGCTGCTCGTCCATCTCCGAAATATCGATACCGGTAAAGTGCTCTATGGCTTCGTACATGGTGAAGCGCTTCCAAGGACGGGCAAAATCGATGATATGCTCCCCTACCTGCACCTTGGTGTCGCCGTGCAGCTCAAGAGCTATTTTTTCGATGAGCTCTTCCACCAAGTCCATCATCCAGTAGTAGTCTTTGTAGGCTACGTACAACTCCACTTGGGTGAATTCCGGGTTGTGGAAGCGGCTCATCCCTTCATTGCGGAAGTCTTTTGAGAACTCATACACACCGTCGAAGCCCCCCACTATCAAGCGTTTCAGATAAAGTTCGTTGGCAATGCGCAAATAGAGGGTCATATCCAGCGCATTGTGATGCGTTTTGAAGGGGCGCGCACTGGCTCCGCCATAAATAGGTTGCAAGATGGGGGTTTCTACTTCAAGGTAGCCCTTGCTGTTGAAATATTCCCGCATGACGTTCACCAGTTTGGTGCGCTTGCGGAAGATGTCGCGCACATGCGGGTTTACAATCAAATCTACATAACGCATGCGGTAGCGCTGCTCGGGGTCTGTAAAGGCATCATAAGTCTTAATATTGCCTTGTTCATCGCGCACCTCCTTTACCACTGGCAAGGGACGCAACGACTTTGCCAATAGCTTAAAGCTTTTGACATGAATCGATATTTCACCGGTCTGTGTTGTAAACACATAGCCTTGCACCCCGATGATGTCACCAATATCCAGCAGTTTTTTAAAAACGGTATTGTACAATGTCTTGTCTTCGCCCGGACATATTTCGTCCCGGTTCACATATAGCTGAATACGCCCGGTCGAGTCCTGTAATTCGGCAAACGAAGCTTTTCCCATAATGCGGAAGCTCATGATACGCCCCGCTATGCTTACGTTCTTATAGTCTGTCTTTCGCTTCTCGTAGTTTTTCTTTATATCTTCTGCCGTTACATTCACCGGGAAGGGTTCTGCGGGGTACGGGTCAATCCCCAGCTTCTTGAGCTCTTCAAGTTTTTGACGGCGTAAAATTTCCTGTTCGCTTAGTACTTGCATATCATCGAAAAGTTTATGATTTCAAAGGGTTACAAAGATACAAATTAAGTGTATTCAGTGCCATCAGGTATTTCTTTTATACCTTTGTATTGTGCAATTTCGTCTCATAAAACAGATGCTTATGAAAAAACATTTACTCTTTGTAGTGTCTTTTCTTTTGGCTTGTATAAGCTGCGAACAAGCCGCCCCCCCCAATAAGATATTCATTACGGGCGATTACAGTGGTTCATTGGATTACTTATGGGAGGAAGAAAGCAGCGCCAATAACTTGCAGATACGGGCAGCCTCCTATCCCGACTCAAGCAGCATCAGCTATCCGTCCTTTTATTTTATCATCAGCCCTGATCGTGCCATCCTGTATGTGCGCACCGACGAAAACAGCGCCTTGGATTATTATTATGCCATTCGTCCGGTGTTTCAATATTCCGGACAAGAACTGCAGGTCAAGGAGTTGAAAATGATTTTTGGCACGGGGCTTGTCAATGATACAATACAGAACCCCGATGACACGCGTAGCGTGTTGCTCGATGGCAAACTAAAACGCCCATGAACCGTTATATCCTAAGCAAGCTTGCATTTTTATTTTTTCTGATGATGGGAAACGCACAAGAAAGCCCGGCCCAAAACCGCGGCAACCTGCATATAGAAATCACCAATTTGCGCAACCACCGGGGGCATGTGTTGGTGAGTCTTTTTGCCGAAGAAGGTAAAAAAGGATTTCCCGACGAGCCGGCACAAGCCTATCGCAAAGCCAAAGTGCCCATAGAAAACTTAAAGGCGGTGGTGCATTTTGAAAACTTGCCTCATGGAACCTATGCCGTTGCGGTCTTGCATGATGAAAACGACAACGGCAAGATGGATAAAAACTTTTTGGGAATTCCCACCGAAGGCTTTGCTTTTTCGAACAATGTGCGCCCGGTGTTTGGTCCTCCTTCTTTTCACAAAGCTGCCTTTGAGCTCAACCGCCGCAGCAAAACCCTCTTGATTAAGATGCTTTATTTTTAGAACACAAGCATAAGCAGGCACTTTCCACGAAGCAAGCTTGTCATTTCGAACCAAACGCAAACTGTCATCTCGAACGGCGCGTTAGCACAGTGAGAAATCTCATGCACATTGAAACAAGTAACAAGACGCAAAAAAGAGATTTCTCGCTTGCGCTCGAAATGACAAAGGGGGATTCGGAATGCTAAACAGGGAGAACCGAAAGAAAAAAAGAAGGCGGAAAAGCAAGAAACAAAACGACAAAAACAGCCATCCGGAAGCAGCCACCTTTACATATAGAAAAGCATAGCTTGTCATTTCGAACGGAGCGTTAGCGAAGTGAGAAATCTCATCGAGCTAAGTGCGTTTGTATTGTCATGTCGAGCGGAACGAAGTGTAGCGAGACCTCCCGGCAAGCCAAGCCTTTACCTCCCCAAAAGAGATTTCTCGCTTGCGCTCGAAGTGACAAGAGGGAAGCTCGAAAGGGCAAGATGGAAACTTAAAATGGCAAAGGGAAAATACTCAAAAAGAATAATGCAGCTAAAAAAGCAAAAACAGGCTTACAGAGTCGATTCATTTCAAACAGCAAAACAAATAAACACGCCCCCAAGCAAGCCGCACTATAAAAAAGTAAAGGAGGCACAATAAGTGCCCCCTCTACCAACAAACATTAGCCATGAACTTTATACCAAGTTCGTATTTGAAAAGATTACTCTTTTCCTTCTTCTTTGTCTTTCTCCATTTGCTCCTTCAGGTTAGAGAGCTCTTCCAGGTCACCCAAGGTCACCTTGCTGTCTTCTTTCTTGTTGAGCTTCTCTTCCACTACCTTGTCGTCCGGAACATAGGTTTTTACATGGGAAAGAATGATGCGACGCTCGCCTTTCGAGAACTCGATAACTACGAAGTTGAGTTTATCACCTTCTTTGGGCAATGAGCCGTCTTCTTTGGTCATTTCGCGTTTCGGGCAGAAGCCTTCCACGTTTTCTTCGAGCTCTACTACGGCGCCTTTTTCATTTACGTTCAGCACTTTGCCTTCATGGGTAGTGCCCACGGCATAACGCTCTTCGATGGCATCCCAAGGATCGGGCTGCAGCTGCTTATGCCCCAAAGCAATACGACGGTTCTCGAGGTCAAATTCCAGCACTTTCACTTCGAGCTCTTCACCTACTTGAATGAACTCGGAAGGATGCTTGATTTTTTGAGTCCAAGAGAGGTCTGATACGTGCACCAAACCGTCGATGCCCTCTTCCAATTCCAAGAAGAGACCGTAGTTGGTCATGTTGCGCACAATACCTTTGTGCACGGTGCCTACGGCATATTTGGTGGCGATGTCGGGGCGAGTCCAAGGATCTTCGGTCAATTGCTTGATGCCCAAAGACATTTTGCGCTCCTCGCGGTCGAGCGTAAGCACAACGGCTTCCACTTCGTCGCCTACTTTCAGGAAGTCTTGAGGATTGCGCAGGTGCTGCGACCACGACATTTCCGATACGTGAATCAAGCCTTCCACACCCGGCATGATTTCAAGGAAAGCGCCGTAGTCTGCTACGTTTACGATTTTACCTTTTACGCGCGAACCCACTTGAATATCTTCAGGCAGCGAATCCCACGGATGCGGGGTCAGCTGCTTCATACCCAAAGAGATACGCTTTTTCTCTTCGTCGAAGTCCAAAACAACGACTTTGACTTTTTGGTCGAGTTCGAGCAGCTCCGACGGATGGCTGATGCGTCCCCAAGAGATGTCGGTGATGTGCAACAAACCATCTACACCGCCCAAGTCGATAAACACCCCGAAGTTGGTCATGTTCTTGATAACGCCTTCGAGTACCTGACCACGCTCCAGGTTGTTGAGGATTTGCTGGCGCTGCTCCTCGAGGTCTTTTTCAATCAGTACTTTATGCGATACTACTACGTTGTCGTTCGAGTAGTTTACTTTTACTACTTTCAGTTCCATTTTCTTGCCCACAAAGGCGTCGAAGTCGCGAATAGGCTTCACGTCGATTTGCGAACCGGGCAAGAAACACTCAATGCCGTAAAGGTCAACCACCAAACCACCTTTGGTACGGCGCTTCACAACACCCTCTACTACCAGGTCATTCTCGTAAGCCTCGGAGATTTTCTCCCAAGCGCGTACCAGTTTGGCTTTTTTGCGCGACAATTGCACTTGCCCGTTGGCGTCTTCTACTTTCTCCACATATACTTCCACTTGGTCGCCGGGCTTCAGGTCGGGCATGTCGCGGAATTCGGTCAAAGGCACCAAGCCGTCAGACTTGAAACCTACGTTGATAACCACATCACGGTCGGTAATGCTTACCACCGTACCGGTTACCACTTCTCTTTCGTTGATTTCGCCGAGCGACTGCTCGTAAAGCTTTGCCAACTCCTCATCTTTGGCACCTGAGAAGGTAGCGTCGGCGAATTTTTTTTCGTTTTCGAGTTCTTCCCAGTTAAAATTTTCGATTGGTTGGTTACTCATACAGGTTCTTTTTGCCTCCTTTCTTTAAGTTTTTGAAGAAAAGGGTTTTAAAGGTGAAACATAAATTTGGAACGCAAAGATAAACTTCTCATTTTAAATAAACAAACAAACAAGCGTATAAATTAGTTGTCTGTAAACCAAACCAATAGCAGCGGGCAGCCAAGGGCGTCCTCTGTCTCCAAACAGCTCTTTTACCGGGCACGGCTTGGCTACTTCGTGAGTCTTCCAAAGCGCCAATAACGCACCAAATGATAAACGCCCCCCAGCATCAGGGTAATGAGCAGGGGCATGTAAAGGTTGAAAGCTTGCCAAAAGGTGCGCTCTTGCTGCACGCGGTCTTTGTCTAAGTAACGCAACCTTACTTCCTTGTTACGTGCCAGTATCAATTGGTTGTCATCGAGCATATAGTGCAGCAGGTTCACCACAAAGCGTTTATTGTCGAAGGTAATGCCCGTATTGCGGTCATAGCCCAAGGGCAACACTTGTTTTTTCTGCCAGTTCACCTCATTGCGTATAAAGTCACCGTCGGCACATATGAAAATGCGCGTGGGCTTCACACTTTCGGCAAGGAAGGTTTGGGCACGGGGGTCTGAAGGCAAAATCCGGTTTTGATACAAGGAACGGAAGCGTCCTTCCAAAAGATAAGCCACGGTGCGCGCACCATCATTAAACAGCTCCGGGTCGGGGTCTAAGCGTGCCTCGTTGTAATGAATCACGAAGGGGATGTCAAGCACTTTTGTTTTGGGCGAGCTGGCAATCAAAGGGATTTTCTTTACGCCGTCGGCTTTCACCGTGTCGAGCGTACACACATACCGCCCGAAGACTGCATTCAAGTTTTTGGTGACCGGATGCGGAAAGAAGTTATAGAATATCGGATAGTACCGCCAAGGCAAAAACTCCATTTGCGGTTTGCCTGCCATCTCGCCTATGATAAGCCCCAACACACCACAATTCAGGTCTTCAATCAGTTCATAATTGTAACGGATACCATAGCGAAAGAGCAGGTCAATCAAACGGTGGTCATAGCCTATGGAAACGGCGCCCTCGGGGGTGTTGATGCTGTCTTCGCGCACTTCCACCGCATCTAAAAAGAAGAGCACGTTGCCCCCCTTCATGACGTACTGGTCTATTTTATATTTTTCTTCTTCGGAAAAAGCGGTCTGCGGCTTGGCGATTATCAGGGCGTCGAGTGTGTCCAGCGACACTTCCGAAAGACGAATGCCATAGATTTGAAAGAAACGCGACAGGCTTTGGTTCAAGTCGTCGACCTCCGGGGGTGTCAGCTCTTTATGACCATACACATAGGCTATTTTTTTCTTCTTCTTGAGTGTAAGCTGGTAGATGGCCGACGCCAGTTCATACTCCATGTTTTCTATAGAGTGGTTGATAATTTCTTGTGGGTTGGCCAATGCTGCCCGCTGGTCACCTTGAAGCAAAGAAATGGAAGTGTACTTGTTGCCGTAAGAGAGAATGGCACCGGGAAACAAAAGCTTTTCCACCCGCTTGCCTTCTTCTTTCACAAACACATTGGTGGGGCTCACGCCGTGCATAGCCAAGTATTGAATAAGCGAGTCACGTGCTTCGGCCGGTTCTATACTTTGCGGGTCGATAAAACGGTATTGAATATTGCTGCCACCATATACGCGAAACTCTTCGAGCAGCTCTTCCATAGAGCGCCGCAAACGGCGGAAGTCTGCCGGCAAGTCGTCGCCGTGCAGGTACACTTGAATAAAAACGGGACCTTCCAAGCCACGCAACAGCTCTTGCGTTTGGGGGGCTATCGAGTAACGTTTGTCTTCGGTGAGGTCAATGCGTATTACAAAATATTGCGCCAACAGGTTAAGGGCAATGATTGCCGCCACGCCTATCAAAAATCCGCGCAAGGCATGCATGCGCTTTTGAGACCTCTTCATAAACGTTTTTGAGTTTTTGTGGGTTATACACAAAGTAAAACAGAAATTCGTAATTTTGCACAATCTTTACCTTGACCGCCGGGAAATATGAAAAGAGTGGCTCTTTACACGCTGGGTTGTAAGTTGAATTTTTCAGAGAGTTCGACCATTGCAAGGCAATTTGAGCAGAAAGGTTACCGGGTAGTGCCTTTTACCGAACAGCCCGATATTTTTATTATCAATACTTGCTCGGTGACCGACCATGCCGACCGAAAATGCCGCAAGGTGGTCAAGCAGGCCCTAAAGATATCGCCTCATGCATTCATTGCCATCATTGGGTGCTATGCGCAACTCAAACCACAAGAAATTGCCGAAATCGAAGGGGTGGATGTGGTGCTGGGTGCCGCAGAAAAGTTCCGCCTGCTGGAGCTGATAGACACTTTCGAAAAAAAGCCACAAGCCGAAGTGTATGCTTCGCCCATAGAAGAGGTAAAAACTGTTTTTGAGCACGCCTATTCCTACGGCGACCGCACACGCACCTTTTTGAAAGTGCAAGATGGTTGCAATTACAACTGCAGCTTTTGCACCATACCTATGGCACGTGGCAAGAGCCGCAGCCCCCGCATTGCCGATATTGTAGAAGAAGCACGCCGCATTGCAGCCACCGATGTGCGCGAAGTGGTGCTGACGGGTGTAAATATTGGCGACTTTGGCATTATAGACGGGCGCCGCCAAGAGCATTTCATCGACCTTATCAAAGCATTGGACGAAGTGGAAGGCATTGGGCGTTACCGCATTTCTTCGATAGAGCCCAACTTGCTTACCGAAGAAATCATTGCCTTTGTTGCCGGGTCGAAGCGCTTCGCCCCTCACTTTCATATTCCCCTGCAATCGGGCAGTAATAAGATATTGAAGCAGATGTACCGGCGGTATCAGCGCGAACTTTACGCCGACAGGGTGGCCACCATCCGCCGTTACATGCCTCATGCCTGCATCGGTGTGGATGTGATTGTAGGCTTCCCGGGCGAAACCGAAGAGGATTTTTTAGAGACCTACCAGTTCCTGAATGAGCTGGAGGTAAGTTATTTGCACGTGTTCCCCTATTCGGAACGCGCCAACACACCGGCCGCTTCCATGCCCGGACGCCTGCCCGAGCGTGAACGCAAGCGCCGTGCCGACATGCTGCGTATCTTATCGGAGAAAAAGCGCCGCTATTTTTACGAACAACAATTGGGCAAGCAGGCTACCGTGCTTTTTGAAGAGGAGGTAAAAGCCGGAAAGATGATCGGTTTCACGGAGCAATACGTGCGCGTAGAGGCAGACTATGATCCGCTCTTGGTGAACGAGTTTGTGCCCGTGGTGCTTGACCGCATCAATGCGCAAGGGCACGTAGAAGTGGAAATGCCCGTGCATGCGCTTTCTCACTAAAAGCTTTTTTGTTTTGAAAAACATACGCCTTCTTCATTATGCTTGACGAGTTGATTTTGTTTTCTGCCTCGCTTATAGTGGGTGTAATCAACACTTTGGCAGGCAGCGGCAGCCTCATTATGTTGCCCCTGTTGATTTGGATAGGACTGCCTGCCCCCATCGCCAATGGCACCAACCGTGTGGCTGTGGCTCTGCAGTCACTGGTGGGCTTGTGGCAATATGGCAAGAATTACGATATAAATTACCGGGAGGCGGTATGGGTGCTGACACCTGTACTTATGGGGTCACTGAGCGGGGCTTATATAGCCACGCAGGTGTCGGCAAAAGTTATAGAGGGGGCTATAGGTGTTTTAATTGTGGTCATGCTGGGCATGACCTTACTAAATCCCAAGCGCTGGCTGCGCGAAAGTGAGGAATATGAGCAGCGCTATAAGTCACCGCTGTGGCAAGTGGTGCTGTTTGCCATAGGGGTTTATGCCGGTTTTATACAAGCCGGTTCGGGCATTTTCCTCATCATCGTCATGGTCATGGGGCTCAAGTTCAACCTGAAACGTGCCAATGCCTACAAGCTGGTGAGCATGGCGGCTTTTGGCTTACCGGTTCTATTCATTTTCGCTTCACAAGGGCAGGTCAATTGGCACTATGGCAGCATCAGCGCTGCCGGACAGATGATAGGCGCCGTGGCCGGCGCCCGTTTTGCCACCCGCTACCCCAAAGCCAACCAATGGATTTACGGCTTGGTAGTGGTGATGCTTATTGCTGTCCTGGTGCGTTATTATGAGTTGTATCGCTGGTTTTTTCCGGCTCATTAAGCATTTCTTCTATTACAGCGTATGCCATTTGCAGCTCTTCACCGGTAATCACATAAGGCGGCAGTACATACACCACATTGCCCAAAGGGCGTAGAAGCACCCCCTTGTCCAAAAAATAATTATAGAGATGGTGGCGCGCTTCATTGAAATAGTGCGTCTGCTGTTCAGTCTCTATCTCTAAGGCGAAGATGGTGCCCATACAGCGCACGTCACGCACCCGCCGGTGGTCCCGTATGCGCGCTTCAAAATCGAGGTGTGCCTGGGCAATGGCTGAAATCCGGCTCATGCATTCCGGACGTAAAAGCAAATCCAAACTGGCATTGGCAGCAGCACAAGCCAAAGGATTGGCAGTGAAAGAGTGTCCATGGAAGAAGGTTTTCATGATGTCCTCCTGCCGGAAAGGTTCTATGATGCGTTCGGTGCAGGCGGTTACGCCCAATGCCATGGTGCCGCCGGTCAAACCCTTCGACAAGCAAATAATATCCGGCTTATGCAGGCAGTACTCCGAAGCAAACAGGCGCCCCGTGCGTCCAAAGCCGGTCATCACTTCATCGGCAATGCAAATGATGTCGTGCTTTTGTGCAATATGAAGCAGCTGGTCTAATATTTCCGGGCTGTACATACGCATGCCCGATGCCCCCTGCACCAAAGGTTCATAAATGAAAGCGGCTACTTCGCCGGTTTGTGCCAGCGCTTCGAAACGCTGCAGTGTGGCTGCCACTTGCCCGCAGCGCTGCGGCTTGTCTTTTTTTCCGCCACAACAAAAAGGTTGATAGCAAGCCGGAAAATCCAGAAATTCCACGTCAAACAGATAGTCGTCGAAGGGAGCATTGAAAGGGCTGCGCTCGCCCACCGACATGGCACCGAAGGTGTCGCCGTGGTAGGCGCCATCCAGAGCTACAATTTTCTTTTTATGTTGCACTCCTTGGTTATGCCAGTACTGCATAGCCATTTTAAGCGCCACCTCTACGGCCGTGGAGCCGTTGTCGGAATAGAAGACTTTGGAAAAGCCGTTCGGTAGAATCTGCAACAGACGCTCTGCCAGCTGTACTGCCGGCTCGTGTGTGAAGCCGGCAAAAATCACATGTTCGAGGGTGCGCGCTTGTCGGGCAATGGCTTCTGCAATATAAGGGTGGCTGTGCCCATGCAAATTCACCCACCAAGAAGCGATGGCATCCAGTATCCGGCGCCCGTCTTCGGTGTAAAGCCACACCCCTTCTGCCCGCACCAACGGCAAGGGCTCGGGGCTTCCTTTCAAAGGGGTAAACGGATGCCAGATACTCTTTTTATCTCTCTCCAGTAAGCTCATAAATGTTTTTTCTAAATTCTTCGGCATAGCGTTCAATGGTGGCAGTGTCTATTTTTTGCTCCGGCAATATATGAAGCAACTTCTTATAACCGGTATGGTGCAAAATAATGTCTTCACTTTGCGGGTTGGGTTCACCATTAAATACAATACCCAAGACCGGCACCCGGCGTGCTTTCAGCGCCTCATAAGTAAGCAAAGTGTGGTTGATGCTTCCCAGATAAAGGTTTGATACCAGAATGACCGGTACTTGCAATTGCAAGGCTATGTCGATAACAAAATGCCGGCGGTTCAAGGGCACCAGCACACCTCCCGCCCCTTCTATAACCAAAGGCTTGGCTGTTTGGGGGCGCACAATGCGTTCCGGTTGTATTTCTACCCCTTCGGCAGCTGCCGAAGCATGTGGCGATGCCGGCATTTGCAGTTCATAGGCCGAGGGAAACACCTCAAAAGCAGGATGTGAAACCCAGGCGGCCACCGTGTCGGCATCACGTGGCAAGCCCGACTGCACGGGCTTCCAGTAGGCAGCCCCCAAAGCTTGAGCCACAATAGCACTTACCACTGTTTTGCCACTGTCTGTTCCTATGGCAGTTACAAAAACATCTTGTTTTTTCATAAGTTCCATGAGCGAAAAGATTCAAATAGTTTATCCACTTCGTCAAAGGTATTGAAGGCATGCAAACAAATGCGCAAACGTTCTTTGCCGGCAGGCACGGTGGGCGCCAACACTGCCCGCACATCCAGCCCCTGTTGCTGCAAATAGGCGGACAGTGCGCGGGTGCGTTCGTTTCCGCCCACTTCTACCACCTGTATGGGGCTTTGTGTCTCCCAAAAATGCAAGCCGGCCGCAGCCTGCACTTGTTTTTGTTTTTGCTTGTAATAATGCACTATTTGCCACAAACGTTGTTGCAAGGCAGGTGTTGTGGCAATCTTGTCAAAAGCGGCCTCTATGTAGGCGAAGCTGTGCAGTGGCAAAGCGGTCGTATAAATAAAAGCCCGCGCAAAGTTTAGCAGGTAGTCAATAAGCAGGCGGCTGCCTGCCACACAAGCGCCATGCCCCCCTATTGCCTTGCCGAAAGTATAGACGCGTGCAAGCAAAGCCGGGTGACGGTGCAAGCCTTCCACGCACAGCAGCCCTTCGCCGCGCGCGCCCCACAGGCCGGTACTGTGCGCTTCATCTACCACCACATGGGCACCATACTGTCCACATAAATCAAGTATTTCTTTCAAAGGTGCCCGGTCGCCATCCATGGAATACACACTTTCGACCACCACAAAACAATTGCCGCGTGCCTTCCGGAGACGTTGTGCCAGGTCCTCGAGGTCGTTATGCCGGAAATAATGACGGCCGGCAAAGCTGAGCCGGGCGCCCTCCCGCAAACTGGCATGAATCAACTCATCACACAGGATGGTATCGCCCCTTTGGGGTATGGTAGCCAGAAGAGCCGTATTTGCCTGGTATCCCGAATTGAATACCAAGCAGGCTTCGGCATCGAAAACAGATGCCAATTTGTCTTCTACTTCACACATGTAAGCATGGGTGCCACTAAGCAAGCGCGAGCCGGTAGCCCCTCCCCGCAAAGGGCGCAACTGCATCACCTTGGCATGGGCTTGCTCCAAGAGATGGGCATCCCGTGCCAAACCCAAATAGTCATTAGAAGAGAAATCGACCATTCCTTCTGCCACAGGCGCCATAGTGCGGAGGCTGTGCGCTTGACGCCGCCGCTCCAGAGCTGCATGCAAGATGGCCTGTAATGTAGTCTCTTTTTGTGCCATATGTGCAAATATATAGAGAAAACCACGGTTTTAAAGTGTTGAAAAATATAACTATCCGAAGAAAACACATAACTTTATCGGAATAACCAATTGTAAAAAGTTATGAGTGACCAACTAAGCATCATCAGCAGCGAAGTAATGGAAATGTTTTACGAGCCGGACAACTTTCTAATTATTCAACGCTGGAAAGGTGGCGGTTTGGATGAAGAGAAATTCAAACAAACCATCCTGCAGGTGAATGAGCAGGGCGAGCGCATGGCCAACATGGGCATGAAAGTGTTCTACGAAATCATTGTTCCTCAATTTAGTTTTATGGTGCCGCCCGACCTGCAGGAGTGGGCAGCAGAGCAAACTAAAGAGGTCATCAAAAAAGTGGGGCTTCAAAAAATAGCGGTTGTCATTCCCACGGCTGTTCAGGAACAACTGAACATCGAAGCTTTGTCTGTGGAACAAACGGTGGAAGAGATGGCAAAAATAGGTGTGGCCTATCGCATTGTAGGAAGCGAGGCAGAAGCTCGAGGGTGGTTTTTGGAAACGTAGGCGTTTATGCGCGGGTGCCCCGTGCCTTTCAGGTGCTTGGGCAGCCCGGCTTCTTTGCTTTGTTGTCCCGGGTTCGTTCTTTTGCGTCCCCTTTTGTCCTTTCAAGCGTCCCTCCTTCTCTCTTTAGGGAATAAAGGCTTGGCTTGTCGAGAGGTCTCGCTTCATTACACTTCGCTCGACATGACAAAACCAATACACTTGGCTCGATGAGATTTCTCACTGCGCTGCGCTCCGTTCGAAATGACAAAAGATAAGCTTGGCTTGAAGAAATGTCTCACCCCACTTCGTTCCGCCCGGCATGACAAGGCGCAAAGAGCCGTTTTTTTTTTGAAAAAAATTGCAATTTCATAAAAACCGCCAAACCGTTTCCACAAAAGATAACGCCTTAC
The DNA here is from genome assembly GCF_026003375.1 of Thermonema sp. Classification (NCBI taxonomy): domain Bacteria; kingdom Pseudomonadati; phylum Bacteroidota; class Cytophagia; order Cytophagales; family Thermonemataceae; genus Thermonema; species Thermonema sp. The sequence continues at coordinate 1,038,376 of NZ_BPHD01000001.1, forward strand.
TGTATGCGATATACCCCCCAACGCAATGGACAGAAACAAGTTGTTGGAATTTCCCGGTTACGATGCCTCAAAGTATGACGAAGTGGACAGGCTTATTTCCATCATTGAAAACAAGTTGGACGATGGCGAAGATGCAAGCGATAAGATTGCTCAAATTCATGCATTGGCCGGAAAAGTAAACGAGTTCACCGAATATACTTTCCGGAACTACTGGCGTTCAATAAGCAAGAAAGAGCTGATTGAAAGGATTTTAACGCCCCACCCGCCGGAAATAGACAAACTGAGCCGTGATGAAATACTGCTCGTCTTAAAAAAGATGACAGAGACGGAGATCGAGCATAGCTCATATTATTTGGAGCTGCTCAGCAAAAACACACCCTATGCGTACAGCCTGTCCGACTTGGTCTATTGGCCTCACTGCTTGGGATACCCGCCGGATTTGTCTTTGGAAGAGATGGCAGGCATCATATTTCGTAATGAGCCACCTCCGGTCCTCCGAGACCGGCAAGCGTGAAAGTATCCTGTATGCTTCGGTAAGCTCCTTTAGCGACTCATACAAACTGCCGCTTACGTGGCAAAAGCTTAGTCATAAAAAAACGGCTTCTTTCCAAGCCGGGGGGTTGATTTGGTGGAACGTACCGGATTCGAACCGGTGACCTCCGCCCTGTCAAGACGGCGCTCTAAACCAACTGAGCTAACGTTCCTTATATGTCGATGGCAAATATATAAAAAGTGCCATAAACAGGCAACGGGATGCTCTTACTTTTTAAGAAGCAGGTCGAGTCCAAAAAAAGTGGATAAACACTTGTTTGCAAAAACAATTTTTTTTATTTTACTACACACATTAAATAATCATCCTCATTTATTTACTGTAAATTAAAGCTTTATTCTTATGGAAGAGACAAAGTTTGCCAAGCAAAAAACTTCTACCGAAGTTATTGAGAAAAGTCAAGGATCCATACGTTCGGAGATAAGCAAAGCCCTGCTGCTCATTGCTTTGTTCGAAGCCATCATTACAGTAGGATGGCTGGCATACGAAGAATACCAACCGGTCATTCTGCAGAAGTATGGCTTTGCGACGCTTGCCTCGGTGCTTATTATTGCTCAAGGGGTGCTGGGTGCTCTATTGCACCCCATATCGGGGACTATAGCCGACCGGCTCATGCGTAAGAACGCCTCTAAGTTCGGAATCATCCTTGCCGGTGGCACCTTTGCAGCGCTGGTGTTTCTTACCGTCGCCATTATCCTGCTCAATCAACCGGGCACAGGCATTACCAAGGCATTGCCTTTCATGGTAATTTTATGGCTTGCTGCCATGAGTTTGTTTCATAGCCCGGCTGTTTCCCTGATTGACCACTTTGTGCCGGTCGAGCGCTTCCCGCAAGCCGCCGCCAAGCTGACCATTGCTTTCGGTTTGATTTATGCCTTGGAACCGCTGGTGGTTCCTATTTTAGATGCCATTGGGCTGACGGCTACTTTCGTCTTGGGCGGTGTGTTGGTCATGGTGGGGGTATTGGCTATTCGAAGCATTGCTTCTTTTCCGCTGAAAACCAAAAGCGAACAGGAAAGTGCGGTGGTATCTTCCGGCACGCTGTTTTATCTTTTTGCTGTGGGTGTGCTGGTGGGCACCGGGCAGGCATTGCTGTTCTACTATGTGCCCAATAAAGTAGATATTGCCGCTATCCAAGCTGCCATTCCTTTCATCAACAGCGGTGAGGTCTATCTGTCCTTGCTTTTGTTGTTTGCAGCACTGACCTCTTTGCCCATAGCCCAAGTGGTAAAACGCTATGGCGAGCAAAAGACTTATATAGTGGCCTTCTTGCTGTCGCTGCTGTGGGCACTGTTGGCAGGCAAGCCTCTACCCGCCTGGGCATACTTCGTATTGGCGATAGTGGGCGGTGCTACTTATGCTGCCCTGCATATTGCCTTGCTTACACGCGCCCTGCATAAGGCGCCCGGGGGCAATAGCGGGCGCGGTATCGGCTTTGCCTTCGGCGGCGTGGCTTTGGCATCGGCAGCCATTCTGCTGGTGGCTTATATGAATGGCTTGTACTGGAGCTAAAAAATAACAGGACGGCACCGTTTTCCCTATACAATGCCGTCCTCCTGCATGTGTACTTCCCCGGTCATCATTTATGGCGGGGGATTTTTTTGTCGCCCGGCACCATTCAGCTTTTCGCGCAAACGCTCTTCTTTGCTTTTTTTGGGTGTGCCGGATTTGGCATCCGGCAAGGGGCTTTGGTCGTCGGGCGTAGCCGAGCGATTGGGTTCCCGGCTCAATACATTTTCGCGGGTCGGGCGCAGGTGTTCGAGCCAACGGAAACCGGGCAGGCGTTTGTCGGACTCTTGTAAGAGCTGCGGGGGAATCATCTTGCCGTTGATGTCGCCTTCCAAACGGATGCGCTTGAGTTTTCCTTCATTGAAAAAGGCTTTTAAAGCCGCTGATTCGGCGTAATACATGCCTACGAGGGACGTATCGCCTTCCAGCTGAAAAAAGATAATTTCGGTGTTTCCATCAACTTCTACCCTTTCTATACTGCCATCTTTAAAGTAAGCATCCATGCGCCGCCCCTTCACTTGGTTGAAATTACCGAGGCTGTCGCGCGAAGCGGAAAAGCAATTGTCGCGCAGCTCCATCTTGTAGGGCTTGTTGTTTTTCAAGCATAAACGCACGGAATCGGCCAGCACCTGATTGCCTTCATTCCACAAGACGGGGTGGCGGTAAAAGTAAATAGCCGAATCGCTGAAATGATACACCAAAGAATCACAAACTGCCTGAATGTCGCTGCGATAGATTTTAATATTGTGAAATGCCAAAATCTTATGCTGCCGTGCACTGTCCGGCTCTTCTGCCGGCTTCACCCCTATTTTGCGGTTGTAGGAAATGAGCGTATCGGCACTGATGAAAAGCGTGTCGCCCGACGATATGTTGCGTATATAAGCATTCCGGTAGATGTGGGTCAGCCCTTTTTTGCCCCAAAAATATCCAATATCGCCATTTACGAAGGTGCTGTCTTTTTTGGTATATACTTCGGCATTGCCTTGGGCAAAGCCTTCTTTCTTCACGTCATCGAAATAAAGGCTGTCGCCTTTGAGTATGTACTCTTTGTTTTCGGCACGCGCCCTGCCCGAAAAACGCGATATTTTGGTTTGGGTCTCATACACGCCCTTTTCGGCATACAACGAGCCATCGCTTGAATACACATAGGTAGGACCAAAGAAGTAAGCCACCTTGGATACGGTATTGTACTGCAAGGTGTCGGACTCGATGCGGTAGGTGTCGCCTTCGCGATAACTAAGCACCCGCACAGAGTCCTTGAAGAAGAAAAAGCGGGCGTTGGCATCATAAGAACCCGAACGGCTGTAGAGGCGGTTTTGGGCGTCGCGGATTTGTCCGCCGTTGTAGTAATAGCCTATTTTTGAGTTGAGGTTGTAGTCCAAGAAATCGGTGTTGAGGGTCATTTGCGGGTCGCGCAGCACCACTTCTTGACGTGCCTGCAACAGGCGGCTGTTGCCGTCGTAAATCAAATGGCGGCAAGTGAGCGTGATGGTATCGTTTTGCACCACGCGCACATTGCCGAAGGCTTCCACTATGTTCTTTTCTTCGAACTTATAGGCAGAATCGCACCACAGCAGCACTTCGTCTTGGCGGAAACGGATGCCACGCCCAACAAGCTTAATGAGCTGGGTGCTGTCGGTGCGCAGCGCCACCAGCTTGTCGGCACCGCCCAAGAGCTCTACTTTCCCCCCTTTTTCATAGGTGACGGTGTCATAAGGCAGCTTTTGATAGCGCAGCGTGTCATTTTCAATGACCTGCAGCTTGCGGGCTTTGGGCTTTGGGCGCTTGTCTTTCTGTGCCGTAGCAGCCGGCGTGCCCAAGAAAAGAAAAGCAAACAATAAAAACAGGATGTGTCTATTCATTCTTTTTTCTTAGTAATTGGCTCACAGCTCTTTGATAGCGTCGAGCATTGCGCAGATGCTCGTTGTAATTCTTGGCAAAAAGATGATAGCCGGAAAAGTCATCTTTGGCGCAAAAATACAAATAGTCGTGAAGCTCGTAATTCAAAACGGCATCGATGGCCTGCGGCGTGGGTATGCCGATAGGTCCGGGGGGCAAGCCCTTGTATTTATAGGTATTGTAGGGCGAATCTACTGTTAGGTGCTCTTTCAACACACGGCGTATGGAATAGTCTCCAACGGCATGCACCACCGTCGGGTCGGCTTGTAAAAACATGTTGTGACGCAGGCGGTTAATATACACGCCGGCGATGCGGGGCATTTCGTCGGCTTTGTTGGTTTCTGCCTGCACTATCGACGCCAAGGTCATCACTTCGTGCGGGGTCATGCCTATGGCTTTTGCTTTTTGGCGGCGTTCTTCATTCCAAAAACGACGATACTCGCGCAGCATGCGTTCTATCAGGCGGGGGGCGGGTACATCCCAATAGACTTCATAGGTGTTGGGCAAAAAGATGCACCAGTAAGAGGTGGAATCCAAGCCTTCGCTCCGCAGAGTATCTTGCCACTGCTGCATGGCCTGCTCTATTTCTTCAGCACTTATCATCAATTGTTTGTCGAGCCATCGCAATATGTTGTCAATCTTTCGCAGGGGTGGAACGACCAGCTGTATGGGCTCTTGCCGTCCGGCGCGCAGCATATACAGCAGTTCTTTGTTGCTCATGTCGGGATGCAGCTTGTAACGCCCCGTTTTCACGTTTTCCTGATAGCCCATCAATTTTGCCAAAAAAGCAAATGACAGTTTGTCTTCGAGCGCATCGTGACGCTCGAGCGAGTCGAGCACCGTTTTGAAAGTAGCCCCTTTGGGTATGTAAAGGTAAACAATGGAACGACTGATTCTGCCGTTGTGCGTGCTCAATATGTTGGGCGCATTCAACATTTGATAACCGTAAAAAGAAAAGGTAGAAAGAAAAATCATCGCGGTTACAAACACTACCACTTTGGTGCGCGTCATTCTCATAGTTTTCGCTTTAAAAAGAGCTTTATATCTTTCCGGTTTGCAATTTACGTTAAAATATAGGATTTCAATGTTTGCCGGCAGTGCCCCTGCAAGCTTTTCATATCATTTATTTGTGTTATTTTCGCTTGAAAACAAGAGCATACGCTTATGTCAGTAGTGGTAGAGCATTTAAGTAAGCTATACGGCTCGCAACGCGCCGTAGATGATATTTCTTTTGAAGCACAAACCGGGCAAATCGTAGGTTTTTTGGGTCCGAACGGTGCCGGAAAATCCACAACCATGAAAATGATTTGCGGTTATTTGACACCCAATGCCGGCCATGTGCGTGTGTGTGGCTATGAAGTGGGCACACAAAGCATGGAAGTGCGCCGGCGTATCGGCTACCTGCCCGAGCACAATCCGCTCTACACCGACATGTATGTGCGCGAGTTCTTACGTTTCATAGGGCATATACACGGCATCAGGGACCAGCGCTTGAGCCGGCGTGTCGAAGAGATGGTGGCGCTTTGTGGTCTGGAACGAGAACAGCACAAAAAGATAGGGGCACTTTCGAAAGGGTACCGCCAAAGGGTGGGTTTGGCACAGGCACTCATTCACGACCCACCGGTACTTATCTTAGACGAGCCCACTTCGGGGCTGGACCCCAATCAGATAGCGGAAATAAGGCAGGTGATTAAAGAAGCTGCTGCCAATAAAACCATTATTTTTTCCACGCATATTTTACAAGAAGTAGAAATGCTTTGCGACCGCGTCATTATCATTAACCGTGGGCGGCTGGTCGCCGATGCTTCCATGACCGAACTGCGCCGCATGATGCAACACCGGGTGGTGTGTGTAGAGTTTGGGCACGCTGTTGAAAGCACGCTGCTGGAAGCCCTGCCCGGGGTGCACCAGGTGCAGCAAAGCGCCGGTTTTGCCTACCGAATCAGCTGTGAAGACAGCAACAAGCTGCGGCCGGCTCTGCTTGCGCTCATTCAACAAAACGGCTGGAACATGCTCAGCTTGCAAAACGAAAGCAACCGCCTGGAAGATATTTTTCGCCAACTCACTCAAAACACAAACGAAGCGATTTAAAAAAACTCGATGCCATGTTCACTATCTTTTTGCGTGAAGTAACTGCTTTTCTCAACAGCCTGATTGCCTATATCGTCATGGCTGCTTTTCTTACGGCCATGGGCTTGTTGCTGTGGGTTTTTCCTGATACCAACGTGTTGGATTACGGCTTTGCCGACATGAGCACTTTCTTTTACTTTGCGCCCTATGTGTTTATGTTTTTGATTCCGGCCATCACAATGCGTTCCTTTGCCGAAGAAAAAAAGAACGGCACACTGGAATTGTTGCTTACCAAGCCCTTGCGCGAGTGGGAAATCATTTTGGGCAAGTTCTTTGCTGCCTGGGCTCTGGTGTGGCTTACACTGCTGCCTACCTTGGTGTATTATTACAGCCTGGACGTGCTGGGGACCGTCCCCATACGTTCGCCACAGGGGGAAGTGTTGTTGTCGAAAAATATAGATGCAGCGGGCATCTTTGCTTCCTATATAGGATTGTTGTTGCTGGGTGGTGTATTTTGTGCCATCGGTTTGTTGAGCTCTTCGCTGAGCCGTGACCAAATCACCGCCTTCGTTATTGGGGTGTTTCTCTGCTTTACCCTTTTTATCGGCTTCTCTTCTATTGCCAAAATACGCGAAACCGCCGACTGGGCATTCTATGTCATGCAGATGGGCATCGATTATCATTACTACGGCATGAGCAAAGGACTCATAGACCTGCGCAGTGCTGCCTACCTCTTGTCGGTGGCTGCACTCATGCTTTTCTTTACAAAACTCATTATCAACAGCAGAAAATGGTAGATAAAAAAATACAGCACATAGAGCGCCGGCTGCATCAAAACGATGGCAAGTGGCGTGACTATATTGCCGAGTTTGTTTATGGGGGCATCGATGGCAGCATTACTACCTTTGCTGTGGTAGCCGGCGCCGCCGGGGCACACCTCGACAGCTCCGTGGTCATTATCTTGGGCTTGGCCAACCTCATCGCCGATGGTTTTTCCATGTCTGTAGGCGCTTATTTGTCTGCCAAAACCGAAAAGGAAGAGTATAAAAAGCACGAACGCATAGAATATTGGGAAGTAGAACATATGCCCGAACGGGAAAAAGAAGAAGTGCGCGAAATATACCGGCAAAAGGGGTTTGAAGAGCCACTGTTGAGCCAAGTGGTAGAAGTCATCACGGCAGATAAAAAACGCTGGGTCGATGTGATGATGAAAGAAGAGCTGGGCATGATAAAAGACGAACGCTCGCCCTTTGCTTTGGGGCTTTCTACCTTTATTGCCTTCTTGCTGGTGGGGGCTATTCCGCTGCTGGTGTATGTATGGGATTGGCTTGTGGACACAAGGCTTCCGCTCTTCCCTGTGTCATGCATAGCCACGGGCATCGCTTTCGTGGTGGTGGGTTATCTCAAAGCCCATGTCAACCGCAGCTCCAAGTTGAAAGGCATTGCCGAAACCTTGCTCTTGGGCACCTCGGCGGCTGTGTTGTCCTACATGGTGGGGCATTATCTGGAAAAGTGGTTGGCATAAACACTCCCACCGGGTTTTCCTGCCGCTTGCCTCTTGACACTTTGCCATTTCAAGCATCCACTTGCCATTTCGAGCGCAAGCGAGCAATCTATTCTGCTTCTTGCGGTTTGCTTTGCTTGAGATTTCTCACCTCACTGCCTTCGGTTCGAAATGACAAGCTGCGCTGCGCTCCGTTTGCAAGGGCAGGCTGTAGCGGCATTGCTCCTCCGGAGCATCTCTTTTACATAAAGAAAGGCGGGTAAATACCCGCCCTTTATTGTTTGATGGTGTTGTATCTGTTAGAAAAACTTGCCACGATAATCTTTCACCTCGTATATCTTACGCAAAGCCTGATCCATGAAGAATGGTGTAGAGCCTTTCTGACGGTCAATCAACTGCTTTTTATATTGCGAATAATCGGCAATTTCGGCAGCCGGCTGTGTACTTACCAGTTGCATGACAAACACACCTGACTCTGCGGCAAAAGGCGGGGTACGGTCACCGGCATTTTTCAAACCAAACGCACGCCCCACTGCGGTAGGATTGAAGCCGGTCACGCCAATAGCCGTGGCATTCAAAGGCACGGTAGCCGTGTTTACGGTCACATTGCCGTAGGCAGTGGCTATCTCATCCAACGATTTGGATGCTGCTTTGATTTCCTTCATTTTGTTGATGATGTACTCCCCTTTCTTTTCTTTGGTTACCTCGGCAGTCAATATATCGCGGTAGTAGTTAATGTCCACCTTGTCTTGGCTGTAACGCTCGGTTACGATGGCTACTACCACTTTGTTTTCCTCGGGTATTTCAAAAAGAGAAGGCGACTTGCCTACGGGCGTTTCCTCCTTGAATGCCCAGCGAATCACCTCGCGGGCGTTGTTCAGGCCGGCAATGGCACGGGATGCAGGCTTTACGCGGTCGGCACGTTGCAACACCAAAGCCGGGTTTTCTTCTACTTTCTTGCGGAAATCTTGTACGTTGGTTACTTCGGACAGGAAGATTTGCGCCTTTTCGTATGCTTCGTTGTAAGCCTCCTGGCCGGGTGCCAGCACACGGTCAATGGTGGCTATTTTGTACTTCTTATTGGTTTTGGGGTGAATGATTTTTACGATGTGATAGCCAAATTCCGTTTCAACCAGATATGGCAGCAAGCCCGGTTTATCGGCAGAGAAGACCGCTTTTTCAAAAGGCTCTACCATCACATTGCGCCCGAACCATCCTAAGTCGCCTCCTTTGGCAGCGGTACCGTCGGTGCCATAGATACGCGCCATTTTAGCGAAGTCTTCACCTGCTTTCAGCTTTTCCAACACCTCCTGGGCACGGCGCTTGGCATCGGCTTTGTCTTCGGGCTTGTCGCCGGCAGGGCGGAAAAGGATATGGGCGGCACGCACATACTCCACGCTGTCTTCTTTTACGTCTATCACCTTCACGAGCATATAACGGTTATCTTGCAGGAAAGGTCCGTAAATACCGCCCTTGATGAGCGGGCGTTCTTCCGAAAATACGCCATCGGGGATTTGATTGGGAGCATACCATCCATATTGGGCTTGGGTGTCGCTTTCGCGCATCACCAGCAGCGAGTCGTCTTTGGCTACGGCCAATGCTTTTGCCAGGTCGCGCAGCTCCTGCTGCAGAGCCAAAGAGTCTTCGCGAGAAGGCTTCACTTCAAAGACCACGTATTCAAGCGAAACGGCATCCTCGGCAGGGAAGCGCTCGCGGTACTGATTCAGATAGCGCTCAAGGTCAGCATCGGTTACTTTCACCACCGAATCGGGCAAAGAAGCGTAAGGCACAAATACATACTTGATTTCTACACGGCTGTTTTGGGCTTCATATTCGCGCTTGCCTTCCCAAGAAGTAGCATACACAGAGTGTTGTATCATGTTGCGGTATTTGGTTTGCAAGCGGTCTTGCTTGAGCCCTTCTTCGAAATTGCGCCATTGGGCAGCCATCTGCGGGTTTTGCTTTACAAACTGCAGGTATTGCTCTACCAACTGGCGGCTGAATTTTCCGGTGCTGTCGCGGAAAGCGGCCAACACTTGGGGATGCACAAAGAGCGAGTCGCCCATCAACATGGCGCGCAGCTCTTCTTTGCCTACGCCCAAGCCCAGCTTTTCGATTTCGGGCAGATACACTTTTTCAAAAACAATCATTTGCCATGCTTGCTCACGCAACATCTGCATGGTCTGTTCGTCGGGCTGGCGCCCTGCCTGCATGGCAAAGTTGGCTTTCAGCGGTTCCAAATAGTTGTTAAACTCGGTGTAGGTGATTTCCTCACCGTCTATTTCACCTACCACGGGGTCGTTGCCCCCTCGCAAACCTCCGGTCTGCAGAATATCACTACCTACCAAAAACAACGCAAGCCCTAAGGCTATGAAAATAATGGCAATGCCGGCACGTTGTCTAATCTTACTAATTATAGCCATACGTTTTTTGTTTATACCAAAATGAGATTGCAAAAAAAATACATTCGCTAAGAAAAACAAAATTTCGATTGGTTTTCTTAAAAAGCCCACAAAGGAATTGTAAGGCTTTTTTTCTTTTGCTAATTTAGAAAAAAATCACGCGCCATGGATATCCGTTTTTATTGGGAACAATACAACAGCAACCGCCCCCATGAAGTAGATGAAGCCACCTTTCGAAGTTTGTGTTTGCTTTATCCGGTGGTGTATGTGCTCACCGCCGACGGCAAGCTGGACCTTGTAGAGCGTCATTTTTTGAAACAACTGGAAAAGCAAAGCGGCAATGCCGACGATTTGCTGCATCTGGAAGTGCTTCATATCGCACAGGAACGCGACACCTACCGCCCCCTGTTCACCGGTGCTTTGCGCCAACTGATAGCGCAAGGCGAAGTGAGTGCCGACACGCTGTTTCATTCTATGCTTTTGGCTGCCCGCTGCAGCTACAACGATTGGAAAAACAATGCCATCTATGCGCAATATCCGGCATGGGCAGAAATACCGGTCAAACTGCTGGCTGCTTTCTTGCAAGCATCGAAAGAGAAAAGCAGCTTGTCCGAAGCGGGAAAAGCTGCCATCACAGAGCTGATGGAGAAGCTCACCGGTGATTCAAGCCCTTATGTGCAACAGTTGGAAAACGCCGGCTTATGATCCCCATCACACGGGTAGCCATTGTGGGCTGTGGTTGGTTGGGCACAGCGCTTGCCCAACAATGTCTAAGACAAGGAGTGGCTACAGTAAAAGGCAGCAGCCGGCAAAGCGGGCGGCTACTTGCGCTCCGGCAGCAAGGTATAGAGGCGCATGAACTGCACCTGCCGGCGCTCAACCCCGGCGCTTTGCGTGCTTTCTTGGAAGCCGATGTGTGTGTGTTCAGCCTTTCGCCACGCACGCCCCACTATCTGGACGCATTACAGCAAGTATGCGACCTCCTGCCGAAGACAAGCCGGCTTATTCTGCTGAGTGCCACTTCGGTGTATCCGGACAATGGCGCAGAAGTGGACGAAGACACGCCCATACATGCCACACACACGGGCAACCCTCTGCAATGGCAAGCCGAAAAGTTGGTACATTCTCAAGTCGATGCCGCTTTGGTTGTGCGCTTGGGCGGTCTGATGGGATACGACCGCTTTTTGTTGAAGTACTTCATGAACAAAGATGCCATCACGGGTGGCCATACACCGGTGAATCACGTCCATCGCGACGACGCAGTGAGCATCCTCGTCCATCTGATGAGTGCCCCCACGGCACACGGTACTTTCAATGCCGTGGCACCGCTACATCCCCCCAAACGCGCCATACTCGAAGCACAAGCCCGGCAACTGGGCATCACATTGCCTCCGTGGGCTGCCCCTCACAAGCAAGCACACAAAAAAGTAGTGCCTAAACGCCTCTTGCAACAGATTGGCTATCAATTCATATACCCCGACCCGGTGCTTTTCCCTTTTGTGTATGACAAAAAATAGCACGCTGCCCTTTTGTATAGAAAAGATTTTTTCCTACCTTTGCATCGCTACGCAGTCAGCTCCTGCCGAATCCCCCAGGGTTGGAATATACAGCAAGGGTAAGGTGGTTGAGCGGCTGGCGTAGCTTTTTTTATTCCCCTCCTTGAAACACTCCCCTCACCTTTTTGGTCAGCACTTCCATAATCCGGCACCAACTCCCGGCATAGCTTGCCATTTCAAACCTCATGGAAACGCAGCTTGTCATCTCGAACGAGCGTAAGCGTAGAGTGTCATTTCAAACCGAACACAGTGAGGTGAGAATTCTCTTCAAAGCCACGCCACAAGAAAGCAACGAGATTTCTCGCTTGCGCTCGAAATGACAAAGGGGAAAGCACTCAAAATGATAAAGGAAAGAAAAGCCCAAGCAGCAATTGGCGGGCATTTTTCTTAAAAAGAAGCAAAAAATCAATGTACCAACACTAAAAATAATTTCATCTGTTAACAAAAAAGTTACACAAGGCACTTGACTCATATATATTTTTTTTTTTTACACTTGCAGTGTTCAAAGCATGCGGCGCCATACTGTACAGGCATGCGGAGAACACACCCCACGCCGGCAAGGGGATTCATTCGATGTTTCAAATGTAAAACCATGAAAAAGGTACTGTTTGGATTCATGCTCGTAGCAGCTTCGCTAAGCTTCATCTCAGGTGAAGCAGATGCATGTAGTGCCTCTGCATCTTGCGGCGGAGGTCAATCTATTTCCTGTACCGGAAACAAATCATGCAAAGCAGGTAGGGATAGTAGAAACACTCTTACAGTAGTCTGTACAAACACAGATGGAACATACACAGTAGCCAAATGCTCTCCGAGTATAGGCGAATAAAAACAAAGGCAAAAAGGCTTTTTCTTTTCGCCTTTAACCTCAAGAACTACTAACCTCTAAACCAATGAAAGCGTTTAAACAAGCCCTTCTTGTATTCATAGGCATGTTACTGCTCATTCAATGTAAAAATTCGGAAGAGACACAAGAAACTGCCTCTTTTAAAGAGCTACCTGCATTTACCCTGCAGGCTATCCATAAAATAGATGCTTTCAATGATACCCTTTTCTGGCAGTACGACCTTGAGCTCTTTAAATACAAGAATCACTACCTCATCACTTCCAACCAAAATCACTTTCTCGTAGTAACCGACACCAACTTTCGCATAGTAGGCTATTATGGGAAGTACGGACAAGGTCCCGGTGAGTTTGGTTATCCGGGAAAAGTTTTTGCCATACAAGACACCATATACGTGGAGGATGGATTGAACGGTGAGTTTGATGTGTTTCATTTTCCAAAGGCGACGTATATTCAAAGTAAAAAAATAGACCTAAACCCAAACTTACTTGCTGCTGCTTACACTTCGTATGAGATAGTTCCTAATCAAAAAAAATCATATAGTTGTGTATTTAATACTAAGCAAAAGCGTAATGAAATCGTAGTTACTGACCTGTACAATCAAAACAAAGTATATACGCAAATTCCTTACAGCTTTCCTTATTACAAGGAGCGGCTCAACTGGCATGAAGCACACGTTGCATCTTTTTATAACGGAAAATATGTCTGTGTTGTGGGATTTACACAGCCTTTTGTCATTGCCTTCAATACCCAAAACCGCGACACACTTTGGCAGCTGGACCTCACCCAAGCCCCGCCCATGAAAAGAGCCTTTGACAGCCTGCAGGTAGATATCAAAGAAAGAAAAAGGGAAGAATACCGCAAGCCCTACTTGGTCCCCGGACTTATTACGCAAGCTTTTGCCCATGACCGCTTTTTGTTTGTTTGCTTTAATGAGCGGCTGGGCACAGGAAAACTACGGGAAAAATCTATACAAGCAGTCGTTATGGAGATTCTGCCCAATGGCTCTTATCGCCCCAAAGGCTATCTCAAACTGCGCACGGGTAATATAGAAGATGACTATTTCAGCTTCAAAATTTTACATATGGACAGAGAAAGCAAACAACTCATTGCCCAGGGCAGTACGGGTACCATTTATGTCTTTCCCTTGCCCGGGGAGCTACTATGACTCTGAATAAAATAACACACTATCCTCTTTAAAAAGAAAAAGAAGCAAAAATTAATGTACCAACACTAAAAACAATTTCACTTGTTAACAAAAAAGTTACACAAGACACTTGACTCGTATTTTTTTTTTTTTTTTACACTTGCAGTGTTCAAAGCATGCGGCGCCGTACTGTACAGGCATGCAGCGAACACACCCCACGCCGGCAAGGGGATTCACTTGATGTTTCACTTAAAATCTTAAAAGCCATGAAGAAAAAAGTATTGATGGTATTAACTCTTTGCATGATGACATGCATAGGAGACACTGTAATAAATACATCATTAGCAGCAGGAAGCCCTCCGGATTATATAATAACCCTTCCGGCAAGATATTGCAATGTAAGAAAAGTAGCAATATGTGGTGAACCTGGTAGCTATCAATGTAAAGTTGATATTAGACAGATTGAATGTTACTAATAAAACTAAAAATACAAACAACTATGAAAGCAATAAGATTATTGGCAACCGCAATACTGTTTCTCTGTGCCATTCTTTCTATATCTTCATCCTCGAAAGCCCAGTCAGATGATCCGATATGCATTGTGCGAGGTTTTTATACTATAACTCGCGATATAATCATTTGCCCCGGCAGAGGAGATGTAGATTGCATAATCAAGAAGAAAAACCCACAATTACAATAGAATAAAAAAGCCTCCAACAAGTATGCTTGGAGGCTTTTAATTCACCTAAAAAAATTTATCAACCATGAACTCTCAAAAGATAATTGTTCTTCTCACAGTCTTTGCCTTGATAGGTGCTTGCTCGCAACGGCAAGAAACAGCATCCGTTGAACAAGAGCCGGAAGTAAAGCTGATCAAAATAGACAGCCATACTATAGCGGAAAGCAACCTGTATTACGAAGCACAAAACAATAAAGGAGTGCTCATCCTCACAAATCCTAAAGCACAGAATGTAGTCACATATAACCTCAACACAAGACAAACAAATGCCTTTCAAAAGGCAGGGGGAAATATAGATGAATACAGGTACATATACCATAATATCAATTTTTTCGATGATAGCACCTTAATTATTTCGGATATCAACAAAGTAATGTTTTTTGATATAAAGGGGAATTTTCTTCAATCTGTTTACCTTGACCGTCAAGGCACCTACGCCCCTCTCACATGGATACAGGTACTTCGTTCTGACTCTTCACTTATAGCAATTAACCCTCCACAAGGTTTTACTGACTCGCCTGAGTTTTACAATTCAGAGAAACATCCCTACCTAAGTAAGGTAGTTCTTAATGGTAAGGACTCGGATATTACTTATTTTGGTAGTTATCATGAAGAAGAAAGTATTTTTGCTACAGGAAAAGTAAAGCACAAACTTGCTGGCAGTTTCTTATTGTCTTGTGATACTGTCAACCATCTACTTTATGCCATACAGAGCATAGAACCTATTCTTTATGTATATGATTACCGGACCACACAAAAAGTAAAAGCTACTGCCTTAAACCTACCCGACTTCAAGATGCTTTCTACCCCTATGTCAGACAACACTCCTATCATCAATAAAATTGCCGATAATTTTCTTTATAACGAAATCGTACACATACAGCTCTTACACCCTGACACACTCGCACTCTTATACAATAAAGCAATTGATGAAGACGAAATGCGAGAGTTTATCCGGCAAAATCCACATTTCCCCTCCATTGCTCCTGACCTAAACTACTATCTTGTATTAATTACACCAAAAGGGAAAGTGCTGTGCAGCGTCTACCTGCCCAAAGAGATGGGGGTTCCTCTCTGTCTGTTGGATAGCCACACATTGCTGATGCGGGAGCACTCCACTGAAAACGACGAACTAAAAAACCAAAGTAGGATTACAGTGTACAAGATAGCATTTTGATATTTTTCCTGCGCTTTGCAAATCCACCTACATTCAAACAAAGCGACATATTCACCACAAAAAAGAATTCATACCCGCTCAATATTTCAAATAAAACCACAAAACAAAATGCAAGCGTCTTCAAAAGTACATACAACCTTTACTCTATTGTTCTTATTCTTTGCTGCAGCATGCAATCAAGAAAGCGAAAGCACGCCATGGATAAACTACATTAAGCAAACCGCCAATATAAACACCATCCCTTACGACACCGTACTGGTCATTCCTGCCATGGGCTGCCACGGTTGTTTGGGAACCATAGGCGACTACCTGAAAAAGCATGGCTGCGGGGGCAATACCCTGTACATTGCCTATGCCCCCTCTGAAAGGGAAGCCTCAGCATATTTTCAAAGATATGTGCAAAATATCGACCGCCAATGCCAAATAGCTACAAAAAACGCACCACCACAGCCCCTTATAGTACCTATGGTGCTGGTCTTCGAGAAGGGCAAGCCTGTTGAGCAATTTGAGTTTACTCAAAAGAAAACACATTTTTTTGAGTAGTGCATAATACACAAGCTGAATCATATGGCGGCAGGCAATAAAAATACCTCCTTAGCCATACACTCAAAAACACAAAGTGTTTATTTCAAACCTACCCAACCACCAAAATTCCTTAAATTTGCATAAAACCAATGCATCATTACATTTAAAACTAATGAAAGGAAAAATACTCCATTTGCTTATTTTGGGGGTGTTGGTGCAGGCAAGCGGCGGCTGCAACCAAAGCAAGAGCGAGCCCGGCGAGAGTGAAGCCGGCTTCACGGCAGAGGTACAGCTTCCCGAAAGCACGCCGGTAAGTATTGCGCCTGTCGAAGAAAAGACCTTCGTTTACCGTATTCGCCTGCAAGGCAGCATCAAAGCCGCCGAGATGGCCGAACTGCGCTTTAAAAACAGCGGCTACCTGGATAAAATATGGGTGCACAACGGCCGGCAGGTAAGCCGGGGTGCCCTGCTGGCACAGCTTGCCGACGACGAATGGCAGCTGGCAGTAAGCAGTGCCGAAGCCCGGCGCGCCAAAGCCTATGAAGATTACATCAAAGAACTGGTCGATTACGGGGGCGACCCGCGTGCCCCACATGGCGGCATCGATTCCACCCTTCACGAACGCATACGCACACGCACCGGCCTGCGGGCTGCCGAGATAGAAGTAGCGCAAGCACGCCTCACTCTGCGCAACGCGCGCCTGTATGCTCCTTTCGCGGGTGTGGTGGCCGACTTGAAGCGGAGCCCGGGCAACTACATCACCGCCAATGAAGTATTCTGCCGGCTGTACAACCCACAGACCCTCTACCTCGAAGCCGAAGTGCCCGAAAGCGAAGCCCCCTATCTGCGTCCGGGGCTGCCTGCCCGCCTCACGCCCTTGTCCATGCCGGGGCACAGCTATCAAGCCCGGCTGCACGAAGTGAACCCGGTGGTCAACGAGCGGGGCATGCTGCAGTTGCGGCTGCGCATATCCTCGCCGGCGGGGCTGATGCCCGGCATGCATGCCGAAGGCATAATGGAAGTGCCATCGCACCGCGCCCTCTGCGTGCCCAAAGAAGCCGTGGTAGTCCGCAGCGGCAAAAAAGTAGTGTTTGCCGTAACAGAAGACGGCATTGCCAAATGGCACTACGTGCAAACGGGTGCCGAAAACGACCGTGAAATAGAAATCACCGAAGGTTTGCGCGCCGGACAATGGGTAATTGTGTCCAACAACCTGCAGCTGGCACACGACTCGCCCGTAGAAGTACAAGACACACTGCGTACGGCGCCTTAAAAGAGGAAAATAAAACTTGGCATGTTCAGCTACCTTTTCCAACGCCCCATTGCGGTACTCATGGTCAGTACCGTGGTGGTTATTTTTAGCATAGTAGCCTTCTTGCAGCTGCCGGTATCGCTGCTGCCCGACATAGATGTGCCCCAAATGGTGGTGAAGGTCCGTTATCCCGGCGCTTCGCCCCGGGAAGTAGAACAACAGGTGCTGCGGCTGCTGCGCGAAAACATGCTCACGCTGCAACACCTGCGCGAAATAGAAAGCCAAGCCGAAGAAGAAAGTGGGCGCCTGCTGCTCTTCTTCGACTATGGCACCAATATGGACCTCGCCTTCATCGAAGCCAATGAAGTCATTGACCACCTTGGCAGCCACCTGCCCCGTCACTTGGAACGCCCGCAGGTGGTGCGCCTCAACACGACCGACGTGCCCATTGCCCGCCTGCAGGTTACCTACCGCCACACACAAACAGGCGGTTCGGCAGCGCAGCTGTCCGACATGGCAGAAAAGGTATTGAAGAAGCGCATCGAAGCGCTGCCCGGCGTGGCAATGGTTGACCTCAACGGTTTGTATCGTCGCAGCCTGTGGGTGTTTCCACAAAGAGAAAAGCTCATGGCGCACCGCATCGACGAGCAGCAGCTCATACAAACCATCAAACAAAACAACGGCGAATTGACCTCCATTTCCATACGTGACGGCAATTACCGCTATTATCTGCGTATTGGTGCCCCCTTGCAAGACGTTGAAAGCCTCCGCCGGTTGCCCATACAAACTGCCGGGCAGCAAGTACTGCAGCTGGGCGAGCTGGCGCATATTGTCGATTCGGTAGAAACGCCCAAAGGCTTTCATCTTTTCAATTTAAAAGAAGGCGTCGTCATCAATATACACAAGCAGAGCAGTGCCCGCATGCCGGAAGTCATGCAAACACTCGACACCTTGCTCGTAGAGCTGCGCCACGACTACCCCAACCTTGATTTTACCCTCACGCAGTCGCAATACGAAGTGCTGGACATGAGCATTTCCAACCTGAAGAACGACCTGCTCTTCGGGGGCATTGGCGCCTTTCTGGTGCTGCTGCTCTTTATCGGCAACTACCGGGTGCCTTTTCTCATAGGCGTGGTGCTGCCTACCTCTCTCATCATGAGCTTTTCGGTTTTTTACCTGTTCGATGTGTCTTTGAATGTGATTTCGCTGGCAGGGCTCACGCTCGGCCTGGGCATGACCATCGACAACGCCATCATCATCTTCGACCACATAGGCAAGATGCGCAAGGCAGGCATGCCGCTGCTCGAAAGCTGTGTGAAGGGCACTTCCGAAATGGTAGCCCCCTTGGTGAGCTCGGCGCTTACGACACAAGCCGTTTTCATTCCCTTGGTGTTTCTGGATGGGCTGAGCGGTGCCCTCAGCTACGACCAAGCGGTGGCAGTGGGTGCTATCCTGTTTACTTCCTTGCTGGTGTCTTTTTTCCTGCTTCCTTTGCTGTATCTTTTGCTTTTCCGCAACAGCAACCAACTGCCGCGCGAAGACAACCGGCTTTATCTTTGGGCACTCAGAGGCTATAAAAAACTTTACCATTGGTGTCTTGCCCGGCGGCGGCTGGTATTCCCCACCCTGCTGGTGGCAGGTGTGGCAGGCTTGGGCATTGCTTTCCTGCTGCCCATAGAAGGTATGCCCACACTCAAACGCAAAGACATGAGCGTGCATATAGAATGGAACGAACCGCTCTCGGCCAATGAAAACCGGCGCCGGGTGGAAGCACTGCTGCGGCAGTTCTCGAAACACTACCACCTGAGCGAAAGCGATATAGGGCAAATGCAATATTTGATGCAAACAGCCAACGCCACTGCCCAGCAGGCAACCATTTACTTTCTGTTTAACACCTACCAAGAGCGCAAACAGTTTGAACAACTGCTAAGCCAATATTTCAGCCGCTATTATCCCGGCGCATCGGTGCATCTTGGCGAAGCCCCCAACATCTTCGACATGCTCTTCCGGTCAGATAAGCCCTACTGGAGTGCCCGCTTTCGTTCGCTGCGTGGCAGCGAGCCTGTGCCCATAGGACAACTGCAGCGCATTGCCGACAGCTTGCGCGCACAGCTTCCACAAGGCGGCTGGCAAGCAGATGCCGGCATGGAAGCGCATACGCTCGTTTCTGTGGAAGTGCGCCAACAAGCACTGCAACGCTATGGCGTGCATTACCAACAGTTGCTGCAAACGCTCAAAGCCACTTTCGCAGAAAATACCGCAGACTATTTGCACGACTTCAACGAAGCGGTGCCCATTGTGGTAGCCTATCGTGGCAACGACTTCCACGAAAAGTTACATAAAAGCTATGTGGTCGTCGATAGCCTGCGCCGCTATCCCCTGTCTTTATTCGTGGATATACACACCGGGCAAACGCACCGCAGCCTTACCGCTGACCGTGCCGGCATTTACCACGCTTTGCATGCTACCAATGCCGCCTTGCCCATAGACGCTGCCGAAGCCCTCAGCAGCCGCCTGGCACAAGCCTATCGCCTGCGTGTCGATTTCAGCGGGCAACACTACGACAACCGGCAAAATATCGGGCGCATGCTGTTTATTCTTGCGCTTTCGGTTTTGTTACTTTATTTCATCCTGAGCATAGAGTTTGAGTCGTTGCGGCAGCCGCTCATCGTGATTTTCACTTTGCCGCTTGGCTTCACGGGCAGCTTCTTGCTCTTATGGCTGGCAGGCGAAAGCCTCAATATCATGGCTGCCATTGGCCTGGTGGTGATGCTGGGTATCATAGACAACGAATCCATCTTGAAAATAGACGCCATCAACCGCCTGCGCCAAAGCATGCCCTTGGACGAAGCCATTGCCAAAGCCGGTGAAATTACCTTCAAGCCCATTTTCATGACTTCGCTCACCAACATTTTGGCGCTGACGCCTTTCCTTTTTGACAGCAGCATGGCAGGCGACCTGCAGCGTCCTTTTGTGTTGGCCATCATCGGGGGCTTAAGCATCGGAAGCTTTATCTCCCTTTTCTTCGTGCCGCTGATGTACCGGGCACTAACCGCCCGCAAGTCAAAAGCCGCCTCATTTCCCGGAACAAAAAAACATGGACAATGAGCCCGTTTCGCCTCGTATTTGTGTTTGTTGTGCTGGCGCTGTTGTCTTTGCTGAGTCTGCCCTACATAAGCGTAAAGTACGCCCCCTCGCTGCGTAAGCCTACGCTCTACATCAGCTATGGCTTGCCGCAGGCACCGCCCGAAGTGGTAGAGCAAAAAATTACCGCCCCGCTTGAAAACATGCTTTCCAATATCAGCGAAGTGGAAAAGATGGAGTCGGTGTCGCGTTACAATGGTGGCAGCATCACGCTTTATTTCAATGAAAAAACAGATTTGGACTTCAAACGCTTCGAAGTAAGCAACCTTATCCGGCAGCTTTATCCACAATTGCCGCCCAATGCAAGTTATCCGCAGGTTTATCCCTCGGCAAGTGAAGAAGATGAAAAACGCAGCCCCCTGCTGGTCTATTCTGTTTATGCACCTCTTGCACCGGCTTTCATTCAAAAAACCATCGAAGAGCAAATCAAGCGGCCGCTTTCGTCTGTCCGCGAAATCGAACGCATGGATATTTACGGGGCACGCCCCCTGCAGCTGACCGTGGAATATGACGCCCAACGGCTGCTTGCCTACGGGCTGAAGGTAAGCGACCTGCAACAGCATCTGCAGCGTTTCTTTGAACGGCAGTTCGTGGGCATCTACGAAAGTCCTCAACAGCAGCGTTTCTATATGGAAGTGCTCATGCTGCCGCAGTCGCTTCACGACATCGAACAAAGCGAGCTGCGCCCGGGCATGCGCTTCGGTTTTTTTGCAAAGCTCTATAGGGAAGAAGAAGAAGCACGCCGCTATTTCCGCATCAACGGAAAGAATGCGGTGCGCTTGCTCGTATATGCCCGCCCGGATGTAAACACTTTGGTGCTTGCCGAACAGGTGCGCAACCGTATCGAGCGGCTGGCAAAACGCCTGCCCGAAGGCTTTCGCGTAGTGCTCGAAGATGACCGTACCGAAAAAATGCGCGAAGAGCTGCAAAAAATTCAATACCGCACCGGTTTGTCTGTGGCTATCTTGCTGTTGATTATCCTGCTTATTTACCGCGACTGGCGCTACCTGCTGGTATTGCTGGGCGGTGTTTTCATCAACCTGTCATTGACTTTCGCCCTCATTTACCTGTTGGGTATTGAAGTGCACATTTACTCACTGGCAGGGCTTACGCTCTCGTTCGGCATGCTGCTCGACAATGCCGTGGTGATGCTCGACCACCTGAAAACGAAAGGCAACACGCACGCTTTCTTGGGGCTGCTGGGGGCTACGGCTACCACCATGGCTGCTTTGGGACTGGTGTGGCTGCTTCCTGAAAGCCAACGCATACAACTCATCGACTTTGCATGGGTGATTATTGTCAGCTTGGGGCTCTCGCTGGTGGTAGCGCTGTTCTTTACACCGGCAGCTTACGGCTTGTTCTTACAGTCCAAAGCAAAGCGCAAGCACCCTGCTTTCCGGAAACAACGGCAACGCTACCAACGCTTTCTGCGCTACGAACGCCTGATTGCATGGCTGGCAGCACACAAAAAAGCATTCACCTTGGGCGTGGTTTTGATGTTCGGCACGCCTGTATTTATGTTGCCTACCGAAATCAAAGGCTGGGACTGGTACAACCGCCTGCTGGGCAATGAATACTACCTCGAGAACATACGCCCCTATGTGGATAAAGTGCTGGGGGGCGCCTTGCGTTTGTTCATGCGGGAGGTGTATGAAAAAGCGGCCTTCCGCTCATTGGAACGCACCTATCTGTCGGTATATGCCCGCATGCCTTTTGGCACCACACCTCAACAGATGAATGCCATCATTGAGAAAGTGGAACAATACCTGTCGGGTGTCGGGGGCATCGATAAATTCGTAACCAACATTTACTCAGGGCAGTATGCCCGCATTGTCATTTATTTCAAACCGGAATACGAAAACACCGGCTTGCCCTATATGCTTAAGTCGCAGCTCATCAAACAATCGCTCGATTGGGCAGGTGCGGGGTGGTCGATACATGGCGTGGGCGAAGGATTTAGCAACATCACCGGCGAGCAGATGCGCCAAATGCGTGTACGCATGACCGGGTATCATTACGACAAACTCTATGAACAAGCCCAAAAGTTTGCTGTTCTTTTGCAGAGACATCCCCGTGTGAAAGACCTCAACCTGAACGAGCGCTTGAATTATGGCGATGAAAACACCGAAGCTTTCCGGCTGCACCTGTACACCGGACAACTGGCGCAAGCGGGGCTTTCCAACAGAGAGCTGCTCGAAGGCATTGCCTTGTACAGCCTTGCCCCTTATGCACAATCATATGTTTCTTATGAGGGCGACTATGTGCCGGTGTTCTTCCGGGAAAAAGACGCCGCACGGTTCTCTACCTACGACCTGCAGAAGCAAAATATTCAGCTGAAGCAGAACCAAAGCATCCGCCCGGAGCTTTTCAGCCGTCTGCAATTCGAAAAACTCAACGATGCCATCTACAAAGAAAACCGGCAATACATACGCATCATTGGTTTTGAATATTACGGTTCCTATACCTTCGGTGAACGCTATCTGCAGCGCTGCATTGAGCAATACCGCAAGGTGCTGCCGCCCGGCTTCAGCATAGAAAAAGACGATTTCGCTTTTTATATTTTCAGTCAGCAAAACAAGCGTTCCTATACCGTCTTGCTGCTTCTGCTGGGCGTTGTCTATGTGATTTGTGCCATTTTGTTTGAAAGCTTTCGCAAACCTTTTTACATCATCGTCACCGTGCCGCTGTCTTTCATTGGTCTGTTTTTGATATTTGCATGGGGCGACTTCTCTTTTGACCAAGGGGGCTATGCTGCTTTTGTCTTGCTGGGTGGTTTGGTGGTGAATGCCGCCATTTTCATACTGAATGAATACAATCAGTTGCGTGCAGGCAATCGGCTGCGCCGTGTTTGCCGTGCCGTATGGCACAAGTCCGTGCCTGTCTTAATTACCACCTTTTCCACGGTCATGGGGCTGGTGCCTTTCCTGAGCGAAGGCGACCAAGAGATTTTCTGGTTTTCGCTGGCAATTGGTTCCATCGGGGGGCTTTTGTTTTCGCTCTTTGGTGTTTTCGTTGCCCTGCCTGTTTGGATGTCGCCTTCCCGCAACACGCGCACGTAGCTTGATCCGGCAAACCTTTCCTTTGGTTTTTGTTTTTTCAAGTGCTCTCTTTGTTCTTGCGGGTGCCTCCTTTTTTGTTATTTCGATGCCTCTTGCCGTTTCGGGTTTTCCCCTTTGTCGTTTCGAGCTTTCCCCTTTTGTCATTTCGAGTGCAAGCGAGAAATCTCTTTGCTTTCTTGTGGCTTGGTTTGATGAGATTTCTCATCTCACTGCGTGAGCTTCGAAATGACAAGCTGCGTGTGAGAGGTGAGGAATGACATGCCTACGCTCGTTCGAGATGACAGGCTATGCTTTGTAAACAAATTGCCCTAAGTGGGTTCCCTTCTTATAACAGCTTGTTATGAAAAGCCGTAAATTTCTATCTTTGCACAGAGCCCAAATACCTGTCTGCATGAACAACCAACTACCCTGTATAGAAGTAGATGAGTTTTGTCGACGCCGGCAAAGCCAAAGCCCGCTGTATGTTTTAGATGTGCGGGAAAGGTGGGAGTATGAAGAATACCATCTACCCGAAGCCAAGCACATTCCTTTGCCCGAGCTGCTCTTTCGCCTCGATGAGATAAACACATGGCGGGACAAGGAAGTGATAGTGCACTGCCGCTCAGGCATGCGCGGCTATCAGGCGCAAAAACTATTGCTTCAATGTGGCTTTCAAACAGTGCTGAACCTGCAAGGTGGTATCGAAGCGTTGATGGATTACATGATGTCGCAAAAAGACCAAGAAGCACAATGAAAGCAACTTTCATAAAAAGCAGCAAGAAAGTAGAAGACTGCCCTTTCCCCGATAAGCCGGAATATGCCTTCCTTGGGCGTTCCAATGTGGGCAAGTCTTCGCTTATTAACATGCTGGTGCAACGCAAGAATTTGGCAGCCACCTCGGCGCAACCCGGTAAAACCCGGCTTATCAACCATTTTTTAGTGGATGAACGCTGGTATTTGGCAGACTTGCCGGGCTATGGCTACGCCAAAGTGAGCAAGCAGGAGCGGGCTGCCTGGCAAAAGATAATCAACGACTACCTCACCCAACGCCCCAATCTCATGTGCACTTTCATTCTCATGGACTTGCGTTTAGAGCCGCAAGCCATCGACCTGGAGATGATTGAGCGTCTGGGCAGTGCCGGCCTGCCTTTGGCTTTTGTTTTCACCAAAGCCGATAAGCTCTCGCGTAATCAACAGCAATCGAACTTTGCCCGCTATCGCCGCGCCCTCTTGCAAATGTGGGAAGAGTTGCCGCCCTGTTTCATTACCTCGGCAGTAGATGGCAGCGGAAGGGACGAAATCCTTCAATTCATCGAAGAAGTGAACCAAAGTTTTGTTTTTGAGCCCAACGAGTTCAAACGCTTAGCCAAAGGCGGCGCACCTCTCCACGATGAAGAAGAGTAGGCATGCTTTTTTCCGTGATTATACCCACTTACAACAGGGCTTCGTTTCTTGCCCGCACGCTCGACAGTGTGCTGGCACAGGACTTTCAGGACTTTGAGGTGATTGTCGTGGACGACGGCAGCACCGACCACACACGCGAAGTGGTAGCACCCTATGAGCAGCGCGAACCACGTGTCCGCTATTTTTATAAGGAAAATGGGGAACGGGCTGCCGCCCGTAATTTCGGTGTACGACAGGCGCAGGGCAGTTATGTCACTTTTCTGGACTCCGACGACCTGTATTACCCTCATTGTCTGTCTGCCGCCCATGCTTTTCTGCAACGGCATCAAAACTGCGCCTGGTTTGCCTTAGCCTATGAAATCAGGGACGAAAACGGGCGCCTGCTAAGCTCACAAGCCAAACGCAAGGGCAATCTCGCAGAGCAGCTGTTTGCCGGCAACCTGCTTAGTTGCATTGCTGTTTTTGTGCGCCGCGATATTGCCCTGAAGCATCCGTTTCAAGAAGACCGCACCCTTGCCGGCAGCGAAGACTGGGAACTGTGGCTGCGCTTGGCAGCGCGCTACCCCCTCCCCTATGCCAATGAAGTGGTGGCTTGCATGATGCAGCACGATGCCCGCAGTGTCATGGAGGTGAATGCGGCACGTCTGGAAGCGCGCTTGCTTGCCTGCATGCGCTACGTAGAAGCCGACGAAGCCGTGCGCGCATTGCCTGCTTCTTACCTGCGACGTTTCCGCACACATGCTTATGCTTATCTGGCGCTTCATCTGGCACTGGGCAAGCATCCGGCAAAAGCGTTTCGCTATTACCTCAAAGCCCTGCGTATTTCGCCGCTTTTCTTCTTTCATAAAAAGAGTGCTGTTATTCTGCGCGAGCTGCTCAAGGGCATGCTGCGCCGGTAAGCAAAGAGCGTTTTTTGCACAACGAAGCACAAACAAAAAGGGCAGCACACAAACAGTGTACTGCCCGCTATTCCATAAGCAATTTTTTTACTGGTCAAGTTTCAATACCGCCATAAAAGCTTCTTGCGGCACTTCCACCCTGCCTATTTGACGCATGCGTTTTTTCCCTTTCTTTTGCTTTTCAAGCAGCTTTCGTTTACGGGTGATGTCACCACCGTAGCACTTCGCCAATACGTTTTTGCGCAATGCCTTCACGGTCTCACGGGCAATCACCTTGGTGCCTATGGCTGCCTGTATGGCAATTTCGAACTGCTGACGCGGCAACAGCTCTTTCAGTTTTTCACACAAGCGCTTGCCCCAGTCATAAGCTTTGTCGCGGTGTACAATAGCCGAAAGGGCATCGACCCGCTCACCATTGAGCAGGATATCGAGCTTCACCAGTTTGGATTCGCGGTACCCCAAAAACTCATAATCCAACGAAGCGTAGCCACGTGAAATGGTCTTGAGTTTGTCGAAAAAGTCGAAAATAATTTCTGCCAAAGGCATTTCAAATATAAGCTCCACGCGGTCGGTGGTCAGGTAATTCTGTTGTTTGAGAATGCCACGGCGCTCCAGACACAAAGTCATGATGTTACCTACAAACTCCGCCTTCGTAATGATTTGCACCTTCACGAAAGGCTCTTCTATATGGTCGAGCAGAGCCGGGTCGGGCATTTCCGAAGGGGCACTTACTTCTACCAGCTCTCCGCGGGTAGTATAAGCATGATACTTCACCGACGGCACCGTAGTAATCACCGTCATGTCGAACTCGCGCTCCAGGCGCTCCTGTACTATCTCCATGTGTAGCATTCCCAAGAAACCGCAACGGAAGCCAAAACCCAAAGCGGCAGAGGTCTCGGGCTCCCACACCAAGGCGGCATCGTTGAGCTGCAGCTTCTCCATAGCTTCGCGCAGCTCTTCAAATTCGCTGCTCTCCACCGGGTAGATACCGGCAAAGACCATCGGCTTCACTTCTTTAAAACCTTTGATAGGTGCCTCGCAGGGCTTTTGCACCGTGGTGATGGTGTCGCCCACTTTTACCTCTTTTGCCTGCTTGATGCCTGACACCAAATAGCCTACGTCACCGGCCTCTATGTAGTCGCGCGGCTCTTTTTCCAAACGCAAGATACCGACCTCTTCCACTTCATACTCGCGCCCGGTTGCCCAGAACTTCACTTTGTCGCCCTTGCGAATGCGCCCGTTATATACGCGGAAGATAACCTCCACCCCCCGGTAAGGGTTGAATACTGAGTCGAAAATCAAGGCTTGCAAAGGGGCTTCCGGGTCGCCTTCGGGGGCAGGTATGCGTTCTACGATGGCTTCCAGAATGGCTTCTATGCCAATGCCTTCCTTGGCTGATGCCAGGATAATATCTTCACGCTTGCAGCCTATCAAGTCAATGATTTCGTCGCCTACCACTTCCGGATTGGCCGCCGGCAGGTCTATTTTATTGATGACCGGAATGATTTCCAGGTCGTGTTCTATGGCCAAATAGAGGTTGGAAATGGTTTGTGCCTCAATGCCTTGTGCAGCATCTACCACCAACAGGGCGCCTTCGCAAGCGGCAATAGAGCGCGACACTTCATAAGAGAAGTCCACGTGCCCGGGCGTGTCAATCAGGTTCAAGGTGTAGGTTTCACCCTTGTAGTTGTATTTCATTTGAATGGCGTGGCTCTTGATGGTGATGCCACGCTCCCGCTCCAGATCCATGCTGTCGAGCACCTGCGCCTGCATCTTACGCTGATCTACTGTTTGGGTATATTCCAACAGGCGGTCGGCAAGGGTGCTTTTGCCGTGGTCAATGTGGGCTATGATGCAAAAGTTACGGATATTCTTCATACTGCTTCAACCGAAAATAAAAGGTTTCTCTTCTTTGGCTTGAATAGGCAAAGTTAATGAATATTTGGCAGTTTTAAATGTTTCGGCTTGTGTTTTTCGTGGAAAAACGAAGCGCCGGGTATGACACAAAACGCTCTGCCGGTTGCCACAAACAAAGCGCATAAAAGCAGAGCTTTTTTGTAAAAATCAAGGCTATACACTATCTTTGTGCACTCGAAAACCGATAGACGTGTTCTATCAAAGGTTGAACCAAAACAAAAAACAATGGCAGTACGTATCCGTTTGGCGCGTCGTGGACGCAAGAAAAAACCGATGTACGACGTAGTCGTAGCTGATTCTCGAGCACCGCGTGACGGTAAATTCATCGAGAAAGTAGGGCGTTACAACCCCTTAACTGACCCCGCCACCATCGTATTGGATGAAGAACGCATCCTCGATTGGTTGCTGAAAGGGGCACAACCTACCGAGACCGTGCGCCGCATGCTGAAATACCGCGGTATTTTGCTGCGTAAGCACCTCGAAGTAGGTATCCGCAAAGGCGCTATCACGCGTGAAGAAGCAGACAAGCGCTACCAAGAGTGGTTGCAAGCCAAAGAAGCTAAGATCGAAGGCAAGAAGACCCGTTTGGCACAGCAAAAAGAAGCCGCCAAAAAAGCACAGCTTGAAGCAGAGGCTAAAATCAAAGAAGAGCGTGCGAAGGCTATTGAAGCCAAACGCAAAGCTGCTGAAGAAGCCGCTGCACCTGCTGAAGAAGAAAACGCAGCTTCTGAGGAAAACACCGAAAACAACGCAGAATAAGACAATTGCTTGTTCTACGCTTGAAACCATTTCAACCGGAGGGCGGTTTGCTATGTTAGTAAGCCGCTTTCTCCTTTTTTGAAACACCTAAAAAACCAAAAACCATGACCATAGACGACTGCTTTGTGTTGGGCTACCTGACCAAAGCACACGGCTTGGCCGGCGAACTGCAAGCCCTGTTCGATGTGGACGATTTGAGCCAATACGAAAACATAGACACCTTGTGGGTAGAGCGCTTCGGCAGCCTCATACCCTACAAAGTAGAGTATGTGCATCCGCTCATGCATAAGCGCAACCGCGTGATTGTGAAGCTTGCCGGCATCGACCACATAGACCAAGCCGAAACCTTGGCCAAAAGCAAGCTGTACCTGCCCCTTTCGATGCTTCCCCCACTTGAAGGCGAAAATGCTTTTTACTACCATGAAGTCATCGGATTTCAAATCATCGATGAAGAAAGAGGAGCCTTGGGCACGGTCAATACCATTTATGACCTGGAAAGCAATGTTCTTATTTCCATGATATACCGGGGCAAAGAAGTGCTCATTCCCATTCACGATGCCTTTATTTTGCGTGTGGACCGCGACAAACAGTCTCTGCACGTGCGCCTGCCCGAAGGTCTGCTGGAAGTCTATCTGGAAAGCAATCAGGACGAAGAAGCCGACGACGGCTTTTTTGAAATTGATATTTTATGAAACTCATAGATACACTTTTGCTTTCGCTTTCGGTGGCGCTGCTTATCATTGGCATATATGAAGTGTTCTTGGGGCGCTTTGCCGAAAACTATTGGGTTTTCATGCTTATGCTGGCTTCTTTTTTTGGCTATGCCTATCGCCGCCGGCAACATGCAAACGACACAACAGCGGCACACCAGGCTCCGCCCCCCTCTAAGGATAAAGTAAACAAGCGGCGTCAAAAGCGCCGCCGGTAGATGGTGCAGTTATAGCCCGTGCGTTCAGTAGAAGACAGGCGAAAGAAGCGCTCCCATTCTGCGAGCCAAGCAGATGCCCGCCGCTCATAGCGGGCAATGGGCTGCCAATTTGCTTTTGCCCGGTATAAAGCCACTATTCCGGCTTTACGCCACGCCAAATGATCTGTAACAATCATGTATTCAGCCCTATACTCTTCTCTATGAATCCGCTCCCGCTCTTCGGTAGTGTTGTAGTAGTCCATGAGTTGCAAGTCGGCACCGGCTTCCAAAAGAGCATAATAAGGCATGGGCTCGCTCACCACCTTGCTGCCGGGCGGTATATGCCGGCACACGAAAGCATGAAAGGAACGGTAATCGCGCATGGGTAAAGACATAAATACCTGCACTTGCTTGGCAAACGTATAGCCCAAATTAAACAGCAACAAACATCCCAGTACAAGGCTGCGCAGGCGTTTGTTTGCAGCTTGCAAAAAGAAAAAAAGAAGGTAGTAATAAAGCGGTAAAATAAAGACGGAATACGGACCATAGTCAAAAACCACCAGATAAAAAGTTAAAATACTGCTTACAGAAGCAACAAAAAGCGGTTCTTTGGGAAGCCGACGCCTGCCGGCAAAATAAAGTACCGCCGATAAGCACACACTTCCTATCAAAAGATATTCATGCCTGGGTACATAGCCGCTATTGCCCACATAGTTTTTCAGCAGCGCAAAATCATATAGATAATGATTGAGCCATGCCCGTGGCGAACCAAAAGCCCACAATACCCAAAGGGCATAGCCCCCGCACAGTGGCAAGAAAAAACGCCATTCGCCCCGCCTCAGTGCGATGAATGCAGGCGGCAGCAACAACACAAACGAGCGCGGCGTTGTCAGTATGGCAAGCAGCGCCATGACACCTGCCATCCAAGAGGAATGCCGGCTTTCCCCTGTGCGACCAAGGAAGTACCATGCACTTAAACTCCAGAAAACAGCCTCCAGGTCCATGCGCCCTTCGTGCATGGAAAGCTGCAGGAAAGGATCAAGGGAAAAGACAAGTAACATCCACCACGGCAAGCCGAACAAGTGACGGCACAAAAGCAAAAGCAAGCAGCCAAACAAGAAGGTGGGCAGCCGGTAGCCCAAAGGTAGCGGCAAAAGCTGCATGCTTATGCCATGAATGGTGAAGCTCACAAAGCCGTAAATTTTGAATGGCAGGCCATGCAAGGCTGCCGAAGTTACGCCAGGCACCAATGAGGCGCTTTCTATCCAATGGCGGCTGATAGATGCAAACACCACCTCATCGAACCAAGGCAGCGGCGCATAGGGCAACGTCCACATATGCCACGCCACATAAAACAAGGCATAGGCAATGGCTGCTGCCTTTGCACCGGGCAGCTTACAACATGCTTTTAAGTGCCGCATATAGCTTATGAGTAGGCAAGCCCATCACATTGAAGTAAGACCCTTCGATGCGCTCAATAAATGCCATGCCCAGCCAGTCTTGCGCACCATAACTGCCCGCTTTGTCATAGGGCTTATACTGCGCTATGTAATATGCTATTTCGTTGTCTTCCATTTCACGGAAATAGACTTGTGTACTGTCTTGGATAACACGGCTTCCTTCGGCAGTAGCCAGACATACGGCGGTGATGACTTCATGCTGCTGCCCCGACAGACGACGCAACATGCGTGCTGCCTCTATCACATCGGCGGGCTTGCCCAGCACTTCGCCTTGATGAATCACTACCGTATCGGCTGTAATCACCAGCGTATCGGCGGGTATAGGCACAAAAGCAGCTGCTTTCTGTCTTGCCAAATAGGCGGCTACCTTCGAAGGCTCCGTGCCTTCGGGCACGAATTCCTCGCTATGGCGCACATCTACAATAAAGGGGATATCGAGTGCCTGCATCAGTTGACGGCGACGGGGCGAAGCCGAAGCCAGCACAATACGCGGAAAACGCTCTAAAAGTTGCTTTTGAATCATCCGTTTTTTGTGGCAAATATACCTATTTCCCTTTAAGCCGGCTTGGCAGTCTGCTTGCGGCTGCGCTTTTGTTTGTAGTATTCCTTAGAGGCAATGTAGAGCACCTTGTCTATATGAGCATAGACATTTCCTTCTTTGTCTGTCCACTCTACGGGCAAGGTAATTTCCATTTCCTGTGTTTGTGCTACCTGCTGCTTGATTTTCTCTATGAGCAGGTCGTCTATTAAAAAGCGGGCATACACTTTCTTTTTGATGGGACGCAGGAAACGGATGTTTGCCGCCTTGTCCCATACCACGTATTCTTTGCCCAGAATATGAATCAGCTGCAACATGTAGAAAGGGTCCATGGCTGAGTATATGCTGCCGCCATACACCACGCCTACATAATTGTAGGTAAAGAGGTTGAGTGAAAGCCGGATATGTATTTCCTTCCAGTCGGAAGAAATAAACAGGATGCGCCCCCCTGTACCAAAATAAGTAGGAAAGCAGTTCATCATCCAGCGAAAACGGCGTGTTTTCCAGCTCTCTTTGCGGTGGGTCGGAAAAGATGGCATAACAAGCAAATGGTTTAAGTGGCTTGCGGGGTTTGGTTCAAAAGGTTAGGCACCACAAAGCGGAAGGTGGTACCCTTTCCGTATTTAGACTTCAAGGAGATTTGCCCCCTCAGTTTATCGATGGTTTCTTTTACAATGTAAAGTCCCAAGCCCGAGCCGGCTTGATCTTGCGTAGCCCGGTAAAACATTTCAAAAATACGCGGCAAGTGTTTCTCTTCTATGCCAATGCCATTGTCCTCTATGATAAATTCGCCTTCATTTTCCGTTATTTTAATGCTTACTTTGATATAAGGGTGTTCTCTTCGGGAAGAGCTATAACGGATGGCATTCGATATCAGGTTGTTGAGTATGATGGTTAAGCGGCGCCGGTCCGAGAAGAAAGGCACCGGGGCTTCTATATGCACCTGCTTGTCGATACGTTCGGCGTTTTCCATATAAGCATACTGCTCGAACACCCCCTTGATGAGGGCCTGCAAGTCAATTTCTTCGCGCTGCACCTCAAGGCGGGCATTGCGCGAGTAATCAAGAATGTCTTGAATGAAGCTATCCAGCTTTTTCAGCCCCTTTTCCTGCAAATCCAAATAATATTTAATTTGGTCGATGTCGTCAAGCATCTTGCAGACGGTAATCACTCCCAATGCCGAGGCTATAGGGGCGCGCAAATCATGTGAAGCGCTATATACAAAGCGGTCCAGTTCTTGGTTTATTTTTTTGAGCTCAGCATTGTTTTTTTCAAGCATTTCGTTGGTTTGCCGTAGCTCTTCCTGGCTGGCAATCAACTCTGCTTTGTGCTGTTCCAGTTCTTGGTTCAGGCGTTCGGCCTGTTGCAGTGCCTGAATGATGCGTTCTTCTGCCAACACCTGATTGGTTACGTTGTGGGCACTGAACAGAATAGCCCCAATGGCTTCCTCACGAATCAAATTTTTGGCTTGGGCTTCCAGCCAGTTGTAATAGCCTTCCTTGTGTAAGGAGCGGTAGGTAAGTTTGAAAAGTTTTTTTGGCGTGGAAGCAATTTCCTTAAACACTTTTTCGAAGAAATCGCTGTCATCAGGATGCACCAGCTTTTGAATACTCTGCCCTGTGAGCTCCTCAACGGTGTAGCCCCATTGCTTAAAACAAGAAGGCGAAGCATATAGAATAAAGCCTTCTTTATCTACCAATAGCAGCGTATCTTCTGTGCTTTCGATGAGCGTTTCGAAAAACTTTTCTTTTGAATCCAGCTTTTTCTCCAGCGCTACTTGCTCGCTGATATCCCGCGCTATCACGATAATATACTCTTGGTCGAGGTAGCGCTCGAGTTTCAAAGTAGCATCCACATCCAGAGTTTCGTCGGGTGTCAATCGCAAGGAGGTGCGCACACTGCGGCGCTGCTGCGGCTCCCGGCGCAAGCCATCTACGAAAGCCTGCCACTGAGTCGTGGTCGTGTACAAAGGGAATGAGGAATCTATTTGATACAAATGACGCTTCAAGAGCACCAGCCGGCTAAATCCCAGCTGCTGCACGGCGGTTTCGTTGGCATCGATGATGCGCCCGGTGGCTGCATCTACCACGATGATGAGGTCGGTGGTTTCGTCGAGCACTGCCCGGAAACGCTCCAAGAGCTGTTGAGAAGGCGAAAGCGGGTGCGCAATCATGTAAATGCGCTTGGCTGCCTCTTCGAGCCTGCCAAGTGTTACCGCCGCATTGGTAAGCTGCTCACCTACTTTGAAGGTCCACTGCCCTTGCCACTCGCCTTTGTTTTGCACCTGAGCCAAGGCATGCGACAGCTCCACAGGGTTCAGCAACCACAGCGACAAAGGCTGTGGCTGCTCCCGGGCCGTTGACTCTATTTGCAAAAAGTGCAATAAGCGGTCATTGGCAGACAACAGCTCGCCTTCGGGGGTCAGTTCTGCCAGAAGCACAAAGCGGTTAAGCAGCTCACCATATACATGATTCAAAGTCTTTTGCATAAGACCCAAAAAGTAGCGATTCTATAAAAACATAATTAACGATTATACAATTTTTGTTTCAAAAATCCAACTATTTCACTCACAGCTATCTCCAGCTGTTCGCCACTATGCATATGTTTCAATTGCACGCTTTGTTTTTGTAATTCTTCGCTTCCTGCCAGCAGCACCCAAGGCGTTCCCTTTTTGTTGGCATATTTCATCTGCTTCTTTACCTTATCGGGCTGCGGGTACAACTCCGCCTTGATGCCTGCCCTGCGCAATTGTTGCAATAAAGGAAGCACGCCTTTTCGTGATTCGGCATCGAAGTGTGCCAGCATCACATCCACGCCGGCACGGGTATCCTGCGGGAAAAGATCGAGGGCTTCCATCACGTCGTACAAACGGTCCAGCCCAAAAGAGAAACCAACGCCTGTTAGCCCTTCTTTGCCAAAAGTGCCGGTCAGGTTGTCGTAGCGCCCGCCGCCGCTCACACTGCCAATGGCCACATTGTTGACTTTTACTTCAAAAATAGCTCCCGTATAGTACGAAAGACCACGCGCCAAGGTTGGATCCAACATCAGCGGGAAGGATGTTACGGGCTGCCCGGCAGTTTCTTCAAGCAGGTTTTGTATTTCTTTCAGGTCTTCTATGGCTTTTTTTGCCGAGGGCAAATGCCCCAATTGCCCTTCGAAATGGCGAAGCAAATCCGGATAGCTGCCCTGCATTTCAAACAGAGGCAAGAGTTGCTCTATTTGCGTTTGTTCAAAGCCGCGGGTTTGCAGTTCACGCACCACTCCCTCTTGCCCTATTTTATCCAGCTTGTCAATAGCCACACAGAGCGCCTGCTCTTGTCCGGCAGCGCCAATCCATTCACTCATGGCACGCAACAGCTCGCGGTGGTTGATTTTGATGGTGTAGTCTT
The DNA here is from genome assembly GCF_026003375.1 of Thermonema sp. Classification (NCBI taxonomy): domain Bacteria; kingdom Pseudomonadati; phylum Bacteroidota; class Cytophagia; order Cytophagales; family Thermonemataceae; genus Thermonema; species Thermonema sp. The sequence continues at coordinate 1,073,002 of NZ_BPHD01000001.1, forward strand.
CAATGCCCAAGCGCCGGAACACTTCGGTAATCATCAACACAATTTCCGCTTCGCAGAGCAGTGAATCGGTACCTACCACATCGGCATCGCACTGGTAAAACTCGCGATAACGCCCCTTTTGAGGGGAGTCGCCACGCCACACCGGCTGCATCTGGTAACGCTTAAAGGGAAATGCCAATTCATGCTGATGCATCACCACATAACGGGCAAAAGGCACGGTCAGGTCGTAGCGCAGCCCTTTTTCACAAATCACATTGGCCAAGTGAGCCGAGCCTTTTGCAATGTCTTCCTCGGATACCTGCTTCAGAAAATCCCCTGAATTGAGCACACGAAACAAAAGCTGATCGCCCTCTTCGCCATATTTTCCGGTAAGTACCGACAGCAGCTCCATGGCAGGGGTTTCTATGGGCTCAAAGCCGAAAAGCTCAAACACCTCACGGATGTGATTCATAATGTAGTGGCGCTTTGCCACCTGCTCCGGTCCAAAGTCCCGGGTGCCTTTGGGTATGCCTAATTCTATTTTCATAAGCTTTTGAAGGTATGTTGTTCTGATTCTGTTGGCTTAAATGCAAATTTAACACTATTCATAGAACGGCAGGCATCAAAAAGGGAAGCCCCATGCGAGTGCCACCACCAAAAGGACGGCTATAATCATAGCCGGCAACAAAGCCGCTTCCTTGCCTGCTGCAAGCGGCTTCGTCGTTTCCTTCTTTTTAAAGAAGATGGCATGGGGAATCTTGATATAATAAGCCAAGGCTATGGCCGTACTCAACAGAGCCACTAACCAAAGCAGTAAGGCTGCCGGCCGGGATGCTGCCATTTCCCAAAAGTGTACAAAAACGCCCAGCTTTGCCAAAAAGCCTACGGTAGGCGGCAAGCCGGCCAATGAGAAAGCTGCCACGCCCCAGGCGGTGCCTATACCACCGGCATTGCCTAACTGTTGCAAGTCGGCAATTTCGTTGATTTCGTTATGTGCTGCCAAGGCAAATGTCAGGAAGACAGTCAACCCATAGACTGCCCAATAATACAAAAACACTGCTTCGGCACCCTCATAGCCGGCAGCAATGACCGGCAGCAATAAGGTGCCCATATGTGCGATGGTAGAATATGCCAGCAAACGCTTCAAGTTGTGCTGGCGCAAAGCCACCAAGTTGCCTAACAGCAAAGAGGCCAAAGCCACAAGCATGAGCAACTGCATCCATATGTCTTGCAAAGCAGCAAAGGCAGCCATCTGATGGTTTAAAAGCATCACAAAAGCAAGCAATGCCACTTTGGGTATGACCGAAACAAAAGCAAGGCTCATGGCAGGTGCGCCTTCATAGGCATCGGGTGCCCAAAAATGAAAAGGCACGAGACTCAACTTGAAAAAGAGGCCGGCTGCAAACAGCCCCCATGCAACATATAACCACAGCGTGGGGGCTGCATGTAACTGCTCCCAAAAAGCCGGCCGGCTAAACTCCGGGCTGCCACTTAATCCATATATCCAAGAAATGCCGTAGAGCATCATGGCAGAGGCAAAAGCCCCGAATAAAACATACTTCATGAGCGCCTCATGCTGTCTTTGCTGCCGCCCCACGCTCAATAAGAAATAAGTAGCAATAGAGCTCAACTCAAAGCTCATGTAAAAGGTAAGAAAGTGAGTACTTAACAGGAGCAAGTCCAACCCCAACAGCGCCGATAATACCCACAGCAGATACTCTACGCTGTCGCTACAATAGCGCCCCAGTAATTCATACAGAAAAACGACCGCAAACACCAGGGCGCCTACACTCAAAGCGATACGCCCTTGTATTTGCAAAGGGTGGCGTAGCCCCAAAGTGTCTGCCATCAGATAAAGAGGCGCATCACCCGTGAAGCTCCGGCTTTGCTGTAAAAGAAAAAAAAGCTGTGCAAACAAAGCAACCAGCGTTACGGCTACTGCCAAATAAGCAATACGCATGCAGTACTCCTTACGCACAAGCAGCGCCAGCAGCAGCAACAAGCCGATGCCGGCCAACAAAGCCATTTCGGGCAGTAGAAAGCCCACGCTTTGATAAATACCCTCAAAGCGGTGGGCAAAAGATTCTAAGAAAGAGGTGCTAAACAGTTGTCTCATGAATAAATTTTCTTCTGTGCTGCCAGTAAAGTATTATGCAGCAAAGATACAACGGTCATGAGACCTACGCCACCCGGCACCGGTGTAATATAACTTGCTTTGGGTGCCACCTCATCGAATTTCACATCCCCTTTGATGACATAACCTTTGGGCGCGCCGGGGTCCTGCACCCGCGAGATCCCCACATCAATAATCACAGCGCCTTCTTTTACCATGCCGGCAGTTAAAAACTCCGGTTTTCCTAAGGCTGCCACAATAATGTCGGCACTACGTGTAAAATCGGCAAGGTTCTTGGTATAGCTGTGGCAGATTGTAACGGTACAGTTTCCCGGCTCGCCTTTGCGTGCCATCAAAATACTCATGGGCATCCCCACAATTTGGCTACGCCCAATCACTACGCAATGCTTACCGGCCGTGGGCACCCGGTAGCGCCGTAGCATTTCTACAATACCAAAAGGTGTGGCAGGAATATAAGCCGGCAGCCCTTTCACCATGCGCCCTATATTGATAGGATGGAAACCATCTACGTCTTTTTCGGGACGTATGGCTTGAATCACCCGGCTTTCGTCTATGTGTTTGGGCAAAGGCAGCTGCACAATGAATCCATCAACAGCCGGGTTCTCATTCAGCTTTTCTATTTCTTCGAGCAATGCCGCCTCGCCAATATCGCCGGGCAAGCGCACCAAGGTGGACTCAAAACCTACCTCTTGGCAACGCTTCACTTTGCTGGCGACATAGGTTTCGCTGGCGCCGTCGTTGCCCACCAACACAGCTGCTAAATGCGGCGGGCGCTGCCCTGCTTCTTTCATGCGCTGTACTTCTTGTGCCAGCTCGGCTTTTATTTCCGCCGATAGTTTCTTACCGTCTAACAAAATCATAAGTACTCAATCGTTTTATGTTGTTTCAAAGCAAAAAAGAAAGCCAAACAAAAAAGGGCAGCTGCGGCTGCCCTTCGTGCATATGATGCTTAAAAGTTGAAATGGAAACCAATGCCTGCATTCAACGCTACCCACGGGCGGGGCGCTATTTCCAGATATATGCCCATATCTACAAACAGAGAGAAGAAGTCTGCTTGGGGGAAGAACCACTCCAAGCCTGCCATGCCGTTGGGTCCCAAGCCCAATGCCGTCCCTTCGGTATCTAAGTCACCATCGCCATCGCTGTCGTACAGATAGTTGAACGAGCGCAGTTGCAAGCCGGGACCGGCATACCACTGCAAGCCATCCACCCCGCTAATAGGCTTTTGCCATAAATAATCTGCCATAATCACCAAGCCGCCTCTACGGTAATAATAATCACTGTTATATTTTTTGTAGTATCCCTTATAGCCCGGATACCGGCTGCCGTAGCCGTAGCCATAGCCATAGGTGCCAATGCCAAACTCAAGGGCATTGCTGCCGCCATTCAAGTATTTTTTCACACTTAAGCCGGCCGGCTCAGGCACACGCACCCCCACTGCCCATTCACCCTGAGCCATGCTCCAATGGGCTGCTACCAATAAAGCTACCAAACATACAAAGTGTCTCATAGAATTCTTCTTTTTGGTTTTGTGAGGTAAAGTTAGTACTTTTTACGGTAGAAAAAGCAAGGTATTGAGCTTGTAAATTAAAAAGTCAAATAAGAGATGCAAGAAAAAGGAGGCACGCTTGCAAATTTCATCATTTGGTTCTAAACTTGCAGAACCATATTTTTGACTGTTAAAAACAAGTTATTTTTAACCATTTAAATACATTAAAGGACGTTACAAACACACAATGCGTAGAAAATCAAGAAGACCAAGAGGAGGAAGAGTACAAAAAGAAGAACCCTACCGCATCAACGAAAAAATACGAGCAAAAGAGGTTCGTTTGGTAGGTGATAACGTAGAACAGGGCATCTACCCTATTGAGGAAGCCCTCAAGATTGCCGAACAACAGGGGCTTGACTTGGTGGAAATAGCCCCCAACGCCGACCCGCCTGTTTGCCGGGTCATCGACTACTCTAAGTTCAAGTATGAACAAAAGAAGCGCGAGAAGGAAATCAAAGCCAAAGCGCAGAAGGTAGTCGTCAAGGAGATACGCTTCGGACCCAACACCGACGAGCACGATTTCAACTTCAAACTAAAACATGCACGCAGCTTCCTGGAAGAAGGCGCCAAAGTGAAAGCTTATGTACACTTTGCCGGGCGTAGCATCGTATTCAAAGACCGCGGCGAGGTATTGTTGCTCAAGATGGCTACTGAACTGGAAGACGTAGCCAAAGTAGAACAAATGCCTAAGCTGGAAGGTAAGCGCATGATTATGATGCTCGCACCCCTGCCCAAGAAAAAGAAAAAATCGGAAGATAAAGACGAGGACAAAGAGAGCGAATAAAAGTACGCCTCTCTCCCCCCTCGCCCATACAGGGCATGCAGGCGCCATTGTCTGCATGCTCTTTTTTAAAATGCATGGCCGTTTGTGTAATTGATTCATTCCTTGTAAATTTGCCTTCCTTTTCAAGTATTATCGCATAAAATCAAATAGTTATGCCAAAGCAAAAAACCAACTCAGGAGCCAAGAAGCGTTTCAAGCTGACGGCTACCGGCAAAATCAAGCGTAAGCACGCTTTCAAAAGCCACATTTTGACCAAGAAAAGCACCAAGCGTAAGCGAAAGCTTACCCACTCAACCTTGGTGCACCCGGCCGATATGCCGCGTATCAAGTCTTTGTTGGCAATGCAATAAGCTGCCGGCAACATCATTATTGACAATTTCATTATTCGGTTTCAATGTTTCACCCGGTGTCCGGTATTAAGTATGCCTTAGCGGCATCGCCGTTCACCAAAAAAAGGAAAAAACTATGCCTCGTTCAGTAAACCACGTAGCATCGCGCGCACGTCGCAAAAAAATGTTGAAGTTTGCCAAAGGTTATTTTGGCAGAAGAAAGAATGTATGGACCGTAGCGAAGAACGCAGTAGAGCGCGCATGGCAGTATGCCTACCGTGACAGAAAACGCCGTAAGCGTGATTTCCGCCGCCTGTGGATCATGCGTATCAACGCCGCTGCCCGTCAACATGGCATGTCTTACTCTCAATTCATGGGCTTGTACAACAAATCGGGCATGCAGCTCAACCGCAAAGTATTGGCTGATTTGGCCATGAATCATCCCGAGGCTTTTGCAGCCATTGTTGAAAAAGTAAAGGCTGTGCAAGCTTAATTGTGCTTGCTTCAAAAGCAATTAAACATACACCAAGCCGCCTCAATAAGGCGGCTTTTCTTTTTCCCGGTGATAAGTAGCGAGGGCTGATTGTGACAGCACAGCCTGCACCCGGCTTGTCATCTCGAACAAGCGAAGCGAGGTGAGAGACCTCATCAAACCAAGCCGCAAAAAGCAAAGGAAATTTCCCGCTAAACGCTCGAAATGACAAAGAGGACAACAGGCATAACAAAAAAGGGGCAAGCGCCCCCCTTTTTTTATGTACTTTATTTTACTGCCCGGCTGCTTTTATTCATACAGCGCAGGAAACTTTGCCGGATTGAACTCATGCATCATGGCATATACTTTGTCCACGATTTCCTCTACATTCGGTTTCGAGAAGTAGTCGCCATCGGAGCCATATGCCGGGCGATGGTCTTTGGCGGGGATGGTGAGCGGCTGCGAATCTAACCAGCGGTAAGCCCCCTGCTCTTCTACTATCTTTTGCAGCATAAACCCGGTGGCGCCGCCGCTTACGTCTTCGTCGGCTACCACTAAACGATTGGTTTTCTTCACCGATTCCACAATGTGGTGGTGAATATCGAAAGGCAACAAGGACTGCACGTCTATCACCTCGCAGCTGATACCCAGTGCTGCCAGTTCTTCGGCCGCTTGCATGACAATGCGACACATAGAACCATAAGTAACGATGGTTACATCTTCACCTTCACGCAGCACTTCGGGAACCCCCAAAGGCACTGTAATATCAGCCAGGTTATCGGGCATGCGCTCTTTCAGGCGATAACCATTCAGGCACTCTATGATGAGCGCCGGGTCGTCGGATTGCATCATGGTGTTGTAGAAGCCGGCTGCCCGCACCATATCGCGCGGCACCAGCACATGCATGCCCCGCAAGCTATGCAATAGCATGCCCATGGGCGAGCCTGAATGCCAAATACCTTCGAGACGATGGCCACGCGTACGCACAATCACAGGTGCCTTTTGACGCCCTTTGGTGCGATAACGCAGCGTAGCCAAGTCATCGGACATGATTTGCACGGCATACAAGATATAATCCAAGTACTGAATTTCGGCAATGGGACGCAACCCACGCATAGCTACGCCTATGGCTTGCCCCAAGATGCTGCACTCACGAATAGATGTGTCGGTAATACGTATTTCACCGTATTTTTCCTGCAAACCGGCCATGCCCTGGTTTACGTCGCCAATGCGCCCTACGTCTTCACCGAAGGCAATGACTCGTGGGTCACGCGCAAAGAGTGCATCGAAATAGTTTTGCATGATTTCACGCCCATCTACCAGAGGGCTGTCGTCTGAATATATCGGTTTCACTTCCGGCACATGCAAAGGCGACTCATCGGTTTCGCTATACAGGTGCGAGCTGTATTCATCATGGGCTTGTGCGCTCTTTTCTTTCACCCACGCAACCAAAGCCTGACGGGCAGGCAGCTCTTTTTCATCGCGCAACACACGGATAGCACGTTTCACAGCCCTGAATGCGTCGCGTTTAATGGGGTTGATGGTTTCTTTAAATTCTTTTACGATATCGCCCAGTTCACCGGCATGCAGCTTGGAAGTTTCGGCAGCCTGCTGCAAAAGCTGCAAGGCGCTGTCGGTATAGGTTTTAACGCCTTTCAGATAATTACTCCATGCCGTATTACGGGCTTGTTTTACACGTGCCAACGCTTCTTTTTCTATTTGAGCCAGCTCTTCTTCGGTAGCGATGCCGTTTTCAAGTATCCACTCCTTGAACTTACGGTTGCAATCATAGTTGCGCTCCCACTCCAAGCGCTCGGGTGATTTATAGCGCTCATGCGAGCCGGAAGTAGAGTGCCCCAATTGCTGCGTGATTTCGGTCACATGCACCAAGGCCGGCATATGTGTTTTGCGGCACTGCTCTGCTGCCTTACGGTATGTTTCCAGCAAAGCGGGGTAGTCCCAACCTTTCACTTCATAAATCTCGAAGCCCTTGCCGTCTTTGTCTGTTTGAAAGCCTTTTAATGCCTTCGATATGCTTTGCTTAATGGTATGGTACTCTTGCGATACGGAAATGCCATATCCGTCGTCCCATACGGACATCAACATGGGCACTTGCATAACACCGGCCGCGTTCATCACCTCGAAAAACATGCCTTCCGAAGTAGAGGCATTGCCAATGGTGCCAAAGGCAATTTCATTGCCGTTGTTAGAAAACTGCTTGAAAGGACGCAGGTCGGGGTTTTCGCGGTAAAGCTTGGATGCCCACGCCAACCCCAAAAGCCGCGGCATCTGACCGGCCGTTGGCGATATATCGGCAGATGAATTGTAAAGCGCTGTTTGATTCAACCACTTGCCTTGCTCATCGACGAGGTGGGTGGCAAAATGCGAGTTCATGCAACGTCCTGCAGTGGCCGGTTCATGCTCCGGGTTGGTGTCGGCATAGAGCTGCGCAAAAAATTCTTCGAGTGTAAGCGCTCCAATCGCCATCATAAACGTTTGGTCGCGATAATAACCTGCACGCCAATCGCCTTTTTGGAAAGCCTTAGCCATGGCTATTTGCGCCAACTCTTTGCCATCGCCGAAAATGCCAAACTTGGCTTTTCCCATAAACACTTCCTTCCGCCCCAAGATGCTTGCTTCACGGCTTTCACAAGCCAAGCGGTAATCTTTTAATATGTCTTCTTTGGTTAATTGAAGCTTAGAAAGAATTTTTTTTTCTGCTACTGCCATGAGTGTAAATGTTTAGGTTATTTGTGAGCAAGGTTGATAAAGGATTGTTTTTGAAAGAAGCTGCAAGGCACTGTGCAGCCCTTGCAATATACATTTTTTCAAGCAGAAATCATAACACAAAATTGCACCTTGCAAAGATTTGTTTGCACTATTTTATACAAAAAAATTTTCCATTTCACCTGTTTCACTCTAAATTATTTCATACAAAAAACTCATACACAATTCTTTGTTTTACCCACTTGGCAAAAATCCAAATTTTACACTTTATTCTACCGGCGAATTTTCGCTCATACACCAAGCTCCCTCTTTGCTTAGCTCATGCACTACGAAGCGCCGCCGCAGGGCTTGCCGTTGTTGCGTACTTACCTGCCGCCCCAAAACAATCAAGGGGACATGCTTCAGATATCTGTCCGGGATAGTGTAATAAGTATTCCACACGAGCACATCCGGGGGCTGCTTCCACAGCCCTGCCGTATCCACGGGGGCATTGACCAAGGCAATATGCTTGCCGTTCCATATAAGCCTCCATATGCGGGCACGCGCGCACCACGCTTTATCGGAACACCAAGCCTGCTGCCCCTTCACAATCCATACCTCGCAGTGCTTGTGTTGGCTGTTATACCATACATACAAGCGGGTTTCCTTGTTCAGTGCATACTGTTTGGATACATTATGAAGCGTGCCTATCAATAGCACCCCCGCCGCTCCAATAACTGCTTTTGAAAAAGCTATTTCTTTGGTCAGATACAGCCCCAACAGCAACAGTAAGGCATACGCTACCCACGTGTCCGCCATATCCCAATAAGGAACAGGCACAGGCGGGCAGTAGTGCTGTAGCCACTGCAAACAACGCTCAATCAGTGATTGCATGACCACCAATGTTTTTGTGAAAAGAGCAATGAAGGCAGCGGGGGCACCCGCCCACGCCATGATACCCAAGCCAAGTGAAGCCAACAGTAAGAAAGGCGCCGGGGGCACTACCAATAAGCTACTGGCCAAACTTGACAAAGGAAACTGACGGAAATAAAGCAATGTAAGCGGCAAAGTGGTCAGCTGGGCGGCAACTGAAACACACAACAACTCATATCCCTTTTTGAGTATAAGGAAGCGGGGCTGCCAAAGCTTCGACAAACGGGGATAAAAGAACAAAATTCCCAAAACTGCCAAATAAGAAAGTTGAAAACTCAAATGGAAGAGCAGTAACGGATTCCATAACAAAAGCAAAAAAGCCGAAAGCGCCAATGTGTTGTAAGCATTGGTGGTGCGGTTCAGGCAAGAAGCCACCGAGAACAGGGAAAACATCAGCGATGCCCGCAGGACCGAAGGCGATGCCCCGGTGAGCAAAGCATAGCCCCACAATAAAGGCAAGGTAGTCAGTAGAAACAACCAGCGCCACGCGGGGCGTTGCCCCGGCTGCCACAGCCATTGCATCAACAAAAACAGAATACCCACATGCAAGCCCGACACCGCCAAAACATGCGAAGCGCCCGTATCGGCATACAATTGTTTTATGTCCTGTCGTAAGAGACTTTTATCGCCCAAGCTTAGTGCCAGCAGAACACCGGCATGCTGCTTCACGCCGGTTTGTAGAAGCGATTGTTTTAAGCGCACCTGCCAATGGGCAATATGGCGCCGGATAAGCCCCCACCCGCTCAAAGAAGTGTTGACAAGCAAACAACTGCCTTGCTTCACCCAAGCGGTGAGATATATGTTGTGGTTGTGCATATATGCCCGGTAGTCGAAATCTCCGGGCTTCAAAGGTGGCGCAAAAGGTTCTATTTTGCTTCTCAACAATAAGTGGTCAGCAATTTGCAGGGTCTTCAGGCTGTCCTGCAAGCGCAACAACACCGTGCACGGGCGCCCGGGCAACCGCCACGTTTGCCGCTCTGTATCGTAGTAAGCGACCAAAAGGGCTTCTGCCTGTGTGTAATTGGCTTTGCGGACCGGCGTTTCTTGTATTTCTGCCAGCCAAAGAACGGGACGCCCTTCCCAACGGGCATATAAATCCATGGCAATGGGCTGCCGGTTTGTTAGATTGTACCGGCTATTGGCACACAACAACACCAACAGGTAAAATAGAACAGAAAGCACTATGTCATGATAAGCGCGCCTTCGGCCTTGAACATACCACCAATAAGCCGCCAACAAAACGGTGAAAGCACTTAGTACTACACACAAAGTAGCAGGCACGCGCACCCAATGAAAGCGCGCAAGCAAGATGCCGGCAATACTCATTAGCGCAAGCCGTACGAATGGCGGCATGGTTGACAGATATTAAGGATTAGTGGTTTAACTACAAGTTAATCAATAGCTTTATAAAAAGCTATTCACTCCCCCTTCCCTGCTTCCATTTTTTTACATTCCACGCACTATTTGCTAAAAACCCCCATTGAGCAAGGCAACAAACCCACAAACTTTACTTCATCATTTTTTTACACCAACAATTGCCAAAACTTATGTTTATTTGCAGGCTTTTTCTTTATATTAAAGAACACAACATTGCCATTGCATGAACCATCGACTGTTGATAGGTGCCTTCGATAAAATTGATTTACCGGAATTTGAGCTTTACGACTTGGATTGCAAGATCGATACGGGCGCTTATACTTCGGCCATACACTGCCACCGGGTATGCCTGATTGAAGCCCCCGGCGGTCAGCAGCTCTTGAGCTTTCACCTGTTGGACCCTGCCCACCCTCAATACAATGACCACGAATACCGCACCGCCCATTTCTATGAAAAAAAGGTAACCAGCTCATCCGGGCATAGTGAATACCGCTTTGTAATTCAAACAAAAGCCGTTCTCTTTGGCAGGCTGTTCGATATTGAGTTCACCCTGGCAGACCGGGAGCAAATGCGCTACCCTATCCTATTGGGCAGAAAATTTTTGAAGAAGTATCACTTCTTGGTGGATGTAAATCAAAAAAACCTTTCTTTTAAGCAGAAAAAGCAATAACAACTATGCGCATAGCCGTTCTTTCACGCAACAAAAAACTTTACTCCACTGCCCGGCTCTTGGAGGCTATCCGGCAGCGTGGACATGAACCGCTGCTCATCAATCACACCAAGTGCTATATGGTGATGGATGACGATACGGCCGATGTATTTGTGGGCGACCATCGTATAGAAAATGTAGATGCCATCATTCCCCGCATAGGCGCCTCGGTTACTGCCTATGGTGCGGCTGTCATTCGCCAGTTTGAAATGCAAAAGGTGTTTACCACCTGCGGCTCGCTGGCGCTTATACGCTCACGCGACAAGCTGCGTAGCCTTCAAATCCTCGCAAAATCGGGTGTAGGCATTCCGCGCACCGCCTTCGCCAAATACCCCAGCGATATCGACTACCTCATCAAGCAGGTAGGCGGTCCCCCGCTCATTATCAAGTTGCTGGAAGGCACTCAGGGCTTGGGCGTAGTGTTGGCAGAAACCAAGACCGCAGCCCGCTCTGTGTTGGAGGCTTTTTACGGACTGGACGCCGAAATTTTGGTGCAGGAATTTATCAAAGAATCGAAAGGCAGCGACATCCGGGCATTCGTTGTGGGCGGCAAAGTAATAGCCGCCATGAAGCGGCAAAGCGCGGGGGGCGATTTCCGTTCCAATTTGCACCGGGGCGGCAAAGGCGAAGCAGTCAAGCTAAGCCGGAAAGAAAAAGAAACCGCCATCAAAGCAGTGAAAGCTTTGGGACTACAAATCGCCGGGGTCGATATGTTACGCTCCGAACGGGGTCCCTTGGTTATAGAGGTCAATTCGTCGCCCGGTTTGGAGGGTATAGAAAAAGCTACGGGTGTAGATATAGCAAGTAAAATAGTGCAATATATAGAAGAGCACAGCCAGAACAACAGAGACCCCAAAAAAAGGGACAAGGTGGGGGTTTAAGCAGTCTTTTCAGAATCTTATTTCAAGATAAGCAAAAAAACAGAATAGACTGTTAATATACACATGTTTCATACAAGATATAGCCGGCAAACAAAACTATATTTTGTACAATTCAAGCAAGCATACAGGTAAAATAGAAGCCCCGACAAACAAAAAAATGCTATAATTTTTACTTGCAATCATTGAAGATTTACTATCTTTGCAATCGATAAGCGAGCGCGCATAAGCATGCAATCACCCATACAAGAGCAATTGTGGAAAGAGTGGGAAGATGCCTATCTGCAAATTATCGATAGGTGTTTGAGTATGGGTAAGCTGATGGAAGAAAACCTGACTGCTGCAGACGCCGGCCAACCAGCTTCTCTATTGTCACAAGCCATTATGGAATGGGCAAACGGGCAGTTAAATACGCTGTATCATCTGCAGCAACGCATCGAAGCAGCGGGACTTGCCATGCAGGTACCTGTTCTCTTTCAGCAATTTGCGCTTTTATTTCTGGCTCTTTTGCAAGAAACCGGTAAAAACAATGTAACAAAAGAGCAGAATGGCACGAAATTTATGGCATATTCAGTACCATCAATGCTGGAAAGCATCAAGGCACTAAAAGGCTTGGAGGTGTTTTTTGAAGAAGAACAAGACAAGGTGAAAGCCATGTGGCAGGAAGTCCGGCAATACATCCGGGCTTTTTATGGAAATGAAAAATGAAACGGGGCAACTCTGCTCCTTTAAGATATTCAACGATTTTTTTAATCGATTTTAATAAGCATCAGAAAAAGGCCTGCGGCATTGCTGCAGGTTTTTTTGTTTCTGAAATTGTGTAACAAGGTGCAAAAGTTGCCTCCGTTTTAGGGGCGTAAGTTAGCAAAATTTTAAGAAAAAACACAAAAACAATAGAAAAGCCTAAAATAAACCCCACTCTTCTGCGTTTTCTTTTGTTGTCTCTTTTAATGATGGAACCTCAAACTATTGACAAGCCATGCAAACAAGCAGCAATAGCTACTGGGAAAGACAGTACTGGAGTAGTTTCGATTATATTATTGTAGGCGGCGGACTGGTAGGACTCTCCTGTGCCGCATCTTTAGCCGAAACCCATACAACTGCCTGTATTTTGGTATTGGAGCGCGGCCTGCTTCCTACGGGGGCAAGCACCAAAAATGCGGGTTTTGCCTGCTTTGGTAGCCTTACCGAGCTGCTGGCCGACCTTCAACATACTGACGAAGACAGTTGCCTGCAAACCGTGGAACGCCGCTGGCAGGGGCTACAAAAGCTACGCCGGCGTTTAGGCGATGATAAAATAGGGTACGAAAGCTGCGGTGGGTATGAGCTGCTGCTGCCCGCGCATCTTCATGCCCTGGAGCATATGCCTTATGTCAACCGTTTGTTGCAAAGCATCTTTGGTCAAGATGTGTTTCGGTTAGCCGATGACCGGCTGCCTGCCTTTGGCTTCCGGGGCGTTCCTCACCTGCTTTACAATGCCTTTGAAGGAAAAATCAATACCGGCCTGCTTAGCCGCGCTTTGCTTGCCTATGTGCAGCAGTTGGGCGTAACCGTGCTTAGCGGTGCCGAAGTAGTGCACATAGAAGAAGAAGGTGAGCGGGTAAGAGTACAGGTAAAGCAAGCTCATAGCCCGACGCCCTTCAGCTTTGAAGCGCCTCGTGTGGCTGTGTGCACCAATGCATTCTGCCGCCAATTATTGCCCCGGCTGCCCGTTACCCCCGGTCGTGGACAAGTGCTTATTACCCGCCCCCTCAAGCAACTCCCCTTTAGCGGTATCTTCCATTTCGATGCAGGCTATTATTACTTCCGCGACATAGACGGCAGAGTGCTTTTTGGTGGCGGGCGAAACTTGGATTTTGAAGGCGAAAGCACTGCTGAGCTTACCCCCACGCCTTTCATTTACAACCATTTGATTCAGCAGCTGAAAGACATGATTCTGCCGGGCATTCCGTTTGAGATAGACTATGCATGGGCAGGCATCATGGCTTTTACCCCCAACCGTCAGCCCATTGTAAAAAAAATATCACCTTCCATAGCTGTGGGGGTGGCACTAAATGGCATGGGGGTTGCCATTGGCACGGAGGTAGGTGCACAAGTAGCCGAATTATTACATAGCTGACCCGGGCAACCAACCCCACCTCCATACTTTCCATTCGGTTCACACGTTTGTTTAGTGCAAACCGGCCTGTCTTTGCTTCACCTTTAAAAAATTATGAAAGGAATGATGTTGTACCGTTTTTTTACACTATGTCTTATGGTGTGTAGCGTAGGTTGTGCCATAGGCTATGCACAAAAGCAAGAAAATCACGAGTTACTTGCCCGTAAGGTTTCGCCCGGCAGCATAAAAATAGACGGGCTGCTCGACGAGCCCGTATGGCAACAAGCAGCGGTGGCGAATCATTTTTGGCAAAATTTCCCCTACGACAGCTCCGCTGCCAATGCGCAAACCGAAGTACGTGTGCTTTATGACGAAGATTACATCTACATAGGTGCCATTTGTTACGGGCAGTCACCGGATGAAATTGTGGTCTCTTCCTTACGCCGGGATTTCAGCTCCGATAACAACGATTTTTTTCTTGCAAACTTCGATACTTTTCAAGATGGCACCAACGGCTTTCAGTTCGGGGTAAACCCTTATGGGGTGCAACGTGAAGGACTGATTGCCGACGGTGGCAACCGCGGCACCGATGAGGCTTGGGATAACAAATGGTTTGCCGAGGTGAGTCGTCTGGCAGACTACTGGGTGGTAGAAATGGCGATTCCCTTCAAGTCCATTCGTTTCAAGAATGGAAGCACTGAATGGAAAGCCAATTTTTTGCGCGGCGACCTGGCCCACTTTGAGCGTTCAAGCTGGGTGCCGGTGCCACGCAATTTTTCTATTTCCTCATTGGCTTATACCGGCATCCTCCGGTTTGAAACCCCACTGCGCAAGCCCAAGTCCAATATTGTGGCAATTCCCTATCTTACGGGCAGCTACAACGAAGATTTCACGCAAGACACGACCGGTGCTGTGTATAAAGGCAATGCCGGGGCAGATTTCAAAGTAGCCCTCAGTGCATCTTTAAACCTGGACCTCACCTTTAACCCCGACTTCTCACAAGTGGAAGTCGATCGGCAAGTAACCAACCTTGACCGCTTCGAGATATTCTTTCCTGAACGAAGGCAGTTTTTTCTTGAAAATGCTGATCTCTTTGCCAACTTCGGATTTTCCCGCATACGTCCTTTCTTTTCACGGCGCATAGGTATTGCCCGTGACACCGTCACCGGACTGATTGTGCAAACGCCCATTTTATACGGCGCCCGCTTGAGCGGCAAGGTGAATCGCGACTGGCGGGTGGGGCTCCTGAACATGCAAACGAACCCCGATGAAAGCCGGGGCATTGTAGGCAAGAACTATACCGTGGCGGCGGTGCAGCGCCGTGTGTTTACCCGTTCAAATATCGCTGCCGTGTTTGTGAATGAACAAACTACCTCTACCGAGCAACAAGATTTCACGTTCAATACCAACCAATATAACCGGGTAGTAGGCTTGGACTACAACCTTGCCTCTGCCGACAACACCTGGCAAGGCAAGTTTTTTTATCATCAACTATTCACACCTGAAAACCTGCCCGGGCAATTTGCCCATGCCGCTTACTTGGCTTACAACAAGCCTACCTTTTTTGTGGCTTGGAATCATGAATGGGTGGGCGGAAACTACAAACCCAGCACCGGCTACGTGCCTCGCAATGGCCATTTTCGTTTAGAGCCTTTTGCACGCTACACCATTTTTCCCAAAAAAAGTAAACATATTGCCCGGCACAATATCTTTTTCTACAATAGCTTTTACTGGGACAGCCTCGGTACCTCTACCGACCGCTTCAGTCAGCTTCGCTATGAAGCCGTCCTGCAAAACACGGCCGGACTCAACCTGGCAGTGCGGCGCAATTATGTGCGTCTTTTCTTTTCGTTTGACCCCACCAATACCGATGGCTTGGAACTGCCCGAAGGAAGCGAGTACACCACTTACAGTGCCGAATTCAACTTCAACACTGACAGAAGAAAGCTGTTCAATTTAGATGGTGGCATCAACTACGGGCAGTATTACAATGGTCATCTGCTGGGGATTCAAGGCTCTGTAAACTACCGCTTTCAGCCTTTCGGAAGCATCAGCCTGTCGGGCAACTATATACGTATTTTGCTGCCACAACCTTATAATTCGGCAGAATTGATATTATTGGGTCCCCGCATCGACCTTTCATTTACACGTAAGCTCTTCTTAACTACTTTTGTACAATACAACAACCAAATCGACAATGTAAATATCAATGCGCGCCTTCAGTGGCGCTTTAAGCCGGTTTCTGATATTTTTGTGGTATATACCGACAACTATTTCGCCAATGAACTGCAACAAAAGAACCGGGCATTGGTTATAAAAGCAACGTATTGGTTAAATATTTAAAAAAGAAAATAAGTCTATGAAAACCCTTTCTTTAACTATAAAAGAAGTCAGAAAACTCACGCCCGATGCCATCGAAATCACTTTTGAACAACCCGGTGAAGGCGCTTTGAGCTATCAGGCAGGGCAGTTCCTCACTTTTATACTAAACATAGAAGGCAAAGAATATCAACGTTCCTACTCTATTTGCAGCTCTCCCTATACCGGAGAGCTACCCAAAGTAGGCATTAAGCGGGTCAAAGGTGGGATTGTTTCCAATTATCTGAACGACCATGCCCAAGAAGGTATGGTCATTGTGTCGCAACAGCCTTCGGGACGCTTCACCCCTACCATCACACCCCCACACGCCGAACATTATGTACTATGGGCAGGCGGCAGCGGCATCACCCCCATGATGTCCATCATTAAGTCGGTATTGCAGGCCAACCCGGAGGGCAAAGTTTCTTTGTTCTATGCCAACCGGGACGAAGCAAGCATTATGTTTTATGAAGATTTGAAAGAATTGCAAAAAGAACATGCCGGCCGTTTGCATATTACCCATATTTTGGAACAAGCCCCCGAAGGGTGGCAAGGTCTCACCGGCCTGCTCTCGCCCGAACGCGTACAAGAACTGCTTCGTCCTTTGTTGCAAGCCGGCGAACCTATAAGTCACTGGATGTGTGGTCCTTCCGGCATGATGGAACAAATACAGAAAGGGTATGATGCCTTGCAGTTGGGCAAGGAGTTGCACAAAGAAGTATTTACTTCATCGACCGATAAAAGTAAGACAGATGCCACTGCCGGCAATACACAACCGGAAATCAGCCGGGTAATTGTGCACTTTGACCGCGAAACTTATGAGTTTGAAGTTCCCAAGGGGCGCACCATCTTAGACGTAGCTTTGGATAAGGGAATTGACTTGCCCCATTCTTGCCAAAGTGGCATCTGCACAACCTGCATGGGCAAGCTTAAGAAAGGCAAAGTAGAGCTGGAAGTGAAAGACGCCCTCACCGAACAAGAGATTGAAGAAGGCTATGTCCTCACTTGTGTAGGCCATCCACTCACAGAGGAGGTAGAAATAGAAATAGACTAAGCCAAGGTGGCAAGCACACTTTCTTTTACTTCGTGCCCACCTTCATAAAACAGCGGCTTCATATCGAAGCCGTATTTTTTATGCATATCTATAAAAGATAGTAACTGTTCAGGGGTAATGAAGCGGTCCTCTTTTCCAAGAACAAAATAAACAGGCGCACCCTGCAGACGCTCCGCCGCTTTTTCAAAATCCCAGTCATGCGGGAAAACACCTCCCCACAAGATAAGTTTCGAAGGTGTAAAGCGGCTGTGTAACAGCCAGCGGCATACTGTGGCACAGCCCTGCGAGAACCCCAGCAAATGCATTTCGAATGGATGTTCCCAAGAGGCGTACACCTCTTGCTCTATTTTCCGGAAGTAATTTAAATAGTCTGCAATCTCGGCTTCACGCATTTCCTTGGTCATCCAAGAAGCTCCTACCTGCCCCACGCCTGATTTCAGGTAAAAACGTGAAAGCCCTTCGGGGGCAATGAACAGGGTTTGTCCGTCATCGAGACAAAAGAAGGGCGTCAGGAAGTCGGCAGCCAGTTGTCCATAGCCATGAAAACACCACCATATGCGGCGGATATGGGCGCCGGCATGCCCTAAAGTATAAAAACGCGCGGTGCGTGTCACGCCAAGGGTATGCATTTCATACTGCATGACGCTTAGCGTTTGAAACCAAGAACTGCGGCCGCACAATCATGTCTTTTGTCAACCAAAGTGAAGCGCAAATAATAGATGCCGGTGCGGTTGCAAATAATTTGCACGGCGGGCACGTAAGTATCGCCTACAAAACTTTTGGCTATTTCGTTACGCTCGGCATCTTCTACCGTCACAATCACCCCCTCTGCATTCTTTTTGCCGTTGTTTACAAAAATCATATAAGTGGTGCCGGTGCTGAACACATAAGAATATTCTATTTCCTTATTGGTGCCCCTTTGGCCATCTATCTTGTAACTTTTAAGGAAATTGAAGTTTTTTTCCTTCAAGAAGTTAAGTGCTTCTTGAACAAAAGGCTCGGTATCGCATTGAGCACGAGCCGATGAGACGCTCCCCAACAGATAAAAGAAAGCAAAGGATAAAAACAAGCACCACCGTTTCATTATTCATCATTTTTTAGGTAAAAGGGCTTCCTTGAGGAGCAAAACAAACTCAAAGAAGCCCTGCCGGTATCCTTTTATTCAACGATCAACCGGCGCATTTCTTTTACAATAGAGTATATCTTTTGAAAATCTTGTTCAGTGAAGTTTAACTCTACGGACTGATCTTCTTGCACTACCGTGGGCACGCCGTCAATGACCGTGTCTTTCGATATTGTTTCCACTTTCAAGGAAACATTGGCATAGGCATCTTGCAGCTGCTTTGCTTTTTCATACAGTGCTTTTGCCTCGGGGTTAATCGCTTGAATATCTTCCAACAGCTTTACAATGTTGTCAAGCGATACTTTTTGGTCAGCAATATGCTCGAGCAGCTGTTGTTTGTTTTTGGCATTTTCAGCCACGTGGCATCCCAGATAGAGCGCTTCCACCCAGCCGCCGGTTACAACCAATACCGTGATGTCGCCCCGGTTTTCTTTTTCCAAGCCATCCTTCATGGTCTGCAGGCTGGTAAGCGTCTCTGCCAAGAGTTCATCAATGCTGGCATTGGATTCGGTCAACTGCTTGAGGCGCTCAAAATCGAAGTAAGAATCTACTTTCAAGCCTGTTGACAAGTCGCGGATGGCTACCAAATAGTCGATTGCGTCTTGGTTTTTACCATAAAGATGAGCAAACCCCAAGTCAGTACTGTAAACGCCTACATTCAGTGCCCGTTTAAAATCAGAGCCGTAATTTTTGGCTTTGTTGGCATCGTGCAAGATGGCAGGGTCATACTTTGCCCCCGACTCCTGCACCAAAGAGGTCATTTGGATGGGGCTGGGAATGGCACGTAATAAGGTAAAATCATTGCTTAGCTTCTGAAGGGCTTCCTCTACATCCACTGTATTTTCAGTGGTTCCATTAGTTTGGCTGTTACCTTCACCCTCTTGTTGTTCGGCTTCTCCGCCTCCACAAGAAGCCAATAAACCCATAGACAGCAGCAGTGCAATTGATAAATATTTTTTTAACATGGTTGGCAGTTGTTTAGTTGTTCGAAAAGTATTGTTGTCAAGCAACTCCGGATTAACGCTTAAAGCCTACTACGCTTACCAGGCAATAATCCTTCACAGAAGGCTCAAAGGTAAACTTCAGGTGGTAAATACCGGTTTGGCTACAGCGGAAAGCTACTGCCGTGCGGTATTCTTTTAAAGAAGGATTATAATTATCTATCAGCTTGCGACGCGAGCCGTCAAACAACTCAAATAAAATGCCCGAAAATTCTTTGGGGTTTGACTCATTGGCAAAGGTGATCATATAGGTTTGCCCCCGGTTGAAAATATACGAGTACTCTACCGTCTTGTTAGAGCTGGCATCGATGCGATAGCTCTTGAGGAAGGTATATCCGCGCGGACGCAACTGGTTCACACACTTGCGCGTGTACTCCCGCATTACCTCCGGTGTGCACTGCTGTGCGTAAGCAGCGCCTCCAATCAACAAAAAGAATAACAAAACATAGCGTTTCATGGCAGTTCTAATTTTGGGTTAGTTAACGATTTGATTTCTTATATCACGAACTTTGTTCAATATAGCATTTAAATCATTCAGTGTAAATTGCACTTCGGCTTTTTGCTCTTGCTCTATGGTCAGAACACCGTCTATTTCCACTTGCTTCACTTCACCGGGCACATACTTCACCTCTACGTGCTCATAAAGCTCAGCCAGTTCTTCCAACTGACTGCGCAGACGTTTGATTTTGGGGTTAAAGTCTTCATAGTTACGTAACAGCACCAACAACTGTTCCAACACTATTTTTTGCTCGGCAATGCGAATCATCAGTTCTTCGTTGTGTTGTTCGCGCTCTACATTGCAGAGCAGGTACAGCCCTTCCAACCAACCGCCGGTTAAGATAAGCACTGTCATATCGGCACGCCCCTCATTTTGAAGGGCTTCGTTCATACGCTCCAGGCTGCGGGTCGATTCCATTACCAGCACGCCCAAGCTGTCTTTATAAGCAGCCAGTTTGCGAATATGTTCAAAATCAAAATATTTCTCCACGTTCAATCCGGCTGCCAGGTCGCGAATAGCCGTAAGGTAGTTGATAACGTCTTGGCTTTTTCCATAGATGTTGGCATAGCCCAAGTCAGTACTGTAAATGCCCAAGTTCAAGGCGCGACGGTAGTCCGTATTGTATTTGCTTACGTTTTCCGGAGAGTTTAGTAGTGTAGGGTCATATTCTGCCACTTGTTCAATCAAGAAAGCAACCTCTACAGGGTTGGGAATTGACTGAATGATGCCCTTGATAACCTCCGGCGATAAGCGGGTAGTTGTTTTTTTTGAACTATCCTGCATTGCTGTGACAGAGGATGCCTTATCTTCTTCGATGCTTTCACCACAAGCACCGAAGAGTAAAATACAAAGGATGAGGTAAAGCCACGATGTGTTTTTCATATTATTTAGCATTTATTACAAGCAATTTATTTATTTTTTTTTGAAAGACTTAGCCATTTCCCACCCCTTCGACAACGATAGTTTGTTAAAGAAGTCTGTATAAAGTGTAAAATACAATAAAATCGTCAATATCCATATAGCGGCTATATCGAAATAGTAGGTATCGAAGTAGCGTCCCAAGAAGTGTTTACGAGGCGCCATAAAGTGAGCACGGTAGTCAAGGGCATGCTTATAATCAGTAGGGTCCTGGAAGATAGGATCCATGTGTTGTAAAAACTTGCCTTTATATAGTTCTATCTTGTCTTTCATATTGGCATTTTTAGCCAAATCGGCCAAAGCATCATTGTAAAACAGTCCTCGCAGTGAGTCAAGGTTTACCCCTTGGCTTTCGATATTAAACAAAAAGAGTTCTTTTTGACGCCGTGCTGTGTTGAAACGTTTTTTGTAATACTCTTCGAGCGTGTTGAGGTATTCCTCCAGATACTCTACCGTTTTGTAAGAAAACCTTTCGGGCGTCAACTCATGCAAAAGATTTTCATAATAGGGCGTTTCGGGACGGTGCTCCCGCGCATAGCTATAACGCGCATCGGCACGCTGTTCCCGCTCCAATTCCTTAGCCAGAAGGGTCAGTTTTTCCTCCAACGGAGCGCGTGCTTCGCTTTTGGTCAGCTTCAGCAAATCTTCGGCCGCGCCCAGCACCTCACGCATTTCTTCCAACCAAAAAGAGCGCCGGTAGTCGGCAATACTTTCCTCTTTATCGAAGCCATACACAGGCGCCTCGTAAGGGTTATCTTTAAACTGCCGCACGGCAATGGCTTCAAAGCCCCAGCGCGATACCATCAAATCTGCCAAAAGAGGCACACGTCCTTTTTCACTGACTACTGTGTTCAGCTTGTTAAAATTGAAAATAATACCACTCAATATCATTTGGGGAATAAGCAAAAGCGGAATGGTAATATAAACGGTTACTACCGAGTTGAAGGTGTTGGATATATTCAACCCCAGCATGTTGGCAAAGCAAGAAACGGAAAAGAGCACCAACCAGTAGGTCCAGGTCATTCCTTGCACTTCCAGGATGGCATTGCCTATAAGCACAAAAGAAAGGGTTTGAACTGCCGACAAGGTAAACAGTATCAACACTTTGGAAAGCAGATAACTATGCTTGCTTATATTCAAAAAGGCTTCGCGCTTCCGTATCTTTCGGTCTTTGATAATCTCTTCGGCACTGACGGTCAAGCCCATGAAAAGGGCTACCAGCACACAAATGAGGATATAGGCAGGTATGTTGTCATTGAAACGATAGACATACTCCCCTTCCGGTGTATTCTGATAGCGAATCACAAAGGAAAGCAACAAAGCCAACAAGGGCGCTTCCAAGAGGTTGATGGCTACATATTGGCGGTTTGTCACTTTCGACAAGAAATCGCGCGTAGCCAGAATGGCCGTCTGTTTGATTTTACCGGGCAAATCCAAAGCTTTGGGAGGCAGTTCGGTTACCCGCTCTACCAGCTCGGTTTTGCCTCCAAACTCTTTGAGGTACTCTTCGTGCCATTGCTCGGGGGTGCGCTTGCGTTTGTTGGTATATACCCCTTTTTCGGTTACTATCCGCTCTTCAATAATATCAAAGATTTCCTCGGGCTTGGTATTGGCGCAACGCTCGCAAGCCGGTTCATCGGCGCGCGGATACTGCGCCTTGCGACGGAAATAACTGATGGCTTCAATGGGGTTGCCATAGTAAATAGGATAACCTCCTGTATCAAGAATCAGGAGCTTATCAAACATCTTAAATATTTCGGATGAGGGCTGGTGAATCACTATAAAAATGAGTTTTCCTTTCAAGGAAAGCTCTTTGAGCAAGTCCATGACGTTCTCGGAATCACGGGACGAAAGCCCGGAAGTGGGTTCATCCAAAAAGAGCACGGAAGGTTCGCGAATGAGCTCCAAAGCAATATTCAAGCGTTTGCGCTGCCCCCCACTGATAGTCTTTTCCAAGACCGACCCCACTTTCAAGTCTTTGATATGCTCCAGCCCCAAGTTGGCAAGCGTATCCACCACCCGTTCGTGCAGCTGCTTTTCGGTCAGGTCCTTAAAACAAAGTTTGGTACTGTAGTATAAGTTTTGATAAACGGTCAGCTCTTCAATCAGCAGGTCATCCTGTGCCACATAGCCAATCACCCCCTCGATGCGCTGCTTGTCTTGCTCGTCGTGAATGTTCACACCATTGAGGAGCACTTGCCCCTTGGAAGGCTTTTCCAAGCCGGAGAGCACATTCAGCAAAGTGGTTTTCCCGGCTCCACTGGCTCCCATGATGGCAATCAAGCGGCCGGCGCCCTCCTTCAGGTTGATGTTGCGCACGCCGATGTTGCCGTTCTTGAAACGGAACTCAATATCTGTGGCTTCAAAGGAAATGGGCTTGATGCTTTTGCCTATAAAGCCACTTACAACCTCGCTATAATAGACTACTTCGAGCTGTGTACGGATGATGCTTCCCCGTGCAAAAACTTCCACGACATTGGGCACTATTTCCACCGCATCAAGGCGAACCACTTCATAGTCACCTGTTTTGTCGGGGAGGTAACGCAAGAAGAACACATCTACATCAGGGATGCGTAAGAAGACCAAAGCACCTTTCAGGCCCTTTTCGGGCGAAAGGTGCTTTGCCAATTGCTCATGGGTAGGATAAAAATCGGAGGCTATAATGAGCACTTCTTCGTGTATCAGGAGGTCTTCCAACTCTCCCAATACGAAGTCTTTGATCAGCCCAAAATATTCTTCCAGCTGGAGTGATTCTGCAGCGGTGCGAATCACTTCTATTCGCCTGGCACTGAGATTGTTATCACAGGCCACCAGCTCAAGCATACGAATTAAAGCAAAGACCTTCTGTTGAAGGTCGAGGTTGTTGTTGATTTCCCGGCACATCTTTAACGCACGCACCGAGAAACGCATGAAAGCCCTTTCTTCTATCTCTTTGGCTACTTCAGCAGTATCTACCTCTTGTGCCCCTTCTTTTTTCTTGTTGAGCTTTTCGATCTCTTTCTGCCGGGCACGTTCTATATTCTCCTGAAACTCGCGCTCTACCTGCTCATAGATTTGGAGATACTTGGGTACCGAGGCTTTATCAAGTGCGCGTTGAAAATAGTCCTCCACATAAGCACGCTCCTTTGGGGAGGTGCCTCCATCTTGCATTGTTGTAATGGCAAACAACTTTGCTAAAGCCTCTAATACGTTTTCACTCATAGACTTTCATTTGGTTCGATACTGCTGCCCGGCAACTCACTACTTAACACATTAAGCAGAAAAGTAGCGTTAGTCTGCCAATATTCTAAATTCAAATTCTACATCCACCATGTCTTCAAACTCTTTTCCTGCTTCTTCCATGTCTTCATCGTCTTCGAAGTGATACCATATCACCTTGGCATTGGGAATGCCTTCCAAGGTCTGCAGCACATCTAATAAGAGCTTGGAAGAAGCTGTATTAAAGTACTCAAGTTTGAAGTTAAATACAGTTTCGGGGTTGGGGTTCGAGGCATACTCTTGCAGCCATTCGATAATGGGGCGATAGAACTCGCGCGCATCTTCGGGGAGAGAACGGCCCGAGATCTCAAACACGCCATTGTCCTTATCCAAGATCACTTTTGGGGTATCCTCTTTTCCTTCTAAGCTGATGATGTTCATATGTCCTTCAGTTAGTTTGTAGATTACAAAATTATAAAAAGTTAGATTGAATTAATCTTCCCGGGGAACGGTAATTTGCAAAGAGAAGAAAGAAAACTCATCATTGATAGGCTCAAAAGAATACTCGAGTTTTTGCCCTGACTTACGCGCCATGTCGATAAAACCTAAACCGGCTCCGCCTTTTTCAGAGATTTCGCCTTTTTTGATTACCTCTTTATACAACTGCTTCAAACCGTCTTTATCCAGGGCGTTGACTTGGTCTATCTTAGAGGATATGGACTCTATCACTTCGTTGCGAACGGGGTTACCCGAAGTAATCAAGTACTGCGATACGCTTTTGCCTAACAAGAAAATAGCGTTGTTGCGCAAACCGTCTTCGCCTTTTTCGTTGAGGTCTTCGGCGTGCTTCACGATATTTTGCAAGCACTCGACCATTACATTAAACACCTTTCTTTTTACACCGGAGCTCTCACCAATGGCATCCATGTTGCGCTCAGCCATGGCCAAAATAGACTTGGTGATTTCTTGTGTAAACTCCCCCTCATATACTAATATGAGGTTGTGTGCCAGCATCGTTTTGTGTAAATCAAAAACATATTTCATAGTCAAATACTCATTTTGGTTAATTGTAAAGATTAACAAAATAAAATTAAATTTCCACTAATTTATACATAAAAAGCAAAATTATATATGCTTTTTCGTATTCAATCACTTTGCATCAAAAGCGAATACCGATAAACAGCACGTCGTCTGTTTGCTTGTTGTCGCCCATCCACTCCACGAAGGCAGTATCCAATGCCATGGCTATTTGGTCCATGTTTTCTTGTCTATGCTCTAAAAGAATGTTACGTATTCTTTTAGAAGAGAACTTCCGGTTTTGAGGACCTCCAAACTGGTCCGGCATGCCATCAGAGAAGAGGTAAATACTCAAGCCCTGCGTCAAATCCAGCTCATGCACGGAGAACTTGTCCCTGTCGCGGAACTGCCCACCGCCAATGGGCATTTTATCGCCTTTAATCTCTTGCACATCCTCATCGGAAGGATAGAGATAATAGAGCGGCCGGTGTGCACCGGCATACAGTATCTTATTGTTCTTCAAGTCGATGCGTGCCAATGACACATCCATACCGTCGCGGGTTACACTGTCTTCACGGTCTTGGCGTAAGGTATGGGTCATCTCTTTGTCGAGCAGGTCCAGGAAGTCGTTGGGTAAAATGTCGCTATGGGTGTCTATGATGTTGTTCATGAGGAAGTAACCGATAAGCGACACCAAAGCACCGGGCACGCCGTGTCCGGTACAGTCGGCGGCTGCCACATAAATATAGTCGCCTTTGCGCACAATCCAGGGGAAGTCGCCACTAACCACATCCCGGGGTTTGAAGATAACGAAAGAGTCGGCAAAGTAAGAACGCAGCAGCTGCGTATCCGGCATGATGGCATCTTGAATACGCTTTGCGTAGTTGATACTGTCGGTTACTTTCTTATTGGCAGTTTCTATTTCGAGCTGGTATTCCTTCATTACGGTGATATCGTGCAGTACAACCAAAATAGACTCCAGCTCGTTGTCTTCACCAAACTCCGGAATAGCATTCAGCTGCATGACGCGGTCGCCCAAAACCGAAGGGAAGTCGATTTCGAGCGTCACTTTTTCACGGCGGGCACTGACACCTTCCAACACACGATACATCTGACGCACCACCTCTTCGGGCAATAACTCATTGCTCAATACCTTTTGCAGGTATTCTTCCTTAGCCTTCGCCGTATAGTTTTCGATGGTCGGGTTGATATAGTAGATAACCCCTTCGAGGTTGAGACGCATAATCAAATCAGGCGAGTTTTCGGAGAGCGCCTGCATCTGCGAGCGCATCCGTTCTTCGCGCTCGGCGCGCTTGCGCTCCGTAATATCGCGCATATTCACAACAATCCCTTTGATGACGGGGTCTTGCAAGAGGTTGGTGCCGGTCACTTCCACCCAGATGGCTTCGCCGCTTTTTTTGCGGTATTCCATTTGAATGGTTACCCGCTCGTCGGGGTATTGCTTCAGTTCTTCGAACATGCGGCGGTAGGCTTCTTTCCACTCCTCTTCCACATGCACTTCATCGTTGATGCCTACCATTTCATCTACGCCGTAACCAAGGATTCGTTCTACCGAGGGGCTGATGTAGCGTATATGGATGGTTTCGTCATAAATGATAATTACCTCCGAGGCGTTTTCAAGCAGGATTTGCGTTTTGCGCTGCTCGTTCTGCACGGCTTGCTTTTCAAGCTCCAGCTGTTCAACTGTTTTTTGCAGCTCACGGCTTTTTTCCTGCAAGTCCTTGGCAATTTTTTCCAGCTCTTTTTGACGCGCCTGCAGTTCTACGTTCAGCTGGGTGGTTTCGGCTAAGAGCTTGGCTTCTTTTTCGGCTGTCTTAATGTTGAAGATGGTACGGGCGATGATACCACTGATTTCCTGCACAAATTTCACTTCGCGCCCGTCTTCTTCGAAGGGGTGCAAAGATGCCAGCTCCAAGCAACCCATCACCTCGGTCTCGTTGGTAATCAACGGCATGATGAGCAAACTGCGGGGGCGCTGCTCGCCCAATAAGCCGGAAGTAACGGTCAAGTAATCTTCGGGGATTTCGGTACGCCGTATCATATCGCGCTCGATGGCGGCTTGCCCCACCAGTCCTTCGGCGTATTTTCGTGTTACCTTGAAGCGGGCTTCCAAATATTTCTTTTTATTGTAAGCATAGCTGGCATACATTTCCAGATAGCTCACGCCCTCTTCATTTTCACTTTCATTCATCACATAAAATGCCCCTTGCACAGCACCTATTCTTTGCACCACGTAAGCCAGCAATTCTTCGCCCATTTCCTTCAGGTCGTTACGTGCACGCAGGATATCACCCACTTCTTTGACGCCCTCTACAATCCAACGCTTTTCGTCTTCTTCTTTTGCCGAAGCCACAATGCTGTCCCGCATGGCAAGCAGGGCGGTGGCCAACACATCGTCTTCGCCGGCGGGTTTAAACTCCACGTCAAAATCTTTTTTACCAATGCGTGAGGCGAAATTTGCCATGCTACGCAGGTTTGCCACCAGGCGGTTGAGGTAAGAGGCCATTTCGCCGACCTCATCTTTTGAGTCCACCTCGATGGAGGCAGGCAGGCGCCCTTTTGCCAAAGAAGCAACGGCATCACGCAAAATACCCAAGGGCTGCACAAAAAACTGCGAGAAAATAAGTCCAATAAGCAAAGCAACCAGCAGGGTAATACCTGCTGACAACAAGAAACGTTTCAGCAGCCCAAAAGCAGGCGCATATACCTCCGATGTATCAATTTTGGCAATCACGCCCCACTGCAGTTGAGGGACATAGTCGGTCACGGCCAGCACCTCTTTGCCCCGGTCGTCTGTCTCCTCCAACTCGGCTTGCTCGCCCGACAGTGCTTTGCGCACGGCCAGCGGCACGTCCAAGGCGTCGAGGGTGCCCATCTGTGTGAGGTTCATGCTTTTTACCGGGTCATCTTTTTCCAGCAGGGGGCGCTTGTTGAGCACATACACCGTATTGGAACCTTGCAGCTGCACCAGCAGTACTTCGCCCGTATTGCCCAAGCCGGTACGGTCATTGATGAGACGGTCGATGCGCTCAAAGTCTATTTCAAAAACAAGATAACCAATGCGGTCTTCATTGTCCTTAACGGGAGCAGCTGCCAGCAAATAAGGGGCGTTGTCTTGCAAAAAGACTTTGCTGAAATGTAGCGAATCACGGCTTGCCTCAAGGAAACCGGGCTCAACTACAGGCGGTTTGAAAGGCTTGTTTTCCTCTTGTACCGTTGTTTTTTTATCGGCTATGTATTTGATATTCTGCTTTTCATCGAGCAAATAAATGTTGTGCAAATCATACACTTTTCGCAAAATCGCGATGGCACTATCCAACTCGGCTTCGGGGGTAAGAAAGAAGGTCAGCGGATCGACTGCCGGCAAGGAGTCTTCCTGCTCCTGTGTGCCAAACAGAGGTTGGTTGTCTTCTGCAAAGATGGGGTCATCGGGCAAGATGTCGCTTTCATCATAGTCTAAAGCAAAGGGGTCATTTTCATCTGTTGCAAAAGGGTTGGTCCCGGCTATCTCTTGGTCTCCGGACTCGTCAAACAAGATGCGCCGCTTGGCGGCATTGAGGCGTGTGCCGATGGATAAACCCCGCTCAATTTCATGGACAAAGGTATTGATTTTCTCTACCTTCAGTGCCGATACTGCGTGCAGCGATTCTATGGCACTCTTCCTAAAAGCGGTTTTGCTTTCCTGAAAGGCAAAGTAGCTCACTGAGGCAACGGCCAACAGTGCCACCAGCAATACTACCACTGTGATTTTCAGCCCTAAGCTTATATTTTTCCGCGTTTTCATCATTCGTATGGCTTTTCTTTATTCTTTGTCGTCGGAAGTGGTTGCCGGCAGAAAAACATGGGGTGCCAGCAACATCATGGCTTCTTCGACCAACAATTTATCTTTTTCCGTAAAATTCTTAAAGCTTGCCAGCTCAATGGCGCCCAAAATTCTTTTGTCGGCATCCAGCATAGGGGCAATCAACAGGCTGCGGGGGGCTCCCTTACCCAAACCCGACACCACCGGCACGGAAATATACCCTTCGGGCAGCTCGTTAAAAACAAGCGTTTTTTTGTCCTTAACTGCTTGTCCAATAAAGCCTTCGCCTACTTCAAAAGCCTGTGGCAAGCCTTCCGATGCATAGTAGGCATAGCCTGCTTCTACTTCGAGATACTGCACGCCATCGTAATATTTACTCAGGTAAAGAATGCCCTGACCGGCCTCCACCGCCTCGGCAATGGCTGCCAGCGCTTGCGTGAAAAACTCATCGGTGCCGGCTTTGGCATTTACGATTTCCCGGATACGTGCTACTTTTTCTTCTATTTCACGCCGCATGGCGGTAGCAGCATCTTCAAGCACCGCTTCTTTTTCTTGCTTGCTGCGCTGTATTTCTTCTTCAAGCTGTTGGGCAATTACTATTTTGGCTCTGCTGGCGTTCAGCACCAAAAAGAAAATAGCCAAGAGGGCGGCGGCTATGGTGAGTGCCACGTGCAGGGTCAGCTGCCAAAGCACCGGCTCCATTTTTTGCCTCTGTGCCAAGTCTTTCAAATCCAGCACTTTTGCCAATTTGTCTTGCAAGGAAGTGAGGTCGTTGACAAGGAAAGCAACGCCTGCCAAAAAAGCCAAAACAAAAAGGATAGCTGCTATTCTGTATATGTTCTTCATGGACAATAGCGTGTTTTTTTAAGCGTATTGCTTATGTAATTTACGTAAAAAATCAATTATTTGGTCACTTCGTAATACATAATCTATGCGGGTGGCCTGCATAGCCGATGCAGGCATGGTATCTATCAGGCATTCCGATGGCTCCTGCACGATGGTAAGCCCTCCCCGCTCGTGTATTTTTTTCATTCCCCATGCCCCATCGCGGTTCGCTCCCGACAACAAAATACCAATCAACTTATCGCGATAAGCATAGGCAGCCGTTTCGAACAGCAGGTCAATAGAGGGGCGTGAGTTGTTCACCGGCTCTTCGGTAGAAAGAGAGAAAGTCTGCCCCAGTTCCACACATAAGTGATAGTTTGCCGGCGCCAAATAAATCGTTCCTTTTTTGATAAGCTCTTTATCGAGCGGCTCCACTACCGGCTTGTTGGTTTTTAAGGAAAGCGCTTCGGCAAAACCTTCCCGCACATCTTTGAGCCGGTGCAAACACATGGCAATGGGCAAAGGGAAATCTTCGGGCAGTGCCTGCAAAATACGCGAGACTACCTGAAAGCTGCCTGCCGAGCCCCCTATGACAATCAGTTTGTATTTAGAACTTATATGGTCGAAACGCGCCATGCAATCAATC
Source organism: Thermonema sp. (assembly GCF_026003375.1). Lineage (NCBI taxonomy): Bacteria > Pseudomonadati > Bacteroidota > Cytophagia > Cytophagales > Thermonemataceae > Thermonema > Thermonema sp. Next base: position 1,103,412 of record NZ_BPHD01000001.1, read on the forward strand.
GGTGTTAAGATGGAAAAAGGTTTAATCTCTTATTTTTTTGTAAATCTTTTCATTGTTGTTCACAATGATGAATTTATTGGCATATTCGCACCATATGAGTGATTCCTTCGAGCCAATTGCCAAGTAGCCATAGCGCGGCAAACTGGCATGAAACAGCTTTAATACTTCGTTTTGCAAGGTTTGGTTGAAATAGATCATCACATTGCGGCAGAGAATAAGGTCAAACACTCCTATTTTTTCTCCGTTCACAAGATTGTGCTCTACGAACTGCACGTTTCGAAGCAGCGTTTTATCCATCACAGCCTTGCCGTCCTCTACCTTGTAGTAAGCTTCGAGCGTGCGTTTGCCCATGAAGCGCTGATAATTCTTTTTGTTTACCTCTTCCATGTTGCGCAGGTTATAGGTAGCCTGCTGCGCCTTGTCCAATATGCTATAATCGATGTCGGTAGCTACGATTTCGACTTGGTCAAGAATTCCCATTTCATCAAGCAGAATTGCCATAGAAAACACCTCCTCACCGGAAGAGCAGCCCGCATGCCACACGCGAAACTCCTTTTTGTTCATCAAAATGCTGGGAATGATTTCATCGCGCAATTCTACCCAAAAAGTAGGGTCCCGGAACATTTCCGTGACGTTCACGGTAATCTCGGACAGGAAGGTTTTGAAAAACTGCTTGTCCAGCTCCAACTTGCGAATAAGCTCCTCCATGTTTTCTATTCGAAACAACTCGATGAAGCGCTGCACCCGGCGCCGGAACGAAGACATGGCATAGTTGCTGAAGTCATAATCGTAGCGCTTCTTTATCATTTCTATAAGGCGGCGCAGCTGGGCAATTTCGATTTCCGGTTTTTCTATGTTTTCCATAAGCGCTTTTAATCAATAACCTACTGTTCACAAAAAGAAACTAAGTTTTTTGCCTTAGTAAAGTACGATTTTTTTTATCACTTCCCGCTTCATTTGGGCGTTTAAGCGCTCTTTAATTTTTTCTTTGGCAAAAAGAAGTTGATTTTTCAAGACAGGCGAACGCAGGTAAACGTACAGCGTATCGCCGCGCAGATAAATTTTTTCGGTTTGCTGGGCAACATTGGCGCCCAACAGCTGTGCCCACAGGTCACCGATGCGCATGCCATAAAAACGGTACTTGGCTTGATGCTGCTCTATCATATGCGCCAGCACTTCGCTAAAGCTCAGGGGCTTTTGATGTGCTATTCTGTGTTTGTCTTTCATAATTGAACTGCTCTTCCTTGTTTGACTTCGAAGAGTGCGCCCGGCAAGTGGCTTTCTGCAAGCAGGCGTTGCATGCGCTCCGGCTCGGTGTCTGTAATGAACACCTGCCCCAAACGTTGCTGCCGCACCAATTGCAGCAATGCCGACACTCTCTCAGCGTCCAATTTATCAAAAATGTCATCAAGTAACAAAAGCGGGTTTTGTTGTTTTCTGCGAAACAGCAAATCACTCATGGCAAGCTTAAGCGCCACCAAAAAAGTTTTTCGCTGCCCTTGTGAGCTGCTCCACTTCATAGGCACGTCGTTGAGCAGCAGTAGCCAGTCGTCGCGGTGTATGCCTTTGGACGTAAAGCCCATTTTAAGGTCTGTGGGCAAACTTTCTTGCCATAGCTGTTGCAAAGAAGCCTCGCTCAGCTGCGAGCGATACTCTATTTTGATAAACTCCTTTCCCCCACTCAATTTTTCGTAATAAAACGAAACCAAAGGGTTGAGCTCGCCGGTGAAACGGCGGCGCAGGTCATACAGCGGATAGGCTTCTTGCTCCAGCCGCATATGAAAAACTTCAAGCAAGGCTACGTCCGGGGCGTGTTGTTCGCGCCACTGTTTGAGCAAAGCATTGCGGCGGCGCAACAGGGCATGATATTGCACCAAGTGGACGGCATACTCTTGTGAAAGCTGCGCAAAGAAAGCGTCCATGGTGCGGCGGCGCTGCTCGGCCGCCTCCCGTATCAAATCAATGTCATTGGGCGTGAAACTCACCACCGGAAAGCGGCCGTAGTAGTCCAACAGGCGTTCCACACGGCTGCCGTCGATAAACACAGCCTTGCGGTCTTGTTTAGGATAAAAAGCACAACGCACATGATGCAGCCGCTCTTCTTCGGCAATTTCGCCCTCTACGCTCCACCCTTCGCTTCCATAACGAATGGCATGGCGCTCGCTATGACCTTGCAAGCTTTTGCCCGTAAGCAGCCAATAGATGGCCTCCAACAGATTGGTCTTTCCCACGCCATTCTGCCCCACAAGAATATTGAGCTTTTCATGAAAGCTTAATTTCAAAGAAGCATAGCTTTTAAAGTCCGTTAAACTTATATTTTTTAGGTGCGTCATGGAATCAAGCTTGCTTGGCATTCCCACAAAATAATTGTTTCTTTGTGGTCAAAACAAAAAGCCATGGAAAATAAGCACACCCCTTCCGGCACCTCGCCCAATGTATTTGGCAAATTCAACTATATACTGCTTGTCGTCAGCGTATTGGTGATAGCCTTGGGCTACATCATCATGATGATGGACGACGCACCCTTTGGTTTTGGTTTTCTTGGGCTCACGCTGGGTCCTGTTGTGAGCTTTTTGGGTTTTATGCTGGTGTTTGTGGCTATTTTTTATGAGAAAAAAGAAAATACGCCCCACACCGACGCTTAATTTTCATCCAAACCATTGACCATATCTATGAACTTCTGGGAAGCCGTATTGCTCGCTATCGTGGAAGGACTGACGGAGTTTTTGCCGGTTTCTTCCACCGGTCATTTGATTATCATTTCTACTTTTCTGGACATCGCCGGCAACGACTTTGTCAAATTTTTCAATGTCAATATTCAATTCGGCGCCATCTTGTCGGTAGTTGTGCTTTACTACAAGCGCTTTTTTAAAAGCCTTGACTTTTACTTCAAACTGCTGGCAGGCATGCTGCCGGCTGTGGTAGTAGGGCTGCTTGCGGGCGACTATATCGATGCGCTGCTTGAAAATGTATGGGTCGTAAGTGTTTCGCTCATCGTGGGGGGCTGGGTGCTGGTAAAAATAGACGACTGGTTGCCTGAAGGCAGCGCCATGCCCAATAAAGAGATAGGCTTTCGTGAGTCTTTTATCATCGGATGTTTTCAATGTATAGCCATGATACCGGGTGTTTCACGCTCGGCAGCTACCATCATCGGCGGGCTGGCGCAAAAGCTCAGCCGCATCACTGCCGCCGAATTCTCGTTTTTCCTGGCAGTGCCCACCATGTTTGCTGCTTCGGCTTATAAACTATTCAAAGACTTCTATAAGAGCGGCTCCATAGCTCTTTCTTCGGAAGAGTGGCTGCTGCTGCTGACAGGCAATGTGGTGGCTTTCGTGGTAGCTATGATTGCCGTAAAAACTTTTATCACCTGCGTAGGCAGACACGGTTTCAAAGTATTTGGCTACTATCGCATTGTATTGGGCGGCATCTTATTGATTTTACTGCTTTTAGGCATAGACTTACAAATGGCATGAACAACACAACACAAACGGACGAGATTATACTCATCGATAAGCCGTATGGATGGACTTCGTTCGATGCGGTGAATTATATCAAGCGCCGTTTGAAAATAAAAAAAGCGGGGCACGCCGGCACCCTTGACCCACTGGCCACCGGCTTGCTGATTGTATGCACCGGCAAAAAGACCAAACAAATACAGCAGCTGCAAGGCATGGAAAAAGAATACCTGGCCATGTTTCTGCTGGGGGCTGAATCGTCTTCCTACGATCTGGAAACAGAAGTGCGCCGCACGGCTTCGCTGCAGCAGGTGCTGGCACTGCGGCAAGCAGACATTCAACAGTGCATACAAAAACACTTTGTAGGCGAAATCATGCAACGCCCGCCTCTGTATTCTGCCATCAAGCGTCAAGGCAAGCGGCTTTACGAGCTGGCACGTCAAGGAAAAGAGATGGAAGTAGAAGCGCGCCCGACAGTCATTCATACCTTTGAAATACAACAATGGGTCCCCCCTCACCTTTATGCACGCATAGTGTGCAGCAAAGGGACCTATATCCGCAGCCTTGCCCATGATTTGGGACAAGCACTCCGGGTGGGCGGCTGCCTGACAGCCCTGCGCCGCACGCGCATCGGTAGTTATGAAGTGAGCAATGCCCTGTCGCCAATCGAGTACGTGAAGCAGTATAAAAGCAGAAATGAAAGTTTATCATAATCTACACGATTACCGGCCTCACCGTCCTACGGTGGTCACTACCGGCACTTTCGACGGTGTGCACCAAGGACACCGCCGCATCATGGCACGCCTGCGCCGGGCAGCTCAAGAGCGCCAAACCGAATCGGTGGTTATCACTTTTTGGCCCCACCCGCGCCTGGTGCTGGGGCAGCCTGTAGAGCTCCTCAATACCATTGAGGAAAAAATAGAGCATATCAGCCAAGAAGGCATAGACACGCTTATTATGCTGCCCTTCACCGAAGAGTTTGCCCGTCTGATGCCTATCGAATACATAGAAAAAGTGTATGTACAGGGGGTGCATGCCGGGCTCATTGTCATTGGCTATGACCATCACTTTGGCTACCGTCGCCAAGGGAACATCCGGCTGTTGCAACAGGTAGCACCGCGCTACGGCTTTGAAGTAGAGGAAATTCCGGCTCAAGAAGTCGATGACATCACCGTGAGTTCAACCAAAATACGCAAGGCACTCAAAGAAGGGAATGTAGAGCTTGCCAACCAGCTGTTGGGCTATGCCTACACTTTGAGCGGCACGGTCGTACACGGCGACAAAATAGGACGCACCTTGGGCTTTCCCACCGCCAACCTGCACATAGATGCCGCCTACAAACTCATACCGGCAGCCGGCATTTATGCTGCCTATGCTTCCGGTGAGCAATTCGAACGCAAAGCAGCCCTGGTGTATATAGGCACGCGCCCCACTTTGGGCAAAGAGCAAAGCCGTCCCAACATTGAAGTGTTCTTGCTGAACTTTACAGGTGAGTTATACGAAGCTCCCTTACGCGTGGAATTACTCAAAAAGTTGCGCGACGACCAAAAGTTTGATAGCTTGGAAAGTCTGCGTCATCAAATTCAGAAAGACTATCAGGAAGCCATTTCATTTTTCAACGCATTATGAAACAGGTCATCATCAGCGGCGGCGGCACCGGCGGACATATCTTCCCGGCATTGGCAATAGCCGATGCACTCAAAGCACGCTTCCCTTCAATAGATATTTTTTTCATTGGGGCAAAGAACCGCATGGAAATGGAAAGGGTCCCCAAGGCGGGCTACCCTATTGAAGGGCTCGATATTGTGGGTATTCAAAGGCGACTGACCCTGCGCAACCTGCAGGTGCCTGTTAAATTGTGGAAAAGCTACCGGCGGGCAAGTCAAATCATAGCAGAAAAAAAGCCGGATATCGTCATAGGGGTGGGAGGATATGCCAGTGCCCCCACGCTATTGGCAGCCATCCGCGCAGGCGTGCCTACGCTTATTCAAGAACAAAACTCCTATGCCGGACTTACCAATCGATGGTTGGGCAAATATGCGCAAAAAATATGTGTGGCTTATCCGGACATGGAAGCTTTCTTTCCTGCCGAAAAGATTGTTTATACCGGTAACCCGGTGCGTCAAGACATCCTGCGGCTTCCTCCCCGCACAGAGGCTCTGCAAGCCTTGGGGCTCAAAGACGGCGCCCCGGTGCTGTTGGTCATGGGGGGCAGCTTGGGAGCGCGTGTCATTAATGAAAGCATACAGGCTCAAATACGACGATTTGCCGACAACCGCATTCAGGTGATTTGGCAAACAGGCAAGCACTTTATCGAGAAAGCCCGGCAGGCAGTCGAAGAGCAACAAGCTTCCGAATGGGTGCACCCCATGGCTTTCATCGAACGGATGGACCATGCCTACAGCGCTGCCGATTTGATTATATCCCGTGCCGGTGCACTCTCCATTTCTGAACTTTGCATTGTAGGCAAACCGGCTATTCTGGTGCCTTCGCCCTATGTAGCCGAGGACCACCAAACCAAAAACGCCATGGCGCTGGTACGACCGCCAGGCCGCCAAGATCAGTGAGCGAAGCGCAAGCCCCCGCCTTTTTGGTCAGCGATGCACTTGCGCTCCTCCACTCTCCTGCCGAGCGTGCCCTGCTAAGCGAAAACATACGCCGGCTGGCACGCCCCAAAGCAACCGAACATATCGTACAGTGTATCATACAGCTTGCGCATGGTGGCGCTTCATAGCCTGTTCGGCACGCTCAAAGGCTTTGCGGTGCTTATATTTATACCAACTTTGAGTAAAGTATTTACGCAAAAAGTTGTCTAAAGGCATTTTTACAAACAAATTGGCTGCGCCTTCCAGACGTTTCATCCAAGAGGGATTCAGCGCCCGCAGGCTCATACCAAAACCACCTTCTATGTATTCGATATAGTGCCAATAGCCGGCAGGAATAAAGAGCGTATCGCCATATTCCAAATAACACTCATAGCCTTGCACATAGCGCAATGCCGGATAGCGCTCGAAATCCGGCTCGTTCACATTTACATAAGACTGCACCGTAAAGGGCAGGTGGTACAAGAAGGGCGTGTATTCCGGTGCAAACAGCACGACACGCTTCACCCCCTTGAACTGTGTCAAAAAGACATGCGACATGTCAATATCATAGTGCATGTGTACGATAGAGCCGGTTCCTCCAAAAAACAGGAAGGGAAGCTCTTTCAAAAAACCGTCTGTCACATCAGGCACCCGGTAGTCTTCTTTTAATTGAGGCGCATATTTCATCAAGTTAAACAAGAAAATGCGCAGGTCTGTGGGCTCACGCTCAATCAAATCCAAATACTCGCCGAAGGTCATGCGTGCATCGGGCGCCATGCAGCTTTTATCGGGCGCTGCCGGCAGGTTATTATACAAATCCACCATCACATGCCCCGCCAACTGCTTGAAATAGTCATAAGTCCACTTGGTGTAGGCAGGCCACTCATGACTGAGATCTTTAAAAATCACAGGTTTGTTGGGCTTCAGAAACTCTTCATGAAAGCGCTCTTTTTCCTTGACCGAAATGCGCTCAACCGGATGCAACGGAATGGCTTTTGTTTTCATAGGCTTGGCAATTTAATGATGTGTCAAACAAGCACTCTACAAATCTTGTGCAAAAGCTATGTTTGTCAAATCGCTTGCATTCAATACGAAAGCATCGGAAAAAAGTTGACTGCTGCCCTTTCTGCCTCCTCCGAAGGACAAAAAAATGTACCTTTGCTTATCAGGAAAGTCAACACATTTTTGTCAAATGAACAATCTCGAACAATATACACATGTGTATTTCATAGGCATTGGCGGCATCGGCATGAGTGCGCTTGCCCAGTGGTGCCGGAGCCAAGGCATGCAGGTGGCAGGCTATGACCGCAATGCCTCGGCAATTACGCGTATGCTCGAAGAAAAGGGCATCTTTGTAACTTATGAAGAAGGTTGCGAACACATTCCTCTTGACTTCACCCGTAGCGACAAAGTATTGGTAGTATATACGCCTGCCGTTTCGCAGGAACATCCGCAGTTGTGCTATTTCCGCGAAAACGGCTTTGAGGTTATCAAGCGGGCAGCTCTGCTGGGGCTCATCAGCCGCACACACCGCCTGATTGCCGTTGCCGGCACGCACGGAAAAACCACCACCACTGCCATGATTGCCCATATCTTGCAACAGGCCGGCGTGCCCGTCACCGCTTTTGTCGGTGGCATCATGCGTAACTACCGGAACAACCTGCTGCTTTCATCGTCTCCGGAAGCCTGGATTGTAGCCGAAGCCGACGAGTACGATCGCTCTTTCCTGCACCTGCACCCTACTATAGCCGTGGTTACCAACATAGAAGCCGACCATCTGGACATCTACGGCAGTGAAGCGGCCATCTTTGACAGTTTCGAAGCCTTTCTGGGCAACATACAAAGCGGTGGTATGCTCATTGCCCACGAAGAGGTGCGTGCTGTGTCGCCCGCTTCGTTGCACACGTGGCGCTATGGCAAGCATCCCGGCTGTTCGTATAGCATAAAAGAGCTGCGTTATGAAAACGAGCAGCTTTGCTTCACACTCATGGTCGCAAAGGAAAACAGCTATGCGCTGCGCCTACAGGTGCCCGGCTTGCACAATGCACTCAATGCCACCGCTGCTTTTGCCGTAGCTCATCGCATAGGTATCGCTCCTTCCTGCATCATCGACGCCTTGGCTTCGTTTCAAGGGGTCAAGCGGCGCTCGGAGGTGTGGTATCGCTCGGCACACTACGTACTGGTCGATGATTATGCACACCACCCTACCGAGATAGAAAGCACCCTGCAAGCCATGCGCCGGCTATACCCTCAAAGGCAGTTGGTGGCTGTGTTTCAACCACACCTTTACACCCGTACCCGCGACTTTGCCGCTGCCTTTGGCAAAGCCCTGGGGCTTGCCGACCGGGTGCTGCTTACGCCCATTTATCCGGCCCGGGAAGCCCCTATCGAAGGGGTGGACAGCGCACTCATTGCCCGCCATTGTCCGGTGCCCACGCTTATAGCCCCAACCGCCGATGCTATAGAAACATCGCTCGAGCAGCTGCTTCGCTCTGCTGCTCCTCCGCTGACGGTAGTAGTCATGGGCGCCGGCAATATAGAACAACATTTGCCAATTTTTTTAAATTTGCTTAAAACACTCGAACATGAGCAAACGCAGGCTTAAGCCTTGGGTACAGTGGTTCCTGATTTTGTTGGGCCTAAGCCTTTTGGTGGGCGCCATCAGCAAAAACTATGATGAGCAAAGCTGCCAAAGGGTGGTCATACGTTTCTTTCCCGAGAACGCCGACGGCAGTTTTCTTACCGAAGAAGACATATTGGAATTATTGAGCCGTCATGGAGGGATCTTCCTGCGTGGCGAAAAATACAAAAACCTCAATTTGAAGCAACTGGAAGAACAGGTGGCAAGTAGTCCCTATGTGGAATACTGCAATGTGTACCGCGATTTGGCAGGCAGCTTGTTTGTGGAAGTACATATGTTTGAGCCTATTGCCCGCTTTTATAACCCACAGGGCGAAGATTATTATTGGAGCCGTAAAGGGGCGCTCATTCCGTTCACTTCACACTACACGCCACGCGTGCCGGTGATTACGCGCGAAGGCGAAGAGTTGCTGCCCAACCCGCAAGAGCGGGAAGAAGATGCCCGGCTCCTGGCTTTGATGCAGTTCATACACGAACATCCCTTTTGGCAAGCTTGCATTAGTCAAGTACATGTAAACAAAAACCAAGATATTTGGCTTTATCCGCAAATAGGCGGACAAGCCATTCATATAGGAAATGTAAAAGACATAAGTAATATATTTGCAAAACTCAAAATTTTATACGATACTATACTCCCCATTCAGGGGTGGTATCGTTACCGCAAGGTAGATCTCAGGTTTGAACGTCAAATCATTTGTGAATAAAAGAGCATTATGTCAAAAGATAAAATTGTTGTAGGCTTAGACATTGGCAGTACCAAGATATGTGCGCTGGTAGGGCGCAAAGATAAGTACGGCAAGATAGAAATCTTGGGCATGGGCAAAGCTCCCTCCGAGGGTGTTATTCGCGGCTTTGTTGCCAACATAGACAAGACCGTCTATGCCATCACCCAAGCCATCCAAGAAGCAGAAAAGCAATCCGGCATCAATATTCGCATTGTGAATGTGGGTATTGCCGGGCAACACATCAAGAGTTTGCGCCAACGTGGCAGCATCACCCGGGAGTCAACCCAAGATGAAATCTCGGCGGAAGACGTCAACCGCCTGATCAATGACATGTACAAAATACCTACCCCGCCCGGCACGGAAATCATCCATGTCATGCCGCAAGACTTCATTGTGGATCATGAGGTGGGCATCAAAGAGCCGGTAGGTATGTCGGGCGTAAAGCTCGAAGCCAACTTTCATATTATCACAGCCCAAACCACGGCCATCAACAACATACGGCGCTGTGTGCAAAAAGCAGGACTTGAAATCGAAAATCTGATACTCGAGCCGGTGGCTTCCAGCATGGCGGTGCTTGCCGACGAAGAGAAAGAAGCCGGTGTGGCTTTGGTCGATATAGGCGGTGGCACCACCGACCTGGCTGTTTTCTATGATGGCATCATACGGCATACAGCCGTCATCCCGTTTGGTGGTGCCATCATCACCGAAGACATACGCCAAGGCTGCAATGTCATGCGCAACCAAGCCGAACTGCTTAAAATACGCTTTGGCAAAGCCATATCGGAAGAAGCCAGCGAAAACGAGGTTGTATCCATACCGGGCATTCGCAACCGCGCACCCAAAGAAATATCGGTAAAAAACCTGGCGCTCATCATCGAAGCACGCATGGGTGAAATCATTACCTTAGTGCACGAACAAATACTGAAATCCGGCTTTGAGCATCTTCCTGCCGGCATTGTCATCACCGGTGGGGGCTCCATGCTGGCTCATTGTGCCGAGTTGTTTACTTACATCACCGGCATGGAAGTGCGCGTGGGCTATCCTACTGAGTATCTCAGTAAGCACAACATAGAATTGGTGAAAAACCCCATGTATGCCACTACCGTAGGTTTGGTGCTTGCCGGCTTCCAAGCACTCGACTACCGCGAAGAGAGCTACCAAATTTATTCGCAGCCGCAGAGCAGTGCACGCGCCGGCAACGACAGAAAAGAAGAAAGCGGCAGCAAGAAGCGAAGCAACGACTTCTTTAAAAAGTTGTTAGAAAAAACAAAAGGCTTACTTTTAGACGACTTCGACGAAAACGACAGCTTTTAATGTTTGACACCTTACTTCAACACCATTACAAATATCCTTTCCCAAGAACGTCTGTTTGAGCCTTACGTAGAATAATAAAAGCGATTCGTCGAAAAATGTAACTTACATTTGCATTTTAAATTACATTTGCACAGACACAACAAAAAAGCTTAACTTTTACGAAGCATCGTGCGTATTTACCTATAATAAAGAAGAGGGTTGAACTATGTCATACAAATTTAATATAGGCGGACAGGAGAAATCCATCATCAAAGTGATTGGAGTCGGTGGTGGTGGTTGCAATGCGGTCAATCACATGTACAACCGGGGAATCAAAGATGTAGAGTTCATCATTTGCAATACCGATAAGCAGTCTTTACAAGCGAGCCCCATTCCCAGCAAGCTGCAAATAGGAAGTGCTCTGACCGAAGGCTTGGGGGCAGGTGCCAATCCCGAACGCGGACGCGAAGCCGCCCTTGAGAGCAAAGAAGAAATCAGGGATCTACTCAGCGACGGTACAAAAATGGTATTCATCACGGCAGGCATGGGCGGTGGCACCGGCACCGGCGCAGCCCCCGTTATTGCCCAAATTGCCCGCGATTTGGACATCCTGACCGTCGCTATTGTAACCTTTCCTTTCTCCTTCGAAGGGCGCGTCAAGCGTGAACGTGCTACTGCCGGCATCGCCGAGTTGAAGAAGTACTGCGATACGGTACTGGTTATCTCCAACGATAAACTGCGCGAGATATACGGCAACCTGCCTATATCGGAGGCCTATGCCCAAGCCGACAATATACTGGCAACCGCTGCCAAAAGTATTGCCGAATTGATTACCACGCACCTCTATATCAACATAGACTTTGAGGACGTAAAAACAGTGATGCGCAATGCCGGCACGGCAGTCATGGGCTCTGCCAAAGCCGAAGGCGATGACCGTGCACTCAAAGCCGTAGAGCAAGCGCTCACCTCGCCCCTGCTGGATAACAAAGACATCCGCGGCGCCAAACGCATCTTGCTCTCTGTCATGTCGGGCGACAAGAATGAACTGCGCATGGATGAGTTCGATGAAATTACCCGCTATGTAGAAGAAAAAGTAGGCGACCAAGTCGAATACAATATTTTTGGTACCGGCATTGACCCCAGCCTGGGCGACAGCCTGCGGGTAACCATTGTGGCAACCGGTTTTGGAAAAGAAGAAGAAAACGCCTCTATAGAACCGGAAGAGCAAAAAAAAATCGTTGACCTCGAAACCGGCAAAACCATAGGCACTGTATCTGAGCAAGATATAGTGGAGCAAACCAAAGAAGCGCGCACTTTTATCCTTAGCAACTTCGATACGCCCGCAAGCAAAGAGCAAAGCAGCAAGATAGAGCCGGAAGTTCATATTGAAGAAGAAGAAGAAGAAGAAGAGATGGCACGCCCCGTTGCCGAGCAACCTGTGCCCGATAAAACCCCGGAAAAGGTAGTACATACCTTGGATGAGCTGCCTATGGAAGAGGAGAGCGAAAACGACAGTGCCTATGAGGAAGAGTTGCGCCGCGAGCAGGAGCGCCAAGCCAAGCAAGCACGCTACTCACGCGAAATGCAGGAACGGCTCGAACGTTACCGTAAACTAAAAAACCTAAGCAATATAGATGGCACCTCGGAAGACATATCCGACAAACTGGAAATACCGGCCTATCAACGATTGAACATCCCGTTAAAAGACACTCCGCCGGCATCGAAGAAAAATATATCGCGCTATAACTTGGACGAAAACAATCAAATATTGGGAAACAATAAATTTTTCCACGATAAACCCGACTGATGCAGCTGCCCATGCAGGCAAAAGGAGCCATTGAAGCCTCAGTGGCTCCTTTTCTTTTCTATTGTTTTGGTATGCAATCGCTTTACTTTATCTTCGTGTCATGTATTTAGCTTAAAAATCAACTTTTTGCTTTCATGCTTATGCTCCGTCTAAGCTTTTTGTTTTGTTGTTTGTTTAGCTTCCGGCTGTCGGCTCAATGGGTCATAGCGCCCTATCATCCCGCCCCTGTGCAAACCGCCACCAAAAAGGTGTTGAGCCTCCCCTTCTGGGACGACTTTTCTTATTACTCTTACAGCACCCAAACAGATGGGGCAAGATGGACTGCTCAGCATGTATTGGTCAACAACAACCTATGTATTGACCCGCCTACCAAAGGAGTGGCTACCCTCGATGCCTTCCGCAGCGACGGCACAACCTATGATATAAGTAGTCCTACACTGAAAGGGTATTCCGATACCCTGCAAAGCCTTAGCATCGATTTAAGCAGCTATAATGCAGGTAGTGGGCTTTATTTGAGTTTCTTTTGGCAAGCAGGCGGATTGGGCGAAGCCCCCGACCCTGAAGATTTCTTAGTGTTGCAGTTCCTCGACAACAACGGCAGTTGGCAAGAGGTGTGGCGCCGTACCGGCGAAAACAACGACAGCACCACTTTCACCCAAACACTGATTCCTATTGACCAAAGCCGCTTTTTGCATAGCAACTTCCGTTTTCAGTTTATTCGCTACGGCAGGCTCACCGGTACCTTCGACTATTGGCACCTCGACTACGTTTATCTAAACAGCGGGCGCAACAGCAACGATATTTACTACCGCGACATTAGCACCGTGAACCGGCCACTCCGTTATTTTGCCGGCTTCAGTGCCATTCCTCTCCATCATTTAAATGCAGGCTTTGCCACCACCGGGAAAATAAGCACGCGCCTCCGGAACTTGGATAACAACTTCCGCGCCTTGACCTATCAATGCCGCGTATATGACAGCAACAACAACGTGCTCTTAACACTTCCGGTTACCGCCGTTGCCCCCAACGCGCCGCTTATCTTTCCGGGCGATGACTTCCGTTTGGAAGCCACTCCAAGCCCCATTCCGGTTCCCGCAAGCCCCACTACCCTGCGTTACTGCTTTGAAGTAAACACCAGCGATGACAACACAACCATTCCCCCTTATGACTTGCGTGTCAATGATACCATTTGCGGAGAAACCGTTTTAGACGATTACTATGCCTACGACGATGGCAGCTTTGAATACGTTGCCGGTATCAACCAGCGCTTTGGCAAGTTAGGGGTGCGTTTTGTGCTGCCCGGCGGTCTTCAGGCACAGCTTACAGCTGTTGATATTTTATTCGTGCCCTACAAAAAGGACCTTACCGGCCAAAGCTTTGTGCTGTGGGTAGCCAAGCGCCTGAATGCCCCTACTGCCGCTGACGAACTGCTCTTCCAGCGGGCATACCCTATTGAATACCCCACAAGCTATGGACAAGTGGTCCGCTTCCCTGTCGATATTTACGGCACCGTCATGCTTAGCGATACGTTTTATATAGGCATACAACAAACCACCGATGATTTCTTGGCAGTAGCTTTCGACAAAGACCTCGACAGCCACGAGCATGTGTTTGCCAATGTGTTTGGCTTGTGGGAACAAAACCCCGACATACGGGGAAGCTTGTTTATCCGTCCGGTGTTTTCGCCCAATCCGGTAACTGCCCTCACGCCCCCGGCAGAGGCGGTGCGCTTGTTCCCCAACCCCGCTTCTGAACAAGTGCAAGTTGAAGGGCTCACGGCACCGATCAGTGCCTGCCGGCTCCGTGATCTGCAGGGCAGGCAGCACAGCTGCCCGTGGCAAGGCAACCGTCTCTTCATAGGAAGCCTACCACCCGGATTTTATGTCATAGAACTGGAGTTAAGTAATGGCCGGCGCCATCTTCTCAAACTCATCAAACAATAAACATCTCTTCCCTATGAAGTACCTGTACCTCATTCGGCATGCCAAGTCTTCTTGGAAAGAACCACTTTTACCTGACTTTCAACGCCCATTGAAAAAAAGAGGCATACGCGACGCCAAGTTCATGGGCAAGTGGTTGAAAAGAAACAAGCATATCCCCGACATCATAATAAGCAGTCCGGCAGTGCGTGCCCGCCAAACTGCCGAGTTATTGGCCGAGCAGATGGACATGCCCCTCACCCGCCTGCACTTCGATGAATCTATTTATGAAGCCCACCTTGCCGATTTGCTCAGCATTGTAAACAATCAAAAAGCGGAAATGAAGGCAATGGCTCTCATAGGACACAATCCGGTGCTGACCGACTTCGCCAACTTGCTTACCCAAAATGTGCATTTGCAAAATATTCCTACCTGTGGTATTTGGGCAGTGCAGTTTAGAGTTGAGCATTGGCAGGACATACAAGAAGACAGCGGGCAGTTTTTGTTTTTTGAGTATCCGAAAAAGCACTACGAAAAGCTGTAAGTCGCCTTTCTGATGCAAGGAGTATTGTTAGTTGTCGGGCGATAGGTAAGAGTTCCAAAAAGCAGCTTTCATTGCCGGGGCATCAATAGCCGTGTAAACCCACACCTTGCGTTGCCTGTTTTCGGGCGGTGTAAACACTTCCTCCTCTCTTGCCAGCGACGGCTGCATATAAGCTATTGCCAATGCCAAGTCCCACATACTCCACGCTTCTACTTCACCCAGCCGCTGCCATCGCTTAGAAAGGCAGGAAGACAACTTGCCGCCCACCCGGGCAAGTTTTTGTTGGGTTTCCTCTTTGGGAAATACGAGTTGCCGGGCAACAGATTCGGGCATGATGTGCAATTCCACTTCGCTGTTGAGCAAATAGTCAAAGGCATTGAGGTCGTTCCGGACATTGAACTCTGCTTTGTTCCATACCCCTTTTTTAGGGTCATAGTCGCCCCCCATGGCATATACCACCAAACGATGCGCTATCTGCGGTTGCTCTATGATTGCCGACACTACATTGGTCACAGGACCCGTAACAATCACGTGGAGCTTCTCATCATCATTGAGCTTTATAGCTTCTTCTATAATCAAGCGTGAAGCAGCTGAGGGACGCGGGGCGCTTCCCCCCCATGCCCTGCCAACCATGGAAGAAGCCCCCGGCACACAGCGCACATAATGCCGGCACCCGGCTGCCCGCAACAACTTTTTATTTAGCCGGTAGCTTATTTTCATCGTGCGGATACCCTTGGTTGAATAGCCATTCCAGTGGCGATAGCTCAGTAAGTCCGGGTTGTTAAAATGAGCTGCCGTAAGCGCCACCACCCGGCTACCGGCTTGCTGCAACAAATAGGCAATAGCATACAAATCGTCAATGCTATTGCCAGTGTCTGCATCGATAATGATGGCAGACGGCTGCCCCGCCAAATGCATATGCCCTCCCCAGAGACAGCCAAACAGAAAAAGAAGACATTTCGACAAATAAAGACGCATTGGAAGCACAGTCATCTTTTTTTCGGTAATTCAAAGGTATGCCGGACAGCAGTAATTTTCCAAAAGATTTTCGCTACAAGAAAAAGCCCTCACCGTAGTGAGGGCTTCATATCGCTATATCATCACTTGCTTTATTCTTTAACCAGTTTCAGAGTATGCCGCTGCGTCCCTTCTTGCAGCAGTAATATATAAGTACCGGCAGGCAATGAACTTAAAGTATTTTGCATGCTTGCTTCCACACTACGGAGGTTCCCCTGCCACTCACCTGCCACCTGTCCATAAGCATTCAGTAGGCACAAGGAGATTATGGCATTGCCGGCTATACCTTCTATATTCAATTTAACACCCCGTGGCAAAGGGTTGGGGTATATCGACAAAGCAGCTTCTGTACCTTCCACGTAGCGTATGGCTGTGTATTTGGTACTTCCATCGGCAGCAATAGCCCCTATGCGGTAATAAGCCCCCGCCCCCAAGGTGTTGTCTATCCACTGATAAGCATTTTGCCCGGCTATAGCCTGCACCTCGCCCACCACTTCAAACTGCCGTGCATCGATTGATTTTTCTACAACAAAGCCGGTGTTCTGTTCTGCATTGCTTACTTCCCAGCGCAACACAGCCGACTGTTGTTCACGATAAGCCTCAAAGAGCACCCACTCTACCGGCAAGGGGTTGAAGTAGGTAGTAGATGCCAAAGTAAAGGGGCTAAAAGAAGCAACAGGGGCTGCCGTGCTTACCGTGCGGTTCGAGGTATTCACCGTGCCCCCCTCATCGAACCATTGGCTGCCGGTCCAGTGCGCCACGCGCAAGTCGGTTTCTTGCCCTGCCGTAATGCCACAGCTGCGCACATCATCATAAGAGAGCGTAACCGTCACTGCCGAACTGCCTGCCGTGCGGTTGAGCATCCAGAATTCGCAGTTGCTCACATGGCTCAATGTAGGTGATTTTTGATTGATGTCGTAGTAAGGTGCCGGCGATACGTGGCGATAAAGCGCAGTGAAATGGTCTGTAACAGCCGCCGGTGCGGACATACCAATGGGCACATAATAGCCATCATCGCCTATGGGGAAGGTAAAGGCATCGTTGCCTTCTTTACGCACCCAAGCTGCCACGTAACTATTGTTTGAAGCAAAAGCCAAGGCATTGTCAGCAAACTCTACACGCGGGCTATAAGTGGTTGAAGTGTGGTCTTGATTTGCCAGCACCACCCCGTCTTGAAATACCATCAACTGTTCCACGCGCAGGTTGGTAGCATTCAAAAATAAGCCGGCGGGGTTTTCCATATGTACTTCGTAAAAGGCTTCATTTCCTGCGACACTGTATAACTGCTGCTGTGTATTGCCTACCCAATAAACACTGCCTTCCCCGGCATCGAAGGCGGCAGCCCCTGCTTGGTTGTTCCAATGGCCGGCAATCAGCAAGGTACCGTCCGGATTAGCGGCAACGCCGTCATTCATATCCAAGCTTCCTCCTGCGTCAATCACCAAATTGCCATACACATGCAAGACGTTGGCAGGGTCGCCTTCGAGGCGCACCGCCCGTGAGGTAATGAAGAGATGGCGGCAGCGTGCCGTGTCGGCATAGGTATCGGAATAAGCAGCTGCAGCACTAATGACCAAGTCATTAGGCGCCGAAGCGCTGACAGTAACATCCACAGTTTCGTCAGGTACGCGGCGGGTTTCCCAGTTGCGGCAGTTGAACCAATTATTATCGTCTATGCCGGTCCACAAGCCATCTGTTCCGGGACCGGTCACGGTGAAGCTTGTTCCACATATAAAAGCAGAAATATTGTCGCTGCCATCACCATTGTCTTCTGTCCAATTGGTTACATAATTCAATATAGCCCCTATCAAAGCCGGTTGGCTGCCGGTAGTAGGTCCACTGTAATAAGCATAATAGTTGATAGGGCTTCCAATGCTTTGAATGGCAAAACACTCGATGGCAGGCGGAATACGCGATTGACGCTTGGCAGTACCGTCAGGCAGGCTACTTAAGTCATCGCTTACGCTATACCAATTACCCCCCGACTGAATACCCGAGAGCACACGCCCGCTGAAGGTGTAGTAGCTGCCATGGCAAACCCAACTCCCTTGCATCAAAAAGATGGCATCGGGATCATTGGTAGATATATTCACAAAAAGAGACATATTGCCACATCCTCCATCGATAGAAGACACAGCGAAGTCAGTCGAAGGGGCACCGCCCACACTGAAATTGGTAGCATAGCCCGTGCCCGGCAAGTCCATGCAAATCACCGAGCCGGCAGGCAGGTTACCCGCTCCATTGTAAGTAATACGATAGGCGGATATGTTGGTACCGGCTGTTCCATTGCAATCGAACCAGCGCCCCGAACGCACGTTTGCCGGGTCGCCTACTTCATACACAGCATTGGCAAGTACAAAAGAGGTACCGGGTATAATATCCACCAACGCCACTATTGCCAAACGGTCGGTTGCTCCACCGCCTATCGAGTTATCGTAGCCAACAATCATCAGGTCGCCGGGTTGCAGCACGGTTTGATTGTACACATTAAAGGGTGTGCTTGTAGCAGCACTCAAAGCGGTAGCAGCGGCTTGCAAGGTCAGTCCGCTTCCCGGGGCGGTGTGTACAATATTGTTGAAAACCGCTTCCCCGTTGGCAGCAGTTATCACCAAAGGCGCGGGCGACATGCTGCCTGTGGAACTAAGCGTGATATTGGCACTGTAGTCCAAGTCTATGTTGTTGTTGGCATCCACTGCCCATACACGCACAAAAGGCGTCATAATGTCTTCTATACCCACATCGGAAGGTTGCTGTGCAAAATACAATTGGGTAGCTACCACTTCCAAGCGGTTGTCGTCGCCGGCCGTAGAGGTTTGCACTCCCCCTGCATTATCGGCAGCGAAGAGCGAGGCATTGGGGGCTTCGGTAGCAGAGAGCACGGTCAAGCGTATCTGCTGATTGTCGGTGACCGTACTTTGAAAACTCACTACCACGCTAAAAGTCTTGCTTCCGCCGTCAGGCGCTATCAAGTTCAAACCACTAAAATTGGCAAAACTGCAAGAGGGGGTTATTTCAGCCACTTCGGTGGTGCCGTCATAAATAGCCATACGCCGGATGGAAGCACACCCCTGCACCGCAAAGTTGATGCTCTGCAAGATGGTGGGTTGGTTGTCGTTGTCGGCAGCGCCGCCCCCGTCGCGAATCACAAAGCGGGCTATTTCGATGGCATCGGTGCCTATGCCTGCTGCCGTGATGTCCGCTGCCTGATAGTTGATGTAAGGAATATTGACCGGATAAGTAAAGGCAGGGTCGGCGATAATGTCGGATTGGGTGGAATAGCTGCCGGTTCCCCGTATGGCAAAGGTATAGGGGTTTTCGTTGGCATCATCGTTGGCAATGCTTACGGTGGCACTGCGTGTGCCCAATGCCGAGGGAGTGAAGGTAATTTGAAAAGAAGTGCTGCCGCCGGCTGCAATGGGGGTAGATGGCAGCACAGTTACCGAAAAATCGGCAGCATGGGGTCCGCTGATAGTTACACGGGGCGAACCGGTCAAGTTCAAATCCGCACTGCCGGTATTGTGGATGGTGAAGGTATGGGCTTTACTGCCAAAGCCCGCTTCCACTGCCCCGAAGTCAGTATTATCGGCAATGGAGGGGGTAGCGTCGCCCGACACAATGCTGATGCCGTTACCGCGTACGTCTATTTCAGGTGCCGGTAGTGAAAAAACCGCCGATACGCTGATGTCGTCCAAGCCGAGTTCGTCGCGGCTGCCGGAACCGCCGGCATCATCGCTTGTCCAACGCAGGTAATAATACCCTCCCGGTGCTATATTCAGTCCCGTGAGTGTAATGCTGCGATTGACTGTCTGCCAGGCAGGCGAAGCATCGGCAGCCTCCGGTGAGGTGTAGTCCAAGGCAGATGCCGGTGTATAAGTCATATCATCTGTCGAGTGCTCAAAGTTGAAAGTACTTGCCCTCCCCTCGTTGTTATAAACTTTGATTTCATAAGCTATGCTCAGCTCGGTGATGGCTGTGCTGCCCGTATTCTGAATACGCAGGGTAAAAGTACCGGGGGTAAAGTCAGTCCCTGTGGGCTGCACGCCCAAACAATAATCGCCGGCAGCGGTTTCAAAGGCATAGATGCCGCCGGTCGTTACCCCTCCGGTTCTTGTCCCCCGGGCAAAGTCGCCGGCGGTTGCAGTGCCACCAAAAGCAAGGTGCACCGTCGCTTAAGCCGGTAACTGCCCATGCATCGGAATCGAGCTGCCCGCCGGAAGGGGCAGGCGAAAAACCGGAACCGGCGAATTGCCCATCGTTTACGCCGCTCAAGGTAGCATCGAAAGTAATGGTTTGAGCGGGATTGGTGTTACTAAGCGTAAGCTGTGCGTATGCCCAAGTGCATGCAATGAAAGTGAGGAACAGTGTTAAGCCTAATTGTTTTTTCATATTTTTATATTTCATTTCCGCAAATTTATCCGTTGAAACTCAAAAAAGTAAGCCTTCGGTAACTACTTAACAAAAGCTTAACATGCTTATGTTTCTTTACTTGGACGAAAGGAGACACATACTCGACCAAGGGTTTAATTCGTTCTGTCAAAGGAACTCTATCAGTAAAATTGTACTTTTGTAAAGGAACCTTTAATTCTGATTCAAGCATGAAAAAGACAATAGGAAATATCGCCCTTGCCCTTGTGGCCGGCATGGGCGGCAGCTTCATTTACAACCATTATTTATTTTCCCCTTCCCTCCCTTCTGTCGAAAGCGATGGCACCACGCCACAGGCAGTCGTATATCAAGCCCGCTACGACAGCAATACTCAAGCTGCCACTCTGCCTTTAAAAGATGATGCTTTCGTGCAGGCATCTGCTTTGACTACCCCCTCGGTGGTGTATATCAAAACCTATTACGAGGGGCGGCAAGCCGTCGACTACTGGGATTGGTTTTTTGGCTATGGCGGGCAAAGCAACATAGAACTCAGTTCCGGCTCGGGTATCATCGTTTCACCCGATGGTTATATTCTCACCAACAACCACGTCATAGACGACGCCCAACGAATAGAAGTCATTCATGGCAAAAACAGCTACACTGCCCGTCTGGTAGGCACCGACGCCTCTACCGACTTGGCAGTACTGAAAATAGAAGCTCAAAATCTGCCTGCCATCCGGTGGGGCCGCTCTTCGGAAGTCCAAATTGGCGAATGGGTGCTTGCCGTAGGCAACCCCTTTAATCTTACTTCTACGGTTACGGCAGGTATTGTGAGTGCCAAAGGGCGCCGCTTGCATCTAAACAAAGGGCAATTCCCTATTGAGTCTTTCATTCAAACCGACGCCCCCATTAACCCGGGCAATAGCGGTGGCGCCTTGGTCAACCTGCGCGGCGAGCTCATTGGCGTCAACACAGCCATATTGTCGAAACATGGCTCTTATGTAGGCTATGGCTTTGCCGTGCCGTCCGATATTGCCAAGCGCGTATATGAAGACCTGCGGCGCTACGGCATCGTACAGAAAGCCGTTTTGGGCATAGAAGCCGAAGAAATCACCCCCGAATTGGTAAAAAAGCTCAATTTGAAGCATACGGAAGGTGCCGTAGTGATAGACGTATGGAAAGGCACCCCTGCCGAAAGCATAGGCTTGGAAGTAGGTGATATCGTCACACAATTGAACAACACGCCCATCCGCAGCTTGGCAGATTATGAAGAAGCCATCAGCTTGTTGTCGCCGGGCGATGAGGTGAAAGTTTATTTCCGCCGCGGCAACCAAAGTTATCAAAAGAGTGTGCAGGTAGTGAATATCGACGGCAAGCCCACCGTCTATAAGCCCTACGTGTATGAATCAAAAACACTGAAAGCTGTTTTTGAAGCCATTCCTGCCCTTGAAAGAAAACGCTATGGCATTCCCAATGGAGTAAAAATAAAAGAACTCAAAGGTGGCTTGTTCTACCGCTTGGGCTTGAAAGAAGGCACCATCATCGTGCGCATCAACAACATAGAAATAGAAAAACCCGAAGAGGTAGAAAAGGTCATTGAACGTATTGCCGGTGGTATTATTATGGATATCATTACCCCGGAAGGCGTGCCTTATCGCGTACAGTTCCGCTATTAATCAAACAAAGTTTTACGGGGAACGGGCGGTTATCTGCGGATGCACTGCCCGTTCTTTTTGCCTATCGAGCATGGACGGAAAAAGCATCTTTATTTTTTCTGTTTTTTTGCACCATCATAAAAGTCTGTTTATCTTAATAAAAGGGAAAAGCAGGCTTTATGGACTTTTTCAAGACAGTATTTAATTTCTTCAAATGGATACTCTTCCTCACCCTCACGCTATTCGGGCTATTGATTGCCGCCGGCATCGTGACGGTGTATTACAAGGAATACCTCAAAGAAGAAGTCCTGCTTGCAGAAAACGAAACAGAGCAGGATGAGATTTATACAGACGAAGAGGAAACTGTTTTTGAAGAAGAGCTCTCCTTCAATGATGAAGAAAAAGCTAAGGACGAAAGCCATCCGCTCGATGTGGAGTCCAAAGTCGAAAGAGGTAAAAAAAACCATAGACAAACACCGGTCTGTGCGTGTCGATAGGCGCAACGACGTGGTGTCGCGTAATGAAAGCGAGCAAGAGTCCGATGCCAATATTCTGCCACCACCCCCACCCCACTTTACCGCATTAAAAGGCAAGCCTGTGTTTAGAAGTGACCCCGAACCGCCGTGGTACCACTTCCGCTTTTCGTATCGAGACATTATGGAGGACCTGTACATGTGGGAGTGGCTGCTGCAGCAAACAGAAGTAAGGCGAAGCCTGTCTGCCTACGGACTTTCCGAAAGTTTTTTTCAGAGTTATTATGATGAAGAGGAAGCAGAAAGAATTTTAAAGAAAGGGTTCTTTCGCTACGACAAAGATGGCTATATATGCACGGACTACAACGCCGTGTTGCGTTATTATCACAAATACACCGAGCCGCTGTATGTGCTGCTCAAAAAGAAAGTAGGCGATGATGCCCCCCTTACCGATTATATAGAAGAGCTTTTGCGTTTTTGCCAAGATATTCCCTACAAGCGTCCGGGCGACTACTACGGCAACAAATACATTTGGGACTTCTACACACCGGTGCATATCATGCTCGAACGCGAGGGCGACTGCGATAGTAAATCGGTACTCTTTGCCAGTGTACTTATGCACGACCGCCGCTTTCGCGATAAAATCGTTTACATCACCGTAGCGGGGCACCTGCTTCTGGGCATAGAAGGTGAGCCCAACCCCTACCAGGATTGGGTGGATTTCCAAGGCAAAAAATACATCATTTGCGACCCGGTAGGTCCGGCACACACTGCCTTTGGTGTCCCGGCTTGGGATTATGGTCCGGTATTGAACATAGAAAAAGCATCTTTGAACTGACACAACTCTAAACACTCACACCTATGAACCAACAGCTGGTATTTGTGGCTCTTTACGAAACTGCCCTTTCGCTTATCTTTGGTTTGTTGACGCTTTACCTGGCGCTCAAGATTGTAGATAAGCTTATTTTAAAACAAGACTCGTTGCGCACCATACAGGAAGGTAATCTGGCAGTGGCTGTATTCAAAGGGGCTTTGGTATTGTCCATTTTCTTAATGGCACAAAACAGCATCGAGCCCTCGGTGCAGGCTTTGAAGGTAATGGTACTCAGTAGCAATAAGCTTAAAGCCGGCATGTTGGCGGTGGCTTTCGCTTATTTTATCGTCTTCTATTTAACTTCACTGGTGGGCGCGCTCTTGCTCATTCTCATCAGCCTGAACGTGTATGTTTCTGCCACCAAAGACATTGAAGAGATAGAAGAGATAAAAAACAAAAACGTGGCGGTGGCTGTTTTGCTCTCATTTGTGATTGTGGGCGTTACCATCTTCATCCGTCCGGCTTTTGACAACCTCATTACCAGCTTTGTTGATTTCAGCGGGCTCACCCGCTATGAGCAAGCCGAAGGAGGCCGGGTAGCTCCATCGCCAAGCATTCAGCCTTAAAGAAGCAACAGCGGATGAGGTCCATCTGCCGCTCATCCGCTGCTTGTTTTCAAGAAAGAATAGTCTCTCAAAATCCCAAAGGATTGGCGTTGTTCTCTTTCACCGGCGAGCTGCCTATCACATCTGCCATGATGACCAATGAATGGAAAGTCTGTTTTCCATCATTGGTTTGCAATTGAATGTAGTCGCGCACTTGCTTGCCTGCTTTCTTGGCAGTATAAAGCACTTCAATGGCGGTGGTTTCACCGGGCTCTATTCTTTTCTTGCCCAGGGTGTATTCTATGCAATCACAAGAAGTGCTTACGCGGTAAATTTCCAGCGTTTTCTTTCCGTTGTTTCTTAAAATGAAAGTGCCCTTGGCCGATTGCCCCTGCTGCAGACTGCCTACTTGCCATACGGTCTTGTCGAAACGCAGGTCAGGCGCATCGGGGTTGGTCTTGGCTTCTGTTTTGGGATGCACATAGCCCTTAATCAAAAGGGTTTTGATGGGCTCGCTCGCATTGCTTCGAATGGTCACGCTCTTGGTAAAAGCACCGGGGCGCCCCAAGCTGTTATAAGACACTTTGATAACGCCTTTCTTCCCGGGCAAAACGGGCTCACGGGTATAGTAAGGCGTGGTGCAACCACAAGAAGCCGACACACTTTGCAGCACAATGGGCTGATCGCCCACATTGGTAAACACAAACTCATAAGTAGCCACGGTGCCTTCGTCTATGTTACCAAAGTCATGAATTTCTTTATTGAAAGAAAATTTACCCTGTGCCCATGCCGCGGAGCTGCACAGGAGCAATAACCATAGCACAATGCCCACATTGATTCTTTTTTTCATGGCTGTCCGGCTTTTTATTTTTAATAACCCTCAATATCCGCTTATTGGTTCGTAAACTCCAAGCCAAACCCGGCTTTTTTCAGGTCTTCCCAAAAGTGGGGGTACGATTTCTTTACCACTTCCGGGTCGTTGATTTTCACCTTGCCCAGCTTCAAAGCCAAAGGCGCAAAAGCCATGGCCATACGGTGGTCTTTATAAGTATCGAAAGCGGGGATTTTATCCGCATTTCGCTTCGATACCCTCACCAGCTTCCACTCGCCGTTGTGTTTTTCGTCGAGCCAATAGCCCAAGGTCATCAATTCGTTTTGCAAGGCGCGGATGCGGTCAGTCTCTTTCAGTCTCAATGATTCCAGACCGTAGGCTTCCATTTCGATGCCTTTGGCGGCAGCCAGTGCAATAAAGGTCTGTGCCAAATCGGGGTTGTCGGTAAAGTCAAACTCTACCTCGCGAGCTTCATCGGTTTTGGTAAGCACAGCCCCCTGTGGGGTGAAAGTAGTGTAAACCCCCATGGGGCGCATCCACTCGACCAGCCGCTTATCGCCCTGGAGCGAGTTTTCTGTCAAAGCATTCAAGGTGATATGTGCAAAAGGTGCCAAGGCAGCAATGCTGTACCAATAGCCGGCAGCTGACCAGTCGGGCTCTACGGTATAGTCGCGCAGTTGGTACTCTTGTGCCTCCACCTTGATGCGGTTGCCTTCCCAAACTACCTTCACGCCAAAGTATTCCATCAAGCCCACAGTCATTTCCACATAAGAGCGCGAGCGCAAAAATCCGTCTATGTTTATCTCCAGCCCATGTGGCAAGGTGGGGGCTACCATCAGTAGTGCCGACAGGAATTGACTGCTCACCCCGCCGGGAATGGTAACCTTGGGGTAACGCTGCACAAACCCCCGGATTTTGATGGGGGGATATCCGGGGCGCTTGACGTACTCTATCTGTGCCCCTAACTGATTGAGGGCATCCACCAAATCGCCAATGGGACGCTCTTGCATGCGATAGGTACCGGTAAGAATCACCGGCAGGTTGTTAACAGCACAGTAAGCCGTCATGAAGCGCATGACCGTGCCGGCATCTTCTACATCCAGAATAGCGCCTTCTTTGGCTTCCTGCAACAAACGCTGCATCACCAAAGTATCGTTGGCAGTTGAAAGGTTGCGGAAGGTGTAGCCGCTTTGTTTTTTTTGTTTTTGAGCCAAGGCTTCAATCAACAAAAGGCGGTTGCTCAAGCTCTTAGAGGCAGGTAAGTCTATATCTACGCGTATTTCTTTTTGTTCAGGTTTGTTTACAATGACGCTTTTCATGGGCAAACTACACTACATTTGAGGTAAAATACGAAAACTATATAAGAGGAACGGGATTTGTTCCAATAAATTATGCCATTTTCACGATAGTCACTCCATCGCCCCCCCGCTCTATGTGTTCATCGCCGAATGAAAGCACTTGGGGGTAACGCCGTAGTTCTTCGCGCACCAGTTTGCGTAAGATACCATCGCCTTTACCATGCACAATGCGTAGTTCTTTGGCACCTACCAAAATCGCTTCGTCCAGCCATTTATTGAGCAACTGAATGGCTTCTTCGCCGCGCATTCCGCGTAAGTCTATTTGATGCGAAAAATTTTTGAACTTCTCATGTAAATCGCTACCATAACGCACGCCCACTTTGGCTTGCTTCATTTGCTGCTTGGCTTGGCGGCGGCTGATGCGCTCCAAGCGGTTGAGCTTCACTTCCGAAACCAGCTGCCCAATCATGATACGGGCATCTTTTCCGGTGATTTCCATCACTTCGCCAATGGTTTCAGGGGCATCCTTGAGCCGCACCCAGTCGCCGGCTTGAATTTCGCCCCCTATCACCTCGTAGTCTTCTGTTTGGTCAGGTGCTGCTTCTTCCACCTCGGCAAATTGCTCTTTCAGTTGCTCTATTTCTTGGCGTATTTGCTTGGTTTTGTTTTGCTCGGCTTGTTGTTCCCGTATTTCGCGTATGGCATTTTCTATCTTGCGGTTCACATCGGCAAGCAACTCTTTGGCTTCTCTTTTCGCCCGGCGAATCCATTCGCTGCGTTTTTCCTGCAACTCTGCCAACTTCTTCTCGTAAGCTTCCTTTTCTTTTTGTAAACGGCGCTTTTCTTCTTCCGTTTGCTGGCGCAGCTGCTCATAGCGTTTACGCTCTTCTGCCAGCTCCTTCAACAGCTTGTCATAGGTAAAGGCATCGTCGCCCAGTTTTTCTTTCGCCCGCTGCAAAATCTTTTTAGGCAATCCTATTTTGCGCGCAATTTCAAAAGCATACGAACTGCCGGCTTGCCCTATGACCAATTGATAGAGCGGCTCGAGCTTGTCCAGGTCAAAACGCATGGCAGCATTGACCATGCCGGGCGTACGGTCGGCCAAGCGCTTCAAGTTGCCATAGTGTGTATTCAACACACCGTAAGCCCCTTGAGCATGCAGCTCTTCCAATATGGCTTCGGCAATGGCACCGCCCAACTGTGGTTCAGTGCCTGCCCCGAACTCATCGATAAGGAAAAGAGTGCGCTCACGGGCATGCTGCAGGAAAAAGCGCATATTGCTCAGATGTGAGCTGTAGGTACTTAAATCGTTTTCAATGGACTGTTCGTCGCCTATGTCAATGAAGATATCTTCAAAGAAGCCAACCGTAGAGTGTTCGCTCACCGGAATCAACAAGCCGCATTGCCACATGTATTGCAGCAGCCCCACGGTCTGCAAGGCGATGGACTTACCACCGGCGTTGGGTCCCGAAATAACAATGATGCGCTGCTCTTCATCCAAACGAATGGATAATGGGACTATGGGTTTGTTACTTTCACGATGCGCAAACAAAAGCAAGGGATGCACAGCCTCCCGCCAATCTACCATGGGGCGCTCGACAAAGGCGGGCGCCGTGGCATTCATATCCATGGCAAGCTTGGCTTTTGCCATCACGAAATCGAGCTTGGCAATGACTTCAAGCCCCTGCAAAAAGGCAGGCAGTTGTTCTCTTATTTGGGCGCTTACTTCCGACAAGATGCGAATAATCTCGCGTTTTTCTTCCAGTTCAAGCTCGCGTATGTCGTTATTGATTTCCACCAGCTCGGCCGGCTCTATATACACGGTCTGCCCTGTATTCGATTCATCCTGAATGAAGCCCTTGAGCTGACGCTTGTTTTCCACTCTTACGGGAATGACTATGCGCCCATTGCGTAAAGTAGGCTGTGCGTCGTCGGGCGTATAACCAAGGCTTTGCGCACGCTGCAGCACACGCTCTGCCTGCTTGCGCAGCTTCTGTCTTAAGTTCAACAGCTGCTTGCGTATCTCAAACAGCTGCGGTGATGCATGGTCCTGCAGTTTGCCTTGGTCATTTAAGATGCGCTCTATACGCCGAATCACGTAGTCATCCAGATGCAGCTGCTCGAACAGGCTTTTCAGTTCGGAATACTGCCGGGGCTCTGTTTTATCGAAAAAACGAAGTACTTCCAGCAAAGAGCTGAAGGTCTTCTTGAAATCAAACAGTTCTTCTTCGGTAAGAAAAGCCCCCTCTATTTTCAGATGGCGCAGCGGCTTGCGCAAATCGACATAGGTCTGTGCCGGAAAGCTGACTTCATGTTTCAGAATTTCTACCATTTCGGCCGTTTGGCGAGTCAGGCGCTCCACCAAACGAAAGTCTTTCGAAAAACGCATGTTTCCAACCCACTCCCGCCCCAGTTCACTGCTGCACAGTTCCTCTAAACGGCTTCTTAACTTATCGAATCCAAGCTTTTGCTCAATCGTACGCGGATAAATCATATGATATGCTTCACTGTTTTAAAAGTGGTCAAATTTAGCTAAATTCAGTTATAAAACAGAAAAGAGCTCCTCATAGAGAAGCTCCTTTACTTGTAGTCTCACGACTACAAACATCACTAAATCACTACAAATATACATGTTATAACACAGTTTCACATAGCTACTCGACGAATGCACGCATTTTTTCCATAAAAGCTGTATTTTTCATGGGTGAACGGCTATTGTTACCGGTCTTGCTTTCAAAACTTTTCGTATCTTTAAGCCCAAACACCGCCCTACATCCATGCTTATCATTGACTGATATTTTTCGTACCTATGTCATCTAAACAAGCAAACTTAGCAGACATTTTAAATAAATTCTTAGAAGAGCGGATTCAATACTTGGTATTCCGCTTTCATGCAAAGACGGGAAGTATTGAGGAAATATATCCGGAGCATTTATTAAGTAAGTTCATACAGTTTGCGCCTGCCAATTTATATGATCTTATTCCACTGCTTTTCAGCCTGCAAGATACCCTTATCACTGAACGCGACGCTGTTACGCTTCCGCATATCAATATGCCCATAGCCCAACTACCGGCTGTTGAGGTGGCCAATCTGCACATACTGCCTTATGGGCGCAGCAAATATGCCTATGTGTGCATTGTTGAGAACCTCAGTCATGAAGCCCGGTGGCTGCAAAATATGCAACAATCGGCACATGACTCCAGCATACACAACGAACTGTTGCTTGCGAACGAAAGGATATTAAAGCTTGAAAAAGAAAACCTGCAGTTACGCAACCAAGAGTTGGAGCAGGTGCAAGCATTCAAAAACCGCCTGTATGCTGCCATTGCGCATGAACTGCGTAATCCTACACAAGGTATCATAGGGCTTGCCGAACTGATACAAGAAGAACCGCTTAGTGCCAAACAAAGCGAATACATTAAGAGTATTTACCGGACAGCACAACACATGCAAACCCTGCTCAATGACTTCCTGGATTACTCGAAGCTGGAAGCCGGTGAAATCAGCCTGGTACAGCAGCCTTTTTCTATTCAGGATATCCTGAATCACTTGGAACTGTCATTACTTAAGGCTACTCAAGAGAAAGGCCTGTTTTTGCGCATTTATGTGTCGGCAAGCATTCCACCGGTCGTCATTGGCGATGCTGCCCGCCTGCTCCAGATACTTTACAACCTCACAGGCAATGCCATCAAGTTTACCGAACAAGGCGGCATTTCCATAGAAGCATATCTTGATAAAAGCGACGAGCAAGAGTGCCACGTACGATTTGAAGTAAAAGACACGGGAATAGGCATTCCCCCTGAAAAGATTCAAACCATTTTCGAGCCTTATAAGCAAGCAGACGATACTACTTACCGGCGCTTTGGCGGTACCGGTCTGGGCTTGGCCATCGTGAAAGAGCTGGTCGAGCGCATCGGAGGCAGCATTGAGGTGCAGAGCAAAGTAGGCAGAGGAAGCACCTTTGTTGTCTTGCTGCCATTTAAAATGACGGAGGCAGTAACCGGCCTGCCTGAAGAAGACTATGCCCCCACCCCGGAAGACTTTCACGGTATCCGGGTACTTCTTGCCGAAGATAATCCCGCCATTTCGCTCTATCTGCAAAAAATACTGGAGAAGCGCGGTATGCAGGTAGAGCCGGCATCATCGGTAGCCAAAGTGCAAGAACTGCTTGAACAGAACACCTATCAGCTTTTGATTTGTGACTGGCACCTGTCCGACGGCACCATAGAACCCGTATTAAAACACCTACAGGCGCAGCAACGCGAACAAATACGCCCCGCTGTTGTACTGATTAGTGCCAGTGAAAAATTAGATACTTCATCACTACCTTGCGATGCCATCATCCCCAAGCATTTCAATGAAAGTCAGTTTTTTCATAGCCTGTCGCCCATTCTCAAAAGAGTACGTCCGTTTCCGCGCCTTATTTCTTTTGAACACCTGCTTGAATACACACAACACGATGAAGAACTGCTGCTTTCTATCTTAAATACGACTATACCGGAACTTGAGCGCCAGAAAGAAGCTTTGGCGAAAGCCTATGCCGGTAAGTTGATAAGAAAAATTGGGGATATTGCACATCAAATGGAGCCTATTGCCCAGATATTGGGCTACGATGAACTTATTTATCATGTAGAGAAGGTGGAATTTATCATTAACAACCAACTCAACCCGCATATGCGCTTGAAGCCGCATATTAGAATGATACAAGAAATGCTACCCGAAATTATTGCAGAATTAAATCATTATAAAAAACAATTAGAGAACATGTTGTCGTTATAAACGATGAACATCTAAAACTCGCTTTGCCATGAAAAAAATCATATTTACCCTCGGTTTACTTATTGCCACTGTTGCTTTTGCACAAGCCCAGATGGACATACTGAACGACAGCGTGCGGGTCATACGCCCCAAAAAACGACTTAGCCCCATTGCTATAGCCTCCTACAAAAAAGGAGACACCTACATAAAAATCACCTACGGACAGCCATTTAAGCGCAACAGGGAAATATTTGGTGCGTTGGTGCCGTATAACCAAGTATGGCGAACCGGTGCCAACGAAGCCACTGAAATCACCCTTACCAAAGATGTGAAAATAGGGAACCATATCCTTAAAGCAGGCACCTACACCATCTTTACCATCCCCAACCCGGATGAGTGGACCATCATCTTCAACAAATCGCTGGGATTATGGGGAGCTTACGATTACGAAAAAGTGAAAGCACAGGATGTCCTGCAGGTGAAAGCGAAGGTAAGCCAAACAAAGGACATGTACGAAGCTTTCACCATTAAGCTCACCGAAGCCCCCTATGGTGTTGATATGGAGCTCATTTGGGACAGAACAAAAGTAACGTTACCCATTCACTTCATAGAGTAGGTAGATGGTAAAAGTACTGCACCTTTTCGTACTTTTTTTCCTTTTTCTCGCCGGGCTGCCGTCTGCTCAATCACAGTCTATCGAACGCCGGCTGAAGCAGGCATACAAACAATCGACCAAAGGCAAGTGGAACAAAGCCCTCACAAACTTGCAGGCTGCATTTGCAGAAGACAGCCTGCATTTCGATGCGCTGTTGTTGAAGGGCGATATATTGCTTCGTAGCGAGCAATGGGCAGACGCCTACCGGACTGCCCTTCAGCTAAGCTGCCATTACCCCGATTCGCTCGCCTCTTGGCTATTGCTTGGTGAAGTGCAAACGGCACTCGATTCTTTTCCACAGGCAGAACAAGCCTATCTTCAAGCCTACCGCCTTGCCCCCGAAGCGCCGGAGTTGCACCTCAACTTGGGGATACTTTATGCCCAAGCCGGGCTTGCCGAAGCTGCTGAAACTCATTTTGATTATGCTTACCAGGCGCTTCCCGGCACCTCGCCACTGCGCCAAGAGGTGCTCTTTCACTTAGGCATGTTGTGTCTTGAAAAACAGGAAGAAGGGCGTGCCTTGGGCTACTTTAATCAAATCATCAACGAAGCCCCCGGTTTTTACCTTGCCTATGTGGGCAAAGCCTATTGCCAATATAGGCGAAAACGCTACAAAGAAGCGCTTCAACTGTTGGCATGGGTAGAAAAAAAAGCCCCGCACTTGCTGAATAAAGAAGACTATGTGCTGTGGGCGAAAAACCTGTATAGTTTAAAACAGCGCAATAAAGCCATACAGGTGCTTCAGCTCCTTCCCGAACCTTTGCCCATAGAAGGATATCAACTGCTCGCCCGCATGCTTTATGAGAACAAAGCCTATGAGCAAGCACTTGATTACTTACAAAAAGCCATTTCAGCTGCTCAAACTCCGCAAATGCTGGGAAACTTGTTCCACGACCGCGCGCTGGTCTATTTAGCCTTGCAACAACCTCAGAAAGCTCTTGCCGACTATTCCGAAGCCCTTTATCTTTGGTATCCGGTTGTCCGGCTGGAAACGCAAAACAAACACCAAGGCGTGCTGCAGGCCTGCCTTTATGATGCCGGAAAATTGCTCAGCCAACACTTTTCAAAAGACACACTCGAACACATACGACGCCAACAATGGCATGAGCTGACACTTACCCTTTTATATGAAGGCGAGGCAAAAGAGGCAGAAAATATTTGCAAACAACTCATCGCCCACGATTCCGCCGATGCACTTGCGTGGCAGTACCAAGGCACCGCTCTGTTGCTGCAAAATCACACGGAAGAAGCTGAAAAAGCCCTATTAAACGCTTTGAAGTTCCGCACTGCCGATAGCGTGCTTGTTTATGAATTGCTTGCCGAAGCAGCACTGGCTCAAGAAAAAATCTCAAAGGCACATCAATACATAGCCCTTGCCATCGGGGCGGCACCGGCAAATGCCGACGCACTGCATTTCAAAGGCTATCTCTACAGTCTTCAAGAAGACTACCTGTCTGCCCACGAGTGGGCATGCCGTGCCCTAAAATTTGCCCCCCAAAATAGCGACATAAGAAAAGATGCCATGCAGTGGGCATTGCGCGCCGGCTTATGTGCAGAAGCGCAACTTCATGCCGGCATACTCTTGAAAACAGAGGTCTATGCCATAGAAGCGTGGCTCACCAAAGCCCACTGTGCTTTGGCACAAGGCAACCTAAAACAAGCGGAAGACTTCTACCGAAGTGCAGCTGCACTGGCAAACGATAAGCCCGAAGTCCGGCGTTTTTACCGGAAACTTCAAGAAGCACAAGAGGCTGCTCCTACTCCTGCACCTTAGTTTCCACTACTGAATACAGCAGCTTGGCCGCCAGTTTAGCCGTACGCCCATCTATGTCATACTTGGGATTCAGCTCGGCTATATCAAAAGAGAAAGGCTTTCCGGAAGCTACCAAATGTCGTAATAAAGGCAAAACATGCCACGGCGCCAACCCTAAGCCATTCACCGCACTTACTCCCGGTGCAAACGCAGCGGAAAAAACATCCAAGCAACAAGTCAAATAAAGGAAGTCTTTATCTGCCACAAACTCATCCAGCAAAGTATAGAAGCCCGGGATGGGTTGTTCATAGAGTGCTTCCAATGATATATAGCGCACCCCCAAAGCCTGTGCCCTTTCAAAAAGAGCGCGGGTGTTTCCCATCGAATGAATGCCTATGACAAGATAGTGAAAGGCCCACCCACGGCGCTCACAGTCGTGTGCAATCTGCAAAAAAGGTGTGCCTGACGAACCAATATCCAGATAGTTGCGCAAGTCAAAGTGAGCATCAAAGTTGATAATACCGATAGATGGTTTGTCTTTCTTTTTTGCCATGTGCCGGGCTATTCCCTGAAAGTGCCCCCAGGCTACCTCGTGCCCCCCACCCATTATCAGCGGCGTAACGCCTCTATCCAAAAGCAACTCTACCTTCTCCCCCAAATCTTCTTGTGCATCTTCCAAGAACTTACCCAAACAGCACACATCGCCTGCATCCCAGACACCTAACTGTTCCGCGCTCCATGGGTAAGGCAAAGAAGTAAGTGCTGCCCGCAGCGCCTTAGGGCCTTTTGCTGCTCCTACCCTCCCCAAATTACGTCTTACGCCTTCGTCAGACATAAAACCAAGCAAAGCTACCTGACAAGCAGCAGTAAACTGCGGCAACGACTCGGTAAGATTTACCGGCACTACCGCCTGATGCCAACGCAGGCTATTGCCTTTTTCCCATTGGTCAACACGCCCTTTTTTCCAATAATCTGAAGCAGGAGGTCCGTACATAATGCTTGATGTTTTCTCTTTGGTTAGTTGCAAATGTATAGCATCGATGTCTTAAAAACAAAAAGGCTATTGCGTTTCAACACAATAACCTTTTTCGATTTACACAGGAAGTGTATGGATAAAGGGAGAGTTAAAACTCCCATAAGTTGTGCTCAAACTCCATCAGTTCATATTCAATTTCACGAGACTTATAAAGCTGAGCTTCTACGTTACCTTCCAACTCCGGATATTGAGCGATGAATAAGTCGTCGGGGTTGGAGATTTTCACAATACGGGAAGAGAAGAGGCGCAACTCAAAGGCATCGGTCAAACACATGTGCCGGCGGTTGTTTTGCGGATTGTACCACAAACAACGTGTTTGATTGCTTTCTTCATATTTTTTACGGAAATACTCTGCCAGCTCTTTGTACTTAAAGCGGGCAATGTATAAATCCATGCCACCGGCCTGCTTATTATAGCCCGGTGCCACCAAAGCCAGTGATAAAATATTGATATACATGCGCGAGCGACGCTTATCAAAGATAATTTCCTCCGTAATTTCCAACACAGAGATATTGCTGGGCTCCATCGGCATGTCCAAGTAGGTATCATACTCGTCTCTTTCTGCTATTTGAAAACGCCAGGTACTGTCAGAAAGGGGCACCTCCATCCGTTCATCATCATATTTATAGGCAGTCACATAGCCGGAATCCACTGCCCAGATAATCTCCTGAGCAATATGGTGTCCAACTGCTGCAAAAGGCCTGTTCTGTTTCTCACGCAAATTAATAACACGCGTCAGCACACGACGAAACATGATGTCGTCTTCCAGAACGGGGTGCAATGCCAGGGGGTTGTAGCTATACTGAGCCCATGCCGATACCGACAACAAGCAAAGCAACATCAAAATACCAATGCCTCTTCTCATAAGATTCTTCAATTATTGTACTTTATTAACTTTCATCAAATATTATGCCTGAAATCAGCCCGGGAAATATTCAGCAGAAGCAGACAACTGCCTGCCTCCGCTGTTTTTATCATTATCCTGCTATCACAACACTCAAATACTTGGGACTCACCGATGCAGGTATGACAGCCCCGCGGTAGTTGGTACGCACAACCGACTCTACAATGATTACCACTGTATCTCCGGGGCGCACGTCACCCACTACACTCGCCAAAGAGTTACCGCTTGCCACCGGACGCCCTGCACGGTAAACTTCCACACGGTACTGTTGTACACGATAATTGGCTTCCTTAGGCAAGAACTCGGCAAAGGAAGGATCTGCCTTGGCAACTACCTGTGCACTACGAAGCTGTCCGCGGGTAATGGATTTTTCTACCTCACGACCATTGACCACCAGTGCCAAAGAAGCTGCCGGCACCGTTCTTCACCGCAAATTCTTGCGTACCAATGAGTTGACCACCACTGCTTACCGACATCACTACCTTATTCACGCCTCTCCTTGGTACGATAATCACATCGCCAGGGTTTTTGCCCGGAATAAAAGTAGCACCGGTACCGCTAAAAGAGGGGATATATTCGTCACCCAGAGAGGGCACCAACACTTGAATTTCGTTGCCACACTCCTCGTAGAGGGCCTGCACACTCTTCGATTGAATCTGCATTACGGGGTGTACAACCTTGTATTCGCCTTCCACAACAAAAGTAGTGTCACCACCACCGGCTTTGGGAATCGTAATTTCCCCTTTCCACTTTTTAATTACCCCTTCGGGTGTGCCACCTGAGGCAATCACTTCATAAATGCCTTTACCGCCTTCCACTTTCACCGGCTGTCCATCTACCTTGATAACAGGCTTCACGTTTGAAGCCGAAGCAAAGATAAAGAGCTCGGCACGGTATTTCATGCCATTGGCAACCACACTCGTCGGTGCCGTGTAGGTAGCCTGAATGACGTCGAACTTCAAGGTAACCCCAGAGGCTTCTTTAGCCAATTCACTGAGCACAATGCTCTCATAGCGGAGCACTTCGTTGGCTCTTTGTGAAAGTACTGCCAAAGCTGCTGCCACAGGCGTATGAGAGAAGTTGGCTTGCACCCAGTCTTTATCCAACTCGATCGGCTCGTTCTTGTAAAGCTCTTTTGTAACAGGATTCTCCCTATTGCTTTGCGTAAGAGAGACCAGCTGTGGCGCCACAGAAGGTACCAATTTTTTCAGCTCGTCCACATAATTATCCAGTTTTTTCTCGAGCTCGTAGCCCTTGCCGTTTTTTTGCCCTTCGGGTCCTACCATCAAAATTTCCAGCTTGGTCTCTTCGGCGGGTGTTTTTACTCTTCCTGTTTCGGAATCAATGCCCCCACCGGCTTTCTCAATGATTTCTTTTCTTACATCGGCAATATAGCTGAGCATTTCTTCGGTCAAAGCCCGTGCTTTCTGGGCTTTTTCCAAGGCAGCTTTTGCCTTTGCCTCAGGGTTTTCTTCCGCCGCTTTTGCCACTGCAGCCACCTGTCCTTGGTTCACTTGGATAGAGGCTTTCATGGCTGCCTGCAGCGTAGAGTCAATAAACAGGAATTTATCGAGAATAGTACTATTTACTTGTAAGGCAAGCATAGCAGTTAACACCAGATACATCAGGTTAATCATCTGCTGCCTTATGGTTTCTTTTCCTCCTCCGGCCATAGTTTCTTTTATGTTTTAAGTTGAAAAATAGAGAGGCTTTGCAGCCTCACCACACTCTTTTTAAAAAAACAGATGATTACTGAGCAGCACCTTTCATGGCGGTGAGCATAGCACCGTACACTTTGTTCAGGGCTGTCAGGTTGCCGGTCAAGTTTGCCAACTGTACTTTAAACTGTTCAGTATCCTTAGAAGCGTCTGCCACATTCTGCATGGCAGTAGATATGCTTCCGTAATATTTATTTAAAGCCTCGATGTACTTCTTGCTATCTTGCAGCTCCATTTCATAGGCGGTATTCAGGCTTGCCAAAGTTTTGGTCAAAGCTTGAATTTGCGCATGATAAGCTTTCGCATCCTTCGATGCTTCGGCCATGCTGCCTACCGCTTCAATAGCTACCGAATAAGATTTGTTCATTTCTGCTACTTGATTTGCTGCCAGCTTCACGTTCTTGGCATACTCCGAGGTAGCCACGGCAGCATCTCCCAATTTGGTCATCTTCTCTACATTCTCAGCCAGTTTTTTTATCCCTTGACCAAACTGGTCTATCATTTGAGGCTGTATTTTATCAGCCAGCTGTGCTTCCAAAGCAGCCAGTTTTGCGGCAACATTTTTGTCCAAGGCTCGCCCCGCAGGTTGTGCAGAAGACAACACATCGACCAACTTATTCCAATCGGGCTGCTCATGAGGTGCTTCAATAGGCGCAAAAGCAGTAATAAAGAAGATAATAGCTTCCGTACCCAAACCGGCAATTAGCATATATCCGGCACCGGGCCAGTGCATGAGCTTGAACAAAGCCCCCAAAATCACGACAGATGCACCTACTGAAATAATTTTTGGTACTACATAGGTGTAGAAATGTTCTCTTCTTGTTAAATCTTTCTTTGCGCTCATATTTTTTCAGATTTTAAGTTGTTTGATTGTTCTATATTATAGAATGGTTTTATTTAAAACAAGCAAAAGACGATAGATTTAGCGGTAAATTTTAATAAACACCAAACTCTGTACCTCCCGAGCGTCCCAGATAGGTCATGGCACAACGGAAACCTACCGAAGTAGAAGTAGAGTCATAGTGCATGTAGGTGCGGGTGCTTGTTTCAAGGAAGTAAGCAATGTCTTTCCAAGAGCCTCCACGAACCACACGACGCGGATATCTTTCCAAGTCTGAAGTCAAGCCGGGCATTGCCGGGTTGGGGTTGGGCGCCGGCGGGTCAAAAACGGGGTTCAAGTCCCAAGTAATAGGATAAGCGGCTTCATAGTAAGCATCTTGGCACCATTCTGCCACATTGCCGGCCATGTCGTAGAGCCCCCAGTCATTGGCAAAGTAAGAGGCTACCGGCGAAGTATAAGCAAAGCCGTCATCGTAGTAATTACCGCGCCCGGGTTTAAAGTTAGAAAGCACACAACCCAAGGTATTACGCACATAAGGGTTACCCCACGGGTATTTCACCAGGTCACGGCCTCCTTTGGCAGCATACTCCCATTCAGCTTCGGTGGGCAAACGGAAGCGTGGTGCCGGCGGGTAACCTTGTTCTATTTCACGATAGCGGTTCAAGTGGTAAGTACGCCACTGGCAAAACAGCTGAGCGGCTGTCCACTTCACACCTACCACGGGGTAATCATCAAATGCAGGGTGAGAATAGTAATATTCCATCATGGGGTCGCCCATGTGGTGTGCATATTCGTTTTTCCAACGCATGGTATCAGGATATACCCGGCGCATTACTTCCAATGAGTCGGGCTTTCCGTTAGGGAACATTACGTTCATCACCTGCTCTTCATAATCGGGATCAAGCACAATACCGGAGTTGGTGCCACTGGCATAGGCCAGCATCACATCGGTGAACATGCGGTATTGGTTATTGGTGATTTCCGTTTCATCCATAAAGAAGGCGCTGATGGTGATCTGTTTGTTAAAGTTCAGTTGTGTATGCGCCACATCTTCATCGGCTTGCCCCATGTGGAAAGTACCGGAGGGGATAGCCACCATTCCTTGCGGAACGTATTGGTCCCAGCCCGGACGCACTTCCTCAAAGGAGGGAATCTCGCCTTTTGAATATTTAAGGCGGGTATTCAACTCGCCTTGATTCTTTCCTCTCTTGCCTCCTATGAGCCCGCAACCCGTCATCCAAACCGAAGAGGCTGCCAACATCAAGACTGTGACCAATCGAAAGCCCATTCTATTCATAACTTCCTGTGTTTATTTAAGAATACATTTTAGTACAATGCTAACAAATATCATACAAAACTTTACGAAAAATCTGTTTTTTTTATCGTTTTTGCAAATCTTTAAGCTTATTTAAAATCATTTTAGAAATAAAATCTTGGTGTATATTGTTTTGGCGGCCTTGTCGATAAGCGTATGGGCAAGGTGTAACGTAGCATAAACTCGTGCGAAGTGGCACTTTTGGCTTGCACATTGCCCACCGTATAATCGAAGGCATAGCCCACACTCCATTGCCTATCGTTGGTAAGGTAAGTACCCAACAAAAGAGCGGCTGCATCACCTTGACGGTAAGAAAGCCCCCCCCAATACCGCTCGTCAAAATAAACCATCATCCCACCTTCTATGCTGTAGGTGTTCAGGTCTGTACGCACCAGCAGCATAGGTTCCCACTCCCAACGATACGTCAGTGGATATTTATACGAAGCTAATAAATAAACGTTGCGCGACAAAGTATTTTTTAATGCATCGATGCCGAAGTTCAAAGAGAAAGGCACAAGATGTGTGGCACTTAGCGCCAAAAAAAGGCGCTCCGACTGCCAGGCAACGCCCAGACTTACATCGGGGCTCCACTGTGTTTCTTGCCCCTGCAATCCAATCAGAACCGGATCGTTTCCGTCTTTAGGGCGGTAAAGGTTGTAGTTGATTTTTTGCATATAAGCCCCGGCGCGTAGCCCTACCGAAAGGGTAGAGCCTGCGATATTCAATCGCTTGGCAAAAGACAACTGCACTTCCATATTTTGCACAGGCCCCAGGCGGTCATTGGTCAGGTGCAGCCCGGCACCCAAACCTGCCGGCAAAGGCATGGAAGCCGTAAGCAATTGAGTGGTAGGTGTGCCCCCGTCGTCAAAGCTGTTTTCATAGCCTACCCACTGACTGCGGTGCAGCAAAGTGGCTTGGAAGGCATCGGTCGGCATACCGGCTACTGCCGGGTTATAAAAAAGCGGGTTCAGTACATACTGAGTAAACTGCGGACTCTGCTGTGCACGGCTTTCCGGCACATGAAGACAAAGCAGCAGAAGCAAATACAGGCAGTAGGTCTTCTTCATAAATTATTTATTTGTGCGACCGCTTACTAACGTAGCTTTTTTAAAGATAGTGTAATTCATGCGAATCACCAACAGCTCAAACAAAAAAGTCGCACCCTCAATCATGGAGAGAGTGCGACTTGGGAAAATCAATGCCTCTGCATACAGCTTTATTTCAAGCCGTTGGCTATTTTAATATACTCCTCAATGGCACCGGTCATAGAAGGTGCATTGGGCAAAGGCGCTTCTATATCCACAATAAGACCTGCTTCACGGGCTGCCTGCGCCGTAGTAGGTCCAAAGACGGCAATACGTGTGTTTTCCTGCTTGAAATCAGGGAAGTTGGTAAAAAGCGACTGAATGCCCGAAGGACTATAAAAAACGATGATGTCGTATTTTATATCAGAGAGGTCAGACAAGTCGCTGGCTACGGTTTCATACATCACGGCTTCGGTCAAATGTAGCCCCTGCTCTTTAAAGAAATTCGGGATATCGTCTTTACGGATGCTGGAGCAAGGGTACAAGTACTTTTCGTCTTTGTGTTTTTTGAAATAAGGGAACAGGTCTTTGGCAGTTCGCTCGCCTACAAAGAGTTTGCGCTTGCGAATGGTGATGTACTTTTGCAGATATTTTGCGGTTTGTTCCGATATGCAGAAATACTTCATATCGGCGGGCATCTCTATGCGCAGTTCTTTGCAAGTATCAAAAAAGAAGTCAACCGCATTACGGCTGGTGAAAATAATGGCGGTATGGTCTAAGATATTGATTTTTTGTTTGCGGAATTCCTTCACGGGCACACGTCGCACTTCAATGAATGAGCGAAAATCTATTTTAATACCATATTTTTCAGCCAGTGTAAAATAAGGGGCATTTGACGGTTGGTCCTTGGGCTGCGAAACCAAGATGCTCTTTACCGGCTTCATTCTTTCCTTCACATCCTCAAATAGTTTGGTGTCTTTCATTTGACTGTGGTTTAAATCATTGAATTGCTTTCAAGAACCAGAACAGGGGTATCCATTCGGTGGCGCAAAAATACAAAAAACTACGCAAAGAGAAGTAGTCCGGCTGAGCACTTAACTGCCTAAGTACCCACAAAGAAGAAAAAACAGCAGCTAAAGCAAGTGCATAAAAACGCAACTGCTCCAGCCGGTCGAAGCGGTAATAGAGCAAAGCCATGAAAGCAGCTGCCAACAACAGCAAAACGAGGTATTGAAATATTTGCAAGAAACGGAAATAATGCAAGGTGGCTCTTTCTTTTAAGTTCAACACATAAGCCACCAACACACAGGCAAGCCACTTGCCCAGCAGCAACGCCAATACACGAACAAATACTTTACCCCAAATCAAAAAGTAAAAAGCATAAGAGAGGCGTGTGTCGCTCGCAAGAGACACCTCGGGGAAAAGCAGCAACCACAAAAGAGCTGTCAGTGCCGATAGCCACAACAGATGCAAAAACCAAGTAGCTGAAAACAAAGAATAGCTTTGCGCCGTCTCACGCGTGCGCTGCAGCTGCCCCCATGATATATTCATGAAAGCTTGCATGTTGCGCGGCGACATGGCCAGCAGCCCCTGGTAAGCCATAAAAAGGGCCAAAACGCCCATTAAAGCTATGTCCCGCAAGCGGGCTATGTTTTTTTTCTTTACAAACACCTTAGGTGTGGCAATTGGCTCTTGTAGCTGCACTTGTTTGTCGCTTTCTTGATTTACCTGAAAGGAATGCAAGCCTGTTGAGCGCTGTGCCACCCATGTTTGCAGCTGCTCAACGTCACCTTCTTTCACGAACAAGGAAATAAAGGCAGACTCCTGTTCAAGCAGCAACGCTTCGCAGGGCAAAACCACCCACTGCCGGGCCGGTAATATTTGCACCAAACGCTGATTCAACCACAAGCTACCTTCATGCGGCAACCACAGCAACAGTTCATAAGGGCGGTATTGCCGGTGCAAAAAGAAATGTATGCTTTGCCCTTGATGGCGCTCAGGCAGGTAAGGCACATAAGCATCGTAAGCCTGGTCATACACCAGCCACTCTTCCTGCAGGTTGTGTACAGGCAAATAATTTAAAGTATCGGGAAAAGCCGTGGCAGACAGACAAGCACTCCAAAGGCTTATGAATAACAAGAGTCGCAAAAGCATACATTTTATATTGGCTACACAAAAAAATCAAAATACACTCACATAACCAAAGTGTATCTTGGCACGGTTGAAAGCGAAAGGCTGCTGCGGGGCTGCCCCCACCGCATAAATGAGCCGGAAGTTGCCCGCACGCGTAAACAGCTGCAAGCCGCCGCCCAAAGCACCCGCCCCATATAATTCCTTTGCTCCCACCTCGCCGGACAGCAGGGCATAGTCGGCAATGAGCAACAAATAAGACTTTGGCGGCAGTACATACTGCCATTCCACCGTCCACAAAGCGTAAGCAGGTGTAAAAAAGAAATTCTCATTGAAGCCACGAAGCGAGCGCAACCCACCAAGCCGCCCCCATTCATTACGCAACAACAGCGCCGCCTGCCTGATTTCGCCTTGCTGTTTGAAGTGCAGCACCTGCCGCTGTGTCAGAGACCAGTATTTTTCTACCATCCACTGCAGGTGCCATTGAAAAGAGCGCAACTGCAAGGTATCATAATAAGCCTCCGGTAAAAAAGGATTGCGCAGCACGGTCTTATTCCCTAACTCCAAGCTTACCTCTGCCTGCCAGCCTTGTGTGGGAAACCAGCGGTCATCGAGGCGCGACTGCTGCCACCCCAGAAGGTAATACAAATAATCGGTTTCCTGATAGCGGAAATCTTCGGCTTGTGTACCCGTGGGCGAAAAGCCCAAGCGCGAACTGCGCACCCCTACTCCGGCTTTTACATAGCTGCCATCCGCCAAAGGATGCCATAAGGTTACATGGCGGTTGACGTTGATAAACAGTGTGTCTTCTCTTAGTAACGACAGCACGCCCTCTATGTCAAAAGCCCCCCACAGGCGCCGGTGCAAGTAGGCTGCCTGCAGCTGCTCAGAGGTCGGGCGCATCTTATTATAATAAAGCTGCAGGCGGCTTGCCCGCCGGAACAGGTTCAGCAAACGCACACTCAACTCACCGGTTACCAACAGCTCATTGTCTTTCTGTTCGTTGGGAAGAAAACCCAAAAAACCTTGTATTTGAGAACTATTGCCCCACTCGACAGGCAAACGCAAGTCCGCTTGTAAGCCTGAAAAACGCACTTCGGGCTCCTCTTTCAAACGAAGGAACCCAAGCATCTGCAGGCGCCGATCGATTTGCTCGATGGCACGGCGACTGAAAGGGGCATCGCGCTCTATGCCCAAATATTTGCGTAGAAAAGTGCTTTGCAGGCTTCCTTTATCCGGGCTGATAATAAGCGAATCGAAGGTAACGAATGTATGCAACTGCAAGT
This sequence comes from Thermonema sp., assembly GCF_026003375.1. Classification (NCBI taxonomy): domain Bacteria; kingdom Pseudomonadati; phylum Bacteroidota; class Cytophagia; order Cytophagales; family Thermonemataceae; genus Thermonema; species Thermonema sp. The sequence goes on from NZ_BPHD01000001.1 coordinate 1,146,861, forward strand.
GCAAGGCGGGCTCCCATACTTTTTTGGCAGTATCGAAGCGGGCTTGGCCGGTATGCAGCTCTGCAAAAGGATATCCGTAGTTTTCTGCCGTCTCCACTATTGTTTGCTGCAGTTGTTTCCACGATGCCCAATCGAAGGGCATGGGCTTTCGCAGCAGGCGCCGCACCTGCGCCGGTAGTTTCCAAGCTGCCGGCAGGCTGTCGATGGATGCCAAACGCAGTTGCCAACGTTCCCCAAGGTTGTAAACACACTGCACCGTTTCGCCGGCTTGCCAACAAGAGTCGAGGGCTGCATCCCAATAGCCTTGGGCGTGCAACTCTTTCAAATAAAGCCTGTGCAGGCTATCGGCACTGCCCACCGATGCTACCGCCATGCTACGCCGCCATTGCGGCAAGTCAGGATGCGTAAAGAAGTGCCAAATATCCTGTGCCTGCCCCCGGAAAACACACAACACACAAACGCAGAGCAATCCATATCTTTGCAGAACAGTCAACATATTTTCTAACTTCTTATGGCAGGCATTTATATTCATATTCCTTATTGCAAACAGGCATGTTATTATTGCGATTTTCACTTCAGCACATCACAGCGCACCCTTCCTGCCATGATAGACGCCATTTGCCAAGAATTGAACTTACAAAAGGATTACCTTCCGGGCAAGCCGTCTTTGCAAAGCATTTACTTCGGCGGCGGCACGCCTTCGTTGTTGTCGCCACTCCATCTGGAGCGCATTTTGAATACCATTTATAAAATCCACCATGTAGAAACAGACGCCGAAGTCACTTTGGAAGCCAACCCCGATGACCTTTCGCTTGAAAAGTTACAATCATTTTACCAATTGGGCATCAACCGTTTGAGTATCGGCATTCAGAGCTTTCAAGATGACGTATTGCGCCAACTGCATCGTGCCCACTCAGCCAAGCAGGCTATAGAGGCGGTCAGGCAAGCGCAAGCCGTTGGCTTCCGCCACATTAGCATCGACCTGATTTATGGCATTCCGGGCGTCAGTCACAACCGCTGGCTCAAAGACATCGAACAAGCCCTTGCTCTTCAGGTAGGTCATATTTCGGCCTACTGCCTGACCATAGAAGAAAAAACCGTTTTTGGGCGATGGTATCAAAAAGGGAAACTCACCCCTACCGATGATGCCGTGGCTGCCGCGCAGATGGCACTGCTTATAGAGCGCCTGGAAGCAGCCGGTTTTGTTCATTACGAAATTTCCAACTTTGCCTTGCCGGGGCAATTTGCCCGCCACAATAGCAGTTACTGGAAGCAGCTGCCTTACTTGGGCGTAGGACCGGCCGCCCATTCGTATGACGGACACAGCCGGCAGGCCAACATAGCAAACAATGCGCTTTACATCAAAAGCATTGCGGCGGGCAAGGTGCCTGCCCAAGGTGAAGTCCTTTCACCCCAAGACCATGCCAACGAATTGTTGCTCACCGGCCTGCGCACCATTTGGGGCTGCTCTTTATCACGCATCAGGCAATACCTCACGCCCCGCCAATGGGACGGCCTGCAGCAAGAGATAGCACGCTATGTTGCAGAAGGCTATTTACAACTTGAAAACGACACTTTGCGTTTAACGAAAAAAGGTAAGTTTATTGCCGACAGCATCTTGGAAGCTCTTTTCGTTGTGGATTAAAGCCGCCACTTCAAATGATATATGTTTTTCATTCGTTTATTTTTTAGTTTAGCTCATGGTTCAATAGCATACAGCAATCCTATGATGAAGAAAAGCCTAACCGCCGCAAGCTTACTCTTAAGTCTTTCTCTCTTCTCGCATAGTCATGCCCAAAGCACCTATGGCATACAAGCAGAAGCCATCCATTGGCAACATGCCCAGAACCTGCAATCCTTGGGCTGGCGACTGGGCGCTTTGCCGTCCTGGAGTTTTTACAAAAAAATAGCCGGACCGGACGCAAGCCTTTATGCTGCTTTTCATGAAGCAGCCGACGCATTGCGCACCCGGCAGGCCGATGGCACAAGCTTGGCAGAGGCGTTTGTCCGTGCACACCGCTTTCATCCGCTCAGTCAATACATGTATTACGAGCTGGGACGCTATCATTTTCAAGAAAAAGATTTTGCCCGTGCCCTTCATACATTGGAACACATAGAAAGTGACCGTCTGGCACAGGATGCCCGAAGCGATACGCAATGGATGCTCGGATATGCTTATTTCACACAAAATCAGTACAACAAAGCCTATGACCAGCTTGCACCTTTAAAAAGCTACGCCAACCCCTACCGGGGGGCAGCACTTTATTACTGTGGTTATATACGCTACCGGGAAGGAAAAAACGAAGAAGCCCTGCGCGACTTGTCGGCTGCTACCGAATACAAAGATTTTGCACCACACGCCCACTACCTGATTGCCCTTACCCACTATCGCAAACAACAATACCGGGAAGTGGTGGCTTATGCCGGCAAGGTGCCTATGCAAGAAGCCAATCCTCAGTTTTTGCTCATCTTGGGCGACAGCCACTATCAGCTGCAGCAATACGGGGAAGCGGCCCGGGCTTTCGAACAATATCAGCGCAAGCAAAGCATTGCACAACTGCCCGCATCCATGCGTTACCGCATCGCTTACAGCTATTATGCCTCGGAGCGCTATCCGCAAGCCGTCGATATCTTTCGCTCTTTGGCAGGGCTGCAGTCGCAGGACAAAAGCGAGATGCAGCTGGCACAAGAAGCCATGTATTACATGGGCTTGGCTTATTTAAAGCAGGAGCAATATCAAAGCGCACTGCTGGCGTTTGAGCAGGCGCGTAAAGCCACCCATCAGCCGGAAGTAGCCCGCCTGGCACAGTTCTACTACGGCAAGCTGTGTTACCGTCTGAACCGCCGTGCCGAAGCCATCGAAGTGTTGAACCAGTATGTGCTGGAATATCCCAACAGCCCTGAAGCCAAAGAAGCCAAGCAGCTGATTACGCGCTCGTATCTGTTCAATAACGATTACCCGAAAGCCATCACTTATTTGGAGCAGCTGCCGCGCCTAAATGCCGAAGAGCAAAAGATTTACCAGGAAGTAGCTTTTACGCAGGCGGCGCAGCTGTTCAATAGTGGTAATTACCGGGAAGCGGTTACCTATTTTGAAAAGGCGGCGCGCTATCCGGTCGATGCTTCTCTTACCCGCCGGGCTTACGTAGGCGCCGGCGATGCTTATTCGGCATTGGGCGAATATGAAAAAGCCATTGCCGCTTATCAAAAAGCTTTGTCGGCTGCACCCACAGGTGACATTACAGCCATGGCACTCTATGGTTTGGGCTATGCCCACTACAACCTGCAGCAATACAAAGAAGCGCAGCAGCACTTCGAGCGTTTTTTGAGCCTGCCCAATACAAGTGAAAAACTGCAAGCCGATGCGCTGGTACGCCTGGGCGACTGCCACTATGTATTGAAAAACTATTACGCCGGCTTTGAAAGCTATGCCAAAGCGCTGCAAAAAAACTACCCCGACCAGGATTATATATACTACCAACAAGGCATCATTCTGGACATTCAGGACAAAGACGCCGATGCCCAACGTAGCTTGCAGCGTATTGTGCAAAAAGGCAGCAACAACCTCTACTATGACAAGGCGCTTTTCCAATTAGGACAAATCGCCTTGGAAGGGCGGCAATATCAAGAAGCAGTCAATCATTTCTCTACACTCATGCAACAAAAACCCGGCAGCTCCTTGGTGCCCTACGCCCTGCTGCGCCGGGCTGTGGCTTATACCAACCTTCAAAAAGTAAACGAAGCAGTAGAGGACTACAAACGCATCATAGAGCAATACCCCAACCATCCGGCTACTACCGGTGCGCTAACCGGCGCGCAGGAGCTGCTTACCCAACACGGGCGCAACGAAGAATTCGAAGCGCTTTTGGCTGTTTACAAGAAAAACAACCCCAACAGTGACAATCTGATTGCCTTGGAATTCGATGCCGCCAAAGGCATGTTTTTCAACGAAAAATATGGCAAGGCCATAGCCAGCTTTTCGCTCTTCCTGCAAGAACACCCCAACAGCCCTTACGCCTACGATGCCCGCTATTATTTGGCGGAAGCTTACTTCCGGACAGGCGACTTCGAACAAGCCGAAAAACTGCATCTGCAAGTCATAGAAGAGAAGAAAAGCACGGGCTACACCCGCTCTTTGCAGCGCATGGGCGACTACTACATGAGCCGGAAAGAATACACCAAAGCCCAACGTATGTGGCAGGAGTTGCTGCAGGCAGCCATGAACCGGCGCGAGCGCAGCAAAGCCCTGCAAGGACTCATGGAAGCCCACTACGCCATGCAAAGCTATGACTCTACTTTGCACTACTGCGAAGAGATTCTAAAAGACGAACTTGCCAACACACTTGCCTACAGCGCTGCCCAGCTTTTCAAAGCCAAAGCCCTTATTGGCAAGCAGCAGTTCGAAGAAGCCCAACAGATACTCAAACGCATGGCAACAGAAAACACCGACGTGTTTGGCGCCGAAGCGCAATACCTGATAGGCGAGCTGTTGTACAAACAAAAGCAATACCAAGCATCGTTGGATGCGCTCTTTGCACTCAACGAACGCTTCCCCAACCAAATCAAATGGCGCCTGCGGGGCTATCTGCTGATTGCCGACAACTACGCTGCATTGGGCGATTATTTTCAGGCAAGGGCTACGCTCGAGTCAATCATACAGAACACACAGGATCCGGAAGTATTAGCTAAAGCCAAACAAAAACTGGCTCAGCTGCCCAAGTAAAAGATGTGGCACAAAAAAGAAAAGGGGCGCATCGTGCCCCCTTTTTTAGTGTCCTTCGTTTGCTGCTAAGCTTCCTGCACCACTTCTTGACTCTTACCACGCAAGCGCTGCCCCAAACGGCGGAAGTAGTGAATGTAAATGTCTTTGTCGAACATGCGCGAGTCGTTGCGTGCCTTCTGTAAGAAGAACAGCCCAAAAGCCAATAAAATGAAGTCGGAAGTCCACATGCCCCAAAAGACGGACACAACGCCATCCTTAGCCCACTTCTCGCCTGTCATGGAAAGGGCGTAAAAGAGAATAAAAAACACAATAGAGACCAGGATGGGCACGCCCAAGCCACCCTTTTTAATAATGGCACCCAAGGGCGCCCCTATCAAAAACATGATGAAGCAGGCAAGCGAATAGGTATATTTCCTGTGTTTTTCAATCAAGTGCTCACGCACTTCTTTCTCTTTGTCTTTGATAAGCTTTTCGCGCATGTCCAGAAACTGCTTCACGCCTCGCGCCTGCCCTACTGCCCGTTGTAAAATGATGGCTAATTGAGATTCAGGGATAGAACGCCGTTTCAGCGAGTCGAGAAACACCTTGGGCAGCTCAATGGCTTCATTCGAAGCAGCACGCAAGCGCAAAGTGTCGGTTGGTTTGGGACGCAGCTCTTCAAGATGATAGGTGAAGTACGCAGCCATGTTCTGTGGAATTGTTTCCTTTAAATTCACCACTTGACTGCTCAGCGAATCGGCGTCGGCTTCCAGCTCGTTGATGGTTTTCATCATGCGGTGATGCACAAAGAGGGAATCGGGGATTTCGCTCATCTCAAAAGCAGACAAGCTAAAGACCATCTTGGTATGGTCAAATTCATGCCGCAAAAACTGCGTGTTATTGGCGCTGCCTTCTATGTAGTCGGAATAGCTGCGCCCCTTGAACAACTCCATCACCAAATATTTGCCATCCAGGATGGTGTACATATAAGCCGAGTCGGCCAGTATCACCTCTTTGTTGCCCTTGTTGGCAGTGTGGTTGTATATCATCACCTTGCGCAACAGCTTGCCGTCGTTTTCCTTTTTCGCCACCTTGATGCTATAGCCCGGCAAGCCGTTGTAAAAAGCGCCTTCTTTTAAATCGATGGATGCTTTGGTAATCCGTATGTTATAAAGCGTGCTGTAAGCCTTTAAATTGGCATAAGGCACCACCCGGTCGCTAAACCACAAGGCTATAGCCGTGATGATGGCCGCAAACACACCAATGGGATACAAAACACGCACCAACGAGATGCCTGCACTTTTGATGGCGGTCAGCTCGAAATGCTCACCCAAGTTTCCAAAAGTAATCAAACAAGAAAGCAATACGGCCAAGGGCAATGCCAGCGGTGTCAGGCTCATGCTGAAATACATGAGCATCTTGGCAAACACCACAAAACCAACGTCCTTACCCACCAGCTCCTCCACATAGCCCATCATGGTATGGATGAGCAAAATGAAAACAACGACGGCATATGTGAGGAAAAACGGACCTAAAAAACTTTTTAAAACTAATTTGTCAATGATTTTAATACGTATCATTATCCTCCGACAATTTCTTTAAGGCTTTGGATTAAGCCATCCCACAGCTCGTTCAGTTCCTCTTCGTCGTCCATTTCCGAGTAATCGATAACCGTCAGGAAAGTGGACTCGGTAATGTCGTTATACGAGAGGAAGAACTCCACAAAATTAGCTTTTATTTCGTCATCTCCGCTGTCGGTAAACACAAACTTTACATGCTTGTTCAAACGACGGCTTGCCACACGGGCAGGATGCTGCTCGCTTTCCCACTCAAAGAGGTAATCGCCTCCCGGCAACACCTTCACATCGTCGGCAAACCACTGCGCCAAACCGTCGGGATTCAGCAAGTAAGGATACAGCATGCGCGGCGACGCTTTTATTTCAAACTCTTTTTCAAAGCGATACTTTTCCATAGCCCTTTCTTTTAATTTGAATGCTGTCAGTGCTTTTTGCAATTAAACAATTTTTAGTATTTCGCAAAAAGCCGTACTCATTTCCCATCGATAGAGTAGCGAAAGGGCATAAAAAAAGCCGTGCAATTGCACGGCTCCGGAAAGAATGCAGTAAAATCCTTATACTTTGATTTTCACATCCACTCCACTGGGCAGCTCCAGTTTCATCAAAGCATCTACTGTTTTGGGGCTGCTGGAGTAGATGTCGATCAAGCGCTTGTAAGTGCAGAGCTGAAATTGTTCACGCGACTTTTTGTTTACGTGAGGCGAGCGCAGTACAGTGTAAATTTCCTTTTTGGTAGGCAAAGGAATGGGACCACTTACCACTGCGCCGGTGGCTTTCACAGCCTTCACAATACGCTCAGCCGACTTGTCTACTAAATCGTGATCGTAGGATTTTAGTTTGATTCGAATCTTTTGTGCCATAGTTTTTTTATGTTTAAGACGGTGCCCGTCCGGCACCGCCGTTAAAGCCTACATTATTTTACAGAAGCCCCTTTCAGGTCTTCAAGAATCTTAGCCTCCAAGTTGGTAGGCACAAACTCATAATGCGAGAACACGATGGTTGCCGATGCACGTCCCGAGGTGATGGTACGCAGGTCGGTCACATAACCGAACAGCTCTGCCAAAGGAACGAAGGCACGAATCACCTGGGCACCGGCACGGGTGTCCATACCGCGCAACACACCACGACGACGGTTCAGGTCACCGGTTACGGCACCGGTAAATTCGTCGGGGGTTACTACCTCCACGCTCATGATGGGTTCCATCAAGCGCGGTGCTGCTTTCTTGGCAGCTTCTTTGAAACCAAGCTTGGCAGCCAATTCGAATGACAGCGAGTCAGAGTCCACCTCGTGGTATGAACCGTGGAACAAGCGCACGTACATTGACTCTACGGGGAAGCCGGCCAAAGGACCATTTTTCATGGCTTCCTCGAAACCTTTCTGTACGGCAGGGATGTATTCCTTCGGAATAGCACCACCCACGATTTGGTTTACAAACTCCAAGCCGGGCTTGTCGTCTTCTCTGGGTCCGATTTCGAAAACAATATCGGCGAATTTACCACGGCCACCCGTTTGTTTCTTATATACTTCGCGGTGTTCTACGCGCTGCGTCAAGGCTTCTTTGTAAGCTACCTGCGGTGCACCCTGGTTGATTTCCACTTTAAACTCGCGCTTCAAGCGGTCGATGATAATTTCCAGGTGCAGCTCGCCCATACCTTTGAGGATGGTCTGTCCGGTTTCCTCGTTGGTTTCCACTTGCAAAGTAGGGTCTTCTTCGAGCAGCTTACCAATTGCCTGGCTCAGCTTGTCGCTATCGGCTTGCGTTTTGGGCTCAATAGCATAGCCAATCACCGGCTCGGGGAACTCCATAGCTTCCAACAAGAGCGGATGGGCTTCGTCGGTAAGGGTATCCCCTGTTTTGATGTCTTTGAAACCAACGGCAGCAGCAATATCGCCGGCTTGCACGCGGTCAATGGGGTTCTGCTTGTTGGCGTGCATCTGCATCAAGCGCGAAATACGCTCTTTATTACCGGTACGGTTGTTCAACACATAAGAACCGGCTTCCAGCTGCCCCGAGTATACGCGCATGAAGCACAAACGACCTACGTAAGGGTCAGTAGCAATTTTGAAGGCAAGTGCTGTGAAAGGACCCGAGTTTTCAGGCACACGCTCTTCTTCTTCGCCGGTTTTGGGGTTGGTACCTTTTACCGGAGGCAAATCCAAAGGCGAAGGCAAGAAGGCGCAGACAGCGTCCAATACAGCCTGTACCCCTTTGTTTTTGAAGGCAGAGCCACACAACACAGGGAACATTTTCATGTCAATCACTGCCTTGCGGATAACGGTCAGCAGTTCTTCCTGTGTGATAGAGTCGGGGTCTTCAAAGTATTTTTCAAGCAGCGAGTCATCATATTCAGCTACTGCCTCTACCAACACTTGGCGCCACTCTTCTACTGTCTCTTTCAAATCTTCGGGAATATCCACATACTCGTAGGTCATTCCCATGTCTTCTTCGTTCCAGATGATGGCGCGGTTTTTAATGAGGTCAACCACACCACGGAACTTGTCTTCTGCACCGATAGGCACCTGCAAAGGTACTGCGTTGGCGTTGAAGCGCTCTTTGATTTCGTTTACCACACGGAAGAAGTCGGCACCCACGCGGTCCATTTTGTTTACAAAACAGATACGGGGCACGCGGTATTTGTTGGCTTGGCGCCATACAGTCTCAGACTGCGGCTCTACGCCACCCACGGCACAGAACAAAGCCACCGCACCGTCCAATACACGCAACGAACGCTCTACCTCTACGGTAAAGTCCACGTGACCGGGGGTGTCAATGATGTTGATACGGTATGTTTTGGTATCGGATGTAGGCAATCCTTTCTCGGTAGGGTACTTCCACTGCACCGCTGTTGCTGCCGAGGTGATGGTGATACCACGCTCTTTCTCCTGCTCCATCCAGTCCATGGTGGCAGCACCTTCGTGCACTTCCCCTATTTTGTGGCTCAAGCCGGTATAATAGAGGATACGCTCGGTGGTGGTGGTCTTACCGGCATCGATGTGCGCCATGATGCCGATGTTACGCAGATACTTTAATTTTAAATCAGCCATTGTATTTCGATAATTTGATTGATGGGATTAGAATCTGAAGTGAGAGAACGCCTTGTTGGCTTCTGCCATACGGTGTACGTTGTCTTTCTGCTTCACGGCGGCACCTTCGCCTTTCGAAGCAGCAATAATTTCGTTTGCCAGACGCTCTACCATGGTTCTCTCGCCGCGCGCACGCGCAAAACGAATCAACCACTTCATGCCCAAAGACTCGCGGCGCTCAGGACGCACCTCGGTAGGCACCTGGAAGGTAGCACCACCCACACGGCGGCTACGCACCTCCACGCTAGGCATTACATTGTTCAGTGCTTTGCGGAATACTTCGATACCTTCTTCACCGGTTTTCTCTTGCACTATATCCAAAGCACCGTAAAATATTTTGTAAGCAAGGCTTTTTTTGCCTTCCTTCATCAGGTTGTTTACAAACTTGGTTACCTGAACATCACCAAATTTAGGGTCAGGTAATACGTATCTTTTCTTCGGTTTTGCCTTTCTCATGATAAATCTTGTTTTGGTTACTCAACCGGTAATTAGCAGCGCCGTTTACCGGCTGTTCGCTTCACACTATGACGATAGAAACGAAAGGTTAAACAATCGGTTTAAATTACTTTTTCTCTTTGGGGCGCTTGGTTCCGTATTTCGAACGTCCCTGCTTACGGTCGTTCACACCGGCAGTATCCAAAGCACCACGCACGATGTGGTAACGCACACCGGGAAGGTCTTTTACACGGCCGCCGCGTACCAACACGCGAGAGTGCTCCTGCAGGTTGTGGCCTTCACCGGGGATGTAAGCAATCACTTCTTCGCCGTTGCTCAAACGCACCTTGGCTACTTTACGCAAAGCCGAGTTCGGCTTCTTGGGGGTCGTTGTGTACACTCTGGTACATACCCCACTCTTCTGCGGGCACTTGTCCAACGCAGGCGACTTACTCTTGTAAGTCTTTGGTTGTCTTCCGATTCGTACTAATTGTTGTATGGTTGGCATGTAATCCTAACGTTTTGGTTTACTCACACTTCATTTTTTTGAACTGCAAAGGTAGATAAAAAACTATTGAATTCCAAACAACTATCCGCCTTTTCATCGAAGAGAAGCGTGGGACTTGCTTGTGACCGCCGGGCGCCAAATAAAAGACAAGCGTTGTTTAAGTAACCAGCGTCTTTTTTCTTCTACGCCAAAAGATGGAAAGCACCAAAGGTGCCCCTATCAAAGAAGTCACCACATTGATGGGCAAAGCATAATAGGTATCGAACAGGCGCGACAGCAGGTCGCAAGCCATACAGAAAGCAGCCCCCATCAACCAGGCAAAAGGGATGGTAAACAGGTGGTTTTGGCTTCGCAAGAGCAGGCGTGTCAAATGAGGCACCGCAATTCCCACAAAGCCGATGGGACCACAAAAAGCAGTGGCAAGAGCGGTGGCAAGGGCAGCCCAAAAGACCATCCACCGGCGCATGAAACGCAACGAAATGCCCATGCTGCGGGCATAGTCTTCGCCCATCAGCAACAAATTCAGCTGCCGGGCAGTAAACCAAGGTGCCAGCAGTAAAAGTAAACTGCCGCCCAGCATCCAGGGCACGTACTCAAGCAAAAGACCATCGAAGCTTCCCATCATCCACACAAAAAAGGCTTGCAGCTGCTCCGGGCGGCTGAAGTACTGCCACACACTGATGAGGGCACTCCCCAAATACCCCAGCATCACGCCCATTAACAAAAGCATGTTGTTGTCGGTCAGGTACCAGGCAAACGAAAGCAACAACAATAAAACAAGAGCTGCGCCCACAAGAGCGGCTGCTATCACCCACCCCAGGTGGTGAGTAAGCGCAAGCGCCCCCCATGCTCCGCCCCCCAGCACCAACACCACGAAAGCAACCCCTATGCTTGCGCCCGTACTAATACCCAAAATGGAAGGACTTGCCAAGGGGTTACGAAAAAGCGTCTGCATCAGCAAGCCCCCCACCGAAAGCAGCGCGCCACAACAAGCCGCCGCCAAAGCACGGGGCAAGCGTATTTGCCAAAGTATCTTTTGCATGGCCGGCAGCTGCATGACCGAAGACGCCGGCAAAGCGCCATTCCCCCAAAGCAACTCCAGCACGAACAACAGCAAGCAAAGAAGCACAAGCCCGCCACCACGCCATAATAAAGCCTTTTTGTGCATGAGTTTTTGAATTGTGTGGGCTTACAAAAGTGCAAAAAATACAATAAAAAGAGCGGCCGCCTTCGCTCAGCTCAACCACTGATAGGCCGCCCATGCACTTATGTAGGCAATCGCCGACATATAAAGCAGCTGGAAGAGTGGATACTTCCAACCATTCGTTTCACGGTACATGACAGCCATGGTGCTCATACACTGCATGGCAAAAGCATAAAACAGCAACAAAGAAACAGAAGTAGCGAAGTTGAACACCGGCTCACCGGTGCGCGGATTGACTTCCGAGCGCAGGCGCTCCACGATGGTCATTTCATCTTCACTGCCGATGCTGTAAATGGTAGATATGGTGCCCACAAAAACTTCACGCGCTGCAAAAGAACTAATCAGAGCAATGCCAATCTTCCAGTCGTAACCCAAAGGACGTATAGCCGGCTCTATGATGCGCCCCAGATGACCGGCATACGACTGCTCCAGCCGTGCCGAAGCCACTGCGTTCTCTATTGCGGCGGGGGCAAACCGCCCTTGCATTTGTGCACGCACCTGTGCCTCGGCCTCTTCCATGGCATTGCCGGGACCAAAAGAAGAAAGTGCCCAAATCAAAATCGAGATCATGAGAATGACCTTGCCGGCTTCTACCACAAAAGTGCGGGCTTTTTCCCATACGGTCAACAAGAGGTTGCGCCAGCGGGGCAAACGATACAAAGGCATTTCCAGCATAAAGAAACTCCGCCCCTGCTCCATGCGAAGGAAACGGTTGAGCAACCATGCCACTACCAACGACATCAGCGTTCCCAACAAATAGAGCCCCAGCATCACCAGACCTTGCAGGCTAAGCCACCCCCACAGCAAAGTGTCGGGAACTGCCAATGCCACCAAAACCGTATATACCGGCAGGCGCGCCGAACAGCTCATCAGTGGCACCACCATCATTGTAATGAGGCGCTCTTTGGCATTGGGAATGGTACGTGCCGCCATGATGGCCGGAATAGCACAGGCCACACCCGACACCAAAGGCACCACGCTGCGCCCGTTCAGTCCAAACTGACGCATCACCTTATCCATCAACACCGCCACACGCGCCATGTAACCGGTTTCTTCTAAAATACCCAGCAGAAGGAAAAGGATGGCAATTTGGGGCACAAATACCAGAATTCCGCCCAAGCCGGCCAGTAAGCCGTCGGCTACAAAAGACACCCACAGGCTGTCGCCGCCCTGCTCATGTACCCAGTTCACGAAGTCCGAAAAAGAAGCATCAATCCAGTCCATGGGCACACTTGCCCATGTAAATACCGACTGAAAAATGAGTAGCAGCACCAGCAAGAAAGTAACATAACCGGCTACCGGATGCAACAACCAACAATCCAGCAGGGCGGTCAAGCGCGAATAGCTGCCTTTGCTTTCTTTTTTGTGCAGCGTTTTTTCCAGAATGGCATCAATCTGTTCGTAGCGGTGCAATATCTCTTCGCGCTGCAAATTCAGCGCTTTGAAAGGCTCTTTGGCATGCAGAATAGCCCGTTGAATCGCATCTTTTTGAGACTCGCTCAAAAAAGACAGGCGCTCAAACAAATGAATACAGAGCCACTGCCCGTAAGCACTTAGTCCCGGTGGTAAGTACTCTTTTACAGAAGCTTCAAAATAGCTGTCAATCAAGGGGGCTACTTCATAAAAAGAGCGCTGTGGCGGCTGCAGGTGGGGCAAGCGCTCTTTCAATTGAGCAACACCCGTACCTTTGCGGGCATTGGTCGTTATGACTTCCACCCCCAACAAATGCCGTAGCTGCTCAACATCCACCACAATACCCTCTTTTTCTGCCACATCGACCATGTTGAGCACCAGCAGCAGCGGAATTCCCAAATCGATGAGCTGGGTACAAAGCAGCAAGTGCCGTTTCAAGTTTGCGGCATCGGCCACCACTACCACCGCATCGGGGTAGTCTTTCCCTCCGGGATGCAACAACACATCCAAAACCACCTGCTCATCCAAAGACTTGGGATAAAGGCTGTAGATTCCCGGCAGATCCACTATTTCCACACTTTGCCCACCGGGCAAGCGGCAGGTGCCCGTTTTTTTATCTACCGTTACACCGGGGAAGTTCCCTACTTTTTGATTTAAGCCGGTGAGTGCGTTGAATAAAGTCGTTTTTCCGCTATTGGGATTGCCCAGCAACGCCACTTTACGAATACGGCGCTCCGCGCCTATGGTCAGTTCGCTATTCATGCGGTGCGCGTCTTTCATTTAGGAAGCGATTAAAATGGTTTTTGCCTCTTCTTTTCTTAAAGAAAGCTGATAGCTTTCGTTGATGCGCACGCCAATGGGGTCGCCCAATGGAGCCACAAACACCAATTCCACCCATGTATTCGGCAAAAAACCCAGTTCAAAAAGTTTTACCGAAAGCTGCTCATCCAACAATGCCACGATGCGGGCACGCTCCCCTTTACGCAAATCTGCAACGCTTCTCCGGTTCATATTTTATTTAGACTTGTTTTAAATTGCCGCAATTTAAGAAAACTGTGCTTTGCCGGCAAATGTAACGCCCAATAAAAAGGCAAGCAATGAGTTTTGTCAATGCAGGCAGCTCTGCCGTTCCGGCTATCATTTCTCACAAAGCGCAAGCACAAGCTGCCATTTCGCTCTCCACGCAGCATGTCATCTCGAACAAACGAAGCGTAGTTTGTCATTTCGAACCTCACGCACTGAGGCGAGAAATCTCAATCCCGCCAAGCTACAAAAAGCAAGAGCAAAAGCGGTTTCTCGCTTGCGCTCGAAATGACAGAGGGCTCGAAAGGACAAAGAAAGATTGCTAGACACGACAATAAAGAGCACTTGAAAGGACAAAAAGGAAGGGGGGCAGTGACGAAGGACTCATCTTTTTCCGGTTTGCACTCGCTAAAATAAAACGGGCAATGCCGGAGGAATGCCTCGATGCCACCCGTCTTTTGCCTGCCGAAAGACGCCTTTCTCTTTACCTTATGGCTTCAAGCGCCTGAATCCGGAAATACCCAGCGGTATCCAACCAATCAGCGGCAGATAGTAGGCAATCACTTTGGGGTTTTTGAACAAAATACGCAGGGTGGACAAAAAGCCCAGTTTCAGTTTAGATTTGCGATCGCCTTTTTTGATGCGCACCCGTTCCCACTCGGCAAACAACAAGGGCCATCCGATGGGCAAGGTATAGGGGAAGTAGCGAATCCATTTCCATTGTGCTTTGAAGAAAGACTTCCAGTCGTATGGCTTTTGCCCGTATTTCTTGACTGCCTCGTTTAACTCTTTTTGCATCATGTCGCGTATTTTATCGGCAATAGCCCGGAAGTCTTCATAGGTCATCTCTTCATAGGGCTTGTCGGTCATTTCGTAGGGCTTGATGCGCTTGCCTTTGATGAAGGTCAGGCGTGCGGGAAAAGCCATGTAAAAGATCCAGGGGAAAAGAAGAATAAAGGGGGTAATAAACCCAAGAGGCAAAAACGGAATGCCAATCAAGTTGACCAGCTTATTCAAAAAATTAGAGCAGTAGCTGTAGGGGTTGATATACTCGCCATTGACCGTATAGAACGGAATGATGTCAGTTTTGTATTTGATGGACATATGCACCATAGAACTCGAAAAGCGCTGCAACTGATAGCGCCGGTGAAACCCCTTGCCTATGCCCGGCACCCCTTCCGGATAAATCATCACATTGAAATCGTTTTGGTGCATCATGGTTTCAAAGTTCAAGAAAGTGGCATCAACGGCGCCCATGCGTTTCCAAAAGTATTTGATTTGATAGGGGTGCATCAACACCGAAGCCGACAACATGGGGGCAGTTAAAGCCCGGATACCATCCGGTCCGTAATTGCAATGCTTATGAATACGATAGCCCCACACGATACCATCCCAAGGGAAAGCCATGCCCGAGTGGTTGCTGGCAAATATCAAAGGGCGTTTTGGGTTGTTGCGCTTTGGGAAGGGGTCGAGGTCTATGAGCCGCGAACGGAAATAAGCGCCGTCGATCAGCTCCATGATATCCTCGGCAAAGCACTTGCCCAACTCCAAATCGAAGTATTCGTCATAAATATGACGGTTTGCAAGCACCTCGGGCGATGGTGGCACGTTTTCCAGCACTTGTTCTTGTGTCTGCTCCTTGCTTTGGGAAGGGCGCACAACCCCTTCTTGCGAAGTGACCGGC
This sequence comes from Thermonema sp., assembly GCF_026003375.1. Lineage (NCBI taxonomy): Bacteria > Pseudomonadati > Bacteroidota > Cytophagia > Cytophagales > Thermonemataceae > Thermonema > Thermonema sp. The sequence goes on from NZ_BPHD01000001.1 coordinate 1,162,492, forward strand.
TTTTTATCTGGGCTTTGCATGGCAATCACGGTTTGCGGTTATCATAATTTCAGTATCCAAAAAGATACGATATTCCCTCTGAATTTCCAAAAGAGCCGGGCGGCCTTACACGCTGCTTTTCATGGCAGTTGCAACAACAAGCGAGCATACAACTGCATGACTTCTGTATAAGAGGCATCGGCTTTGTTCAGCATAAAAGCAAAAGCATAGTGCCGCCCCGAAGCGCTATGGTAATACCCTGCCAAGCTGACCACATCGCGCATGCTGCCCGTTTTTGCCCACACCCGGCCGGCCAGGGCGGTACCTCTGCCAAACCAACGCAGGGTGCCACTGCTGCCTGCCTGTGCCAAAGTATTTCGAAACGAAGCAGCATGGGGCATGCCTGCCATGACGCGCAACAAGGCTACTATCATGCGTGGCGTCAGCGCATTGGCAGGCGACAGCCCGCTCCCGTCCAGAATACGGGCTTGGTCAAGCACGACGCCCTGCCCCCGCCAAAAAGACTTGATGACTTCCGCTGCATCATTGTGTGAAGTGTGGGCGCCCATACGCAACGCCAAGGTTTTATACAAACCTTCGGCAAACAGATTGATGCTGCGCCGGTTGGTTTCACGAATAATATCCTCCAAGCGGGGCGAACGATGCACCCACAACAAGCGGCTTTCCTTGGGCAAGGCCACCCGGCAGGGCTCCGGCAGCGGGCTGCAACGGACACCGCCTGCCCGCAAGTGTTCGCCCATCTCTTGCAAGAAGTACACAGCCGGATAATGCATCATCAACTTCACCGGGAAAGTACCGTCCATGGGGTAGGTACCTCGCAAGAAGCCCTGCACTTGATAAGCTGCCCGGTCGGCATATACCTGGTCACCACTGCCCGCTTTGCCCGTAGTTACTTGGTTGGTCCATGCCTCTACGGCAAAGGGCAAGGCAGGTTCCACCTTGCGCAGCAAAGCCGGTTCACCGGGAGCTCGCCCGGGAGAAAAATAGGCATAAAGCGTATTGTCGCGCCAATTCAGGTCAAAAGCCGGAGCTGCATAGTAGTTGCCCAAATCTTCCCATATCCACCCGTCGGGGGTTACGTTGGGGTCAAAGTCAGTTTCCAATAAGCACACCCCCTGCGCTACAGAATCGATGCCCTGCTGCCGGATTGCCTCCGTCATGGCTTGCCAAAACAGGCCGGGGGCTGTCTCTTCAAAGTAGCGGCTTCCCAAAGTAGGGTCCCCCGAAGGGGCTATCATCAAATAACCATTCAACACCCGGGCGTTGACGGTGCCCACGGCATATATCCGGGTTTCATAGCGAAAATCAGACCCCAAGAGCTGCCAGGCAGTGGCCGTGGTAAGCAACTTCATGACTGACGCAGGTGCCAACAGGCGTCCGCCATGCACATCCAATATTTCTTTTTCCCGGCTTAAGTCGTAGATATACAAGCCGTCCCAAGCCGCCCGGTAAGCCGGCTGCTGCATCTGTTTTGCCCACCACTGCGCCAAATCGTTCTGCGCGGCGGTTGGGGCTCCACAGACCAGCATTAGCAAGAAAAGTGTATATTTGATAAAACATGCGTGATTCATGGCAAAACGTAGTATTGATTTAGAGCAGATACGACAATTTAGCAATATAGGCTTACTTGCCAAGACTTTGGTAGAAGGCTTCATCGTAGGCTTGCATCGCTCACCTTTTCATGGCTTTTCGGTAGAGTTTGCCGAGCACCGCCCCTACAACACCGGCGAGAGCACCCGCCATATCGACTGGAAAGTGTATGCCAAAACCGACCGGCTTTATACCAAACGCTACGATGAAGAAACCAATCTGCGGGCTTATTTGGTTTTGGACGTCTCGGCGTCAATGTATTACCCCCTGCCCCACTTCGACAAGCTTACTTTCAGCGTGATGGCTGCCGCTTCCTTGGCTTACCTGCTTCACAAGCAGCGCGACGCCTTTGCCTTATGCACCTTCGATCAGCAGCCGGTCTATAGCAGCGAGCTCAAAAGCACCGCCACGCATCTGTCGCAACAGCTCGAACAATTGCAAGGTCTTTTGCAGAGCGAGCGCCCCCCTTTATCCAAGGGCACGGCTGCCGCCGCCGTCTTGCATGAACTTGCCGACAAAGCAGGCAAACGGGCTTTGTTCGTTGTTTTCAGCGACATGCTGGAGCAAACCGAACAAGTCGATGATGTATTTTCGGCGCTGCAGCATCTGCGCCACAACCGCCATGAAGTGCTGCTTTTTCATGTCTTGGACCACCGCACGGAAGCCTATCTTGATTTCCCTGACCAAGAACAAGAATTCATCGATTTGGAAAGTGGCACGCGTTTGAGGCTGAACCCCAAAGAAGTGCGCCGGCAATACCGCCAACAGGTACAACGCTATTTGCGCGCACTTAAACTGCGCTGTGGACAATACGGCATCGATTTCATAGAAGCCGACGTACGCATGCCTTTTGAGCAAGTATTGAAAAGTTATTTGCTCAAGCGCAATAAAATGGCATAAGCAACCCGGTGCGACTTATTGCAGGAAAAATTTTTTTCATTAAATTTATTTTTGTCAAGTTCAACATAAAACATCCCGGAAAAATGTCTAAGAAGAAAGAAAAAAAAGAAGAAAAAGGGCGTCGTAAGACTTCCTTGCAGAGCGAAATAGAACAAGCACTGAATGAACAAGTAAAAAGAGAAGCCTTGTCATCGGCCAACTACCTGGCAATGGCAAGCTGGTGCGACGTTCATGGTTTTGAAAACAGCGCCAACTTCTTCTACCGCCAATCAGACGAAGAGCGCACCCACATGCTCAAGATATTCAAATACATCAACGACATGGGCGGGCATGCAGTCACACCATCCATCGAAGCTCCTAAACAAAATTACAACTCTTTGCGGGCTGTTTTCGAAGCTGCCCTGGAAAACGAAATCGAAGTGACGCAGTCTATCCGCAAAATAGTGGATATGTGCCGCGAACACCACGACTATGCCACCGAAATGCTCATGCAGTGGTTTGTGCGCGAGCAGGTAGAAGAAGAGTACATTGCCCGCCGCTGTCTCGAGCTGTTCGATATCATCGGCGAAGAAGGCTTGGGGCTGTTTATGATAGACCAACAAATTCCCAACATCAGCTACACCAGCCCGGATACCGAAGCGTAAGCAGAAAGCGAAGCGCTACCGGGGCAACCATCGTTACGATGGTTGCCTTTTTTATTTGCCTGCGGCTGCCTCTTCTGCCATCCGTAAAATGGTTTCATATTCTTCTTCGGTTACCGGCATCACCGACAGACGCGCCTGCTTCACCAACTTCATATCCGACAAAGCAGGTACCTGCTTAATCTCTTTCAGCGGTACGGCCGCCGGCAATCTGTGCTTGGCACGCAGCTCTACTGCCACCCAATCGCCTTCCTGCGCCGTAGGATCGGGAAAAGCCGGCCGGCTTACCTCGGCAATGCCCACTATCTGCTTTTCCTTTCCTGTGTGGTAATAAAGCACCAAATCACCGGGCTGCATTTCACGCAAGTAATTACGTGCCTGATAGTTACGAACGCCCGTCCATACTGTCTTTCCATCCTGAAGCAGTTGCTCGAAAGAATACTTTCCGGGCTCTTCTTTTACCAACCAATACGCCATTGTCTTTTGTTTTTGTTGTTTGCGGTAAGCAATATAAAAAAATGCACAAGCTCACGCCTAATTACCCTCACTCACAAAGCAAAAGTGTGCTCTCATTTCGAAACAAGTACGGCGAAGCATGGTTATTTCGAATGAAACGGAGTGCATCCTGTCATCTCGAACGAGCGAAGCGAGTGAGAGATCTCATGCCCGCCAAGCCACAAGAAGCAAAGAGATTTCTCGCTCACGCTCGAAATGACAAGGGGGAGGCTCGAAAGGGAATACCCCAAAATCATGTTTTTTAAACAGTCTTATTTTTTCAATCCATTACCCCGCCTGCCGGCTTTTACCCTTCACCATTCGTAAAAAGCAATCCATCATTTAAGTATTTGCTTAAATAATGAACCATTTATATAACCTGTTTTGTTTTTTTGTTGACATTCACTCAAAAAAACAAGCGCATGCCTAAGAAAGCCCCTTTATGTATTCGCCAACTGGCCAACCCGGCACAAATCGGGCGTTGTCGTGAAGCACTGGAAGACAAGCAATCCATCTTCCGGCAGTTCAGCCAAATATTTGCCCTGGCAGGCAACGAGGTGCGATTGAAAATACTCTTTTTGCTCGAACAAGAGGGCAAGTTGTGTCCTTGCGACTTATCAGACATTTTAAGGATGAGCATTCCGGCTGTGTCGCAGCATTTGCGAAAGCTAAAAGACGCGCAGTTGATAGAAGGGCAGCGCGAAGGGCAAACCATTTTCTACTCTATCAGAAAAGATGCCCTGCCTATCCTTCAGGTCTTGCTTCAACAACTCACGGTAGAAAGTCCATGATTTCAGCTCAGAACTTGTAAAAAAATGAAAGCAAACTCAAAGAAAAACAGCCAAGTCTTTGCAGGGGCAAGCATTTTGTCAGCCGTGGCGGCTTCGCTCTGTTGCATCACTCCCCTGCTTGCTTTTTTATCGGGGGCTACCGGCCTCGCTTCCACCTTTTCATGGATGGAAGCGGCACGCCCCTACTTCATAGGCATCACCGTGCTTATGCTGGGCTTTGCCTGGTACCAAAAACTAAAACCACGCAAACAAGAAACCGCAGCCTGTGCCTGCGAAACGCCCCCGGCTTCTTCATTTTGGCACTCCAAAGCCTTTTTGGCCATTGTGAGCCTTTTCGCCATCATCATGCTTGCCTTCCCCTATTATGCCTCTATGCTCTACCCTTCGAAGCGCCAACAAGCTGCCCTGCCGGCCGCGAACAACGACAGTCTTGCCACCCGGTCCATATGGCTGCAGGTAGAAGGCATGAGCTGCGAAGGCTGTGCCCGGCATATCGAAGAAGCACTAAGTGAGGTGCCCGGCATCATAAAGGCACATGCCGATTATCAAAAAGGATTGGTAAAAGTAGAATTCACCCCACAGCAAGTAAAACAAGCCCAAATCAAAAAAAGTATTGAGGGAAGTGGCTATCAGGTCAGCGGGCAACCATAATTTTTTTTCACTGAATATTTAAGCATTTAATTAAAAGTTAAAAACCATGAAAAAGCAAAGTGTAACGCTTAGTATAGAAGGCATGACTTGTGCCCATTGCGCCCAAAGCATAGAACAGCTCTTGAGGCGGAAGGAAGGTATTCTCGACGTTTCAGTAGATTTTGCCGCCGGCACCTGCCACTGCTCTTTCGATGCTTCTCAGACAAACGAACAGGACATTATAGACAGCATCAACCAAACACAACAATACAAGGCAAAGCAGGCAAACCCACCCCGCACCGAAGAAAAAAGCAGCGGTCCCTTTGTTTCTTCTTCTGCCGGCTCTTACGATTTGATTATCATAGGCGGTGGCTCGGCCGCTTTTTCTGCTGCCATCACGGCAGAGTCACTTGGGCTGAAAACCCTGATGGTCAATGCCGGATTGGACATAGGGGGCACCTGCGTAAACGTAGGCTGCGTGCCTTCCAAGTACTTCATTCGTGCAGCCGAAGCCGCCCACCGCGCCCGGCACGCACATTTTCCGGGCATTCGTCCCCAAGGGGCACATATCGACTATACTCAATTGCTGCAAACCAAACGGCAGTTGGTTGCCACCCTCCGGCAACAGAAATACATAGACGTGGTCAAAGACTTCAAACACTTGACCATCTTGCAAGGTTTTGCCAAGTTCCGGGACAGTCATCATATTGAAGTCAATGGGCAGGTGTTCCGCGCGGTCAAGTTTTTGATAGCCACCGGCGCCACCACCCACATCCCCAACATAGAAGGCTTGGAAGACATCGACTATCTTACCCCCGGCGCGCTGTTCGAACTGGAGGCGCTGCCGCCGAGTCTCACCGTCCTGGGCGCCGGTTACATTGGCTGCGAGCTGGCCATGGCTTACAACCGGCTGGGCGTAAAGGTGCGTATCATAGAGTTTACCGACCGTGTGTTGCGGCATCAAACGCCCGATGTCAGCCAAGTCATCGAAGCACAAATGCGAAAAGAGGGCATCGAACTGTTGCCCAACCACAGAGTGGAGAAGTTCGAAAAGAAAGGCGAGCAAACCATCATTCATTGCCGCCGCCCCGACGGCTCCACCATACAGCTCACAGAAACGGGAAGTGTGTTGGTGGCTACCGGCACCCAACCCAACACATCGGGCATGGGCTTGGAAACTATAGGTTTGCAACTTAGCGATAGCGGGCATGTGGTGGTCAACGAACGAATGGAAACCAACCTGCCGCATATTTACGCTGCCGGCGATGTGGTCAACACCCCGGCTTATGTTTATACGGCTGCCTATGAAGGCAAAATAGCCGTAGAAAATGCATTTACGGCTGCCAACAAGCAGTTCGACTACAGCGCCCTGCCCTGGGTGATTTTCACGAGCCCGCAAGTGGCCGGCACAGGCTTGGACGAAGCCCAAGCAGCTGCCCGGGGCATTCCCCACGAAGTATCCAAAATTGAGCTTCGCGACGTGCCCCGCTCCATCGTAGCCCAAGACACCACGGGCTTCATCAAATTGATTCGCCATAGCGAAACCCACTGTTTGCTGGGGGCAAGGATTGTGGCGCCGGAAGGGGGCGAGCTGGTGCAAGCACTCAGCATGGCCATCCAATACGGCATTGACGTGCAAGCGCTTGCCGAAAACCTTTATCCCTACTTGACACTAAGCGAAGGCATTAAGTTGGCAGCGCTTGCTTTCAACAAAGATGTATCGAAATTGAGCTGTTGTGCAAGCTGATGCTTGCTTGCCTTCGTACAACAAGCGAAGCGGGCAATCGCAACCGGCTTCCCTGTAAAAAATGGTTTCTTACAACTTCCATACACCCGGGGCAAATGAGGGCGCTTCTCTCCTTTTGCCCCATTTTGTTTTTCACACACTTTTCAAAGAGTGCCATAACGCCCATTTTCAATATAATTGCTAACTTATGCTAAAAAGCATGATAAAGGAAACAGAAGAAAATAAGTGGACAACATTCAGAGGAAACAAAGCACGTACCGGCTCTTATAGCGGAAAAGCTCCTTGGAAGCATCCCCATTTAAAATGGAAATTCAAAACCGGGGATGTCGTATCGTCGAGCCCTGCCGTATCGGACGGAATCGTATTTTTCGGAAGTTGGGACTATTACCTACATGCCCTGGGTTAACACAGTTTTGCATGGTTTCAAAAGCCCAAACAGCCTGCGTAACCCGCTCCTTCATTGTTACGTTCTGACCCAATGCTTAAATTGGCAATTCAATATCTGTGCTTCAGTTATTGTTTCCTAAATTGACAGCTATATTCTAAAACCGTTTTCAATATGAAGAAATACCTTTTGGCTATTGGCATATTTGTTTGGGCGGGCAGCCTTTATGCACAGTCACCGACCGGTATAGAAAATGCCGAATTTGTCATAGAAAAAGAACGCGAAAACAAACTCCCTCCTGCGCAACGCTCCTTCGAAAGAATATCATTTGTTCCTTATTGGGTAAAAGACAGCACTTTTAAAAATACACCTGCTTTTCAAATCATTGAACTAAACTTGCCGGTACTCGCCCCCATGCAGCCACAGGTAGAAGCCCAACCGGCACGTATTGTGAAAGACGAAGTACAAAGCGGCACAATGCTACGGGGCGGCTTTGGCAACTACGGCACCCCGCTGCTGGTAGTGCAACATGCGCAAAAAGTATCCGACGAGCTCAGTTATCATGCCAACTTCACGCACCGTTCCTCTGCCACCGGTCCCACCGGCGACAACAAATCCGCCGATGCTTACAATCAACTGCGCATAGGCAGCCGGCACCGCTTACACCCCAGCTGGATGGTGAAGCCTTCGGCAGGCTTCGAGCGCCGCGGCTTTTACTTTTACGGCTACGCCCCTTTGCAACTGGAATCCATCCGTCGTGATTCCATCAAACAGTATTTGCAGCGCTTCGACATCGATATAGAAATTCAAAGTGTGCAAAGCAAAAGCCCCTGGCAAATAACCGTACGCCCCGCCTTCTATCATTTCAACGACCGCTTCAGCGCACGTGAGCAGACCTTTACGCTTCCCTTGCGTTTACAATACCAAAAAATACGCTTTTGGCAGGCAGGCTTAGAAGCCGAATGGCTGTACAACCGGCGCACCGACAGCTCACGCGTCAAACGTTCGCTGCTGCTGTGGCGCCCTTATTTCAGATGGCAAAAATCACAATGGGACATACAAGCGGCTGCCCGCCTTACCATAGACAACGACAGCACGCTCAACAGCAGCCTGCATGTGTATCCCGACCTGGCCGTTGCCTACCATTTCCTGGTAGATTTTACCGCCAAAGCCGGTGTGCGCGGACGCATGCAAGCCAATACACTGTATGATTTTAGCCGGCAAAATCCTTGGCTGGCGCCTGAAATACAACTGCTTCATACGCACATACCGCTTGAAATATATGCCGGCATACAGGTAACGCCCACGCCGGCGTGGCGCATCGAACCGCAGATAAGCATTTCATGGCAGCAATACCGCCCTTTCTTTATCAATAGCCCCACTGACTCATCCCGCTTTGTGGTGCGCTACAACCAAGAGATGATGCAGCAAAGTGAGCTAAGCTTGCAAGTCGAATACAACAATGGGCGTGGTTTGTATTGGACACTCCAGGGCAGCCTGTGGCGCTATGCTCTCAGCGACAAAGAAACGGTGCTTGCCGAGCCCTATCACCTGCCCACTTGGGCATTCAATAGCCGTTTGAGCTGGCTGCCTCTGCCTAAATGGGAAATGCAAATGCAAGCCCACTTGCTGGGCGGCATTCAAGCCCTGCGCCCCGATGGCAGCACGGCTAACCTTGACCCTGTCTTTGACGTAGGTATTTACAGCCACTACCAAATCACCCGGCAGTTGGGCGCTTTCGTGCAGGCATCCAATATCTTTGGGCAGTCTTACAGTCGTTATTTGTACTATCCAAGCAGAAAGATTACTTTTATAGGAGGTCTTTCTTACCGTTTCTGAAACATGCTTAAAAGAGGCGCAAGCCCACGATTAAATGCAGTCTTATGGAAGAAGTAATTAAAACAATCAAAGAAACACTCTACCGGTACGGGCAAGTGTGCTTGCCGGAGCTGGGGTGTCTGCAAGTAAAGTATCAAGGGGCGAAAATCCACGCAGCCATCCATAAGATTTCTCCACCAAGTGGCAAAATTGTTTTTACTGCCGACAAGCAATCGGACAGCCACCACCTGAAGGAAGCACTTCAACAGCAAACCGGACTGCCCGCCGGTGAAATAGAGTCGATATTAAAAAACCTTAGCACCGCCATTAAAATAGAATTGGGCACCCACAAGAAGTTCACCATTCCGGAATTGGGCACCTTTAAACTACAATACGATGAAAGCATAGAATTTGAGCAAGATCCGGAAGTGAACTACCTGCCCGATGCCTTTGGCTTGCCCGAAGTATTTGGACAAGTAGTAGTGCGCACCGAAGAGGAAGAGGCAGCCTTGCAGCAGCAACTCACCGAAGCGGCCGGTGGCGCCGGTACTGCCTCCCTCCATGAAGACACCCCGCTTGCCATGCCCTCACAAAGCAAGCGCAATTGGGGCGGCATTATTGTGGTAGCTTCGCTTTTTTTGATAGCCCTGTTCGCCAGTTATGTGCTGTTCATAGACCCCTCGCTTAACCCCTTCAATGCCCTATTTGGCTCAGAAGCCAAGCAAAATGCCACTAAAAACACAGCAGAGCCGGCAGTGGTGGCAAACGAAGAAACCAATACCGGCACAAATGACGAAGCAAGCACCGAAGAAGAAACCATGGCAGAGCCGGTACCATTGGATACGGAATCTTCTGTGGCAGCCTCCGAAGAAGAAGAGAACAGCGCAAACGACAAGCAGGCAACACCCGATGCCAACACCCGGAACTACGAAGCCAATAACAACACAAACTCAGCCCCAAGCACTACACAAACACAGTCCACTCCCACCATCGACAGGCAGCCGGCACAACAAGAAAGCTACAACAAAGCCGTTGAGTTTTACACGGTAAACAGCCCGCAAAACCAATACTTTATCATAGCCGGCAGCTTTACCAATAAAGTGCATGCCTACAAAGCCGCCGAAGACTTCCTTCATAAAGGATTCAAAAAAACCCGGGTGGTTGTTTCCGATGGGCGCTACCGGGTGGCTGTGGGCTTCGAAGCCGACAAAGACAAAGCCGACAGCCTGCGGCTTGCCTTACAACAACGCTTAGGAAAAAATGATCTTTGGATTTTGAGATACTAATTCATTCTGTATTGTAAATTTACGCGGTCTTAGTCCCCTTTCATCACACCAAGAGAAAAGTAGAAGCTCTATGTTGTTACAAGTAGATACATTACAAAACGCGCTTTTGAGCACCGAGGCCCCCGCCGACGAAGCCATCAACCTTATAGACCTTCTCATGAAGGGCGGCTGGGTCATGGCAGTGCTCCTGCTGCTTTCTTTTGTTACCGTTTATCTCTTCGTGCAAAAAATTATTATTCTCAACAAAGCAAGCAAGACCTCGCCGGGCTTCATGGACCAAATACGCACCCTTGTGCTCAATGGCGACATCAACGGTGCCAAGATGCTTTGCCAGCGGGAAAACACCCCCACCGCCCGTATGATTGAAAAAGGATTGAGCCGCCTGGGCACTCCCCTAAAAAACATAGAAGCAGCCATCGAGAACGTAGGACGCATTGAAATTTACAAGCTGGAGAAGAACTTACCGCTGCTGGCAACCATCTCCGGTGCTGCGCCCATGATTGGTTTCTTAGGCACCGTTACCGGTATGATCAAAGCCTTCATGCGCATTGCCGAGCTCAAGAGCCAAGTGACGCCCGGCGACCTCTCCACCGGCATTTATGAAGCCATGATTACCACTGCCGCCGGCCTGGTTGTGGGCATTGTTGCCTATCTTGCCTACAACTACCTGGTTACCAAAGTGCAAAAGGTAATTCACGAAATGGAGTACAGCAGCATCCACTTTATGGACCTCCTGCAAGAACCTACCAAAGTGTGACTTTCAACACAAAACGCCCGTTTCTGTCCCTGTATGGGCAGAGGTGCTTACAATCTTGACTATCAAGCAAAGCGGCGATCTGCCATGTTGAGCAAAGCGAAGCTTGTCATTTCGAACCGAACGCAGTGAGGTAAGAAATCTCAAGCTCATCAAAGCAAATTCATCTCTTGCCATCTCGAACGAAGCGAGATACCACATCAGACCAGGCAGCAGGAAGTAAAACAGATTTCCTGCTTGCGCTCGAAACGACAATGGGAAAACCCGAAAGCACCAAACCAACAGTCTGAAAGAACCAAAGAAAACCAAACCACAAACGCCTTCAACCACACAAGCCGGTAAACAATACCGGCTTATGCTATTCTTGATTGGACATGACTTACTTGGAAAAAGCAGTCAAAAGAGAATAACTTAACAAACGGCCATTCTTCTGATAAGTTTCACTTTTTACCATGCCTACCCCTTTGGCCACCCATGTCTTAGAATAACCGGTAACCGTGCGCCTCATGCCCATCATGTTCATGGAAGAAGTGGTGGTTTCAGAGAGACGGTAAGTCTCAAAGGTGCCGGCAGGTGTGGTAATTGTTTCTTTTCCATCAACCGTACGATTGATGGAAATCTCATTCGTCATATTCATGGGGGCGCCTTCTACTTTTATGGTAACGGTCCCTTTTGCCTCGGGCAGTTCCTGCCCGGGAGTCAGGTCATTGGGCAATTCCATAAAGTCGCCCTCCATGATGATTTCGGCATCTTTTGCGCTTTTGTCGTTCAGGTTGCCCACGGCAAACTGCCGGAAGTCAATTTTTATGCGGTCGCCTTCACAAAGCACCGTATATTCGTTGTCCACTATTTTTTTCCCGTCTTTGTCGTGCAGCTCGGCATGAACGAACGCTTCATTGCCTTCTACTTTCAGGATTTTGGTAATGTTTTTTCCGTCTTCTCGCCCTCTCTTGTCATAAGAAGTATATTCGAAAGTAGCACCCTCGTCAAAAGAGAAGAAAGCCTGCTCGCATTGAGCATACATGTTTGTGCTGAACAATGCCAGCAAAATTGTAATAAAAGGTTTCATCTTGCACTTATTTTGGTTGATAAAAAAACAAGCGCAAGAATCAAACCAAACAAAAACAATTAACAGGCAAGAAGATAAATATTTTACGGTAAGTAGCACCGGGTAAGGCAGTGCCTTACCCAACATGTAAGTTTATACATAGCCCTGATACTTTCTGACGGCCCATTCCACTACTGCCAAAGCAAACAACAGCCAAAACAACCAAGGCAGTGCCACCACTTCCATCAAGCGGTTTTGCGTGTGCAAGCGCGCTTTTGCTTCACCTATGGAAGCCTGCCAGGTGTCGAAGCGGTCGGTAGTAACGAAATCGCCGCCGGTGGCTTGTGCCAGCTGACGCAGCCAATCGAAGCGGGCGGTGCGGTCATAAAGCTCGCGCTCGGCACGGCGCACCACGAAGCCCCCGCGCACCTCTTCCTCTTTGCCGTTGATATTGGCTTTTGCCACAAAGCTATAGCGCCCGGAAGGCAGCGCTGTCAAAGCAAAGCGGCGCTCCGTTTCGCTCAATTGCAGGCGGTAGCGCTCTTGTTTTTTTTCACCTTGCAAAAACACCTCAAATGCCAAAGACTTGATCGGCTGAAACAACTCATCGTAAGCCTCTGCCTCCAGCCATACCGGCTCCCCTTCTTCATAGTCTGCCTTGTTGGTACTGACCAGAAAACGGCGCTTGCTGCGATCGGCCGTCAAGTATTGCACGGTTTTGTCGATGAGCTCATCCACTATGCTTTGGTCTTTGAACAAGGCATAAGCCTCGAGGCGCCAACGCCACAGCCCTTCGGCTACCAGAACCGCCTGCCGTGGCGACGCCTGCCCCAACACCCACAAAGGACGCATGGTGGTGGTTGTGCCTACCTGCTGATACAACAACACCGTGGCAGCAGGCAGCAGGTTGTAACGTGCATAAGGCGCCAATAAAGGGGGCAACTTGCGCAAGGATGCATTCAAGGCTACGGGCACTGCAAATGCCCGGAATTCTTCTGTTACATAAGCGCCTACTTCATCGGTACGGCTGCCCGAAGGCAATACGGTCAGCAGCTTTTGCATACGGTTCAGCGCGTTCCAGTCGGTTTGCGCGCCCCCAATCCACCACTTGGGCAACGGACTTGCCAGCAGTTCCTGCAAGGCGGCAGACAAAGGACGCTGCCGGTTGGGCAGCTGATACGCAATGAGCAGGTCGTAGTTTTTGCGGGGCAGCTCCCGGCTCACGCCGTCTATGTAAAACGACACTTCGTAGTTGCCCGTACGCTCCAAAGCACTGCGCAAGGCTTTCAGGTCGGGATGGGCCACCGAAGCCAAAATCAAAATACTTTTTTTACGGTCAATCACTTCCACCACCACCGAGCGCCGGTTGTTGACCGTGTTCAGCTCACCGGCCAGGGGGCTCACTTCTACCGTGTATTGAAAAACCCCTTCTTCTGTGGCACGCAGTTCAAACACATGACGCGTGATGCTGCCTTCGGTTGTTTTCACTACACGCTGTTCCAACACTTTGCTGCCCTCGCGCAAGCGCAACGCCACCTGCCGGTCCCCGCCGCCTTTGTTTTGCACTTCGGCAATCAGCTGAAAGCGGTTCCCCTTTTGCACTATGCGCAAGCTGTGGAAGCTGTAAATAGAAAGGTCCGGGTAGTGCGTGGTGTCGCCTACTGCCCAAGTATGCACCTTGAAAGGGAAAGACATATAAAGCGGATTCTCACCGGCATTCACGATGCCATCGGACACCAGCAACACATTGGCAAGGTAATCGCCCTCGTGGCTTGCCTGCAGCCGGCGCAGCATGCCCGCCAGGTCCGTGCGCTCTTGGTCGAAGCGCAGCGAATCCCAGCTGACCACTTCGCCCTTCAAATCAACAACAGACACCTCGTAGCCCAAAGCCTGCAAGCGGCTCTGCAGGCGGCGCAGCCGTTCCAGCTGCTTCCGGCGTGTAGTCGAATCGCCCCAAGCCGTCGCCATCGACCGGGAATTATCGATGGCGATAGCCCACACCGGGCGCTCTTCATAGCTTTCGACTATCCGCCACAGGGGCGCCCACAGTGTCCATACCAGCAGGGCTACCAATAAAAAACGTATGCCGAAAAGCAGTTTTTTGGGCAAAGGGGCAAAGGGACTGCGCCGGTACAATGCCCAAGCATAAGCCAAGCCTATGAGCAGGCACAGCCCCCATTGCCACCAAGCCGTATGTGTGAATAGTTCGTTCATGAGCTTAGGTCAGCATTCCACCATCTACTTGCAATACCTGCCCGGTTACATAGCTTGCCATGTCGGAAGCCAAGAATACACAGGCGTCGGCTACTTCTTCGGGGCGTCCGCCACGCTGCAACGGAATGTCTTTCAACCATTCTTCCTTGTTGGCCAGCTCGCCGGTCATGTCCGTTTCGATGAAGCCCGGTGCCACCACGTTGCAACGGATGTTGCGCGAGCCCAACTCCAAAGCTACCGACTTGGAAAAACCAATAATGCCGGCTTTGGAAGCGGCGTAGTTGGCTTGCCCTGCGTTGCCACGGATGCCCACCACCGACGATATGTTGATGATGCTTCCTTGACGGTTCTTAAGCATGGTGCGCATCACGGCTTTGGTCAGGTTAAATACCGACTTCAGGTTGGTATTGATGACGGCATCCCACTGCTCTTCGCTCATGCGCAACAGCAGGTTGTCTTTGGTGATGCCTGCGTTGTTTACCAGTATATCGATATTGCCAAACTCTTCCAGCACTTGTTTTACCAGCGCTTCGGCTTCGGCAAACTGCGAAGCATCGGAACGGTAGGCTTTTACTTTCACTCCATACTTTTCACTCAATTCTGCCTCCAGGGCTTTGGCTTTTTCTTCGCTGGAAAGGTAAGTAAAAGCTACTGCGGCGCCTTGTTCGGCAAAACGGGCAGCAATGGCACGCCCAATACCCTTAGAGCCGCCTGTCACAATGGCTACTTTGTTTGCTAATAACTTCATCGCGTTCTTTTTTTGTTTGTTTAATTGATTTCTCAAAACTAACAATTTGCAAAATAACAAAAGGCATACATATCTTTCTTATGCTTTTTCTTATTTTTAGCCAAACGGTTCAATACCTTTGCCTACATGGAAGACATCGATTGGTTACGGCTGCTGTCCTTGCTTAGCATTCCGCTCATCAGCGGCTTCATCGGTTGGTTTACCAACTGGCTGGCGTTGAAAATGACCTTTTACCCCATAGAGTACGTAGGTTTTCCGCCCTTCGGATGGCAGGGCATCATTCCGGGCAAAGCCCATAAGATGGCAGCCAGGGCGGTAGATATGATTACCGGCAAGCTGCTGCGCATAGAAGAGCGTTTTGCCCGCCTCGACCCGCAGCGCGTGGCCGAAGAGATGCAGCCGGCCCTCGAACACATCAGCCGCAAGATAGTCGATGAAGTCATGCAGAGCCAGGCAGCGGGCATCTGGGAACGCACCCCCGACTTTGTAAAGAACCGCATCTACAAAAGCATTTCTGCCGAGCTGCCCCATATCACGGTGCAGATGATGGAAGACCTCAAACAGCACATTACCGAAGTGCTGGACATCAAAGCGTTGTCCATCAAAATACTGCTGCGCGACAAGGCACTGCTCAACCGTATTTTTCAAGAGTGTGGCAAAGAAGAATTTAAGTTTATCGAGCGTTCGGGCTTCTATTTCGGGGCGCTCTTTGGCTTGCCACAAGCCGTCATTTCCTACTTTTACGCCCCCTGGTGGCTACTGCCCCTTGCCGGCCTCATCGTGGGCTATGTAACCAACTGGCTGGCATTGAAGCTGATTTTTTACCCGCTTTATCCCAAAAAATATTTATTCGGCCTTGTTACCTACCAAGGGCTGTTTTTAAAACGCCAAAAAGAAGTAGCCGAAGCCTATGCCAAGATTGTGAGCGAAGAGATAGTAAGCGTGGAAAACATGGCCGAGTTTGTGGTGCGTGGTCCCGGTGCCGAAAAGCTGGCGCGCCTCATAGAAAAGCACGTAGAGACCCTCGTGGAACATACCGTGGGCGATGCCAGCGTGGCCATTTTACGCACCTTGGCAGCCGACCGCGTCGAAGCCATCAAAAACATTGTTACCTACCGTTTCATGGAAGAGTTGCCCATTTCGGTACGCCGCCTTTTTGCCTATGCCGAAGACGCCCTGTCGATAGAAGAAGAGCTGCGCGAGCGCATGAAAGCCCTGCCCCCACCCGAATTCGAACGCTTCCTGCATCCCATATTTGAAGAAGATGAAACCACGCTTATCATCGTGGGCGCCGTGCTGGGCGGCATTGCCGGCCTCATTCAATACTATTTACTGTTCGTGCTCTAAGTGCTCAATCAGGTATTGCACCGCCAGCGCATAGCCACTCAAGCCCAAGCCCACGATGCTGCCCACGCATACAGGCGCCAGATAGCTGTGATGCCTGAAAGCCTCCCGCGCATGCACGTTCGAAATATGCACCTCCACGACCGGTGCCGTGATGGCAGCCACCGCATCGGCCAAGGCAATGGAAGTGTGCGTATAAGCCCCGGCATTCAGCACGATGCCCACCCTGCCAAAGCCTACTTTGTGCAGATAATCTATCAGGCTGCCTTCGCCGTTCGATTGAAAGTAATGCAGACGGTGCCCGGCAAAGCGCTCTTTCAGCTCTTCCAGAAACTCTTCGAAATGCCGCTTGCCATAGATTTCAGGCTGGCGGCGCCCCAACAAATTCAAATTGGGACCATTGACAATATGGATATCTGCCATGAGACTGCTCTTTTGGAAAGCAATATAAACAAAAAAGCATCGCTGCGGTTTCGCGCAACGATGCTTGGCAGTGCAGGCGCTCCGGCGCTCAGGATTGCTGCTTCTGTTGCTTCACCGGACAGGTATTGATGCCCAGCAAGGCATACAAACCGCAAAAGCCTGTGGCAGCCGTAGCCAGCAACACAATAGAAACTACCAGTGCCACGGTGCCCCATGTGCCGGTAACCACATCGGCAAGGTACAAAGCCAGCAGTATGGCGCCCAATACAAAACGCACCAAACGGTCGATTTTTCCTTCATTTACTTTCATAAGCATACAATTTGGTTTCTTTGATTAAAAGATAAACATATTTTTAGATGTTTCCTAAAACCTGTGTCATTTTCTTTGAACGGCAAAAAAAACTAAATTTGCGGCATTGTATTTTTCGTTTCTTAACCCTTAAAGAATATATGGCACAGGTTAATGAAATTACGCGCGGCTGTTTTGTCCGCTACAAAGGCGAGCTGTTACAAGTGCTCGAATATGAGCACCGCACGCCGGGCAACTTGCGCGCCTTTTATCAGGTAAAATTCCGCAACGTGCGCAACGGCCGTCTGGCAGAAGAGCGCTTCCGCCCCAGCGATGAAATCGAAATCGTGCGTGTAGAACGCCGCGAGCAACAGTTTCTATACCGCGACGGCACCCTGTTCTACTTCATGGACATCAACACCTACGAGCAAAACCCCGTGGACGAAGTGGTGGTGGGCGACGCCGTGAAGTACCTGAAAGACGGCATGGTGGTGTTCGTGCACTACGACGGCGACGAAGCCGTGATGGTGGAACTGCCCCCCAACGTGGATTTGGAAGTAACCTACACCGAACCGGGCATTCAAGGCGACACGGCCACCCGTACCCTGAAGCCGGCTACCCTCGAAACCGGCTTGGAAGTGCGCGTGCCCTCTCTTCATCAACATTGGCGACGTGGTGCGTATCGATACCCGCACCGGCGAATACGTATCGCGTGCAAAATAAGTCCGCACACCTTCTTTTTCTCTTATGATAAAGCAATAACGGACTGTCCCGCGCAGCCGTTATTGCTTTCTTTTTTCATGAAAGGAACCCCGCTCCTTTCTTTTTATGTTTACTCAGGCGTAAGTTCTTTTGTTTACAAGCCCACAAATATGAAGCACACCGTTCACATCGACGTATGGAGCGACATTGTTTGCCCTTTCTGTTACATAGGAAAAAAGAAACTTGAACGTGCCATTGAAAAGCTCGGCGCACAAGAGCATGTGCACATCGAATGGCACAGCTTTCAGCTGGACCCCCACATGCCCCGCCACCTGGCCGTGCCCACCGTCACCCACCTGTGCAAGACCAAGGGCTGGTCTCCCGCCCAATTTGCCGAGATAAGCCGGCAGCTGCAGCAGATGGGGCTTCCCTACGGCATCCAATTCCGCTTCGACCAAGCCCTGAGCTTCAACACACGCGATGCCCACCGCCTGCTTCACTGGAGCAAAACATATGGCGCACAAAACGCACTGCAGGAAGCCTTGATGCGTGCCTACTTTACCGAAGGCAAAAACCTGGCTGAAACAGAGCAGCTGCTCGCCATAGTGGCACAAACAGCCTTGCCCGTAGCCGAAGCGCGCGCCGTACTCGAAAGCGAAGCCTACGAAGAAGCCGTGGAAGAAGACCTCTACCAAGCCCGCATGTTGGGCATACAGGGCGTGCCTTTCTTTTTGATAGAAGAAAAAGTAGTGATTGCAGGGGCGCAAAAAGACCTGCTTTTTGAACAAGTATTGAAAACAGCCCTGCAAAGCAAAAACATCACTACCGGCATGGCAAGTCCCGCAACGGAGCCGGCACAATGCGGCATCGACGGCAAAAACTGTTAAAAACACATGGCTTATGAAAGAATTTTGGAATGAACGCTTTGCACAAAAAAACTTTGTTTACGGCACGGAACCCAATGCTTTTTTCCGTCAGGAGATAGACCGGCTGTCGCCGGGGCATTTGTTGCTGCCTGCCGAAGGCGAAGGGCGCAATGCCGTGTATGCCGCACAAAAAGGATGGCAGGTGTATGCCTTCGACTATGCCGAAGCCGCCCGCGAGAAAGCGCTGCAGCTGGCAGCCCGGCGGGGCGTTCAGCTGCAATACGAGCTTGCAAGCTATGATGAAATACAGCTGCCGGAAGCCCATTTCGATGCGCTGGCCCTCATTTATGCCCATACAGAAAACTGGCAACACATTTACCCGCGCCTTTTCCGGGCACTGCGCCCCGGCGGCACGCTCATAGTGGAGCTATTTGCCCCGGCACAACTGGGACGCCCCTCCGGCGGACCCAAGCAAGCCTCCCTTTTGGTCAGTGCCGAAGCACTGCAAGCCCTGCTGCAAGACTTTTCCGAAAGCCGCGTGTGGGAAGAAGAAACCTTTTTGAACGAAGGCGCCTACCACCATGGCGAAGCGGCCGTCACCCGGGCGGTAGCCAAGCGGTAACTCCCCCTTCTGTGGCAGACTCTTTGCGCAAAGCATATACCCCTGCAATTTTTTTTCAAAAAATTTGCATATTTCAAACAAAAGCACTAAAATGCTTTCACTTTGCAAGTGGCTTACCGCATAGGCGGCAAGTAAAGAAGTATGACAGCCGCGCACTGACATTTTGTACGAACGGCTGTATTTACCCGATGAGTGAACATTCATTTCAGTACCCGCCCGACGAACGGAAAGCCGGCAAAGTACGTTCTTTGACATATTGTTTGGTAAAACTCTTGTTTTCTTAAAGAAAATTCCGAATTAATTTCCAAGCAGATTGGAAAAATCAGAATTTTCACCCTGTATCCAAAGTTAAACTTCTATAAACCAATGAGTTACACAACGAACTCCCACAGCGCATCTACCATTAAAAGAAGGATTGCGACACACGCCGTCTTTTACGGCGGCGTGCTTGGGCTGGTTCTCCCACAGCGCATCTACCATTAAAAGAAGGATTGCGACAGTCTCTCCGCCAAAGTGATAGCGCGAGACCTCGACCACAGCGCATCTACCATTAAAAGAAGGATTGCGACAACTTGTATTATGTTAAGTAGAATGGAAAGGGTTTTCCCACAGCGCATCTACCATTAAAAGAAGGATTGCGACAGACTTGCATCATTTAAAAAAAATATGTAACCCACAGCGCATCTACCATTAAAAGAAGGATTGCGACTCAATGTTGACAACTTCATTGCTGAGTTGCTTGCGCAACCCACAGCGCATCTACCATTAAAAGAAGGATTGCGACACGGACACGGGTGCCCCCTCTACGGACACGGGTCCCACAGCGCATCTACCATTAAAAGAAGGATTGCGACTAGCCTCTCGGCTACCTGCGAAGCAGAGCCCGTGCCCCCACAGCGCATCTACCATTAAAAGAAGGATTGCGACAGCCCAGTCATCAATTCTGATAGTTGGGCTATGCGCCCACAGCGCATCTACCATTAAAAGAAGGATTGCGACGAAAACCAGGGGGCACCCTCTACGGGTGCCCCCGAAACCCCACAGCGCATCTACCATTAAAAGAAGGATTGCGACGAAACCAGGGGGCACCCTCTACGGGTGCCCCCGAAAACCCCACAGCGCATCTACCATTAAAAGAAGGATTGCGACCGGCGGAAACCTCCGCCTCAACGTTGATGAGCCCACAGCGCATCTACCATTAAAAGAAGGATTGCGACTGCGGCGAAGACTTGGCTCCTTCTCACCGGGTCTCCCACAGCGCATCTACCATTAAAAGAAGGATTGCGACGGCCATGGCCCTGGCATTTCCAAACTTTCTCTCTTTAATGCCCACAGCGCATCTACCATTAAAAGAAGGATTGCGACCATGGGAGTGCGGCACCGCCCGGGAGGTGCCCCCCACAGCGCATCTACCATTAAAAGAAGGATTGCGACGGCACTATCCACGGGTGCCCCCGTAGAGGGGCCCACAGCGCATCTACCATTAAAAGAAGGATTGCGACGGGGGCTTCAACCCCCGTGTTGGGGGCTTCAACCCCCCCACAGCGCATCTACCATTAAAAGAAGGATTGCGACCAGGTGCCCGGGAGTGGGTCAGGACTTGTCCCACAGCGCATCTACCATTAAAAGAAGGATTGCGACAGGTGCTACTCTAACGAGCGCACCTCACAGCGTTTACTGCCCACAGCGCATCTACCATTAAAAGAAGGATTGCGACAGGTGCTACTCTAACGAGCGCACCTCACAGCGTTTACTGCCCACAGCGCATCTACCATTAAAAGAAGGATTGCGACGGTACGAACGCGTACCTCAAAGTCTGAACTTAGCCTCCCCACAGCGCATCTACCATTAAAAGAAGGATTGCGACAGCGCTCTTGCGCTTGCGCTCACGCCGTCCTTTCCCACAGCGCATCTACCATTAAAAGAAGGATTGCGACGACAGGGGTGTCATTACCCCCGTTGACAGGGGTGTCATCCCACAGCGCATCTACCATTAAAAGAAGGATTGCGACGTTAGCGGGTGCGTTAGCACCCTCGTTATCGCCCACAGCGCATCTACCATTAAAAGAAGGATTGCGACTATGGTAACCGCGTCGCCTGATGTGCTCCAGAAGCCGCCCACAGCGCATCTACCATTAAAAGAAGGATTGCGACTGTCACCGGTCGTTGAAACGTCGCCTTGTATTACCCACAGCGCATCTACCATTAAAAGAAGGATTGCGACAATTTTTCAGCCACCTGCTCCGCCAATAGGCGGGCAGCCCACAGCGCATCTACCATTAAAAGAAGGATTGCGACTGCAGCCCCAGCAGCGCCTCGAACAGCGCAAAAGCCCCACAGCGCATCTACCATTAAAAGAAGGATTGCGACCTCGAATGAGGTGGGTAGCCTTTCCGCCACCTCTTCTGCGCCCACAGCGCATCTACCATTAAAAGAAGGATTGCGACTCTTTTACGACGGCGTGAGTGCTCTCTACGGGTACTGACCCACAGCGCATCTACCATTAAAAGAAGGATTGCGACCGCCTCTTGTTGAGGCGTTTTCCAGCCACCCCCACAGCGCATCTACCATTAAAAGAAGGATTGCGACTGAATACCCCCTTGTCGAATGGGGTGCTATTGACGTGCACCCACAGCGCATCTACCATTAAAAGAAGGATTGCGACGAAAGTGACTTCACCTCGCACCTCTTTGAGGTCCGCCCACAGCGCATCTACCATTAAAAGAAGGATTGCGACCCACCTCCTGTGCGAGGCGGCGAGCGGCTTCACTAATTCCGCCCACAGCGCATCTACCATTAAAAGAAGGATTGCGACAATTAAACAAAAATACTCTCCACATAACACTTTTTTTTTACCCACAGCGCATCTACCATTAAAAGAAGGATTGCGACCTGAAAAAAGACGACAAAACATCCTGCGAAACATAGAACCACACAGCGCATCTACCATTAAAAGAAGGATTGCGACGTTCAGAGAACAGGATGTGCTTCTCTTTCAACACGCACACAGCGCATCTACCATTAAAAGAAGGATTGCGACTGTTCAGAGAACAAGGACGCCTTGTCCTTTAAAATGAAGCGGCCCACAGCGCATCTACCATTAAAAGAAGGATTGCGACGAGCAAGGCAAAATGCCTTGCTTTTTTGTTTTACAGCCTTGCTTATGAAGGAGCTTAAACGCAGCCTGCCGGTTTCTCATCTCCGGCAGCATGTCATCCCGGACGAAGCGCAAAAACGTGGCTTGTTATTTCGAATCTCATGCAGTGAGGTGAGAAATCTCGACCTCAAACCCACCAAGCCGCAAGAAGCAAAGAGATTTCTCGCTGCGCTCGAAATGACAGTGGGGATAGTTAGTTGAAAGGACAGGGAGAAGCTCGAAAGCAAAAGAGAAAAACAAAAAGGGAAAGCCTCGAGGCAAAAAAACAAAGCCACCTGAAACAGGCGGCTTTGTTTGTGTCTTATGGCTTGTGCACTCCTCTCTATTGCCAGC
Source organism: Thermonema sp. (assembly GCF_026003375.1). Lineage (NCBI taxonomy): Bacteria > Pseudomonadati > Bacteroidota > Cytophagia > Cytophagales > Thermonemataceae > Thermonema > Thermonema sp. The sequence continues at coordinate 1,185,275 of NZ_BPHD01000001.1, forward strand.
CACCACCCAAGGCACGATACACCTGTACCTTGCCTTGTAATTGTTTTAGTTTTACTTCAATCAACTCCAGGCGGGCATCCAAGGCTTCGGTTTGCGTGAGCAATACCTCCAGGTAGTCGGCATCGGCTGCCCGGTACAAGGCATTGGCAATACCGATGGATTCGGTCAGGATGCGCACTTCTTCGGTTTTCAGCTGCAGGCTCTGTGTGTAGTTTTCTATTTTCGCCAGCTGGTTCAACACATCCGTATAGGCCTGCAAGAGCGTTTGTTCGTAGGCATAGAGTGCCTGCAGTTGCCGCGCATTGGCGGTGTTGTAGGCAGCACGTATGGCCTTGCGGTTGATGAGCGGTGCCATCAGGTCGCCGGCCAGGTTGTAGAGCAAGGACTCGGGCGCCAGCAAAAATGCCGGATTGAAGGCTTGAAAGCCTATGCCGGCGCGAATGTCCAACGAAGGATAGAACAAGGCGCGCGCCGACTTCACGTCCAGCTTGGCGGCTTGCAACTCCCATTCGGCGCGGCGTATGTCGGGGCGGTTTTGCAACAACTGCGCCGGCACGCCGGTCAAGATGGAATCTACCGGCAGCTCCAGAAAGCGTGCCGACGGGCGGGGGATGGAGTCTGCCAGCTGACCGGTCAACACACGCAGGCGGTTTTCGGTTTCGGTGATACGCTGCCGGATGGCATAACGCAGGTTCTTGGTTTTCAGCAGGCGGGCGGCAAAACGGTTCACGGCCAGCTGTGTGTCGTGCCCGGCCTGTTTGCGCTGCTGAATTATCTGCAAGGCACTCTCCTGAATGCGGGCGTATTCATCGATGGTAGCCAGCAGGTTGTCCAGTGCCATCAGTTCGTAGTAGGCTTCGGCCACTTCGGCTACCACTTGGGTTTGCATAAAGCGCCGCCCTTCCACACTTGCCAGGTAACGCAGTGCCGCTGCTTTTTTGGCATTGCGCAGGCGCTTCCATATGTCCACCTCCCAGGAAGCATAAGCGCCCAGTTCAAAGTGGGAAAAGGGCTCGGGGAACTCCTCGCCCGGCCTGATTTCCAGCTGCTTTTCCACGGCACCCGCGCGCGTGTATTCCCCCACTTTGTCTATTTCGGCAGCGGCACCCAAACGCACAAAGGGCAGGTATTCCCCTTTGCGGGCAAGCACCTCGTTTTGGCTGATGATGATTTCCTGCCACAGGATATTCAGCTCTCTGTTGTGGCGCAAGGCCGAATCTATGAGTGCCTGCAAGTGCTCATCTTCGAAAAAGGTACGCCAGTTGAGCCGTGCCACCCCGGCCGAGTCGCTGCTGCTTTGTGCACCAAAGGACTGCGGCAGTTCTACCTGCACCTCCGGCAGGGTATGGCGCGGACCCACACAGGCCCCTGCCAATACCAGCCACAGCACTGCCCATACATATATTTTCACCTTATGCATTGTCTTCATCGTCTTTTGCGTTGTTTTTGTTTTTATCTTTGTTTTTAGCCTTGCGCTTAGCGGCTTCCCATACTACATCCAAATGCATGAGTTTCTTCCACATACTTGCCTTGTAGGCATTTTCTACCATCTCTTCGCTTAGCGGCGATACTTCTTCATCTTGAAGGAGCTGTTTGCCTTCGGTCAGTTTGGCAAAGATGTAGTAGAGCCCCGGAATGACGAGCACGCCGAAGACCGTCCCCACCACCATACCCCCCATGGCCGAACTACCGATGGTGCGGTTGCCGATGGCACCGGCACCGTGGGCAATGACCAAGGGAACCAAGCCGGCCACAAAAGCGAAAGAAGTCATCAAGATAGGACGGAAACGTACTTTGGCCCCTTCGATGGCTGCATGCAGGATGGTAGCGCCTTGCTGGTGCTTCTGCACGGCGAATTCTACAATCAGCACGGCATTTTTGCCCAAGAGGCCCACCAGCATGATGAGTGCCACCTGTGCATAAACGTCGTTGGCCAAGCCCATGAGCTTCAAGGCAAGGAAAGAGCCGAAAATACCAATAGGCAACGACAAAATAACAGCCAGAGGCAAGATAAAGCTCTCATACTGCGCTGCCAATACCAAATACACAAAGGCAATCACCACGATGAAGATATAGAGCGCTTCATTGCCCCGGTTGGCTTCGTCGTAGGAGAGCCCCTCCCATGCGATGTCATAGCCGTTGGGCAGTGTTTGGGCAGCCACTTCTTTGATGGCCTCGATGGCATCGCCGGTGGTGTAGCCGGGGGCAGGCAAGCCACGAATGGCTGCCGAGTTGTACAGGTTGTAGCGCGTCAGCTCGTTAGGTCCCTGGCGTTTTTCCAAACGCATGAAGGCAGAGTAAGGCACCATTTCGCCCTCTTCGTTCTTCACATACAGATTGAGCAGGTCTGAGGGGAAGCGCCGGAACTCGGGGGCTGCCTGCACAAACACGCGGAAGAAGCGCCCAAAGCGAATAAATCCCTGCTCGAAGTTGCTACCTACCAAAACACTGAGATTTTCCATGGCTTTGCCAATGGAAACCCCCTTTTGCATAGCCACCTGGTTGTCTATGATAAGCTCATATTGCGGATAATTGACGGCAAAGAAGGTAAACAAGCCGGTGATTTCTTTGCGCTTGCGCAGCGCATCCATGAACTCTTTGTTCACGCGGTCGAAGGCTTCGTAGTCGAAAGAGCCGGTTTTATCGAGCAAACGCAGAGAAAAGCCTCCCGAGCTACCGAATCCGGGCACGGCCGGCGGTTCAAAAAACTCGATGATGGCACCTAAGCCTTTCGTTTTTTCTTCGAGCTCTTCCATCACCTCAAGTACCGAACGCTCACGTTCTGCCCAATCTTTCAGGTTAATCAGTACCGTGCCGGCGTTTGAGCCGCGCCCTTCGGTCATGATTTCGTAGCCTGCCAGCGAAGTGGCGGATTCCACCTCCGGTATTTCCTCGCATATCTTTTGTAACTGGCGCGCCACCGCGTTGGTACGCTCCAAGGTAGAGCCGGGCGGCGTCTGTATGATGGCATATATGGTACTTTGGTCTTCGTTGGGCACAAAACCGGAAGGCAGCACTTTGTTCACCCCCACGATACCGGCGCTAAATGCCAGCAATATGGCGATTGTCACCAAGCGCCGGTCCACAATTTTGGTCAAAAAGCCTACGTAAATGCCGGTCAGGCGTTCAAACCAGCGGTTGAACTTGTCCATGAACCACTCCACGGGCGACTTCTTCCTGCCTGCCTTCCAATGCGGATTTTTCAGAATCATGGCGCAGAGCACCGGCGTGAGTGTCAAAGCCACAAAAGCCGAAATCACTATGGAGCTGGCCATGGTGATGGAGAACTGACGGTAGAAGACGCCCACCGGCCCGGAAAGGAAGGTAATGGGCACAAACACCGACACCATCACCAGTGTAATGGCAATGATGGCGCCACTGATTTCGGTCATTACTTTTTTCACTGCCTGATAAGGCGAGAGGTTGTCGTGCTCCATCTTGGCATGGACGGCTTCCACCACCACAATGGCGTCGTCCACCACAATACCGATGGCCAGCACCAACGCAAAAAGCGTAATCAGGTTGATGGACAGGCCCAAGAGAGAAATCACGAAGAAAGCCCCAATGAGCGATACGGGCACGGCAATGATGGGAATGATGGTGGAACGCCAGTCGCCCAAGAAGAGGAAAACCACCAGTGCCACCAGAATGAAGGCATCGCGCAAGGTGTGCACCACCTGCTCAATGGAAGCATCCAAGAAACGCGACACGTCGTAGCTGATGCTGTATTTCATGCCGGGCGGGAAGTCTTTTTCCAGCTCTTTCAGCTTGGCTTTCACCTGTTCTATCACCTCCTGCGCATTGCTGCCCACCGTTTGTTTTAAAACAATAGATGCAGCCGGATACCCATCTACGTTGGAGTAAATATCATAGAATTCGGACCCCAACTCCACGGTGGCTATATCTTTCAGGCGCAGGATTTCGCCTTCTTCCGTGGCGCGTATGATAATGTTTTCGTATTGCTCGGGCGTATTGTAGCGATCCGGTCCGAAGAGGGTATATTCGAGCGACTGTGCCTGCTTGCCGGAGCTTTGCCCCAGGCGTCCCACGTTGGCAATAATGCTTTGCTCGCTCATCGCCTCCATCATCTCTTCTACCGACACGTTGTAGGCACGCATGCGGTCGGGGTTGAGCCACACACGCATAGCATATACGCGGCTTCCTAAAATACGTGCCTGCGCGATGCCATGAATGCGCTGTATTTCCGGGATCATCCGGGTATAAGCGTAGTTGTAAAGAAATTTTTCGTCTGCCTCTTCGTCGGTGCTGTACAGGTTCACGTACATGAGCATACTGGGCTGGATGGGGGTAATAATCACCCCTTCGCGCTGCACCAAGGGGGGCAGCATGGTCATTACTTGGTCCACACGGGTTTTGACGAGCACCACGGCATCGTTGGGGTCGGTGCCCGGTTCAAAAATCACCTGTATGGTAGCCTCGCCGGCACTGGTGGCATCAGCGGTGATATAACGCATGCCCTGCACCCCGTTGAGGGCTGTTTCCAAGGGAATGATGGTGGATTTAATCAACACATCGGCACTGGCCCCCGGGTAGGCGATGAATATGTTCACCGTGGTAGGGGCGATTTCGGGGAACTGCGATATTGGCAAGCGGTTGATGGCCAACAAACCCGCAAACACAATAATAATGGAGGTAACTATGGCAAGTACCGGTCTATGAAGAATTCTGCTAAACATCGTTTCTCTTGTTTTGAAAGCTTACACCATCTCGCCTATTCGGCATACAACTCCAATTGTTTCCACGCTTCTGCCGGCGGTATATATACCGCTTTGACTTTCTCTCCGTGACGCACTTTGTTCAAGCCGTCGAACAGCAGGCGGTCTTTTTCGCTCACTCCTTTCACCGCATACAGATGGGTAAACTCAGCAATTATCTTTACCGGTTGTGCTTTCAAGGTACCGTCTTTTTCCACCAGGTACACATACTTTTTATCCATCACTTCAAAGGTGCACTTTTGAGGAATAAGATACACATCTTTCAAAGCAGAGGTCATCAGTATATTTCCGGTTTCGCCATGACGCAACAAGGTATTGGGGTTGGGAAAAGTAGCCCGGAAGGCAACGGTTCCCGTTTTGTTGTCGAACTCGGACTCTATAGCCGTTATCTTCCCTTTTTGGTCGAAGATTCGCCCGTTAGCCATGCGCAACTGCACTACCTGTGCAGCGGGGTCTTGTGCCCGCTGCATGTATTCGAGGTACTCGGCTTCCGGCATATTGAAATACACCCACAGTCGGCTCACGTCCGAAAGGGTGGTCAGCAGCTCGCCTTCTTCGAGCAGCGAGCCCAAACGCACATGAAAGCGCCCCACCAAACCATCGAAAGGCGCCGTGATTTTGGTAAAGGTAAGGTGCGATTGAGCCAATGCCAGCTCGGCTTTGGCCTTTTCGAGTTTGGCACGCACCAATGCCAGTTGTGCCGGCGATATGATGTTGCTGTCGGCAAGTGCCTTGGCGTTGTCGTATTCTACCTGTGCATAGTGCACTTCGGCTTGCGCCTTTTGCAGTTCTGCCTGATACACCACAGGCATGATTTGAAAGAGCAGCTGCCCTTTCTTCACACGTTGCCCCTCGTCCACATAAATGTTTTGCAAGTATCCTTCTTCCAATGCCCGCACTTCAATGTGCTGTATGGCATGAATCTGACATACATACTCGCGTGTAATGCTGGTGTCTTTCCGGAGGGGCGAAGTAACCGGCAATTCCGGCACTTCTTCGTGATGCTTTTCATGTTTTTGGCAGGCAAATAAGCCCATGATCAACAGCACAAACAAACCATAAAGCAATGCTTTCTTTTTCATGGATGGAAAATGTTTTAAATGTTTGACTAAAAGGAGGAGTTCACAATGGCTAAAGGTAAGCGACCGCAGCCTGCTTCACTGAAAAGCAAGCATAAAGAATCAGAGAAAAAAGAGAACTTCCGTAGGGAGAGGCAACTAAGGCGCCCGGTTGAAGGCATACCAGATGTAAAGGCGCCGGCAGATTGAATGACAAGGGGTGACAATGCCCGGAACGGAAAGCGCTACCCGAAGATTGACAATATTCTTAAATGCGGATGAAAAAAGTAAAGGGGCGAAGTTGGTTCGCTTCTCTTCCCGTTCTTCTTCTTTTTCGGCTTCTTCACCTGCCAACGGCTCTTCTTCATCCGGCGTGGCAGTCAAAGTTGCTTGTTCTTTTGCCGGCAAAACGAGCGTGCCAAACGCTTGCCCGGCGGGGGCGTCGAGCGCTGTATGTGTTGTGGCAGGCAATGACCCAAGCGATACCGGCAGGGCATAGAGCTTGCCCGGCAGCAACCAAACGGCTACCAGCCACAGGCAAACGGCTATGATTCGTTGACTTACTCCCTGCATGCTTTGGTCATTAGGCAAGCACTTCATTTCAAACGCTTCAAAGGTAGAAAAAAATCCATATAAGCATAAAGACTTTTTCATATTTTTTGCAAGCTCTTGTCTGCTTGTTATCTTGCTGTTTTCGTGGTCAAAAAAAGAATCCGCAATGAAGCATATAAGCCTCTACTTTTGGTTGTGCTGTTGGCTGCCGGCCCTCATGCCCTCATATGCCCAAGCACCGCTCTACGACTTAGACGAAGACTATACCCACCTGCTGCGGCGTTATGAGCTGAAAGGCCAACACTGGGACACCCTTTGGCACTACACACAGCTGCCGGCAAACCGGCAAGCCTTGCTTGCTTTGTTGCAAGACAGCAGCCGCTTTGTGTCGACTGCCGACCGCTTCAACCGCCGCTACCTGCAGCGCGACAACTGGGACCAAAGCGACAGCCTCGCCCGCCTTTATGAAAGAAAGACGGACAAAAGCTTTTGGGGTCACTTCTACCGCCAACCGGCGGCGCTCTACAGTGCCCGCGTGCCCGGTTTTCGTTTGAGTGTGAACCCGGTCTTGGATTTTCAGGCAGGCAAAGACAGCCGCCTGAACGAGTGGACCTACCAAAATACGCGTGGTGTGCGCCTGCGCGGCACCATCGACGACCGCCTCAGTTTTTTCACTTACCTGACCGACACGCAAGCCCGCTACCCCCTCTATGTGCAGCAATATGTAGATGCCACCCGCGCACTTCCGCATGAAGGTTATTTCAAAGACGGCGACCGCCCCTCGCCCACTACTTATGATTTCCTTTCGGCGCGCGGCTACATTGCCTTCCGTCTGCTGCCTTCAGTAGAGGTGCAGTTTGGTCATGACCGCAATTTCATAGGTTATGGCAAGCGTTCTCTTATATTGTCTGACTTTGCTGCGCCTTATTCTTTTTTGAAAATCACCACCCGCGTGTGGAAGGTGCAATATCAAAACATTTTTGCCGAGATGGTGGCCGACGTATCGGAAGCCGACGGGCTGCGTCCGAAAAAGTATTTTGCTTTTCACCATCTCAGCACCTACCTCACGCCCCGTCTGGAGGTAGGTTTGTTTGAAAGCGTGGTATTCGGGCGGCAAAATGGTTTCGAATGGCATTACCTGAACCCTATCATCTTTTACCGCAGCGTGGAACAGCATGTGGGCAGCCCCGATAATGTGATTCTGGGCGGTGACTTTCGCTGGATGCCCCTGCCCCGGCTGGCAATCTATGGGCAAGTGGTCATCGACGAGCTGATTGTGGCAGAGGTGCGCAGCGGCAAGGGCTGGTGGGGCAACAAACAGGCGCTGCAGCTGGGGCTGCACTATATCGACGCTTTCGGCATCGACAATCTGGACCTGCAGGCCGAAGCCAACATGGTGCGCCCTTATACCTACACCCAAGATACGCTCACCAAAGCATACACCCACTACCGTCAGCCTCTGGCACACCCTGCCGGTGCCAATTTCTACGAGCTGTTGGGCATTGTGCGTTATCAGCCGCTGCCCCGCTGGCGCCTGGAGGGGCAGTTGTTTTATCGGGTGAAGGGCGAAGACGGTCCCGGCGAAAACTGGGGCGGCAACATTTTGCTTGACAACCGCAGCCGTATGCAAGAGTATGGCAACCGCTTGGCGCAAGGGCTGCGCACCACCACCGCCTTGGCCGAGCTGCGTGCTACCTATCAGGCTTATCATAACTTGTTTGTGGAGGCTTCGTATCTGTTGCGGCGCAGTGTGCAGCAGGGCGACGCCGAAAACCATACTTCTTTTGTGTCGGTGGGCTTGCGGCTGAATGCCGCCCGCCGCCGGGCAGAGTTTTAGGACCGGGCTGTTTTGTCTTGCGCTCCGGAAACGGAGCGCTTTTTTCTTTTGCAGGATTCTCCTCTTCCTTTCATGCCTCCCGCTGTCATCACAAGCCCTCCTCTGTCATTTCGGGTATCCTTCCCCCCTGTCATTCCGAGCCTCTTTTGTCATTTCGAGCGCAAGCGAGAAATCTCTTTTGCTTCTTGTGGCTTGGTTTGAAGAGATTTCTCACTCGCTACGCTCGTTCGAAATGACAAGATGTGGTTTGCTTGTTCGAGAACTTGCGCCCCGTTTGACAGGGTAAAAGGCGTTTGGCACAAAAAAACCGGCTGCTTTTTCTTTTTGCTTGCAGCCTTCTTTTCCGGACGCCCTCCGCCATCTCAAGTGCTCCCCTGCCATTTCGCCCTCCTCTCTTTGTCATTTCGAGCGCAGCGGGAAATCTTTTTGCTTCTTGCGGCTTGGTTTGATGAGATTTCTCACCTCACTGCGTGAGGTTCGAAATGACAAGATGCGCTGCGTGAGGTGAGAAATGGCAAAGCGAGGAGGTTCTGTTTAAAAGGGCGGGGTGTGTTGACACCTCGCTTGAGAATAGCACCCCGCCATGGCAGCAATGAGCCCTATGGCAAGGGCGGCAAGCCC